>NZ_JALGRT010000003.1:0-748896 GCF_022815525.1 Rathayibacter sp. VKM Ac-2927
CGCGCCGGGGCGCGGTAAGCCCGGCGCGGCCCGGGTGGCCACCGCCGGGCCCGCGTCGCCGCGTCGAGGCGGCCGCGCCGACGACTAAAGTCGAGGGGTCCCCCAGCCCCAGAGGAGCACCCGCGCGTGTCGAACGCATCGTCGAACGTCCCCGAATCGTCCCGTCCCACCGCCGACGCCGCCGTCGTCACCGAGGCAGGCACGGGGTTCACGCACTTCACCGACCGGGCGGTCGTCGCGATCCGCGTCAACGGCGAGCTGAAGGACCTGGCCGCCGACGTCGTCCCCGGCGACAGCATCGAGCCCGTCCTGATCTCCTCGCCCGACGGCCTGAGCATCCTCCGCCACTCCGCCGCGCACGTGCTCGCGCAGGCCGTGCAGCAGAGCAACCCGGAGGCGAAGCTCGGCATCGGCCCGCCCGTCACCGACGGCTTCTACTACGACTTCGACGTCACCGAGCCCTTCACGCCCGAGGCCATGAAGGCGCTCGAGAAGGCGATGGACCGCATCATCCGCCAGGGCCAGCGCTTCGTGCGCCGCGTCGTCACCGAGGACGAGGCGCGCGCCGAGCTGGCCGCCGAGCCGTACAAGCTCGAGCTGATCGGCCTCAAGGGCGCGGGCGCCGACGGCGAGTCGGTCGAGGTCGGCGGCGCCGAGCTCACCATCTACGACAACGTCGACCCCCGCACCGGCGAGACGGTCTGGAAGGACCTCTGCCGCGGCCCGCACCTGCCCAACACCCGGATGATCGGCAACGGCTACGCGCTGACCCGCAACGCCGCGGCCTACTGGCGGGGCTCGGAGAAGAACCCGCAGCTGCAGCGCGTCTACGGCACCGCGTGGCCGACGAAGGACGAGCTGCGCGCGCACCAGGCCCGCCTCGAGGAGGCCGCCCGCCGCGACCACCGCAAGCTCGGTCACGAGCTCGACCTCTTCTCGTTCCCGGACGAGATCGGCTCCGGTCTCGCGGTCTTCCACCCCAAGGGCGGCATCATCCGCTACGAGATCGAGCAGTACATGCGCGAGCAGCTGCTCGCCCACGACTACGAGCTCGTCTACACTCCGCACATCACCAAGGGCGACCTCTTCATGACCAGCGGCCACCTGCAGTGGTACGCCGAGGGAATGTTCCCCCCGATGCACCTCGACGAGCTGCAGGACGAGGACGGCACCGTCACCCGCCAGGGCCAGGACTACTACCTGAAGCCCATGAACTGCCCGTTCCACAACCTGATCTTCCGCTCGCGCGGGCGCAGCTACCGCGAGCTGCCGCTGCGCCTGGCCGAGTTCGGCACCGTGTACCGCTACGAGAAGAGCGGCACCCTGCAGGGCCTCACCCGCGTCCGCGGGCTGACCCAGGACGACGCGCACATCTACGTCACGCAGGAGGACGTGTCGGCCGAGCTGACCCGCAACCTCGAGTTCGTGCTCCAGGTCCTGCGCGACTACGGCCTCGACGACTTCTACCTCGAGCTCTCCACCAACCAGGAGGGCAACCCGAAGTTCGTCGGCGACCCCGAGCAGTGGGAGTCGGCGATCGAGTCGCTGCGCGCCGTCGCCGTCGAGTCCGGCCTCGAGCTGGTCCCCGACCCGGGTGGAGCCGCGTTCTACGGCCCGAAGATCTCGGTCCAGGCCCGCGACGCCATCGGCCGGACCTGGCAGATGTCGACGATCCAGCTCGACTTCAACCAGCCCGAGCGCTTCGAGCTCGAGTACACCGCCTCCGATGGCTCGAAGAAGCGGCCGGTGATGATCCACCGCGCCCTCTTCGGCTCGATCGAGCGCTTCTTCGCCATCCTCACCGAGCACTACGCCGGAGCGTTCCCGGTCTGGCTCTCGCCGGTGCAGGTCGTCGGCATCCCGATCGCCGACGAGTACCTGCCCTACCTCGAGGACGTGGTCGGTCAGCTGAAGAAGGCCGGCGTCCGCGCCGAGATCGACTACTCCAGTGACCGGATGCAGAAGAAGATCCGCAACGCGACCCTGCAGAAGGTCCCGTTCCAGTTGATCGTCGGCGAGAAGGACCGCGACGCCGGTGCGGTCAGCTTCCGCTTCCGCGACGGCACCCAGGAGAACGGCATCCCCGTCGCCGACGCCGTCGCCCGGATCCGCGAGGCCATCGCGACCAAGGCCCAGGTCTAGCGGTGGGGGAGCCGTTCGACGACGCCGTCCCCGAGGGCGCCGAGTCCTCCGCGCACCTCGCCGGCGTCCCCGACGAGTTCCAGCGCCTGTGGACCCCGCACCGGATGGTGTACATCCGGAAGGGCCAGCCGGGCGACGACGACTGCCCGTTCTGCGTCGCGCCGACGCTGAGCGACGAGGAGGCGCTGATCGTCGCGCGCGGCGAGCACGCCTTCGTCCTGCTGAACCTGTTCCCGTACAACTCCGGCCACCTCCTGGTCTGCCCGTACCGGCACATCCCGCTCTACGACGTGGCCACTCCCGAGGAAGTGGCCGAGATCGGCGCGCTCACCCAGACGGCGATGCGCGTCCTCCGCGAGGTCTCGAACAACGACGGCTTCAACCTCGGCATGAACCAGGGCGCCGTCGCCGGCGCCGGCATCGCCGCCCACCTGCACCAGCACGTCGTGCCGCGCTGGGCGACCGACGCCAACTTCTTCCCGATCATCGCCCGCACCAAGGCCCTGCCCCAGCTCCTCGGCGACGTCCGCGCGAGCCTCGCCGCAGCCTGGCCCCGCCCCTAGCCCGCCGCCTCTCGAGTAGTCGCGCAGCGGCCACCTATGGTGGTCGAGTAGCCCCGCAGGGGCGTATCGAGACCCACCGTCGTCAGCAGGCCGAGTCTGCAGACTCCAGTCCCGGTGCCGGTGGATCTCGATACGCCCGCTCTGCGGGCTACTCGATCAGCATGGTGGGCCCCCTGCTGGTCGTGTGGGCCCGCACCGGCGCCCGATGCCTGTCGGGCAGCGGCGTGGCGGCGCCTCATGCTCGTCGACCAGCCCCACTGCCGCGTCTCGAGACCCGCCCCGCCCGCCTTGTCCAGCGCCGATGCCGCCCGGTCCCGTCTCGTAGACTGGACGCTGCCGTCGGCGGAAGTCGCCGCACAGAACAGGACTCGCGAACATGACCGACACCACCCCCACGTCCTCCTCCGCCTCGGAGCAGTTCGGCTCGAGCCGCGTCAAGCGCGGGCTCGCCGAGATGCTCAAGGGCGGCGTCATCATGGACGTCGTCAACGCGGAGCAGGCGCGCATCGCCGAGGACGCCGGAGCCGTCGCCGTGATGGCGCTCGAGCGCGTCCCTGCGGACATCCGCTCGCAGGGCGGCGTCGCGCGGATGAGCGACCCCGACCTCATCGACGGGATCGTCGCCGCCGTCTCCATCCCCGTGATGGCCAAGGCCCGCATCGGCCACTTCGTCGAGGCGCAGATCCTCCAGGAGCTCGGCGTCGACTACATCGACGAGTCCGAGGTCCTCTCGCCGGCCGACTATGTGAACCACATCGACAAGTGGAACTTCACCGTTCCCTTCGTCTGCGGCGCCACCAACCTCGGCGAGGCCCTGCGCCGCATCACCGAGGGTGCGGCGATGATCCGCTCGAAGGGCGAGGCCGGCACGGGCGACGTCTCCGAGGCCACCAAGCACATCCGCACCATCTCGGCCGAGGTGAACCGCCTCAAGTCCCTGACGAAGGACGAGCTCTACGTCGCCGCGAAGGAGCTGCAGGCTCCCTACGAGCTGGTCGCCGAGATCGCGCAGACCGGCAAGCTCCCCGTCGTGCTCTTCACCGCCGGCGGCGTCGCCACCCCGGCCGATGCCGCGCTGATGATGCAGCTCGGCGCCGACGGCGTCTTCGTCGGCTCCGGCGTGTTCAAGTCGGGCGAGCCCGCGAAGCGCGCCGCCGCGATCGTCAAGGCGACGACGTTCTTCGACGACGCCAAGGTGGTCGCCGAGGCGTCCCGCGGTCTCGGCGAGGCGATGGTCGGCATCAACGTGGCCGACGTGCCCGCGCCGCACCGCCTCTCCGAGCGTGGCTGGTAGCGAGAGCGCGCCCGTCGCGGGCGAGGACGGGACCCGGGGGTCCCTCGCGGGGCTTCGCGTCGGCGTCCTCGCCCTGCAGGGCGACTTCCGCGAGCACGCGCACGTGCTGCGCGAGCTCGGCGCCGAGGTGGTGCTGGTGCGCCGTCCGTCCGAGCTCGCGTCGGTCGCGGGTCTCGTGATCCCCGGCGGCGAGTCCACGGTGATGGACAAGCTCTCGCGCCTGTTCGGCCTCGCCGAGCCGGTGAAGGAGGCGATCGCCGCGGGTCTGCCGGTCTACGGCACCTGCGCCGGACTGATCATGCTCGCCGACCGCGTGCTCGACCGCATCGACGGCCAGAGCAGCTTCGGTGGCCTGGACGTGACCGTCCGTCGGAACGCCTTCGGCAACCAGCTGGACTCCTTCGAGACCGACCTCGACATCGACGGCATCGGCGACCCGCCGATGCATGCGGTCTTCATCCGCGCCCCCGTCGTCGAGGAGCTGGGGGAGCGCGCGCACGCCCTCGCGGCCCTGGCCGACGGCCGGGTCGTCGCCGTCGAGCAGGGCGCCCTGCTGGGCACCTCGTTCCACCCCGAGATCACCGGCGACTACCGCTTCCACGAGCTGTTCCTGCGCAAGGTCGCGGCCACCCGCTTCGGCGCGGCACAGTAGGGGCATGCCCGAACTCCCCGAAGTGCACGCGCTCGCGCGAGACCTGGACGAGCGCCTCGGCGGCCGCGTGCTGGAGCGACTCGACGTGTTCGCGATCTCCGCGCTGAAGACCGTCGCGATCCCGCCGTCCTCGCTCGCGGGGGAGACGGTGCACGGGGTGAGCCGGCACGGCAAGTTCTTGGACCTCGCCATCGGCGACGTGCACGTGCTGCTGCACCTGGCCCGCGCGGGCTGGGTGCGCTGGCGCCCCGAGCGGCCGACCGCGCCGGTGAAGCCGGGCCGCGGCCCGCTCGCCGCGCGCCTGATCCTCGACGACGGCTCCGGCTTCGACATCACCGAGGCCGGCACGAAGAAGAGCCTGGCGATCTCGATCGTGAGAGACCCGCGGGACGTCCCGGGCGTCGAGCGGCTCGGTCCGGATCCTCTCGACCCCGAGTTCACCCGCGAGATCCTCGGGGCGATCCTGGCCACCGCGGGCCGCGCCCAGCTCAAGGGCGTCCTCCGCGACCAGTCCCGGATCGCGGGCATCGGCAACGCCTACTCGGACGAGATCCTGCACGTCGCGAAGATGTCGCCGTTCAAGCCGGCCTCGCTCACGCCCGACGAGCTCGACCGCCTGTACTCCGCACTCCGCTACACCCTCGAGGAGGCGCTCGGCCGGGCGGAGGGCCTGCATGCCGCGGACCTCAAGCGCGAGAAGAAGCTCGGGATGCGCGTGCACGGCCGCACCGGCGAGGCCTGCCCGGTCTGCGGCGACACGATCCGCCAGGTGATCTACTCCGACTCGACGCTGCAGTACTGCCCTACCTGCCAGACCGGCGGCAAGCCGCTGGCCGACCGCGTGCTGTCCCGACTGCTGAAGTAGCGCGCCCGTCAGTTCTGCACCGTCTCCGTCGAGGACGTCGCTCCGAACAGCCGGACGGCGGCGGGATCGGGCCCGAAGTGGACGGGGCCGCGGGTCACGGTGGCCGTCGCGGCGACCACCAGCGCCGTCTCGGCGGCCGTGGCGGCGGTCCGCCGCGCGACTCCCGCAGGATCGGACGGACGGGGATCGCCGGCATCCGGGTGTCTCTGATCAGGTGTCATCGGTGTCCTCGCCCTCGTTCGCGTCGATGGGACGGCGGGGACTGCCCGGCTCGCCCGACACCCTGTCGACGAGGAGCGGCGAGTGACGAATCGCTGGCGGAGAAGGTGCCGGTGGCGCGATCGGAGAACCCGAGCGCGCGGATCCGACTCGTCAGATCGTCACCGTGCCCACGGCCGACGAGCTCCCGTACTGAGCCTTCACGGCGGGGTCCGACCCCTGATAAAGAGGCCCTCGGGTCACCGTGGCCGAGACGGTGAAGCTGCCTTTGGGGGAGGCGGTGAGTTCGCAGAAGCAGACCCTCGTGAATTCCGCAGCGAGTCTCCCCTCGGTCTCGTAGCTGTTCGTGACCGGGTGCGAGCCGGCCGGGATCACGAGATGACCGCTGCGTGGACCGTCGGCGACGACCCCCTCGCCCCAGGACGCGACGTCGTGCTCAGCGGCGATGTCCACCCGGACGTCCTCTCCGAAGACGACGTCCGTCGTGGTCGTCGTCGCAGTCGTGTTGAGGAGGACGAGGACGAAGAAGCGGCCTTCTCCGAGGCTGGAGCTGATCGACACACCGGCGAAGATCCCGGCTCCGACGGGGGACGCGGAGGCGCCGGGCGCGGCGACCGCGGCGGCGATCACCGGCGTCGTCCACGCGGCGGCGATCGCGGTACGGCGCGCGACTCCCGGCGGGATCGATGTGGGGCGATCGTCGCTCGGTGAGTGGTGCTGATCGGGTGTCATCGGTGTCCTCGTTCTCGGTCGCGTCGACTGGACTCAGGGGGCTGCCTCGCCTCGGACACTCTGTCGACCGGGCGTGAAGCGTGCCGAATCTCTGGCGGGAACGGTGCCGGATGGCTCGATTCCGCGCGGACTCCGCCCCGCCGAACCGGTGACAGTTCTCTGCGACTCGGAGGCCTCTCAGAACTCCAAGACGACGACCGCGGACGGGCGGCCGTAGATGCCGACCGCGTACGGGTCGGGGCCACGATAGGTGGGCCCGCGAGTCACCTTCGCCTCCACCGCGAACCGTCCCCGCGGCTCGGCGGCGAGCTCGCACACGGTCTGCGGCCCCGGGTACGGGGCGGTGACCACCACGCTCCTGTCGCCGATCGTGTACGCCCCGACCGTCGGGTAGACCCCGGCGGGGATCGTGATCGAGCCGGCCCGCGGCCCCTCGGGAACGATCCCGTCCGCCCAGACGGCGACGTCGTGGTTCGAGCAGGTGACGCGCACCACCGCGTCCTGGGGGAGGACGACCGGGGTGCCCGGGGTCCCGGTCCCGTCGAGGTACACCTCGACGCGGAAGGCCCGCGAGGACTCCAGGCCGTCGGAGACGAGCCAGACACCGAGGAACGTGCCGTCCTCCTTCGGCGGCGTGGAGGCGGAGGCCGCGGGGGCCGCCGCGGCTCCCGCGATCACCGGGACCGTCCAGGCGACCGCGAGCGCCGATCGGCGCCCGATCCCCGGAGGACGAGCCCCGTCCTGCCCGGTCGTGCCGTCCCTCTGCGGGTCGTTCGTCATCGCGGTCCTCGTTCTCGTCTCGGCTGCGCGGCGGCCTGGTCCGCCCCGCGGCAACCCTTCCGCAGACCCGACTGCACATGGTCATTCCTGGCAGCGGACGCAGGCCTGGCCGGATTCGTGCAGTTCGACCGCTCTTCCGGCGGACGGCACCCAGGGCGAGGAGCACCACGGCATCCCGCCCTCGGGCGCGGCTCGGGCCGCCCCGCCCGGTGCTCGATTACACTGGACCAGCCATCAGCGGCGCCCGAGGGAGTCGCACGAACGAGATTTCCGAGGGAGCACCGTGTCCGGGCATTCCAAGTGGGCCACGACCAAGCACCAGAAGGCGATCAAGGACTCGCGCCGCGCGAAGTCCTTCGCCAAGCTGATCAAGAACATCGAGGTGGCCGCCAAGATCGGCGGCGCCGACATGTCCGGCAATCCGACGCTCGTCGACGCCGTGCAGAAGGCGAAGAAGACCTCGGTCCCGAACGACAACATCGACCGCGCGATCAAGCGCGGCGCGGGCCTCACCGGCGAGGTCATCGACTACACGACGATCATGTACGAGGCCTACGGCCCGAACGGCATCGCGCTGCTCGTCGAGTGCCTCACCGACAACAAGAACCGCGCCGCGGCGGACGTCCGCACGGCGATGACCCGCAACGGCGGCACCATGGCCGACCCGGGCAGCGTCGCCTACAACTTCGCGCGCAAGGGCGTCATCACCGTCCCGCACGGCGACGGCGTGACCGAGGACGACGTGCTCGGCGCGGTCCTCGACTTCGGCGTCGACGACGTCATCGACCACGGCGAGTCCTTCGAGGTCCGCACCGAGGCCGCCGAGCTGGTCCCGGCGCGCACGGCCCTCCAGGAGGCCGGCATCGACTACGACGCCGCCGACGTCGAGTTCGTCGCCTCGCTGCAGGTCGAGGCCGACGCCGAGACGGCCCGCAAGGTCTTCCGCCTGATCGACGCGCTCGAGGACTCGGACGACGTGCAGAACGTCTACACGAACCTCGACATCACGCCCGAGGTCCGGGCCGAGCTCGAGAACGACGAGGAGTGACCCGGTGACCCCGGCTCGTCCCGGGCGGGCGCGCTGATGCGCGTCCTCGGGATCGACCCGGGGCTCACCCGGTGCGGCGTCGGCATCGTCGACGTCGGCCGCGACCGGCGCGCGACGCTCGTGCACGTGAGCGTCCTCCGGACCCCCACCGATGCTCCACTGGAACGCCGGCTGCTCGCCCTCGGCGACGGGATCGAAGCGCTGCTCGACGAGCACCGGCCCGAGGCCGTCGCGATCGAGCGCGTCTTCGCGCAGAACAACGTCAGCACGGTGATGGGCATCGCCCAGATCAGCGGCGTCGCCCTGGTGGCGGCCGCCCGCCGCGACCTCGTCGTCGGCATGCACACGCCCAGCGAGGTCAAGGCCGCGGTCACCGGCTACGGAGCGGCGGACAAGCGTCAGGTCACCACGATGATCCAGCGCATCCTCCGGCTCGACGCCCCGCCGAAGCCGGCCGACGCGGCCGACGCCCTCGCCCTCGCCGTCTGCCACGCCTGGCGCGGGCCGATCGCCGCGGGCCCCGCCGCCGCCGAGGGGGAGACCGCGGCCCAGCGGGCCTGGCGCGCCGCGGAGGCCGCCACTCGAACGCCTGTTCGAGCCTCTAGACTGACGCGGTGATCTCCTCCCTCCGCGGCACCGTCCTCTCCGCTCGCGGGAGCCTCGCCGTCGTCGACGTCCACGGCGTCGGCTACGCGGTCAACGTCACGCCGCAGCACGCGCTCGAGCTGCGGGTCGGCGACGAGACCGTGCTGACGACGACGCTGATCGTCCGCGAGGACTCGCTGACCCTCTACGGCTTCCCGGACGAGGAGCAGCTCGAGATCTTCGAGCTGCTGATCGGCGTCACCGGCGTCGGCCCCAAGTCCGCGCTCGGCGTGCTCGGCGCGGTGGAGCCCGAGCGCATCGCCCAGGCCGTCGCCGACGAGGACGACGCCGTCTTCCGCAAGGTCTCCGGCATCGGCCCCAAGACCGCGAAGCTCATCATCCTGTCGCTCGCGGGCAAGCTCGCCGTCCGCCCGCGCGCCGCCCGCGGCTCCGGGCCGGGTGCGACGGCCGCGCAGAGCGTGCTCTCGGCGCTCGTCGGCCTCGGCTGGCCCGAGCGCGTCGCCGCCGAGGTCGTCGACGAGATCCTGCTCGACGCCCAGGCCTCCGACGCCGCGAGCGTGCAGTCCCTGCTCCGCCTCGCCCTCGCCCGGCTCGGTCCGGCGGCGCGCTCGTGAGCGGCGACGACGTGATGGGCCCCGAGGTCGCCTCCGAGGCCGAGATCGCCTTCGAGGGGGCGCTCCGCCCGAAGAACCTCGGCGAGTTCGTCGGTCAGCGCAAGGTCCGCGGCCAGCTCGAGCTGCTGCTCAAGGCGGCGGCGATGCAGGGCCGCACGCCCGACCACATCCTGCTGGCCGGCCCGCCCGGCCTCGGCAAGACCACCCTGGCGATGATCGTGGCGGAGGAGAGCTCCTCGCCGCTGCGGATGTCCAGCGGCCCCGCGATCCAGCACGCCGGCGACCTGGCCGCCGTGCTCTCCTCGCTGCTGCCAGGCGAGATCCTCTTCATCGACGAGATCCACCGGATGGCGCGCTCCGCGGAGGAGATGCTCTACCTCGCGATGGAGGACTTCCGGATCGACATCATGGTCGGCAAGGGCGCCGGCGCGACCTCCGTCCCCCTGGATCTCGCGCCGTTCACCCTCGTCGGCGCGACCACGCGCTCGGGCCTCCTGCCGAATCCGCTGCGCGACCGGTTCGGCTTCACCGCCCACCTCGAGTTCTACGCCGAGGACGAGCTGCGCCAGGTGCTGACCCGCGCCGCGCGGCTGCTCGACCTCGACATCGACGGCGAGGCGGTCGCCGAGATCGCCGGCCGCTGCCGGGGCACCCCGCGCATCGCGAACCGCCTGCTGCGCCGGGTCCGCGACTTCGCGCTCGTGCACGGCGGTCGCGCCGACGTCACCGCGGTCCGTGCCGCACTCGACCTCTACGATGTCGACGAGCTCGGCCTCGACCGCCTCGATCGCGCCGTGATGGACATCGTGCTCACCCGCTTCGACGGCGGACCGGTCGGACTCAACACGCTCGCGGTCTCCGTCGGCGAGGAGGCGGAGACGGTCGAGGCGGTCGTCGAGCCGTTCCTCGTGCGGATCGGGCTGCTCACCCGCACGCCGCGCGGCCGCGTCGCGACCCCGGCCGCCTACCGGCACTTCGGCGTGGATCCGCGCGGGGGAGCCGCCTCGGCCTCCCAGCGGCCCCTGTTCGGAGATGACCTATAATCTTCAAGGCCCGACGGGCCGCTCGATCCGCATGCGCCACCCCTTGTGTGCGCGGCGGATCACCCTCAACTCCGGAAGGCTCACCCATGGATCCGACGATCATCCTGCTCGTCCTGCTTCTCGCCGTGATGATCATCTTCATGTTCCGCAACAACAAGAAGCGGCAGCGCGACGCGGAGAAGATGAAGTCCGGGCTGGTCCCCGGTGTCGAGCTGATGACCGGCTCCGGCCTGTTCGGCACCGTCGTCTCGATCGACGACGACGAGAACAAGATCGTCATCGAGTCGACCCCCGGGACGCTCCTGACGATCCACCGCCAGGCCATCGCCCGCCTCATCGACCCGACCGAGAACGCGGTCGTCGCCGACGAGGACGAGCCCGAGTCCGTGGCGGCCGTCGAGTCGCCCGCGTTCGGCGAGCGCGACGCCGCGCACACGTCCGACCCGCTGGTCGACCCGGTCGAGCGCGACCGCAGGCCCGACGCGCAGTAGTCTCCAGGGCGGGCAGGGTGCATCGGCGCCCCGCCCGCCCTTCCACGTCCGGGGTGCGCCCCGGACCGAAGACCGTCGATCGGACGACAGGCGCGGCCCCCGGGGTCGGCCCCTGCGCGAGGATCGACGTCGACCGCAGAGCCAGCGTCGGCCGGAGAGCCGGCGCCGACCGAAGAAGAAGGTGAGCCCTGGGTGGCCGCATCAACCCCCGTCCGGAAGGCCCGGCGCTCGCTGAGCTGGCTCGGCGTCCTGATCCTCGCGCTCGTCGGCCTCAACGCCGCCGCCGTCGCCTTCGGCGGCGGCTCCTGGACGCCGAAGCTCGCGCTCGACCTCGAGGGCGGCACCCAGATCGTGCTCCAGCCCCAGCTCTCGGACGGCCAGACCGTCTCGTCCGAGCAGCTGACGCAGGCCGTCTCGATCATCCGCCAGCGGATCGACGCCGCGGGCGTTTCCGAGTCCGAGATCACGACCCAGGGCTCGAGCAACATCGTCGTCTCGATCCCGGGCACGCCGGACGACGCGACGCTGCAGCGCATCGAGGCCTCGGCGAAGCTCGACTTCCGCCCGGTGCTCGTCGCCAGCCAGGCGACCAACAGCTCGGTCGGCGGCGATTCGACCGCCTCGCCCACGCCGACCCCGGTCGACCCCTCGCTCGCCACCGAGCCGACGGCCGCGCCGACCAGCGCAAGCGACCTCGCCTACATCACGCCGGCGCTCGAGGCGCAGTACACCTCGTTCGACTGCGCGTTCCTCAACGACCAGGACCCGAACCTTGCGCCGGCCGATCAGCCCCTGATCACCTGCGACGACAACGACACGGCGAAGTACATCCTCGGCCCGGTCGAGATCACCGGTGAGGACATCTCCGACGCCTCGAACGGCCTGATGACGACGTCCTCCGGCGCCAGCACCGGCACCTGGGCCGTCAACCTCTCCTTCGACGACCAGGGCACCCAGGCCTTCGGCGACGTCACCTCGCGCCTCGTCGGCCTGCAGGGCGCCCAGAACCAGTTCGCGATCGTCCTCGACGGCCGCGTCATCTCGGCGCCGTCCACCAACGCGGCGATCACCGACGGCAACGCGCAGATCTCCGGCTCCTTCACCCAGGAGTCGTCGAAGACCCTCGCCGACCAGCTGAAGTACGGCGCCCTCCCGATCGGCTTCCAGGTGCAGAGCTCGGACAGCATCTCCGCGACGCTCGGCTCGACCCAGCTCGCCAGCGGCCTGCTCGCGGGCCTGATCGGGCTCATCCTCGTCGTCGTCTACTCGATCGCGCAGTACCGCGTGCTCGGCGCGGTGACCATCGCGTCGCTGATGGTGGCGGCGATCGTCACCTACCTCGTCGTCACCCTGCTCTCCTGGCGGGAGGGACTCCGCCTCTCGCTCGCGGGAGTCGCGGGTCTGATCGTGGCGATCGGCATCACGGCGGACTCGTTCATCGTCTACTTCGAGCGGATCCGCGACGAGCTGCGCGACGGCCGCGGACTCGAGTCCTCGGTCGAGGCCGGCTGGCGGCGCGCGCTGCGCACGATCTTCGCCTCCGACATGGTGAACCTGCTCGCGGCCGTCGTGCTCTTCGCCCTCGCGGTCGGCAGCGTCCGCGGCTTCGCGCTCACCCTCGGCATCACGACGCTGATCGACCTCGTGGTGGTGATCCTCTTCACCCACCCGATGCTGCAGCTGCTCGCGACGACCAAGTTCTTCTCCGAGGGGCACAAGGCCTCCGGACTGGATCCGCGCGCACTCGGCGCGGTCTACCGCGGCCGAGCGGCGTTCCGTCCGCAGGACGCCGTGCTCGCCGGCAAGGGGGCCTCGGGCAAGGGCTCCTCCGCCGCCCGCGAGGCCGCCCGCCGCCAGACCATCGCCGAGCGCAAGGCCGCCGAGGCGGCCGCCGCGCGCAGCTCCTCGAACGACTCGAACGGGAAGGACGCGTGATGGCCAGCTTCTCGCAGTTCGGAAACGACCTCTACACCGGCAAGCGCTCGGTCGACTTCGTCGGCCGCCGGCGCACCTGGTACCTCATCTCGATCGCGATCATCCTGCTCACCGTGCTCGGCACGGCGGCGCGCGGTGGCTTCAACTTCAGCATCGAGTTCACCGGCGGCTCCGAGTTCACGGTCACCGCGCCGGAGAATCTGGACCAGACGGCTGCGACGGACGCCGTCACCTCGGTCTCGCCCGACGCGGTCCCGCGCGTCTCGATCGTCGGCGACGACTCGATCCGGGTGCAGACCAGCCAGCTGTCGACCGACGAGTCGACCCAGGTCCGCAACGCCCTGTCCGAGGCCTACTCCGTCCCGACGGAGCAGGTCGCGTCGTCCTTCATCGGCGCCGCCTGGGGCTCGGACGTCACGCAGCAGGCGGTCCGCGGCCTGATCATCTTCGTGATCCTGGCCGCCCTGGCGATGTGGGCGTACTTCCGGACCTGGAAGATGTCCCTCGCCGCGATCGTCGCGCTCCTGCACGACCTCGTGATCGTGGCCGGCGTCTACGGAATCACCGGGACGGAGGTGTCGCCGGCGGCGGTCATCGGACTGCTGACGATCCTCGGCTACTCGCTCTACGACACCGTCGTGGTCTTCGACAAGATCCGCGAGAACACCGCGGAGGCGCTCGGCAGCACCACCAAGACCTTCTCCGAGACGGTCAACCTCGCCGAGAACCAGACGCTGGTGCGCTCGATCAACACCTCGATCGTCGCGGCCCTGCCGGTCGCCGCGATCCTCGTCATCGGCGCCTTCGTCCTCGGTGCCGGCACGCTGCGCGACATCTCGCTCGCGCTGCTGATCGGCATCATCGTCGGCACCTACTCGACGATCTTCGTCGCCGCCCCGCTCTACGCCCAGCTGCGCAGCGGCGAGGCCGAGATCGGCAAGCACGACAAGCGGGTCGTGTCGGCCCGCGAGCGCGCCGCGACCCCCGTCGTGCAGGGCTGATCGTGGCCGACTACGCACAGGTCACCGCCGCGGACGCGATCGGCCTCGTCGAGCGCGACGAGGTCTGGCTGCTCGACGTGCGCGAGCCGCACGAGTGGGCGCTCGGTCATGCGCCGGCAGCGCACCACATCCCGATGGGCAGCATCGGCGAGCGGCAGGACGAGCTCCCACGGGACGCGGCGATCCTCGTCGTCTGCCACTCCGGCGTCCGCTCGGCCATGGTCGTCCAGGCGCTCGACGGCGCCGGCTACGAGACGGCGAACATCGAGGCCGGGATGACGGCCTGGGCCGCCGCCGGCGGCGACGTCGTCGACGGCGAGGGACGCCCGGGCCGGATCGACTGATCGCGGGCCTGTCCGCTCCCGGCGGACCGGTCACGCGGCGCCCGCGCGACGGGCGATAATGAGGCGATGGAGATCTCCGCGTGAGCGACACCACGACCACGTCCTCGACCGCCGCCCTGCGCCGGCTGGTCCCGCGGATCTTCTCGCGCGCACAGCCCTCCGGGGCGGTCGACACGCTCGTCCGGACGGTGCGCACGCACCACCCCAAGAGCGACATCGCGCTGATCGAGCGAGCCTACTCGGTCGCCGAGCGCGCGCACGCGAACCAGAAGCGCCGCAGCGGCGAGCCGTACATCACGCATCCGCTGGCCGTCGCGCAGATCCTCGCCGACCTCGGCATCGGCTCGAAGACCATCGCCGCCGCGCTGCTGCACGACACGGTGGAGGACACCGACTACAAGCTCGACGAGCTCCGAGCCGACTTCGGCGACGAGGTCGCGATGCTGGTGGACGGCGTCACCAAGCTCGACAAGGTCAAGTACGGCGACAGCGCGCAGGCCGAGACCGTCCGCAAGATGATCGTGGCGATGTCGAAGGACATCCGCGTTCTGATCATCAAGCTGGCCGACCGCCTGCACAACGCGCGCACCTGGGGCTTCGTTCCCGCCGAGTCCGCGGCCCGCAAGGCGACCGAGACCCTCGAGATCTACGCGCCGCTGGCGAACCGCCTCGGCATCCAGGCGATCAAGTGGGAGCTCGAGGACCTGTCGTTCGCGGTGCTCTACCCGAAGATCTACAACGAGATCGAGAGCCTCGTGAAGGTGCGGACCCCGCAGCGCGAGGAGTTCGTCCAGAGCATCATCGACCTCATCGGCGAGGACCTGCGGGCGGGAAAGATCCGCGGCCGCGTCGTGGGCCGGCCGAAGCAGTACTACTCGATCTACCAGAAGATGGTCGTCCGCGGCCGCGACTTCGACGAGATCTACGACCTGGTCGGCATCCGCGTGCTGGTCAACTCCGTGCGCGACTGCTACGCCGTGCTCGGCTCGATCCACGCGCGCTGGAGCCCGATGCCCGGCCGCTTCAAGGACTACATCGCGACGCCGAAGTTCAACCTGTACCAGTCGCTGCACACCACGGTGATCGGGCCGAAGGGCCGCGCGGTCGAGATCCAGATCCGCACCAACGAGATGCACCAGCACGCCGAGTTCGGCATCGCGGCGCACTGGAAGTACAAGGAGCAGATGGCGACGGGCAAGGTCGCCTCCGGTTCGAACGACACCGACCTCGCGTGGCTCGCGCACCTCTCCGACTGGCAGTCCGAGACGACCGACCCGAACGAGTTCCTCGACTCCCTCCGTTTCGAGATCGGGGCGAAGGAGGTCTACGTCTTCACGCCCAAGGGGCGCGTCATCGGCCTGCCGACGGGCGCGACCCCGGTCGACTTCGCCTACGCCGTGCACACCGAGGTCGGCCACCGCACCATGGGTGCCAAGGTCAACGGGCGTCTCGTGCCGCTCGAGTCCTCGCTGACCACCGGCGACGTCGTCGAGGTCTTCACCTCGAAGAACCCGGACTCCGGCCCCAGCCAGGACTGGCTGAACTTCGTGCAGAGCCCGCGGGCTCGCAACAAGATCCGCCAGTGGTTCACCAAGGAGCGCCGCGACGAGGCGATCGAGCAGGGCAAGGACTCCATCGCGCGGGCCATGCGCAAGCAGAACCTGCCGCTGCAGAAGCTGATGAGCCAGGACACCTTCACCGAGGTGGCCAGCCAGCTGCGCTACAACGACGTCGAGGCGCTCTACGCCGCGGTCGGCGAGGGGCACGTCTCCACGCAGTCGGTGCTGGAGAAGGTCGTCGCGACCATCCAGGGCGACCCGGAGTCGGACGAGCACGAGGTCACCCTCCCGCGCTCCCCGCGTCCGCGGAGTCGCAGCAGCGAGTCCGGTGTCCTGGTCAAGGGCGCACCGGACATCCTGGTCAAGCTGGCGAAGTGCTGCACCCCGGTTCCGGGCGATCAGATCGTCGGCTTCGTCACCCGTGGCGCCGGCGTCTCGGTGCACCAGGCCAACTGCCACAACGTGCAGGAGCTGCTCAAGGAGCCGGAGCGGATCGTCGACGTCGAGTGGGCGCCGTCCTCGAAGAGCATCTTCCTGGTGCAGATCCAGGTCGAGGCGCTCGACCGGTCCGGCCTGCTCAGCGACGTCACGCGCGTGCTCTCCGAGCACCACGTGAACATCCTGTCGGCCACGGTCTCCACCTCCAGCGACCGACTGGCGATCAGCCGGTTCGTGTTCGAGATGGGCGACACGACTCACCTCGACCGGGTGCTCAACGCCGTCCGCAGGATCGACGCGGTCTACGACGTCTACCGGGTGAACGCGGGCTGATCGCCCGGCGCCGCCGGCGCAGTACCCGGGCTCAGGGCCGGGTCAGCCGAGCGCCGCGGTCAGGCGGAGCAGGGCGATCCGGCGGCTCGAGACGGGAGGGCCGCTGTCCAATCGCTCGAGCACCCGCTCGAGCGAGACGCCGGTGGCGGCCGCCAGGCTGCGCAGGAGGTCGTCGTCGCAGGTGCTGCGGGTGCGCGCCAGATCGATCAGGGTCCGCTCGGGGGTCGTGACGGAGCAGCCGCCGAGGAGCACGACGTCCTCGTCGGTGAGCCGCACCTCGTGGAAGCGCACCCGCGCGAGCATCGGCGGGTGCAGCCGGTTCCGTCGGTCGATGGAGGCGCTGTGCACCGGGGGAGCGGCGGGCATCGCGCCGTGCACCCAGGCCGCCGACAGCCGGTCGGCCACCGCCTTCGCCGGGACGACCGCCCGCAGCGCCGCGCCGCGCTCGGCCGGGCCGACCGGCAGATCGGCGAGGAGGAAGCCCTCGTCGAGCGCGACGACCTCGCCGTCGAGACGGGCGGCGCAGAGCTCCGCGAGCGGCAGCTGCCCCGGGAGCAGCACGGAGGGGAGGAGGCGCGTCATCCGCCCATGCTGGCCGAGCCGCCGTCCCCGCGGGACAGCCGCAGCACATCTGTGGACGGATCCGCGAGAACCATCGCCGTGCGGTTCCCGCCGGCGACAGGCGGGTCTCGATACGCCGCCTCCGGCGGCTACTCGACCAGCATGCAGGTCACGGACGCGTGCTCATGCTGATCGAGTAGCCCGCGCAGCGGGCGTATCGAGATCCACGTCGTCCGAGGGGCGGTTCTCGACACCCCGCCTCCGGCGGCTACTCGACCAGCATGCCGGTCACGGACGCGTGCTCATGCTGATCGAGTAGCCCGCGCAACGGGCGTATCGAGATCCACATCGTCCGAGGAGTGGGTCTCCACACCCCGCCTCCGGCGGCTACTCGACCAGCGTGCATGCCGGCCGGGATCAGCCCAGGGCGTCCAGCCACACCTTGCGGGCGTCGAGGGCCTCCTGCGCCTGGGCGATGGCGGCGCGGTCACCGCGGGCCTTCGCCTCGTCGAGCTCGTCCTGCAGCTTCTGGATCGCGGCGGTAAGCTGCGAGGCGAGGCCCTCCGAGCGCGCCTTGCGCTCGGGGTTGCTGCGGTTCCAGTGCTCCTCGTCGAGCTTGCGCACGTGCGCCTCGACCTTGCGGAGGCGGTCCTCGACGGTGCGCACCTGCTCGCGCGGCACGCGGCCGACGGCGTCCCAGCGCTCCTGCACGGAGAGCAGCACGCGCTTGGCCTTCTCGCGGTCCTGCTCCTGCAGGAGCGGCTCCGCCTCCTCGAGGAGGGCGAGCTTGAGGTCGAGGTTCTCGGTGTACTCGACGCTCTCCTGCGCGACGACCTCGGCCTTCGCGCCGTAGATCGCGTCGCCGGCGGCCTTGAAGCGCGCCCAGAGGGCGTCGTCGAACCGCTTGCCCGCGCGACCGGCCACCCGCCAGCGCTCGAGGAGGGCCCGGTACTCCGGGATCGCCTCGGCACCGCGTGAGACCAGGGCGTCGGCCTGATCGATCAGCGACTGCTTGGCCTGCTTGGCCTCGCGGTGCGCCGAGTCGAGGTCGGCGAAGAACGCCTTGCGGTTCTGCTCGATCGTCGTGCGCGCTCCGCGGAAGCGGCGCCACAGCTCGTTGGCGTCGTTCTTGGGGAGGCGCGGACCCTGCTGCTGGTGGCTCTGCCAGCGGGCGAAGAGGTCGTCGATCGCGGCGCTGGCCTGCTTCCACTGCGTCTTCGCCGGGTCGACGGCGGCCAGCGCCTCGGCCTCGGCGACGATCGCCTCGCGGTGAGCGATCGCGTCGCTGAGGGCGGCCTTCGTCTCGGCGGCCTGCTGCTCGGTCAGATCCTCGACGGAACCGCTGAGCGCGCTGACGCGGGCCTGCAGGGCGTCGAGGTCGCCGACGGCGTGCGCCTGCGAGATGGCCGCGGTGAGCGTCTGCACTCCGCGCGACACGTCGTTCGCCGGAGCGCCGCGCTTGGCCCGCTGCTCGAGCAGGGAGACCTGCCCGGCGAGCTCGGTGTACTTGCGCTCGTAGTAGGCGAGGGCCTCCTCGGGAGTCGCGTCGGGGTACTGGCCCACCTCGCGCTCCTCGTCGCCGACGCGGACGTAGACCGTGCCGTCGTCGGCCACGCGGCCCCACGGCTGCCGGGCGCCCGCCTGCGGGCGGGGAGCCGTCGGGACGACGGGAGGCGCCGCGTTCTCGGGAGCCGTCGTCTCATCGGCGGTCGCTGCCTCGCCGGAGGTCGCCGTCTCGTCCGAGGTCGTTGTCTCGCCCTCGGAGGGCGCCGTCTCGTCCGAGGCCGCTGCCTCCTCGGGGGCCGCCACCTCGTCGGGCGTCGCCGTCTCGGATCCGGGCGTCGCCGTCTCGGGGGAGCCCTCTCCCGTCTCGGGAGCGTCCGTCTCGGCCGGGGCGTCGGCGCCCTCGGGGGCGCCGGTGCTCTCGGGAGCGTCCGTCGTCTCGGAGGACGCGCTGTCGTCGGGTGACACGGTGCCGGGGGTGGACACGGTGTCGATGTCGCCGTCTGGAGTCAGCATCGGGTGCCGCCTTTCGCTGTCGTCCCGCCCCTCGGCCTCGGTGCTCGACAGCCGGAGGCCGACGACCGCGCTCAGCCGCGAACGGGCAGTGACGACAAGCCTATTGCACTCCCCGCGCCCCCGTTCGTCCGCGGTCCCGCGGGTCGCGCGCGCCGCTCGTCGGCGGCGCGCGCGAGGGCTACTGCAGCGAGATGCCGCCGATCGCGACCGGCTCGGCGGGAGCGCCGTCGCCGGAGCCGTCCGCCGTGCCCTTCGCGACCACGTCGGCGATCAGCGCATCGAGACCCGAGGTCACCTGGCCGACCACCGTGTAGCCGCCCGCGGCGTCCTCGGGGAGCTGGGTGTCCTGATAGACGACGAAGAACTGGCTGCCCTGGCTGTAGCCGTTGCCGCCCTGGCGGGCCATCGCGATCGTGCCGGCCGGGTAGACGCCGTCGGCGGGCGCGTTCTCGACGGGTCCGTAGCTGTAGCCGGGGCCGCCGGTGCCGTCGCCGTTCGGGTCCCCGCACTGCAGGACGTAGAGGCCCTCGGTGGTGAGCCGGTGGCAGGAGACGCCGTCGTAGAAGCCGGACTGCGACAGGGAGAGGAAGGAGGAGACGGCCTGCGGGGCGGCGGCGCCGGCCAGGGTGATCCCCAGCTCGTCGCTGTTGATCGACATCGTGCCGGTCCAGTCGCGGCCCTCGGCGATGTCGGCGGAGGGGACGTCCCCGGTGTTCTGGCCGGTCGCCTCGGGGGTCGGCGTGGGGGTCGCGCTCTCGGAGGACGTCGGCTCGGCGACCGGGGTGCCCGGGCCGCCGGAGAAGTAGAGGAGCTGCGCGACGACCGCGAGGGCGATCACGACGACGCCCGCGACGGCCGCGATCACGTTGTCGCGGACCCGGCGCTTGGCGCGCGTGCGGTGCAGGGTCTGCCGCGCCTGGTAGGCCCTCAGTCGGGTGCGCGCCTCGCGATCGTTCGTCCTGCCCTGGGCCACGTGTTCCTCCGCCGTCGTGCGTCGCGCCTGCGTCCGGCGCGGCCCCGCGCGAGCGCGGAGCGCGTCGAGCCTACGAGAATCGCCGCGCCCTCGCCGGACGCCGCGACGCCGGGTGCCGGGCGGGCGCCGGGGCCGACTGTCGGAGGCCGTCGTTACGCTGGTGCGATGACCATGCAGCAGGCCGGACTCCGCTCCGGGGCGACGCCGCTCGCCGTGCGCATGCGTCCCCGCAGCCTTGAGGAGGTCGCGGGGCAGCGGCACCTGCTGACGCCCGGTTCGCCGCTGGTGGCCCTCGCGGCCGACACCACGGGTGAGCGCGGAGCCGTCTCCGTCATCCTCTGGGGCCCGCCCGGCACCGGCAAGACGACGCTCGCCCAGGCCGTCGCGCACTCCAGTGGCCGGCGCTTCGTCGAGCTCTCCGCCGTCACGGCCGGCGTGAAGGACGTCCGCCAGGTGATGGAGGAGGCGCTCTCCACCCGCGACCTCTACGGCACGTCGACCGTCCTCTTCCTCGACGAGATCCACCGCTTCACCAAGGCGCAGCAGGACGCGCTGCTGCCCGGCGTCGAGAACGGCTGGGTGATCCTCATCGCGGCGACGACCGAGAACCCGTCCTTCTCGGTGATCGCCCCGCTGCTCTCGCGCTCCCTGCTGCTCACGCTGAACACCCTCGACGACGAGGACCTCGGGCTGCTCGTCGACCGCGCGCTGCACGACGAGCGCGGGCTCCGCGACTCGGTGCGGCTCGACGACGAGGCCCGCGCGAGCATCGTCCGGCTGGCCTCCGGGGACGCCCGACGCGCGCTCACGGCGCTCGAGGCCGCCGCCACCTCCGCGAGGTCGGAGGCGCGCGAGGCGGATCGCGTCGCGCGGGCGACCGCGGGCGAGAGCGAGGAGGAGGAGGACGAGGACGAGGGCGTCTCCGCCGAGCCCGCCGTCGTCGAGGAGCCCGAGCTCCCGCTGATCACGGTGGAGGTGGTCGCCCGCGCCGTCGACCGCGCGCTGCTGCGCTACGACCGCAACGGCGACGAGCACTACGACGTCATCAGCGCGTTCATCAAGTCGATCCGCGGCTCGGACGTCGACGCGGCGCTGCACTACCTGGCCCGGATGATCGAGGCGGGGGAGGACCCGCGCTTCATCGCCCGCCGGATCATCGTCTCGGCCTCCGAGGACATCGGGATGGCCGACCCGCAGGCGCTCGTCGTCGCGATCGCCGCCGCCGACGCCGTCCAGTTCATCGGCATGCCGGAGGGGCGCATCCCGCTCGCGCAGGCCGTCGTCCACCTCGCCACCGCCCCGAAGTCGAACGCCTCCTACACGGCCATCGACAGGGCGATCGCCGATGTCCGCGCGGGCAAGGCCGGCCGGGTGCCGCCGCACCTGCGCGACGCGCACTACCCGGGCGCCAAGCGGCTCGGCCACGGCAAGGGCTACCGCTACCCGCACGACGCCGAGCTCGGCGTCCTCGAGCAGCAGTACCTGCCGGACGAGCTCCGCGGCGCGCGCTACTACGCGCCGACCGAGCACGGCAACGAGCGCGACGTGTCGGCCCGGCTGGCGAAGCTTCTCCGGATCATCCGAGGCCGCGGCTGACGGTCGGGGACGGCGGACCCGGAACCGCGCGTGACGCGGGCTCCCGCGCCTGGTAGTCTTGCGAGGTTGCCCACCGCTCTGTAGCCGAGCGGAGCAGCGCATCCCTCTGAATCGCGCAGTCCGCCACCGCGGTCACCCTGCCTCCCGCACCCGCGGGGGGACACGACCTCGGCGCCCGCCCTCCTCCCGGAGCCGGCGGACGAGGACTGCGACCGAACCTCTCAGACCCTGGAAGGACCACAGTGTCGACCACCTCACGTACCCGTTCGAAGACGCGCCTCTCGCGCGCCCTCGGCATCCCCCTGACCCCGAAGGCCGCCCGCTACCTCGAGAAGCGTCCCTACGCTCCCGGTGAGCACGGCCGCTCGAAGCGCAAGGCCGACTCCGACTACGCGGTCCGCCTGCGAGAGAAGCAGCGTCTGCGAGCCCAGTACGGCATCCGCGAGAAGCAGCTGCGCATCGCCTTCCAGGAGGCGCGCCGCACCCAGGGCCTGACCGGTGAGAACCTGGTCGAGCTCCTCGAGATGCGCCTCGACGCCCTCGTCCTGCGCTCGGGCTTCGCCCGCACCACGGCGCAGGCCCGCCAGTTCGTCACCCACCGCCACATCATGGTGGACGGCCAGACGGTCGACCGTCCCTCCTTCCGCGTGAAGCCGGGCCAGGTCATCCACGTCAAGACCCGCTCCGAGGGCACCGAGCCCTTCCAGGTCGCGGCCGCCGGCGGACACGTCGACGTCCTCCCCAAGACCCCGGGCTACCTCGAGGTCGAGATCGACAAGCTCCAGGCGACGCTCCTGCGCCGCCCGAAGCGCGCCGAGGTCCCCGTGACCTGCGAAGTCCAGCTCGTCGTCGAGTACTACGCGGCTCGCTAGTCAGCGCACCCCCGTTGGAAAGGCCCCGGCTCCTGCCGGGGCCTTTCCTCGTTCCCGGGCCTCCTCGGCGCGCAGCCGCCGCCGTGCAGCCAGGTCGGTCCGGCTCGCGATCCGAGCTCCGGCTCGCGGATTCCGGGTGTTCCGGCGTGCCGGGGCCGTTCTCACGTGCCGAAGGCGTGCCGGTGCCGCCTCCGGCCGGACCAGGGCCGCCGTGCGCCGTCGGTAGGCTGGGGTGCCGCATCCGGCGGCGCCGAAACGGAGGTCATCGTGTCCGGTGGAGACATCGCAGGGCTCATCGCCGCGGGGGTGTTCGCGATCCTCGTCGCCGTCGCCGCGATCCCGCTCTGGAAGCTCGGTCGGGTCTTCGACAGCACGAGCGAGGCCATCAAGCAGGCCAGCGACGGCCTGACCCCGATCCTCGACGAATCGGCGTCGACGCTGCGCGAGGCGAACCAGCAGCTGGCTCGCGTCGACACCATCACGAAGGACGTGGCCGAGGTCACCGGCAACGTCAACGCGCTCGTCGCCCTGACCGCCGCGACGATCGGCGGACCGCTGATCAAGCTCGCCGGCTTCACCGCAGGAGTCCGCGCCGTCCTCGTCGCCGGCCGCACCGCCGACAAGGCGGGTGCCGCGGTCGGACGCGGCGCCGCGCGCCGCTCTCGGCGCACCCGCAGGTCGTCCTCCAGGTAGCCCCCTGCCCGCGCCCTACAATCGAGGGGGTCGCCGCGCCCTCGGGCCGGCTGCCGTGAGCAGGAAACGCTGTGGGAGGAATCGCTGTGAAGAACATCGTGCTGATCGTCATCGGGATCGGTCTCGGATTCGCGGTCGCGCACCAGGTCGCGCGCACCGAGGCGGGTGCTCGTCTTTTCGAGGACCTCAACCGCACGGCGAAGGAGCTCGGCGACGCCGTCTCCGAGGGCTACCACCAGCGCGAGGCCGAGCTCAAGGCCGCCATCGGCGAGGGCTGACGCCCTGCCCGTCCCGGCGCACCCGACAGACCCGCACCACCCGCTGGAACCGCACCACCCGACAGACACCCGCGTCGACCAGGTCGACCGAAACGTAACGGAACCCATGCAGACCGCAGACATCCGCAACCGCTGGCTCGACTTCTTCGGAAGCCGCGGGCACACCGTGGTCCCCTCCGCCTCCCTGGTCAGCGACGACCCGAGCCTCCTCTTCACCGTCGCCGGCATGGTGCCCTTCGTGCCCTACCTCACCGGGGTCGTCCCCGCGCCGTTCGACCGCGCGACGAGCGTGCAGAAGTGCATCCGCACGAACGACATCGAGGAGGTCGGCAAGACCCCTCGCCACGGCACGTTCTTCCAGATGAACGGCAACTTCTCCTTCGGCGACTACTTCAAGGAGGGGGCGATCGGCTACGCCTGGGAGCTCCTCACCGGCAGTGAGAGCGACGGCAACCTCGGCTTCGACGAGAAGGACCTCTGGGTCACCGTCTACAAGGACGACGATGAGGCCATCGCGCTCTGGAAGAAGATCGCCGGACTGCCCGACGAGCGGATCCAGCGCCTCGACAAGGACACCAACTACTGGTCGACCGGCCAGCCCGGCCCCGCCGGGCCCTGCTCGGAGATCTTCTTCGACCGCGGGCCCGCCTACGGCATCGAGGGCGGCCCGGCCACCGACGACGACCGCTACGTCGAGATCTGGAACCTCGTCTTCATGCAGTACCTGCGCGGGCAAGGCACGAGCAAGGTCGACTTCGACATCCTCGGCGAGCTGCCGAGCAAGAACATCGACACCGGCATGGGTCTCGAGCGCGTCGCGTTCCTCAAGCAGGGCGTCGAGAACATGTACGAGATCGACCAGGTGCGCCCGGTGCTCGACCGCGCCGCCGAGCTCTCGGGCCGCCGCTACGGCGCCGTGCACGAGGACGACGTGCGGATGCGCGTCATCGCCGACCACGTCCGCTCCTCGCTGATGCTGCTCTCCGACGGCGTGACGCCGTCCAACGAGGGCCGCGGCTACATCCTGCGCCGCCTGATGCGCCGCACCGTGCGCGCGATGCGCCTGCTCGGAGTCGACACCGCGACGTTCCCCGAGCTGTTCACCGCCTCGCGCGACGCGATGGCCTCGGCCTACCCCGAGGTCTCCACCGAGTTCGAGCGCCTGTCGACCAGTGCCTACGGCGAGGAGGAGGCGTTCCTGCGCACGCTCGCGGCCGGCACCGAGATCCTCGACCTCGCGGTGCTGAAGACCAAGAAGGCCGAGGCGGCGACCCTGCCCGGCGACACCGCCTTCCTCCTGCACGACACCTTCGGCTTCCCGATCGACCTCACCCTCGAGATCGCCGAGGAGTCGGGCCTCAGTGTCGACCGCGAGGCGTTCGACTCCCTGATGACGGCGCAGCGCACCCGCGCGAAGGCCGACGCGAAGTCGAAGAAGAACGCCCTGGCCGACCTCTCGGTCTACGCCGACTTCCGCGCCAAGGGCGAGACGCTCTTCACGGGCTACGACGTCCTCGACACGGAGTCCCGGATCCTCGGCCTCATCGTCGGCGGCCACGCGGTCCAGAAGGCGGTCGCCGGCGACATCGCCGAGGTGATCCTCGAGGCGACCTCGCTGTACGCGGAGTCGGGCGGGCAGGAGGCCGACGCCGGCCGCATCGTCGGCAACGGCTTCGACCTCGAGGTCCTCGACGTGCAGAAGCCCGTCAAGGGCCTGATCAGCCACAAGATCCAGGTCGCCAGCGGCGAGGTCGGGGTCGGCGACGCCGCCACCTCCGTCGTCGACCGCGACTGGCGCCGCGGTGCGCGTCAGGCGCACTCCGGCACCCACCTCATCCACGCGGCGCTCCGCCAGGTCCTCGGCTCGCAGGCGCACCAGTCCGGCTCGTTCAACAAGGCCGGCTACCTGCGCCTCGACTTCTCCTGGAACCAGGCGCTCTCGCTCGAGACCCGCAGCGAGATCGAGGACATCGCCAACGGCGCGATCCGCGACAACCTCGAGGTCGTCACCCGCGAGCTCCCGCTCGACGAGGCCAAGGCGCTCGGCGCGATGGCGCTCTTCGGCGAGAAGTACGGCGAGGTCGTCCGCGTCGTCGACATCGGCGGCCCCTGGTCGCGCGAGCTGTGCGCCGGCACCCACGTCGGCACCTCCGCGGAGATCGGGCTGATCAGCCTGATCAGCGAGTCCTCGGTCGGCTCGACCAACCGCCGCGTCGAGTCGCTCGTCGGCCGCGAGGCGCTGAGGGAGCTCGTCGCCGAGCGCGCCCTGGTCAGCACCATCTCGTCCTCGCTCAAGACCCCGCGCGAGCAGCTGCCCGACCGGATCGCCGAGCTCGTTGCGAGCCTCAAGGCCGCCGAGAAGCGGATCGCGACCTTCGAGGCCCGCGCCCTCGCCGAGCGGGTCCCCGCGATCGCCGCGACGAAGCGCTCGATCAACGGCGTGACGATCGTCGCCGAGAACGTCGGCACGGCCGGCTCGGGCGACGAGCTCCGCTCGCTCGTCATCTCGGTGCGCGAGCGCCTCGGCCAGGACGCGGCGGTCGTCGCCCTCGCGGCCGACGTCGCCGGCAAGCCCGCCGTGATCGTGGCGACCACCCCCGCCGCCCGCGAGCTCGGCCGGAAGGCGGGCGTTCTCGCCCGTCGCGCGGCCGGTGTCCTCGGCGGCGGCGGAGGCGGCAAGGACGACCTCGCCCAGGGCGGCGGCTCGGACGTGTCCGCCATCGGCGCGGCGCTCGACGCCGTCGTCGAGGAGGCGACGCGCTAGATGGAGAGGTTCGGCGTCCGGCTCGGCATCGATGTGGGCCGTTCCCGCATCGGTGTCGCGTGCTGCGACGCCGACGGCCTCCTCGCCGTGCCGGTGGAGACCGTCGCGCGCGTCGCGGAGGCGCCGGACGGCGCCGACGTCGCCCGGATCGCGGCCCTCGCCGCCGAGTTCGGCGCGTCGGCGATCGTCGTCGGCCTCCCGCTGTCGCTGTCGGGCGCCGAGACGGCCTCGACGGACGACGCTCGCGCCTTCGCGGCGCGCCTCGCCTCCGCCGTCCCGACCGCCCCGGTGCGGCTCGTGGACGAGCGGCTCTCGACGGTGAGCGCCCAGAGCGCGCTGCACCGCTCGGGACGCAGCACCCGCGGCTCCCGCGCCGTGATCGACCAGGTCGCCGCCGTGGTGATCCTGCAGCACGCCATCGATTCCGAGCGCTCGTCCGGTACCCCCGCCGGATCCGCGCTCGAACCGAACGAAGGACGACCCAGCCGTGACCGACGTCCCCCCGAGCCGCCGCGCCGCCCGCGCCGCGGAGGCCGATCAGCAGAGTCAGCTCCCGCACGACCCGGAGCAGCACCCCGCTTCTGAGACGGAGCCGACGGCGCCCGACTCGATCGACCACCTGTTCGCCGGCCCCGAGGTCGGCGCCCCGCGCGACCGCGGAGAAGCCGTCGCCGCCGCGCACCCCGACGCCGCCCCCTCCACCCGCCGCCGCCGCGCGAAGCGCGAGAACAGGCCGCGACGCAGCCGTCGCGGGCTGATCGGCGGGCTCCTCGCCTTCGGCGTCTTCGTGGCCCTGGTCGCGATCGCGGTGACGATCTTCGTCGAGCCGGTCCGCGCGCTGTTCGCGGAGCCGGAGCCGACCGACTTCACCGGCACCGGCACCAGCGAGGTGGTCTTCACCATCCACCAGGGCGACGGCGGCAGCACCATCGCCGAGAACCTCGTCGCGGACGGCGTCATCAAGTCGTACACGCCATTCTACGAGCTGCTCCTCGCGGAGAACCCCGAGCCCGTCTTCCAGCCCGGTGCCTACTCGCTGAAGGCGGAGATGAGCGCGAAGGCGGCGCTGTCGGCGCTGCTCGACTCGGACTCGACGAGGCTCGCGAACACCTTCGTCATCCCGGAGGGCACCTCGCTCAAGGGCGCGCTGCCGCTGATCGCGGACGGCTCGGGCGTCGCCCTCGCCGACCTCGAGGCCGCGGCCGCGGACTGGGGCTCCTACGGGCTTCCCGCCGAGGCGACGAGCCTCGAGGGCTTCCTCTTCCCGGCGACCTACGACATCGACCCGGGCACCTCGGCGCACGACATCCTGCAGACGCTCGTGAACCGGATGTACCAGTCGCTCGACGCGGCGGGCGTTCCGGTCGAGAACCGCTACCGGACCGTCGTCTTCGCCTCGCTCGTGCAGCGCGAGGCCCGCGTCGCGGACGACTTCCCGAAGGTCGCGCGCGTCTTCCAGAACCGCCTCGACCAAGGCTGGCGCCTGCAGTCGGACGCGACCGTCGCCTACGGCACCGGGGCGACCGACCGGGTGACCACGACCGACGCGGAGCGCAACGACGCGAGCAACGTCTACAACACCTACCAGCGCGACGGCCTGCCGCCCGCGCCGATCTCGAACCCGGGCGACGTCGCCATCCAGGCGGTGCTGCAGCCCGCGGACGGCACCTGGCTCTACTTCGTCACGGTGAACCTCGAGACCGGCGAGACGGTGTACTCGACCACCGATGCGGAGCACAACGCCGCGGTGGCGCAGTGGCAGGCGTGGATGCGGGACCACCCGGAGTACCAGTGACCGCGGAGCCTGCGCCGGGCGGGCGCCGGCTGGCGGTCCTCGGCTCGCCGATCGCGCACTCGCGCTCGCCCGAGCTGCACGCGGCGGCCTACCGGGTGCTCGGGCTCGACTGGAGCTACACGGCGGTCGAGGCGACGGAGGCGACGCTCGCCGCCGTCGTCGCCGATCCGGTCGCGCTCTGGCACGGCCTGTCGCTGACGATGCCGCTCAAGCACGCGGTGCGGCCGCTGCTCGACGAGGAGGACCTGGTCGCGCGGGCGACCGGCGCCGTCAACACGGTGCTGCTCGACCGCTCCGCCGACGCACCCCGCCTGCGCGGCTTCAACACCGACGTGGCCGGGATCGTCCGGGCGCTCGGCGAGGCCGGCGTGCACTCGGCCGAGCGCGTCGAGATCCTCGGGGGAGGGGCGACCGCCGCCTCCGCCCTCGCCGCGGCGGCCGAGCTGGGCGCGGCGCGGGTCACCGTCACACTCCGCTCGCCGGAGAAGGCCGCGCCGCTGGCCGCGATCGCCGCCGCCGTCGGCGTCGCCCTCGACGTCCGCCCGTTCTCGGACTGGGACGGTGCGGACGCGGCGCCGCTGCTCGTCTCGACGCTGCCGGGCGGCGCGTCGGCCGAGCTGGCCGTGCCGGATGCGGTGGTCGCGGCCTCGACGCTCTTCGACGTGGCCTACTCGCCCTGGCCGAGTCCGCTCGCGCTGCGCTGGGGCGCGGCCGGCTCGCCCGTCGTGTCGGGGCTGGGGATGCTCCTGCACCAGGCGCTGCTGCAGGTGCGGGTGTTCGCCGGCGGCGACCCGGCCGTGCCGCTGCCGGACGAGGACGCGGTGCTCGCGGCGATGCGCGCGACGCTGCCGGCCGACTCCACCGCCTGAGCCCGCGGGGCGCGAGTCCGGTCGGGCGCGTGTGCGAGAATCGGAGGATGCTCCGTTGGCTCACGGCCGGGGAATCCCACGGCCCCGAACTCGTCGCCGTCCTCGAAGGACTGCCGGCGGGTGTCCCCGTCTCCCTCGACGACGTCCGCGCCGACCTCGCCCGGCGCAAGCTCGGCTACGGTCGCGGCGCCCGGATGAAGTTCGAGCAGGACGAGCTGAACGTCTCGTCCGGCATCCGCCACGGCGGCACGACGGGCGGCCCGATCGCGCTGCGCATCGGCAACACCGAGTGGGCGCGCTGGGTCGACGTGATGGCGGCCGAGCCGCGCGATCCCGAGACGCTGCCCAAGGGGCGCGGCGCCGCGCTCACCCGCCCGCGCCCGGGTCACGCCGACCTGGTCGGCATGCAGAAGTACGGCTTCGAGGAGTCGCGCAACGTCCTCGAGCGCGCGTCGGCCCGTGAGACGGCCGCTCGTGTCGCGCTCGGCGCCGTCGCCCGCCGCTTCCTCGGCGAGCTCGGCATCACCCTCGTGAGCCACACCCTCGCCATCGGCCCGGTCCGCGTGCCGGAGGGTTCGGCCCTGCCGACCCCCGCCGACGTCGACGCGCTGGACGCCGATCCGCTGCGCTGCCACGACGCGGCGACCAGCGCCCTGATGGTGGCCGAGGTCGACCGCGCGCACGAGGACGGCGACACCCTCGGCGGCGTCGTCGAGGTCCTCGCCTACGACCTCCCGCCGGGACTCGGCTCCTACGTGCACTGGGACCGCCGGCTCGACGCGCAGCTGGCTGCCGCGCTGATGGGCATCCAGGCGATCAAGGGCGTCGAGGTCGGCGACGGCTTCCTGACCACCACCCGCCGCGGCTCCGAGGCCCACGACGAGCTGTTCGTCGCCGAGGGCGGCATCGGCCGCTCGAGCGATCGCGCCGGCGGCACCGAGGGCGGCATGAGCACGGGCACCGTCCTGCGGGTCCGCGCCGGCATGAAGCCGATCGCCACCGTCCCGCACGCGCTGCGCACGGTCGACGTCGCGACCGGCAAGGCTGCGGGCGCGCACCACCAGCGCTCGGACGTCTGCGCGGTGCCCGCCTCGGGCGTCGTCGCGGAGGCGATGGTCGCGCTGGTGCTCGCGAACGCCGTGCTGGAGAAGTTCGGCGGCGACAGCGTCACCGAGACCCGCCGCAATCTGCAGGGCTACCTCGACGCGATCCCGGAGGAGCTGCGCACGCTCGCCGCCAGCGATCCGGCGCTCGGTCTCGTCTGATGCCCGAGCACCTACCTGGGCGGGCCCGCTGATGGCGGGTCACGATACCGGCGCGGCCCGCGCCCGCGTCGTCCTGATCGGCCCGATGGGGGCCGGCAAGACGACGATCGGCAAGCGGGTCGCGAAGGCCCTCGCGGCCGAGTTCGTCGACTCCGACGCGGAGTTCGTGCGCCGGCACGGTCCGATCGCCGCGTACTTCGACCTCCACGGCGAGGCCTCCTTCCGCGTGGAGGAGCGCCGCGTCGTCGAGCAGGCCGTCCGCCGCGGCGTCGTGCTGAGTCTGGGCGGGGGAGCGGTGCTCGACGAGGGCACGCGCGCCGACCTGGCCGGCGTCCCCGTCGTACTGCTGACCACGACCGCCGAGGCCGTGCGCGACCGGCTCGGCTCCGGCCGCCCGCTGGTGCGCGGCGGCGTCGCGGACTGGACGCGCATCTTCGAGTCGCGACGCGCCGTCTACGAGTCGCTCGCCGACACCGTCGTCGACTCCTCGCGCCGCCCGATCACGACCCTGGCAGCCGAGGTGACCGCCTGGGTGCGCGAGCGCGAGGCGGCCGTCGGCGCGCCCGCTGCCGGCACCACCGAGTCCACCGGCACCACCGAAGCCACCAGCACCACAGAACCGGCGGCCCCCACCGGCCGCCCGACCGGAAGAAGAGCATGAACGACGGCGCCACCGCCCTCACCGTCACCGGAGAGAACGGCTACGACATCACGGTCGGCCGCGGCCTCCTCGACGGCCTCGCCGACGCGATCGGCCCGCGAGCGGCCAAGGTGCTGATCGTGCACCCGCCGACCCTCGCGGTCCTCGCCGCCGAGATCCGGGAGAGCCTCCTCGACCGCTACGAGGTGCTGCTCGCCGAGGTGCCCGACGCCGAGGCCGCCAAGCGCGTCGAGGTCGCCGCCTTCTGCTGGCAGGTGATGGGTCAGTCCGACTTCACCCGGACCGACGCGGTCGTCGGCTTCGGCGGCGGCGCGATCACCGACCTGGCCGGCTTCGTCGCCGCGACCTGGCTCCGCGGGGTCGACCTCGTGCAGGTGCCGACCACGGTGCTCGGCATGGTCGACGCGGCCGTCGGCGGCAAGACCGGCATCAACACCGCCGAGGGCAAGAACCTCGTCGGCGCCTTCCACGCGCCGCGCGCCGTCGTCGCCGACCTCGACGTGCTGACGAGCCTGCCGCGCAACGAGATCCTGGCCGGCTTCGGCGAGATCGTGAAGTACGGCATGATCGCCGAGCCGCGGATCCTCGACATCATCGAGTCGGACGTGGACCTCGCGACCGACCCGACGTCGGAGGAGTTCCGCAGCCTGGTCGAGCTGTCGATCGGCATCAAGGCGCGTGTGGTGAGCGAGGACTTCACCGAGAAAGGTCTGCGCGAGATCCTCAACTACGGGCACACCCTCGGCCACGCGGTCGAGCACGCCGAGCGCTACCAGTGGCGGCACGGCGCGGCGGTCTCGGTCGGCATGATGTTCGCGGCGGAGCTGTCCCGGCTCACCGGCTCGCTCAGCGACGCCGTCGTCGATCGCCAGCGCAGCGTCCTCGAGTCGCTGACGCTGCCGACGAGCTACCCGCTCGGCCGCTGGGAGACGCTGCTCGCCGCGATGCAGCGCGACAAGAAGTCGCGCGCGGGCATGCTCCGCTTCGTGGTGCTCGACGACCTCGCTCGCCCGAGCATCCTGCAGGGGCCGGAGACGTCGCTGCTGTTCGCGGCGTACCAGGAGATCGGCGCGTAGCGGCAACTGGCGGGGTCAGCCCTGCCGGTCGTCCGGCCCGCGGTCGCCGGTGAGCGCGGCCTCGCGGGCACGGGCGTGCTCCTCCGCGCTGATCGTTCCGGCGGCGCGCAGCCGGTCGAGCTCGGCCAGGCGATCGGTGAGCGAGGAGCCCGCCGGGCCGATGCCGTGGCGGAGGTAGCGGGCGGCCATGTCCGTCTGCATCGTGGTCGGGTCGACGCCGAGCCGGCGGCCGCGACGCACATTGCGGACGATCAGCACGATGATCAGGACGATCACCGCGACGATGACGATCGGCACGATCGCGAAGACGACCGCGAACCACGGCGGAACGATGTTCTGGCCCGGGAGCGTCGGTGCGAAGAAGTCCGAGCGGGCCGCCGCGGAGACGATCCCGGAGTGAGCGGTGCTGAGGGTCATGCGACCTCCTCGGTCGTGGGCGTCCCTCCAGTCTGCTCCGGGTGCTCCGACGACGCATCGCCCGGCCGGGGGAGGCGGCCCGGCCGCTCGCGGGCCGGACCGACTACACTCGATGGGTTGGCCGGATCGGCCGATCAGCAGACTTCCACGAAACGGATCCCCCTTCGCATGGCCTCTACCACCGACATCAAGAACGGCACCGTCCTCAGCATCGACGGTCAGCTCTGGAACGTCATCGACTTCCAGCACGTGAAGCCGGGCAAGGGCGGCGCGTTCGTGCGCACCAAGATGAAGAACGTGCTGACGGGCAAGGTCGTCGACAAGACCTTCAACGCCGGCGCCAAGATCGACACGGCCAACGTCGACCGTCGCGACTTCCAGTACCTCTACCGCGACGGCGCGGACTTCGTCTTCATGGACACCTCGGACTACGACCAGATCACCGTCCCCGAGGCCGTCGTCGGCGAGGCCGCGAACTTCATGCTCGAGAACCAGAACCTCACCCTCGCCCTGCACGACGGCGACCCGCTCTACGTCGAGCTCCCCGCCTCCGTCGTGCTGGAGATCACCTACACCGAGCCGGGCCTGCAGGGCGACCGCTCGACCGGCGGCACCAAGCCCGCGACCGTCGAGACCGGCTACCAGATCCAGGTCCCGCTCTTCCTCGAGCAGGGCACCAAGGTCAAGGTCGACACCCGCACGGGCGACTACCTCGGCCGCGTCAGCTGAGCCGGGCCTTCTGTGAGCGCTCGGACGAAGGCGCGCAAGCGCGCCCTCGACATCATCTACAACGCCGACGTGCGGCAGATCTCCTTCTCGGAATCGCTGCGCTCCGAGGCGGAGCGCGCGGCCAACGAGCCGGCGCGTGAGGCCTCCTGGCTCTACGCCCGCGAGATCGTCGACGGCGTCATCGACAACGCCGACGAGATCGACGCGCTGATCGCGCAGCTCGCCAAGGGCTGGACGCTCTCGCGCATGCCGCTCGTCGACCGCGCGATCCTCCGCATCGGCGTGTGGGAGATCCTGCACAACGACGCGGTCCCGGACGGCGTCGCGATCTCCGAGGCCGTCGAGGCGGCGACCCTGCTCTCGACCGACGACTCGGCCGGCTTCATCAACGGCCTGCTCGCCTCCGTCGCCGAGTCGCACGCGACGGCCTGACGCCCGCGGGTCTCGATACGCGCCTGCGGCGCTACTCGACCAGCATGGAGGTCGCCGCCACGGCGGCCCCTTTGCATGCTGATCGAGTAGCCCGCGGAGCGGGCGTATCGAGATCCACCACCGTCAGGACGTGAGTCTGCGGATCGGCCCCCCCTGAGGACGGTGGGTCTCGATACGCCCCTGCGGGGCTACTCGACCAGCATGAAGGGCCGCCGCTGCGTTCTTCGCCTCACCGCTCGATCAGCATGATCGGGGAAGGGCTCGGCGCCTGCGCCGCTCCACGTCCGCGGCAGGCGGACCCCTATACTCGGGGAGGCATTTCCTTTAAGGCCGTCCAGAGAGACGGGGAAGGAGGTCGGTGTGACGGTACGAATCGTGCTCAGCAGCGCTGACATCACGCGCGCTCTGACGCGTATCGCTCACGAGATCCTCGAGTCGAATCGCGGCGCGGAGTCGCTGGTGATCCTCGGGATCCCGACCCGCGGAGTCGCGCTCGCGCGGCGGATCGCCGAGACGATCGCCAGGATCGAGCCCGGGGCCGACCCGGTGTTCTCCGGCTCGCTCGACGTGACGATGTACCGCGACGACCTCGCCCACCACCCGACGCGGACGCCCGCGCGCACCGCGGTCCCGGCGAGCATCGACGGCCGCACCGTCGTCCTGGTTGACGACGTGCTCTTCTCCGGCCGCACCATCCGCGCGGCCCTCGACGCGCTGAGCGACATCGGCCGCCCCCGGGCCGTCCGTCTCGCCGCCCTGGTCGACCGCGGACACCGCGAGCTGCCGATCCGCGCGGACTTCGTCGGCAAGAACCTGCCCAGCAGCCTCAGCGAGCGGATCAACGTCCGCCTGGTCGAGACCGACGGCGAGGACCTCGTCGCGATCGAGTCCGCACCGGACGGAGGCCCCCAATGAGGCACCTGCTCTCCACCCGCGACCTCGACCGCGCCACCGCGATCGGCCTCCTCGACATCGCCGAGGACATGTCGGACGTGCAGAACCGCGAGGTCAAGAAGCTGCCGACCCTGCGCGGCAAGACCGTGGTCAACCTCTTCTTCGAGGACTCCACCCGCACCCGCATCTCGTTCGAGGCCGCGGCGAAGCGGCTCTCGGCCGACGTGATCAACTTCAGCGCGAAGGGCTCCAGCGTCTCCAAGGGCGAGAGCCTCAAGGACACCGCGCAGACCCTCGCGGCGATGGGCGCGGACGGCGTCGTCATCCGCCACCACGCCTCCGGCGCCCCGGCCGTGCTCGCGGCCAGCGGCTGGATCGACGCCGCCATCCTCAACGCCGGCGACGGCACGCACGAGCACCCCACCCAGGCGCTGCTCGACGCCTTCACCATCCGCCGCCGGCTGCACGGCGCCGCCGCCTCCCGCGGCAAGAGCCTCGACGGCGTCGCCGTCACGATCGTCGGCGACATCCTGCACTCGCGGGTCGCCCGCTCCAACGTCTGGCTGCTGACCGCGCTCGGCGCGGAGGTCACCCTCGTCGCCCCGCCCACGCTCGTCCCCGTCGACACGCTCGACTGGCCGGCCACGATCCGCTTCGACCTCGACGACGCGATCGACTCCGGGCTGCCCGACGTGGTGATGCTGCTGCGCATCCAGCTGGAGCGGATGTCGAGCGGCTTCTTCCCCAACGGCCGCGAGTACGCGCGCATCTGGGGCCTGGACGACGAGCGGCTCGCCCGCCTCGGCCCGGATACCATCGTGATGCACCCCGGACCCATGAACAGGGGCGTCGAGATCTCCTCGGCCGCCGCCGATTCGAGCCGCTCCACGGTGCTCGAGCAGGTCGCGAACGGGGTGTCCGTGCGGATGGCGGCGCTGTACCTGCTGCTGTCCGGTGAAAGGGAGGTCCTGTGATGACCGGTACGAGGATCCTCCTCTCGGGAGCGACGCTCGCCGACGCGACGACGGCCGACGTCCTGATCGACGGCGGGACGATCGTCGAGATCGGCACCGACGTCGACTCGAGCGGCGCGCGCGTGATCGACGCCGACGGGCTCCTGGCGCTGCCGGGTCTCGTCGACCTGCACACCCACCTCCGCGAGCCCGGCTTCGAGCAGAGCGAGACCGTGCTGACCGGCACGCGCGCCGCGGCGGCGGGCGGCTTCACCGCGGTCTTCGCGATGGCGAACACCTCGCCGGTGCAGGACACGGCCGGCGTCGTCGAGCAGGTGCAGAGCTTGGGCGAGGACGCGGGCTACGCCACCGTCCGCCCGATCGGCGCCGTCACCGTCGGCCTCGCGGGGGAGTCGCTCGCCGAGCTCGGCGCGATGGCCCGCAGCCGTGCCGCGGTGCGGGTCTTCTCGGACGACGGCAAGTGCGTCTCGGACGCGCTGCTGATGCGCCGCGCGCTCGAGTACGTGAAGGCCTTCGACGGGGTCGTCGCCCAGCACGCGCAGGAGCCGCGGCTCACCGTCGGCGCGCAGATGAACGAGGGCGCCGTCTCCAGCGCCCTCGGGCTGCAGGGCTGGCCGGCCGTGGCGGAGGAGGCGATCATCGCCCGCGACGTGCTGCTGGCCGAGCACGTCGGCTCGCGCCTGCACGTCTGCCACGTCTCGACCGCCGGCTCCGTCGACGTGATCCGCTGGGCCAAGGCCCGCGGCATCGACGTGACGGCCGAGGTCACCCCGCACCACCTGCTGCTCTCCGAGCAGCTGATCGCGGGGGTCGACGGCGCCCCGGGCTACGACGCCCGCTACAAGGTCAACCCGCCGCTGCGCCGCGACGAGGACGTGCTCGCCCTCCGCGAGGCCCTCGCCGACGGCACCATCGACATCGTCGCCACCGACCACGCCCCGCACCCGGTCGAGGCGAAGGACTGCGAGTGGGACGCCGCCGCCTTCGGCATGGTCGGCCTCGAGAGCGCTCTGAGCGTCGTGCACGCCGCGGTCGTCGAGGACGGCCGGCTGAGCTGGACGGACGTCGCCCGCGTGCTCTCCTCCGCCCCCGCGCGGATCGGCCGGCTCGACGGCTACCAGCACGGCCTCGCCGTCGGCGCCGCGGCCAACGTCGTCCTCTACGACCCCGAGGTCCGCCGCCGCTTCTCCACCGGCGACCTGCGCGGGCGCAGCACCAACTCGCCGTACCTCGGCCGGGAGCTGCCGGGCCGCGTCGTCGCGACGCTGCACCGCGGCGTCCCGACCGTCCTCGACGGCGAGCTCGTCGACGCGGCGACCGTCGCCGCGGCAGCGAGGGGCGCCCGTGGATAGGACCGCCATCGCGATCGTCATCGCCGCGGCCGTCACCCTCGTCTTCATCGGCATGGCGCTGTCCTGGCGCGCGCGCCGGCGCCGCTCCGCCGCGCTCGCCCCCGAGGCCGTGCCCGCCGCGTCGCTCGGCGCCGAGCGCGAGGCGGTCGAGCTGCCCTACGTCGCGACCACCCGCTTCGAGCAGCCGCTCGAGCGCGTGGTGCTGCCGGGCCTCGGCTTCCGCGGCCGGGCGACGCTCCGCCTGCACGAGCGCGGCGTGGTGATCGCCCCGGTCGGCGAGCGCGAGACCGTGATCCCCGCGGCGCTCCTCCGCGGTGCCGGAGAGGGCTCCTACGCCATCGACCGCGCGGTCGAGGAGGGCGGGCTGCTCGTGCTCTCCTGGTCGCCGCGCGGCGAGGAGATCGTGGACAGCTACCTCCGCGTGGCCGATCCGGCGCTCCGACGACGACTGGTCGACGAGCTCCAGCGGCTCGCCGGCCCCGATTCCTCCCCCTCCCACCCCGGAACCGCCGACGGCGGCTCCGACTCGATCCAGAAGGGCTCCTAGTCCGTGCCAACCACACGCCTCAGCACCGAACCCACCGCCGTCCTCGTCCTCGAGGACGGGCGACGATTCTCGGGTCAGGCCTACGGCGCACGCGGCCGCACGCTCGGTGAGATCGTCTTCGCGACCGGCATGACCGGCTACCAGGAGACGCTGACCGACCCGTCCTACGCGGGTCAGATCGTCGTGCAGACCGCCCCGCACATCGGCAACACCGGGATGAACGACGAGGACGAGGAGTCGCGCCGCATCTGGGTCGCCGGCTACGTCGTCCGCGACCCCTCCCGTGTGGTCTCGAACTTCCGCTCGCAGCGCTCGCTCGACGACGACCTGGAGAAGGACGGCATCGTCGGCATCTCCGGGGTCGACACCCGCGCGATCACCCGGCACATCCGCTCGCTCGGCTCGATGCGCTCCGGCGTCTTCTCCGGCGAGGACCTCGCCCTCCCCGAGGAGGAGCAGCTCGCCCTGGTGCTCGGCGGCGCGCAGATGGCGGGGCTGAACCTCTCGTCCTCCGTCTCCACCGAGGAGCGCTACACCGTGCCCGCGCAGGGCGAGCGCGTCGGCTCGGTCGCCGTGATCGACCTGGGCGTGAAGACCTCGACGGTCAACTACCTCTCCGAGCGCGGCTTCGACGTGCACGTCCTGCCCGAGTCGACGACCGCCGAGCAGGTGCTCGCGCTCGACCCCTCCGCGCTGTTCTTCTCGAACGGGCCCGGCGACCCGGAGGCCTCCGACCGCCACGTCGACCTGCTGCGCACCACGCTCCGCGCCGACCTGCCGTTCTTCGGCATCTGCTTCGGCAACCAGCTGCTCGGCCGCGCGCTCGGCTTCGGCACCTACAAGCTGCCGTTCGGCCACCGCGGGATCAACCAGCCGGTCCTCGACAAGCTGACCGGCCGGGTGGAGATCACCTCGCAGAACCACGGCTTCGCGGTCGACGCGCCGATCGACGGCGAGCTCGACTCGCCCGAGGGCTTCGGCCGTGTCGAGGTCAGCCACTACAGCCTCAACGACTCGGTCGTCGAGGGCCTGCGCTGCCTCGACATCCCCGCGTTCTCGGTCCAGTACCACCCGGAGGCGGCGGCCGGCCCGCACGACTCGAACCACCTCTTCGACCGCTTCCGCGCCATGGTCGTGCAGCGCACGGCCGAGCAGGGCGGCGCCGAGCCCGCCACCGCAGACTCCACCACCTCGACCGACACCACCGCCTCGACCACCGGAGAGCAGAAGTAATGCCCCGCAGGGAAGACATCAGAAGCGTCCTCGTCATCGGCTCCGGCCCGATCGTGATCGGCCAGGCGGTCGAGTTCGACTACTCGGGCACTCAGGCCTGCCGCGTGCTGCGCGAGGAGGGCGTCCGCGTCATCCTCGTCAACTCCAACCCGGCGACGATCATGACCGACCCGGACTTCGCCGACGCGACCTACGTCGAGCCGATCACCCCGAAGGCGATCGAGGCGATCATCGCCAAGGAGCGCCCCGACGCGATCCTGCCGACCCTCGGCGGCCAGACCGCGCTCAACGCCGCGATCCAGCTGCACGACCTCGGAATCCTGGAGAAGTACGACGTCGAGCTGATCGGCGCGAGCTTCGAGGCGATCAACCGCGGCGAGGACCGCCAGATCTTCAAGCAGCTCGTGCTGGACGCGGGTGCCGACGTCGCCAAGTCGTACATCGCGCACACCGTCGAGGAGGCGATCGGCTTCGCCGAGGACCTCGGCTACCCGCTGGTCATCCGGCCCTCCTTCACCATGGGCGGTCTCGGCTCCGGCTTCGCGCACTCGGTCGACGAGCTCGTGCGGATGGTCGGCGACGGCCTGCACCAGAGCCCGACCACCGAGGTGCTCCTCGAGGAGTCGATCCTCGGCTGGAAGGAGTACGAGCTCGAGCTGATGCGCGACACGGCCGACAACACGGTCGTCGTCTGCTCGATCGAGAACGTCGACCCCGTCGGCGTGCACACCGGCGACTCGATCACGGTCGCTCCGGCGCTGACCCTGACCGACCGCGAGTACCAGAAGCTGCGCGACATCGGCATCCGGATCATCCGCGACGTGGGCGTGGACACCGGCGGCTGCAACATCCAGTTCGCGATCGACCCCGCCGACGGCCGGATCATCGTGATCGAGATGAACCCGCGCGTCTCGCGCTCGTCGGCGCTGGCCTCGAAGGCGACCGGCTTCCCGATCGCCAAGATCGCCGCGAAGCTCGCGATCGGCTACCGCCTCGACGAGATCCCGAACGACATCACCAAGGTGACCCCGGCGAGCTTCGAGCCGACCCTCGACTACGTCGTGGTCAAGGTGCCGCGCTTCGCCTTCGAGAAGTTCCCGGCCGCCGACAAGACGCTGACCACGACCATGAAGTCGGTCGGCGAGGCGATGGCGATCGGCCGCAACTACGCGCAGGCGCTGCAGAAGGCGCTCCGCTCGCTCGAGAAGCGCGGCTCCTCCTTCCACTGGGGCGATCAGACGCGCTCGGTCGAGGAGCTGCTCGAGATCGCGAAGACCCCGACCGACGGCCGCATCGTCACCGTGCAGCAGGCACTGCGCCTGGGCGCGAGCGTCGAGCAGGCCTTCGAGGCGACCAAGATCGACCCGTGGTTCCTCGACCAGATCGTGCTGATCAACGAGATCGCGGAGCTGGTGCGCGAGCACGACGGCCTCGACGCCGGCGTCCTGCGCCTGGCGAAGGACCACGGCTTCTCCGACGTGCAGATCGCCCAGCTGCGCGGTCTCGACGAGGCCGAGGTGCGCCGCACCCGCTACGACCTCGCCGTCCGCCCGGTCTACAAGACGGTCGACACCTGCGCCGGCGAGTTCCCGGCGCTGACGCCGTACCACTACTCCTCCTACGACGAGGAGACCGAGGTCGTCGCGGCCGACCGCCGCAAGGTCGTCATCCTCGGCTCCGGCCCGAACCGCATCGGCCAGGGCGTCGAGTTCGACTACTCCTGCGTGCACGCGTCGTTCGCGCTCTCGGCCGCCGGGTTCGAGACGATCATGATCAACTGCAACCCGGAGACGGTCTCGACCGACTACGACACCTCCGACCGCCTGTACTTCGAGCCGCTGACGCTCGAGGACGTGCTCGAGGTCATCCACGCGGAGTCGCAGTCCGGCGAGCTCGTCGGCGTCGTCGTGCAGCTGGGCGGCCAGACCGCGCTCGGTCTCGCCGCCGGCCTCGAGGCCGAGGGCGTGCCGATCCTCGGCACCACGCCCGCCAACATCGACCTCGCGGAGGAGCGCGGCGCGTTCTCCCGGATCCTCGACGAGGCCGGCCTGCTCGCCCCGCGCAACGGCACGGCGACCGACCTCGGGGGCGCCCTCGAGGTCGCGGTGGAGATCGGCTACCCCGTTCTCGTCCGCCCGTCGTTCGTCCTCGGCGGCCGCGGCATGGAGATCGTCTACGGCTCCCCGCAGCTCGAGGACTACTTCGCCCGGATGGCCGACGAGGGGATCATCGACGCGACGCACCCGCTGCTCGTCGACCGCTTCCTCGACGACGCGATCGAGATCGACGTCGACGCGCTCTACGACGGCGAGCAGCTCTACATCGGCGGCGTGATGGAGCACATCGAGGAGGCCGGCATCCACTCCGGCGACTCGGCCTGCACGCTGCCGCCGGTCACCCTGGGCCGCCAGCAGATCGACAAGGTCCGCGAGGCGACCCTCGCCATCGCCGAGGGCGTCGGCGTCCGCGGCCTGCTCAACGTGCAGTTCGCGATCGGCCAGGGCGTGCTCTACGTCCTCGAGGCGAACCCGCGCGCCTCGCGCACCGTGCCGTTCGTCTCGAAGGCGCTCGGCATCCCGCTCGCGAAGGCCGCCTCGCGCCTGATGGTCGGCGAGACCATCGCCGAGCTCAAGGCCGAGGGCCTGCTGCCCGAGCGCGACGGCTCCGACGTGCCGATGGACTCGCCGATCGCGGTGAAGGAGGCGGTCCTGCCGTTCAAGCGCTTCCGCACCAAGGAGGGCAAGATCGTCGACTCGCTGCTCGGCCCCGAGATGCGCTCGACCGGCGAGGTCATGGGCATCGACCGCGACTTCCCCCGGGCGTTCGCGAAGAGCCAGGAGGCGGCCTACGGCGGGATGCCCGCCAGCGGCACCGTGTTCATCTCGGTCGCCGATCGCGACAAGCGCTCGATCGTGCTGCCTGCGTTGCGCCTGCGCCAGCTCGGCTTCGAGATCCTCGCCACCGAGGGCACGGCCGAGGTGCTCAACCGCAACGGCATCCAGGCCCGGGTCGTCCGCAAGTACAGCGAGGAGGCCGTCGACGACGCGCCCTCGATCGTGGAGCTGGTCAACCGCGACCAGGTCGACGTCGTGATCAACACGCCGAGCGGCGGGGCCTCCCGTGCCGACGGCTACGAGATCCGCGCCGCCGCGGTCGCCGCGGACAAGCCGCTGTTCACCACCATCGCCCAGCTCGCCGCGGCCGTCGCCTCGCTCGACGCCGCCGCCGAGCCGTTCGAGGTGACGAGCCTGCAGGACTACGCGGTCCGCCGGGCGGAGCGCACCGCGTGACGGACGCCGTCGCGCAGCCGGGCGCCGAGTCCTTCGGCGCCCGGCTCGAGGCCGCGTTCGACGCGTTCGGGCAGCTCTGCGTCGGGATCGATCCGCACGCGTTCCTGCTCGACTCCTGGGGCCTGGACGACAGCGCGGCGGGCCTGGAGTCCTTCGGCCGGCGGGTCGTCGAGGCCTCGGCCGGCCGGGTCGGCCTGGTCAAGCCGCAGGTCGCGTTCTTCGAGCGGCACGGCTCCGCGGGCTACGCGGCGCTCGAGCGCGTCCTCGCCGACGCGCGCGCCGCGGGCCTGCTGGTCATCGCGGACGCGAAGCGCGGCGACATCGGCACGAGCGTCACGGCCTACGCCGAGGCCTGGCTCCGGCCGGGCTCGCCGCTCGAGGCCGACGCGATGACGGCCGCCGCCTACCAGGGCGTCGGCTCGCTCGAGGGCATGCTCGCGCTGGCCGAGGAGTCGGGCAAGGGCGTCTTCGTCCTCGCCGCTACCTCCAACGCCGAGGCGCGGCCGGTGCAGCGCGCGCTGCTGCAGGACGGGCCCGCCGCCGGCTCGACCGTGGCGCGCGCGGTGCTGGCCGACGTGGCATCCTGGAACGCGGGACACGCGCGCTCGTCGATCGGCTCGGTCGGCGTCGTGCTCGGGGCCACGGTCGCGCTCGGCGACTACGGCATCGGCACGGGCACTCCGCTCCGCCCCGCACTGCCGGTGCTGGCGCCCGGCTTCGGCCACCAGGGCGCCGACACCGCGGACGCGTCGCGGCTGTTCGGAGCGCTGGCCGCCTCGACGATCGTGAGCGAATCGCGCAGTGTCCTCGGCGCCGGCCCGGACGGGATCGCCGCCGAGATCGACCGCCGAGCCGCACACCTCCAGGAGACCCTTGTCCGCTGAAGCCGTCAGCCCGATCGACCCCGCCGCCGAGGCGCCGTCCGGCGCGCGCCGTCCTGCACCGCCCGCCGTCGACCGCCGCGCCGCCTCGGAGGCCGCGATCGCCGCGCGCCGCGCCCGCGCCCAGGTGAAGAAGGGCGTCGCCGCCGGCGACCGGCTCGCGACGGCCGTGCTCGCCGCCGCGCAGGAGGACCCGACCGGCGTCGAGGGGCGGATGCGCGTCAGCGAGCTGCTGCGCGCCGTCCCCGCCCTCGGCGTAGTGAAGACGCCCCGGGTGATGGAGCAGCTCGGCATCGCGCCGTCCAAGCGCCTGGGCGGCCTCGGCCGTCGTCAGGTCGAGGGCCTCGGCGCGTTCCTGGAGGAGCGCGAGTCGCGCCAGCGCCGCGGCGAGCGCAACCGGCTCGTCGTGCTGGCCGGTCCGACCGCGGTCGGCAAGGGCACCGTCTCCGGCTACATCCGCGAGAACTACCCCGACGTCCTGCTGTCCGTCTCGGCGACCACGCGTGCCCCGCGCCCCGGCGAGATCGAGGGCGTCAGCTACTACTTCGTCGACGACGCCGAGTTCGACCGCATGGTCGAGGCGGGGGAGTTCCTCGAGTACGCGACGGTGCACAACGCCTACCGCTACGGCACGCCCCGCGGCCCGATCGACGCGGCCCTCGCCGCCGGTCGCCAGGTCATGCTCGAGATCGACATCCAGGGCGCGCGGCAGGTCCGCGAGCGGATGGGCGACGCCCGGCTCGTCTTCCTGCTGCCTCCGAGCTGGGAGGAGCTGGTGCGCCGCCTGGTCGGCCGCGGCACCGAGAGCGCGGAGGAGCAGGAGCGCCGACTGGCCACCGCAAAGGTCGAGCTGGCCGCGCAGGACGAGTTCGATTTCTGCGTCGTCAACAGCACCGTGCCCGAAGCGGCCCGCGAGGTCGTAGAATTGATGTCGCCTCGCTCCGACAGCACGCCCGCCGATCCGGGTCGCTGAGACCGAGACCACCGACCACCTCCGGGCCTTGCCCCGATCGCCCTCCCCGGTGATCGCGCGCCGTGCCGCTCCGGAGCCGCAGATCGGCGCTTCGCGCCACGCTAGGAGACACCATGGCCAACAACCTCGGCATCATCGACCCGCCCATCGACGAGCTGCTCTCGAAGGTCGACTCGAAGTACGCGCTCGTCATCTTCGCCTCCAAGCGCGCGCGCCAGATCAACGACTACTACGCCGACCTGCACGAGGGCAGCCTGTTCGACAACGTCGGCCCGCTGGTCGACTCCACCATCGACGACAAGCCGCTCTCCGTCGCGCTGCACGAGATCAACGAGGACAAGCTCGTCGCCCGTCCGGTCGCCGAGCCCCTCGACGAGTAGTCCCGACCGGGGGCGCTCCGCGACATGCGGTCATCGAGACGGGCCGCACGGCTGAACGTCGTCGTCGGGATCACCGGCGGCATCGCCGCCTACAAGGCGGTCGGAGTCGTCCGCGCGCTGGTCCTCGAGGGCCACGACGTCCACGTCGTGGCCACCGAGGCGGCGCTGCGCTTCGTCGGGAAGCCGACGCTCGAGGCGATCTCGCGGAACGCGGTGCACACCGAGCTCTACGAGGGCGTCGCCGAGGTGCGGCACGTGGCGATCGGCCAGGCGGCCGACCTGATCGTGATCGCTCCGGCGACAGCGCACACCCTGGCCAAGCTGGCGACCGGCCTCGCCGACGACCTGCTCGGCAACACCGTGCTCGCCAGCACCGCTCCGGTCGTGGTCGCTCCGGCGATGCACACCGAGATGTGGGCGAACGCGGCGACGGTCGCGAACGTCGCGACGCTCCGCTCCCGCGGCGTCCACCTCGTCGGCCCGGCCGTCGGCCAGCTCACCGGCGCCGACTCTGGCCCGGGCCGGATGGAGGAGCCCGCGACGATCGTCGCCGAGGCCCTCGCCGTCCACGCGCGGGCCACCGCCGCCCGGCGCGACCTCGAGGGCCTGCGCGTCCTCGTCACCGCCGGCGGCACCCGCGAGCCGCTCGACCCGGTCCGCTTCGTCGGCAACCGCTCCAGCGGCCGGCAGGGCGTCGCGCTCGCGCTCGCCGCGGCCGCGCGCGGAGCGAGGGTCACCCTCCTCGCCGCGAACCTCGACATCGAGGCGCCGCAGGGCGTCACGGTGGTCCCCGTCGGGACCGCCCAGGAGCTGCGCGAGGCCGCGCTCGCCGCCGCCCGCGACGCCGACATCGTGATCATGGCCGCGGCCGTCGCCGACTACCGTCCGGCCGACGTCTCCGAGGCCAAGATCAAGAAGGAGCAGCAGGGCGACCGCCTCGTCCTCGAGCTCGTGAAGAACCCCGACATCCTCGCCGAGATCTCCGCCGCGAAGACCGACGGGCAGCTGATCGTCGGCTTCGCCGCCGAGACCGAGCCCGACCGGGACGCGATGCTCGCGCTCGGCCGCGCCAAGATCGTCCGCAAGGGCTGCGACCTGCTCGTCCTCAACAGGGTCGGCTGGGCCGAGGGCTTCCAGAGCGACAGCAACACCGTGGTGGTCCTCGATCCGGCCGGAGATATAGTGATCGAGGCTTCCGGCAGCAAGGCGTCGGTCGCCGATCGCGTCCTCGACGTGGTCGCGCGCTAGGGCGTCACCCTGGCCCGGTCCGCCCCCGGTGATAGGGCGAGCCCGGTGCGGGACTGCACCGGATCGAGACAGCTCCGGCTGCCGCGCCCTACGGAATGAGACGCTCGACATGACCTCCGGCCCCCTCCGCCTGTTCACCTCCGAGTCCGTGACCGAGGGTCACCCGGACAAGATCTGCGATCAGATCTCGGACCGCATCCTCGATGCGCTCCTCCGCGAGGACCCGCGCAGCCGGGTCGCCGTCGAGACGCTCGTCACCACGGGGCTCGTGCACGTCGCCGGCGAGGTCTCCACCTCCGGCTACGTCGAGATCCCCGCGATCGTCCGCGACACCATCGTCGAGATCGGCTACGACTCCTCGCTCAAGGGCTTCGACGGCCGCTCCTGCGGCGTCTCCGTCTCGATCGGGCAGCAGTCGCCCGAGATCGCCGCGGGCGTCGACACCGCCCTCGAGGTGCGCGGCGACGCCTCCGACGAGGACGCGTTCGACCGCCAGGGCGCGGGCGACCAGGGCCTGATGTTCGGCTTCGCCACCGACGAGACCCCCGAGTACATGCCGCTGCCGAGCTGGCTCTCGCACCGCCTCGCGGAGCGCCTCGCCGAGGTCCGCAAGACCGGCGAGCTGGACTACCTCCGGCCCGACGGCAAGACGCAGGTCACCATCGGCTACGACGGCACGACGCCGGCGACGATCGACACGGTCGTGCTCTCCACCCAGCACGCCGAGCACGTGAGCACCGCCACGATCCACGCGGACATCGAGGAGCACGTGATCCGCCCCGTGCTCGAGCGCGTCGACCTCGACTCCTCCGGCGTGCGCCTGCTGATCAACCCCTCCGGCCGCTTCGAGATCGGCGGCCCGCAGGGCGACGCCGGGCTCACCGGCCGCAAGATCATCGTCGACACCTACGGCGGAGCCGCGCGCCACGGCGGCGGCGCCTTCTCGGGCAAGGACCCGTCGAAGGTCGACCGCTCGGCCGCCTACGCCATGCGCTGGGTCGCGAAGAACGCGGTCGCCGCGGGTCTCGCCCGCCGGATGGAGGTGCAGGTCGCCTACGCGATCGGCAAGGCCGCCCCGGTCGGCCTCTACGTCGAGACGTTCGGCACCGGCACGCTGCCCGACGAGCAGATCACCGAGGCGATCCGCTCGGTCTTCGACCTCCGTCCCGCCGCGATCATCCACGCGCTCGACCTTCTCCGCCCGATCTACTCGCAGACCTCGGTCTACGGGCACTTCGGCCGTGAGCTGCCCGACTTCACCTGGGAGCGCCTCGACCGCGTCGACGACCTCCGCTCCGCCGCGGGTCTCTCGTAGGCGCCGACGCGGCGGGGGAGGCGGTGACCGGTCCCGAGGGGCGCGTCGCGCGCGTGCTCCTCGACTCGCCGCTCCCGCAGCTCGACCGGCTGCTCGACTACGCCGTCCCCGAGGCGCTCCGCGACGGCGTGCGGCCGGGTGTCCGGGTCCGCGTCCCGTTGCGCACCGGCGGGCGGATCGCGGACGCGTTCGTCGTCGAGGTCGGCGAGGGCTCCGAGCACGCGGGCGCGCTGAGCGAGCTCGAGGAGCTCGTCTCGCCGCTCGTCGTGCTGACCCCGGAGGTCTGGACCCTCGCCCGGCGGGTCGCCGACCGCGCCGCCGGGGGAGCGAGCGACGTGCTGCGCCTCGCCGTGCCGCGGCGCCACGTGCGTGTCGAGCGGGCGCACCTCGCGGCCCTCGCCGAGGCGGACGCGGACGCCGGCCCGGCCGAGCCGGTCGCGGACCCCACCCCGGCCGAGCCGGTCGCGGACCCCACCCCGGCCGAGCCGGACGCGGACGGCACCGGGCCCGGCGCGGTGACCGGCTATCCCGCGGAGACCTTCGACGGCCTCCTCGACGGCGGGCGTCTCGCGGTGAACGCCGTGCCTGCGCCGGTGCAGCTCGCCTCCGGTGCCTGGGTCGGCGGCTGGGCGGTGACGCTCGCCGAGCTCGCCCGCACCGTGCTGGCGGCCGGGCGCGACGCGATCCTGGCGGTGCCGGACTACCGCGATCAGGAGCAGCTCGAGCAGGCCCTCGCCGAGCACGTCCCCGAGGACGCGGTCGTCCGCCTCGACGCCCGGCAGAAGGGCGCCGGCCGCTACGCCGCGTTCCTGCGCTGCCTCACTCCCGGGCCGCGGGTCATCGTCGGCAACCGCTCCGTGCTCTACGCGCCCTCGTCGGCGCTCGGCCTGATCGCGCTCTGGGACGACGGCGATCCGCTCTTCGCCGAGCCGCTCGCGCCCTACGCGCACGCCCGCGACGTCGCGCTGGTCCGGCAGGAGCAGAGCGGCGCCGGGCTGGTCCTGCTCGGCAACACCCGCACGGTCGAGGTGGAGCGGCTGGTCGGCCTGGGCTTCGCCGCCCCGGTGCAGCCGCGGCCCTCCCGCCGCCCGCACGTCGTGCCGACCGCGCAGCAGACGGCCGCCGACGAGCACGACCAGGCCGCGCGCATCCCGTCGACCGCCTGGCGGCAGGCGCGGATCGCCCTCGACTCGGGTCCCGTGCTCGTCCAGGTAGCCCGCCCCGGCTACGCGCCGGTGGTCGCCTGCGCACGCTGCCGCACCGTGGCACGCTGCAACCGCTGCCAGGGCCCGCTCGCCGTGCACTCCGCCGGCGCGCGGCCGAGCTGCGGCTGGTGCGGCCTGATCGCCGCCGACTGGCACTGCTCGGTCTGCGAGGCGACGGCGCTGCGCCTGGTGAGCCTCGGCGCGGGACGGACGGCGGAGGAGCTCGGCCGCGCGTTCCCGGGCGTCAAGGTCGTCGTCGCGGACGGCGCCCACCCGATCCTCACCGTGCCCGGGACGCCCGCGCTCGTCGTCGCCACCCGCGGCGGCGAGCCCCGGGCCGACGGCGGCTACCACGCCGTGCTGCTGCTCGACGGCGAGCGGATGCTCGCGCGGGAGAGCCTGCGCGTCGCCGACGACGCCCTGCGCACCTGGTCGAACGCGGCCGCTCTGGCCCGCCCCGGCGCGCCGGTGCTGCTGGTCGGCGTCGCCGGGCGGCTCGCGACGGCCCTCGCGACCTGGCGCCAGGACGAGTACCTCCGCGCCGAGCTGTTCGAGCGGCGCGAGCTGCGCTTCCCGCCCGCCGTCCGGCTCGCGACCGTCAGCGGCGACGCGCACGCGGTGACGGAGGCGCTCGACGCGCTCGACGAGGCCGACCGGCACGAGGTGCTCGGCCCGGTCGGGCTCGAGGACGGCTCCGTCCGGGCGATCGTGCGCTTCGACTACGCTCGCGGGGCGGAGGTCGCCGCCCGCCTCCGGTCCGCCGTGATCCGCAACGCGACCCGCCGCCGCCGGCCGCCCACCACGCCGGGCCGCTTCCGGCCGGCGCCGAAGCTGCGCGTCCGGCTGGACGACCCCGACATCCTCTAGACCCGTCCCTCCCGGACCAGTTCTCCGCTCGACCCCACGCTCAGGAGCTCCTCGTGCGCCTCGTCTTCGCCGGCACGCCGGCCGCCGCCGTCCCCACCCTGCGCGCCCTCGCCGCCTCCGAGCACGAGATCGTCGCGGTGGTCACCCGGGCCGACGCGCCCGTCGGCCGGAAGCGCGTGCTCACGGCGTCGCCGGTCGCCGCGGTCGCCGAGGAGCTCGGCCTGCCGGTGCTCAAGGCGAACCGCCTCGACGAGGAGGTCACCGACCGGATCAGGGCCCTCGAGCCCGACCTCGGCGTGATCGTGGCCTACGGCGGCCTGGTCCGCGCGCGGCTGCTGGCGGTGCCGCGCCTCGGCTGGATCAACCTGCACTTCTCGCTGCTGCCGCGCTGGCGCGGCGCGGCACCGGTCCAGCGCGCGCTGATGGCGGGGGAGCAGCGGATCGGCGCGGCCGTCTTCCAGCTGGTGGCCGAGCTCGACGCGGGCGACGTCTTCGCCGAGATCGAGGAGGAGGTCGCCGGGCGCTCGGCCGGCGAGCTGCTCGAGGTGCTCGCCGAGCGCGGGGCCGCCCTGACCGGCGAGGTCGTCGACGGGCTCGCCGCAGGCACCGCGGTCGCCGTGCCGCAGTCCGGCGAGGTCACGCTCGCCCCCAAGCTCGACGTGACCGACGGCCGGATCGACTGGTCCCTGCCGACCGCGCGGATCCTCGCGCTCGTCCGCGGGGTCACGCCCGAGCCCGGAGCGTCCACGACGGTCGGCGACGCGCGGCTGAAGGTGCTCGCCGTCCACGAGGCGCGCACGGACGCTCCCCTCGCGCCCGGCGCCGTGCTCCTCGACGCCGGTCGCGCCCTGGTCGGCACGGGCGACGGCGCGGTCGAGCTGGTCTCGGTGCAGCCCGCCGGCAAGACCGCGATGCCCGGCGCCGCCTGGGCCCGGGGCCTGCGCGAGAGCACGGTGCTCGCATGAGCGTCCGCACCCGCGTCGCGCCGGCCCGCCAGGTCGCCTACGACGTCCTGCTCGCGGTCAGCGGCGGCGACGCCTACGCCAACCTCGTGCTGCCCGCCCGGATCCGCGCCGCCGAGCTCTCGCCGGCCGACGCGGGCCTGGCCACCGAGCTCTGCTACGGCACTCTCCGCCTCTCCGGCTACTACGACCGGGTGATCGCCCTCGCCGCCGGCCGCGCCGTCGAGACCATCGACGCCCCGGTGCTCGACGCGCTCCGGCTCGGCGTGCACCAGCTGCTCGGCACCCGCGTCGCCGCGCACGCCGCCGTCAACGAGAGCGTCGCGCTGGTCGCGGGCGGCTCCTCCCGCGGCGCCGTCGCCTTCGCGAACGCGGTGCTGCGCTCGGTGACCCGCTCGAGCGCCGAGGAGTGGCAGCAGCGCGTCGCGGACGCGGCGACCTCGGGTGACGACCGGATCGCCGCGGCGACCTCGCACCCGGTCTGGATCGTCAAGGCCCTGCGCCGCGCCCTCACCGCGGAGGGCGCCGCCGACGAGCTCGAGGCCCTGCTCGCCGCCGACAACGCGGCGCCACGGGTGAACCTCGTCGCCCTGCCCGGCCTCGCGGAGCCCGCCGAGCTGCCCGACGCCGCGCCCGACCGCTACTCGCCGGTCGGCCTTGTCAGCACCGGAGGCGACCCCGAGGCGATCGCGCCCGTGCACGAGGGCCGGGTGCGCGTCCAGGACGAGGGCTCGCAGCTGGCCGCGCTCGCGCTCTCCCGCGCCGAGCCCGTCCGCGCGGGCGAGCGCTGGCTCGACCTCTGCGCCGGCCCCGGCGGCAAGGCGGCACTGCTGGCCGCCGAGGCACGCGCGGGCGGCGCGACGCTGCTGGCCAACGAGGTCGTCCCGGCGCGGGCGGGGCTGGTCCGCCAGGCCCTCGCCGCGGTCGACCCGACCGTCGAGGTCCGCACCGGTGACGGCCGCACCCTCGGTGAGGAGCAACCGGCGGCCTTCGACCGTGTCCTCCTCGACGCGCCGTGCACCGGACTCGGCGCCCTCCGCCGCCGCCCGGAGGCGCGCTGGCGGAAGACCGCCGACGACGTCGCCCCGCTCGCCGCCCTGCAGGGCGAGCTGCTCGACTCCGCCCTCGCCGCGCTCGCGCCCGGCGGACTGCTCGCCTACGTGACCTGCTCGCCGCACCTCGGCGAGACGAAGCGCGTGCTCGCCCTCGCCGCGGAGCGCCACCCCGGCGGCTTCGAGCTCGTCGACACCCCGGCGGTCCTCCGCGGCATCACCCGCGAGCCGCTGCCGCTGGCCGAGGGCGCGCTGCACGCGCAGCTCTGGCCGCACCGGCACGGGACGGACGCGATGTTCATCCAGCTGCTGCGCCGCAGCCCGGCCTGACGGCCCGGCCGCCCGGCCTAGGCTGGGGAGCATGCCCGCACGGATCAACCCCAGCATCCTGTCCGCCGACTTCGTCAACTTCGAGGCCGAGCTGCAGCGGATCGCCGGGGCCGATCTCGTGCACGTCGACGTGATGGACAACCACTTCGTGCCGAACCTCACCTTCGGCCTGCCGATGGTGCAGCGCCTCCAGGAGGTGTCGCCGCGCCCCCTCGACGTGCACCTGATGATCGACGACCCCGACCGCTGGGCGCCGGGCTACGCCGAGACGGGCGCCTACTCCGTCACCTTCCACGCCGAGGCCGCGCGCGACGCCGTCGCGCTGGCGCGCCGCCTCCGTGAGATCGGCGCGCGCGCCGGCATCGCGCTCAAGCCCGGCACGCCGGTCGACGACTACCTCGACCTGCTGCCCGAGTTCGACCAGGTGCTCGTGATGACGGTCGAGCCCGGCTTCGGCGGCCAGTCCTTCATGGCGGAGACGATGCCGAAGCTGCACGCGCTGCGCGAGGTCGTCGACGGCATCGGCCTCGACGTCTGGCTCCAGGTCGACGGCGGCATCGCCCCCGGCACGATCGAGATCGCCGCCGAGGCGGGTGCCGACACCTTCGTCGCCGGCTCCGCCGTGTTCGGCGCCGACGACCCGGAGGCGGCCATCGCCGCGCTCCGCGACACCGCGTCCTCCCTCCTGCACCGCCACTGACCCGGCCGCCCTCGCCGGTCCGCCGCCGCGTATAGACTTCCCCGGTGAAAACTTTCGACGACCTCTTCGCTGAGCTGGGCGAGAAGGCCGCCGCGCGTCCCGAGGGTTCGGGCACGGTCCGCGAGCTCGACGCCGGTGTGCACTTCATCGGCAAGAAGATCGTCGAGGAGGCCGCCGAGGTGTGGATGGCCGCCGAGTACGAGGGCGACGAGCGCACGGCCGAGGAGATCTCGCAGCTGCTCTACCACCTGCAGGTGCTGATGCTCGCGAAGGGCCTGACGACGGCCGACGTCTACCGACATCTGTGAGCGTCCCCCCGATCGCCGGAGTGCGCCGCCGCCACGTGGCCGCGCGCTCCCACGCTCTCCGAGGCGCCGTCGCGCCTCCGCTCACCGAATCACCCTCGACCTCCAGAGGACGTCCCGTCGTGACCACGACCACCCCCACCACTCCTGACACCACCGGCACCGCCGCCCCGCCCGCGCTCCTGCGCGTCGCCGTCCCGAACAAGGGCTCGCTCTCCGAGACCGCCGGCCAGATGCTGGCCGAGGCCGGCTACACCGGCCGCCGCGATCCCAAGGAGCTGCACGTCGTCGACGAGCGCAACGGCGTCGAGTTCTTCTATCTCCGCCCGCGCGACATCGCCACCTACGTCGGCTCCGGCGCGCTGGACGTCGGCGTCACCGGCCGCGACCTGCTGATCGACTCCGGCTCCGAGGCGCGCGAGATCGCCAGCCTCGGCTTCGCCGACTCGACCTTCCGCTTCGCCGGTCCGGCCGGCCGCTACACCGAGCTGCAGCAGATCGACGGCCTCCGCGTCGCGACCAGCTACCCCGGTCTCGTCGGCCGCTTCCTGCGCGAGCACGGCGTCGAGGTCACCCTCATCCGCTTGGACGGCGCGGTCGAGTCGGCCATCCAGCTCGGCGTCGCCGACGTGATCGCCGACGTCGTCGAGACCGGCACCACGCTGCGGAAGGCGGGCCTGGAGATTTTCGGCCCCGTCATCCTGAAGTCCACGGCCGTCCTCGTCTCCGGCGCGGGCGAGCCCGAGGGCATCCCGGTCCTGCTGCGCCGCCTGCAGGGCGTCCTCGTGGCGCGCGAGTACGTGCTGCTCGACTACGACTGCCCCGTCGCGCTGCTCGAGACCGCCACCGCGCTCGCGCCCGGCTTCGAGTCGCCCACCGTCTCGCCGCTGCACGACCCCGAGTGGGTCGCCGTACGGGTCATGGTGCCGCGCGCCGACATGAACCAGGTGATGGACCGCCTGTACGACCTCGGCGCCCGCGCGATCCTGGTCACCTCGATCCACGCCGCACGCCTCTAGGAGGGGGAGCGATGAGTCTCGCCGTCCGCGTCATCCCGTGCCTCGACGTGGCCGCCGGCCGCGTCGTCAAGGGCGTCAACTTCCAGAACCTCCGCGACGCCGGCGACCCGGTCGAGCTCGCCCGCCTCTACTTCGAGCAGGGCGCCGACGAGCTGACCTTCCTCGACGTCACGGCCACCGTCGACGACCGCTCCACCACCTACGAGGTCGTCCGCGCGACCGCCGAGCAGGTCTTCATCCCGCTCACCGTCGGCGGGGGAGTGCGCTCCGTCGAGGACGTCTCGCGCCTGCTCGCGCACGGCGCGGACAAGGTCGGCGTCAACTCCGCTGCGATCGCCCGCCCCGAGCTGATCGGCGAGATCGCCGACGTCTTCGGCGCGCAGGTGCTCGTGCTCTCGCTCGACGTCAAGCGGAGCGACGCCACGCCGTCCGGCTTCGTCGTCACCACCCACGGCGGTCGCCGCGAGACGACGCTCGACGCCCTCGCCTGGGCGGCCGAGGCCGTCGAGCGCGGTGCCGGCGAGCTGCTGGTCAACTCCATCGACGCCGACGGCACCAAGCAGGGCTTCGACCTGCCGCTGATCACGGCGATGCGCGAGCTGAGCACCGTGCCGGTGATCGCCTCGGGCGGCGCCGGCGCCGTCGAGCACTTCGCCCCCGCCATCGAGGCGGGCGCCGACGCGGTGCTCGCCGCCTCCGTCTTCCACAATCGCGAGCTGACGATCGGCGACGTGAAGCGCGCCCTCGACGACTCCGGGATCGAGATCCGCCGATGAGCACCGAGACGACGACCGATGGCGCGACGAGCACCGACGACCTCACCGCGGTCCTCGACCGCGCGACCTTCGACGCGAGCGGACTCCTGCCCGCCGTCATCCAGCAGCACGACACGCGCGAGGTTCTGATGCTCGGCTGGATGGACCGCGAGGCGCTGCGCCGCACGCTGACCGAGGGCCGGGTGACCTTCTGGTCGCGCTCCCGCCGGGAGTACTGGCGGAAGGGCGACACCTCCGGGCACGCCCAGTACGTCCGCGGGGCCGCGCTGGACTGCGACGCCGACACGCTGCTCGTGCAGGTCGAGCAGATCGGCGCCGCCTGCCACACCGGCGAGCACTCCTGCTTCGACGTCGATCCGCTCGCCCCGGTGACGGACCTCGGGCCGCAGGCGTGAGCGGCCGGCGCCTCAAGTACTCCGCGATCCTCGGGATCGTGCTGCTCGCCGCGCTCGAGCTCACCGCCTCCACCCAGCCCTGGGCGACGCTCGTGCTCACCCCGGGCGTCGGCGACGGCCGGGCGCTCTCCGTCGTCGGCACCGTGGCCGCGCCGGCCCTGTCGGCCCTGGCCCTCGCCGGGCTCGCTCTCGCGGCCGCGCTCGCCATCGCCGGGCCGGCCTTCCGCATCGTCCTCGGGCTGCTGCAGATCGTCCTCGGCGGCTCGGTCGTCCTGGCCGCCTCGACCGCGCTCGCCGATCCCGTGCGCTCCGGCTCGTCGCTGGTCACCGATGCGACCGCGATCGCGGGCCGGGAGTCGGTCGCCGCGCTCGTCGCCTCGTCCTCCGTCACCGCCTGGCCGGTCGTCGCGCTGGTGGCCGGCGTGCTGACCGCGGTCATCGGCGTGCTCGTGCTCGTCACGGTCCGGCGCTGGCCCGGCGCGAAGAAGAAGCGCGCCTCCCGGTTCGAGCCCGCCGACGGCTACGGCCACGGTGCGACGACCGTGCAGACAGACGACGGCGACATCGATCCCGTCGTCTCCTGGGACGAGCTGTCCCGCGGCGACGACCCCACCTCGGCCCGCTGAGCACGCCCTCCGCAGACCCCGCCCGGCGGCGGAGCCCTTCGGCCCCGAGCCGCTAGACTGCTCTGGTTCCCACGCACGTCCAGGAGGAGAGCCATGAGCACCGAGCACGACGACGACAACCACGGCCACTCGCCCGCAGCGTGGACGGCCGTCGTCATCATGCTGGTCGGCTTCACGGTCGGCACGATCGCCTTCTGGTTCGACCTGCCCCTCGTCGTCTGGCTGTCCGCCGGGCTCGTCGTGGTCGGCCTCCTCGTCGGCGTGATCCTGGCCCGCCTGGGCTACGGCGTCGACGGCGCGAAGGCCAACCCGAAGGCGCGCGCGTAGAGTGCTCGGCGATCTGACCGCCGGCGCCCTGGCCGACGCGGCCCGGCGTCGCGAGACCGTCCCGCTCGCCGCCCTCGAGCGGCGTGCCGCCGAGCGCCCGCCCGCCCTCGACGCCCTCGCCGCGCTGGCTCCGGCCGAGCGCGTCAGGATCATCGCCGAGGTCAAGCGGTCCAGCCCGTCCCGCGGCGCCCTCGCCGAGATCCCCGACCCCGCGCTGCTCGCCGGGCAGTACGAGCTCGGGGGAGCGAGCGCGATCAGCGTCCTCACCGAGGAGCGCCGCTTCAAGGGCTCCCTCGCCGACCTCGAGGCCGTCCGCGCGAAGGTGTCGATCCCGGTCCTGCGCAAGGACTTCATCGCGGAGCCCTACCAGGTGCTCGAGGCGCGCGCCTCCGGAGCGGACCTCGTCCTGCTCATCGTCGCCGCGCTCGAGCAGCCCGTGCTGGCCGAGCTTCACGCCCTCGTCCTCGAGCTCGGGATGACCCCGCTGGTCGAGACCCACTCGGGCGACGAGCTCGAGCGGGCCGCCGACCTCGGCGCGCGCCTGATCGGCGTCAACGCCCGTGACCTCTCCACCTTCGAGCTCGACCGCGACCTCTTCGGACGGCTCTCCGAGCGCTTCCCGGCCGACGCCGTCAAGGTCGCGGAGTCGGCGGTCCTCTCGGCCGACGACGTCGCGCACTACCGCCGCTCCGGCGCGGACGTCGTCCTCGTCGGCGAGTCCCTCGTCACCGGCGGCGACCCCGTCTCCACCCTCGCCGGCTTCCTGGCGCACTGATCACGATCCACCGATAGGCGGCACTGCCATGGCACTCCGAGACGAACTCGGTCCCTACTTCGGCGACTTCGGCGGACGCTACGTCCCCGAGTCGCTCGTGAAGGCGCTCGACGAGCTGAGCGCCGAGTACGAGCGCACCAAGGTCGACCCGGCGTTCCGCGCCGAGCTGACCGAGCTGCACCGCAGCTACACCGGCCGGCCCTCGATCATCACCGAGGTGCCGCGCTTCGCCGAGCACGCGGGCGGTGCGCGGATCATCCTCAAGCGCGAGGACCTCAACCACACCGGCTCGCACAAGATCAACAACGTGCTCGGCCAGGCGCTGCTGACCAAGCGCATCGGCAAGACCCGCGTGATCGCCGAGACCGGCGCCGGCCAGCACGGCGTGGCCACCGCCACCGCCGCCGCGCTCTTCGGGCTCGACTGCGTCGTCTACATGGGCGAGGTCGACACCGAGCGCCAGGCGCTCAACGTCGCCCGGATGCGCCTGCTCGGCGCCGAGGTCGTCTCGGTGACCACCGGCTCGCGCACCCTCAAGGACGCGATCAACGACGCGATGCGCGACTGGGTCACCAACGTCGAGACGACGAACTACGTCTTCGGCACCGTGGCCGGCCCGCACCCCTTCCCGGCGATGGTGCGCGACTTCCAGAAGATCATCGGCGAGGAGGCGCGCGAGCAGGTCCTCGCGCTCACCGGCGCCCTGCCCACCGCGGTCACCGCCTGCGTCGGCGGCGGCTCCAACGCGATGGGCATCTTCCACGCGTTCCTCGACGACCCCGAGGTCAGGCTGGTCGGCTTCGAGGCCGGCGGCGACGGCATCGAGACCCCGCGCCACGCGGCGACCATCAGCAAGGGCCGCCCCGGCGTCCTGCACGGCGCCCGCAGCTTCCTGCTTCAGGACGAGGACGGCCAGACCGTCGAGTCGCACTCGATCTCGGCCGGTCTCGACTACCCGGGCGTCGGCCCCGAGCACGCCTGGCTCTCCAGCATCGGCCGCGCCGACTACCGCGCGGTCACCGACTCCGCCGCGATGGACGCCCTGATGCTGCTCAGCCGCACCGAGGGCATCATCCCCGCGATCGAGTCGGCGCACGCCCTCGCGGGCACGCTCGAGCTCGGCCGCGAGCTCGGCCCCGACGCGACCATCCTGGTCAACCTCTCCGGCCGCGGCGACAAGGACATGACCACCGCCGCGCGCTACTTCGGACTCGTCGACCAGGGCGCGGTGCAGTCGTGAGCGTCGTCGGCCCGAGCGTCGCCGAGACCGTCCGCCGCCGCAACCAGGAGGCCGCGGGCGCCCTGATCGGCTACCTGCCCGCCGGCTTCCCGGACCTCGCGACGAGCATCGACGCCGCAGTGGCCCTCGCCGAGAACGGCGTGGACGCGATCGAGCTCGGCCTGCCCTACTCCGACCCGGTCATGGACGGCCCCGTCATCCAGGAGGCGACCCAGGCCGCCCTCGCCGGCGGCTTCCGGCTGCGCCACGGCTTCGACGCGGTCCGCGAGATCCGCGCCCGCGTCGACGTGCCGGTGCTGGTGATGACGTACTACAACCCCGTGCTGCAGTACGGCGTCGAGCGCTTCGCCACCGACCTCGCCGAGGCGGGCGGCTCCGGCCTGATCACGCCCGACCTCATCCCCGACGAGGGAGCCGAGTGGATGGCCGTCTCCGAGCGCCTCGGCCTCGACCGGGTCTTCCTCGCCGCGCCCTCCTCGAGCGACGAGCGCCTGCGCGCGACCGTCGAGGCGAGCCGCGGCTTCGTCTACGCGGTCTCGACGATGGGCATCACCGGAGCGCGCGCGGATGTTGACCGCGCCGCCCGCACGCTCGTCGAGCGCCTGCGCACCGCCGGCTCGGACAGCGCCTGCGTCGGCGTGGGCGTCTCGACCGGCGACCAGGTGGCCGAGATCCTCGCCTACGCCGACGGCGCGATCGTCGGCTCGGCCCTCGTGCGCGCGCTCGCCTCCGGGGGAGTCGCCGCGGTGGCGGAGACGGCTCGCGGTCTGGCAGAGGGCACGCGTCCGCGCGCCTGACGCCTCCCAGTACACTCGGGATGCCCGTCGGGGCGCGGCGCCGCCGCGACCGCGGGATCCCTCCTTCGAAAGGTCGACGTACCGGTGTCCGTACCGCTGAGCATCCCGAGTCCGCCCGAGGCGTGGAGTCAGTACGACTTCACGCTCTTCGATCGAGCGTTCTCGATCCACACCTACGCCGTCTGCATCCTGGTCGGCATCGTGGTCGCCACGATCATGACGAACGCCCGCCTCAAGCGCCGCGGGGCCGAGCCGTGGGTCGTCCTCGACATCATCATCTGGGCCGTGCCGCTGGGCATCATCGGCGCGCGGCTCTACCACGTGCTCACGCACCCCGGCGACTACTTCTACGCAGGCGCGGACCCGTGGGAGATCATCCGGATCTGGAACGGCGGCAACGCGATCTTCGGCGGCCTGATCGGCGGTGCCGTCGGCGCCTGGATCGGCTGCCGCTGGACCGGTGTCCGCTTCTGGACCTTCGCCGACGCGCTCGCGCCCGGCATGCTCGCCGCGCAGGCCATCGGCCGCCTCGGCAACTGGTTCAACCACGAGCTGTTCGGCCTCCCGACGACCCTGCCCTGGGGCCTCGAGATCGAGAGCAGCAACCCGGCTTTCCCCGTCGGCCTGCCCGCCGGCACGCTCTTCCACCCGACCTTCCTCTACGAGATCCTCTGGAACGTCGTCGGCATCGCGGTCATCCTGCTGCTCGAGCGCCGCCTCAAGCTGCAGTGGGGCACCGTCTTCGCCGCCTACCTGATCTGGTACGGCATCGGTCGCGTCTGGTTCGAGTCCATCCGGATCGACCCGAGCGAGTTCTTCTGGGGCATCCGCACCAACGTCTGGGCGGCGCTGGCCGCCGTCGTCGTCGGTCTGGTCCTCGTCGTGATCCAGCGGCGCGAGCACCCGGGTCGCGAGACCTCGGCCTATCGGCCCGGCCGCGAGTGGACGCCCGTCCCGGCTGCGGTAGAATTCGAGGACGTCGAGTCCGACTCCGACGCCACCACTCCTTCTTCCGGCACCGACGCCGAGAAGTCGACGGTCTCCCGCAGCTGACGCGGTCCGCGGCACCCCCGCGGCCCCGCATCCAGCTCACCTCTCCGTCCGTCCGCCCCACCGCGGCTCAGCCACAAGCGCTGCCGCGGGGGAGCGAGCGCACGACCCCGACGACGGCGCCAGACCTCCGCTCCGCGACCACCGAATGCACGGCCCTCCCGATCGGGGAGCCGCTCCTCCACCACCACACCGCGGGCCAGCGACGTCCCGATCCGCTACGACTCTCGTGAGGACGGTCCCCATGGCTCCCGTTCAGCCCTCGCCCCGCGTCCCCGCCGTGCCGTTCCTCGGCACCCCGTCCGCGCAGGGGATGTACGACCCGGCGGCCGAGAAGGACGCCTGCGGTCTCGCCATGGTCGCCACCATGCGCGGGACGGCCGGGCACGACATCATCGACGCCGCGCTGAACGCGCTGCGCAACCTCGAGCACCGCGGCGCGGTCGGCTCCGACGCCGGCACCGGCGACGGCGCGGGGATCATCACCCAGATCCCCGACGACTTCCTGCGGGCCGTCGCGGCCGTCGAGCTGCCCCCCGCCGGGCAGTACGCTGTCGGCAACGCCTTCCTCCCGGTCGACGTCTTCGAGCGCGAGCGGGTCAAGTCGACCATCGCCGAGATGGCCCGCGAGGAGAACCTCACCGTCCTCGGCTGGCGCTCGATCCCGGTGCAGCCGGACGAGATCGGCACGCTCGCCCGCGCCGCCATGCCGGCGATCGAGCAGCTCTACGTCTCGAGCGAGCTCACCGACGCGGCCGGCGTGCCGCTGGCCGGGCTCCGCCTCGACCGCCTCACCTTCCGCCTGCGCAAGCGCGTCGAGCGCGAGCTCGAGGTGTACTTCATGTCGCTCTCGAGCCGCACGCTCGTCTACAAGGGCATGGTCACCACGCTCCAGCTCGAGCCGTTCTACCCCGACCTCTCGGACGAGCGCTTCACCTCGAAGCTCGCGCTGGTGCACTCGCGCTACTCGACCAACACCTTCCCGTCCTGGCCGCTCGCGCAGCCGTTCCGGATGATCGCGCACAACGGCGAGATCAACACGGTGCAGGGCAACCGCAACTGGATGCGCGCGCGCCAGTCGCAGCTGAAGAGCGCCGAGCTCGGCGACCTCTCGCCGCTGTTCCCGATCGTCTCGACCGGCCGGAGCGACTCCGCCTCGTTCGACGAGACGGTGGAGCTGCTCACGCTGGCCGGCCGCTCGCTGCCGCACGCGATCATGATGATGGTGCCGGAGGCGTGGGAGAACCAGGCCGCCGCGATCGACCAGAAGCGCCGCGCCTTCTACGAGTACCACTCGATGCTCATGGAGCCGTGGGACGGCCCGGCCGCGATCGTCTTCACCGACGGCGACCTCGTCGGCGCCACGCTGGACCGCAACGGCCTGCGTCCCGGCCGCTACGTCGTCACCGACGACGGCCTCGTCGTGCTCGCCAGCGAGATCGGCGTCCTCGACATCGACCCCGCGAAGATCGTCCGCAAGGGCCGCCTCCAGCCGGGCCGGATGTTCCTGGTCGACACCGAGCAGGGCCGCATCGTCGAGGACGAGGAGATCAAGGCGCAGCTCGCGGACTCCGGTCCCTTCGACGAGTGGCTCGACAAGGGCCGCATCAACCTCAAGGACCTGCCGGAGCGCGAGCACATCGTGCACACGCCCGCGTCGGTCAACCGCCGCCAGCGCACCTTCGGCTACACCGAGGAGGAGGTGCGGCTGCTGCTGCTGCCGATGGCGAAGGCCGGCGCCGAGCCGCTCGGCGCGATGGGCTCCGACACGCCCGTCGCGGTGCTCTCGAAGCGCCCGCGGCTGCTCTTCGACTACTTCACCCAGGCGTTCGCGCAGGTGACCAACCCGCCGCTCGACTCCATCCGCGAGGAGGTCGTCACCTCGCTGCGCCTCGGCCTCGGCCCGGAGCGCAACCTGCTCTCGGCCGGCGCCGAGCACGCCCGCCAGGTCGTCCTCGACTTCCCGGTGATCGACAACGACGAGCTGGCCAAGATCCAGCACATCGCACCGCGCCCGCTCAGCCACATCACCACGACGATCCGCGGTCTCTACCGCGTCGACGCCGGTCCCCGCGCCATGCAGGACCGTCTCGACGCGATGTGCGCCGAAGCCGACGAGGCGATCGCCGCCGGAGCGCAGTTCCTCGTGCTCTCGGACCGCGACTCCACCAAGGACCTCGCGCCGATCCCCTCGCTGCTGATGCTCGCCGCCGTGCACCACCACCTGATCCGCACCGAGAACCGGATGCGCGTCGGGCTGGTCGTCGAGGCCGGCGACGTCCGCGAGGTGCACCACGTCGCGACGCTGATCGGCTACGGCGCCTCCGCGGTGAACCCGTACCTCGCGATGGAGACCTGCGAGCAGCTGGTGCGCAGCGGCATGATCTCGGACCTCTCTCCCGAGAAGGCCGTCAAGAACGTGATCAAGGCGCTCGGCAAGGGCGTGCTCAAGATCATGTCCAAGATGGGCATCTCGACCGTGTCGAGCTACGCCGGCGCGCAGACCTTCGAGGCCGTCGGCCTCAGCCAGGTCTTCGTCGACCAGTACTTCACCGGCACCGCGTCCAAGCTCGGCGGCATCGGGATCGAGGTCGTGGCCGAGGAGAACGCCGCGCGCCACCGCGCCGCGTACCCCGAGGACGGCGCGGTCGTCGCGCACGAGCGCCTCGCGGTCGGCGGCGAGTACCAGTGGCGCCGCGACGGCGCGCCGCACCTCTTCAACCCGGACACCGTCTTCCGGCTGCAGCACTCCACGCGCAACCGCCGCTACGACGTCTTCCGCGAGTACACGAAGATGGTCGACGATCAGGCGCTCTCGCTGATGACCCTCCGCGGCATGTTCACCCTCGACACGGAGGGCCGCACGCCCGTCCCGATCGACGAGGTCGAGTCGGTCGAGTCCATCGTCAAGCGCTTCTCCACCGGGGCGATGAGCTACGGCTCCATCTCGCCGGAGGCGCACGAGACGCTCGCCATCGCGATGAACCGCCTCGGCGCCAAGTCGAACACCGGCGAGGGCGGCGAGGACACCGAGCGACTGCTCGACCCCGAGCGCCGCTCCGCGATCAAGCAGGTCGCCTCGGGCCGCTTCGGCGTCACGAGCATGTACCTGACCCACGCCGACGACATCCAGATCAAGCTCGCCCAGGGCGCCAAGCCCGGCGAGGGCGGCCAGCTGCCGCCGACCAAGGTCTACCCGTGGATCGCGCGCACCCGGCACGCGACCGCGGGCGTCGGCCTGATCTCGCCGCCGCCGCACCACGACATCTACTCGATCGAGGACCTCAAGCAGCTGATCTTCGACCTCAAGCGGGCGAACCCGAAGGCGCGCATCCACGCGAAGCTCGTCAGCCAGTCGGGCATCGGCGCGGTCGCGGCCGGCACGGCGAAGGCCCTCGCCGACGTGATCCTCGTCTCGGGCCACGACGGCGGCACCGGCGCGAGCCCCGTCAACTCGCTCAAGCACGCGGGCACGCCGTGGGAGCTCGGCCTCGCCGAGACCCAGCAGACGCTGATGCTCAACGGCATGCGCGACCGCGTCGTGGTGCAGGTCGACGGCCAGATGAAGACCGGCCGCGACGTCGTGATCGGCGCCCTGCTCGGCGCCGAGGAGTTCGGCTTCGCCACCGCCCCGCTGATCGTCGAGGGCTGCATCATGATGCGCGTCTGCCACCTCGACACCTGCCCGGTGGGCGTCGCGACGCAGAACCCCGAGCTGCGCAAGCGCTTCAACGGCAAGCCCGAGTTCGTCGTCAACTTCTTCGAGTTCATCGCCCAGGAGGTGCGCGAGTACCTCGCCCAGCTCGGCTTCCGCTCGATCGACGAGATCGTCGGCCACCGCGAGCTGCTCGACGTCAACCGCGCCATCGAGCACTGGAAGGCGAGCGGGCTCGACCTGACGCCGATCCTGGTCGGCCCGGTCTTCCGCGCCGAGGAGCCGCGCCGCCACGGCCGCGCGCAGGAGCACGAGCTGGAGAAGCACTTCGACAACGAGCTGATCCGCCTCGCCGCGAACGTGCTCGACCACCGCGGCACCGTGGTGATCGACCGCGAGATCAAGAACACCGAGCGCGCCGTCGGCACGATGCTCGGCCACGAGGTGACCGTCCGCTACGGCGAGAACGGGCTGCCGGCCGACTCCATCACGGTGAACCTGCGCGGCTCGGCCGGGCAGTCGCTCGGCGCGTTCCTGCCCGCGGGCATCACGCTGCGCCTCGAGGGCGACTCCAACGACTACGTCGGCAAGGGCCTCTCCGGCGGCCAGATCGTGGTGCGGCCCGACCGCCGCAGCACCTTCGACGCGTCGGCGAACGTCATCGCCGGCAACGTCATCGGCTACGGCGCGACCCAGGGCACGATGTTCATCCGCGGGATGGTCGGCGAGCGCTTCCTGGTCCGCAACTCCGGTGCCACGGCGGTCGTCGAGGGCGTGGGCGACCACGCGCTCGAGTACATGACCGGCGGGCTCGCCGTCATCCTCGGCGCGACCGGCCGCAACCTCGGCGCGGGCATGTCCGGCGGCACCGCCTACATCCACGATCTGAGCCGCGAGCTCGTCAACCGCGATGCGATCGCCACCGGGGAGCTGACGCTCTCCGAGCTCGGCAGCGCCGACGTGGAGATCCTCCGCGACCTGCTCGAGCGGCACGTGGCCGAGACCGAGTCGACCCTGGCCCAGGGGATGCTCGACGATTTCGACGGAACCGTCTCGCGTTTCGTCAAGGTACTGCCCCGCGACTTCGCCGCGGTGCTCGCGACGCGCGCATCCGCTGTGGAGGAGGGGCTCGACCCCGACGGCGACGTCGTCTGGGGACGGATTCTGGAGGTGACCGGTGGCTGATCCCAAGGGATTCCTGAAGGTGCAGGACCGGGAGCTGCCCAAGCGGCGCCCGGTGTCCGTGCGGCTGATGGACTGGAAAGAGGTGTACGAGCAGGGCGACAACGCCGTGCTGCGCCGGCAGGCCGGCCGCTGCATGGACTGCGGCATCCCGTTCTGCCACAAGGGCTGCCCGCTCGGGAACCTGATCCCCGAGTGGAACGACCTGATGTGGCGCGGCGAGGGCCGCCAGGCGATCGAGCGCCTGCACGCGACCAACAACTTCCCGGAGTTCACCGGCCGCCTGTGCCCGGCACCCTGCGAGTCGTCCTGCGTGCTCGGGATCAACCAGCCCGCGGTCACGATCAAGCAGATCGAGGTCTCGATCATCGACCAGGCCTTCGGCAACGACTGGGTGCAGCCGCACCCGCCGGAGCGCCTGACCGGCAAGACGGTCGCCGTCGTCGGCTCCGGCCCCGCCGGTCTCGCCGCCGCGCAGCAGCTCACCCGCGCCGGGCACACCGTCGCGGTCTACGAGCGCGACGACCGCATCGGCGGCCTCTTGCGCTACGGCATCCCCGACTTCAAGATGGAGAAGAAGCACCTCGAGCTGCGCCTGAACCAGATGAAGGCCGAGGGCACCCGCTTCCGAGCCGGCGTCGACATCGGCACGGACATCACCTGGGACGACCTGCGCGCGCGCTACGACGCCGTCGTGGTCGCCACCGGCGCGATGGTCCCGCGCGATCTGCCGATCCCCGGCCGCGACCTGGCCGGCGTGCACTTCGCGATGGAGTACCTGGTGCAGTCGAACCACGCCATCGCGGGCGACCGCGTGTTCGAGCAGATCTCGGCCGAGGGCAAGCACGTGGTCGTCCTCGGCGGCGGCGACACCGGAGCGGACTGCATCGGCACCGCGCACCGCCAGAAGGCGGCCTCGGTCACCAACCTCGCGATCGGCACGCAGCCCCCGTCGCAGCGTCCGGACAGCCAGCCCTGGCCGATGGACCCGACCGTCTTCGAGGTCGCCAGCGCCCACGAGGAGGGCGGGGAGCGCGTCTACCTCGCCTCCACCGTCGAGTTCCTCGCGAACGAGGTCGGCGAGGTCCGCGCCGTGCGCGTGGCCGAGACCGAGTACCTCGACGGACGCCGCGTGCCCAAGGCGGGCACCGAGCGCGAGATCCCGGCCGACCTGGTCCTCCTGGCCCTGGGCTTCACCGGCCCCGAGTCGGAGCACCTCGCCGGCCAGCTCGAGGTGCCGTTCACGGACCGCGGCAACGTGGTCCGCGGCGACCGATTCGAGACCAGCGTCCCGGGCGTCTTCGTCGCCGGGGACGCCGGCCGCGGCCAGTCGCTGATCGTCTGGGCCATCGCCGAGGGCCGCTCCGTCGCGGCCGAGATCGACCGCTACCTCGAAGGCACCACCCAGCTGCCCGCGCCCGTCGGGCCCAACGACCGGGGCTTCACGCTCTAGTCCCACGGACGCGATAGTCTTCGCGCGCCAGCTTCACAGCTCACCCTCCCCGCTATCGACGCGCCCTCGGGCGCAGAACAACGGAGCACCCCCTCAATGAGACGAGCGAAAATCGTCGCCACCCTCGGCCCGGCAACGTCGTCGTACGAGACCATTCGTGCGATCATCGACGCCGGCGTGGACGTGGCCCGCATGAACCTCAGCCACGGCAGCTACGACGTGCACGAGGGCATCTACCGCCTCGTGCGGAAGGCCGCCGAGGACTCCGGTCGCGCCGTCGCGATCATGGTCGACCTGCAGGGCCCCAAGATCCGCCTCGGCAAGTTCGAGGGCGGTCCGTACCCCCTCGCCGAGGGCGACGTCTTCACCATCACCACCGAGGACGTCCTCGGCACCAAGGAGCTCTCGGGCACCACGTTCAAGGGCCTGCCCGACGACGTGAACCCCGGCGACATGCTCCTGATCGACGACGGCAAGGTCGCGGTCCGCGTCACCGCCGTCGAGGGCCCCCGCGTCATCACCGAGTGCGTCGTCCCCGGCAACATCTCGAACAACAAGGGCATCAACCTGCCCGGCGTCGCGGTCAACGTGCCCGCGCTGTCGCAGAAGGACGAGGACGACCTGCGCTGGGCCATCCGCCTGGGCGCGGACATCATCGCGCTGTCCTTCGTGCGCAACGCCAGCGACATCGTCCGCGTGCACGAGATCATGGCGGAGGAGGGCCGCAAGGCCCCCGTCATCGCCAAGATCGAGAAGCCGCAGGCCGTCGACAACCTGCAGGAGATCATCGACGTCTTCGACGGCATCATGGTCGCCCGCGGCGACCTCGGCGTCGAGCTGCCCCTCGAGGCCGTGCCGATCGTGCAGAAGCACGCCGTCGAGCTCGCCCGCCGCTGGGCCAAGCCCGTCATCGTCGCCACCCAGATGCTCGAGTCGATGATCGAGAGCCCGCGCCCCACCCGCGCCGAGGCCTCCGACGTCGCGAACGCCATCCTCGACGGAGCGGACGCGGTCATGCTCTCCGGCGAGACCAGCGTCGGCGCCTGGCCGGTCGTCACCGTCCAGACCATGGCTCGCATCGTCGAGTCGACCGAGGAGCACGGCCTCGAGCGGATCCCCCCGCTCGGCAGCAAGCCGCGCACCCAGGGCGGCTCCGTCACCCTCGCCGCCGCCGAGGTCGCCGAGTTCGTCGAGGCCAAGTTCCTCTGCGTCTTCACCGAGTCCGGCGACTCCGTCCGCCGCATGACGCGCCTGCGCCACGGCATCCCGATCATCGGCTTCACCCCCGAGCCCTCGGTCCGCCGCCGCATGGCGCTCAACTGGGGCGTCCAGTCCTACGTCACGCCCCGCGTGAACCACACGGACGCCATGTTCGCCCAGGTCGACGCCGTCCTCCTCCGCGAGAACCTCGCGAAGGCCGGCGACACCGTCGTCGTCGTCTCCGGATCGCCCCCCGGACGCGCCGGCACCACCAACGACATGCGCGTGCACGTCGTCGGCTCCTCCAGCTCCTCCGAGCCGGTGGAGAACTGGGACCACTGAGTCTCTGCAGAAGGGCCCGGTCGCCAGCGCGACCGGGCCCTTCTGCGACGGACTCCTCGTTCCTCGTCGTCCGTCGGCGGTCGGCTTCGCGACGGGGTGCGCTGGTGGGAGCCGGTCGCGTTTCGGGTACGACGATCCGCTGGCACGCGGATCGCCGGTGACCCTGCGGAGCGGCGGCCGGTCTGCAGGGGTGGCGACCCCTTCGGGGCGCCACGCTCCCGAGCGGGGGTGGGTGCTCCCGCTCCTGCTGATCGAGCAGCCGCGCGTCCATGCTGGTCGAGTAGCCGCGCAGCGGCGTATCGAGACCCACGGTCGCCCGCGCGTCGGGTGCAAGGGCCGCGGCCCCTTCGGGGCGCGAGCCGCTCCTCGCCGCATGAGCAGCTGCCGACCCCGGCCGAGCATGCGCAGTGGCCCCTTCAGAGGGGCGTGTCTTCCATGCTGGTCGAGTAGCCGCGCAGCGGCGTATCGAGACCCGGCGTCTTCGGCAGGGCGGGTCTGCAGACTCGTCTTCGGGCGCGGGTGGATCTCGATGCGCCCGCTCCGCGGGCTGCTCGATCGGCATGCTCGTGCCCGACTATGCGGTGCGATCCTCGGGGGGCGTCGCCGCCGGTCCGGGGGCGGCTGCGGGCCGCGCTAGCGTGGGGGCATGCGACTCGGCGTGCTCGACATCGGCTCCAACACGGTCCATCTGCTGCTCGTCGACGCGCACCCGGGGGCGCGTCCCGTGCCGTACCGGTCGCACAAGCGCAGCCTCGCGCTGGTCGCGTACCTCGACGCCGCCGGCGACATCACGGAGGAGGGGCAGCGCGAGCTGATCTCCTTCGTCGCCGAGGCGCACGAGGTCGCCCGCCGCCACCGCGCGGAGGACCTGCTCGCCTTCGCCACCTCCGCGATCCGCGAGGCCGGCAACGGCGCCGCGGTGCTCGAGCGCGTCCGCACCGAGACCGGCGTGCACCTCCAGGAGCTCGGCGGCGAGGCCGAGGCGTCCGCGACCTTCCTCGCCGTGCGCCGCTGGTTCGGCTGGGGCGCCGGCTCGATCCTCGACCTCGACATCGGCGGCGGCTCCTTCGAGCTGTCGATGGGCGTCGACGAGGTGCCCGAGCTCGCCGTCTCGGTGCCGCTCGGAGCCGGCCGCGTCACCCGCGACCTCCTCGACGGCGACCCCGCCTCCGCCACGAGCGTCAAGGCCGCCCGCCGGCACGCCCGCGAGGTGCTCGCCGAACCCGTCCGCGCCTTCCTCGCCCTCGGCACCCCCGACCTCGTGGCCGGCACCTCGAAGACCTTCCGCTCCCTGGCCCGGATCGCCGGCGCCGCTCCCAGCGCCGCGGGCCCGCTCGCCCGCCGCGAGCTGCACCTCGTCGACCTGCGGCTCTGGTCCTCCCGCCTCGCCGCGATCAGCGCGGCCGACCGCTCGGCGCTGCCCGGTGTCTCCACGCTCCGCGCCCCGCAGCTGCTGGCCGGCGCGCTCGTCGCCGAGGCGGCCATGGAGGCGCTGCACGTCGAGACGCTCGTGATCTGCCCATGGGCGACCCGCGAAGGCCTGATCATCCGCCGCTTCGAGCTCCTCGACGCGCAGCTGCAGCGCGAGGAGCCTCAGCTGAGCGTGATGCTGTAGGAGAAGGCGCGCTGCTCGCCCGGGGCGAGCACGAACTGCCGCGGCTTCTCGACGATGTCGCCGTCCCAGCCCTCCGGCGTCGGCACGCTCCGCCACGGCTCGATGCAGACGAACGGCGCGCCGACCGGCTTCCAGACGCCGACGACGTCGAAGTCGCCGCTGTCGACCGCGATCGAGCGCGCGCCGTCGGCCTCGAGCGTCAGCGTGCGGCGGCGGGGCTCGTCGAAGATCAGCACGCCCTCCTCGAAGTGCGCGTCGTCCACCGTGAGCACGCCGTCCTCGAGCGGTGCCGGGTGGCGCTCGGCGACGAGCAGGTTCTCGGGAGCCCGGCGGAAGCCCTCCGGCTCGGGCTGCGCGAACCGGATCCGGTGCTCACCGGTCGCGCCGGGCAGCGGCAGCGCGAACGCCGGGTGGTTGCCGACCGAGGCGCCGAGCGGCTCCGCGCCGCGGTTCTCGACGGTCTGCGTGATCCGCAGCGTCGATCCGGTCACCGCGTAGGCGATCAGCAGCGACCAGTCGAAGGGGAACACCGCGCGGGTCGCGTCGTCGCTGCGCAGCCGGAAGACGGCCTCGTCGCCGCCGACGCCGGCCAGCTCGAAGACGCGGTCGCGGGCGAAGCCGTGCTGGCCCATCGGGTGGTCGCGGCCGTCGTGGTGCAGGGTGTCGCCCGGCAGCCGCCCGATGATCGGGAAGAGCACGGGAGCATGCCGGCGCCACTCGGGTCCGGCCTGCCAGAGGTACTCGCGGTTCTCGGTGTCGCGGAGGGACGTCATCTCGGCGCCCGCGGTCGTCAGCGCCACGCGCAGCTCGTCGCTGCCGATCGCGAGGACGGTGGGCTCGGGGGAGTCGTTGCTGCTCATCCTCCGATTCTGCCGCTGACCCGGGCCGGCGCGGCGACCGGCGCCGCATCGACCGCGGATCGGTGTCGGACCGGCGTGACAGCATGGGGCGATGCCTCCCGAGAAGTCCGCCGCCTCCTGGCGCGCCCGCGTGGGCGAGCTCAGCGGCGGCGACCCCGGAGAGCCGACTCCGACCCTCACGCCGATCGGCCTGCAGTTCGAGCTGCGCCGCCTCGTCCGGCGCGCCGACGACCCGTGGCGCGCGCCGACGAGCGAGCGCGTCACCGCCGCGACCTACGACCCCGCCGAGCGCGACGACCACCGCCTCGCCACCCGCCCGGTCGTGCCCGGCCGCGGCGGCGCCTGGAACCGGACGACCCTCACCTGGAAGTCGCTGAACTTCCAGACCCACCGGCTCTCGCTGGATCCGGCGCATCAGCGCTGGTTCGCCGAGTTCGCCGCGCTGCACCGGGCCACCCGCACCGTGCACCTCGGCCAGGATCCGGACTGGATCCACCTCGACGACTACGAGAGCCCGCTGCTCTGGCGCCTGCTCGAGCAAGCGGAGGGCCTGCGCATTCCGCTGCTGACCACCGGCGCGGGTGCTCTCGCGCGCTCCGCCTCGGCGCACGTCGCCCTGGTCGCCTCCGAGCTGGCGGGCGCCCTGGAGCTCACCCCCGTCCTCCGGCTCGACGCCGGCGAGCGCCCGCTCGAGGCCGCGAGGCCCATCGCCCGGCACGGCGTCTACCTGGTGGAGTCCGTCGACCCGACCGCGCTGCTGCTCGCGCCGACCCCGCAGCCGCTCGACGACGAGGAGCTGCGGCTGCTCCGCCATCCCGAGCCGACGGGCATCCCGGCGGAGGACGTCGCCGAGTTCCTGGCGGAGCACCTGCCGACCCTGCGCGGCCGCGTCGCTGTGCGGGGCGCGGACGCCGGGATGGAGCTCGACGAGCCCAAGCCGCCCCGGCTGGTCTGCACCGTCTCGTTCGAGCCGCGCCGCGTCGTCCGCGTCGGCTTCCACTGGCGGCGCAGCCCCGACCGGGCGCGCGAGCTCGACGGGGGCGGCGACGACGCGCTCGAGGACTCGATCCTCCGCCGCGCCCGGACGGTCCTGGCCGCCGCGCAGTCGGACGTCGTCCCCGACGTCGACCGGCCGGCGGTCCTGCGCGGCGCGGCGGCGGCGGTCTTCGTCGTCGAGCAGCTGCCGCTCCTCGAGAACGTCGGCGGCGTGCGGATCGAGCGCGAGGGGAAGCAGCCCGACTACCGGCTGCTCAACGGACCGCTCACGCTCACTCTCACCGCGGCCGACACCGAGAGCGCCGACTGGTTCGACCTCGGCGTCGTCGTCACGATCGGCGACGCGAGCGTCCCCTTCGGCCCGCTGTTCCGCGCGCTCGCGAACGGCGGCGACCGGATCCGGCTCGTGGACCACTCCTACCTCTCGCTCGCGCATCCCGGCCTCGACCGGCTCCGCGAGCTGCTGCAGCGCGCCGACGAGCTGGAGGAGTGGGAGACCGGCCCGCGGATCGGCCGGCACCAGACCGCGCTCTGGGAGGAGCTGGACGAGCTCGCCGACGCGAGCACCGCCTCCGATGCCTGGAAGGTCCTGCTCGACAACGCTCTGGCCGCGGGTGCGCCGGTCGACGTCGAGCCGCCGGCCGGCCTCACCGGCGAGCTGCGCTCGTACCAGCGCGAGGGCTATTCCTGGCTCGTGCACCGCCGCCGCCATGGGCTCGGCGGGATCCTCGCCGACGACATGGGGCTGGGCAAGACGCTGCAGACCCTCGCGATGATGCTGCAGGCGGTGGAGGAGGCGCGCGCCGCCGGAGTCCGCGCCGCGCCGTTCCTCGTGGTCGCGCCGACCTCGGTGCTGCCCGGCTGGCTCTCGGAGGCGGCGCGCTTCGCCCCCTCCCTCCGGATCGCGGCGGTGACCAGCACCCGCGAGGGGCGCGGCGACAGCCTCGCCGCCCTGCCGGCCGATCTCGACGTCGTGGTCACCAGCTACGCGGTGCTCCGCCTGGCCGGTGAGCAGTGGGCCGAGCGGCAGTGGTCGGCCCTCGTCCTCGACGAGGCGCAGTTCGTGAAGAACCCGTCCTCGCAGGCGCACCGGGCCGCCCGCGGCGTCGGCGCGCCGATCACCCTCGCCCTCACCGGCACGCCGCTCGAGAACTCGCTCGACGAGCTGTGGGCGGTCCTCGCGCTGACCGCGCCCGGTCTCCTGCCGTCGCTCCGGCGCTTCCGGGAGGAGTTCTCCCGCCCGATCGTGCACGCGGACGAGCCGGTCGGCATCGTCTCGCCGGACCTGTCGGCGGGGCGCACGGTCTCGCACTCCGAGGGAGCGCGGCGGCGTCTCGACCGGCTGCGGCGCCGGATCCGCCCGTTCCTGCTGCGCCGGACGAAGGAGGCGGTGGCGCCCGAGCTGCCCGAGAAGCAGGAGCAGACCCTCGAGGTCACCCTCGCTCCGAGCCACCGGGTGCTCTACGACGGCTATCTGCAGCGCGAGCGGCGGAAGCTCCTCGGGCTGGTCGACGACCTCGACCGCCAGCGCTTCACCGTGTTCCGCTCGCTCACGCTGCTCCGCCTGCTCGCCCTGGACGCCTCGCTGGTCGATCCCGCGTACCGGCACGTGCCCTCGGCCAAGCTCGACGCGCTGATCGAGCAGCTCGACGACGTGCTGGCGGAGGGGCGCCGGGCGCTCGTCTTCAGCACCTTCACCTCGTACCTGGAGCGCGCGGCCGAGCGGCTGCGGCGGCGGGGGATCCCGTTCGTGCAGCTCGACGGCTCCACCCGCGACCGGGGTGCGGTGATCGACGAGTTCCGCTCCGGAGCCGCGCCGGTGTTCCTGATCAGCCTGAAGGCGGGCGGGACCGGGCTCACGCTGACCGAGGCCGACCACGTCTTCATCCTCGACCCCTGGTGGAACCCCGCCGCCGAGGCCCAGGCGGTGGACCGCGCGCACCGGATCGGCCAGGAGCGCCGGGTCAACGTCTACCGGCTGGTGGCGAAGGACACGATCGAGGAGAAGATCGTCCGGCTGAAGGAGCGCAAGGCGCGCCTGAGCACGGCCGTCCTCGACGAGGGCGAGCTGTTCGCCCAGGCGCTCACCGCCGACGACCTGCGCGAGCTGCTGGGGGAGTGAGGCGGGCCCGGCACCCCCGGCGTGATCCGAGGACCTCGGACGAGCCCGGCGGCCCGGGAACCTCCTGCCCTGTAGCACCCCTGGCGGAGTGAGGGAAGAGACGGTCGCACCCAGGATCCGAGCGCAGACTCGATGGATGAGTCGACGCCGTCCCCGCCCCCGCCCCGACTGGGTCGCCGCCCTCGAGACGGGCGACGACGCGGGCCTCTTCGGCCCCGGCAGCGCCGTCTGGGCCGTCAACGGCGCGATGCCGACGATGGTCGCCGGCGTCCGCGCCCTGCTGATGCAGACGCTGCACGCGGGCGCGATGGCCGGCGTGCACGACCACTCCCGCTACCGCGAGGACCCGATGGGCCGCCTCGACAACACCGTGCGCTGGGTGCTCACCACCAGCTTCGGCGACACCGCCACCGCCTCCGGAGCCGCCCGCTGGGTGACCGGCGTGCACGAGCGGATCGTCGGCACCTACCAGGACGCGACCGACGTCGAGCGGCACTACTCGGCGCAGGATCCGCGGCTGCTGCTCTGGGTGCACGACGCCTTCACCGACGCGTTCCTCGGCGCGCACGAGCTTTGGGGCGGCCCGATCCCGGGCGGTGCCGACGCCTACGTCCGCGAGTGGGCCGCGTCGGGCCGCCTGCTCGGGGTGGAGAACCCGCCCGAGAGCGTCGCCGAGCTGCGCGAGCAGCTGGCCGGGTTCGCGGGCGAGCTGCGTCCCGACGAGCGGGTGCACGAGGCGGTCGAGTTCCTCCGGACGGTGAAGCTCCCCGGGGAGGCCGGGCTGATCTACCCGCTGCTCTTCGCCGGGGCCACCGCATCGCTGTCGCCCGAGGTGCGCCGCCTCCTCGGCCTCCGCCGCCCGTGGTGGCCTGCGATCACCGCGACCCGCCTGCTGATGCGCTCCCTCGAGCTGTACCTCGGCCGCGTCTCACCCAGCGAGCGCGCCGCCCGCACCCGCCTCGGCCGCCTCGCCGCGACCCGCACCGCCGCGAGCTGACCCGGGCTCGGACTCCGCCGTTCTGCCGCGGCCCATTCCACGCACTTCCGGCTCACGGAATCGCTCCCGGCACGCCGGATCCGCTCGTCCCCGCGTGCCGAACCCGCTTCCACGAGCCGGAGGTGGCGCGTGGAGCAGCCGACTGCCCGGTCGGCTCGCAGAATCACGTCCGGCACGTCGGATCGGCGCGTTCCCGCGCGCCGAAGCCGGTTTCGCGAGCCGGAGGTGGTGCGGGGAGTGGCCGCGTACCCGTTCGGCTCGCGGATTCACGTCCGGCACGTCGGATCGGCTCGTTCCCGCGTGCCGAAGGCGGTCTCGCGAGCCGGAGGTGGTGGGGGAGTAGCCGCGGGCAGGTTCGGCTCGCGGAATGACGCTCGGCTCGCCGTACCTGCTGGTCTCCGCGTGCCGAGGCCGGTTCCGCGTGCCACAGGTGATGGCGCGAGCAGCCGCGCACGCCTCCGGCTCGCTGAAACGCGTCGGGCACGACGGATCCACCGGATCCCGCGTGCCGAACCGCTTCTCGCGAGCGGGAGTCGACCGGCACACCAGTTCGCCGGGTTTTCCGAACACCTGTCCGGGAAGTGGTAGACTGCCGGGGATGTCTTCCGCTCGAGCCGCCTCTCCGCACGGAGTGGAGGCACCCGTCACCCCGGGGCCCGCGTCGGCCGATCCGCGCACGCGCCGCACCCGCCGCCGGGTCTTCGACGCGGTCGAGCGGCTCGTCATGCAGACCGACGGCGGCCGTGCCGAGGGCATCGCGGTCAGCGACATCGTCCGCGAGGCCGGCATCAGCCGCAGCTCGTTCTACTCGCACTTCGAGGACGCGGCCGCTGTCGCCTCCGCCCTCCTGCGCGAGGACCTCGTCGTCGCGGACGTCGCCGCTCCCGACCCCGCGGACCGCACCGGCGCCCGCGCGCTCCGCCGCGGCTACGTCCGCCTCGTCGACCGGCTGGTCGACCGGCACGCCTTCCACGCCCGGCTCCGCGCCCGCGCCTCGGCCCGGGTCGCCTCGGACGACGCCGTCCTCGACACCGTGCTCGCCCTCCACCGCGAGGTGCTCGCCCGCGTCGACGCCCCGGCCGGCGTCGACCCCGAGCTGACGGCGACCTTCGCGGCCGGCGGCGTGCTCGCCGTGGTCGGCGCCTGGCTCGCAGGCGGACTCGACGGCACCGACGAGGAGCTCGTCGAGCAGCTCGTCGCGCTCCTCCCGCCCTGGCTGGCCGACGCGCCGCTGCGGGCCCCGGACTCCTCCTCCCTCCCACCACGCCCCACGATGAAAGGCACGACATGATGACATTCGAGGTCGGCGAGACCCTGGTCTACCCGCACCACGGAGCGGTGACGATCACTGGGCTCGAGAAGCGCTCGGTCAAGGGCGTCGAGAAGACGTTCATGACGATGAACGTGCACACCAGCGAGCTCACGATCACCCTGCCCGTCGAGAACGCCGAGCTCGTGGGGGTCCGCGAGATCATCGACGACGCCGGCGTGCAGGCCGTCTACGACGTGCTCCGCAGCGACGTGGCCGAGGAGGCCAGCAACTGGTCGCGCCGGTTCAAGGCGAACCAGGAGAAGATGGCGAGCGGCAGCGTCTACCGGGTCAGCGAGGTCGTCCGCGACCTGTGGCGCCGCGAGCAGGCCGGCGGAGTCTCGGCCGGCGAGAAGCGCATGCTGCTGAAGGCCCGCCAGATCCTGGTCTCGGAGCTCTCGCTCGCGCTGAAGGCCACCGACGAGGAGGCCTCCGCGAAGCTCGACGAGGTCCTCGCCTCGGCGATCTGATCCGCCCCGACGGCGCGTCCACCCTCCGGGGCGGGCGCGCCGTCGGCGTCTCCGCACCCCGGCTCGCCGCCGCCGTCAGCCGTCCTAGGCTGGTGGAGCCGGCCGGACGCGGTCGCGCGCAGGGGAGCGGACGGGAGCGCGGTCGATGACGGCATCGGACGAGGCGACGAGCGCCGCCGCCGCGCTGCAGGAGCTGCTCGCGCAGACCGTCGTCGAGCTCGAGCTCCGCGGTGTGCCCGATCAGGCCCTCGCCGAGCTCCGCCGGCCGCGCGCGATCCTCGGCTTCCGCCGCGCGCCCGTGATGGCCCCGGTCACCCGGGCCTGGCGACTCGGCGTCCTGCTGCTCGGGCACGACGGCGACGTCTTCGCGACCGGCTCAGTGACCCGCTCCGTGGCCCCGCTGCACGCCAACAACCAGTCGGAGTCGCAGGAGGCGCGCCGGGAGATCCGGAAGGCCGCCTTCGACGGACCCTTCCAGGAGGGCGAGATCGTCAACCACGGCTGGCGCCGCCTGGCGATCGACGCCGAGAGCCTCACCGCCGGTCAGGAGCCGCTGTCGCTCCGCGGCGCACGGGTGGTGGTCCGCTGGGCACCCGGCCTCGGCGAGCAGGGACTCATGCCGCTCGAGCGCTACCTCGCCGACCGGCTCGACCTGCTCGAGGGGGCGTAGGAGCCGACCGCTCCGGCCGGCTCCGCCGCGTCACTCCGCAGCGTCACTCCGGCGCGTCACTCCTCTTCGGCGACCGGGTGGAACCAGGGCGGATAGACCGCGACACGGGGAGTGGCCCCGCTGTTCTCGAACATCGCCTTGACCTTGTTCTTCATGGTGACCGACGGCACGCCGACGACGGCGATCTCCTCGATCGGGAAGCGGTCCGGCACGAGCGCCTCGGCGCTGCGCAGGGCGGGCTCGTCGACGAGGAGCCGCGCGAAGGTGCGCACGAGCGCGTCGCCCTCGGTGAAGCGGGTGAGCACGTGCGACGCGTCGCCGTCGCTCAGCACGGGCGCGGAGGACAGCGAGCCCACCAGGACGACGAACTGCGACGCGGTGGTGGTGTGCGCGCGAGGCGACCAGTGCGGGAGCACTCGGTCGCCGCGGAGGTCGGCCCAGAGCGCGGCGTCGGGGGAGAGGAAGAACGGGACGTAGCCGGCGACGCTGACGCCGTCCTTGACCTGGACGGCGCGGCGGTGCTCGCGGGTCGTCTCGGCGCTGACGTCGACCGCGGGGCGGCCTTCGAGGTTCTGGTCGGCCAGGACGGCGCCGGCGGCGACGATCGCCTCGAGGTTGTCGAGGTGGGTCACGTGGTAGATGCGCTGCGCGGTGATGTCCACCTGCGGGAGCGGCTTCTCGCGGGCGGTGCCGCGGGCGGCGGCGCGAGCGGTGGCCGCGCGGGACGTGCCGGGCACGCGCACCGGAGCCCGGGTGCGGCCCTGCGGCTCGGGGAGCTTGGCGGGGGAGCAGACGTCGCAGAGAGCGATGTCCAGACCGTGGATGCATTCTTCGGGCACGCGTGTAATCCTTCTGCGCGCGGTCTCGGGATTCCGGCGCAAGGTCGACGTTACGCGACCGCGGCGACCCCGTGCCGTCCCGGCGGTGATCCGCGGACCTCCGACGTGCCCGGCCGCGCATCGCCTGGGAGCGGGAGAGGCGCCGCCGCCCGCCCGCGTAGCGTGGGCCGGATGAAGCGCACACCCCCCGCCGAGGGACAGGAATCCGTCTGGGACTACCCGCGACCGCCCAGGGTCGAGCCGACCGCCGAGCACGTCGTGGTCCGGCTCGGCGGCGTCGTCGTCGCCGACACCCGGGAGGCGTTCCGCGTCCTCGAGACCAGCCACCCGCCCGTCTACTACCTGCCGCGCAGCGCGTTCGCCGACGGCGCGCTCGAGCCCGCCCCCGGTCGCAGCATCTGCGAGTTCAAGGGCGCGGCCTCCTACCTGACGGTCCGCGGCGGCGCAGCGGTCGCCGAGGCGGCCGGCTGGATCTACCCCGAGCCGATGCCGGGCTTCGAGCAGCTCGTCGACAGGGTCGCGCTCTACCCGGGGCGGATGGACTCCTGCACCGTCGACGGCGAGACCGTGCAGCCGCAGCCGGGGGACTTCTACGGCGGCTGGATCACCTCCCGCGTGGTCGGACCGTTCAAGGGCGCGCCGGGGACGATGTTCTGGTGACGCTCCGGCGGATCCGGCGGCTCCGTCGTAACGCCGGGTAACCGCCCGACGCGCCGCCCTCCTCCTCTGCCACGGTGGTGCCCACTGCCGGAGGGCGGGCACGAGGGAGGCGGATCATGGCACGGCACGGGCACGCGAGCGAGGACGGCTGGGGCTTCTCGACCCGGCAGCTGCACGCCGGAGCGGTCGAGGACGCGCTGCACGCGCGGCGCACCCCGATCTACCTCACGGCCGGCTTCAGCTTCGACTCCTTCGACGAGGCGCGCGACCGCTTCGCCGGCGCGGACGGCTACACCTACACGCGGGTCGGCAACCCGACCACCGACGCCGTCGAGCGCCGCCTCGCCGCCCTCGAGGGCGGCGAGGCGGCGCTCCTGGTCGGCAGCGGTCAGGCGGCCGTCTCGGTCGCCCTGCTCGCGCTCGCCTCGGCCGGAGACCACGTGGTCGCCGCCGCGAGCCTCTACGAGGGCACCCGCAACCTCCTGCTGGAGAACCTCGCCCGCCTCGGCGTCGGCGCCACGTTCGTCGAGGACGCCGACGACCCGCTCGCCTGGGCCGCCGCGATCACCCCGCGCACCCGCGCCGTCCTGATCGAGTCGATCCCGAATCCGCGCAACGATGTGGTGGACGTCCGGCTCGTCGCCGAGGTCGCGCACCGCGCCGGTGTCCCCGTCGTCGTCGACAACACCTTCGCGACCCCGTACCTCCTCCGCCCGCTCGAGCACGGAGCCGACATCGTCGTGCACTCGGCGAGCAAGTTCCTGGCCGGGCACGGCGCCGTGATCGCCGGGGTGATCGTGGACGGCGGCCGCTTCGACTGGCGCACGCCGCAGTACCCGCACCTCGCCACCGCGATCGAGCGCGGTGGCGACCCCGAGCGCGCCTTCGCCGACTACGCCCGCCACGTCGTCGCCGGCCGGATGGGTCCGACCGTCTCGCCGCTCACCGCCTTCCTGCTCGAGCAGGGCCTCGAGACGCTGTCGCTGCGGGTCCGCCACCAGTCGCGCAGCGCCCTCGCCGTCGCGCGCTGGCTGGAGGAGCGGCCCGAGGTCGCGGGCGTCGACTACAGCGGACTCGCCTCCAGCCCCTCGCACGCGCTCGCCCGCCGCCTGCTGCCGCACGGGCAGGGCTCGGTCTTCTCCTTCACGCTGCACGGCGGGGAGGAGGCGGCGCGCCGCTTCTCCGACGCGCTCGGCCTCTTCACCCGGATGACCCACCTCGGCGACGTCCGCTCGCTCGTGCTGCACCCGGCCTCGACCACGCACGTCGGCCGCACCGCCGAGCAGCTCGAGGCCGCGGGGATCGGCCCCGGTCTGCTGCGGCTCTCCATCGGCATCGAGGACGTCGAGGACCTCCTCGCCGACCTCGAGCTCGGGCTGCGCGCCGCGGCCGTCCGGCCGCTCGTGCTGGCGGAGGCGTCGTGAGCCGGCCGCAGCACTTCGCCTGGTTCCTCTCCCGCGGCTTCGGGCCGCAGGCCTGGGGGCAGCCCGGCTGGGAGTGGGACCACTCCTGGACGACGGCGGAGGTCTACCGGCGCAGCGCTCGCGAGCTCGAGCAGGCCGGCTTCGACCTGGTCATCATCGAGGACGCGCTCTCGCTCGGGAACGCCGGCACCCTCGACCTCCGCATCCGCCGCGCCTACGGCGGGCCCAAGCACGACCCGCTGCTGCTCGCGCCGTCGCTCTTCGAGGCGACGCAGCACCTCGGCGTCGCGCCGACCGTCAATCCGATGGCCTACAGCCCGTACCAGGCGGCCCGCCAGTTCGCCACGCTCCAGCACCTCAGCGGCGGGCGCCTCGGCCTGAACGTGGTGACCGACGTCGGCAGCAGCCGGCACTTCGGCCTCGAGCCGCTGCCGCACGACGGCGCCTACGACCGCGCGCACGAGTGGCTCGACTCGCTGCGCGAGCTCTGGCGCAGCTGGGACGACGGCGCGCTGATCCAGGACGAGGCGACCGGCCGTTTCGCCGACGGCGACCGGCTGCACGCCCTGCACCACCGCGGGACGCACTACTCCTTCGACGGCCCGCTGAACGCGCTGCCGTTCGGCACCGGGTCTTCGGCGGGGGCCGCCGCCGGCCCGGGCGAGCCGGTCATCGTCTCGCCCGGCGGCTCGCCGCGCGGCATCGACTTCGCCGGCGCGCAGTCCAAGATCCAGCTGGCCCTCGCCTCGCTCGACACCGCGACGGTCCGCGCCTACCGCGAGCGGGCTCGCGCCGCGGCCGCCGCGCACGGCCGGAACCCCGACGACCTCACGATCCTGTTCGTCTTCAAGCCGATCATCGTCTCGAGCCGGGAGGAGGCGCAGCGCCTCGTCGACGCCTCCGCGCACCCCGACGACGCGGCGCTGCTCACCGCGGCGGCCGCCTGGTCGAGCGACCTCGAGACCGACCTGACCGCGCTGGACCTCGACCGCCCGGTCGACCCGTCGGTCTTCGGCGAGCACGTCTCGCGCGGCAGCATCGCCGGCCTCTACGGCGGTGCCGATGCCGACGCCCCGCTGCGCGCCCTGCTCACCGCCAAGGCGCGGCTCGGGCTGATCGCCGATCGCAGCGGCGTGGTGGGCACCGCGGAGGAGGTCGCCGACTTCGTCCAGGAGCTCGGCGACGACGCGGACAACGACGGCTTCGCGTTCTCCGGTGACTTCCACCCGGTGACGCTGCACCGGATGCTCGACGAGCTGGTGCCGATCCTGCGCCGCCGCGGGATCCTGCGGCGGGAGTACCCCGGGGGCGGTCTGCGCGGGAGCCTCGCGGAGTTCTGAGCGGCTCGGCCCGGTCGGTCTCTCGCTAGGAGTCCGCCGCCGGCTCGGCGATCAGGAGCGCACGGGCCGCCTCGAGACCGGACACCTCGAGCTCCCACTCCGGGCGGCGGAGCGTCTCGGGCGTGACGCGGAACCGGATCTCCTCGACCGCCACTCCGTCGGCGCCGACCGTGCGATGCGTGCCGTTGGGCTCGTAGCCGAGCCCGGTCGACACCCGGATCGACGCCGTGTTCCACGCCAGCGCGCTGCTCTCCGCCACCTCCGCACCGAGGTGGTCGAAGGCGAGCAGGAGGGCCGCCGCCCGCATCTCCCGGCCGAGACCGCGCCCCTGCGCCGCGCGCGTGAGCCACGAGCCGGAGGAGACGGTGCGCCGCGCCGCGAACTCGTCGGCGAGCAGGTCCTGGCAGCCGATCACCGCGCCGTCCTCGACGATCGCGAAGGCCACGCGCCAGGAGTCCGGCCGCGTCGCTGCACGGAGCGACCACTGGTAGCGGGCGAGATCGGCGGGCAGCTGCTCGGCAGGCACTTCGGCCCAGGCCGCGGGGAACGGCGAGCGGCCGGGCTCGTGGATCCCGGCGACGGCGGCCGCGGCGAGGGCCGGCAGATCGGCGTCGCGGACCGGGTGCAGCTCGAGGCGCGGCGTGCGCAGCACGAGGGAGAAGAGCGGCCAGGCCGCCGAGGAATGGTCCATCCGACGACGCTAGCGAAGCGGCGACGCGCGCGGGGCGCCTGCGGTACCGGTGGTGGGACTCGAACCCACAAGCCCTCTCGGACAGAGCATTTTGAGTGCCCCGCGTCTGCCATTCCGCCACACCGGCTCATCACGAGCCTGTCGAGAATACCGTAGGCTCTTCGGCGTGACAGACCAGGAAACTCCGCAGACCGCACCCCGTCGGGTCGTCGTCGCAGAGGACGAATCGCTCATCCGCATGGACATCGTGGAGATCCTCCGCGACAACGGCTTCGAGGTCGTCGGTGAGGCGGGCGACGGCGAGACGGCCGTGGCCCTCGCCACCGAGCTGCGCCCCGATCTGGTGATCATGGACGTGAAGATGCCCCAGCTCGACGGCATCTCCGCCGCCGAGCGCCTCTCGAAGGCGCACATCGCTCCGGTCGTCCTGCTGACCGCGTTCAGCCAGAAGGAGCTGGTCGAGCGCGCGAGCGAGGCCGGCGCGCTGGCCTACGTGGTCAAGCCGTTCACGCCGAACGACCTGCTGCCGGCGATCGAGATCGCCCTCTCCCGCTACGCCCAGATCCTCACCCTCGAGGCCGAGGTCGCCGACATGGTCGAGCGCTTCGAGACCCGCAAGCTCGTCGACCGCGCCAAGGGCCTGCTCAACGAGAAGATGGGCCTCTCCGAGCCCGAGGCGTTCCGCTGGATCCAGAAGGCGTCGATGGACCGCCGCCTCACCATGCACGACGTCGCCCAGGCGATCATCGAGCAGCTCAGCCCCAAGAAGTAGGGCGGCGGCGGTCCGAGGGCCGCGCCGTCACGGCCAGAGGCGGGTGCGCTCCCACGGGGAGCCGCCCGCCTCCGTCGTTCCCGCGTTCGTCGCCCCCGCAGCGCCCGTCGCGCTGTACAGCAGGCGGCTGTGGTCCTGCTCCGCCCTGGTCGAGCCCTGCCAGAACTCGATCCGCTCGGGCACGACGCGGTAGACGGCCCAGTCGCGGTCGAGCGTCGCGGGGGAGCAGGCGACGGCGACGCCGGTCTGCAGCGTCACCAGGTCGAAGTCCTCGGCGCGCTTCATCGGCTCGCTCTGCCGGCCGACCAGCAGCGCCGTGCGCGCCGCCTCCGAGCGCCGCTGGAAGTCCTTCTTCGACTCCTCGGCGGACGCGCGCTCGACGCGGCCCTCCACCCGGACCTGCCGGCCCTGCACCGGCCAGAAGAAGGTCAGGGCAGCGTGCGGGTTCGCCGCCATCGCGCGCCCCTTGGGGCTGGAGGCGTGGGTCGAGAACGCCCAGCCGGCGTCGTCGATGTCGCGCAGCACGAGCACCCGCGCCGAGACGGTCCCGTCGGCGTCGGCGGTCGACAGCGTCGCGCCGTGGGGGAGGAGCTGGCCGGCGTCCTTCGCCGCCTCCAGCCACTGCCCGAACAGCTCGACCGGGTCGGCCGGAGCCGCCTCAGCATCGAAGTCGGGCAGCTCGGAGGGCATGGACGGCAGGGAGCGCAGCAGATCGCGGAAGGTCACGCCCCGAGCCTAGGTCGCCCGCTCCGCCGCGGCGGGGGCTTGCGGACCCGCCGCGGCGCGCTCCGCGGGCGACGTCGAGCAGTCGGTCCGTCTCGTGTCGGACGAAGGCCGGCTTCCCGCATCTCCACCGAGAGCGCGCTCGTCCTCGTCGCCTCTCGCGGTCCTCGTCGCGCGAGGACCGGCGCGGAGCGACAGCTGTCTCTCCGCGTGCCTGACCTTGCTACAAAGTACGCAGGTCGGGTGCGGCGCACGGTCGGTGATCGATGCGACAGTGCCGACGGCCGATCCGCCACTCCCTCCGCGCGGTAGTGGCATCACGCCCTTCGAGCCCTGCAAGGAATGAGCAGACGGATCCGACTTCGACTCGCTCCTCGTCGCCGTGGGGCCTGCCCCGATCGAGAGCGGGGATCCTCGTCCTCGCAGTGGCGCTCGCTGTCCTCCTCGTCGTCGACGCTCCGTCTTCCGGATCCTGGGGAGGCGCAGTGGAGGTGCCCTTCCCTCTCCTGCTCGTTCTCCTGGCTCTCGTTCCGCGGATGATTCCGCTCGTCGAGGGGTCGCGCCTCCTCGAGCGCTCCGCCCGGCGACCGACGCGCGCAGTGTTCGCCGCAGAGCTCGGCACCGCGCTGATCGGCTGGACGATGTCGGCCGCCGTCGGGTCGCCCGTGCCGTCCTTCGTCGCCGCCGGGCTCGTGCTCGTGCTCGGAACTGCTTTCGCGCTCACGGCCTCGCGAGCGCTGAGCTGAACCTCGTCCGCGGGCCCCGAGCCCGAGGCGCCTGTCGCGCTTGCGCGGCCGGGGTCGGCGGCGCGGGCACGCCCTAGCGGAGCCCGTCGTCCGCCGGCCCGCGGGCGGCCCGCGCCATTCAGCTCACGTCCGACGACAGGGCGGTACGGCCGAGGCGGGCCGCCGCTAGAACGGACGAGGCACGGGTGCAGGACCCGTCCTCAGACGGGGGAGTCGATCGTTGCACCCTGCGAACCGATCACGGGAGTCGATCCGGCGCGCGTCCCGGTCCAGGCTCGGACTGCTGCTCGTCACGGCGACCGTCGTGCTCGAGCTCATGCTGGGCGCCTGCCTGCCGGAGCTGGGGCGGACACCGCCGCTGGTGGTCCTCCCGGTCGTCGTCTCCCTCCTCGCGCTCCTGCCCCGAGCCTTCCCGGCCGTCGAGGACTCGTGGCTGCTGGAGCGCACGGCGGCGCGACCGATGGTCGTCGCGTGCTCGGCGGAGGTGACGGTCGCTCTCGCGGGGGCGCTCCTGGCGGTCGCCGTGGACTCGCCGAAGCCCCTCGTCGCGGCGGCGGGCACGGTCCTCGTGCTCGGCTCCGTCGTCGTCGCCGTCGTCCCCGGTGCGGACTGAGCGGAGCGGTCAGCGCGCGTCGCGGAGGATGTTCGTGATGCGGACGGTGCTGAGGCGGCGGCCCTGCTCGTCGCGGACGACGATCTCATGGGTGGTGAGGGTGGAGCCGAGGTGGATGGCGTCGCAGGTGGCGATCACGTGGCCGTGGGTGATCGAGCGGCTGTGGCTCGCGTTCAGCTCGATGCCCATCGCGAGGCGTCCCGCGCCGGCGTGCACGTTCGCGGCGATCGAGCCCATCGACTCGGCGAGGACGACGTGCGCGCCGCCGTGCAGGATGCCGACCGGCTGGCGGTTGCCCTCGACGGGCATCGACGCGACCGAGTGCTCGGGGGTGAGCTCGTGCCAGACGATGCCCATCCGCTCGGCGAGCTCGCCCATGCCGCGCCCGATGTGCGCCTCGAGGTCGAGGGCGGGCGGGCGGACCCAGGGGGCGGCGGTCGCGGCGGCGGGGGCGGATTCGGTCACGGTGCTCCTCGTGCTGGGCCTCCCGGAGGCCCTCCGCCGACGGGCGGGACCGGGCCCGAACCGGTGTCGGAGGCGCTGTGTAGTCTTGCCCTGTGTCAGATCCGGAACAGCCTACCCTCCTGCTCATCGACGGTCATTCGCTCGCGTTCCGGGCGTTCTACGCCCTCCCGGTCGACAGCTTCCAGACCCGCGACGGGCAGCACACGAACGCCATCCACGGCTTCCTGTCGATGCTGATCCTGCTGCTGAAGAACGAGAAGCCGACGCATCTCGGCGTCGCCTTCGACATCTCCCGCTACTCGTTCCGCACCCGCGAGTACCCGGAGTACAAGGGCACCCGCGGCGAGACCCCGCCCGAGTTCAAGGGCCAGGTCCCCCTCCTCGAGGAGGCGCTGCACGCGATGAACATCCGCACCGTCTCGAAGGAGGACTTCGAGGCCGACGACATCCTCGCCACGCTCGCCCGCCAGGGCGCCGAGGCGGGCTTCCGCGTGCTGGTCGTCTCGGGAGACCGCGACACCATCCAGCTGGTCACTCCCGACGTCACCCTGCTCTACCCGTCGACCCAGGGCGTCTCGCAGCTCACCCGCTACGACCGCGACAAGGTCTTCGAGAAGTACGGAGTCGAACCGCACCAGTACCCCGAGATCGCGGCGCTCGTCGGCGAGACGAGCGACAACCTGCCCGGCGTCGACAAGGTCGGCCCGAAGACGGCCGCCAAGTGGGTCAACCAGTACGGCACCGTCGCCGACATCATCGCCCACGCCGACGAGATCAAGGGCGTCGTCGGCGAGAAGCTGCGTGAGCAGAAGGAGAACGCGCTCCGCAACCGCCGGCTCAACCGCCTGATCACCGACGTCGAGCTGCCGCTCGGCCCGAACGACCTCGACCGCCGTCCGATCGACCCGGACGCGGTCCGCGAGATCTTCAGCCGGCTCGAGTTCAGGACGCTGCAGGAGCGCGTGCTCACGATCGCCGCCGACGAGGGCGTCGAGGGGGCGGCGGAGGCGCTCGCCGGCGACACCGTCGTCACCGCGGCTCCGGCCGTGCGGAACCTGGTCGACGAGGAGCTCGCGCACTGGCTCGCCCGGGTCTCCGCGAACGGCACCGTGCCCGTCGCCGTGCAGGTGCAGCTCGGCGAGAGCGGCCTCGAGGGCATCGGCCTGTCGGTCGAGGCGGAGTCGGCCTTCGTGCCCTGGGCGGCAGGCCGGCCCGACTACACCGCGCTCGAGGAGTGGCTCGCGAGCGACGCCCCGAAGTACTTCGCCGACGCCAAGCCGCAGGTCAAGGCGCTGCGCCGGGCCGGGCTCCCGGTGGCCGGACTCGCCTTCGACACCCGCATCGCGGCGTGGCTCCTGCAGCCCACCGGTCACGCGGCGACGCTGCCGGCCCAGGTCCAGCAGTACCTCGACGAGGCGATGATCCAGGGCGACCCGAACCAGCTCGTCCCGACCGCCCCGCCGATCGGTCCCGCGACCGAGGCCTGGTACGCGCACCGCCTGGTCGGCGTGCAGACCGAGCTGCTCGGCGAGGGCATGCTCTCGGTGCTCGTCGACATCGAGCTGCCGATCGTGCAGGTGCTCGCGACGATGGAGCTCACCGGCGTCGCGATCGACGCCGAGGTCCTCGCACGCCTGCGCGGCGAGCTCACCGCCACCTCGGTGGACCTCGCGAACCGCGCCTTCGCCGAGATCGGGCACGAGATGAACCTCGGCTCGCCCAAGCAGCTGCAGCAGGTGCTCTTCGAGGAGCTGGCGATGCCGCGCACGCGCGCGACGAAGACCGGCTACACGACCGACGCGTCCGCCCTGGCGGACCTGCAGGAGTCGCACCCGCACCCGTTCCTCGGTCTCCTGCTCGAGCACCGCGACGCGACCAAGCTCAAGCAGATCATCGAGACGCTGGAGAAGTCGGTCACCGCCGACGGCCGGATCCACACCAGCTACGACCAGACCGGCACCGCGACCGGGCGGATCTCCTCGAACGACCCGAACCTGCAGAACATCCCGGTCCGCAGCGAGGTCGGCCGCCGCATCCGCACCGCGTTCGTGCACGGCGAGCAGGCGAGCACCCTGATCACCGCCGACTACTCGCAGATCGAGATGCGGATCATGGCGCACCTCTCCGGCGACGCCGGCCTGATCGAGGCCTTCCACAGCGGCGAGGACCTGCACCGGTTCGTCGGCGCGCGGATCTTCGGCGTCGAGCCGTCGGACGTCACCTCGGCGATGCGCAACAAGGTCAAGGCGATGTCCTACGGGCTCGCCTATGGACTGAGCGCGTTCGGCCTCTCCAAGCAGCTGCGCATCTCCAGCAACGAGGCGAAGCAGCTGATGACCGACTACTTCGTCCGCTTCGGCGCGGTCCGCGACTACCTCCGCACGGTCGTCGAGCAGGCGCGGGAGACCGGCTACACCGAGACGATCTTCGGTCGCCGCCGCCCCTTCCCCGATCTCCAGAGCGGCAATCGCGTCCTCCGCGACAACGCGGAGCGCGCCGCGCTGAACTCGCCGATCCAGGGATCCGCCGCCGACATCATGAAGATCGCGATGATCGGCGTCCAGGCCGACATCGGCGAGAAGGGCCTGGAGTCGCGGATGCTGCTGCAGGTGCACGACGAGCTCATCTTCGACGTGGCTCCCGGCGAGGAGGACGTGCTCGAGGAGGTCGTCCGCGCGCGGATGGCCGGCGCGGTCGATCTCTCCGTCCCGCTCGAGGTGCAGGTCGGCCACGGCTCCGACTGGGACGTCGCGGCGCACTGACGTCGCGCGGCGCCCGCCCGATCGGGACGTTCCGGGCCGCTGGCTAGGCTCGAAGGCATGACCTCCGACATCTCCCGCGAGCCCACCGCCGTCGACCTCGTCGCCGAGCGGTGGGTCGACACCCTCGTCGAGCTCGAGCCCACCCTCGGCACCTCGATCGGCCGCGCCGAGGCGAACCGCCGCCTCGGCGACCTGTCGCCGGAGGGCGTGGAGCGGGCGCGGACGGCGACGGCCGCCGCGCTGGCCGAGCTCGAGTCCGCCGTGCCGGTCGACGCCGTCGACGCCGTCACGGTCGCCGACCTCGGCGCCGACCTGCGGCTGTCGCTCGAGGCGCACGCGGCGCAGCTGCCGCTGCGCGATCTGAACGTGATCGCCTCGCCCGCGCAGGAGCTGCGCGACGTCTTCGACCTGATGCCGACCGACTCCGTGAGCGACTGGGAGGACGTGGCGGAGCGGCTCCTCGCGGTCCCGGCCGCGCTCGCCGGCTACGCGGAGACCCTCCGCGCGGGCATCGGCGCGGGAGTGACGCCGGCGCGCCGCCAGGTCGGCCTCGTCGCCGAGCAGGCCGAGACGATCGCCGGCCCACGGGGGTTCTTCGCCGCCCTGGCCGCCGACGCGGCTCCGGCCACCGGATCGCTGCCCGCATCCCTCTCGCTGCGGCTCGAGGAGGGCGCCCGTCGCGCCTCCGCGGCCTACGGCGGCCTGGCCCGGTTCCTCCGCACCGAGCTCGCCCCGGCCGCGACGGAGCAGGACGCGGTGGGCCGCGAGCACTACGCGCTGCAGTCGCGCCGCTTCCTCGGCGCGGTGGTCGACCTCGACGAGACCTACGAGTGGGGGATCGAGGAGCTCGCGCGGATGACCGCCGAGCAGGAGGCGATCGCCCGCGAGATCCTGCCCGGCGCGAGTGTCGCCGAGGCGATCGCGCACCTCGACACCGATCCCGCCCGCACCCTGCACGGCGTCGACGCGCTGCAGCGCTGGATGCAGGAGACCAGCGACCGGGCCGTGAGCGAGCTCGCGGGCACCGCCTTCGACATCCCGGACGAGCTCCGCCGCCTCGAGTGCCGCATCGCGCCGACCCAGGAGGGCGGCATCTACTACACCGGCCCGAGCGACGACTTCTCCCGCCCGGGCCGGATGTGGTGGTCCGTCCCGCCGGGCGTCACCGAGTTCGCCACCTGGCGCGAGCTGACGACCGTCTACCACGAGGGCGTCCCCGGTCACCACCTGCAGGTGGGTCAGGCCGTCTACAACCGCGCGAGCCTCAACACCTGGCGCCGCCAGCTCGCCGGCAGCTCCGGGCACGCCGAGGGCTGGGCCCTCTACGCCGAGCGGCTGATGGAGCGCTTCGGCTACCTGGACCACCCGGCCGACCGCCTCGGGATGCTCGACGGGCAGCGGATGCGCGCCGCCCGCGTCGTCATCGACATCGGCGTGCACCTGCAGAAGCGGATGCCCGGCTCGTCCGACGTCTGGACGGCCGAGTCCGCCCTCGCCTTCCTGCGCGCGAACGTCAACATGGACGACGCCTTCGTCCGCTTCGAGGTCAACCGCTACCTCGGCTGGCCCGGCCAGGCGCCCTCCTACAAGATCGGCCAGCGGATCTGGGAGGAGCTGCGGGACGAGGCGAGCGCGCGCGACGGGGCGGACTTCTCGCTCGCGTCGTTCCACCGTCGCGCCCTCGATCTCGGCGGTGTCGGGCTCGACACCCTCCGCGCGAGCCTCAGCGCCGGGGCCTGACCTCCGCGGGGCGGAGGCCGACCGATGGAATCCGCCAGGACACGCGGAACGGGGCCCTTCGAGATTGCTCTCACCCCGGTCGGTTCGATAGTCTGGGACGTCACCTTCGTGGCGCCGCCGTGCCCACGGTGCGCTGGAGATCCGGGACCACGGTCCGGGCTCTCGAGCTCCTCCCGGTCACGGCATCCCCACCACCTCCGCAGTGGTCACCACCGCGTCACGCCCTCGGGCGTGTCGGTGCCCGCCGCCCGATACCCATCCATCCTGGAGCATCCCTTAATGACAACCGCAACGACCGAAAAGGCAACCAAGCAGGTCGCGATCAACGACATCGGGTCTGCTGAAGACTTTCTTGCCGCGGTCGAAAAGACTCTGAAGTTCTTCAACGACGGAGACCTCATCGAAGGCACCGTCGTGAAGATCGACCGCGACGAGGTCCTCCTCGACGTCGGTTACAAGACCGAGGGCGTCATCCCCTCGCGTGAGCTCTCCATCAAGCACGACGTCGACCCCTCCGAGGTCGTCAACGTGGGCGACAGCGTCGAAGCCCTCGTCCTGCAGAAGGAGGACAAGGAGGGTCGCCTGATCCTCTCCAAGAAGCGCGCGCAGTACGAGCGTGCGTGGGGCGACGTCGAGAAGATCAAGGAGTCCGACGGTGTCGTCACCGGTTCGGTCATCGAGGTCGTCAAGGGCGGGCTCATCGTCGACATCGGCCTCCGCGGCTTCCTCCCGGCCTCGCTCATCGAGCTGCGCCGCGTCCGCGACCTCACGCCGTACCTCGGCCAGGAGATCGAGGCGAAGATCCTCGAGCTCGACAAGAACCGCAACAACGTGGTCCTGTCGCGTCGCGCGCTCCTCGAGCAGACGCAGTCCGAGAGCCGCACCACGTTCCTGAACAACCTGCACAAGGGTCAGGTCCGCAAGGGCGTCGTGTCCTCGATCGTCAACTTCGGTGCGTTCGTCGACCTCGGCGGCGTCGACGGTCTCGTCCACGTCTCCGAGCTCTCCTGGAAGCACATCGAGCACGCCTCAGAGGTCGTCGAGGTGGGCCAGGAGGTCACCGTCGAGATCCTCGAGGTCGACCTCGACCGCGAGCGCGTGTCGCTCTCGCTCAAGGCGACGCAGGAGGACCCGTGGCAGGTCTTCGCCCGCACCCACGCGATCGGTCAGGTCGCCCCGGGCAAGGTCACGAAGCTGGTCCCGTTCGGTGCCTTCGTCCGCGTCGCGGACGGCATCGAGGGCCTCGTCCACATCTCCGAGCTCTCGGGCAAGCACGTCGAGCTCGCCGAGCAGGTCGTGTCGGTCGGTGAAGAGGTCTTCGTCAAGGTCATCGACATCGACCTCGACCGCCGTCGCATCTCGCTCTCGCTCAAGCAGGCGAACGAGAACGTCGACCCCGAGGGCACCGAGTTCGACCCGGCGCTCTACGGCATGGCCACCGAGTACGACGACCAGGGGAACTACAAGTACCCCGACGGCTTCGACCCGGAGACCAACGAGTGGCGCGAGGGCTTCGAGTCCCAGCGCGAGGCCTGGGAGCAGGAGTACGCCGCTGCTCAGGCTCGCTGGGAGGCCCACAAGGCCCAGGTCGCCAAGTCGCAGGAGGAGGCCGCCACGGTCTCCGAGGGCGTCTCGGTCGGCGGCGGCTTCACCAACACCGAGTCGGCTGCCGGCGGCGGAACCCTCGCCGACGACGAGTCGCTCGCCGCTCTGCGCGAGAAGCTGTCTTCGAACAACTGATCGCATCACCACCACGACGAACGGCCGGTCCCCTCGGGGGCCGGCCGTTCGGCGTTGCAGCCGGAGCGAGGTCTCCCTGCATGCTGATCGAGCAGCCCGCGGAGCGGGCGTATCGAGATCCGCCCCCGCCCGGTGTGCAGCGCCGCTCGTTAGGCTTGACGGGTGCATCTCGCAGCCCTCACCGGAGGCATCGCCTCGGGCAAGTCCACCGTCGCCCATCGTCTCGCCGAGCTGGGAGCCGTCGTCGTCGACGCCGACCGGCTCGCCCGCGAGGTGGTCGAGCCGGGGGAGCCCGCGCTGGCCGCGATCGTCGAGCGGTTCGGCCCGGAGACCCTGCGCGCCGACGGCTCGCTCGACCGGGCGGCGCTCGGCGCGATCGTCTTCTCCGACTCCGCCGCCCGCGAGGACCTCAACGCGATCACCCACCCGGCGGTGTCGCTCCGCTCGCAGGAGCTGTTCGCCTCGGCGGCCGCCGCCGACCCCGCGGCGATCGTCGTCTACGACGTCCCGCTTCTGGCCGAGTCGCGCGGCGCGGGGGAGTTCGACGAGGTGATCGTCGTCCACGCCCCGCAGGAGACGCGCATCGAGCGCCTCATCGACCTGCGCGGCATGACCGAGGCCGACGCCCGCGCTCGCGTCGGCGCGCAGGCGAGCGACGAGGACCGCCTGGCCCTCGCGGACGCCGTGATCGACGCCTCCGGAACGCTGGAGGAGACCCTGAGCCAGGTCGACGCGCTCTGGGAGCGGCTGCGCCGCCCCTCAGTCTGAGCGCATCCGGCGGCGGGAGACCGTCAGGCCCTGCTCCTACAGTGGGAGGGCCGCAGCACGGGGGACGGCCCCAGCACGATCGCCGAGCCGAGGGGTACGACGCATGAGCGCTTCCGGAGCACGCCCGCCCGCCTCCGACTCCCGGCGCCTCCTGCTCGCCTCCGGGGCGGGCGTCCTGCTCGGTGCGGGCGCGGGAGCGGCCGCGGGGGCGCTCACCGGCCGGACCGGACCGGCTCCGGTCCAAGTGATCAGCCGTCCCGCCGGGACGTCCCGCATCGTCGACGTGCACGACCACCTCGACGAGTCGCTCCCCGCGGGTGCCGCTCGCGACACCGCTGCCTGGCAGGCGGCGCTGGCCGCCGCCGCCGTGCCGGAGGACGGGGTCGACCCGGCCGAGCACCACGCCGTCGTCACCGCACCCGGCGGGAGCTTCGTCGTCGACGAGACGCTCGACTGGGACGCCCGGGTCAGCATCGACGGCCACTGCGAGATCCGCTACACCGGCTCCGGCCCCGCCCTGCAGACCGTCGGACCCGTGCTGCAGTCCTCCGCCGCCGGCTACACCCGCCAGCACCAGACCGTGCTGAGCGATCTGCACCTGATCGGCGACGGCTCGAACACGGGCATCGCCGTGAGCGCACCGTCCCACCTGCGCGAACCCGGGCCGAAGCCCGCCTACCTCTCGTTCGCGAACGTCGTCGCGCGCAGCTTCGGCACGGCGGTCGAGCTCGGGTCGCACGCCTATCTGCTCGAGTTCCGCTCGTGCTCGTTCCAGGGGAACCGCGTGGGAGTCGTGGCGGTCGAGGACGCCGTCGATTCGGGCGAGCGCATCGCGTTCCAGGGCTGCGACCTGACCAGCAACACCGAGAGCGCGCTCCAGATCCACGGCGACCAGGAGTTCTTCGTCGACCAGTGCTCGTTCGACACCTTCTCGACGAACCAGGGCCGGGCGGTCACGATCTCGCGTGGACAGGCCCACTTCTCGCACTGCCACTTCGAGATGCAGATCCCCGACAACCACGGCTGGTTCGAGCTGGACGGCTGGGGCGCCCTGCTCTCGCTCACCGACTGCCGCTTCCTCGTCAGGGCTCGGAAGGAGGTCGACGGTGACGCCGAGCGCGGACTGATCCAGTTCTCCGGGGCAGGGGGCCAGCGGGCCGTCGTCCGGGGCGGGCAGTTCCAGGGCGGCAACTCGCGGCTGCCCTTCCTGGCGCGCGGCGACGGCGTCCTGACGATCTCGGACACCTCGGCGCTGCCCTCGACCGCGCTGCGGTTCCACGCGGCCGAGCGGATCCGCGGTGTGCTCGATCCGCACGGCTCGCGCTCGGTGCTCGCCGACGACTGGACGGCCGAGGGCGGGGCGTCCGTCGCGCCGGGGGACTCCCCGGTCGCGGGGCTCCGCGCGCTCGCAGTCGAGGACGGGTCGGGCTCCGGCGCGGTCCACCTCTTCGTGCCGATCGCCGCCGGAGCGCGGGTGCTCGCGTCGCTGGACGCGCTCTACGAGGGCTCCGGATCCGTCGCGATCGATCTCGGCTTCTCGACCGCGCGACGGGCCGACGGCCTGGGGCGGGACTGGTACTCGGGGACCGACGTCTCGGCCCGCGACTCCTTCGCCGGCGTCCGGCTCGACGACGCCTACTCCCTCCCCGCGCCGGAGTGGGCGGTCTGCGCGGTGCTCCGCGTGCGCACCGACGGCATGGCCGCGGGCGACCGCCTCCACCTGCGCGACCTGCGCGTCTCCCGCCTCTGATCGGGCGCCCTCCTGATGGTCTGTCTGCAGACTCGGCTTCCGGCGCCGGTGGATCTCGGTACGCGCGCTGCGCGCGCTACTCGATCAGCATGCAAGTGGCAGGTCCATGCTGGTCGAGCAGCCCCGCAGGGGCGTATCGAGACCCGGCGGCCCCCGCAGGGCAGTCTGCGGCCGGGGTCGGCGCGAGCCCCGTTCGCCGTCGGCGCAGGGCCGCCCCGATGTCGGTGGTCGCGGTTACGCTTCGAGCATGGAGCCAACCCGTGCCGTGCACCCCTTCGAGGTCATCAGCGAATACCAGCCGAGCGGTGACCAGCCCGGAGCCATCGCCGATCTGAGCGCCCGGATCAACGCCGGCGAGACCGACGTCGTCCTGCTCGGCGCCACCGGTACCGGCAAGTCGGCGACCACCGCCTGGCTCGTCGAGGCCGTCCAGCGGCCGACCCTCGTCCTCGCGCACAACAAGACGCTCGCCGCGCAGCTCGCCAACGAGTTCCGCGAGCTCTTCCCCAACAACGCGGTCGAGTACTTCGTCTCCTACTACGACTACTACCAGCCCGAGGCCTACGTCCCGCAGACGGACACCTTCATCGAGAAGGACAGCTCGGTCAACGCCGAGGTCGAGCGCCTGCGGCACTCGACGACCAACTCGCTGCTCAGCCGGCGCGACGTCATCGTCGTCTCGACCGTCTCCTGCATCTACGGCCTCGGCCAGCCGGAGCAGTACCTCGAGGCGATGGTCGCGCTCCAGGTCGGCCAGCGGGTCGACCGCGACCGCCTGATCCGCAAGTTCGTCTCGATGCAGTACGCCCGCAACGACGTGGACTTCGCCCGCGGCACCTTCCGGGTCCGCGGCGACACGATCGAGATCATCCCGATGTACGAGGAGCTCGCGATCCGCATCGAGATGTTCGGCGACGAGATCGAGGCGCTCTACACGCTGCACCCGCTCACCGGGAACGTCGTGAAGAAGCTCGAGTCCGTCTCCGTCTTCCCCGGCTCGCACTACGTCGCCAGCCAGGACGTCATGCACCGCGCCATCGACACGATCCAGCAGGAGCTCGAGGTCCGCCTCGCCGACCTCGAGAAGCAGAACAAGCTCCTCGAGGCGCAGCGCCTCCGGATGCGGACCACCTTCGACCTCGAGATGATGCAGCAGATCGGCTTCTGCTCCGGCATCGAGAACTACTCGCGCCACATCGACGGACGCGAGTCCGGCGAGGCGCCGCATTGCCTGCTCGACTACTTCCCCGACGACTTCCTCGTCGTCATCGACGAGTCGCACGTCACCGTGCCGCAGATCGGCGCGATGTACGAGGGCGACGCCTCGCGCAAGCGCACCCTGGTCGAGCACGGCTTCCGGCTGCCCTCGGCGATGGACAACCGCCCGCTGAAGTGGGAGGAGTTCAAGGGCCGCGTCGGCCAGACCGTCTACCTCTCGGCGACCCCCGGCCGCTACGAGATGGGGATCGCCGACGGCATCGTCGAGCAGATCATCCGCCCGACCGGCCTGATCGACCCCGAGATCGTCGTCAAGCCGACCAAGGGCCAGATCGACGACCTGCTCGAGGAGATCAAGCTCCGCACCGAGCGCGACGAGCGCGTGCTGGTCACCACCCTCACGAAGCGGATGGCGGAGGAGCTCACGGACTTCCTCACCGAGGCCGGAGTCCGGGTGCGCTACCTGCACTCCGACGTCGACACGCTGCGACGGGTCGAGCTGCTCTCCGAGCTGCGCGCGGGCGTCTACGACGTCCTCGTCGGCATCAACCTCCTCCGCGAGGGCCTCGACCTGCCCGAGGTGTCGCTCGTCGCGATCCTCGACGCCGACAAGGAGGGCTTCCTCCGCTCGTCGACCTCGCTCATCCAGACCATCGGCCGCGCCGCGCGCAACGTCTCGGGCGAGGTGCACATGTACGCGGACAAGATGACCGACTCGATGAAGCTCGCGATCGACGAGACCGACCGCCGGCGCGAGAAGCAGGTCGCCTACAACCTCGACCACGGCATCGACCCGACGCCGCTGCGCAAGAAGATCGCCGACATCACCGACGCGCTCGCCCGCGAGGGAGCCGACACCGCGAAGCTCCTGGCCGGCCGCGACGCCAAGAAGAAGAGCCCGACGCCGAACCTGCGCCGCCAGGGTCTCGCCGCGAACGGCGGCAACGACCTCGAGGCGATCATCGCCGACCTCAACGGCCAGATGCTGCAGGCCGCCGGCGAGCTGAAGTTCGAGCTCGCCGCGCGCCTGCGCGACGAGGTCTCCGAGCTCAAGCGCGAGCTGCGGCAGATGGAGAAGGCCGGGCACCTGTCCTGACCGATCCGGGCCGGCCCACGCGGGCCGGCCCACCGGTGCGGGCGGCGTCGACGAGCGCAAGTCGCGGGCTGCGGGATCAGCGGCCAGCGAACGCCCCGGGCGATGTCGGTGGCTCCGCATACACTTTCGAGGTGTCGATCCTGAACGCCGTTACGGACCCTTCCACCACCCCCTCACCCTCCTTCCACCGCTTCGTCTCCTCGCTGGACGAATCGGTGTCGAAGCTGGTGGTGAGCGGGGCCAGAGTGCACAACCTGCGCGATGTCGACCTCGAGATCCCCCGTGACTCGATGGTCGTCTTCACCGGACTGTCCGGGTCGGGCAAGTCGTCGCTCGCCTTCGACACGATCTTCGCCGAGGGCCAGCGCCGCTACGTCGAGTCGCTCTCCGCCTACGCGCGGCAGTTCCTCGGCCAGGTCGACCGGCCGGACGTCGACTTCATCGAGGGCCTCAGCCCGGCGGTGTCGATCGACCAGAAGTCGACCAACCGCAACCCGCGCTCCACCGTCGGCACGATCACCGAGATCTTCGACTACATGCGCCTGCTCTGGGCCCGCATCGGGATCCCGCACTGCCCCGTCTGCAGCGAGCCGATCTCGGCGCAGACAGTGCAGCAGATCGCCGATCAGCTGATGGAGCTGGAGGAGGGCACCCGCTACCAGATCCTCAGCCCGGTCGTCTCGCAGAAGAAGGGCGAGTTCGTCGACCTCTTCAAGGAGCTGACCGCGGGCGGCTACTCCCGCGCCATGGTCGACGGCAAGCTCATCCAGCTGAGCGAGCCGCCGGTGCTGAAGAAGCAGTACAAGCACGACATCTCCGTCGTCGTCGACCGCCTCGTCGCCGGCCCGGACATCCTCGGCCGCCTGACCGACTCGCTCGAGACGGCGCTGCGCCTCACCGACGGCATCGTGCAGATCAACTTCGTCGACGGCGAGGGCGACGGCGCGTGGACGACGTACTCCGAGAAGCTGTCCTGCCCCAACAACCACCCGATCTCGCTCACCGAGATCGAGCCGCGCACCTTCTCCTTCAACGCCCCTTTCGGCGCCTGCCCCGAGTGCTCCGGCCTCGGCACGCGGATGTCGGTCGACGACGAGCTGCTGCTCGGCGACCCCGACCTCAGCATCGCCGAGGGCGTCATCATCCCGTGGACCACCCAGGGCAAGGGCCTCTTCCAGTACTACGAGAAGCTGCTCGACGGCCTCTCCCGCGACCTCGGCTTCAAGCTGACCACCCCCTGGAAGCGCCTCAGCTCGGAGGTGCAGCAGGCCGTGCTGCACGGCGACAACTTCGAGGTCAAGGTCAAGTGGAAGAACCGCTACGGCCGGGAGATGAGCTACACCTCCGGCTTCGAGGGCGTCGTGCCCTACATCGAGCGGCAGTACGTGCAGGCCGAGACCGACGTGCAGCGCTCGCGCTGGGCCGAGTTCCTCCGCGAGGTCGCCTGCCCCGTCTGCAAGGGCTCGCGCCTCAAGCCCGAGGTGCTCGCCGTGCTCGTGCACGGCGCGAGCATCGCCGACGTCGCCGACCTCAGCCTCGGCGACGCCCAGTCGTTCATGAGCGAGCTGCAGCTCACCCCGCGCGAGGCCACCATCGCCGCGCAGGTGCTCCGCGAGATCCGCGCGCGCCTCGACTTCCTGATCGAGGTCGGGCTCAACTACCTCAACCTCTCCCGTGCGGCCGGCTCGCTCTCCGGCGGCGAGGCCCAGCGCATCCGGCTCGCGACCCAGATCGGCTCCGGTCTCACCGGCGTGCTCTACGTCCTCGACGAGCCGAGCATCGGTCTGCACCAGCGCGACAACCGCCGGCTGATCGACACCCTGATCAAGCTGCGCGACCTCGGCAACACCCTGATCGTCGTCGAGCACGACGAGGACACCATCCGCACCGCCGACTGGATCGTCGACATCGGCCCCGGCGCCGGCGTCAACGGCGGCCGGGTCGTGCACTCCGGCTCCTACGAGTCCCTGCTCGAGAACACCCACTCGCTCACCGGCGACTACATCGCCGGCCGCCGCTCGATCGAGCTGCCGAAGAAGCGCCGCAAGATCGACCGCAAGCGTGTGATCAAGGTCGTCGGAGCCAACGCGAACAACCTGCAGAAGGTCGACGTCGAGTTCCCGCTCGGCACCTTCGTCGCGGTCACCGGAGTCTCCGGCTCGGGCAAGTCGACGCTCGTGAACGACATCCTCTACCGGGTGCTCGCCAACCAGCTCAACGGCGCCCGCAAGGTGCCGGGCAAGCACACCCGCGTCACCGGACTCGAGAACCTCGACAAGGTCGTGCACGTCGACCAGAACCCGATCGGGCGCACCCCGCGCTCCAACCCGGCGACCTACACCGGCGTGTTCGACCGCATCCGCAACCTCTTCGCCGAGACCACCGAGGCGAAGGCCCGCGGCTACCTGCCCGGCCGGTTCAGCTTCAACGTCAAGGGCGGGCGCTGCGAGGCCTGCTCGGGCGACGGCACGATCAAGATCGAGATGAACTTCCTGCCCGACGTCTACGTCGCGTGCGAGGTCTGCGGGGGAGCGCGCTACAACCGCGACACCCTGACCGTGCACTACAAGGGCAAGAACATCGCCGAGGTGCTCGACATGCCGATCGCCGAGGCGGCCGAGTTCTTCGAGCCGATCACCTCGATCCACCGGTTCCTCAAGACCCTGGTCGAGGTCGGCCTCGGCTACGTCCGGCTCGGGCAGAGCGCGACCACGCTCTCCGGCGGCGAGGCGCAGCGCGTGAAGCTCGCCACCGAGCTGCAGCGCCGCTCGAACGGGCGCAGCGTCTACGTGCTCGACGAGCCGACCACCGGTCTGCACTTCGAGGACGTCCGCAAGCTCCTGCTGGTGCTCAACGGCCTCGTCGACAAGGGCAACACCGTCATCACGATCGAGCACAACCTCGACGTCATCAAGTCGGCCGACTGGCTGATCGACATGGGTCCCGAGGGCGGCGCGGGCGGCGGCCAGGTCGTCGCCATCGGCACCCCCGAGCACGTCGCGAAGGTCAAGGAGAGCCACACCGGCACCTTCCTCGCCGAGATCCTGCCGTGACGCGGCTCCGCCTCGCCGGTCGTCCCCGGAGGGCCGGGGGAGCGGGGGCGCGGGCATGACGCAGACCGTCGACTTCCGGCCGAAGCCGGGCGAGATCCCGACCCTCCCGGGCGTCTACCGCTTCAAGGACGCTCGGGGCCGGGTCCTCTACGTGGGCAAGGCGAAGAACCTCCGCGCCCGGCTCAGCAACTACTTCGCTCCGCTGCCGAGCCTGCACGAGCGCACCCGACGGATGGTCACCTCGGCGTCCGGCGTCGAGTGGACCGTGGTCGGCACCGACGTCGAGGCGCTGCAGCTCGAGTTCACCTGGATCAACGAGTTCGATCCCCCCTTCAACGTCAAGTTCCGCGACGACAAGTCGTACCCGTACATGGCGGTGACCCTCGGCGACGAGGCGCCGCGGGTGATGGTGACCCGCAATTCGAAGATCCGCGGGGCGCGGTACTTCGGCCCGTACCCGAAGATCTGGGCGATCCACGAGACGATCGACCTGATGATCAAGGCGTTCCCGATCAGGACCTGCAACGACTCCAACTACAAGCGGGCGATGCAGAGCGGGAAGCCCTGCTTCGCCTCGCAGATCGGCCGCTGCGGCGGTCCGTGCTCGCACCGGGTCACCTTCGCGGAGCACCGGGCGATCGTCGACCGCTTCGTCGCGTTCATGGGCAGCCACGACCGCAAGATGATCGGCGAGCTCGAGCGCGAGATGCGCGAGGCCGCCGAGGCGATGCAGTACGAGCGCGCCGGCAAGCTGCGCGACCAGGCCGCGGCGCTCGACGCCGTGCTCGCCAAGAGCGCGGTCGTGCTGAAGGACAACGTCGACGTCGACCTGTACGCGATCGTGCACGACGAGCTGGCCGCCTCGGTGCAGCAGTTCCGCGTGCGCGGCGGCCGGATCCGCGGTGAGCGCGGCTGGGTCGTCGACAAGGAGCTCGACATGAGCACCGCCGAGCTCGTCGACACGGCCCTGCAGGCGGCCTACGAGGGCGGCGACATCCCGCCGCGCGAGGTCGTCGTGCCCGAGCTGCCCGACGACTCCGAGGCGCTCGAGGAGTGGCTGGGCTCCCTCCGCGGTGCCAACGTCCGTCTGCGCGCCGCGCAGCGGGGCGACAAGGCGGCCCTCCTCGAGACCGCGACGCAGAACGCCAAGCACTCGCTGATGCTCTACAAGACCCGGCGCTCCGCCGACTTCACCGCCCGCACGCAGGCCCTGGAGGACATCCGCGACGCGCTCGGCATGGCCGAGGCCCCGCTGCGGATGGAGTGCTACGACGTCTCGCACCTCAGCGGCACGAACATCGTCGCGTCGATGGTCGTCTTCGAGGACGGCCTGGTGCGCAAGGACCAGTACCGACGCTTCAGCATCGCGGAGTCCACGGACGACACCGAGTCCCTCCACCAGGTGCTCACCCGGCGCCTCGCCTACCTCAAGGAGCCGACCGAGCCCGCCGAGGTCGATCCCGAGACGGGGGAGGCCAAGCGGCGCAAGTTCTCCTACCCGCCGAACCTGCTGATCGTCGACGGCGGGCAGCCGCAGGTCGCCGCGGCCCAGCGCGCGCTGGACGAGTCCGGCGTCACCGGGATCACGCTCTGCGGGATCGCCAAGCGGCTGGAGGAGATCTGGCTGCCCGACTCCGACTTCCCGGTGATCCTGCCGCGCAACAGCGACGCGCTCTTCCTGTTCCAGCGGATCCGTGACGAGGCGCACCGCTTCGCGATCACCCACCAGCGTCAGCGGCGCAAGCGCGACATCTCGTCGCAGCTGGCGGAGATCCCGGGGCTGGGCGGGACGCGGGTGCGCGATCTGCTGAAGCACTTCGGCTCGGTCACCAGGCTGCGCGAGGCGAGCGACGCCGAGATCGCGGAGGTCAAGGGCATCGGGCCGACGCTCGCCGCCGCGATCCACGGGCACCTGCATCCCTGAGGCACCACGGTCCTGCGGTGGGCGGGTCTCGATACGGCCCTGCGGGCCTACTCGACCAGTATGAAGTGCTCGCTCGACCGGCAGGGGTGCTCGCGTGGAGGGCACGCGGCCGCTCCATGCTGATCGAGCAGCCCGCGCAGCGGGCGCATCGAGATCCCCCCTCCGCCGGGTGCTCCGCTCAGGGCCACACCCTAGGCTGGAGGCCCGCCCTCCCCGAAGGAGGGTCCGCGACCACCCCACACGAGCACGGAGACCCCATGAGCACCGAGAGCGAGCAGCAGAACGTGCTGATCGTCACCGGGATGTCCGGAGCCGGACGATCCACCGCCGCCAACGCGCTGGAGGACCTCGGCTGGTACGTGGTCGACAACCTCCCGCCGCAGATGCTGCGCCCGCTGGTGGACCTCGCCCAGCGCGCGGGGGACACCGTGCCCAAGGTCGCGGCTGTCGTCGACGTCCGCGGGCGGGACTTCTTCGCCGACCTCGGCGAGATCGTGCGCGAGCTGCGCGTCGGCGTCGATCTGCGCGTCGTCTTCCTCGAGGCCGCCGACGCCGCTCTCGTCCGCCGCTTCGAGCAGGTCCGCCGCCCGCACCCGCTGCAGGGGCGCGGCACGCTCCTCGACGGCATCTCCGCCGAGCGGACCCGCCTGGCGCAGCTGCGCGAGTCGGCAGACATCGTGATCGACACCTCCGACCTCAACCCGCACCAGCTCGCGACCACGATCACCACGCGCTTCGCCGAAGCCGGCCGCGCGGGGCTGCAGATCACCGTGATGAGCTTCGGCTTCAAGTACGGCCTGCCGACCGACGCCGACATGGTCGCGGATGCGCGCTTCCTGCCCAACCCGTACTGGATCCCGGAGCTCCGCCCGCACACCGGTCTCGACGAAGAGGTGAGAGACTACGTGCTGGCCCAGCAGGGCGCGGAGGAGTTCATCGACTCCTACTCGCGTGCCCTCCGGCCGGTGCTCGACGGCTACCAGCGCGAGAACAAGCGCCACGCGACCATCGCCATCGGCTGCACCGGCGGCAAGCACCGCTCGGTCGCCGTCGCCGGCCGCGTCGCGGCCCGACTGGCCGAGCTGCCGGGTGTCGCCGTCAACGTGGCGCACCGCGACCTCGGCCGAGAATGATCCCCGCGCGCTCCGCCGCGCTCCCGACGTAAGGAAAGAAGACTCCGTGGCCCTCACTGCAGATGTCAAGGGCGAACTGGTCGCGATCGTCTCGCGCAAGAACACCGTCCGTGCCGCTGAACTGGCGACCATCCTCCGCTTCTCCGGAGGACTGCACATCATCTCGAACCGCCTCGCGGTCGAGGTCGAGCTCGACTCCGCCCCCCTGGCCACCCGCGTCCGCCGCGACCTCGCCGAGCTCTACGGCGTTCGCAGCGAGGGCAGCATCGTGTCGGCCGGCGGCTCGCGCCGCACCACCAGCTGGCTCGTCCGGGTCGTCGAGGGCGGCGACACCCTCGCCCGCCAGACCGGCCTGCTCGATCAGCGCGGCCGTCCCGTCCGCGGACTGCCGAACCGGCTGACCACCGGCACCCGCGAGGAGCTCGCCGCCGTCTGGCGCGGCGCCTTCCTCGCGCAGGGCTCGCTCACCGATCCCGGCCGTTCGGCCGCGCTCGAGGTGATCTGCCCCGGCAACGAGGCGGCGATGGCGATCGTCGGTGCGGCCGGGCGCCTCGGCGTCCAGGCCAAGTCGCGCGAGGTGCGCGGCGTGCACCGCGTGGTCGTCCGCGACGGCGAGAGCATCAGCGCGATGCTCACCCTGATGGGCGCGACCTCCACGGTCGCGAGCTGGGAGGAGCTGCGCCAGCGCCGCGAGGTGCGGGCCACCGCCAACCGCCTGGTCAACTTCGACGACGCGAACCTCCGCCGCTCCGCGCAGGCCGCCGTCGCCGCATGCTCCCGCGTCGAGCGCGCGATGGAGATCCTCGGCGAGGACATCCCCGAGCACCTCCGCTACGCCGGCCGGCTCCGGCTCGCCCACCGCGACGCCAGCCTCGACGAGCTCGGCCACCACGCCGACCCGCCGATGACGAAGGACGCGGTCGCCGGCCGCATCCGCCGCCTGCTCGCGATGGCCGACAAGCGCGCCACCGACCTCGACATCCCCGGCACCGACGCGAACCTCCCCGCCGAGCTCCAGGACCTCTGAGCCCCGTGCGAGCCGAAGGGCCGTCGGACGCGCGAACGCACGAACGCTGAGTGTCTCCTGGTTGAACGGAGGAAACGCTCCGAGTGCGGAGGGCGGCTCTCACTAGACTGGAAAGGTCGCTCAGGACACCCCGGCACACCCTCCCGCTCAGCGGTGAGGGGCCGTGAGACCCGGCGGATCACTGAGGTCGACGACCACGAACAGGAGATCGCACATGGCTGACTACACGCTCGCCGAACTGCCCTACGACTACTCGGCTCTCGAGCCGCACATCAGTGGACGGATCATGGAGCTCCACCACGACAAGCACCACGCGACGTACGTGACCGGGGCGAACACCGCCCTCGCCGCGCTGCAGGAGGCTCGCGACAGCGAGAACCTCGCGAACGTCAACAAGCTCCAGAAGGACCTGGCGTTCAACCTCGCCGGTCACGTGAACCACACCGTGTTCTGGAACAACCTCTCGCCCGACGGCGGAGACAAGCCGACCGGCGAGCTCGCCGCGGCGATCGACGAGAACTTCGGCTCGTTCGACAAGTTCAAGGCGCACTTCACCGCCTCGGCCCTCGGCATCCAGGGCTCCGGCTGGTCGATCCTGGCCTGGGACTCCCTCGGCCAGAAGCTGCTCATCGAGCAGCTCTACGACCACCAGAGCAACCACGCCGCCGCGACCGTGCCGGTCCTGCTGCTGGACATGTGGGAGCACGCCTTCTACCTCGACTACGTCAACGTGAAGGCCGACTACGTCAAGGCGTTCTGGAACATCGTGAACTGGGCGGACGTGTCCGCGCGCTTCGAGAAGGCCCGCCAGAACACTTCCGGCCTCCTGCTACTGTCGTAGCGATTCCGGCGTCCCGGGTCCCGATCCGGGACGCCGCTCTCGCAGCGATCCACACCCTCCACTGCACCGTCGAGGTGCCCTTCCTCTCCAGGAGATATCTGTGTCCGTCAAGATCGGCATCAACGGCTTCGGCCGTATCGGCCGTAACTTCCTCCGTGCGGCCCTCGCCAAGGGCAGCGACCTCGAGATCGTCGCGGTCAACGACCTCACCGACAACAAGGCGCTCGCGCACCTCCTGAAGTACGACTCCATCACCGGTCGCCTCGACGCGACCGTGGAGCTGGACGGCGACAAGATCGTCGTCAACGGCAAGCCGATCATCGTGCTCGAGGAGCGCGACCCCGCGAACCTCCCCTGGGGCGAGCTGGGCGTCGACGTCGTCATCGAGTCGACCGGCCGCTTCACCAAGTCGGAGGACGCGCGCAAGCACATCACCGCCGGCGCCAAGAAGGTCATCGTCTCGGCTCCCGCCACCGGCGACGACGTCGCGACCATCGTCCTCGGCGTCAACGAGGGCACCTACGACCCCCAGGTCCACGACATCGTGTCGAACGCGTCGTGCACCACGAACTGCCTCGCGCCCCTCGCCAAGGTCCTGCTCGACAACTTCGGCATCGAGCGCGGTCTGATGACCACGGTCCACGCCTACACCGCCGACCAGAACCTGCAGGACGGCCCGCACAGCGACCTCCGTCGCGCGCGCGCCGCCGCGGTCAACATCATCCCGACGTCGACCGGTGCCGCGAAGGCCCTCGGCCTCGTCATCCCCGAGCTCGTCGGCAAGCTCGACGGCTACGCGCTGCGCGTCCCGGTCCCGACCGGCTCGATCACCGACCTCACGGTCGAGCTGTCGAAGTCGGCCACGGTCGAGGAGATCAACGCGGCCTACAAGGCCGCCGCCGAGGGCGACCTCAAGGGCATCCTCAAGTACACCGAGGACCCGATCGTCTCCAGCGACATCGTCACCGACCCGCACTCCTCGATCTTCGACGCCGGCCTGACCAAGGTCATCGGCAACCAGGTCAAGGTCGCCTCCTGGTACGACAACGAGTGGGGCTACTCCAACCGCCTCGTCGACGTCGCCGAGCTCGTCGCCGGCAAGCTCTGAGTCACGACTCCGTGACGAGTGACACCGTGACGCTCCGCACTCTGGACTCACTGGGCTCCCTCGCCGGCACGCGCGTCGTCGTCCGCTGCGATCTGAACGTCCCCCTGAAGGACGGAACGATCACGGACGACGGCCGCGTGCGCGCGTCGGTGCCCACGCTCCAGCGGCTCGTCGCCGAGGGCGCCCGAGTCGTGGTCGTGAGCCACCTCGGCCGCCCCGACGGCGCCCCCGACTCGAAGTACAGCCTCGCGCCCGTCGCGAAGCGCCTCGGCGAGCTCCTGGACGCCCCCGTCTCGTTCGCCGAGGACACTGTCGGCGATGCGGCCTCCGCCGCGGTGGACGCCCTCGAGGACGGCCAGGTCGTCGTGCTCGAGAACCTCCGCTTCAACCCGGGGGAGACCAGCAAGGACGCGGACGAGCGCCGTGCCTTCGCCGAGAAGCTCGCCGCCTTCGGCGACGCGTTCGTCTCCGACGGCTTCGGCGTCGTGCACCGCAAGCAGGCGAGCGTCTACGAGCTCGCCCAGCTGCTGCCCAGCGCCGCCGGAGCACTGATCGCCGCCGAGCTCGAGGTCCTGGACCGCCTGACCGAGAAGCCGGAGCGCCCCTACACGGTCGTCCTCGGCGGCTCGAAGGTCTCGGACAAGCTCGGCGTGATCGACCACCTGCTGCCGCGGGTCGACTCGATCCTCATCGGCGGCGGCATGCTCTTCACCTTCCTCAAGGCCCAGGGCCACGAGGTCGGCAAGAGCCTGCTCGAGGCCGACCAGATCGACACCGTCCTCGGCTACCTCGCGAAGGCGAAGGAGCTCGGGGTGGAGATCGTCGTCCCCACGGACGTCGTCGTCGCCTCGAAGTTCGGAGCCGACGCCGAGTACGTGACGGCCCCCGCCGACGCGATCGAGGACACCGCCTTCGGGGCGGACGGCCTCGGTCTCGACATCGGGCCCGACACCGCGAAGCGGTTCGCCGAGGTCGTCGCGGCCTCGAAGACCGTGTTCTGGAACGGCCCGATGGGCGTCTTCGAGCTCGAGCCGTTCGCGGCCGGCACGAAGGCCGTCGCCCAGGCCCTCACCGAGGTCGACGGACTCAGCGTCGTCGGCGGCGGAGACTCGGCCGCCGCGGTGCGCGCCCTCGGCTTCGAGGACGGGCAGTTCGGCCACATCTCGACGGGAGGCGGAGCCAGCCTCGAATTCCTCGAGGGGAAGCGCCTCCCCGGACTGGAGGTCCTCGGATGGCAGTGACATCCCGCACCCCGCTCATCGCCGGCAACTGGAAGATGAACCTGGACCACCTCCAGGCCATCGCCTTCGTCCAGAAGCTCGCGTGGAGCCTCAAGGACGCCGATCACGACTTCGACGGCGTCGAGGTCGCGGTGTTCCCGCCGTTCACCGATCTGCGTCCCGTGCAGATCCTCGTCGACTCCGACAAGCTGCCGCTCAAGTACGGCGCGCAGGACCTGTCGAAGTTCGACAGCGGGGCCTACACCGGTGAGATCTCCGGCCAGTTCCTCAAGCAGCTCGACTGCGACTACGTCATCGTTGGCCACTCGGAGCGTCGCACGCTCCACGGCGAGACCGACGCGGACATCGCTGCGAAGACGGCCGCGGCCGTCAAGCACGGTGTCCCGCCGATCGTCTGCGTCGGCGAGACCGCCGAGGACCTCGAGAAGCACGGCCCGTCCGCGGTGCCGGTCGCGCAGCTGAAGGAGGCCCTCACCGGCCTCCCCGCGGACGCCGACCTCGTCGTCGCGTACGAGCCGGTCTGGGCCATCGGCTCCGGCCAGGCCGCCACGCCCGAGCAGGCCCAGCAGGTCTGCAAGGCCCTCCGCGACGTCGTCGCCGACATCCTCGGCGCCGACACCGCGGCGAAGACGCGCATCCTCTACGGCGGCTCCGTCAAGTCCGGCAACATCGCCGGCTTCATGCGCGAGCCCGACGTCGACGGCGCCCTCGTCGGAGGCGCCAGCCTCCAGGTCGAGGAATTCGCTGCCATCGCAAGGTTCCGGAACCACGTCGGAGTCTGACGCTCTGAGTCTCTGAAGGGGTGGGTCCACACGGGCCCACCCCTTCAGTGTTTCCGCGTCTCGCCATTCTGCTCACCGTGCACTGGCGGAGCGTGCCCCACTCGCCTGCTGGTGGGGAGCCTCGCGCCGGCGCGGGCGGAGGGGATGGCCTCGTCGCGGCGACCGGCTCGGGTCTGGCGGGCGCCCGAAGGGCGCGGGAAGGCGCCGCGACGAGGCCATCCCCTCCGCCCCTCACCAGAAGTCGAGGCCCCTGCGTATACAGCGGACAGAACACAGGGCGACGCGATTCCCCGGGGGTTCGCAGGCGCCGTTATACTCGTCGAGGCGTGCAACGCGCCAGAACTTCGAAAGGTACCGCGTGGACATCCTCCAGGTCGTGCTCCAGGTCGTCCTGGGCATCACGAGCCTCCTGCTCACCATGCTGATCCTGCTCCACAAGGGGCGCGGCGGCGGACTGTCCGACATGTTCGGCGGTGGAGTCACCTCGAACCTCGGTGCCTCGGGCGTCGCAGAGCGCAACCTGAACCGCATCACCGTGATCCTCGGCCTCGTCTGGCTGGCCTGCATCGTGGTGCTCGGTCTCATCACCAAGTTCGACACCGGAGCATAGGGGTAAACGGAATGGCATCAGGCGGCAGTGCAATCCGCGGTTCGCGCGTCGGCGCGGGACCCATGGGCGAGCAGGACCGGGGCTACCACGCCGAGCGCGTCGCGGTCTCGTATTGGGACGCCCTCGGCAACGAGACGGTGCGCCACTTCTCGGCGGCCCTCCCCGAGGACGAGATCCCCGAGGTGATCGACTCCCCGCAGTCCGGTCTCCCCGCGGGACGCGACCGGGCGAACCCGCCGCAGGTCGCGAAGTCGGAGCCCTACAAGACGCACCTCGCGTACGTGAAGGAGCGCCGCACCGAGGCCGAAGCCGCTCAGCTCCTCGAGGAGGCGCTGCAGCAGCTGCGCGCCCGCCGGGGGACCGCGACCCCCTCCTGAGCATCGCCGGCCGCAGGGCCGGTGCAACGACGAAGGGCCCGTCCTCCCGAGGAGGCGGGCCCTTCGTCGTTCCCGGACGAGCCGGGGGAGAGCTCAGTAGCTCGGTGCGATCAGCGACTCCGGCACCTCGGCCGCGGCCTCCTGGTCGACGAAGAACACGGTGCGCTTGCGGCCGAACGCGCCGGCTGCCGGCACCTCGTTCGTGCTCGCGCCCGCGAGGGCCAGCCCGAGTGCGGACGCCTTGTCGGCGCCGGCGAGGACCATCCAGATCCGGTCGGACTGGTTGATCAGCGGCAGGGTGAGCGTGAGGCGCTCGGGCGGCGGCTTGGGGGAGTTGCGGACCGCCAGCACGCCCGGCTGCGGGTGGCGGATGGCCGAGCGCTCCGGGAAGAGGGAGGCGATGTGGCCGTCGGGCCCGACACCGAGGAAGGTGATGTCGAAGCGCGGGTAGTCGCGCCCCTCGGTGGCGTGCGCGCGGAGCTCCGCGTCGTAGGCGGCGGCCGCGCCGTCGAGGTCGAGGCCCTCGTCGGACGCGGGGTAGGAGTGCACGTTCTCGGCCGGCACCTCGAGGCGCTCGAAGAGATCGCCCGCCTGCACGTCGTTGCGGTCCTCGTGGCCGCGGGGCACCCAGCGCTCGTCGCCCCACCAGAAGTGCACGCGGGTCCAGTCGACGTTGCCCGCGGCGGAGGAGCCGCCGATCTCCTTGAGAGTCGCCGCCCCCATCGTCCCGCCGGTGAGGACCACGTTCGCCGTGCCCAGGTCGTCGAGGATGTCGATCGTCTTCGTCAGGAAGCGCGCGGCGACCGAGCCTGCGAGGGTCTGCTTGTCTCGGTGGACGAGCACACGGCGGTCAGTGGTCATCGGGGTCTCCTTCGGGTCGGTCGCCATCGGCGGATGGCCGTCTCCCCGGCCGCCGCGCCTGGCGTGCAGGGTGCGGTGGCCGGGGAGTGCGGCGGTGTCAGGACGCGCTGCGAGCGTCGTTCTTCTCGGTGAGCATGTCCACACCGCGCGAGATGACTTCACCGTACAGGTCATCCGGGTCGAGCCTGCGCAGCTCCTCCGCCAGGCAGTCGCGGAGGCTCCGGCGCGGCAGGGAGATGTCGTGGACGGGCTGGTCCGGCTGCGTCAGCGTCGCGACGTTCGGGATCGAGCGCTCGAGCTCGATCACGCCGGACTCGCGGAAGAGGCGCACCCCGTGGATCCCGCTGGACCCGGTCGCGCTGATGGTGAGCTCGTGGTCGACGGGGATGTCGAGCTCGAGCTGCAGCCAGGCCGCGAGCAGGATCGTCGAGGGGGAGTCCGGCGCGCCGGAGACCTCGACGGCCGTGATCGGCTCGTACGGCGGCTGGTCGAGCACCGCGGCGAGCTGGGCGCGCCAGAGAGTGAGGCGGGTCCAGGCGAAGTCGGTGTCGCCGGGGGCGTAGGTCGAGGCGAGATGGTGCAGAGCCTCGGCCGGGTTGGACTGCGCGGAGGCGTCGGTGATCCGGCGCGTGGCGATGCGGCCGATCGGCGACTTCGAGGCGCTGTCCGGCGCGCTGTTCGGCCACCAGGCGACCACGGGGGCATCCGGGAGCAGGAGCCCGGTGACCAGGCTCTCCTCGTCGGTCGCCGCGTCGCCGAACGGGCGCAGCACGACGACCTCGCTCGCGCCGGCGTCGCCGCCCACGCGGATCTGCGCGTCGACGCGCGGGGTGGCGTCGACGGGGACCGTGGTCAGCCCGTCGTCCTTCGAGACGACGATGACGCGCATCGGGTGCTCGCGGGAGGCGTCGTTGGCAGCGTCGATCGCCTCCTCCTCCTGGCCTCGCGAGGTCGCGATGATGAGGGTGAGCACGCGGCCGAGGGCGACGGCGCCGCCCTCCTCGCGGATCTTGACGAGGGTCTTCGAGACCTCGCTCGTCGTGGTGTCGGGCAGATCGACGATCACGGGCGCCTCCAGGTGCGGCCGTCGCGAGCGAGGAGCTCGTCGGCGGAATCGGGGCCCCAGGTTCCGGGGCGGTACTGCTCGGGCTGGCCCTGCGTGGCCCAGTACTCCTCGATCGGGTCGAGGATCTTCCAGGACAGCTCGACCTCCTCGTGCCGCGGGAAGAGCGGCGGCTCGCCGAGGAGGACGTCGAGGATGAGGCGCTCGTAGGCCTCGGGGCTCGCCTCGGTGAAGGCGTGGCCGTAGCCGAAGTCCATCGTGACGTCGCGGACCTGCATCCCCGCGCCGGGGACCTTCGAGCCGAAGCGCATGGTGACGCCCTCGTCGGGCTGGACGCGGATGACCAGGGCGTTCTGGCCGAGCGAGGTGGTCTGGCTCTCGGCGAAGAGCTGCTGCGGCGCGCGCTTGAAGACCACGGCGATCTCGGTGACGCGGCGGCCCAGGCGCTTGCCCGCGCGCAGGTAGAACGGCACTCCGGCCCAGCGGCGGGTGCCGATGTCCAGGCGCATCGCGGCGAAGGTCTCGGTCGTCGAGGTGGGGCTCATGCCGTCCTCCTCGAGGAAGCCGAGCACCTTCTCGCCGCCCTGCCAGCCGCCGGAGTACTGCCCGCGGGCGGTGACGGTCGACAGGTCCTTCGGCAGGCGGACGGCCGCGAGGACCTTCTCCTTCTCGGCGCGGAGGTCCGCGGCGTCGAACGAGATCGGCTCCTCCATCGCCGTGAGGGCGAGCAGCTGGAGCAGGTGGTTCTGGATGACGTCGCGCGCGGCGCCGATGCCGTCGTAGTAGCCGGCCCGGCCGCCCACTCCGATGTCCTCGGCCATGGTGATCTGCACGTGGTCGACGTAGTTCGAGTTCCAGAGGGGCTCGTACATCATGTTGGCGAAGCGCAGCGCCAGGATGTTCTGGACCGTCTCCTTGCCGAGGTAGTGGTCGATGCGGAAGACGGAGTCCGGCGGGAAGACCGACTCGACGACGGCGTTGAGCTCGCGGGCGGTCTTCAGGTCGCTGCCGAAGGGCTTCTCGATGACGACGCGGCGCCACTGGCCGTCCTTCTGCTCCGCGAGGCCCGAGTTGCGGAGCTGCTCGGTGACCTGGGGGAAGGACTTCGGCGGGATCGAGAGGTAGAAGGCGAAGTTGCCGTTCGTGCCGCGCTCGCGGTCGAGCTCGTCGACGGTCGTCTTCAGGCGGCTGAAGGCCTCGGGGTCGTCGAACTCGCCCTGCACGAAGCGGATGCCCTGCGCGAGCTGCGTCCAGACCTCCTCGTGGAACTCGGTGCGGGCGTGCTTCTTGACCGAGTCGTGCACGACCTTCTCGAAGTCCTGGTCGTCCCAGTCGCGGCGGGCGAAGCCGACGAGCGCGAAGCCGGGAGGAAGCAGGCCGCGGTTGGCGAGGTCGTAGACCGCCGGCATGAGCTTCTTGCGGGAGAGATCGCCGGTGACGCCGAAGATGACGAGGCCGCTCGGCCCCGCGATCCGGTTCAGCCGGCGGTCGAAGCTCAACCGCAGCGGATTGAACTCGGGAGTGATGTCCACAGACATGTGCAGTGTCCTTCTGTGTGCCGCGGGCCGGCGGAGCCGGCGCCTCGGCGCACTGCTATCGGTGACGGAGGGGGAGTGGTGACGCCTGCCCGCTCCGCTGAGGGCTTGCGAGCGCGGCCGGGGCGGACCGCGCGGACGACCGCGGGCGCGGCGCCCCGCCTCCGCGAGGAGGACGGGACGCCGCGCCCGGCGGATCAGGTGTTGAGCGCCTCGAAGAGGGCCTCGAGGTCGGCCTCGGGGTCCGTCAGCGTCAGCGTCAGGACCGGGCGGCCGTGCTCGGCGAGCACGCTCGCGTCGCCCGCGGCCTGGGCCTGGATCAGCTGGCCGAAGGTGAACGGGCTCTCGGGGATCTCGAGATCCGTGCTCGCGCGCTCGGCGATCTGGAGGAAGACGCCGGTCGGCGCTCCGCCCTTGTGGTACTGACCGGTCGAGTGCAGGAAGCGCGGGCCCCAGCCGAAGGTCACCGGACGCTTCGACTGCGCGGCGAGGAGGTCGCGGACGCCCTCCAGCTGCGGCAGCGCGAGGCGGTCGACGTAGGCCTGGATCGACACGTAGCCGCCCTCGCCCAGCTGGGCGAGGAGGCGGTCGACGGCGGCCGCGACGGTCGAGACGCCCTCGGTCACCTCCGACGTGCCGGTGACCTCGATGCCCGCGTCGGTGAACGCCGGTGCGGCGGGCTCGGGACGCTTCTCGAGCAGGGCCCGGGTCGCGACCTTCGCCGACTCGACATCGGGCTGGTCGAACGGGTTGATCCCGAGCAGGCGCCCGGCGACCGCGACCGCGTACTCCCAGGTCAGCATCTGCGCGCCGAGCGAGCCGGACAGGAGGATCTCGCCCTCGTGCCGGTCGCGCGGGAACAGGTGCAGCGCGCTCGCGTCCTCGACCAGGCGGACGACCTGCACGTCGGCGAGGTCCTCCGACAGCTCGGGGGCGAGGGTGCCGAGGACGACGGGGAGGATGCCCGTGCCGTCCTTGCCGGTGGACTCGGCGATGAGCTGCTCGGCCCAGTCGGCGAAGCCCACGATGTGCGTGCCGTCGGCCACGATCGCGAGCTTGTCGCGACGGGGGCTGGTGGCGGCGATCGCGGCGCCGAGGAGCAGACCCGGGTTCTCCGGGGTGTCCACGGCCAGGCCGAGGGAGGCCTCCGCCGCCTCGTCGAGGAGGGCCTCGATGTCGGCGCCGGCGAGTCCGGACGGCACGAGGCCGAACGCGGAGAGCGCCGAGAAGCGGCCGCCGATGTTCGGGTCGGCGTTGAAGACCCGGTAGCCGGCCTCGCGCGAGGACGAGTCGAGCGGCGAGCCGGGGTCGGTCACGATGACGATGCGGTCGAGCGGGTCGATGCCCGCCTCGGTGAACGCCTTCTCGTAGGCCTTCTTCTGGCTGGCGGTCTCGACCGTCGAGCCGGACTTGGACGAGATGACGACCGCGGTCGACGCGAGGCGGTCGTTCAGGGCGGCGAGGACCTGCCCGGGCGCGGTGGAGTCGAGCACGGTGAGCTCGACGCCGGCGGTCCGGGTGATGACCTCGGGCGCGAGCGAGGAGCCGCCCATGCCGCCGAGCACGATGTGATCGATGCCCTTGGCCTGGAACTCCTCGCGGAGCGCCAGGATCTCGGGGATCAGCGGGCGGGAGACCGTGGTCGACTCGGTCCAGCCGAGGCGCTTCGCGGACTCCTCCTCGGCCGCCGCACCCCAGAGGGTGGGGACCTGGGCGGTGATGCCCGAGGCGACCTCGTCGGCGACGAGCTCGGGCACGACGCGGTCGGCGGCCTTCTCGGCGTCACCGCTGAGGTGGATCTGGATCGCCATGATCAGGCCTTCGCCTTCGCGCCCTCGAGCGCGGCGGTGACGGTGTCGAGCAGCTCGTTCCAGGAGACGACGAACTTCTCGACGCCCTCCTTCTCGAGCAGCTCGGTGACCTCGGCGTAGGAGACGCCCTGCGCGGCGACGGCGTCGAGGACGGCGTTGGCGTCGGCGTAGGAGCCGGTCACCGTGTCGCCGGCGATGACGCCGTGGTCGAAGGTCGCCTCGAGGGTCTTCTCGGGCATGGTGTTGACGACGCCCGCGGCGACCAGCTCGGTCACGTAGAGGGTGTCGGGCAGATCGGTCGACTTGACGCCGGTCGAGGCCCACAGCGGCCGCTGGCGGTTGGCGCCGGACTCCTGCAGGAGCAGCGCGCGCTCGGTGGCGAACGCCTCGACGAAGACCTCGTAGGCGAGCTGCGCGTTGGCGACGCCGGCCTTGCTCTTCAGCGCGAGGGCCTCGTCGGTGCCGACGGCCTCGAGGCGCTTGTCGATCTCGGTGTCGACGCGCGACACGAAGAACGAGGCGACGGAGTGGATCGTCGACAGGTCGATGCCGGCGTCCTTGGCCTTCTCGAGGCCGGCGAGGTACGCGTTGATGACGGCGCGGTAGCGGGCGAGCGAGAAGATCAGCGTGACGTTGACCGAGATGCCGGAGCCGATGGCCTCGGTGATGGCCTCGAGGCCCTCGACGGTCGCGGGGATCTTGATCATCGCGTTCGGGCGGTCGACCTTGGCCCAGAGGGCCTTGGCCTGCTCGATGGTGCCCTGCGCGTCGTGCGCGAGGCCCGGCTCGACCTCGATCGAGACGCGGCCGTCGTAGCCGTTGGTCGCGTCGTAGATCGGGCGGAAGACGTCGGAGGCGGCGGCGACGTCGTCGGTGGTGATCGCGAAGACCGCGTCGGTCACCGAGGTGTCGGCGGCGGCGAGCTCCTCGACCTGCTCGTCGTAGGACTCGCCCTTGGCGAGGGCCGCGGCGAAGATCGTGGGGTTGGTCGTGACTCCGACGACGTTCTTCTCGTCGATGAGCTTCTGCAGCCCGCCGCTCGAGATGCGCGAGCGCGACAGGTCGTCGAGCCAGATGCTGACGCCGGCGGCGGAGAGGTCTGCGGTGGGGGTGTTCTCGGTCATGTCTCTTCTTCTCGCTAGATGGTGCGGGTCGGTGGGGAGTCGTGGGGCCGACGGCGAAGGCCGCGCCCGGGTGGACGCGGCCTTCGTGGTCAGGACGCCGCGAGCGACTCCTTGGCGGCGGTGATGGCCGCCTCGGTGGTGATCCCGAACTCGCGGAACAGGGTCTTGTAGTCGGCGGAGGCGCCGAAGTGCTCGATGGAGACCGAGCGGCCGGCGTCGCCGACGTACTTCTGCCAGCCGAGGCTGAGGCCGGCCTCGATCGAGACGCGCGCCTTCACGGCGGAGGGCAGCACCTTCTCGCGGTACTCGGCGTCCTGCTCCTCGAACCACTCGAGCGACGGGGCCGAGACGACGCGGGCGTTGACGCCCTCGCCCTTGAGCAGCTCGCGCGCCTCGACGGCGATCTGCACCTCGGAGCCGGTGGCGATGAGGATCACGTCCGGGGTGCCGTTCGGCGCCTCGGCGAGGATGTACGCGCCGCGGGCGACGTTCGACGCGTGGGCGAAGGTCTCGCCGGTGGCGTCGCCCTCTCCGCGCTCGAAGACGGGGATGTTCTGGCGGGTCAGCGCGAGGCCGGCCGGGCCCTCGCGGCGCTCCAGGATCGTCTTCCAGGCGTAGGCGACCTCGTTGGCGTCGCCGGGGCGGACGATGTCCAGTCCCGGGATCGCGCGGAGGGCCGCCAGCTGCTCGACCGGCTGGTGCGTCGGGCCGTCCTCGCCGAGCGCCACGGAGTCGTGGGTCCAGACATAGATGGCCGGCGCCTTCATGAGCGCGGCGAGACGGACCGCCGGGCGCATGTAGTCGGAGAAGATCAGGAAGGTGCCGCCGAAGGGGCGGGTGTTGCCGTGCAGGACGATGCCGTTGAGGATCGCGCCCATGGCGTGCTCGCGGATGCCGAAGTGCAGCACGCGGCCGCCCTTCTTGCCGGTCCACTCGTGGGTCGAGAACTCGCTCGGCACGAAGGAGCCGGCGCCCTCGATGGTCGTGTTGTTCGACTCGGCGAGGTCGGCGGAGCCGCCCCAGAGCTCGGGCACGACGCCGGCGAGGGCGTTGATGACCTTGCCGGACGCGGCGCGGGTCGACACCTCCTTGCCGGGCTCGAAGACCGGGAGGGCCTCCTGGACGCCCTCGGGGAGGTCGCCGCTCAGGACGCGGTCGAGCAGGACCTTCTTCTCGGGGTTCGCGGTCGCCCACGCCTCGAGCTGCTCGTTCCACTCGGCGTGCTGCGCCTGGCCGCGCTCGACGGCCTTGCGGGTGTGCTCGATGACCTCGTCGGCGACGTCGAAGGTCTTCTCGGGGTCGAAGCCGAGCACCTCCTTGAGGCCGCGGAGCTCGTCGGCGCCGAGGGCGGAGCCGTGGATCTTGCCGGTGTTCTGCTTCTTCGGCGAGGGCCAGCCGATGATCGTGCGCAGGATGATGAGCGACGGCTTGTCGGTCTCGCCCTTGGCGGCCTCGATCGCGGCGTGCAGCTCGGCGACGTCCTCGTGGTACTCGCCGGTCTTCTTCCAGTCGACGACCTGGACCTGCCAGTCGTAGGCCTCGTAGCGCGCCTTGACGTCCTCGGTGAAGGCGATGTTGGTGTCGTCCTCGATCGAGATCTGGTTGGAGTCGTAGATGACGACGAGGTTGCCGAGCTGCTGGTGGCCGGCGAGCGAGGAGGCCTCGCTGGTGATGCCCTCCTGCAGGTCGCCGTCGCCGGCGATGACGTAGACGAAGTGGTCGAACGGCGAGGTGCCCGCGGCGGCCTCGGGGTCGAACAGGTCGCGCTCGAAGCGCGCCGCGTAGGCGAAGCCGACGGCCGAGGCGAGACCCTGGCCGAGCGGGCCGGTGGTGATCTCGACGCCGTCGGTGTGGCCGTACTCGGGGTGGCCCGGGGTCTTCGAGCCCCAGGTGCGCAGCGCCTTGAGGTCGTCGAGCTCGAGGCCGTAGCCGCCCAGGTAGAACTGGACGTACTGCGTCAGCGAGGAGTGGCCGACCGACAGGATGAAGCGGTCGCGGCCGATCCAGGTGGCGTCGGACGGATCGCGGCGCATGACCTTCTGGAACAGGAGGTACGCGGCCGGCGCGAGGCTCATGGCGGTGCCGGGGTGGCCGTTGCCGACCTTCTCGACCGCGTCCGCGGCGAGAACCCTCGCCGTGTCGACTGCCTTCTCGTCAATGGAATCCCATTGCAGTTCTGACACTAGGTACTGACCCTTCTCGAGACGTGGGGCAGACGGGGACCGTCCGCCCTCTCGCATGGTGGAGCGCGCATGACGACTTCGACACGATGCTTCCGACGACGCCCCGTTCGGCCTCGCGCGACTGATCAGTCGGGCGGAACTCGGGTGCGGGCCGGGCGCTCTGGCGAGCAGTTCCGAGTATACGGAGGGGGGTGCGCCGGGGATCGGGGGTTGCGCCTCGCATATGTCGGCGTCCGATTGGACAAGCGTGCACTCCGGGCCCGACCCCGTCCGGCGCGCATTACACTCGTTCGGGATCATCGATCGTTAGAGGAGCAATGGACGTAGTCGCAGAGACCACCGCGATCGAGCGGGGAGGGCCCGTCCGGTCGCCCCTGTCGCGCAAGGTGAGGGCGTACGTCGCGCTGACGAAGCCGCGGGTGATCGAGCTGCTGCTCGTGGTCACCGCGCCCACGATGATCCTGGCGCAGAACGGGATCCCGAACCTGCTGCTGGTCCTCAACGTCCTCATCGGCGGGGCGCTCAGCGCCGGGTCGGCCGGCGCGTTCAACTGCTACATCGACCGCGACATCGACCGCGTGATGAAGCGGACCCGCAACCGCCCGCTCGTCACCGGCGAGGTCTCCGACCGGGAGGCGCTGGTCTTCGCGACCACGATCGGCGTGCTGTCGATCGTCTGGCTCGGCCTGACTGCCAACTGGCTGGCCGCGTCGCTCTCGCTCGCCGCGATCCTCATCTACGTGCTCTTCTACACGCTGTTCCTCAAGCGCCGCACGCCGCAGAACATCGTCTGGGGCGGCATCGCGGGCTGCATGCCCGTGCTGATCGGCTGGGCCGCGGTCACGAACTCGCTCGACTGGGCGCCGATCATCCTGTTCTCGGTCATCTTCCTCTGGACGCCGCCGCACTACTGGCCGCTCTCGATGAAGTACCGCGAGGACTACCGCGCCGCCGGCGTGCCGATGCTCGCCGTCGTCCGCGGGCGCAGCATCGTCGGTCTCCAGGTCATCCTCTACGCGTGGGCCACCGTCGCGTGCTCCCTGCTGCTCATCCCCGTCGCCGGCATGGGCGTCGTCTACACGGTCGTCGCCCTCGCCAGCGGTGTCTGGTTCATCGCCGAGACGCACCGCCTCTACAGCCTCGCGATCCGTCACGAGCACGTCTCGCCGATGCGCGTCTTCCACGGCTCGATCGGATACCTCACGCTGCTGTTCCTCGCCGTCGGCATCGACCCGCTGCTGCCGTTCTGATGGTGACGCCGTTCTCGTTCCTCGCCGAGCGGGTCACCCTGAGTCCCCGCGCCCTGCGCTGGGGGACGACGGCCGCCCTCGTCGCGAGCATCCTGATCATCTTCTTCGGCGGCGTCGTGCGCCTGACCGGCTCGGGCCTCGGCTGCCCGACCTGGCCCGCCTGCGACGCGGGCTCGCTGACCTCGACGCCCGAGCTCGGGATCCACGGCTTCATCGAGTTCACCAACCGCGCCTTCACCGGCGTGCTGATCGTCGCGGTCGGCTGGGCCATCACTGCGGCCCGGCTGCAGAAGCCGCGCGACCGCACGATGACCCGCCTGGCCTGGTCGCAGTTCTGGCTCGTGGTGGCGAACGCGCTCGCGGGCGGAGCGACCGTGCACTCGGGCCTCAACCCCTACATCGTCGCTGGTCACTTCATGCTCGCGATCGCCCTGCTGACGACCACGGCGCTGACCTGGCACCGCGCGCACCGCTCGCAGTCCGTCGCGTTCGAGCCGGACGCGCTGACGCGCGGCGTGAGCATCGCGCTCGTCGCGGTGACGCTGGCCGTGATCGCCGTCGGCACCCTGGTGACCGGCACCGGTCCGCACGCGGGCGACTCGGCCGAGGTTCCGCGGATGCGGTTCCACTGGGAGAGCGTCACCGTCGTGCACGGGGTCCTCGGGACGGGCACGCTCGTGCTCGGCCTCGTGCTGCTGGTGCTGCTGGCGCGCGTGCCGGGCTCCGAGCTGGCACGGCGCCGCGTGATCACCTTCCTCGTCGTGGTGGGGCTGCAGGCGCTGGTGGGCGTCGCCCAGTCGCTCCTCGCCCTGCCGGAGGCGCTCGTCGCCGTCCACCTCCTCGGCTCCGCGTTCGTGTGGGTCGGTGCGCTGCGGGTCCTGCTCGACGTGAATCCGCAGCTCTTCACGGTGCGCGCTCAGCGTCGGCAGGCCGTCGAGGAGCTCGCGCCCGCGCTCTGACTCGGACGGTGGTCGGCTCGGGGGCCCTTCCCGCCCGACCGCAGGTGCCGGCGCAGCCGGACCAGTGCGAGCGCGAGCCGCGGCAGCGGGAGGCACCGCGCGAGCGGCTCGGCCAGCGAGCCGAAGTCGCGGGCGAGCCTCGGCTCCAGGCCGGCGCGCGCGAGCGCGAGGAGGAGGCGGGGAAGGGTCGGGATGCCGTCGTCGTTCGTCATGCGGACACTCCAGCACGGACCACCGGCACGGGTATGGTCATGCGGGTCTGGCGGCGCGGGCTCCGGTGCCCGGGCGACACCCAGGTGCAGAGGTTCCACTGGGAGCACGGCTTCCGTAGGATGAGTAGTTGGTTCAGGTTCGACGCGGGACGCGTCGGTCGCCGTGACGGCGAGACCCGGACCTCGGCCCGATGGAGCGCCACCGCAAGCCTCAGGACTTCCCGGGACGCACCGCTCCGCTCCGCCCATCGACTCGATGGCGTGATCGGCCCGGATGCGCTCCTCGGATCCCCCTCGGGGAATGACTCCGGAACCCGACCGGTTACCAGTGGGTAGGAAACGAGGTACTTATGTCAGACATCCTGATCGACCGCCCCGAGCTCGCGAGCCTGGGCGTCTACGAGTTCGGCTGGTCCGACTCGGACTCCGCCGGCGCCTCCGCGCGCCGCGGCATCTCGCCCGAGGTCGTCTCCGACATCTCCGCGCTCAAGAACGAGCCGGCCTGGATGCGCGAGCGGCGCATGAAGGCGCTCGCCCTCTTCGAGCGCAAGCCGATGCCCACCTGGGGCGCCGACCTGTCGGACATCGACTTCGACAACATCAAGTACTTCGTCCGCTCCACCGAGAAGCAGGCGCAGACCTGGGAGGACCTCCCGGACGACATCAAGAACACGTACGAGAAGCTCGGCATCCCCGAGGCGGAGCGCCAGCGCCTCGTCGGCGGCGTCGCCGCGCAGTACGAGTCCGAGGTCGTCTACCACCAGATCCGCGAGGACCTGGAGGAGCAGGGCGTCATCTTCATGGACACCGACACCGCCCTCCGCGAGCACCCCGAGATCTTCGAGGAGTACTTCGGCACCGTCATCCCGGCCGGCGACAACAAGTTCGCCGCGCTGAACACGGCGGTCTGGTCCGGCGGCTCGTTCGTGTACGTCCCCAAGGGTGTGCGCGTCGACATCCCGCTGCAGGCCTACTTCCGGATCAACACCGAGAACATGGGCCAGTTCGAGCGGACGCTGATCATCGCGGACGAGGGCAGCTACGTCCACTACATCGAGGGCTGCACGGCGCCGATCTACAAGTCGGACTCCCTGCACTCGGCCGTCGTCGAGATCATCGTGAAGAAGAACGCCCGCGTGCGCTACACGACGATCCAGAACTGGTCGAACAACGTCTACAACCTCGTCACCAAGCGCGCGATCGCTCACGAGGGCGCGACGATGGAGTGGATCGACGGCAACATCGGCTCCAAGGTCACCATGAAGTACCCGTCGATCTTCCTGGTCGGCGAGCACGCCAAGGGCGAGACCCTCTCCGTCGCGTTCGCGGGCCCCGGCCAGCACCAGGACGCCGGCGCGAAGATGATCCACATGGCTCCGTACACGCAGTCGTCGATCGTCTCCAAGTCGATCGCCCGCGGCGGTGGCCGAGCCGGCTACCGCGGCGAGGTCCGGGTGGACGCCAACGCGCACCACTCCGCGAACACGGTGCGCTGCGACGCGCTCCTGGTCGACACGATCTCGCGCTCGGACACCTACCCGGCGATCGACATCCGCGTGGACGACGTCCAGCTCGGCCACGAGGCCACGGTCTCGAAGGTCAGCGAGGAGCAGCTCTTCTACCTGATGTCCCGCGGCATGCCGGAGGACGAGGCCATGGCCATGATCGTCCGCGGCTTCATCGAGCCGATCGCGCGCGAGCTGCCGATGGAGTACGCCCTCGAGCTCAACAAGCTCATCGAGATGGGGATGGAGGGCAGCGTCGGCTGACGCTCGCCCCACCGGCCCCGAGGCCGCCCGAGTCGGGCGGCCAGCACCCTTCGAAAGGAACCACCGCCTGATGACGGTCCCCACGAGCGCCCCGACGTCCCCTGCGATCGACGGCGCGGACGCCGCCGCGCGCCTGGGCATCGCCGCGCACTCCGACGGGGCGTTCACGCCCGTGCAGACCCGCTCCGAGCGCTTCGCGTCCACCGACGTCGACGCCTTCGAGACGGTCACCGGTCGCGAGATCGCCTGGAAGCTGACCCCGGTCGCCCGCCTCGGCGACCTGATCGACGGCCCCCTCGACGGCTCGCCGACTCCACTGGAGTCGGCGGCGGTCGAGGGCGTCGACGTCTCCTGGGTCGGTCGCGACGACGCGCGGATCGGCACCGCCGGCCTCCCCGAGGACCGCGCCGCCGCGAACGCCTGGTCGCAGTTCGAGCAGGCGCTCTCGATCCGGGTGACCGGCGAGGACGAGAAGGTCGCGACGCTCGTGCGCACCGGTCTCGGCTCCGCTCCCCGTGCCGCGCACACGATCATCGAGGCCGCGCCGTACGCGCGCGGCGTCGTCGTGCTGCAGAACGAGGGCGAGGCGACTCTCGCCGAGAACGTCGAGGTCCTCGTCGGCGAGGGCGCGCAGCTGACCATCGTGACGCTGCAGGAGTGGGCCGACGACGCCCGCCACCTCGCGAACCACTTCCTCCGCGTCGGCCGCGACGCGAAGGTCAAGCACATCGTCGTCACCCTCGGCGGCTCGATCGTCCGGGTGAACCCCTCGGCGCACCTCGTCGAGCGCGGCGCCGACGGCGAGCTCCTCGGCCTGTACTTCGCCGACGGCGGCCAGCACCTCGAGCAGCAGGTCTACGTCGACCACGACGCCCCCGACACCCGCAGCCGCGTCACCTACAAGGGCGCGCTGCAGGGTCAGGGCGCGCGGACGGTCTGGATCGGCGACGTGCTGATCCGCCAGAGCGCGAACGGCACCGACAGCTACGAGCAGAACCGCAACCTGGTCCTCTCGGACGGCACGCGGGCCGACTCGATCCCGAACCTCGAGATCGAGACCGGCGACATCGCCGGAGCGGGCCACGCCTCGGCGACCGGCCGCTTCGACGACGAGCAGCTCTTCTACCTGCAGTCGCGCGGCATCCGCGAGGACGAGGCGCGCCGCCTGGTCGTCCGCGGCTTCCTCAGCGAGATCGTGCAGCAGATCGGCGTGACCGAGCTCGAGGACCGCCTCCAGCTCGCGATCGAGGCCGAGCTGGCCGGCAGCGCCGGGCAGACCGGCGCGTACACGCCGGAGGTGTCCGCATGAGCGACGCCGCGAAGATCTGCGCCGCCTCGGAGCTGATCCCCAATCAGGCCGTCCGCTACGTCGTCGACGGCATCGCCATCGCGATCGTGCAGGACACGGCCGGCGAGATCCACGCCATCGGCGACACCTGCACGCACGGCGAGGTCTCCCTCGCCGAGGGCTTCGTCGAGGACGACACCCTCGAGTGCTGGGCCCACGGCTCGGCGTTCTCGCTGCGCACCGGCGCCCCCCTGAACCTGCCGGCCTTCGAGCCGGTTCCCGTCTTCGTCGTCGAGGTCATCGACGGCGACGTCTACATCGACCCGACCGTCACGAAGGAAGTCTGAATGTCCGTTCTCCAGATCAGCGATCTCCACGTCAGTGTCGAGACCGAGCAGGGGACCAAGCAGATCCTCCGCGGTGTCGACCTCACCATCAACCAGGGTGAGATCCACGCCGTGATGGGCCCGAACGGGTCCGGCAAGTCCACCCTCGCGTACACGATCGCGGGCCACCCGAAGTACCACGTCGACGGCGGCTCGATCACCCTCGACGGCGTCGAGGTCCTCGACATGACCGTCGACGAGCGCGCTCGCGCCGGCCTCTTCCTCGCCATGCAGTACCCGGTCGAGATCCCCGGCGTGACCAACACCAACTTCCTCCGCACGGCCAAGACCGCCATCGCGGGCGAGGCGCCGGCGATCCGCACCTGGACCAAGGACGTCAAGAAGGCCATGGCCGACCTGCGCATGGACCCGTCCTTCGCGGCGCGCAACGTCAACGAGGGCTTCTCGGGCGGCGAGAAGAAGCGCAACGAGATCCTCCAGCTCGAGCTGCTCGCCCCGCAGTTCGCCGTCCTCGACGAGACCGACTCCGGCCTCGACGTCGACGCGCTCAAGATCGTCTCGGAGGGCGTCAACCGCGCGCACGCCTCGACCGGCCTCGGCGTCCTGCTGATCACGCACTACACGCGGATCCTGCGCTACATCCAGCCCGACTTCGTGCACGTCTTCGTCGCCGGCCGGATCGCCGAGCAGGGCGGCAAGGAGCTCGCGACCCGTCTCGAGGACGAGGGCTACGACCGCTTCCTCGCCCCGGCGACGGCCTGATCATGGCGGTCACCACGCTCGACCCGAAGCTCTTCGACCAGGTCGAGGAGGCGCTCAAGGACGTCATGGACCCCGAGCTCGGCGTCAACGTCGTCGACCTCGGCCTCATCTACGACCTGGGCTGGGACGACGAGAACGACGCCCTGGTCATCCACATGACGCTGACGTCGGCGGGCTGCCCGCTGACGGACGTGCTCGAGGAGCAGACCGCGGAGTCGCTCGACGGCGTCGTGGAGGCGTTCCGGATCAACTGGGTCTGGATGCCGCCGTGGGGTCCGGACCGGATCACCGAGGACGGCCGCGACATGATGCGCGCCCTCGGCTTCTCGATCTAGAGCCGCGCCGCTCGATCGGCGTCAGGTACGGGGAAGGGCCCGGAGGATCATCCTCCGGGCCCTTCGTCGTGCGTGCGGGGCGGGTCAGCCCTTGCGGCGGCCGAGCATCGCCCACGTGGTGGGCAGGAGCGCGGCGGCGAGCAGGATCTTGAGGGTGTCGCCGACGAGGAAGGGCACGAGGCCGGCGGTCAGCACCGAGCCGAGGTCGGCCGGGTAGCCCATCGAGCCGAGCGCGGTGGCGAGCCAGGGGAGTCCGACCAGGTAGATCGTGGCGGTGCCCGCGAGGAAGGTCACGGCGGTGCCGACGACGCGGCGGTCCCACTGGCGCTGCGCGAGCCAGCCGGTGACGATCGAGGCGAGGACGAAACCGACGATGTAGCCGCCGGTCGGGCCGGCCAGGACGGCCCAGCCGCTCGAGCCCTCGGTGAAGATCGGGGCGCCGAGGGCGCCGACGAGCGCGTAGACGCCCATCGAGAGCGCGCCCCGGAGGGCGCCGAGCGTGGTGCCGACGAGCAGGACGGCGAAGGTCTGGCCCGTGATCGGGACCGGCCACATCGGGATGTACAGCTGCGCCATGCCGGCCGTGAACGCGGCGGCGGCGAGGACGAGCACCAGATCGGTGACCAGCGAGCGGGTGAGCAGCCGGTCCGCCAGGACCGGTCGCGACGGGGCGAGAGAGTAGCTGGACATGTCTGTTCTCCAAAGACCGTGTCGCCCGAGAGCGAGGAGCGAGCGCGTCCGCGGTGAGCTGACGTGGATCCGCCCCGCGGCTCAGGAAATATACTAGGGGGCTGCCGCTCCGCGGCCTCTTGCCCCACACCTCCCGAACCGAACGCCATTTCTTGGCGGGAACGGACAGCACAGTGCTCAGCGTGCACGACCTCGAACTCCGAGTCGGCGCCCGACTCCTGATGGAGAACGTGTCCTTCAGAGTCGGCGACGGCGACAAGGTCGGCCTCGTCGGCCGCAACGGCGCGGGCAAGACGACGCTGACCAAGGTCCTCGCCGGCGACCTCATCGCCGCGAAGGGATCGGTCGACCGCGGCGGCGAGATCGGCTACCTGCCGCAGGACCCGCGCTCCGGCGATCCCGAGGAGCTGGCGCGCACGCGCATCCTCGACGCCCGCGGCCTCGGCCAGCTGGTGCTGGGCATGCAGGAGGCCACCGTCGCGATGTCGAGCAGCGACACGGCCGTCAGCGAGGCCGGGATGAAGAAGTACGGCAACCTGACCGACCGCTTCCTCTCGCTCGGCGGCTACGCGGCGGAGGCCGAGGCGGCGTCGATCGCGAGCAACCTGAACCTGCCGGACCGGATCCTCGACCAGCCGCTGAAGACGCTCTCGGGTGGTCAGCGCCGCCGCATCGAGCTCGCCCGCATCCTCTTCTCCGACGCGCAGACGCTCATCCTCGACGAGCCGACCAACCACCTCGACGCCGACTCCGTGGTCTGGCTCCGCGAGTTCCTGAAGAACTACCGCGGCGGCTTCATCGTGATCAGCCACGACATCGAGCTGGTCGGCGAGACCGTGAACCGCGTCTTCTACCTGGACGCCAACCGCCAGGTCATCGACGTCTACAACATGAACTGGAAGAACTACCTCCGCCAGCGCGCGGCCGACGAGGAGCGCCGCAAGAAGGAGCGCGTCAACGTCGAGAAGAAGGCCGGGGCACTGCAGCTGCAGGCCGCGCGCTTCGGCGCGAAGGCGTCGAAGGCCGCGGCCGCGCACCAGATGGTCGCGCGCGCCGAGCGGATGCTCAGCGGCCTCGAGGAGGTCCGCGCTGTGGACCGGGTCGCGAAGCTCCGCTTCCCGACCCCGTCCGCCTGCGGCCGGACCCCGCTGCAGGCGCAGAACCTCTCGAAGAGCTACGGCTCACTCGAGATCTTCACCTCCGTCGACCTCGCGATCGACCGCGGCTCGAAGGTGGTCATCCTCGGGCTGAACGGTGCGGGGAAGACGACGCTGCTGCGCATTCTGGGCGGTGTGGACGCGCCGGACACCGGCGTGATCGAGGCCGGCCACGGCCTGCGCATCGGCTACTACGCCCAGGAGCACGAGACGATCGACGTCAAGCGCTCGGTGCTGGAGAACATGGTCTCCTCGAGCCCGAACCTCACCGAGACCGAGGCCCGCCGCGTGCTGGGCTCGTTCCTCTTCACCGGCGACGACTCGCACAAGCCGGCCGGAGTCCTCTCCGGCGGCGAGAAGACCCGCCTCGCCCTGGCGATGATCGTCGTCTCGGGTGCCAACGTGCTGCTGCTCGACGAGCCCACCAACAACCTCGACCCGGCCAGCCGCGAGGAGATCCTCGACGCGCTCGCGCACTACGAGGGCGCGGTCGTCCTGGTCAGCCACGACGAGGGGGCGGTGGAGGCGCTCAACCCCGAGCGCGTGCTGATCATGCCCGAGGGCACCGAGGACCACTGGACCGCGGACTACCTCGACCTGATCATGCTGGCCTGATCCTCGGCCTTCGAGGTCTCGGGACTGCGCTCATGCTGATCGAGCAGCCCGCGGAGCGGGCGTATCGAGATCCACCGGCATCCGGACGTGACACTGCGGAGCCGCCCTGCTGGTGACGGCGGGTCTCGATACCCCCCTGCGGGGCTACTCGACCAGCATGTGTGCGGGCGTGTCCTCCCAGTGGATCCCGCTCGGTCAGCGGGCGTCGAGCAGCTCGTCCTCGATCTCGGCGTCGGTGCGGCCGCGGCGGAGGCGGCGCTGCTCGCGGCGCTCCTCGGCGGCGATGACCTCGGGGTCGTCGGCGTTGCGGATCCGGTACTCGTGCCGGATCGCCCAGGCGAGACCGCCGAAGCCCATGATCGCGAAGAGCACCCACTGGATCGCGTAGCTGATGTGCAGGCCCTCGTCGGCGACGGGCTTGATCGCGGCGAGCGGCCGCTCCTCGATCGGAGCCGGGTCCTCCTGGACCAGCAGCCCGTAGCCGGCGGTGCGCAGCGGCTCGTCGAGCTGGGCGGAGAGGTCGTCGAGCTGGATCGTCGCGATCTGGCCGGCGGGCGCGCCGCGGCCCTCGATGCGGCCCTCGCCGGGCTTGAGCCGGGCCGTGACCGTGACCTCGCCCTCGGGCGGGGCCGGGACGACGTCGGGGGAGTCCTGGGTGGAGCCGACCGGGACCCAGCCGCGATCGACGACGAAGACGCTGCCGTCCGCGAGGCGCAGCGGGGTGAGGATCTCGAAGCCGGGATTGCCGTTGTACGGCCGGTTGCGGACGAGCGTCTCGCCGTCGGTCTCGTAGACGCCGCTGACCTCGACGGGCCGGTACTCGAGCGCGTCGTCCCAGCTCGCTCCCTCGGGGAGCAGCCCGTCGAGCGCGACGGGGTCGGCGTTCCAGTTGGCGGTGACGAGCCGGTTGGTGCTCGCCGCCTCGTCGAGCCGCGCGACCTGCCAGCGCGAGAGCAGCACGCAGGCGACGGCGAAGACGATCGTGAGGGCCAGGTAGCCGAACCAGCGGCGCGAGAAGGCGAAGCGCCAGGACGGCCGCGTCGCCGTCGCGCTCACAGGGCGGCTCCGCGGTCGACCGTCAGCAGCGGCTTCACCTCGAGCGGGAACTCCCGCGCCGCGAGGAACTCGCGCAGGTAGTCGAGGTGCTCCCCGCAGGCGAGCCAGGTCTTCCGGCGGTCCGCGGTGTGGATGCGCGGGTTCCGCCACTCGATCGCCCAGGTCGCGGTCAGCGCGCAGCCGGCGCGCGAGCAGGCGTGCTGATCGGGCACGCCGCCGAGCGGGATCACCGTCGTCCCTCGGTCGGGTCGCCGCCCTCGGGCGCGTCGGCGGAGGGCGCCGCGTCGTCCGACGTAGGCGGCGCGTAGGGCGGCACCGGCCGGGACAGCACGATCGCGCCGGGACGCTCGACCGTTCCGCTCTCACCGGCGCTGCCGACGTTGGCGAGCACGACGGCGAAGTAGGGGAGCACGATCGCGCCGAGGGCGAAGAAGAGCAGCCACCAGCCCTGAGCGAAGATCAGGCAGATCACGCAGACCATCCTGATGCCCATGGCGATGGAGTACTTGATCGCGCGGGAGCGACGCGCGGCACTGGGCGACGGCGGGAGGGAGGTGAGCGATTCGCGTGATTTCACAGCCCGACCAGACTACGTCGTGCGCGCCAAGCGAAGGCTGAGACGGCCCTATCCGCGGATGTGTTGCGCCGAGCGCCTCTAAGATGTACGGGTCGTCCGGAGCCGCCCGCGCGCCGGCGGAGAGGGACACCATGACCACGCCGCGCACCGTCCTCGTCACGGGGGGCAACCGGGGGATCGGCTTCGCCATCGCCGAGGAGTTCGTGGCGGCCGGTCACCGGGTCGCGGTCACCGCGCGCTCCGGCTCGGGTCCCGAGGGCTCCTTCACCGTCGTCGCCGACGTGACCGACTCCGCCTCGATCGACGCGGCCTTCTCGCAGATCGAGGCCGAGCTCGGGCCGGTCGAGGTCGTCGTCGCGAACGCCGGCATCACCCGCGACATGCTGCTGCTGCGCATGTCGGAGGAGGACTTCACCTCCGTCATCGACACCAACCTCACCGGCGCCTTCCGGGTCGTCAAGCGGGCGTCGAAGGCGATGCTGAAGCAGAGGTTCGGCCGCATCGTCCTGATCTCGAGCGTCGTCGGCCTCTACGGCGGACCGGGCCAGATCAACTACTCCTCGTCGAAGGCCGCGCTGGTCGGCTTCGCCCGTTCGCTGACCCGCGAGCTCGGTGCCCGCAACATCACGGCGAACGTCGTCGCACCCGGGTTCATCGAGACCGACATGACGGCGGAGCTCCCGGCGGAGCAGCAGGCGGAGTACCGCAAGAGCATCCCGCTGGCCCGCTACGGCACGGCCGCCGAGGTCGCGAAGGTCACCCGCTGGCTGGCGAGCGACGAGGCGGACTACATCTCCGGCGCCGTCATCCCCGTCGACGGCGGCCTCGGGATGGGCCACTGACCGTATCAGCTGAGAGCTTATATCCGACGGATATCAGCTGTAGGCTTATGCGATGACCGAACCCCCCGTCGTCGCGGTGCTGCTCGACCTGGTCGACTCCCGGGAGATCACCGCGCGGTCCTCCGTGCAGCGCGAGATCGAGCGCGGCTTCGCGGCGGTCGACGCGGCGGTCCCGGCACTCGAACCACTGCACCCGACGGTCGGGGACGAGTTCCAGGCGGTCTACGCCTCCGTCTCCGCGGCCCTCGGGGCGACGCTCCAGGCGCGCCTGGCGCTGCCGCCCGGGGTGGACTGCCGGGTCGGCCTCGGCCACGGCGAGATCAGGGTGGTCGGCTCGGGCATCGCCGGCGACCTGCAGGACGGGCCCGGCTGGTGGCGCGCGCGAGCGGCCATCGAGCGGGCGCACGCCCTCGAGGACGGAGCCGTGCCGACCGCCCGAGGCTGGTTCATCGCCTCGGACGCCTCGGACGCGCAGGAGGCCGCGGTGAACGCCTACCTCCTCGCCCGCGACGCCCTCGTCGGCGAGATGAGCGACCGCGACCGGCGGCTCGTGCTCGGCACCGCGCGCGGGCTGCCGCAGAAGGTCCTGGCCGAGCAGGAGTCGATCACGCAGTCGGCGGTGTCGCAGGCGCTGAAGCGCGCGGGCGCGGGCGCCCTGCTCACCGGCGCGCGGCTGCTGGCGGACGCGTGCTGACCGCGCTGCTGCTCGCGCTCGTCGGGCTGGCCGACCTCGCTCGGACGCACCTCGGCAGGCCGGTCGCTGCCGGGGCTATCGTCGTGCTCTGGGTGGGAGCGGTGCTCTCCGCAGTGCTGGGCCTCGGGGCTCCGCCGCTCGGGGTCGCGATCGTCGCGGTCCTCTCCGGAGCCTGGCTGCTGCTCACGACGACCGCGGCGGGCACTCGACCGCCCGGTGGGCTCCGACCCGCCGTCGGCCTCGTCGTCGCGGTCCTCCTGCTCTCGGTGCTGGATCGTGCGGCCGGGCCCGCCGCCGGCCTCCTGGTCGACGCCTACGCGGAGCTCGGGCGATCCGGGCCGGTGCCGCCGATCGCCCAGGTGCTGCTCGCCGGGGGCGCCGCGCTCTTCCTCCTCGAGAGCGCCAACGTCGTCGTGCGCGCCGCGCTCTACCGCGAGCTGCCGCAGCCGGTCGCCGCCCGCAGCCGCTTCTCGCTCCGTGCTCGATTCGCCCGGCCGGCACCCCAGGAGGTGCGCGTTCCGGATCTCCGCGGCGGTCGCGCCATCGGGCCGCTCGAGCGCCTGCTCGTGACCGGGCTCACCCTCGCCGGAGCGATCGGGCTGGCCGGCGCCGTCTTCGCGGCGAAGGGCATCGTGCGCTTCCCGGAGATCTCCCGCGACGGCGAGGGCGGCTCGAAGGCCGAGTACTTCCTGGTCGGCTCGCTGGTCAGCTGGGCGCTGGCCCTGAGCGCGGCGGCGCTGATCGCGACGGCGGGCGGCTGAGGCGCCGCCCCACCGGCGTCAGCCGCGCAGGCCGAGGACCGGCAGCAGCTGGCTGAGATCGAGGCCGTCGATGACGAGGTCGGCGCGCTCGCGGACCACGGGCTTCGCGTTGAAGGCGACCGAGAGGCCGGCCACCCGCATCATCTCGAGGTCGTTCGCGCCGTCGCCGACCGCGATCGCGCGCCGGAGCGGGACGCCGGACTCCGCCGCCCACTCGCAGAGGGCCGCGGCCTTCGCAGCGGCGTCGATGACCGGGCCCTCGACCGCGCCGGTCAGGCGGCCGTCGCGGCTGCCGAGCCGGTTGGCGCGGACGAAGTCGAGGCCGAGCGCCCCGGCGACCGGATCGAGCACCTCGTGGAAGCCGCCCGAGACGACGCCGATCCGGCCACCGGCGGCGTGGATGCCGGCGATCAGCTCCTCCACTCCCGGGGTGACCCTGACGCGGCCGCTCACTCCGGCGCAGACGTCGTCGAGCACGCCGGCGAGGGTGGCGACGCGCTCGCGCAGGCTCTCGCCGAAGTCGATCTCGCCGTGCATCGCGCGCTCGGTGATCGCGGCGACGCGCTCCTCGGAGCCCGCGTGCGCGGCGAGCAGCTCGATCACCTCGTCCTGCAGCAGCGTGGAGTCGGCGTCGACGACGACCAGGAAGCGGGCGGGTGTGCGCAGAGGCTCACTCAAGGACGGGCCAATCGGTCGGGTCCGCGCGCCGACACGGCCGGCGCGCGGAAGCGCAGTGCTCTCGACCCGCGGGGGTGCTACGGGCGGACGACGACGCCCTTGCCGACGACGGTGATGCCCGACTCGGTGACGGTGAACCCGCGCTCGCGGTCGTGGTCGTGGTCCACGCCGACACGGGCGCCGGGCTCGACGACGACGTCCTTGTCGAGGATAGCGCGGGCGACCACGGCGTCCGGGCCGATCCGGACCTTGTCGAAGACGACCGAGTCGGAGACCGTGGCGTTCGACTCGATGATCGCCCAGGGCCCGACGACGCTGCGCTCGATGTGGGCTCCGGAGATGACCGTGCCGAGGGAGACCACCGAGTCGACGGTGGTGCCGAGGTTGCCCTTGCCGTCTCGCACGATCTTCGCGGGCGGCGAGTTAAGCTGCGACGAGAAGATCGGCCACTGCTGGTTGTAGAGGTTGAAGACGGGCAGCGCCGAGATGAGGTCCTGGTGCGCCTCGAAGAACGAGTCGATCGTCCCCACGTCGCGCCAGTAGTAGCGGTCGCGATCGGTGGAGCCGGGGACCTCGTTGAGCTTGAGGTCGTAGACGCCGGCCTCGCCGCGCGCGACGAAGTCGGGGATGATGTCGCCGCCCATGTCGTGGTCGGAGGTGGAGAGCTCGCCGTCGCGGATGACCGCGTCGATCAGCGCGTCGGCGTCGAAGACGTAGTTGCCCATCGAGGCGAGGACCTCGTGCGGGGAGTCGGCGAGGCCGACCGCGTCCTTGGGCTTCTCGAGGAACTCGGCGATCTTGGTCGGGACGACGCCGTCGCCGGCCTCGTCGCCCGCGAGCTGGATGACGCCGAACTGGTCGGCGAGCTCGATCGGCTGGCGGATCGCCGCGACGGTCGCCTTGGCTCCCGACTTGATGTGCGCCTCGATCATCTGCGAGAAGTCCATGCGGTAGACGTGGTCCGCGCCGACCACGACGACGATGTCGGGCTTCTCGTCGCGGATCAGGTTGAGGCTCTGCAGGATCGCGTCGGCCGAGCCGCTGAACCAGCGCTTGCCGAGCCGCTGCTGCGCCGGGACGGACGCGACGTACGAGTTGAGCAGCCCCGAGAGCGTCCAGGTCTGCGAGACGTGGCGGTCGAGCGAGTGCGACTTGTACTGCGTCAGCACCACGATCTGGGTCAGACCCGAGTTGATGAGGTTGGACAGCGCGAAGTCGATCAGACGGTACTGCCCGCCGAACGGCACCGCGGGCTTGGCCCGGTCCGCCGTGAGGGGCATGAGCCGCTTGCCTTCGCCACCCGCGAGGACGATGCCGAAAATCTTCTTTGACTGCATGGCTCCACAGTAGGGGTTGGCGATGGTCCGCGAACCCGCGTGGCTGCGGCTGTCGCCGGGGGATCGCGCTGTACTACGGTTCGGGGTGTGCGAGTCGATCTGCTGACCAAGGAATATCCGCCCGAGGTGTACGGGGGAGCCGGTGTGCACGTGGCCGAGCTCACCAAGGCCCTCCGCCACGACATCGAGGTCGTGGTGCGCTGCTTCGGCGCGCCGAGGGACGAGGAGGGGGCGTTCGCGTACCCGGTGCCGGCCGAGCTGGCGCAGGCCAACGGCGCGCTGCAGACCCTGGGCGTCGATCTCCAGATCGCCCAGGACGCGGCCGGAGCCGATCTCGTGCACTCGCACACCTGGTACGCCAACGCGGCCGGGCGCCTCGCGCAGCTGCTGCACGGCATCCCGCACGTCGTCTCGGCGCACAGCCTCGAGCCGCTGCGCCCGTGGAAGGCCGAGCAGCTCGGCGGCGGCTACCGCGTCTCGAGCTGGATCGAGCGCGAGGCGTACGAGAGCGCCGATGCGGTGATCGCGGTCTCCGGCGGGATGCGGAACGACATCCTCCGCTCGTACCCCGCCCTGGACCCGGCGAAGGTGCACGTGGTCTACAACGGCATCGACCTCGACGCGTGGCACCCGGTGGAGGACGAGGCGGTCCTCGCCGAGCTGGGCATCGACCCGTCGCGTCCGTCCGTCGTCTTCGTGGGCCGGATCACCCGGCAGAAGGGGCTGCCCTATCTGCTGCGCGCTGCCGCGATGCTGCCGCCGGAGGTGCAGCTCGTGCTCTGCGCCGGCGCCCCGGACACCCCCGAGATCATGGCCGAGGTCACCGCGCTGGTGCGGGGGCTCCAGCAGGAGCGCACCGGCGTCGTCTGGATCGACCGCCACCTGCCGCGCCACCAGCTCTCCGCGGTGCTGACCGCCGCGACCACGTTCGTCTGCCCGTCGATCTACGAGCCGCTGGGCATCGTGAACCTCGAGGCGATGGCGTGCGGCGCCGCGGTCGTCGGGACCGCGACCGGCGGCATCCCGGAGGTCGTCGTCGACGGCGTCACCGGGCGCCTGGTGCCGATCGAGCAGGTGACGGACGGCACCGGCACGCCGGTGGATCCGGAGCGCTACATCGCGGATCTCGCGGCCGCGATGGCCGAGGTCGTCGCCGATCCGGCCGCCGCGAAGCGGATGGGCGAGGCCGGCCGCCTCCGGGCGCAGAGCGACTTCAGCTGGACGCAGATCGCCCGGGACACCCGTGCGATCTACGACTCGCTCGTCTGAGCCCGCCGCCCGCTCCCTTTAGACTGGTCCGCATGCCCAGCGTTGTCTCGTTCGTCGATGTGTCCTTCGTCCGGAACGGCAAGCGGATCCTCGACCACGTCGACTGGACCGTGTCCGAGGAGGAGCGCTGGGTGATCCTCGGCTCCAACGGAGCCGGGAAGACCTCGATCCTGCAGATCGCCGCGGCGCAGAACTATCCGTCGACCGGCTCGGCGCACCTGCTCGAGGAGACGCTCGGCCGCGTCGACGTCTTCGAGCTGCGCCCCCGGATCGGCTACGCCTCGACCGCGATGGCGCGCCGCCTGCCCGCGGGCGAGACGGTGCTCGACGTCGTGATGACCGCCGCCTACGCGGTGACCGGCCGCTGGAACGAGGGCTACGACGAGATCGACGAGCGCCGCGCGCGCCGCGTCCTGGTGGAGTGGAAGCTCGACCACCTCGCCGACCGCACCTTCGGCACGCTCTCCGACGGTGAGCAGAAGCGCGTCCAGATCGCCCGCGCGATCATGACCGACCCCGAGCTGCTGCTGCTCGACGAGCCGGCCGGCAGCCTCGACCTCGGCGCCCGCGAGGAGCTCGTGCAGCTGCTCGGCGGCTTCGCGCAGGACCCGGCCTCGCCCGCGATCGTGATGGTGACCCACCACGTCGAGGAGATCCCGGCCGGGTTCACGCACGCGCTGCTGCTGCGCGACGGCGCCGTCGTCGCCGCCGGCCCGCTGGCCGAGGCGCTCACCGAGGCGACCCTCGCGGACGCCTTCGGGCTCGACATCGCGCTGACGCACGAGAACGGGCGCTACTCGGCCCGCGCCCGCTGAGCGCGGGCTCGCGCGACCGCGTGCCGCACCTCCCCGTGGCGGCGGCGGTCTGCTATTCTTGGTAGCTGGTTCGGGCCCGTTCGCGGTGCGCCCGCCACTCATCCACCCGCACCCGTCGACGACAGGCGCGGTTCAGGACCACAAGCGACAGGACACGATCATGCAGACCGACATCCACCCCAAGTACGAGGCCATCGTGTTCCGCGACCTCGCCTCCGGTGAGACCTTCCTCACCCGCTCGACGGCGACCAGCAGCAAGACGATCGAGCTCGACGGCGTCACGTACCCCGTCATCGACGTCGAGATCTCGTCCGCCTCGCACCCGTTCTACACGGGCAAGCAGCGCATCATGGACTCGGCCGGCCGCGTCGAGAAGTTCAACTCGCGCTACAAGAACTTCGGCAAGTAGGCTCCGGTCTCCCGCCTCCGAAGGGCCCTCGACCTCGCGGTCGGGGGCCCTTCGTCGTTCCCCCCCTGCTGATCGAGTAGCCCGCGGAGCGGGCGTCTCGAGATCCGCTGTCGTCAGAAGTCGAGTCTGCAGTCCCGGCCTGCTGACGACGGCGGGTCTCGATACGCCGCTGCGCGGCTACTCGACCAGCATGTGCAGCGCGCTCGTCTCGCTTGCGCGGCCCGCCTTTCCCTGCTGATCGAGTAGCCCGCGAAGCGGGAGTATCGAGATCGACCGCGCCCGCAGATCGGTCGCCGCGCGGATCAGTAGCGGTAGAAGCCCTCGCCGGTGGCGGTGCCGAGCCTGCCCTGGTCGAGGTACTCGGTCTTGAGGTGGGCGGCGAAGGCCTGCGAGGCCTCGTCGGGGGCGGCGACGGCGACGTGGTAGGCGGTGTTGAGGCCGATGACGTCGAAGATCTGGAAGGGGCCGAGCGGGGCACCGGTGCCGATCCGCCAGGTCTTGTCGATGGTCTCGGGGTCGGCGTAGCCGCCCATCAGGAGGCCGCTCGCGGCGTTCAGGAGCGGCACCAGCAGCGAGTTGAGCAGGTAGCCGGCCTTCTCCTTCTGCAGGCGGATCGGCTCGAGTCCGCTCTCGACGGCGAAGGCGACGACGGCGTCGACGACGGCCGGGGCGGTGTCGGCCGTGCCCATGATCTCGGCGGTGTTCTGCACCCAGACGTGGTTGGCGTAGTGCAGGGCGAGGAAGCGGTCGGGGCGGCCGGTCGACTCCTTCAGATCGCTGGGGAGCAGCGTCGAGGAGTTGGTCGCGAAGATCGTCCGCTCGGGGGCGAGCGCGCCGAGGCGGCCGTAGAGCTCCTGCTTGAGCGCGAGGTCCTCGGGGACGGCCTCGATCACGAGGTCGGCGTCGGCGACGGCCTCGGCGAGGTCGGAGGTGAGGCGCAGCGACTCGAGGGCCGCGGCGGCGCCGCCGGGCATCCCTCCGGAGACCTGCGCCGACTCGTAGACGCCGGCGAGCCCGCGGAAGCGCTCGCGCGCGGCGTCGAGCACCTCGTCGGTGACGTCGTAGCTGGTGACGGCGAAGCCGTGGAAGGCGGCCTGGAACGCGATCTGGGAGCCGAGGACTCCGCTGCCGAGGACGGTGACCGTGCGGATGGTGGGCATGACTGCTCCTCGCCGGGGACCCGGGTGGTCCCGCTGTCCTCCGATCCCAGCGCAGCGCGGGGCAGCGGTCGAGCGGTTGCGCGCGGGGGCCGCCGCATGTCCTCGTGACGGCATCACCGGTTCCGGGCCCGTGACGCGGCGGGCCGAGAGGCGGTAGCGTCCGGGGATGGTGTCCTTCGCCGACAAGCCGATCCTGCCGCTCACGACGCCCGAGGAGTGGGACGCCTACCTCCGCGGTGAGCCGGACCCGGGCGGTGTGCGGTTGAAGCTGCGGAAGAAGGCGGCCGTCGACCCGGGCATCACCTACGCGGAGGCGCTCGACGTCGCACTCTGCCACGGCTGGATCGACGGGCAGGCGGGCGCGTTCGACGAGCAGTTCAAGCTGCAGGCGTTCACACCGCGGCGCCGGGCGAGCCCGTGGTCGAAGGTGAACCGCGACCACGTGGCGCGGCTGCTCGAGGAGGGCCGGATGCTGCCGGCCGGACTCGCCGAGGTGGAGCGGGCACGGGCGGACGGGCGCTGGGAGGCCGCCTACCGGCAGCGCGACGCGGAGGTGCCGGACGACTTCACGGCGGCACTGGCCGCGGATCCGGCGGCCGCCGCCTTCTTCGCGACGGTCGGCGGGCAGAAGCGCTTCGCGTTCCTCTTCCGGCTGTCGCAGCTCAAGCGGCCGGAGACGCGGGAACGGCGGATCGCGGAGTACGTGGCGCTGCTCGCGGAGGGTCGCACGCTCACCTGAGCCGCGACATCAGTGCCGAGAGGTCGCTACCGGACGCTCAGTGCCGGACGGGCCAGGCGCCGTCGGCGACGAAGCTCTCGTCGCGGATGCGGCGCATGTACTCCTGGAACGACTCGGCCTGGGTGCGGCACCAGTCGATCTGCAGGGCGTGCAGCGCGTCGGCACCGCCGCCGAGCTCCTCGGTGAAGGCGCGGCCGAGGGCCTGGGCGACGCGGCCCGCGGCGATCGCGTCGGCGCCGGCGTCGTGCGCCTCGGTCAGCGGGACGCCGTAGTGCAGCGCGGCTTGGACCAGTGTGCGCTTGCCCTTGCGGTAGCGGTCGACCGCCTTGTCGATGACGAGCGGGTCGATGACGGGACTCGGGTCGATCAGCACCGGGACGCCCCAGCGGCGCGCCTCGAAGGCGAGCAGCGAGAGGTCGTAGGGGGCGTTGTAGATGACGACGGGGATGCCGCGGGCCAGGAGCGAGCGGAGCGCCTCCGACACCTCGGCGACGACCTCGCCGGCGGGGCGGCCGTGCTCGCGGGCGTGCTCGGTGCTGATGCCGTGCACGGCGCTGGCGCCGGCCGGGATCTCGACGCCGGGATCGGCGAGCCAGGTCGTGCCCTCGACCGGGGTGCCGTCGGCGTCGATCACGCCGACGTGCGCGGTGACGATGCGGCTGGTGCGGACGTCGATGCCGGTGGTCTCGAGGTCGAAGACGGCGAGACGGTCGTACCAGCGGGCGCCGTCGGAGCCTTCCGACCTCTCCGACGAACCTGCGGACCCGCCGGTGGACCCGGCTTCGTCGAGGAGGGTCTCGTCGAAGAGCGTCGGTGCCTGGTTCGTCTCGGTGGTGCTCACGCCGACAGCCTAGGCGGGGCCTCCGACATCGTCGGGAGGCCCCGCGGCGTGCTGCGCGGTCGGGCGGGCGAAGGCCGGATCAGCGGGTGAGACCCTCGCGGGCCTGGCCGGCCTTCGCGACGTGCAGCCAGAAGAAGCCCTGGGTGCCGAGCGTCATCGTCAGCGAGCCGTCCTCGGAGAAGCCGGGGAAGCGGCCGCCGCCGAAGAGGTCGGTCAGCGTCGAGCCGGGGTTCTCGGGGTCGGTGATCGTCACCGAGACCGGGTTGTGGTTGAAGCTGAAGACGCAGAGCACCTCCTCCGGCTGGTCGCCCATCGCGGTACCGGAGCCGGCGTAGTCGCGGACGAAGGCGAGCACCGACTCGTGGTCGGTCTCGAGGACGCGCATCGAGCCGAGGCCGAAGGCGGGGTGGCCGCGGCGCACGTGCAGGACGTTCCGCATCCAGTGCAGCAGCGAGCGCGACTGGGCGAGCTGCGCCTCCACGTTGACCTGGTTGTAGTGGTAGACGAGCGACTGCACGATCGGCTGGACGAGCTTGCCCGGGTCGGCGGCCGAGAAGCCGGCGTTGCGGTCCGGGGTCCACTGCATCGGGGTGCGCGAGGCGTCGCGGTCGTTCAGCCAGATGTTGTCGCCCATCCCGATCTCGTCACCGTAGTAGAGGAACGGGCTGCCGGCGAGCGAGAAGAGCAGGGCGTTGATCAGCTCGAGCTCGGCGCGCGAGTTGTCGAGCAGCGGCGCCAGCCGGCGGCGGATGCCGATGTTGGAGCGCATCCGCGGGTCGTAGGCGTACCAGCCGTACATCGCCTGGCGGTACTCCTCGGAGACCATCTCGAGGGTGAGCTCGTCGTGGTTGCGGAGGAAGACGCCCCAGGCCGCGCCGGAGGGGATGTCGAAGGTCTCGGAGAGCACCTTCTTCAGCTCGTTCGCGGTCTGCGCGCGGAGGGAGTAGAAGATGCGCGGCATGACCGGGAAGTCGAAGGCCATGTGGCACTCCGGCTCCTCCTCGGTGCCGAAGAACGCCGCGACCTCGCGCGGCCACTGGTTCGCCTCGGCGATCAGGATGCGGCCGGGGTAGTCGCGGTCGACCATCGTCCGCAGGTTCTTGATGAAGTCGTGCGTGGGCGGCTCGCCCTCGCCGTTGCCCTCGTCGGACTCGTAGAGGTAGGGGATCGCGTCGAGCCGGATGCCGTCGACACCGAGGTCGAGCCAGAACTTGACGACGTCGTGGATGGCCTCGTGCACGGCCGGGTTCTCGAAGTTGAGGTCGGGCTGGTGCGAGAAGAAGCGGTGGAAGTAGAACTGGCGGCGCTCGGCGTCGAAGGCCCAGTTCGAGTCCTCGGTGTCGACGAAGATGATCCGGATGTCCGGGTACTTGTCGTCGGTGTCGTTCCAGACGTAGAAGTCGCCGTAGGGGCCCTCGGGGTCGGAGCGCGACTGCTGGAACCACTCGTGCTGGTCGCTGGTGTGGTTGAGCGGGAAGTCCATCACGATGCGCATGTTGCGCTCGTGGGCCTTCCGGACGAGCTCGCGGAAGTCCTCCATGGTGCCGAACTCGGGGAGGATCGCCTTGAAGTCGGAGACGTCGTAGCCGCCGTCGCGCAGCGGCGACATGTAGAAGGGCGGCAGCCAGAGCGCGTCGATGCCGAGCCACTGCAGATAGTCGAGCTTGGACGCCAGGCCGTTGATGTCGCCGGCGCCGTCTCCGTTCGAGTCGTAGTACGACCGGATCATGACCTCGTAGAACACGGCCCTGCGGTACCACTGCGGATCGAGGGCGAGCCCGGGGAGTTGGATCGGGGACGTGAAGCTCACGGTGCTCCTTCTGCTGCTGCCTGAGCGGATGACCGGCGCCGCGCCGGGATCGGAGCGGAGGACGGGGGACGGGCGGTGCGTCGCGTGCGAACGCGCCTTCATGCTTGCGGCTCGGATCGAGGGCCCGCAAGGCGTTGCGGCGGGAAGTTCGACGGGCTTTCCCTACGATGGGGACCGTCATGACCATAGCCTCCCCCTACGCCGCCGACCTCGGGCGACTCGCCATCAGCGAGAGCGCCGTCGACGTCGCCGGGGCCACCACCGCCTACTGGAGCTACGGCGACCCCGACGCGGGGACCGTGCTGGTCCTGGTGCACGGATTCCGCGGCGAGCACCACGGGCTGGAGCCGGTGATCGCGAGGCTGCTGGCCGGCGGAGCGGACGCCCGCGTGATCGCGCCCGACCTGCCCGGCTTCGGCGCGTCGCCGGCGATGACGGCGCACGCGCACGACGTCGAGGGCTACGCGGCCTGGCTCGGCGAGTTCCTGGACGCGCTCGGGCTGCGGGGGAGCGCGGTCGTGCTGGGGCACTCCTTCGGCTCGATCGTCTCCGCGGCGGCCGTCGCGGGCGGGCTGGAGACTCCGCTGCTCGTGCTCGTCAATCCGATCGCCGCGCCCGCCCTCGCGGGGCCCCGTGGCGTGCTGACCCGGCTCGCGGTGCTCTACTACCGCCTCGGCGCGGTGCTGCCCCGCCCGCTGGGGCTGCGCCTGCTCGGCGATCCGCTGATCGTGCGGGTGATGAGCCTCGCGATGGTGAAGACCAAGGACGGGCCGCTGCGCCGCTTCGTGCACGACCAGCACGACCGCTACTTCAGCGCCTTCGCCTCGCGCGACACGGTGCTGGAGGCGTTCCGCGCCTCGGTCTCGCACGACGTCAGCGAGTACGCCGCGCGGATCGCGGCGCCGACGCTGCTGATCGCCGCGGCGCAGGACGACATCACCCCGCTCTCCGCGCAGTACCGCCTGCTCGAGGCGCTGCCGCACGGGCGTCTGCACGTGATCGACGGAGTCGGGCACCTCATCCACTACGAGACGCCGGACGAGGCGGCCGCCGTCCTCCGCGCGGCCCTGGACGAGGGGATCGACCGATGAGGATCGTCGTCGACTGCCGGTACACCCGGCTCGAGCGCCACGACGGCATCAGCCGCTACACCGCGGAGATCGTGGCCGAGCTGGCGAAGCTGCACGACGTGACGATGCTGATCAGCGACCGCCGCCAGCGGGCGATGCTGCCGGACCTGCCGTGGGAGAAGGTCACCTCGCCGACCGGGCCGTTCGAGCCGTTCGTGGCGCTGCTGGTGAACCGGCTGCGGCCCGACGTCGTCTTCTCGCCGATGCAGACGATGGGCTCGCTCGGCCGGCGCTACAAGCTCGTGCTGACCGTGCACGACCTGATCTACTACCGCCACCGCACGCCGCCACGCGATCTTCCGCTCCCGGTGCGCGGGCTCTGGCGGCTCTACCACCTGGCCTGGTGGCCGCAGCGGCGCCTGCTGCAGCGCGCCGACGCGATCGTGACGGTGTCCGAGACGACCCGCGGGCTGCTCCGCACGCACCGGCTGACGACCCGGCCGGTCGTCGTGGTGCCGAACGCGGCGACGGCTCCGGACGAGGCGAGCGCGGCCCTCGCGGCGGCGCTGCCGGACCGCTCGGACGCGCGCTCGCTCGTCTACATGGGCTCGTTCATGCCCTACAAGAACGTGGAGTCGCTGGCGCGGGCGATGCGGCTGCTGCCCGACTACGAGCTGCACCTGATGAGCCGGGCGAGCGACGAGACGGTGGAGACCCTCCGCTCGCTCGCGCCGACGGCGAAGCTGATCTTCCACCAGGGAGCGGACGACGCCTCCTACCGCGAGGCGCTCGCGCGTGCCACGGCGCTGGTGACGGCGAGCCGGGACGAGGGCTTCGGCATCCCGCTGGTCGAGGCGATGGCGCTCGGCACGCCGGTCGTCGTCAGCGACATCCCGATCTTCCGCGAGATCGGCGGCGACGCGGCGGTCTACGTGGATCCGTCGAGCGCGAAGGGCATCGCCGAGGGCGTGCGCTCGCTCGAGGACCCGGAGCGCTGGCGGGAGCTGTCGGCGAAGGCGCGGAAGCGGGCGGCGGCGTACTCGTGGCGCGACTCCGCGCGGGTGCTGCTGGAGCTGCTGACGAGCGTCGGGCGCTGAGCGGCGCCCGGGCCGGGCGTCAGGCGGGTGCGCTCGGGCTGAGCACGTCGTCCAGGTCGGACTGCAGATCGGCGTCGACGACGACCACGTCGCCGGAGTCGTCGACCGCGACGATCTGCAGGGCGCCGTCGACGATCGCGAAGTCGTGCCGCGAGCCGTTGCCGACGGTCGTGCCCTGGGCCGGCAGCTCGTCCTCGCTGAGGGCGCGGAGCAGGCTGCCGATGACGGCGCCGTGCGTCGCGACGATCACGCGCTGCTCCGGGAAGCGCTCGGCGATCTCGAGCAGCGCGGCCGTGGCGCGCTCGACGACCTGGGCGCGGGTCTCGCAGCCGGGGATGCGCGCGCCCTCGATGCCGCCGGGGAAGAGCTCGCGGAGCTCGTCGCCGGTCATGCCCTCCGCCTCGCCGTAGGCCCGCTCGGCGACGCCCTCGACGACCTCGGGCTCGGGCAGGCCGAGACCGCGGGCGATGATCGCCCCGGTCTCGTGCGCGCGCTGCAGCGGGCTGGCGACGACGACGTCCCAGTCGCGCTCGCGCAGCAGCCGGGCGGCGGCCCGGGCCTGCGAGCGGCCGGTGTCGTTCAGCGGGATGTCGCTCGCGCCCTGGATGCGGCGGGCGGCGTTCCAGTCGGTCTGGCCGTGCCGGACGAGGGTGAGCTGGGTCACGAGGGCCTCTCGGGTGGTGGGGGAGCGGTGGGTCAGCGCGACGGGAGGCGCTCGGCGAGGGCGCGGAGGACCTCGCTCGTGCCGCCGTCGATCTTGATGCCGGCCCGCGAGTCGCCCTTGGTGGCGCCGCGGTTGACGATGACGATCGGCATCTTCGCGCGCCGGGCGATCTCGAGGAAGCGGATGCCGGAGTTGACGACGAGCGACGAGCCCGCGACGAGCAGCGCGTCGGCGCCCGCGACGATGGCGCGCGCCTCCTCGAACCGCTCGGTCGGGATGAACTCGCCGAAGAAGACGATGTCGGGCTTGAGGATCCCGCCGCAGACCGTGCACTCCGGGACGGTCATCGCCGAGACGTCGTGCACCTCGGCGTCGCCGTCGGGGTTGAGCGAGGAGATGTCGGGGTCGTCGAGCCAGGGGTTGAGCGCCTCGATGCGCTCGGCGATCGCGTCGCGGGCGAAGTACTGGCCGCAGGTCATGCAGCGGACCCGGTCGGCGGAGCCGTGCAGATCGACCACGCGCTGCGAGCCGGCGCGCACGTGCAGGCCGTCCACGTTCTGGGTGACGACACCGGCGAGCAGGCCGCGCTCCTCGAGCCGGGCGAGGGCGCGGTGTCCGTCGTTCGGCAGCGTGGCGGTGAAGCGGCGCCAGCCGAGCTGGCTGCCGGCCCAGTAGCGGCGGCGGTAGTCGGGGTCGGCGACGAACTGGGAGTAGGTCATCGGGCTGCGGACGGGGGCTCCCGCTCCGCGGTAGTCGGGGATGCCGGAGTCGGTGCTCACGCCCGCGCCGGTGACGGCGGCGATGCGGCGGCCGGCCAGGAGCTCGACGGTGCGATCGAGGGCGGCGGAGCGCTGCTCGTCGGCCCGCTGCAGATCGGCCTGCTGCTCGTCGGCCTGATCGGCACTGCTGCCGTCGGCGATCGGTGTCGGACCCGACTCCATCCACGCCTCCCTCGGACACCCGCGCACGCGGGCACTCCATCGGCCAGTTTAGACCGCGGCGTGCCCTAGGGTTCCGGGATGCCGATCGTGCACATCGAGGACCTCGACCACCCGCTCCTGGCCGACTACCACCGCCTGACCGACGTGGCGCTGCGCCGGGTGCTCGAGCCCGAGGGCGGCCTCTACATCGCGGAGTCGTCGAAGGTGATCGTCCGCGCGCTCGACGCCGGGCACGTGCCGAAGTCGGTGCTGGTGCAGGAGAAGCGGCTGCCGGATGCGGCGGAGGTGCTCGAGCGCTTCCCGGACGTGCCGGTATTCGTCGGGCCGGACGCGATGATCGAGGAGCTGACCGGGTTCCATCTGCACCGCGGGGCGCTCGCGTCGATGCGGCGTCCGGAGCTGCCGTCGATGGCGTCGCTGCTCGAGGACGCGCGGCTCGTCGTCATCCTCGAGGACCTCGTCGACCACACCAACGTCGGCGCCGTCTTCCGCGCGGCGGCGGGCATGGGCGCGGACGCGGTGCTGGTGAGCCCGCGCTGCGCGGACCCGCTCTACCGGCGGAGCGTGCGGGTGAGCATGGGGACGGTGCTGCAGGTGCCGTGGACGCGGATCCCGGAGTGGGGGCCGGCGCGGACCGAGCTGCTCGCCGCGGGGTTCTCGGTCGCCGCCCTGGCGCTCGCGCCCGACGCGGTGCCGCTGGACGAGTACGCGGCCGACCGGCCCGAGCGCGTGGCGATCGTGCTGGGGGCCGAGGGTGACGGGCTGAGCCGGGCGGCACTGGACGCGGCCGACACCGTGGTGACCATCCCGATGCTGCACGGGGTCGACTCGCTGAACGTGGCCTCGGCGAGCGCCGTCGCACTGTGGGCGCTGACGCGGGGGCGCTGAGTCGACTGGGCGGAGCCGTCTGCTCCGAACAGGCGGTGCGGAACGGCGGGCGGCAGCCCCGCGCCGCCTCCGCGGTGTCCGGCGGGGGTCCGCCTACGATGACCGGGTGACTTCTCCGACGCGCCCCGACCGCTCGCCGATCGACGTCGTGGGCAGCGTCACGCCTGCGCCCGCGCCCGAGGCACCCCGGCGCCGCCGCCCGCGTCCGCTCGCCGTGATCGGCGTCGTCCTCGCGGCGGTGCTCGTCAGCGCGAGCGGCGCGTACGCCGCGAACGCGGCCGGAGCCGAGCTGCCCGTCGCGACAGCGGTCGTCCAGGAGACGCCGCCCACGGTGATCGACGCGCCCGCGGTCGCGTGGCCGTCCTACGGCGCCGGGGCGATCTCGGCGGTGGGCGTGCAGGGGCCGGCGGACGGCGGGATGCTCTCCACCTACGGCTCGACCGGGCAGCTGCCGATCGGCAGTATCGCGAAGGTCGTCACGGCGCTGGTGGTGCTGTCGGCGAAGCCGATCGCGGAGGGGACGGACGGCGAGACGATCGCGTTCACGAGCACGGATGTCGGCTACTACAACGACTCCGTGGCCGAGAACGGCTCGGTCGCGCCGGTCTCCGCCGGGCTGGAGCTCACGGAGCGCGAGGCGCTGACCGTGCTGATGCTGCCCTCGGCCAACAACTACGCGAAGTCGCTCGCCGTCTGGGCCTTCGGCTCGGAGGAGGGCTACCTCGCCGCCGCCCGCACCTGGCTGGACGAGCGCGGGCTCACCGGCACGGTGGTCGCCGACACGAGCGGGCTGTCGCCGGCGACGGTGAGCACCACGCTCGAGATGGTGGTGCTCGGCGAGCTGCTGATCGGGGATCCGGTGCTTGCGCCGATCGTGGCGATGCCCTCCGCGGTGATCCCGGGCGTGGGGACGGTGGAGAACACCAACAAGCTCCTCGGGCAGGCCGGCGTGGACGGGATCAAGACCGGCACGACCGACGAGGCCGGCGCGTGCCTGCTGTTCTCGCTCGACACCACGGTCGAGGGACGGCCGGTGACGCTCGTCGGCGTCGTGGTCGGTGCTCGGACGCATCCGCAGCTCGCGGCGGACGTCCTGACGCTGATCCCGACCGTCGAGGCGGGCTTCCGGACGGTGACGCTGACCGAGGAGGGGCAGGACTTCGGCAGCTACACCAGCGCCTGGGGCGAGTCGGCGGTGGCGGAGAGCAGCGAGGCGCAGTCGCTCCTGGTCTGGGGCGCGACCACGGTCACCACGAGCGTGTCGCTCGATCCGGTGGAGGTCGTCGCGGACGGGCAGGAGGTCGGCACGGTGAACGTGGCCGTCAACGGGCAGGCGTACCCGGTGCCGCTCGTCGCGGACGGGGCGATCACGGACCCGGGGTTCGGGTGGCGCGTGACGAATCCGGGCGAGCTCTTCGGCTAGGCGGGTCTCGAGACGCCGCTTCCTTGCTGATCGAGTAGCCCTCGCAGAGGGCGTATCGAGATCCACGTTGCTCAGCAGGGTGGGTCTCGATACGCCGCTGCGCGGCTACTCGACCAGCATGCAACGGCGCCGTTGCGCGGCTCCGCGACCAGCAGGGGCCGCCTACGAGTCGGTGTCGTCGACGACGATGCGGACGCCGGCCGTCGCGATGTCGGCGGCGACCTCCTCGGGGGTCGCGTTGCCGGGGACGGGGGTGCCGGGGATCGACTCGGGCGGGCGCTGCAGGTAGGGGCCGGCGTCCGGCCGCTTGGCGGTGATGAAGTCGCCGGAGGACTGGTGGCGCACCCGGCGCAGCACCCACGGGACGAGGTACTCGCGGGCCCACTTCGCGTCCTCGCGGCGGGCGGCCCGCCAGGTCGGCGTCGGCGCCGGCTCCGGAGCGAACGGGCGGAGGGTGTTCTCGACGTTGAGGGCCTTCAGCACCATCCGCGCCACCTCGTGGTGGCCGTGCGGGTTGAGGTGCAGGCGGTCCGGCGCCCACATCCGCACGTCCTGGATCTCCTGCAGCGACCACTGGTCGGCGACGATGCAGTCGTAGCGCTCGGCGAGCGCGCGGAGGTTCTCGTTGAAGATGGCCACCTTGCCGCGGATCCGCGCGAAGACGGGGGAGAAGCTGACGTCGACACCGGTGAAGAGCACCACCGTCGCGCCGTCGGAGCGCAGCCGCGCCAGTCCCTCCTCGAAGCGGCGGGCGATGTCGTCCGGGTCGGTGCCGGGACGGATGACGTCGTTGCCGCCCGCGGAGATGGTGATCAGGTCCGGGCGCAGCGCGAGAGCCGGCTCGATCTGCTCGTCGACGATCTGCTGCAGCAGCCGCCCGCGCACGGCCAGGTTCGCGTAGGCGAAGTCGTCGTTCTGACTGCCGAGCACCTCCGCGACGCGGTCGGCCCAGCCGCGGTGACCGCCGGGGCTGGAGGGCTCGGGATCGCCGATCCCCTCGGTGAAGGAGTCGCCCAGGGCGACGTAGCGGGACCACGGATGACGCTGCTCGACCATCCCTCCATTCTGCGCTCCGAGCGGGCGGAGGGGGTCCGTCGCCCGGACGATCCCGACACGCCGGGCCCTGCCCCGTGGGTGCGCGGACCGGCGCTCGGCGTCGGAGGTGTCGGCTAGCCTCGGTCCACGTGAACAGTCCCTCGAACTTCGGTCATCAGGTCGGCACCTCCGCCGCGGAGCACCTGTCCCCGTCGTTCCCCGGCAGGGCGCCGTGGGGCACCGCGAACAAGCTGCGGGCCTGGCAGGCGGAGGCCCTCGAGGCCTACTTCCAGCACGAGCCGCGGGACTTCCTCGCGGCCGCGACGCCCGGCGCCGGCAAGACGACGTTCGCCCTCCGCCTGGCCGCCGAACTGCTGCACAACCGCACCGTCGACCGCATCACCGTCGTCGCCCCGACCGAGCACCTCAAGCGCCAGTGGGCCGAGGCGGCGCACCGCGTCGGCATCCGGCTCGACCCCACCTTCACCAACCGGATGGGCCGGCACGCCAAGCACTACCACGGGGTCGCCGTCACCTACGCGCAGGTCGCCGTGCGGCCCGAGCTGCACCGCGAGCTGACCCTCTCCGGCCGCTCGCTGGTCATCCTCGACGAGGTGCACCACGGCGGCGACGCGCTGAGCTGGGGCGACGCGATCCGCGAGGCCTTCGAGCCGGCCGCCCGCCGGCTCTCGCTCACCGGGACCCCGTTCCGCTCCGACACCGCGCCGATCCCGTTCGTCAGCTACCTGCCGGACCAGGAGGGCATCCGCACCTCGCTGACCGACTACGCCTACGGCTACGGCCGTGCGCTCGCCGACGGCGTCGTCCGGCCGGTGCTCTTCATGGTCTACGCGGGCCAGATGCGCTGGAAGTCGAAGGCCGGCGACGAGATGGAGGCGCGGCTCGGCGAGGGCAACACCAAGGACATCACCTCGCAGGCCTGGCGGACGGCGCTCGACCCGAAGGGGGAGTGGATCCCCTCGGTCCTGCGCGCGGCGAACACCCGGCTGACCGAGGTGCGCCGCGGGATCCCCGACGCCGGCGGCCTCGTCATCGCGACCGACCACTACGCGGCGCGCGCCTACGCGGCGATGCTCCGCGAGATCAGCGGCCAGCCCGTGACCGTCGTCCTCTCCGACGAGAAGGAGGCGAGCGACCGGATCGAGGAGTTCTCGAAGGGCGACAGCCGGTGGATGGTCGCCGTGCGGATGGTGTCGGAGGGCGTGGACGTGCCGCGCCTGGCCGTCGGCGTCTACGCCACCTCCGCCTCGACCCCGCTGTTCTTCGCGCAGGCGATCGGGCGCTTCGTCCGGGCCCGGCGCCGCGGCGAGACCGCCTCGATCTTCCTGCCCAACGTGCCGGGGCTGCTCGCGCTCGCGGGCTCGATGGAGCAGCAGCGCGACCACGCCCTCGACCGACGCGTCTCGGACGACGAGGAGTACCCCGAGGCCGACCTGATGGCCGACGCGGAGCGCGAGGCCAAGGCCTCCTCCGACCTGCTCGAGGAGGGCCGCTTCGAGTCGCTCGGCTCGGCCGCCACCTTCGACCGCGTGATGTACGAGGGCGCGGAGTTCGGCATGGAGGTGGAGGTCGAGAGCGAGGAGGAGCTCGACTTCATCGGCCTCCCCGGTCTGCTCGAGCCCGAGCAGGTCCGCGAGCTGCTGCAGCACCGCCAGCAGCGGCAGGCCAAGCGCGCGGGAGGGCGCGCCGGCGCTCACGGGGCGCAGGCTCCGGTGGAGGCGAAGGAGAGCGAGATCCCCGCGCCGCTCTACCGCACGCTCAAGGAGCAGCGCAGCCTGCTGAACTCGCTGGTCGGGCTCTGGGCGCGCAACACGGGGGAGACCCACGGCCAGGTGCACACCGAGCTGCGCCGGCTCTGCGGCGGGCCCGCGGTCGCGCAGGCGAGCGTGACCCAGCTGCAGGCGCGGATCGACCTGCTGCGGAAGCGGATCGGCTCGCACTGAGCCCCCGAGAACGGCGGATCTCTACTGGATGCGCGGCGGGCGGTCCAGCCCTCGCCGCGGATCGGCGGGGTCCGTACTGTCTGAGCGTGGCCTCCCCGGAAGCGCGGGAGGAGCCTCTCGCTAAGCTGGGCAGTCGGTCCGTCGCGAAGGTGACGGACCATCACCCCCGACGTCGGGCATCCGCAGACCGCCCGTCGGCCTCCCCCGGATCGCCCGAGACCAGAACTCAGAGGAGTCTCGTGGAGACCTGGCCCGGAACCGCCTACCCCTTGGGCGCCACCTTCGATGGAAGCGGCACGAACTTCGCCCTCTTCAGCGAGGCCGCCGAGCGCGTCGAGCTGTGCCTCTTCGAGGAGGACGGCACCGAGACGCGCGTCGAGGTGCTCGAGTCGGACGCCTACGTCTGGCACTGCTACCTCCCGCAGGTCCAGCCCGGCCAGCGCTACGGCTACCGCGTCCACGGCGCGTACGACCCGGCCGGCGGACACCGCTGCAACCCGAACAAGCTGCTGCTGGACCCGTACGCGAAGGCCGTCTCGGGCGAGATCGACTGGGACCAGTCGCTCTTCTCGTACACCTTCGGCGACCCGGACTCGACCAACGACGAGGACTCGGCGCCGCACATGATGATGGGCGTCGTCATCAACCCGTTCTTCGACTGGGCCGGCGACCGCCGTCCGCGCACCTCGTACGACAGCACCGTGATCTACGAGGCGCACGTGAAGGGGCTCACCAAGAGCCACCCCGACGTGCCGGAGGAGCTGCGCGGCACCTACGCCGGCGTCGCCCACCCCGCCGTGATCGCGCACCTCAAGCACCTCGGCATCACCGCCCTCGAGCTGATGCCGGTGCACCAGTTCGTCAACGACTCGACGCTGATCGAGAAGGGCCTCTCGAACTACTGGGGCTACAACACGATCGGCTTCTTCGCGCCGCAGAACACCTACACCGCCACCGGCGACCTGGGCCAGCAGGTCCAGGAGTTCAAGAGCATGGTGAAGGCCCTGCACGCGGCCGGCATCGAGGTCATCCTCGACGTGGTCTACAACCACACCGCGGAGGGCAACCACCTCGGCCCGACGCTGTCGTTCCGCGGCATCGACAACGAGGCGTACTACCGCCTGGTCGACGACGACAAGCGCTACTACATGGACTACACCGGCACCGGGAACACCCTCAACGTGCGCCACCCGCACTCGCTGCAGCTGATCATGGACTCGCTGCGCTACTGGGTGACCGAGATGCGCGTCGACGGCTTCCGCTTCGACCTCGCCTCGGCGCTGGCCCGCGAGTTCTACGACGTCGACCGGCTCTCCACCTTCTTCGAGCTCGTCCAGCAGGACCCGGTGGTCTCGCAGGTCAAGCTGATCGCCGAGCCGTGGGACGTCGGCCCCGGCGGCTACCAGGTCGGCAACTTCCCGCCGCAGTGGACGGAGTGGAACGGGAAGTACCGCGACACCGTCCGCGACTTCTGGCGCGGCGAGCCCTCGACCCTGGGCGAGTTCGCCTCGCGGCTCACCGGCTCGGCCGACCTCTACGCGCGCTCCGGCCGCTACCCGGTCGCCTCGATCAACTTCGTCACCGCGCACGACGGCTTCACCCTGCGCGACCTCGTCTCCTACAACGAGAAGCACAACGACGCCAACGGCGAGGACGGCAACGACGGCGAGTCGCACAACCGCTCCTGGAACCACGGCGCCGAGGGCCCCACCGACGACCCGAAGGTCCTCGGCCTGCGCGCCCGCCAGCAGCGCAACTTCCTCGCGACGATGCTGATCTCGCAGGGCGTGCCGATGATCCTGCACGGCGACGAGCTCGGCCGCACCCAGAACGGCAACAACAACACCTACGCCCAGGACAGCGAGCTGACCTGGATCGACTGGGAGAAGGCGGACCGGCCGCTGGTGGAGTTCACCGCGGCGCTGATCCGGCTCCGCGCCGAGCACCCGACGTTCCGCCGCGGCCGCTTCTTCGACGGGCGCCCGGTCCTCCGCGGCACCGGCGAGCCGCTGCCGGACATCGTCTGGTTCAAGGCCGACGGCACCGAGATGACGCCGTCGGACTGGGACTCGGGCCTGGACCGCTCGGTCGGCATCTACCTCAACGGCAACGGCATCCGCGAGCGCGACGAGCGCGGCCAGCCGGTCGTCGACGACAGCTTCCTGCTCTACTTCAACGCCGACGACGTGGACGTGGAGTTCACCATCCCGAGCGACGAGTACGCAGTGGAGTGGGCCGTCCTGGTCGACACCGCCGGAGCCGAGGCCGACTCGGTCCCGCGTCCCGCCGGCGCGCTCCTCACCGTGCAGGCGAAGTCGCTCGTGATCCTCCAGGAGCACAGCGCCCCCGAGCCCGAGGTCGACCACTCGGTCGCGGCCTCGCTGGCCTCGCTCGCCGCCACCTCGGCCATCCCGATCATCACCACCACGGGCCACACCAGCCCTCACGAGGAGTCGACCGACTCCGCGACCGCACCCTCGACAGGAGCCTGACGTTGCGACTGCCCGCCTCCACCTACCGACTCCAGATCCGCTCCGGCTTCGATCTCGACGAGGCCGCGACGGTGGCCGATTACGTGCGCTCCCTCGGCGCCGACTGGCTGTACTTCTCGCCGCTGCTGACCGCCGAGCCCGGCTCGGACCACGGCTACGACGTCGTCGACCACTCGCAGGTCGACCCGGCCCGCGGCGGCGGCGAGGGCCTCGCCCACGCCTCCGCGGCGGCGAGGAAGGAGGGCCTCGGCGTCCTCATCGACATCGTGCCGAACCACATGGGCGTCGCGACGCCGGTGGAGAACGCCTGGTGGTGGGACCTGCTGAAGCACGGCCGGGACTCCCGCTACGCCGAGGCGTTCGACATCGACTGGGCGGCGGGCGCGGGCAAGCTGCGCGTGCCGATCCTCGGCGACGGGGCCTCGGAGGGCGACAGTGACAGCGAGCTCGATGCGCTCGAGGTCGTCGGCGACGAGCTGCACTACTACGAGAACCGCCTGCCGATCGCCCCCGGCACCGCCGAGCCCGGCGACTCCGGCCGCACCGTGCACGCCCGCCAGAGCTACGAGCTGGTGAACTGGCGCCGCGCCGACGCCGAGCTGAACTACCGCCGCTTCTTCGCGGTCAACACCCTCGCCGCGATCACGGTCGAGCGGCCCGAGGTCTTCGAGGCCTCGCACCGCGAGATCGTCCGCTGGTTCACCGAGGGCCTCGCCGACGGCCTGCGCGTGGATCACCCGGACGGCCTGGCCGACCCGGGCGGCTACCTGGACGACCTCGCCCGCGCCATCGACGGCGCGCCCGTCTGGGTCGAGAAGATCCTCGAGGGCGACGAGCAGCTGCCCGCGCACTGGGCGACCGTGGGCACCACCGGCTACGACGCGCTCGCCGACATCGACCGCATCCTCGTCGACCCCGACGCCCGTCCGGTGCTCGAGGGCCTGGACGCGGAGCTGGGCGACGGCGGCGAGCCGGTGGACTGGGCCGACCTGATCCACGACACCAAGCGCGGCATCGCCGACGGCATCCTCCGCTCCGAGGTGCTCCGCCTGGCCCGCCTGATCCCGCAGGTCGACGGCGCGGACGACGCGATCGCCGAGCTGCTCGCGACCTTCCCGGTCTACCGCAGCTACCTGCCCTACGGCGCCGAGCACCTCGAGCACGCGCGGCTCGACGCGCGGCACCGCCGCCCCGAGATCGCCGCGACGATCGACGAGGTCGCCGCGCTGCTCGAGGAGACCGGCACCCCCGTGTCGGTCCGCTTCCAGCAGACCTCCGGCATGGTGATGGCGAAGGGCGTCGAGGACACGGCGTTCTACCGCTACAGCCGCCTCACCTCGCTCAACGAGGTCGGCGCCGACCCGGACGAGTTCGCGATCGACCTGGAGGAGTTCCACCGCCGCCAGGGCGTCCGCCAGGCGTCCTTCCCGGCCTCGCTCACCACGCTGTCGACGCACGACACCAAGCGCGGCGAGGACACCCGCGCCCGCATCACCGCCCTCGCGGAGGACGCCGAGGCCTGGGCCGAGACGCTCCGCTCGCTGCACGAGCACGCCGGCTTCGGCGACGGACCGGTCGAGCACCTTCTCTGGGAGGCGATCGTCGGCACCTGGCCCGCGTCCCGCGAGCGCCTGCACGCCTACGCCGAGAAGGCGTCGCGCGAGGCCGGCAGCTCGACGATGTGGACCGCTCCGGACGAGGCGTTCGAGAAGCGGATGCACGCGGCGGTCGACGCCGCCTTCGACGACGCGGCCGTGCGCCGCCTGATCGAGGACACCGTGGCGCGCGTCTCGGCCGACGGCTGGTCGAACAGCCTCTCGGCCAAGCTCGTCCAGCTGACGGCGCCGGGCATCCCGGATGTCTACCAGGGCAGCGAGCTGTGGGAGACGTCGCTCGTCGACCCCGACAACCGCCGCCCGGTCGACTTCGCCGAGCGCCGGGCGCTGCTCGAGCGGATCGACGGCGGCTGGCTGCCGGAGATCGACGCGGAGGGCGCGGCCAAGCTGCTCGTCACCTCGCGGGCCCTGCGCCTGCGCCGCGACCGGCCGGAGCTGTTCACGCGCTACGCCGCCGTCCCCGCCATCGGGCCGGCCGCCGAGCACGCGATCGCCTTCGACCGCGGCGGTGCGCTGACGGTCGCCACCCGCTTGCCCGCGCGGCTCGCGGCCGAGGGCGGCTGGGGCGAGACCCTGATCGTCCTGCCCGGGCACCCGGTCGTGGACGTCCTCACCGGGCGCACCTTCGCCGGCGGGCCGACCGCCGTGTCGGAGATCCTCGGCGGCGGCTACCCGGTCGCCCTGCTCGCGCCGGTCGCCTGACCCGGCGAGTCCCTTCCTGCCGACCCCGTTCGAACGACCCTGGAGAACCCCGTGATCAGCACGACGCCCTACCGCTACGCCCTGCCCGCCTCCGGACCCGAGCGCTTCGACGTGTGGGCGCCCGACGCGTCCTCCGTCGAGCTCGCCCTGGGTGCGGGCGGGACGGTCGCGATGGCCCGCTTCGGCGACGAGGGCTGGTGGCGGGTCTCCGGGTCGGTCGCCGCGACCGGCGAGGTCGACTACGGCTACCTGGTGGACGGAAAGGGGCCGTTCCCGGACCCGCGCTCGCGCCGCCAGCCCGGGGGAGTCCACGAGCTCTCCCGCAGCTACGATCCGAGCGCGTTCGAGTGGGCCGACCAGGCCTGGACGGGCCGCCAGCTGGCGGGGGCCGTGATCTACGAGCTGCACATCGGCACCTTCACCCCCGAGGGCACGCTCGACTCGGCCGCCGGCCGGCTGGAGCACCTGCGCTCGATCGGCGTCGACTTCATCGAGATCCTCCCGGTCAACGCGGTGAACGGCACGCACAACTGGGGCTACGACGGCGTCCTCTGGTACGCCGTCTCGGAGGCGTACGGCGGACCGGAGGCCTACCAGCGCTTCGTCGACGCGGCGCACCGCGCGGGACTGGGCATCGTGCAGGACGTGGTCTACAACCACCTCGGCCCGAGCGGCAACTACCTGCCCGAGTTCGGCCCGTACCTGAAGAACGAGAAGGCCAACACCTGGGGCAGCTCGATCAACCTCGACGGGGAGGGCTCGGACGTCGTCCGCGGCTACATCCTCGACAACGCGCTGATGTGGCTGCGCGACTACCACGTCGACGCCCTGCGCCTCGACGCGGTGCACGCCCTGTCGGACGAGCGCGCCGTGCACGTGCTGGAGGAGATGGCCGCCGAGGTCGCGGTGCTCTCGGCCGACGTCGGGCGCCCGCTGACCCTGATCGCGGAGTCGGACCTCAACGACCCGAAGCTGATCACCCCGCGCGAGGCGGGCGGCTACGGGCTCGACGCGCAGTGGAGCGACGACTTCCACCACGCCGTGCACGTCGCCCTCACCGGCGAGACGACCGGCTACTACGAGGACTTCGCGCCGCTCGGCGCGCTCGGCAAGGTCCTCACCCGCGGCTTCTTCCACGACGGCACCCTCTCCACGTTCCGCGGCCGGCATCACGGCCGCCCGATCGACACCGAGCGGATGCCGACCTGGCGCCTCGTGGTCTGCAGCCAGAACCACGATCAGATCGGCAACCGGGCGATCGGCGACCGGCTGACCGCGACCCTCGACGAGGGCCGGCTGGCGATCGCCGCCGCGCTGACGCTGCTCGGCCCGTTCACCCCGATGCTCTTCATGGGCGAGGAGTGGGCGGCGTCCACCCCGTGGCAGTTCTTCACCTCGCACCCGGAGAAGGATCTGGGCGAGGCGACGGCGAAGGGCCGCATCGAGGAGTTCGCGAAGATGGGCTGGGACCCGGAGGTCGTGCCCGACCCGCAGGACCCCGAGACCTTCGAGCGCTCCAAGCTCGACTGGTCCGAGGCGGAGGAGGGGCGCGGTGCGCGCATCCTCGCCGTCTACCGCGAGCTGGCGGCGCTGCGCCGCCGCTTCCCCGAGCTGACCGACCCGCGCTTCGGCTCGGTGCGCGTCGAGCTCGACGAGGACGAGCGCTGGCTCACCCTCGGCCGCGGCCGGGTGACGATCGCGATCAACGTCGGCGAGTCGTCGGCGCGGGTCCCGCTGCCCGAGGTGGCGGAGTCGCTCCTCGCCGTGGGCGAGTACGCGGTCCAGCCCGGCGACACCGAGGTCGACCTCGCCGCGTCCTCGCTGCTGATCACGCTCAGCGACGCCGAGTAGGGGTCCGCCGCGCCGGTCCGAGCCGACTCGGGCCGGCGCGCGTGTCGTTCCTCTCACCCATCGCGCCCGAGCCCGTGAACGCCTCCGCCCGCCGGAGACCTGTCAGCGGGCCGGCACGGAGTGCTCGGCGTCGGCGATGATCCGCACGCCGTCGTCGTGCACGAGCAGCAGGGCACGCAGCGGCATGGCCCGCCGGTGGCAGGCGGCGCTCAGCTGGCGGGCGAGCACCCGGTCGGTCTCGCCGAGGAACGCCCGGCCCGGGCGCTCGAGCGCGAAGGCGAGCGAGCCCACGTCGTGATGCGCGACCGCTTTCGCGAGGGTCGCGACGATGCGCTCGGTCTTCTCCTCGTCGGGGTGCACGGGGAGTCCGTCCACGGGGTAGAGGATGGGCAGCTGGTAGCCGGCCCGGTCGAGCAGGATCGGCCAGAGTGCACGCCGGTAGGCGGGCCCGATGAGGGACGAGACGCGCTCGCGCAGGTCCCGGTCGTCGCGCAGCGGCACATCGAGCGCCGAGGGGTGGAGGGCGTGGTCCGTGTTCGTCATGGTGTCGCTTTCTCGCGGGTGATGCGGGCGCGGAAGCGCTCGCGGTGCTGGGGCGGTCGTGGTCCGACGGGCGGTCATCGGAAGTTGCGGGCGGTGGTCCGGGCGGTGACCGACAGCGCCTCGAAGCGGTCGGCGAGGAGGTTGGTCACCCCCTCGTCGGAGCGCTCGAGGATCCCGCGGATGAGGAGTGCGGGAGCCTCGCGCGCGGTGCGCCGGTAGCGGTTCCATACTCCGACGGAGCAGATGACGTTGAGGATCCCGTGCTCGTCCTCGAGGTTCATGAAGGTCACTCCGGCGGCTGTGGAGGGACGTTGACGGTGGATCACGACACCGCCGACCTCGATCCGGGTGCCCGAGGGCGTGCCGGGCAGGTCGGCCGTGGACCGCGCTCCCCGGCGGGTGAGGCTCTCCCTCAAATGCCGGAGCGGATGGTCGTCGGGCGAGATGCCGGTGGCCCAGAAGTCGAAGACGACCCGCTCCTGCGCCGAGAGCATCGGCAGCAGCGGCGGCTGGACGGCGACGATCGAGTCGGGCAGGAACTCCTGGCGGTCGGCGGCGGCGGAGCCCGCCTCCCAGAGCGCCTGGCGGCGCTGGAGCCCGAGCGAGTCGAAGGATCCCGCGGCGCCGAGCGCCTCGAGCTGGGTCGCGTTCAGCCCGACTCGGCGCGAGAGGTCGGCCATGCTCGCGTAGGGCCCGCCGCGCTCCCGCTCGGCGACGATGTGCTCGGCCAGCGCGGTGCCGATGCCCTTCACCCCGGCGAGGCCCAGGCGGATGACGAAGCCGGCGTCGCGGCGGTGGTCGTCGGTGTCGAAGTGCTGCGACCGGTCGAAGAGGCCCGTCGGCGCCTGCTCGGCGGAGAGGCAGGAGTCCTGCCCGTGCGGCGCCCCGCCCCGCCGCGGGGCCGGCGGCCCGTCGAGCGCCTCGAGCCCGGGGTGCGACAGGGAGCGGTTGACGTCGGGGGACTCGACGCGGACACCGTGCCGGCGGGCGTCGGCGACCAGGGTGTGCGGGGCGTAGAAGCCCATCGGCTGAGCCCGGAGCAGGGCCGCGGTGAAGGCGGCGGGGTAGTGCAGGCGCAGCCAGGCACTGGCGTAGACCAGCAGCGCGAAGCTGATCGCGTGGCTCTCGGCGAAGCCGAAGTTGGCGAAGGCCTGGATCCGTCGGTAGATGTCGTCGGCGACCTCGTCGGTGATCCCGTTGCGAGCCATGCCCTCGTAGAGCCGCTCCCGGAGCGACTCGATCTTCTCGGTGCCGCGCTTGGAGCCCATCGCGCGGCGCAGCAGATCCGCGTCCTCCGCGTTGCAGTCGCCGACCGCCACCGCGACCTGCATCAGCTGCTCCTGGAACAGCGGAACGCCGAGGGTGCGCTTGAGCGGCGTGACCAGCAGGGGGTGCTGGTAGGTGATCGGCTCCTCGCCGAGCTTCCGCCGGATGTAGGGGTGCACCGCGCCGCCCTGGATCGGACCGGGGCGGATCAGCGCCACCTCGATCACGAGGTCGTAGAAGCGCCGCGGCTGGAGCCGGGGGAGGGTGCCCATCTGCGCGCGGCTCTCGACCTGGAACACCCCGATGGAGTCGGCCCGGCAGAGCTGGTCGTAGACGCCCTTCTCCTCGCGCGGGATCGTCGAGAGGTCCCACTTCTCGCCGACGTGCTCGGCCACGAGGTCGAAGGTGTACTGCAGGGCGGCGAGCATCCCCAGCCCGAGCAGGTCGAACTTGACCAGGCCCATCCAGGCGCAGTCGTCCTTGTCCCACTGCAGGACGGTGCGCTTCTCCATCCGGGCGGGCTCGATCGGGCAGACCTCGCCGACCGGCCGGTCGGTGAGCACCATGCCGCCGGAGTGGATGCCCAGGTGCCGGGGCGTGCCGAGCACCTTCTTTGTCAGCGCGACGACGTCGTCCGGGATGTCGTGCTCGGGGCTCTCGGTGATCGAGCCCCAGTGCTCGATCTGCTTCGACCAGCCGTCCTGCTGCCCGGCGCTGTAGCCCAGCGCCTTCGCCATGTCCCGGACGGCGAACTTGGGGCGGTAGGTGATGACGTTGGCCACCTGCGCCGCGTTCAGCCGCCCGTACTTCTCGTAGACGTGCTGGATGACCTCCTCGCGCCGCTCGGAGTCGAAGTCGACGTCGATGTCGGGCTCCTCGTCGCGGATGCTGGAGAGGAAGCGCTCGAAGGGCAGCCCGTAGAAGATCGAGTCCACCGCGGTGATCCCCAGGACGTAGCAGACCGCCGAGTTGGCGGCCGAGCCGCGGCCCTGGCAGAGGATCCCCCTGCCCTTGGCGAAGTGCACGATGTCGTGGACGATGAGGAAGTAGCCGGGGAAGTCCTTGGCCTCGATCACGGCGAGCTCCTTCTCGAGGCGCTCGTGCACGTCGGAGTCGGCGCCCGGGTACTTCGACGGCACCGCGAGCTGCACCAGGTGGCGCAGCCAGCTCATCGGGGTGTGCCCCTCTGGCACGTCCTGACGGGGCAGCCGGGGGCGGACCCGCCCGAGCTCGAAGGCGATCTCGTCGGCGATCAGCACGGTGTTCTCGACGGAACCGGGGTAGCGGGAGAAGCGCTCGGCCATCTCGGCACCCGAGCGCAGGTGCGCACCGCCGGAGGCGGGCAGCCAGCCGTCCATCTCGTCGAGGCTCCTCCGGGCGCGGACCGCGGCCAGCGCCGTCTGCAGGGGGCGGTCCTCGGGCCGGGCGTAGTGCACGTTGCCGGTGGCGACGAGCCGCAGCTGCAGCCGCTCGGCGATGCCGGCGAGCTGGTCGTTGTGCAGGGAGGCGAGCGGGTCGCCGTGGTCGAAGAGCTCGACGAGGACGTTGCGGGCGCCGAAGAGGGCTACGAGCTCGCGCACCTCCTCCTCGGCCGCCGCCTCGTCGCTCGCGACCAGTGCCTGACGGACGGCGCCCTTCCGGCAGCCGGTCAGCACGATCCAGTGGCCGTCGGCGGCCCGGGCGAGCTCGTCGAGGTCGTAGCTCGGCTTGCCCTTCTCGGCGCCGGCGAGCTGGGCGGTGGTGATCGCGCGGGCGAGCCGGTGGTAGCCCTCCTCGCGGCGGGCGAGGACGAGCAGGTGCGTGCCCTCGGGATCGGCGACGCCGTTCTGCGGGGCGCGGAGCCCCAGCGAGAGCTCGGCGCCGAAGGCGGTGCGGACCCCGTGGTCCTGCGCGGCCTCCGCCATCCGGACGATCCCGTAGAGCCCGTCGTGGTCGGTGAGGGCGAGGGTGTCGATGCCGAGCCGGACGGCCTCCTCGATCAGCTCCTCCGGCTTGCTGGCGCCGTCGAGGAAGCTGAAGTGCGAGTGCGCGTGCAGCTCGGCATAGGGCACCTTCTCGTCCGGCGGCCGGACGTCGGCGCCGGGCGTATAGGCGGGGCGCTTGTGCGACCAGGCGGGGCTGTCGCCGCCGTCGCCGCGGACGGTCGTGCCGTCGCTCCTGGTCGTGCTGGAGAGGCGGCGCTCGAACTCCGACCAGGGGATCGGGGGGTTGTTCCAGCCCATCGGGGGCTCCTTCGGTCGTCGTGCTCGGGAGGATCGGATCGCGGCCGTCAGCAGCCGGGGGAGTCAGTCGTAGCGGGCCTCGGCCGCCCACTCGCCGTCGAGGCAGAGCAGCAGCCAGGCGACGCCGTCGGAGTCGACGACCTGGAAGCGGTCGTAGCGGACTGCTGTTCGCGCGTCCCACCAGCGCTCGTCGATCGGCCAAGGACCGGCCCACCCCGTCACCGGCTGCAGGCGGGCCTGTGAGGAGCCGGGCGCGAAGTAGGCGGGGACGGAGGTGAGGGAGCCGCGGTCGTCGACCGAGACCGTCTCCCCGCGGGGACCGCGCACCAGGACGGCCGTCGGCTCCGCGAAGACCGTGGGCGGCAGGGGCGGCGGCAGCGCCCCCGGCCACGGCAGCCCGCGCGGCCGGGCGTCGCCCGGCTCCCTGTCCCCCCAGGGGATCAGGTGCTGGCGGTCGCGGAGCGACCGGCCCCCGCCCACCGACGCCGTGACGACGGCCTCGTGGCCGAGCATGCTCTGCACGCGGCTGAGACCGTGGTGCACCCGCTCCTCCGGAGCCGTGCCCCAGAGTCCCTGCTCGTGGTTCCCGATCGCGTCGACCGCCTCGGGCTCGACCGACAGCCGGGCGATCGGGGAGCCGAGCCCCGTGTCGATTGCGCCGTTGCCCTGGAGCTGCCAGCGGACGCGGTCGACGACGTCGCCCGGGGTGAACCAGCGCGGGTGCAGCCAGCTGCGGGAGGACACCTCGCCGCGGTCGCTGACGACCTCGATCCTGATCGCGGTCGCCACCAGCTGCGCCCGGGTGAGCCCGGCGACGAACTCCTCCGCCGGGACGCGGAAGGCGAAGGCCGCCTGGTCGATCCGGTCCAGCGGCGGCTCGAACTCGAGCACGCGGTCGAGCCGCTCGGGCGGGAGCCGCGGGACGACCGTCTCGGTCTCGGCGCCCGAGGCCAGCACGTGCGCGCGCGCCCCCTCGGGGCCGAAGCGCGCGGAGACGTCGTCGCGCGGCAGCTGCGCGAAGGCGCCGAGGGTCCGGACACCCAGCCGGCGCAGCAGGGCGATGAGGTCCTCGCCCTTGCCGGTCGTGCGGGTGCGGGCGCCGACGGCCTCGGTCTCGAGGGCGTCGAGCGGCAGTGGCGCGAGGAACGCCGCGCTCTCGCCGGCCGGCACGATCGCCACCGCGGTGCCGGAGTGCTTGGCCGCGAGCTCGGAGGCGAAGAGGCCGTCGGCTATTCCGGCGCGCGCGAGCGGCACGCCCAGCTCGGCGAGCCGCTGGAGCACGGCCTCGGCCGCCGACTGCTCGGTGCCGTAGTAGCGGCGCGGCCCGCGGGCGCGGATCGCGCAGAGCCCGGGCCGGATCAGCTGCACGCCCGGGGTGATCTCCTCCAGCGCCTGGACGAGCGGCTCGAAGGCGCGGTGGTCGAGCACGGGGTCGTAGGGGAGCACGGCCAGCCCGGTGCAGCGCGACTGGGCCTCGCGGATCCGCATGCCGCGGCGCACACCCTCGGCCCGCGCCCCGGGGGAGCAGGCGAAGACGAGGCTCTTCTCGGTGAGCGCGAGCGGGGTCTCCGCATCGAGCCCGGCGTCCGCTGCGGCGGCGAGCAGGGGCCAGTCGGGGCACCAGACCAGGATCGTGCGGCGCAGCTCGAGAGCGCTTGCGGAACGGGTCATCTCACACCGCCCGCTCGTGCAGGGTGCGCTCCTGCAGACGCGAGGGCCCGCCCAGCACGCCGAAGGGGCGCCCGGTGCCGGGCATGCTCATCCGCACGGTGCGCACCCGCGTCCCGGCGCGGCCGACGACGTCGACGAGCGCCTCGCGGGTGCGCAGGTAGCCGTGGCCGGCGCCGAGCCCCTCCCAGCGGCTGCTGCGGATGCTGAGCCGCGCCTCGGCCTGGGGCCACTCGCCGAGGACGACGAGCGCCGCCCCGCGCTGACGCAGCCGTGCGCCCAGCCGGGAGACGTCGGCCGAGGAGACGGAGGCGGGAGGCCGGGTCAGCACGACGGTGAGGACGTCGACCAGGGCCGCGGTGACGGTGAGCCAGTGCTCGGCGGGGGAGGGCACGAGCACGAGCCGCTCGAGGTCGATCCCCAGGCCGGCCGCCGCCTCCGCGCCGAACTCGGGGACGCCGACGACGCCGCACCAGGCGCCCTCGGACGACGGCCCGGCCAGCAGCCCCATGGCCAGGCTCATCGAGCCCTCGACCGAGTAGGCGGCGCCCTGCTTGAGCGAGCCGCCCGGCAGCACCGAGGCGAAGGCCGGCAGAGTCGCGAGGCTCTTCGACTCGAGCGTCGTCGCCTGCATGTCGCGGATCCGCGACTGCAGCTCCTTCACCGACGCGAGCTGCCGCAGCAGCGGTTCCGCGGTGTCGGCGACCCCCGGCGAGGGGTGCTGTGAAGGGGGGCTCATCAACCCATGTTCGAACATGTGTTCGAGTATGTCAATCGCCACCGACATCCGCCGCGCCGGGTGCCGGAGCAGGTGGAGAAGGCCCCGGATCGCCCCCTGTGGAGGAGCCCGGGGCCCGCCGCGCTACCCCTCCGCGGACCCCGTCACGCGCAGTCCGTGACCGAAGCGGAACAGCGGATCCTCGGTGTCGAACGGCACGTCCGGCCTGCGGGCCGCCGCGGCGGCCATCGAGCGCGGAAGGTCCATCGGCAGTGTTCCACGGGCCTCCGACACTCCGAACACCACGTCGAGCACCGCGGCCCCCGACGCGCCGAAGTCACCGAGCAGCGCCGCCGCGGAGTCGACCAGCGGAGTGAGGATCGCCGGCCGGTCCAGGAACACGTCGACGACCGTCGGCACCTGTGCCGCCACGGCCTGGACGTGCTCCACGACCTCGTCCGGGAAGTCGAGCGAGCCGGCGTGGAAGTGGTTCTCGAACGCCGTCGCGCGCTGCTCGAAGGGCGCCTGCAGCCGGATCACCGCGAGCTCCGCCTCCTCCGGAGACCCGACGACGGTGCCGTAACCCGCGGCGACCGCCGGATCGATCCCCTCGACGTAGAGCCGCAGCCCCTGCCGCGCCGGCAGGACGCCGTCCTGCGCGAGGACCGTGATCGCCGCGCGCTGGGCGGCCTCGCCCGCCGCGCGGAACTCCGCCGAGCCGACGACCGCCTCGGCGGCGGCCGGATCGACCGCGCGCGAGTCGAACAGCCCGAGCACGAACTTCTCCCGCAGCAGCCGCCGCGCGGACACATCGAGCCGTTCCTCGGCGACCGTCCCGTCCCGGACCAGGGCGACCAGCGCCTCGGGGATCGACTCGCCGCCGAACTGGTCGACACCGGCCTCGAGGGCCTTCGCCATCCGCTCCGGCACCGACAGGTGCTCGACGCCCCAGGCGCGCGCCACGTGGTGGTCGCCCATGATGTCGGAGTCCGAGAGCAGCCCCCAGTCGGTGCAGACGATGCCGTCGAAGCCGAACCGCTCGCGCAGCAGCCCCGTGATCACCGAGCGGTTGAAGCCGAAGCCGACCTCCTCGTGCTCGGTCCCGACCGGCATCCCGTAGTACGGCATGATCTGGCTCGTGCCCGCCTCGAAGGCCTTCACGAAGGGCTGCAGGTGGTACTCGGCGTTGCCGCCCGGGTAGACCTGCTCCCGCCCGTACGGGAAGTGCGGGTCCTCGCCGTCCTTCTGCGGTCCGCCGCCGGGGAAGTGCTTGGTCATCGTCGCGACCGACTGCGCCCCGAGCGCCTCGCCCTGGAAGCCGCGGATGTACGCGGCGCCGAGCCGCCCGGTGAGCTCGGCGTCCTCGCCGAACGTGCCGACCTGCCGCGCCCAGCGCGACTCGGTCGCCAGGTCGATCTGCGGGTGCAGCGCGACCCGCAGGCCCACGGCGAGGTACTCCCGGCGGGCGATGTCGCCGAAGCGCTCGACCAGGTCCTCGTCGCCGATCGCGGCGAGGCCGAGCGGCTCCGGCCACTGCGAGAACGCCTCCGCCTGCGCCCCCGTGCCGGGGTTGTCGGTGAAGGAGTGGCGCGGATCGGTGGAGAGGGTCACGGGGATCCCGAGTCGGCTCGACGACGCCAGCTCCTGGACCCGGTTGTGCCACTCGGCGAGCTCGCGCGCGGTGGCGGTGCCGCCGCCGAGCAGGTTGAAGTGCGACATCCGCTTCTCGAGCACCATCGTCGCGGTCGAGGGCAGGCCGAACGCACCGTCCTCGGCGAGCGCTCCGCCCTCGCCCATCACGACCATGGTCTGGAAGAAGAGCCCGGCCTTCTCCTCGAGGGTCATCTGACCGAGCAGGATCTCGACCCGCTCGGCCAGGGGGCGCAGCGGGTCGAGGTAGCGGCGGTCGACCTGCTCGTCGAGCGGCTCACCGGCGGGGGATGACGTCGATGTCATGGGGGCGTCCTTCCGAAGGGGAGCCCTCGTCGGCCCCGCGAGAAGGATACGCCGAAAACCGACCAGCACTAGGGAAATGCGGCGGGCCCGTCGTGAGTGCGCCCCTACCATGGGAGCCATGTCCGACGCCCTGCCCGAAGCCGCCCCCGAGAACCCCTCCTCCCTCCCGGCACGGCGGCGGACCCTCGTGGTCAAGATGGGCTCGAGCTCGGTGACCAAGCAGTCCGGACCGGACCCCGTGCTCCTCGCCAGCGCCCTCGAGAGCGCGTTCGGCGCGCGCGCGCTCGGCTGGGACGTCGTCCTCGTCTCCTCCGGCGCCGTCTCCTCCGGCCGCGCGCTCTTCGCCCGCTCGCAGGACGCGCCGATCAGCCCGCGCCTCGCCGCCGCCGTCGGCCAGACCGTCCTGATGGGCTTCTACCGCTCGGTGGCCGAGCTCTCCGGCTCGCTCGTCGCGCAGATCCTGATCGGCGAGTCCGACCTCGCATCGCCGCGGCAGATGGCGCACGTCGCGGAGGCGATCCGGCACGCGCTCGACGCGGGCGTCGTGCCGATCGTCAACGGCAACGACACCATCGACTCCGCCGGCTCCGACAACGACGGCGTCGCCGGCGGCCTGGCGATGCTCCTCGGCGCGGATCTGCTGCTGCTGCTCACCGACGTCCCCGGCGTCTTCGCCGGCAGCATCGCCGAGGGCGTGCACCTCGAGGAGCTGGGGATCACCGAGCTGCGCGGCATCGGGGTGCAGAAGGGCGGGACGGGCCGCGGCGGCATCCGCTCGAAGCTCAAGGCGGCCGAGCTCGCCGCGCACAACGGCGTCTCGACGCGCATCGCCGGCGCTCGCACGCCCGAGGTCATCCTCGGCGCCATCGACGGCCCCGGCCCCGGCACCCTCGTCCGCGCCGTCCACGCGCACCCCGCGGTGGAGCAGCGCTGGATCTCCGGCGTCGCGACCTCGCGCGGCCGGGTCGAGATCAACCTCGAGGCCGAGCGCAGCATCGCCTCCGGCTCGAGCCTGTTCGCGTCCGGCATCAAGCGGGTCTCCGGCGACTTCGTCGGCGGCGACGTGATCGAGGTCCGCGCCCTCAGCGGCGAGCTGCTGGCGCGCGGGGTGTCGCGGGTGTCCTCGCGCCTGCTCACGCTGGTCCGGGCTCTGCGGGTGGACGAGATCGCCCGGGTGTTCGTCGCCGTCCTCGCACACGCCGCCGACGCCGATCCCGCCGCGATCACCTCCGAGGGTGACCGCCCGCAGCTGACCCGCGCTCTGGAGTACGCGCGCGCCCTCTCCTTCGAGCACGGCAGGGCGGTCGCGATGGAGATCGTCTCGCTCTTCCCCGCCGAGAGCATCGCCGCGCTGGTCGGCCAGGGTGCCGCGGTCGAGGAGCTCGTCGAACGGTACACCCGCCTCGTCCGGACCCTCGCGATCGTCGGCAACGAGCAGCTGGCCGTCTTCCGCGACTGACGGCGCCCGAGGGGCCGCGGTGGCCCGAATGGACGAATCGCGCCACGGAAAACGAATCGTGCCAGATAGCGGCACGATTCGTGCCAGCACTATGCGCATCACGTCATCGATCGTGGCGAGCGTCGCCTCCCGTGCTGATCTGTCTCCCACACGAACGGCGCCCACTACGCGCCCCGACGGATCGGATCAGCATGAGTGCAGCAGCAATCGCCACCGCGACCCTCACGACCCCCACCACCCGCCACCCCTTCGACGGCCCCATCTCGCGGGAGCACTACCAGTCGGACCGGCTGGCCCGTCGCCTCGAGCTGATCGAGAAGACGATCGCCGACTGCGAGCGCGCCCTGCGCGGCGGCACCGACCCGCGCACCGGAGCCGTCGTCCCGCCCGCGCGCGGCGCCCACCGCGACCAGCTCCTCAGCAACCTCGCGATCGAGCTCTCGCTCGCCGACCGCCTCCGCGGCGCTCTGGGCATGCACCGCTGACCTCCCGGTCCGCAGCTCCGATCCCCGGGTCCGCACCCCCGCCGCAGCCCGATGGGGCACGATGAGGCCATGGTCACCATCACCGTCGCCGGGATCGCCCAGCACTTCCACCCCGCCGAGCGCGGCACCGTCCGCCTCGAGATCCGCCGCGAGTCGCGCTCGCGCTCTCAGGCGCTGAACGAGGTGACCGCCCTCCACGCTCGCGTGCGCGAGGAGGCCCGCGCCGAGCAGGCCTCCGGCGCGGCGACCTGGTGGTCGGCCGACCAGGTCTCGGTCTCGACCATCCAGCGGTACCTCAAGGACTCCGACGTCACCGAGCCGTTCCACGTCGCCGCCGCGAGCGTCCGGGTGAAGTACCGCGACTTCGACGCCCTCGGGCGCTGGGTCGCCTCCGTCTCGGAGGCCCCCGGCATCACCGTCGCCGGGGTCGACTGGGACGTCACCGCCGCCCGGCGCGCGAGCGCCGAGCGCGAGGTGCGGGTGGCCGCGGTCCGCGACGCCCGCGAGCGCGCCGCCGCCTACGCCTCCGCCCTCGGCCTGGGCGAGCCCCGGGTGCTCACCCTCTTCGAGCCCGGGCTCCGCCCGCACACCCGGATCGAGGGCGGCTCGGCCGTGATGAGCCGCGCGATGGCCTTCAAGGGCCAGGAGGAGCTCGCGCTGAAGCCCGAGGACATCGAGGTCTCGGCCTCGGTCTCCGCCGACTTCGAGGCGAGCTGAGCGGAGCGGTCGGCGCTCGGCGCTCGCCGCCGGGAATAGCCGGGACGCGTCCGACGCTGGAGCAGGCATGGTCTCGCGCATCGGCTTCCTCTCCTTCGGCCACTACCAGTCCGTCGAGGGGTCGCTGACGCACACCGCGCGCGACGTCCTCCTGCAGACCATCGAGCTCGCGGAGGCGGCCGAGGAGATCGGCATCGACGGCGCGTACGTCCGCGTCCACCACTTCGCGCCGCAGCTCGCTTCGCCGTTCCCGCTCCTGGCCGCGATCGCCGCCCGCACCCGCCGGATCGAGATCGGCACCGGCGTCATCGACATGCGCTACGAGAACCCGCTCTACATGGCGGAGGAGGCGGCCGCGACCGACCTCATCTCCGGCGGCAGGCTCGAGCTCGGCGTGAGCCGGGGATCGCCGGAGACGGCGCTCCGCGGCTCCGAGGCGTTCGGCTACGTCCCCTCGGAGGGCACCTCCGACGCGGACCTCGCCCGCCGCAAGGTGCAGCTCTTCCGCGAGGCGCTCTCGGGCGCCGCCGTGGCCGAGACCGACCCCGCGCGCACCGGGATGTCGAGCCCGCTCGCGATCGAGCCGCGCTCGCCGGGCCTCGAGGACCGCATCTGGTGGGGTGCGGGCAGCTTCGCGACGGCGCGCTGGGCGGCCGAGCAGGGCATGAACCTGCAGTCCTCCACGCTCCTGCTCGAGGAGGAGGGCATCCCCTTCGACGAGCTGCAGGCGCGGCAGATCCGCGAGTACCGCTCGGCGTGGGCGGAGGCCGGCTGGGAGCGGACCCCGCGCGTCTCCGTGTCGCGCAGCGTCCTCCCGATCACGACCGACCTCGACCGTCTCTATTTCGGCGGCCGCGGCGAGCGCGATCAGGTCGCCTCCCTCGAGGGCGTCCGCGCCCGCTTCGGCCGCAGCTACACCGGCGAGCCCGACCGCCTCGCCGAGGAGCTCGCCGCCGACGTCGCCGTCCAGGAGGCGGACACCCTCCTGCTCACCGTCCCCAACCAGCTCGGCGTCGAGTACAACGCGCGCCTCCTGCAGACCGTCGCCGACTCGATCGCCCCGGCCCTCGGCTGGTCGCCCGCCGGAGTCGTCGCCGCCTGACGCGCCCCTGCTGGTCGAGTGGCCCCGCAGGGGAGTATCGAGACCAACGCTCTGCAGAACGGTGGGTCTGCAGACTCCGCTTCCGGTGAGGGCGGATCTCGATACGCCCGCTCCACGGGCTACTCGATCAGCATGGGGCGCGTCCCCTCTCTGGCGGAGGGCTTGGTGCGCTCCCGGTCTGGCTGCATCCCGCCATGCTGGTCGAGTAGCCCCGCAGGGGCGTATCGAGACCCGCGCTTCGCAGGACGGTGGATCTCGATACGCCCGCTGCGCGGGCTACTCGATCAGCAAGAGATGCGCCGCCCGCGGAAGGGGAGAGGCTGTGCTGTCGATCGTCAGCTCGCGGAGAGCTCGATGCGGACGTCGTCGAGTCCGTCCGACGAGACGAGCACCGTGATCGGCCCCGCGCCGGTCGGACGGACGACGGCGAGCGCGCGGCCGTCGAACGTCGTCCGCGATGTGGCGTCGAAGCGCTCGGTGGTGGCGGGTGCCCCGCTGCCGAAGCCCGCGAGCACGCCCGCGCCCTCGACGGAGACCGAGACGACGCGGTCAGCGCCGGTGACCAGCACGCCCGCCGCGTCGCGCAGCTCGATCGCCACATACGCGAGGTCGGTGTCGTCAGCGCGCAGCGACGTCCGGTCCGCCGCCGCAGTGAGCACCGCGGGCCCGGATGCGGACACGAGCGAGCTGCGCCCCGTCTCGCTCCCGGACCGGTAGGCCACCGCCGTCAGCGTGCCCGGCCGGTGCACCGTCTCGATCGACGCCAGCATCGGCCGCACCGCCCCGACCGCCGAGCGCCCGACCTCGACCCCGTCGAGCAGCAGCGTCACCTCGTCCGCGTCCGCGGCCACCTCGACGGTGACGGGAGAGCCCTCGAAGCCGGGCCAGGTCCAGGAGTCGACCGAGTCGCTCCACGCCCACGGCGACTGCATCGTCACCGTCTGCCCGTGCCGCTCCGGCCGGACGACCGCGATCGCCGGCTCCGAGCGCAGTCCGAAGACGATCTCGCGGTAGTAGGAGGCGGGCCGCCGCCAGCCGGTGATGTCGAGGTCGCCGCACCACGCCGTCAGGTACGGGTACTCGCGCTCCAGCGCGCCGTTCGCCGCCGGGTCCTCCGCGTAGGAGGTGGCTCCGATGCCGACCTCGCCGAGGTAGTCCCAGCCGGTCCAGGTGAAGTCGCCGATCACGTTCGGGTTCGCCAGCACCTTCGGCCACAGCTCGCCGATCTGCGAGGGGAACGTCTCGGACCCGACGATCACGCGCTGCGGGAACAGCTCCGCATCGCTCGCGTAGCGCCCGTCGGCGTAGTTCAGCCCGAGCACGTCGACCGCCGCGCTCGACTCCGCCGTGCGGCGGGTGACGGCGTCGGAGGAGCCGATCGCCGCCATCATCCCGGCGCCGGCCTCGCCCATCAGCTCGTTCAGCCCCTGCTCCGAGGCGAGGATGCTGTCGAGCTCGTCGAGGACGGCCAGAGTCGGGTTGACGCCGTTGGTCACGGGCCGCGTGGGGTCGAGCGAGCGCACGTGCTCCGCGAGATCGCGGGCCAGCACCGCGCCGTGCGGGGTGCCGACCTCGACGATCTCGTTGCCGATCGAGTAGAGGATCACGCTGGGGTGGTTGTAGTCCTTCGCCACCAGCGACTCCAGGTCGGCTCGCCACCACTGCGCGAAGTCGAGCGAGTAGTCGTGGTGCGTCTTGCCGCGCACCCACATGTCGAAGGCCTCGTCCATCACGAGCATGCCGAGGCGGTCGCAGGCGTCGAGCATCGACGGCGAGGCGGGGTTGTGCGCCATCCGGATCGCGTTGAAGCCGGCCTCCTTGAGCAGCTGGATCCGGCGCTCCTCCGCCCGGTCGATCGAGGCGGCACCGAGGACGCCGTTGTCGCTGTGGATGCAGGCGCCGCGCAGCAGCACGCTCTCGCCGTTGATCCGCAGCCCCTTGCGCGGGTCGACGGTGACGGTGCGGATGCCGTGCACGGTGACGACGTCGTCGCCGACGCCGATGCTCATTCTGGCGCTGTGCAGGGCGGGGGAGTCGACGCTCCAGAGGGCGGGCTCCTGCACGTAGAGGCGCTGGCGCACGAGGGCGGTGCGGCCGGGGGCGACGGTGACCGGTGTCGTCGCGCTCTCGACGACGTCGCCGGCCGGCCCGGTGAGCTCGGTCGCCACCGTGAGCGACGACGTCGTGAGCCCGCGGTTGACGATGCTCGTCGCGACCTCGACGACGGCCTGGTCGTCCTCGACGCGCACGGTCGTGATCCGCACGCCGTCCAGCTCGATGTGCACGGGCTCGTCGACGTGCAGCAGCACTGGCCGGTGCAGCCCGGCGCCGGCGTACCAGCGCGAGTCCTGCCCCGCGCGCACCTCGATCCTCAGCGTGTTCGTCTCGCCGAAGCGGAGGAACGGGGTCAGCTCCACGAAGAAGCGCGCGAAGCCGTCGGCGCGGTTCCCCGCGAACTCGTCGTTGAGGAAGACCATCGCGTGCCGGTAGGCACCCTGCACCTCGAGCCGCACCACCTTGCCCGCCCACTCCGCCGGCACCTCGAACGTCGTGACGTAGCTGGAGGCACCGCCCGGGTAGTAGGCCGCGCCGCCCTTCGACACCGCGTCCGGGGAGCGCTCGGCGTCGCGGAGCGCGTCGTGCGGCAGCGTCACCGCGACGGAGTCGTCGACCCCGCCCTGCACGGCGGCGAACGGCCCGCGCGGCGCCCGGACGATCCAGCCGGAGGTGAAGGAGGTGGTCGTCATGTCGCGTCCGTTCGATCGAGGTCGTCCGGCACGTCGCCGGGCGAGGGATGAGACCCGTGCTCCCCATGAGGAAACTGTTTCATTCGGTTTCTCACCCGGCGAGAGCCTAGGAGCGGCGCAGCTGACCGTCAAGGAGGGGGCACCGTCCTCTCGATCGTCGAGCGTCGATGCTGCGCAGGGCACCGACCTACCGAGGCGGACCGCCCCAGGCTGCCGGGATGAACGGCCCTGATGCGCTCTCCCTGGCGAGCTCCCTCTGCGATCCCGCCCGGAGTGCCCCGTGACTCCGGACGTCATCGTCCTGAACGGCGGATCGAGCTCCGGCAAGACGACGATCGCCCGGAGTCTCCAGGCGCTCCTGCCCGATCCGTGGTTGAGCGTCTCGATCGACACCCTGGTGGACGCGCTGCCGCCCGACCTCGACGGAGGTGGAGAGGGCGTCTCCTACGGCGACGACGGCGCGGTGGAGCTCGGCGACGCCTTCCGTCGACTCGAGTCGGCCTGGATGGCCGGCGTCGTCGCGACCGCCAGTGCCGGCGCACGCATCGTCTTCGACGACGTGTTCCTCGATGCGTCGGAGTCGCAGGAGCGCCTGCGCAGCCACCTCCGCGGACTCGACGTCGTCTGGGTGGGCATCCGCTGCGCCCCCGAGGTCGCGACCGCGCGTGAGCGAGCCCGAGGCGACCGCACCACCGGGATGGCGGCACACCAGGCGGAGTCCGTCCATCGCGGCGTCGCCTACGACCTCGAGATCGACTCCGGACGAACTTCAGCAGTGGAGTGCGCGCGTCGGATCGTCGAGCACATCACCGCTCTGTCGCTTCGCTGGAAGACCGCGACGCCGGGAGGGCTCGACCACCTCTGAGATCGAACCGCCGCCGCCAACGAGAAGAACCCCCCGATCTCCATGAGATCGAGGGGTTCTGCCGGTGTCCGAGGGGGGACTTGAACCCCCACGCCCTATACGGGCACTAGCACCTCAAGCTAGCGCGTCTGCCATTTCCGCCACCCGGACGAGTGTTGTTTCCGGCCTGCGTTTCCGCGGCCGAAGAAGACATTAGCACGGTTCGAACGCCTCGGATGACACCGGGGGAGAGGGGTGCCGGGAGCCCGCCCGCTAGCGTGGGAGCATGACGTCCTCCGACAGCGCCGCCGCCCCCTCCGAGTCGGATCTCGACGAGACCGCGATCATCGCGCGGGACCTCATCCGCTTCGACACCAGCAACTACGGCGACGGGAAGGCCGAGCCCGAGCGCGAGGCCGCCGAGTACGTGGCCGCCCGTCTGCGCGATCTCGGCCTCGAGCCCGAGCTGATCGACTCCGATCCCGGCCGCACCAGTGTCGTCGCCCGGGTCGCGGGCGAGGACCGCGAGCGCGGCGCCCTCGTCGTGCACGGGCACCTCGACGTCGTCCCGGCCATCGCGGACAACTGGAGCGTCGACCCGTTCGGCGGCGTCATCAAGGACGGCATGCTCTGGGGCCGCGGCGCGGTCGACATGAAGAACATGGATGCGATGATCCTCGCCTCCCTCGGCGACATCCTCGGCAGTGGCCGGAAGCCCTCCCGCGACCTCGTCATCGCCTTCTTCGCCGACGAGGAGGCCGGCGGCGTCCGCGGCTCCGGCCACCTCGTCAAGACCCGCCCCGAGCTGTTCGCCGGCGCGACCGAGGCGATCAGCGAGGTCGGCGGCTACTCGATCGAGCTCGGCGGCAAGCGCGCCTACCTCGTGCAGACCGGCGAGAAGGCGCTGCTCTGGCTCACCCTGCGCGCGCGCGGCACGGCCGGCCACGGCTCGCAGATCAACGGCGAGAACGCGGTCACCCGCCTCGCCCAGGCGATCGCGCGCATCGGCAGCGAGGAGTGGCCCACCCGCCTCACCGACACCACCCGTGAGCTGCTCGGCGAGGTCGCCCGCATCCTCGGCCACGACCCGCAGCGCAGCACCCCGGAGGAGCTCGCGCTCGCCACCGGCACCGCTTCGCGCTTCATCGCGGCGACGCTGCGCACCACGGCGAACCCGTCGATGCTCTCCGCCGGCTACAAGGCCAACGTCATCCCGGACACCGCGGAGGCGACCATCGACGTCCGCGTGCTCCCCGGCGAGGAGGACGCCGTCCTCGAGCGCCTGAAGGTCCTCGCGGGCGAGCACGTCGAGATCCTGGTCCAGCACCGCGACATCGGACTCGAGGTGCCCTTCGCCGGTCCGCTCGTGGAGAGCATGGCGGCCTCGCTCCGCCGCTTCGACCCCGAGGCGGAGGTGCTGCCGTACCTCCTGTCCGGGGGCACCGACAACAAGGCTCTCTCGACGATCGGGATCACCGGCTACGGCTTCGCGCCGCTGCAGCTGCCGGGCTCGCTCGACTTCCCGGCGCTGTTCCACGGGGTCGATGAGCGGGTTCCGCTCGACGCACTAGTGTTTGGCAGGAAGGTCCTGACCGATCTCCTCCTGCGATCCTGATGGTCAGATCGACGACCACCACCGACCGCCTGCTGGCCGACGACGCCCCAGCCCTCCTCGAAAGTGACGCATGGGCCTGCTCGAAGCGCTGATCCTGGGACTCGTCCAGGGTCTGACGGAATTCCTCCCCATCTCCTCCAGCGCCCACCTCCGGATCGTGAGCGAGCTGCTCCCCGGACTGGACGGCAAGGACACCGGAGCGGCGTTCACCGCCATCACGCAGCTGGGCACCGAGACCGCGGTCATCATCTACTTCTGGCGCGACATCGTGAAGATCGTGTCGGGCTGGTGCCGCTCGCTGGTCGGCAAGGTCCCGCGCACCGATGCGAACGCCCGGATGGGCTGGCTGATCATCATCGGCAGCCTCCCGATCATCGTGCTCGGCCTGCTCTTCCAGGACCAGATCGAGACCACGCTCCGCTCGCTCTGGGTCGTCGCCACCACGCTCATCGTCTTCGGCATCCTGCTCGGCGTCGCCGACGCCGTGGGCGCGAAGAAGCGCCGACTGCGCGACCTGAACGGCCGCGACGGCCTGATCTTCGGTGGCGCGCAGGCGCTCGCCCTCGTCCCCGGCGTCTCGCGCTCCGGCGGCACGATCACTGCCGGCCTCTTCATGGGCTACGAGCGCAAGGCCGCCGCGCGCTACTCCTTCCTGCTCGCGATCCCCGCGGTGTTCGGCAGCGGGCTCTACCAGCTGTACAAGAGCATCAGCGACCCCGAGATCCTGCCCAACCAGATCCAGGTCGGCGGGCTCGAGACCCTCGTCGCGACGATCGTGGCCTTCGTCGTCGGCTTCGTCGTGATCGCCTTCTTCATGAGCTACATCTCGCGACGCAGCTTCCTGCCGTTCGTGATCTACCGCATCGTCCTCGGCGTCGTCCTCATGGTCGCGCTGAGCACGGGCCTCCTCGCCGCGTAGATGCGCACCTGGAACGCGCCGGTCGTCCCGGCCCTGCCCGGTCGCGGACCCGTGCCGGCCGTGCACGACACCGCCACGGGTGCGCCCGTCGAGCTCGTCGCCGCGGACGGCACCGCGCGCCTCTACGTCTGCGGCATCACGCCGTACGACGCGACGCACCTCGGCCACGCCTCGACCTACCTCGCCTTCGACACGGTGCAGCGGCTCTGGCGCGACGCGGGGTACTCGGTGCTCTACGCGCAGAACGTGACCGACGTCGACGACCCGCTGCTCGAGCGGGCGACGCGCGACGGTATGGACTGGCGCGACCTCGCCGAGGAGCAGGTCGAGCTGTTCCGCGGCGACATGACGGCGCTGCGGATCCTGCCGCCGGACCACTACGACGGGGTCACCGAGGCCATCGCGCCGATCGCGGAGGCGGTCGCCCGCCTCGAGAGCGCCGGGATCGCCTACCGCGTCGCCACTCCCGAGGCCGCCGTCGACGGTGGCGAGGACCTCTACTACGACATCGCCGCCGGTGAGAGCGACGTCTGGCGCCTGGGCAGCGAGAGCAACCTCGACGCCGCGACGATGGCCGACCTCTTCGCGCAGCGCGGGGGAGACCCCGGCCGCGCCGGCAAGCGCGACCCGCTCGACCCGCTGCTCTGGCGCGCCGAGCGCGCGGGCGAGCCCGCCTGGGACGCCGCCGTCGGCCGGGGCCGGCCGGGCTGGCACATCGAGTGCTCGGTGATCGCGCTCGACCGCCTCGGTCCGGAGTTCACCCTGCAGGGCGGCGGGAGCGACCTGGTCTTCCCGCACCACGAGTTCAGCGCCGCGCACGCCGCGTCGCTGTCGGGCCGACCGCTCGCCCGCGCCTACGCGCACGCCGGCATGGTCGCGTACCAGGGCGAGAAGATGAGCAAGTCGCTCGGCAACCTCGTCCTCGTGTCGCGGCTGCGGGCGCAGGGGACGGATCCGCGCGCGATCCGCCTGGCGCTGCTGGCGCACCACTACCGCTCCGACTGGGAGTGGCTGCCCGAGGACCTGCCCGCCGCCGAGGAGCGTCTCGCGCGGTGGGAGGCGTCGCTCGCCACGAGCGGGCCGGCGTCGGCCGCGGACGTGCTCGAGCGCCTGCGCGCCGTGCTCGCGGTGGACCTCGACACCCCGGGCGCCCTCGCGGTGCTCGACGCGGCGACGGCGGGCGGCGTCGACGACCCCGCGCTCCTGATCGACGCGATCGACGCGCTGCTCGGCGTCCGCCTGGGCTGAGCCTTCGGCCCGCCGGATCTCGATACGCCCGCTGCGCGGGCTACTCGATCAGCATGGCCGCGGTACGCGGCGCATCGAGACCCGCGCCGCGGGCTACGGGCGCCAGGGCTCCTCGCCGGAGCGGCCGTCGCCGCGGCGGCGCAGGTAGCGCTCGAACTCCTGGGCGATGGCCTCGCCGCTCGCCTCGGGGGAGTCGACGGTGTCGCGCGCCTGCTCGAGCTGGGCGATGTAGGCCGCCATCTCCTCGTCGTCGAGGGCGAGGGCGTCGATACCGCGCTCCCACTCGCCGGCCTCCTCGACCAGATCGCCGCGGGGGATTGCCAGGCCGACGACCTCCTCGAGCTTCTCCAGCAGCGCGAGCATCGCCTTGGGCGACGGCGCGTTGTGCACGTAGTGCGGCACGGAGGCCCAGAGCGAGACGGCCGGGATGCCGACCTTCTGCGCGGCCTCGCCGATGACGCTGAGGATGCCGACCGGCCCCTCGTAGGTGGAGCGCTCGAGCTCGAACTGGGCGCGCATCTCCGCGTTCTCGCTCGAGGCGAAGAGCGAGATCGGTCGGGTGTGCGGCACGTCGGCGAGCATCGCGCCCAGGAAGACGACGGCCGAGATGTCGATCGCGAGCATGGCGTCGACGACCTCCGACGCGAAGCTCTTCCAGCTGCGCGAGGGCTCGGTGCCGATCATCACGTAGAGGGCGCTCTCCGCGTCCACCGAGGTGTCGGCCGGGCCGAAGATCTGGGTGCCGGGCCAGGAGAGGCTGCGGCGCCCGTCCTCGCCGATCGAGAGCATCGGGCGGGTGTACTGGAAGTCGTAGTACTGCTCGGCGTCGACGGAGAAGAGGGGCACGAACTCGCCCGCGTCCTTCACCAGGCGCACCGCTCCGCTGGCCGCGTCGCCCGCGTCGTTCCAGCCCTCGAAGGCGACGACGAGGACGTTCCCCTTGATCACGTTCATAGGCGAGGTCTCCGTGTTCGGCTCGATGTCCGGGGAGCGCTGCGTGCGCTGAACCCGTTCGTCAAGGATAGGACCCGGCCCCGGACCCCTCCGTCCGGCCCGCGTCTTTCCGCTGTGCGCGTACGGTCGGCCCGATCAGGGCTGCCGGTACGATGGTCGCTCGTGACTTCCGACACCTCCCTCCCCGTGTCCCGGCCGCAGCCCCCGCTTCCGGAGGGCGCCCCCGCCGCGGTCCTCTGGGACATGGACGGCACGCTCGTCGACACGGAGCCCTACTGGATGGCGTCCGAGCACGCGCTGGTCGCCTCCTTCGGCGGCGTCTGGACGCACGAGGACGCGATGAGCCTGGTCGGCTCCGGCCTCCCCGCCTCCGCCCGCATCCTCCAGGGCAAGGGCGTCGACCTCTCCATCGAGGCGATCATCGACCGGATGACCGACGAGGTCGTCGCGCAGCTCGCCGAGAGCATCCCGTGGCGCCCCGGCGCGCTCGAGCTGCTCGCCGCCGTCCGCGACGCGGGGGTGCCCCAGGCGCTGGTCACGATGTCGATCGGCCGGATGGCGCACGCCGTCGTCGACCGCCTCCCGTTCCCCGCCTTCGCCACCGTCGTCAGCGGCGACATGGTCGAGCGGAGCAAGCCGCACCCCGAGGCCTACCTCCTCGCCGCGCGCACCCTCGGCGTGGAGGTGGACGCCTGCGTCGCCATCGAGGACTCGCACGCCGGCCTCGCCTCCGCGGTCGCCTCGGGCGCCGCCGCGATCGGCGTGCCGCACCAGCTCGAGCTGGACGCCGACGCTCCCTATTCCCTCTGGCCCACCCTCGCGGGCCGAACCGTCGCGGACCTCGCGCTGGTGTCCTCCGAGCACCGCTCCCGCGTGCTCACGACCGAGACGGAGGCCCGCCGATGACCGGTGAGGCACTGCAGCATTCCGGACCCTTCCGCGCGGGCGACCGCGTGCAGCTGACCGGACCGAAGGGGCGGATGAACACCATCACCCTCGTCCCGGGCAAGGTCTTCCACACCCACCGCGGCGGGATCGAGCACGACACGGTCATCGGGCTGCCCGACGGCTCCGTCGTCGTCAACACCGTCGGCGTCGAGCACCTCGCCCTGCGTCCGCTGCTCGCCGACTTCGTGATGTCGATGCCGCGCGGAGCGGCGATCGTCTACCCGAAGGACGCGGCGCAGATCCTCGCGCTCGCGGACGTCTTCCCCGGCGCCCGCGTCGTCGAGGCCGGTGTCGGCTCCGGAGCGCTCTCGCTCTGGCTGCTGCGCGCGATCGGCCCGGGCGGCCGGCTCTCCTCCTTCGAGCGCCGCGAGGAGTTCGCGGACGTGGCCCGCGCCAACATCGAGACGTTCCTCGGCTACACGCCCGACAACTGGAGCGTCACCGTCGGCGACCTCGTCGAGGAGCTGCCCGGCGCCGTCGCCCCCGGCGAGGCCGACCGCGTCGTCCTCGACATGCTCGCGCCCTGGGAGTGCCTCGACGTCGCCGCCGACGCGCTCACGCCCGGCGGCGTCCTGCTCTGCTACGTCGCGACCGTCACCCAGCTCTCGCGCGTCGCCGAGGCGATCCGGGCCTCGGGCCTGTTCACCAACCCGGCGTCGAATGAGACCATGGTCCGCGGCTGGCACGTCGAGGGTCTCGCCGTCCGCCCCGACCACCGGATGATCGGCCACACCGGCTTCCTCATCACCGCCCGCCGCCTGGCGCCGGGTGCGGTCCTGCCCGAGCTCAAGCGCCGCCCGTCCAAGACGGACTTCAGCGACGAGGACGTCGAGGCCTGGACCCCCGGCGCGCTCGGGGAGCGGGCCGTCAGCCCGAAGAGCCTGCGCAAGCGGGTGCGGGAGTCGGCCACCAGCGCCGAGCTCTCGCGGGCGCGGGGCTTCGGCGAGGCCGACGCGGACGGTGACGGCGGTCCTGCGACCGGCTCCGGTGACGACGAGGGCATCGTCTAAGCTGATCCCGGCTTTCCGGTCCCCGGGCCGAGCCGCCGTCCCGATCGTCTCGCACTCGGGCCCCACCACTCCCACTTCGTGAAACGAGGACCCGTGCGCAGGACCACCGCGCTCATCGCCGGCATCGGCATCGTCGCCGCCCTGACCGGATGCTCCGCGTCCTCGTCGAAGGCCGACTGCGACGCCCCCTACTCGTCCGGCGCCTCGTCGTCGGCCGTGAAGGCGACCGGCGACTTCGGCGAGCAGCCCGACGTGACGGTGCCCTCGCCGCTGAAGGCGGACGGCACCCAGGTCAGCACGCTGATCGAGGGCTCCGGCGACCCGCTCGAGAAGGGCCAGCTCGTCACGATCGACTACACGCTGGTCAACGGCGCCGACGGCTCGGTCCTCGAGGCCTCGCCCTACGACGGCGCGAGCACCGCCACCTTCACGGTGGGCGGCGCCGGGCTCGTCGGCCTCAACCAGGGTCTGCTCTGCAGCCAGGTCGGCTCGCGCGTCGCGATCGCGATCGCCCCGGAGGACGGCTTCGGCGACTCCTCCGCCCAGCTCGGCATCTCGGCCGACGACACCCTCGTGCTCGTCGCGGACATCGAGAAGGCGTCGCTGGCCCGCGCGAACGGCGAGGCCCAGCCCGTCCCGAACGGCTTCCCCGCCGTGACGCTGGACCCGGACGGCGTCCCCGGTCTGGCCAAGCCCTCGGGCGACGCGCCCACGAAGCTCGAGATCGCCCAGCTCAAGAAGGGCGACGGCGCGGTCGTCGAGGACGGCGACACCGTCGTCGTGCAGTACACCGGCTGGCTCTGGGCCGACGGCAAGATCTTCGACTCCAGCTGGCAGAAGGGCGCCCCGGCGACCTTCGTCGCGACCGAGGGCCAGGGCGGCGTCATCGCCGGCTTCGCCAAGGCCCTGATCGGCCAGCCGGTCGGCTCCCAGGTCATCGCGATCATCCCGCCCGACGAGGGCTACGGCGACAACCCGCCGCAGGGCGGCCAGATCGCCGCCGATTCCACGCTCGTCTTCGTCGCCGACGTCCTCGCGATCGACTGAGCGCGCTGCTCCGTCCTCGCTGATCGAGCCGGGTCTCGATACGCCCCTCCGGGGCTACTCGACCAGCATGCTTGTGCGCTGGCCGGTCGTTGCGGCCTCGTTCGTTCCGGGAGCCGCGCCCTCATGCTGATCGAGTAGCCCGCGGAGCGGGCGTATCGAGATCCACCAGCGTCGGACGTCTGCTCTGCAGGCCCGTCCTGCTGGGGACGGCGGGTCTCGATTCGCCCCTGCGGGGCTGCTCGACCAGCATGCTTGCGTGGGCAGGTCGCCAGTCCGCAAGGCGTGTAGGGGCACGTCGGGGGCGGCGGGGCCCGGCCCTAGACTGGAGGGCGTGCCCGCCGACGCTTCGACCTCGAGCCGCATCCCGGCCGAGGAGCGTCTGTTCAACCTGGTGCTGGCGCTCGTGGCCGCCGAGAACGGGCTGACGAAGGCCGACGTGCTCTCCACGGTGCAGGGCTACCGGCAGCGCTCCGACCCGGGAGACCGCGCCTCGCTCGAGCGGCAGTTCGAGCGCGACAAGGACGATCTGCGCGAACTCGGCATCCCGATCGAGACGGTCGACGCGCCCGGCGACCCGGGCAACACCCAGACGGTCCGCTACCGGATCGCGAAGCGCAGCTACGACCTCCCCGCCGACCTCTCCTTCGACCAGGAGGAGATGGCGCTGCTGCGCCTCGCCGGCGCGGTCTGGCGCGAGGGCACGCTCTCCGCGGAGTCGCGCCGCGCCCTGATCAAGCTGCGCTCGCTCGGCGTCGACTCGGTCGACCCGGTGATCGGCATCAGCCCCTCGATCCGGGTGCGCGAGGCCTCCTTCGAGCCGCTCAACGCGGCGCTCGACCGCGGGCAGGTCGTCCGCTTCCCCTACCTCAAGCCCGGTGGCGACGAGCCGCGGACGCGCACCGTCCGTCCGCGCGCGCTCGTCAACCACCAGGGCCGCTGGCACCTGCACGGCTGGGACGAGACCGCCGAGGGCACCCGCACCTTCCTCCTCTCCCGCATCGTCGGACCCGTCGCGACCACCGGTCGCACCGCCCCGGCGGAGCCGGGCGACCACGCCGCCACCGCCCTCGCCCAGCTCGACGAGATCCTCGCCCGCAGCACCGCCCTCCTGCAGGTCGCGCCCGACTCCGACGCGGCACTCCGGCTCGGCGTGCGCGCCGAGGCGGCGGGGGAGGGCGCAGACCTGCTGCGCCTGCACTTCACCGACGCCGACGTCCTCGCGGACGAGCTCGCCGGCTACGGCCCCGAGGTCGTCGTCCTCGAGCCGGAGGAGCTGCGCCGCAAGGTCGTCGACCGCCTGCGCCGCTCCCTCAGCAACCACTCCTCCGGCGACCACTCCGTCACCGAGCACGGGGGAGCCGCCCGTGGCTAGGCCCCGCTCGCTCCAGGCGCGGGACCGCCTCGCCGTCCTGCTCTCGCTCGTCCCGTACCTCCTCGATCGCGGCCGGGTGAGCGTGGCCGAGGTCGCCGCGCACTTCGAGATCGCCGAGGAGGAGGTCCGCCGCGCCGTCCGCCTGATCGCCGTCTCCGGCATCCCCGGCGAGACCTCGCAGTACCAGTCCAACGACCTCTTCGACATCAGCTGGGACGACTTCGAGGAGAACGACCACATCGTCCTCACCCAGCAGGTCGCCATCGACGACTCGCCGCGCTTCTCGGCGCGCGAGGCCGCGGCGCTCATCGCCGGGATGCAGTACCTCGCCGCCCTGCCCGAGAACCAGGGCAACGACCGCATCGCCTCGCTGATGGGCAAGCTCGCCCGCGGCGCCTCCTCGGCCCCGACCGCCGTCGCGGTCGCCCGGGGCGTCGGCGCGGACGCCTCGCTCGCCACCCTCCGCACCTCGCTCGCGGCCGGGACACAGCTCGCCTTCGACTACCGCAGCGCCCGCGGCGAGACGGAGTCGCGGCTCGTCGACCCGTTCCTGCTGGAGTCGGTCGACCGCGACTGGTACCTGCGCGGCTGGGACCACCTCCGCGAGGGCGTCCGCACCTTCCGCGTGGACCGGATGCGCGCGCTCACCGACACCGGGACCCCGATCGTCCGCCGCCGCAACGAGGTCACGCTGCCCGACCGGCTGTTCGAGGCGTCCGCCTCCGATCTCCTGATCGACCTCCGGATCGCCCCGGGCTCGGTCGCGCTGCTGGGCGACTACGCCGCGGACGCCGAGTTCCCGTCGGTTCCCGCCGGAGACGAGGGCGCGGGAGTGCTCGTCCGGATCCGCGTCGCGCACCTCGCCGGCCTCACTCGCCTGGTCGCCTCGCTGCCCGGGCTCGTGACCGTCGTCGCCCCCGAGGCGGCGCGCACCGCCGTCGCCGAGTGGACCCGCGCCGCGCTGACGGCCAACGGAGAGGAGACCCCGTGACCTGGTGGTCCTGGATCCTGATCTGGCTCGCCCTCGCGATCGCCGCCCTGGCGGTGCTCGTGCTGTTCGGGCTGTCCTACTGGCGGAAGGGCCGGCTGCTGCTCGGCCAGCTGGAGGAGATCACCGCGAAGCTCGACGCCCTGCAGGTGCCGGAGCCCGCCGAGGCGTCGACCCGGCCGCCGTCCTCGCTCTTCGCCGACCGCGACGAGGTCCGCCGCGGTCACGAGTCCCGCCGGGACGCCCGCCGGGAGAGGACCGAGGATCGCCGGTCACTCCGGGTCGAACGGGGTAGGCTCCTGGTACACCGCAACCGACAAGTGAAGTGAGACTGCAATGTTCGCTGGCCTCCAGGGGTGGCACCTCCTCATCATCCTCGCCGTCATCCTCCTCCTCTTCGGTGCGCCCAAGCTTCCTCAGCTCGCGCGCAGCGTCGGGCAGTCGATGCGCATCTTCAAGAGCGAGGTCAAGACCATGAAGGACGAGGACGGGACCGAGCGCAAGGACGCGACGGACTCGACCACGGCTTCGGGTTCGACCACCGCCACGGGTACGACCACCGGCACCGGCACGACGCTGCCGCCCGAGTCCCCGCTCAAGTAATGACCTCCGTGGCAGCGAAGAAGCCACGGACGAAGCGAGCGGGGAAGAACCCCGAGGGACGCATGTCCCTCGGGTCCCACCTGATCGAGCTTCGCAACCGGCTCTTCATCGCGGCGATCGCGATCGCGGTCTGCTGCGTCGCCGGCTGGTTCCTCTCGGACTGGGTGCTCGAGGCCCTCAAGGCCCCGATCGCCGAGGTCGCCCGCGATCAGAACAAGACCGCGGTCCTCAACTTCGAGACGATCACCGGCGCGTTCGACCTCAAGCTCCAGATCGCGATGACCATCGGCATCGTGATCGCGAGCCCGGTCTGGCTGTTCCAGATCTGGGCGTTCCTCGTCCCCGGTCTGACCGGCAAGGAGGTCCGCTACGGCCTCGGCTTCATCCTCACCGCGATCCCGCTGTTCTTCGCGGGCTGCGCCTCGGGCTGGTTCGTCTTCCCGCACATCGTCGAGCTGCTGACGAGCTTCACCGGCTCGGACGCGGCGAGCGTGCTCAGCGCGAAGACGTACTACGACTTCGTGCTCAAGCTCGTGCTGGTCGTCGGCATCGCCTTCGTGCTGCCGGTCTTCCTGGTGCTGCTGAACTTCGTCGGCATCCTGCCCGGCTCGCTGATGATCAAGTCGTGGCGTGTCGCCATCATGGTGATCGTGCTCTTCACGGCCATCGCCACCCCGGCGGCGGACCCGATCTCGATGTTCCTGCTGGCGATCCCGATCACGATCCTGTTCTTCGCCGCCTGCGGCATCGCGATCCTGCACGACAGGCGCGTCGCCAAGCGGCAGATCGTCTTCGACGGCAGTCCCTCCGACCTGCCGGCGTGACCGGCGCCACTCCCGCCGAGCGCTTCGCGGCGTTCCGCACACGACAGGGCCACGCGAGGGTCGAGGCGTTCCGCTCGACCCTCGCGTTCGACCTCGACCCCTTCCAGTACGAGGCCTGCAGCGCGCTCGACGACGGGCGGAGCGTCCTCGTCGCCGCACCGACCGGCGCCGGCAAGACGGCGGTCGCCGAGTTCGCCATCCACCTGGCGATGCAGGATCCGAACGCCAAGGTCTTCTACACGACGCCGATGAAGGCGCTCAGCAACCAGAAGTTCCAGGAGTTCGTCGAGGACTACGGAGCGTCCGAGGTCGGCCTGCTCACCGGCGACTCGAACGTCAACGCGCGCGCCCGGATCGTCGTGATGACGACCGAGGTGCTCCGCAACATGCTCTACGCGGACTCCGACCTGCTCCGCGACCTCGCCTACGTCGTGATGGACGAGGTGCACTACCTCGCCGACCGCTTCCGCGGCGCGGTCTGGGAGGAGGTCATCATCCACCTCCCGCAGTCGGTCCGGCTGGTGTCGCTCAGCGCGACCGTGTCGAACGCCGAGGAGTTCGGCGACTGGCTGCAGACCGTCCGCGGCGAGACCGAGGTCATCGTCTCGGAGGAGCGGCCGGTGCCGCTCGACCAGCACGTCCTCGTCGGCGGCAAGCTGCTCGACCTCTTCGACTCGTCCGGGCGCGCGGCGACCAACCGCGTCAATCCCGAGCTGGCGCGCCTCGCGCAGGGCGGCACCCGCGTCGAGCGCGGCGGTCGCGGCTCCGGTCGCGGCCGGGGTGGTGGCGGCGGTCGCTTCCATGAGACCCGCACCGAGGACCTCGTCCCGCGCTCCGAGGTGGTCGAGATCCTGCGCGGCAAGAACCTGCTGCCGGCCATCTTCTTCGTCTTCAGCCGCAACGGCTGCGACCAGGCCGTCCGCCAGGTGCTGCGCTCGGGCGTCCGGCTCACCGAGCGGCACGAGCGCGACGAGATCCGCGCGATCGTCGAGGAGCGCTGCCGGACGATCCGCGACGAGGACCTCGCGGTCCTCGGCTACTGGGAGTGGCTCGACGGGCTGCAACGCGGCGTCGCGGCGCACCACGCCGGCATGCTGCCCGCGTTCAAGGAGGTCGTCGAGGAGCTGTTCCTCCGCCGCCTGGTCCGCGTGGTCTTCGCCACCGAGACGCTCGCGCTCGGCATCAACATGCCCGCTCGCACCGTCGTGCTCGAGAAGCTCGAGAAGTTCAACGGCGAATCCCGGGTGCCGATCACCCCGGGCGAGTACACCCAGCTGACCGGTCGCGCCGGCCGCCGCGGGATCGACGTCGAGGGCCACTCGGTGATCCAGTGGCGCGGCGGGATGAACCCTCAGGCCGTCGCCTCGCTCGCCTCGCGCCGCACCTACCCGCTGAACTCCTCCTTCCGGCCCAGCTACAACATGGCGGCCAACCTGATCGACCAGTTCGGCCGGGCGCGCACGCGCGAGATCCTCGAGTCCTCGTTCGCGCAGTTCCAGGCGGACCGCTCCGTCGTCGACCTGGCGCGTCGCGTCCGGCAGCAGGAGACCTCGCTCGAGGGGTACGTCACCGCGATGCAGTGCCACCTCGGCGACTTCGAGCAGTACGCCGCGATCCGCCGCGAGATCGGCGAGCTGGAGCGCCGCGGCGCCGTCCGCGGCGAGTCCGCATCGCACAGCGAGCGCGAGAAGCGGCAGGGGCAGCTCAGCGATCTGCGCCGCCGGATGAAGGCGCACCCCTGTCACGCGTGCTCGGATCGCGAGCAGCACGCCCGCTGGGCGGAGCGCTGGTGGAAGCTGCGCAAGGAGACCGACGAGATCGAGCGTCAGATCCGCTCGCGCACCGGCGCGGTCGCCCGCATCTTCGACCGGATCACGGACGTGCTGAGGGAGCTCGGCTACTTCCGGCTCGACGAGGCAGGCGAGCTGTCCCTCACCCCGAACGGCCGGACGCTCAAGCGCATCTACGGCGACCGCGACCTGCTCGTGGCGGAGTGCCTGCGCAAGCAGGCCTGGACCGAGCTCGACCCGGCCGGTCTCGCCGCGATGGCGTGCTGCCTGGTCTTCGAGCCCCGCCGCGAGGAGGGCACCCTCGGTGAGAAGCACCTCCCGCGCGGCACCTTCCCCGAGGCGCTCGAGAAGACGCAGCTGCTGTGGGCGAAGCTCGACGACGTCGAGCGCGACCACCGGCTCCCGGGCAGCAACCCGATCTCCACCAGCCTGGCGCTGCCGATGAACATGTGGGCGCGCGGGATGCCGCTCGACGCGGTCCTCCGCGAGTCCGACATGGCCGCCGGCGACTTCGTCCGCTGGGCGAAGCAGACGATCGACCTGCTCGACCAGCTCTCGCTGGTGGCCGAGGGCAAGGTCGGGCGCGCCGCCCGTGCCGCGCTCGAGCTCGTCCGGCACGGCATCGTCGCCTACTCGACGGTCGCATGAGGGCGGTGATCTCGGCGCCCACCGGGCGCACGGCACCGCTGTGGCTGGCGATCCCGCTCGCGGCCCTCGGCGGGGCGACCCTCGACCGCGGCTTCCCCGACTCCGACGTCTGGCCGCTCGCGATCGTCGGCACCGCCGCGATCCTGTTCGCGCTGGCCGGCCGCGGCTTCTTGAGCGGTGCGCTGGTCGGCCTGGTCGGCGGCGCGGTCTTCTGGGGTGTGCACATCCAGTGGCTGACGCTCTACCTCGGCCTCGTGCCGTGGGCGGCGCTGGCCGGGCTGCAGGCGATCTTCTTCGCGCTCTCCTCCGGCCTGACGGCGATGCTGCTGACGCGGGGGCAGCGGGTCTGGGCGGGGCCGCTCGGCCGGATGATCGGGCTGCCCGCGCTGGTCGCTGCGCTCTGGGTGGGGCGCGAGACGATCACGATCCAGTGGCCGTACGGCGGGTTCGCCTGGGGGCGGCTCGCGCTCTCGCAGTCGACGGGGCCGCTCGCGGACCTCGCCGCCTGGGTCGGCTTCTCCGGACTGAGCTTCGTGGTCGCGTTCCTCGCGGCGACGCTGGCGCAGGCGGTGCGGACGACGTCGGTTCCGGCCTCGGGCCGCGCGGCCGTCGTCGCCGGCTTCTCCATCGTGGCGCTCGTCTTCCCGGCCTGGCCCGCGCCGACCGAGGGGACGACGCGGATCGCCGCGGTGCAGGGCGACTCCGACGCAGGTCTGTTCTCGCAGAGCTACCGCGGGCAGATCCTCGAGGACCACACCTCCGCCACGCTGCCGATCATCGACGAGGACGTCGACATGGTGGTCTGGCCGGAGAACGGCGTCGACGTCGATCCGACGCGGAACGCGCAGTCGGCCGCCGTCCTCGATTACCTCAGCAGCCGGATGGACGCGCCCTTCATCGTCGGGACGATCACGAACCCCTCCGACGACGTCTTCTACAACAGCTCGCTGCTCTGGAAGGCGGGGGAGGGCGCGACCCAGATCTACGACAAGGTGCACCCGGTGCCGTTCGCCGAGTACATGCCGGACCGCGCCTTCTGGCGGATGTTCGCGCCCGACCTCGTGGACCTGGTCAGCCGCGACTACTCGATCGGCACCCGCTCGAATGTCTTCGACATCAACGGGATCCTGGCGGGCATCGCGATCTGCTTCGACATCTCGGACGACTCGCTGACGAACGCCATGGTCGACGGCGGGGCGCAGCTGGTGCTCGCGCAGACCAACAACGCCGACTTCGGGCGGACGGACGAGAGCGTCCAGCAGCTGGCGATCGCGCGGCTGCGGGCGATCGAGACGGGCCGCAGCGTGGTCAACATCTCGACGGTCGGCACGAGCGCCATCATCGCGCCGGACGGGTCGACGATCGACTCGCTGGAGTGGTTCGAGCCGGGTGCGATGGTGGACGAGGTGCCGCTCGCCTCGGTCACGACCCCGGCTCTGGTGTGGGCCCGGAACCTCGGCTGGTACTTCCTCGCCGCGAGTCTCATCGGGCTGGTGTCGTTCGTGCTGCGGACGCGCACGCCGCGGCGTCGGCGCTAGCGCGCTAAGCGCGTCCGGGCACGAAGAAGGGTCCGCCGGCCGGCGAGGACGCCGGCCGAGCAGGACCCTGGGGCGCTATGCGCCGATCTTGTGCTCTCCGCGACGGGCGCGGAGGTAGGCGAGGCGCTCCTCGAGCAGCTCCTCGAGTTCCGCACGGGTGCGGCGCTCCAGCAGCATGTCCCAGTGGGTGCGCGGTGCCTTCTGCTCGCCCCGGTCGACGACGACGGGCTTCGAATCCACCAGCAGCACGGCCTCGTGGCCGCAGTTGCGGCACTCCCAGGTCTCGGGCGCTTCGGCGTCGGCCGAGAACACCATGTCGGTGTCGTGGCCGCAATCCGAGCAGTGGTACGTGAACGTCGATCGCGGTGAGAAGACGACGCCTTCTTCGCTCTGCAGGCTCTGTGAGCCGAGCCTCATCCCGCGCAAGCTTCGATCTGCCATTGTGTGGTCTCCTCTCGCTGTGCTCCGACAAGTGTCGACCGCGGACCTGGGGGTGGTCCGGGGAGGCCTCCGTTTGCCAGAGGATCGTCAGGTGAACCGGCCTTCTCCGGCGTGATCGGAGGGGCCGTCGTCGCGGCCTGAAGCATCGTCCACGGCGGTGCGGGCGAGGTCGGTCCGGTCGGTCACGAGGCCGTCGACGCCGAGGTCGAGGAGGGCGCGCATCCGCCGCGGATCGTTGATCGTCCAGAGGTGGATCTCGGCTCCGGTGATCCGCAGTCGCGCGAGGATCCGGGGCGCGGTGACCCGCAGTCCGGCCGCGCGCTCGGGGACCTGGAGGGCGTCGATGCCGCGGAGCGCCCGCCGGACGAGGGACGGGGACCCGAGGTGCGCGCCGACGAGGGCGGCGACGAAGCGGGGCGCGGAGGCGGAGGTCGCGACCCCCGGGAGCCGTCGCACGGCCGCGCGGCGCCGCGACTCCGAGAAGGAGGTGATCAGCACGCGGTCCCGCGCAGCTGCTGCCCGGACCGCCTCGACCACCGGGACGACGGCGGTCCTCGCCTTGACGTCCATGTTGAAGCGGGCGTGCGGGAGCAGGCGGAGCGCCTCGACGAGGGGGAGCAGCCTCTCCCCGGAGGGCAGGACGAGATCGGCCAGCTCCTCCCAGCGGGTGGTCTCGATCCGATGGCGGACACCGCGCTCGTCCGCGACCTCCTCGTCGTGCACGAGCACCGCGACGCCGTCGAGCGAGGCGCGGACGTCGGTCTCGAGCAGGTCCGCGCCCGCGGCGAGGGCGCGCTCGAAGGACTCCAGCGTGTTCCCCTCACCGCCCGGCGCGAAGCCGCGGTGGGCGATGACGCGCGGCCGCCGTCCCGAGAGGAACGGCGGCCGCGTGGTCGTCATGGCAGAGGAGCCCTAGAAGGACGGGGCCGGGGGAGTCATCCCCGAGCCGTCCTGCTCGCGCTCCGGGCGGGTCGGCGAGTTCTTGCCGAACGCCTGACCCATGCCCTTGAGCGCCTCCGTGAGCTCGCTCGGCACGATCCAGAGCTTGTTGGCGCTGCCCTCGGCGATCTTGGGCAGCATCTGCAGGTACTCGTAGGCGAGCAGCTCGTTGTCCGGGCGGCCCTCGTGGATGGCGGAGAAGACGGTGGTGATCGCCTTCGCCTCACCCTCGGCGCGGAGGACCGCGGCCTTCGCGTCACCCTCGGCCGCGAGGATCGCCGCCTGGCGGTGTCCCTCCGCGTTCAGGATCTGCGACTGCTTCGTGCCCTCGGCGGTGAGGATCACCGCACGGCGGTCGCGCTCGGCGCGCATCTGCTTCTCCATCGAGTCCTGGATGGAGATCGGCGGGTCGATCGCCTTGAGCTCGACGCGTCCGACGCGGATGCCCCACTTGCCGGTGGCCTCGTCGAGGACGATGCGCAGCTGGCCGTTGATGTTGTCGCGGGAGGTCAGCGCCTCCTCCAGGTTCAGCCCGCCGACCACGTTGCGGAGCGTGGTGGTGGTGAGCTGCTCGACGGCGCCGAGGTAGTTGGCGATCTCGTAGGTCGCGGCCCGGGCGTCGGTCACCTGGAAGTAGACGACCGTGTCGATCGAGACGACCAGGTTGTCCTCGGTGATGACGGGCTGCGGCGGGAAGGAGACGACCTGCTCGCGCAGATCGACGGACGGGCGGACCCGGTCGATGAAGGGGATCACCAGGTTGAGGCCCGGGAGGAGGGTGCGGTGGTACTTGCCCAGGCGCTCGACGACCCCGGCCGTGGCCTGCGGGACGATGCGGATGGCCTTGAACAGCACCACCAGGGCGAAGAGCACGATGACCGCGATGATCACCGTGGTCACGACTGCTGCGGTGTTCACGAGGAGCTCCTTTCGGCGGGGACGACGACCGCGGTCGCGCCCTCGATGGCGGTGACGACGACACGTTCGCCGAGACCGAGCGGACGGGATTCGACGAGCGGGGACAGCTTGAGCGTCCACGTCTCGCCGTTGACGAGCTTCACCTGGCCCGGGCCGGGCGCCGCGATGACGACGCTGCCGGCGAGGCCGAGCAGCGCGTCGGCTCCGGTCGGCGTGGGGTCGCCGCCGCGCTTGAGCAGCCGCAGCAGCGGGGGCCTGACCAGGAAGAGCAGCAGCACGGCGAGGACCGCGGCGACCGGGACCTGCACCCAGAACGGGGCGCCGGCGAGGCCGGTCGCGAGGCCGCCGATGCTGCCGACCGCGAGCATCAGGAAGGTGAACTCGAGAGTGATCATCTCGACGATCACGAAGATCAGGATGAGGGCGATCCAGAGGATCCAGGCGTACTGAGTCACTGCGTCCATGCGGTGCTCCTTCCCCTTACGAGCACGGGAGTCAACGGTAGCAAGGGGGGCTGGGAGGGGAGTGGGCGGCGCGGGACCGGCGCCGGCGGCGGCGGCTTGGTAGGCTCCTGCGTCGGGCCGTGGGCCCGTCACCCGTGCCCGATCCGGCTCCTGCGCCGGCGTCCTGGAGGATCTCCTCGTGTCCAACCCCCTCGCTCCCGGCTCGCTCGACGGCAAGCGCGTCCTCGTCACCGGCTCCTCGCGCGGCATCGGCGCCGACACCGTCCGCTACTTCGCCGAGGCCGGCGCGAGCGTCGTCGTCAACTACCGCTCGAAGGCGCCGCGCGCGACGAAGCTCGTCGACCAGATCACCGCCGCGGGCGGCTCCGCCTTCGCCGTGGGCGCCGACCTCACCGACGCGGAGTCGCGGACCGCGCTGTTCGCGGAGATCGAGGAGAAGCTCGGCGGGCTCGACGTGCTCGTGCTGAACGCCTCCGGCGGCATGGAGAGCAACATGGGCGATGACTACGCGATGGTCCTCAACCGCGACTCGCAGGTCGCCACGCTCGAGGCGGCGCTGCCGCTGCTCGGCGAGGGCTCGCGCATCGTCTTCGTCACCAGCCACCAGGCGCACTTCATCCGGACCACGCCGACCATGCCGGAGTACGAGCCGGTCGCGCTGTCCAAGCGCGCGGGCGAGGACGCCCTGCGCGAGCGGATCCCGGCGCTGACCGAGCGCGGTGTCGAGTTCGTGGTCGTCTCCGGCGACATGATCGAGGGCACCATCACCGCGACGCTGCTCGAGCGCTCGAACCCCGGGGCGATCAGCTCGCGTCGCGAATCGGCGGGGAAGCTCTACAACGTCGGCGAGTTCGCGGCCGAGGTCGCCCTCGCGGCGGTCGAGCCGATCCCCGCCGAGAACACCCGCCTCGTTGGCGACACGGCCGACTTCGCCTGACTCCGGCGCCTGAGGGGCGCGTCCGGCGTTGCAGGGCGGAGCCTCATCGGGTTCGGCACCGCCCTGCGGGACCAGGACGTCCTGATGCTGTTCGCAGCGGCGGCCGCGGCGGATTGGTCGGGATCTCCGGGCGGTCAGCGGGTCGCCGTCGTCCTCGGGTCGGTTACGAACCTGATCGCGGGGAGGCCGGCCAGCTCCGGCGACACGCAGGCGAGGACCTCGGCGCAGTGGTCGACGGACCGCCGGCGCAGGAACGACCAGCACTTCAGCGAGGCGGGGCGGCGCTCCAGCGGCAGGTGCTCGGCCTCGACGAGGATCGCGGTGGGCGAGCGGTACAGGATCCGGACCGGGACGTGGACGCTGCGGCCGTCGAGCATCCACTCCGACACGGCCCGCAACCGGCCGCGCTGCTGATCCACGCCGATGGTGAGGACGCTCCGGAAGTCCTCCGAGGCGGCTCCCATGCCGATCTGGAAGTCGCCGTCGGTGCCGTCGAGGAGGAAGGCGACGTCGAGTCCGCTCCTGTGACGGACGGCGAAGGTCGTGAGCGGGCGGGCGCCCTCGGGCGTCGACGCCGGGGCGCCGGTCTCGCGGGAGCGCTGCTGCGCGACGTCCACGTCCATGGGGGCACTCGTTCCGTCGGTGCGCGTCATCCTCGACACGCCCTGCTGCGAGTGTAGAGGCGGGCGCTCAGCCGTGTCCTCCTCCGCACACTCCGGCCGAGGGGACCGCCGCTGCAGACCGCCCCGGTCCCCTGCGGACGGCCGGGCTTCCGGCCGTGCCCGCTCCCGCGATCAGGGCGAGGGGCAGGAGGATCGAGACGCCGGGGCCCCAGCCGGTGAGCTCGAGGGTCCAGTCGCCGAGGGCGGTGCCGAGCGCGAAGGTGACGAGGACGGTGAGCCAGTAGAGCGCCTCGCGAAGCTCTCGCCGACGGTGGTGCAGAGGATCTTGATGATCCAGAACCAGATCGTGACCTCGGGGACCTTGCTGAGCAGCCGGTGCACCGGGAAGCGGGTCGTCGTCGTTGACGTGTCCATGCCCGCGGAGTCCCAGCCGGGACGGGGGCGGCGGCTCGGGATGCGCCCTGCTGCGTTGTGTTCGCTCACAACGACCAGAAGCTCCCGAACGCGATCGGGTCGGCACCGAGCCGAGGAGCCGAGGCTCTGTGGTTTCACAACGGATGCGGGGGAATCCTCCGCCACCACAGGCCGCGCGTTCGTAGCGTGTATTTCCTTCGGCGCGCTCCGCGTCGAGAGACGAGGACGACACTGATGCCGAACCGGGAACCCGCGACAGACGGTGCGATCGCCTATCGGGCGGCGCGGCGCTGGCCGCTGATCTCGGCGGGCCTCGCGGTGCTGCTCACCGGACTCCTGGCCGCGCTGATCTTCTACCGCGAGCACGACAAGCCGTTCGGGTTCGACACCGCGTGGATGAACGAGGTCGTCGAGCACCGGTCCACGTTCTGGCTGGTGCCGTCGCTGGTGATGAACAGCCTCGGCGGCGGGATCGTCGGCACGATCGTGGTCCCGCTCGTCGTGTTCGCGGCGCTGCTGGTCTGGCGGGGTCGGTGGGCGGCGACGTACTTCGCGATCGCCGCGCCGCTGAGTGGGCTGCTGGTGCAGATCCTCAAGAACGCGGTGGGGCGTCCGCGGCCGCTGGAGATCCTCGTGAACGCCGACTTCGGCTCGTTCCCCTCCGGCCACAGCGCGAACGCCGCCACGACCGCGGTGGTCCTCGCGATCGTCTTCCCGCTGTGGTGGGTCCGGATCGCCGGTGCCTTCTACACGGTGGCGATGATGCTCAGCCGCACGTACCTCGGTGCGCACTGGATCTCCGACACCGTCGGCGGGCTGCTCCTGGGCGCCGGCGTAGCGCTGATCGTCTGGGCGCCGCTCGCGGTCCGGCTGCACACCGAGCGCGTGTCGTCACCGCCGCCCCTCTGGCGGCGGGTCGACCAGCGACGCTCACTCGGCTGATGCCCCGTCAGGGCCGAGGCTTCACCAGATCGCCGCGAAGGACTACGAGAAGGACGACGGCTACGACCGACCCGGACGCGACCAGGCCGGCGAGCACGACGATCTGGAAGACGCCCGCCGCCACCGGCGAGAGTCCGCCGAAGACGGCGCCGATGAACGCACCGGGCAGGACGACGAGACCCGTGGTCCTCGTCTGGTCGGTCAGCGGCACGAGCCCGGTCCAGGCCGCCTCCCGCGCCAGGCCGAGCGTGGCCTGCCGCGGCCGCGCGCCGAGAGCCAGCCAGCCCTCGACCTGATCCCAGCGGTCGGCGAGCGTCGCGGCCAGCGCTCGACCGGTGACGGTCGCGACGGTCATCGCGCCGCCGAGGAGGATCCCGCCGACCGCGAGGACGTAGCGGCCGGTGAACGGGACGGCCCCGAGCCCGAAGACGATCCCGGCGCTCACCGCGACCCCGGCCGCCATCGCCGCGGTGACGGCGAGGACCGTGCGCCGGGTGCGGCCGAGGCGACCGGCCGCGGTGAGCACCGCGGCACCGAACATGACGGCCAGGAAGAGCAGGACCCAGTGGAGGTCCGCGATGACTCCCGAGAGGATCACCGCGAGCACCCCGAGCTGAACAGCCCCACGGAGGATCGCCAGCGCCGGCCGCGCGAACGAGACGACTCCGAACGTGCGGAGTGCGGCGATCGAGACCGCCCCGCACACGGCGACGGCGAGGATCACGGCAGCAGCGTCCACGGCGCCGGTCATCCGTCGGCTCCTTCCGGCTCGGCCGATCCGCTGGCAACGGCGCTGACAGCGCGCCGGTCCGGGGGCGGGTGGGCGCTGTACACATCTTCAACGACGACGGCCGAGGGCACAGCGGGCACGCCGCCGCGGTCGTCGAGCATGGCGGGATGACGCACCTCGCCGCCCCGCGCCTCCGGTCCCGTCCCGACCCGCGCCGCCTCCTCGCCGGGCGGTACGGCGCCTCCACGGTGCCCGAGGCGACGGCGCTGTTCTGGATCCTGAAGGTGCTGACCACCGGGATGGGCGAGACGGCGTCGGACTTCCTCGCGACCGCGTTCGACCCCGTGATAGTGGTCGTCGCGACCGGGCTCGCGTTCCTCGCGGCCCTCGGGCTGCAGTTCGCGGTCCGCCGGTACCTCCCCTGGGTGTACTGGCTGGCCGTGCTGATGGTGAGCGTCTTCGGCACGATGGCCGCCGACGTGCTGCACGTCGTCGCCGGCGTCCCCTACCTCGTCTCCACCCTCGGGTTCGCGGTGGCTCTCGCCGCAGTCTTCGCCGTGTGGTGGCGGATGGAGCGGACGCTGTCGATCCACTCGATCACGACGCCGCGCCGGGCCCTGTTCTACTGGCTCGCCGTCTCCGGGACGTTCGCGCTCGGCACCGCAGCAGGCGACCTGACCGCGTCGACCCTCGGGTTCGGCTACCTGCCCTCCGCGGTCCTGTTCGCGCTGATCATCGCGGTGCCGGCCGTCGCGCACCGGTTCGCGGGGATGACTGCGGTCCTCGCGTTCTGGTCCGCCTACGTCGTCACCCGGCCGCTCGGTGCGTCGGTGTGCGACTGGCTCGCGGACCCGGTGAGCCGCAGCGGGCTCGGCCTGGGGACGGGCCCGGTCACGCTCGCCGCTCTGGCGGTGTTCCTGCTGCTGGTCGCCGTGATCGCGGTCGGCCGTCGGCCACGCGCGGCCGCACCGGCGCCGACCGTCTGACGACCGCGGTCAGGCGGCGTCGCGGCGGGCGCGGTTCTTCTGCCGCCAGTAGGTGAGCGCGATCCCGGCGAGGCTGATCACGACGATGCCGACGAGGACGATGTCGATGTACTTCCCCACGAAGTCCGCGACGCCGGGGATCCGCCCGAGGAAGAAGCCGAGCAGGATGACGCCGGTGGACCAGACGGCCGCGCCGAGGGCGTTGAAGCCGACGAAGTGGGCGTAGTGCATCTTCCCGACGCCGGCCGCGACGGGGGCGAAGGTGCGGACGACCGGGACGAAGCGGGCGATGGTGACCGCCCAGCCGCCGAAGCGGTCGAAGAACTTCTGGGTGCGGGCGACGCTCGAGCGGCTGAACAGGCCGCTGTCCTTGCGCTCGAAGATCCGCGGGCCGGTCTCGCGGCCGATGACGAACCCGAGCTGATCGCCCAGGAACGCGGACGCGGCGACCATCAGGATCACCAGCGGCACCGGGAGGGAGATCACGCCGGTCGCGACGAAGACTCCGGTGAAGAAGAGGAGGGTGTCGCCGGGGAGGAAGAACCCGATCAGCAGGCCCGTCTCGACGAAGGCGATCAGGCAGACCAGGGCGATCGCCCAGGGGCCGGCGCCGTCGAGGAGGGATTGGGGGTCGATCATCGGTTCTCCTTGGGAGGGGTGTGGTCGGGATGCGTCGTGGGGAGTCGGATCTCGACACCGAGGCCGTGGGGGGCGAGGTTGCGGATCGTGAACTGTCCGCCGGCGGCCCGGCTGAGCCCGGCGACGATGGCGAGGCCCAGGCCGGCGCCGCCCTCCCGGGAGCGGGCGTCGTCCGGGCGGGTGAAGCGGTCGGTCGCGACGGCGAGGAACGCGTCGGGGACGCCCGGGCCGTCGTCGTCGACGGAGAGGACGATCTCGTCGGCGCGCTCGACGAGGGTCGCGGTGACGCTGCCGCCGTCGGGCGTCGCGGTGACGGCGTTCGCGAGCAGGTTGTCCAGGATGCGGCCGAAGTCGGTCGGGGAGACCGGGTAGCGGGCTGCGGTGATCGAGGCGGGGGCGACGAAGTCGATCGCGAGATCCCGGTCGCGGGCGAGCATCCGGGCGCGGTCGACGCTGTCGGCGACCTCCTCGCGCAGGGCCGCCGAGGAGGCGTCGCCGGCGACGGTGCCGGCGTCGATCCTGGAGAGGATCAGCAGCCCGTCGGTCAGGGACTGGAGGCGGTCGATCGAGCGGCGCGCGTCGACGACGTCGGCGTAGAGCGCCGCCGGATCGTCGCGGACGCGCTCGGCGAGCTCGAGGCGGGTGCGCAGGGCAGCGAGGGGGGTCCGCAGCTCGTGGCTCGCGTCGGCGACGAGCCGCCGCTCCCGGTCCGCCGACTCCCGCAGATCCGCGATCAGCGCGTTCAGGGTCGCGGCGAGGTCGGAGAGCTCGTCGCGGGCGGGCCCGACAGGGAGGAGCTCGGTGGAGCGGCCGTGGCGCAGCCGGTCGGCGATCGCGCGCATCCGGCCGACGGGGCGCAGCGCGAGGCCGACGAGGAGCCAGGAGGTGGCGGCGAACGCGACGAACAGGATCGCCAGGGCGATCAGCAGGGTGGTGCTGACACCGCCTACGACCGCCTCGGCGGTGTCGCGGCTCTCCTCGATCAGCGCCTGCGACGCTCCCGAGCGGACGAGCTCGATCGTGGAGGCGTCGAGGATGTGATCGAGCTGCTCGCGGACGATGACCGCGACGACGCCGAAGAACAGCATCGCGACCAGCAGGCTCGACACCGTGATCCGCACGCGGATCGACAGCGACCGCCAGCTCACGGCTTCACTTCGAGGCGGTAGCCCGCACCGCGCCGGGTGGTGATCTCGACCGACGCCCCGCCGGCAGCGAGCTTGCGGCGGAGGTAGCTGACGTACTGCTCCGCGATGTTGTGGTCGACGAACTCCGCGGAGCCCCAGACCTCGAGCAGGATCTCCCCCCGCGGCACGAAGTCGCCGGCCCGCGCTGCGAGCGCGCGGAGCACCCCGAACTCCTTCGGGCTCAACGGCAGCACGGACCCGTCGACGGAGGCGGTGTGCGTGTAGGGGTCCACCCGGAGATCGCCGAGCACGACCGGGGCGCGGTTCGTCAGGCGCTCGCGGCGGATCATCGCCCGCAGGCGGGCGGAGAGCTCCTCGAAGTGGAACGGCTTCGCGAGGTAGTCGTCGGCGCCGGCATCGAGGCCGAAGACCCGGTCCTGCAGCGCGTCGCGGGCGGTGAGCATGATCACCGGGAGCGTGGCGCCGGTCGCGCGCAGGTGCCGGCAGATCTCGAAGCCGCTCATGCCGGGAAGCATCACGTCCAGGACGGCCGCCGCGTAGTCGGTGCCGCGCGCCGCGTTCAGCGCACCGATGCCGTCGGGGAACAGGTCGACGTCGTAGCCGTCGCCGGTGAGACCTCGCACGAGGAGCTCCCCCATCTCGACGTCGTCCTCCACGACCAGCACCGCGTCACGCATCAGGGCCTCCCACGGTCATGGTCGCACCGGCGACGGGTGGGAGTCGGCCGGATCCGCGGAGATATGGACGTTCTCAGCGCCGGACGCAGGATGTGCAGGAAGCCCCGGGCTCGGGTGGGTGAGGCGGGTGTGCTGCGGCCCAGGTCCTTGCCGGGGTGGATCTACTTGGAAGAGACGCCCGCAAAAATGCTGGTCGAGTAGCCCCGGAGGGGCGTATCGAGACCCGCCCACCGCGGGGACGTCGGTCTCTTCCCCGTCCTGCACTGGCGCCGGAGGCGCCCCCTCCGCTCGATACGCCCGCTTCGCGGGCTACTCGATCAGCATGGGAATGCGCGCGCCGGCCGGTCCTGGTCCGCACGGGTGGTCAGCAGCAGGTGCAGGAGGCGGTGCTCTCGGCGGTGAGGGCGGCGACCGGCTGCGTGCAGGCGTCGCCCCGCCACGCCTCGAGGCCCTCGCGGACGGCGAAGGCGGCGATGGCGAGACCGGCGACCGGGTCGGCCCAGGTCCAGCCGAGGGTGCTGGTGAGCAGCAGGCCGACGAGGACGGCGGCGGAGAGGTAGGAGCAGAGCAGGGTCTGCTTCGAGTCGGCCACGGCGGAGGCGGAGCCGAGCTCCTCGCCGGTGCGCCGCTCGACCAGGGAGAAGGCCGGCATCACGAGCAGGCTGACGGCTGCGAGCACGATGCCGACGGGGGAGTGCTGCGCCTCCGAGAAGCCGAGCAGGGCGTGGACGGAGTCGACCGCGACGAAGGCGGCCAGGCCGAGGAAGGACAGGGCGATCACGCGCAGGGCCGTGCGCTCGCGGGCGTGCGGATCGCGGCCGGAGAACTGCCAGGCCACGGCGGCCGCCGAGAGCACCTCGACGACGGAGTCGAGGCCGAATCCGACGAGCGCGCTGGAGGACGCGACCGTTCCGGCCGCGAGGGCGACGACCGCCTCGACGACGTTGTAGCCGATGGTCGCCGCGACGATCCAGCGGATGCGCCGCTGCAGGACGCGGCGGCGGGCCGGGGCGAGCGGGGCGCGGAGCGGGAGGGCGCTCATGCGCAGTGGCAGTCCGTACCGGAGCAGCAGTCCGGGTCGACCACGAGGACCAGGCGCAGCAGGTCGTCGAGCGCGCCGGCCAGGCGGGTCTCGGCCAGGCGGTACCAGGTGTAGCGGCCGTCCTTGACGGCCTCGACGAGTCCGCAGCCGCGCAGGCAGGCGAGCTGGTTGGACATCACCTGCCGGGACACGCCGAGCGCGTCCGCCAGATCGGAGGGGACGGCCGGCGCCTCGCGCAGTGCGAGCAGGATCCGCGCCCGGGTCTCGTCCGCGAGAGCGGAGCCCAGGCGCGCGAGGGCGGCGGAGTGGGTCACGGTCACGGTCGCGGTGTCGGTCACGCGGCCACAGTACACGCAGTGCTGTATCGATGGCGAGAGCCGAAGTGCGACGGCGCCGCGCGTGCTCAGCCGGAGTCCGGGCCGTCGCCGGGGACGAAGCGGTAGCCCATCCCCGACTCCGTGAGCAGGTGGCGGGGGCGGGCCGGCTCGGGCTCGAGCTTCTTCCTCAGCTGGGCGAGGTAGAGGCGGAGGTAGCCGGTGTCCGTGCTGTGGCTCGGTCCCCAGATCTCGTGCAGCAGGGTCTGCCGGGTGACGAGCCGGCCGGGGTTCCGCACGAGCAGCTCCAGCACGCGCCACTCGGTGGGGGTGAGCCGGACCGCGGTCGGGCCGTCGCCGGTGCGCCGGGTGACGGCCCGCGCGGTGAGGTCGACGACGTGGTCGCCGAGGACGACCAGCGAGCCGGTCTCCTGCGTGCCGAGCCGCCGGGTGAGGGCGCGGAGGCGGGCGAGCAGCTCGTCCATCGCGAAGGGCTTGGTGACGTAGTCGTCGGCGCCGGCGTCGAGGGCGTCGATCGTGTCGGCGGCGCCGGTGCGGCCGGAGACGACGAGGATCGGCGCGGTGCTCCAGCCGCGCAGTCCGCGGATCACGTCGAGGCCGTCGAGCCCGGGCAGGCCGAGGTCGAGCACGACGAGGTCGGGACGCCGCTCGGCGGCGAGCGCGAGGGCGCTGGTGCCGTCCTCGGCCGTGACGACGTGGTAGCCGCGGGCGCCGAGGGTGATCCGGAGGGCGCGCAGCAGCTGCGCGTCGTCGTCGGCGAGGAGGACCCTCATCGGTCTCCCTCCCGGGGCGTCGGTGCGGGCGCGGAAGCGGTCGGCGGCGGCGCGAGCGGGAGGGTGACGACCATGGTCAGCCCGCCGCCGGGGGTGTCCTCGGTGTCGAGCGTGCCGCCCATCCCCTCGGTGAAGCCCTTGGACAGGGCGAGGCCGAGGCCGAGGCCGGTGGTGTTGTCGGTGTCACCGAGGCGCTGGAACGGGACGAAGACGTCGGCCCGGCGCTCGGGGGCGATGCCCGGTCCGTGGTCGGCGACCCGGATCTGGAGCGTGCCGGCGAAGCCGCTGGTCGAGATCCGCACGCGCCGGCCGGCCGGGGAGTGCCGGACGGCGTTGGCGAGCAGGTTCACCACCACGCGCTGGAGCAGGCCCGCGTCGGCGAGCGCCGGCGGCAGGTCGAGGTCGAGGTCGAGGTCGAGCTCCGCCGGTCCGAGGCCGAGCTCGTCGATCGCGGGGAGGACGACGTCCGAAGGGTCGACGGGGGCGAGGGAGACGGCGAGCACCCCGGCCTGCAGCCGGGTGACGTCGAGGAGGTTCGTGACGAGGTCCGCGAGGGTGCCGAGGCTCTCGTCGGCGGTGGCGAGGAGCTCCGCGCGGTCCGCGGCGCTCCAGGCGATGTCGGTGGAGCGCAGTCCGCTGATCGCGGCGGTCGCGGCGGCGAGCGGCCGGCGCAGGTCGTGGCTGACGGCCGAGAGCAGGGCGCTGCGCACCCGGTCGGTCTCGGCGAGGGGGGCGAGGCCGCTGGCCGTCTCGCTGAGGTCCTCGTGCTCGAGGGCGGCGTCGAGCTGGGCGACGACGACGGAGAGCAGGCGCCGCTCGCCCGCGCCGACGGGGCGGCCGTGCAGCTCGAGGACGGCGGTGCGGCCGACGGGGACGGTCTCGTGCTGGCCGCCGGGCTCGCCGTCGGCGCCGACGAGCTCGGAGCCGCGGAGCAGGCGGACGCCGGTCAGCCCGAAGGCCTCGCGGGCGCGCTCGAGGATCGCCTGCAGGGCGTCCTGGCCGCGGATGACGCCGCCGGCGATGGTGGCGAGCAGCTCGGCCTCGGCGCCGGCCCGGCGGGCGGTGCGGGCGCGGCGGGCGGCGCGGTCCACGACGGCGCTGACCAGGATCGCGTTGGCGATGTAGAGCAGGAGGGCGAGGGCGTGCAGCGGCTCGTCGACCGTGACGGTGTAGAGCGGGTCGACGAAGAAGAAGTCGAGGGTGAGCCCGGACAGCACGGCGGCGAACAGTGCCGGCCCGAGGCCGCCGGCGAGGGCGACCAGGACGACGAGGACCTGGTAGGCGAGGACGTCGCTGGTGATCGACTCGTCGCTCCGGAAGGCGGCGAGCAGCCAGGTGAGCAGCGGCCCGCCGACGAGGGCGAGCAGCAGGCCGAGGACGCGCCGCTTCAGCGTCAGCGCTCCGCCGAGCCGGGGCAGCGCGGGCGAGCGGCCCGCCGAGGCGTGGGTGACGATGTGGACGTCGATCGTCCCGGACTCGCGGATGACCGTCGCGCCGATGCCGGGGCCGGTGAGCGCGGCGGCGAGCCGGCTCCTGCGGCTGACGCCGAGGACGAGCTGGGTGGCGTTGACGGACCGGGCGAACTCGACGAGGGCGCGGGGCACGTCCTCGCCGACGATCTGGTGGTAGCTGCCGCCGAGGGTGTCGACGAGGGCGCGCTGCTCGGCGAGCACCTCCGGGCGGGCGGCGCGCAGGCCGTCCTGGCTGGTGACGTGCACGGCGAGCAGCTCGCCGCCGGAGGAGCGGGCGGCGATGCGGGCGCCGCGGCGGAGCAGGGTCTCGCCCTCGGGTCCGCCGGTGAGGGTGACGACGACGCGCTCGCGCGCCTCCCAGGTGCTGTCGATGCCGTGCTCGACGCGGTAGCCGTTCAGCGCCGAGTCGACCTCGTCGGCCAGCCACAGCAGCGCGAGCTCGCGCAGCGCCGTGAGGTTGCCGAGCCGGAAGTAGTTCGACAGGGCGGCGTCGATCCGCTCGGACGGGTAGACGCGGCCGGCCGCGAGCCGGTCGCGGAGGGCCTGCGGGGCGAGGTCGACGACCTCGATCTGGTCGGCGCCGCGCAGGATCGCGTCGGGGATCGTCTCGCGCTGCGGGACTCCGGTGATCTGCTGGACGACGTCGTTGAGCGATTCGATGTGCTGGATGTTGACGGTGGAGACGACGTCGATCCCGGCGTCCAGGAGGGTCCGGACGTCCTGCCAGCGCTTCTCGTGGGCCGAGCCGGGCGCGTTGGTGTGCGCGAGCTCGTCGACGAGGGCGATCCCGGGGCGCCGGGCGAGGACGGCGTCGAGGTCCAGCTCGTCGAGCCGCACGCCGCGGTGCTCGAGGGTGGTCCGCGGGACGACCTCGAGCCCGGTGACCATCGCGGCGGTCGCGGCGCGGCCGTGGGTCTCGACGAAGGCGACGACGACGTCGCGGCCCTCGCTGCGGAGGCGCCGGCCCTCCTCGAGCATCTCGTAGGTCTTGCCGACGCCCGGGGCGGCGCCCAGCAGCACCCGGAGCCGCCCCGTCCTCATCGCCGTCTCAGCTCGCCTGCGCCGCGAGGGCGAGGTTGAGCTCGAGGACGTTCACGGTCTCGTCGCCGAGGAACCCGAGATCGCGTGCCTGGGTGTGCTCGGCGACGAGAGCGCGGACGTCCTCCTCGGTGAGCCCGCGGGCGGCGGCGACGCGGGCCACCTGGATCGCGGCGTAGGCGGGGCTGATCTGCGGGTCCAGACCCGAGGCGGAGGCGGTGAGGGCGTCGGCGGGGACGGCGGCCGGGTCGACGCCGTCGAATGCGGCGATCGCGGCGCGGCGCTCCTGGATCGCGGCGATGAGGTCCTCGTTCTCGGGGCCGAGGTTGGAGCCGCTGGAGGCGCTCGCGTCGTAGCCGTCGCCCGCGGCGGAGGGCCGGGACTGGAACCACTCGGGCAGCGGGTTCCCGTCGGCGTCGGTGAAGGACTGGCCGATGAGGCTCGAGCCGACGGTCTCGCCGTTCTCGGTGAGCAGGGAGCCGTTCGCCTGGCGGGCGAAGGCGACCTGGCCGATTCCGGTGATCGCGAGGGGGTAGAGGACGCCGAGGGCGACGGTGAGCACGAGGAGGGCGCGGAGGGCGACTCCGTACTGCCGGAGCCCGGTGCGGGGGGTGGTCATGGGATGGTCTGCTTCCTGCTGAGGAGTGCTGGGAGTGCTGGGAGTGCTGGGTCCGGCTAGAAGCCGGGGAGGAGGGAGACGACGAGGTCGATCAGCTTGATGCCGACGAACGGCGCGATCACCCCGCCGAGCCCGTAGACGAGGAGGTTGCGGCTGAGGACCTTCGAGGCGCTGAGCGCGCGGTAGGCCACGCCGCGGAGGGCGAGCGGGATGAGGGCGATGATGACGAGCGCGTTGAAGACGATCGCCGAGAGGATCGCCGAGGACGGCGAGTGCAGCTGCATCACGTTCAGCACGGCGAGGCCGGGGAAGACCCCGGTGAACATCGCGGGGATGATCGCGAAGTACTTCGCGATGTCGTTGGCGATCGAGAAGGTGGTGAGCGCTCCGCGGGTGATCAGCAGCTGCTTGCCGATCCGGACGATGTCGATCAGCTTGGTCGGGTCGGAGTCGAGGTCGACCATGTTGCCGGCCTCCTTCGCCGCCGACGTGCCGGTGTTCATCGCGACCCCGACGTCGGCCTGCGCGAGCGCCGGGGCGTCGTTGGTGCCGTCGCCGGTCATCGCGACGAGGTTGCCGCCCTCCTGCTCCCGGCGGATGTACGCGAGCTTCTGCTCGGGGGTGGCCTCGGCGAGGTAGTCGTCGACGCCGGCCTCGGCGGCGATCGCCTTCGCGGTGAGCGGGTTGTCGCCGGTGATCATCACGGTGCGGATGCCCATCGCGCGCAGGTCGGCGAAGCGCTCCTTGAGCCCCTCCTTGACGACGTCCTTGAGGTGGACGACGCCGAGGATCCTGCCGGTGCCGCTCGCGTCCTTCACGGCGACGACCAGCGGGGTGCCGCCGCTCTCCGAGATGCGGTGCACCTGCGCCTCGAGCTCGGCGGCGGCGGCGAGCGGGCCGCCGTCCGCGAGCCAGGCGGTGACGGCCGAGCCGGCGCCCTTGCGGATCATCGCGCCGTCGGGGAGGTCGAGGCCGCTCATCCGGGTCTGCGCGGTGAAGGGCACGATCTCGGCGGAGAGGACCTCGCTCGCGAGCGGCTCCTCGCGGATCCCGCGGGCGGCGGCGAGGTCGACGATCGACTTCCCCTCGGGCGTCGGGTCGCTGAGGGAGGAGGACGCGGCGGCGCGGATCAGCTCGTCCTCGCCGGTCGCGCCGACGGGGACGAACTCGGTGGCGCGGCGGTTGCCGTAGGTGATGGTGCCGGTCTTGTCGAGCAGCAGCGTGGTGACGTCGCCGGCGGCCTCGACCGCGCGGCCGGACATCGCGAGCACGTTGCGCTGCACGAGCCGGTCCATGCCGGCGATGCCGATCGCGGAGAGCAGGGCGCCGATGGTGGTCGGGATGAGGCAGACCAGCAGGGCGACCAGCACCGGGACGCTGACGGGCGCGGCGGCGTAGGAGGCGATCGGATTCAGGGTGAGGGTGACGACGAGGAAGACGATCGAGAGGCTCGCGAGGAGGATGTTCAGCGCGATCTCGTTCGGCGTCTTCTGGCGCGAGGCGCCCTCGACCAGGCCGATCATCCGGTCGACGAAGGTCTCGCCCGGCTTCGAGGTGATCCGCACCACGATCCGGTCGGAGAGCACCCGGGTGCCGCCGGTGACGGCGCTGCGGTCGCCGCCGGACTCGCGGACCACGGGGGCCGACTCGCCGGTGATCGCGGACTCGTCGACCGAGGCGATGCCCCAGACGATGTCGCCGTCGCCGGGGACCAGGTCGCCCGCCTCGACGACGACGTGGTCGCCGAGCTGCAGGTCCGCCGAGGAGACCTCGCGCACCTGGCCGTGGGCCGCGGCGCCGTCGCCGGCGCGGTACTCCAGCAGGCGGCGGGCCATCGTGCTGGTGCGGGTCTGCCGGAGGCTGTCGGCCTGCGCCTTGCCGCGGCCCTCGGCGACCGACTCGGCGAGATTCGCGAAGACGACGGTCGCCCAGAGCCAGAGCGCGATGCCCCAGGTGAAGGAGCCGGGGACCGGGGAGCCGCCGGACTCCTGCGCGCCGCCGAGGAACGGCTCGGCGATCGCGAGGACCGTGGTCAGCGCGGCGCCGACCTCGACCAGGAACATCACCGGGTTCCGCACCATCAGGCGCGGGTCGAGCTTGCGGAGCGCGCCGGGCACGGCGGCGAGGATCTGCTCGGGGCTGAACGCGGAGGCGCCGCGCCGCGGGGTCTTCTCGGGGGAGGGGGAGGCGGCGGGTCGGTCGAGAGTGGCGGTCATGACTGCAGTCCTTCTGCGAGGGGTCCGAGTGCGAGCACGGGGAAGTAGGTGAGGGCGGTCACGATGGCGGTGACGCCCACGAGGAGGCCGACGAACTGCGGCCGGTGGGTGGGGAGCGTGCCCGCGGTGGCCGGTGCGGCGCCCTGCCGGGCCAGCGAGCCGGCGAGGGCGAGCACCATCACGATCGGCAGGAACCGGCCGAGCAGCATCGCGACTCCGAGAGCGGCGTTGAACCACGGCGTGTTCGCGGTCAGCCCGGCGAAGGCCGAGCCGTTGTTGTTGGCCGCGGAGGTGAAGGCGTAGAGCACCTCGGAGAGGCCGTGCAGGCCGGGGTTCCAGATCGACGTGCTCTCGACGTCGGCCCGCACCGCGGGGATCGCGAAGCTGAGCGCGGTGCCGGCGAGCACCAGGGTCGGCGTGATCAGGATGTAGATGCTCGCGAGCTTGATCTCGAGCGGGCCGAGCTTCTTGCCCAGGTACTCCGGCGTCCGGCCGACGAGCAGCCCGCCGATGAAGACCGCGAGGACCGCGAGCACGAGCATCCCGTAGAGGCCGGAGCCGACGCCGCCGGGGGCGACCTCGCCGAGCATCATGTTCAGCATTGGCAGCATCCCGCCGAGGGCGGTGTAGGAGTCGTGCATCGAGTTGACCGCGCCGGTGGAGGTGAGGGTGCTGGTGGCGCCGAAGAGCGTCGAGCCGGTGATCCCGAACCGGGTCTCCTTGCCCTCCATCGCGCCGCCGGCGGCCTGCGGTGCGCCGCCGCTCCCGCCGAGCTCCAGGAGCGTGAGCGGGGTGAGGGAGACGAGGAAGATCGTCGCCATCGCGGCGAGGATCGCGGAGCCCTGCTTCGCGTCGCCGACCATCCGCCCGAAGGTGCGGGGGAGGGAGAACGGGATCGCCAGCATGAGGACCACCTGCAGCAGGCTGGTCCAGGCGGTGGGGTTCTCGAACGGGTGCGCCGAGTTGGCGTTGAAGAAGCCGCCGCCGTTGGTGCCGAGCATCTTGATCGCCTCCTGCGAGGCGACCGGGCCGCCCGGGATGCTCTGCGTGGCGCCGGTGACCGTGCTGACGTCGGTGAAGCCGGTGACGTTCTGGATCACGCCGCCGGCCAGGAGCAGGACCGCGCTCAGCACGGCCAAGGGCAGGAGCAGCCGGAGGAGGCCGCGGGTGAGGTCGACCCAGAAGTTGCCGATCGTGCCGCTGCCGCGCCGGGCGAAGCCGCGGACGAGCGCGATGGCGACGGCGATGCCGACCGCGGCCGAGACGAAGTTCTGCACGGCGAGGCCGATCAGCTGGACGGAGTAGCCCATCGTCACGTCGGGGGAGTACGACTGCCAGTTCGTGTTCGTCACGAACGAGATCGCCGTGTTGAACGAGAGCCCCTCCGGGATCGCCGGGAAGCCGAGCGAGTACGGCAGCACGGCCTGCGCCCGCTGGATCGCGTAGAGCATCAGCACGCTGACGAGCGAGAACGCGAGGACGCCGCGCAGGTAGGCCTGCCAGCTCTGCTCGGCGCGGGCGTCCACGCCGATGAGGCGGTAGAAGCCGCGCTCGACGGCGAGGTCCTTCGGCGAGGAGTACAGGTGCGCCATGTAGTCGCCCAGCGGGCGGTGCAGCAGCACGAGGATCAGGGCGGCGGAGGCCACCTGCAGGATCGCGAGGAAGGCGGCCATCAGAAGCGCTCCGGCTTCACGAGGGCGACGACGAGGTAGCCGATCGCGGCGATCGCGAGGACCGCGGCGAGGGTGTCGAGGACGATCACGCCCGGTCCCCTCCCTTCCGCGCGTCGCGGGGGTCGGCGACGCCGGCCCGGGGGCTCAGCTTCTCGACCCCCTTGGCGAGGACGCCGAGGAGGGTGAAGACGGCGAGGACGCCGATCACGGAGACGAGGTCGAGCACGGGAGGACTCCATCCGGAGGCGGATCGTGACCGCGGATCCGCGGGCACGTGCCAGAGCTGGCACGAGCACTCACTAGACACCTCCGCGGCCCGCCGGTCGGCGGTGCTCACGGTTCCCATACGGGTTGACGGCGGAACCTCACGGGTTCCCTACGACAGCGGCCGAGCGCCTGCCGTCGGGAGCTCCCGACGCCGCGTCACTCCCGGACGGCGGCGGCCCTCCTCGCCTTCCGCTCGCGGCGGCCGCTCCGGGCGACGCTGACCACCAGCGCGATCGAGAGGCCGATCAGGACGTACTCGACGAGCGCGGCGACGACGTCGCCGCCGAAGCCCGGAGTGGTGGACTGGTCGTCGCCGCCCTGCTGCAGGAAGCGGGCGAAGTCGCCGAGCCCGTGCAGCAGGGTCGGCACCCACAGCGTCCCCGTCGCGCGGAGGGCGCCGTAGAAGATCGCGCCGTCCATCGCCAGGAACGCCACGGCGAGCGCCGTTGCGGGCAGCGGGACGCCGTTGATCAGATAGCCGGCGGTGTGCGCGAGGCCGAACGTGATCGAGGTGATCAGCAGCGCGGCCAGCTCGCCGTGGTGCCCGCGGACCGCCACGCGGAAGAGACCGCGGAAGTAGAGCTCCTCGCCGACGCCGATCAGCAGGCAGCCGACCAGGTAGACGAGGACCATCGGCAGCGCCCGCTCCGCCCAGGGCACGGCGAGCAGCAGCAGCACGGTCTGCACGACGAGGACGACCGGGATCGCGAGCAGCCACCAGCGCCGCCGCTCGGTGAACGGCGACGGCGCCGTCCACGCCTCGCGCAGCCAGCCCGCGCGCCGCGCGAACAGCAGGCCGATCACGATGAGGACGCCGACGGGCAGCCAGGTCCCGATCACGAAGTCGAGTGTCTCGTCGCCGCCGGCGAGCGGATCGAGCACCGTGCCGACGCCGGCCGCGATCAGCACGTAGAGGATGGCGGCCGCGATCCCGACCGGGATCGTGCGGGGGACCGGGCGGTGATCGGTGCTCGCGGTCATGCGAGTGCTCCTTCCGAGACGGCGCCCCGGGTCCGACGGCGCTCGCCGAGGACGAGGACGAGCAGCAGGATCAGCCCCGTCGCGATGATCAGGAGGGTGCTGAGGGCGGGCAGGATCCCGGCGATCGTGCCGGCGGGGTGCGCGCCGTGCAGGAAGAGCGTGGGATCGGTGGACGCGTGCAGCAGGATCGGCCCGAGCAGCGTGCCGGTCACCCGGAGCGCCAGGTACATCACGACGCCGAAGCCGAAGGTGTAGACGACCTGGAGCGCGGTGACGGCGAGCCCCTGGTCGCTGGTGAAGACGTTGCCGATGTGCAGGGCCGCGAAGATCCCGGCCGAGACCAGGGCGACCCGGATCTCGCCGTGGCCGCGCTTGCGCATCAGGTTCACGACGAAGCCGCGGGTGAGCGTCTCCTCGGCGAAGCCGACGAACAGGCCGGTCAGCAGCCAGGAGGCGATGAGCGCGCCGCCCGCGCCGGCGTAGTCGAGATCGAGCAGGGCGGACACGTTGATCGCGAGGACGACGGCGACCCCGATCCACATCCAGCCGCGACCGCGGATCCGCTGCGGCGCGAACAGCTCGCGCAGCCAGCCGAGCGAGAGCGCGAAGAGCACCAGCAGCACGCTCGCGAGCAGGATCGGCAGCCCGATCGAGAAGAAGACGTCCGTCGCGGATCCCTCCTCGCCGCGGAGGGGACTGCCGGTGTCGCCGACCACGAAGCCGAGGAGGTAGCCGATCAGCTCGTAGAGGCCGTAGAACACGGCCGCCAGCAGCAGCGCCCGCCGGCCCCCGCCGCGCTCCCAGAACCGCCGCCACGCCGATGCCGTCCGCTGATCGTCCACGAGTACCCCCCTCGTGCCGGCCCGGTGCGGAGCCGACGGCACCACGCTAGCGGCGGGGGAGGCGCCGGCGTCGGTCGTGCTCCCCCTCGGGGGTCAGGCGGGGGCCGGTCGCCCCGGGAGCGCTCTCAGCCCTTCCGGTCCCGCCGCAGGAGGCGGCTCAGCTCGTCGTCGATCGTGGCCAGCGGGGAGCAGCGGGCGATCGACGCCGCCATCTCGACCGCTCGGGCGCGGTAGGACGGGTCGCGCAGGACGGCGCGGATCGCCGTGCCGAGCGCCTCGGCCGAGGGACGCCCGGTCCGCAGGTCGAGGCCGACGCCGAAGTGCGCGACGCGGGCGGCGACCTCGGGCTTGTCCTCGGCGGCGCCGGCGACCACGAGCGGGACGCCGTGGCGGAGGGCGAGCAGGGTGCCGCCGAAGCCGCCGTTGGTGACCATCACGGAGGTCAGCGGCAGCAGCTGCTCGTAGGGCAGGAACTCCGCGGCGCGGGCGTTCGCCGGCAGCGGGCCGAGGGAGGCGAGCGGTGCGCGGCCGGTGCTGACGACGACGAGCACGTCCTCGTGCGCGAGCGCCTCGAGGGTGGGGCGGACGACCTTCCCGAAGTCGTGGTTGTCGAGGGTGCCCTGGGTGACGTGCACCACCGGGCGGCCGTCGTGGAGGTCGGACCACCAGTCGGGCAGGGCGGCCGGAGAGGGGGTGCTCGGGATCGGACCGGCGAAGACCACGTTCGCGCTGAGGTCCGAGCGGGGGTACTCGAACTCCGCCGGGCCCAGCTGCACGAAGCGGTCGAACGCCGCGGTGAAGTCCAGGACGAAGGTGCGCAGGGGCACGCCCGCGGACTCCTGGGTCAGCCGCTCCGCGAGCCGCTGGGTCTTCGCGAAGAGCAGGCGGGCCACGAGGAGGTTCAGCGCGCGGTTCCGCAGCCGCCCGAGCGGCGTGGCGGAGGGCGGCAGTGCCGTGTTGAACGGGGCGACGTCGCGGCTGACCTGCACGAGCGGGCCGATGCCGACGCCGAGGATCGGCGGTCGCGAGGCCGGGTCCGCCTCGAGCAGCGGCAGGATCCCGGCGAAGAAGGAGTCGGTCAGGACCGCGTCGATCCGCTCCCGGTCGAGGATCGCCCGGACGGCGCGGTGCTGCTCCGGCAGGGTCGCCACGAAGGTCTGCTCGACCTGGTACCGCGAGAGCGCGAGGCCGCGGTGCCGGTGCAGATCGGGCAGGAAGCTCGCCTCGTCGCGCTCGTCGAAGTCGGCTCGACCGGTCAGCGCCTCGTGGTGCAGGCCGGCGTCGTGCACGCGCTCCTCGAAGGCGGAGCCGGTCAGCACGATGACGTGGTGCCCCCGCTCCGCGAGATGCCTGCCGATGGCGAGCAGCGGTGCGAGGTGACCGTAGAGGGGAGTGCTGCAGAGCAGGATGGTGGCCACGACGGCTCCTCGATCAGGTCGGTTCGGGGTGGTGCTCGGGGTCTTCGGGGTGGTTCGCGGGGCTCTCGGCGTGCGGCGGGAGGAGCAGGCGGGTGAGCGCGTCCCCGAGGAACCGCTCGAGCTGCTCGGCGCTCCAGCCGCGGTCGAGGGCGAGCAGGTTCCAGAGCTGCGGGCTGGCGAGGGCGTAGAGGATGTCGCCCGCCTGCTCCGGGGTCATGTCGTCGCGCAGCGGACCGCGCACGAGCCGGGCGAACGCCTGCTGGTCGGCGAGACGGCCGGCGCTCTGCCGGGCCAGGTCCTCGCCGAGGGCGGGGTCGTCTTGCGCGGCGGCGGCCATCACGTTCCAGAGCGGCGCGGCCCGCTGCGCCAGGGCGACGGAGTGGTGCGCGAGCTGCCGCAGCTGCCGCTCGGGATCGGACTCCGCCGCGACCGCCGCGACCCAGTCCTGGTCGGTGACGCCCACCTCGGAGTCCTCCCCGGTCGTCATCGCCGCCGTGAGCGCGCGGAGCACGTCGGCCTTGCCGCCGATCGCGAGGTAGATGGTCTGCACGGAGGTTCCGGCCGCGCGGGCCAGCTGCGAGATCGTCGTCCCCGCGTAGCCCTGGGTGAGGAACAGTCCCGCGGCGGCGTCGAGGATCCGCGCCCGGGTCTGCGCCCGATCGGTGTCGCCGCGCTCACGCCGCCGCCGGGCGTCGTAGGGCCGGGAGGCCGCCCTCTGCTCGTCGCCGCCGCTCATCCCGACGGGCTCACGGCGGCGGGCGCCGGGGAAGTCGCGGCGCGGATGGGTGCGGCGGTCACGGAGGTGTCTCCAGGAGTCGAGAGGTGGTGGGTGCGGAGGGAGGCGGATCGCTCGTGGCGGTATCGTGCGACTTCGCGTTTCTCACTATAACAACACTCCAGCGAGATGTGCGGACCTTGTGGTCAGGGGGAGTCGATCGCGTCCACAGCGTCCTCGGCAGGTGCCGCCCGGTCGTCGATCACCCGCAGCCTTGCGACCGCGCTCGCGAAACCGCGGCGGTCCCGGGTGGCGAGCACCCCGACGAGCGCCGCCAGGACGAGCAGCGTCGCGCCGCTCCCGGAGCCGGGGAGTGGCGAGGCGAGCGCGGCCGCCCATCCGCCGGACCCCAGCGCCCAGCGGACCAGCCGCTGCCACAGTGCCGGCGTCGTCGAGGGCGTCAGCCGGACGACCGCCTCGCCGATCGTCCGCCCGGTGCGCAGCACGAGCACGAGCTGGAGCGCCGGCGCCACGAACGCGAGGACGCCCAGCACCAGCGGCGCGAGCCCCGGCGGCACGCCCGGCTCGAGGAGCGCGAGGCCGAGCGCGGTCACCGACGCCAGCGCTCCCGACACCAGGGTCAGCACGAGGGCGTCGCAGAGCATCCCGAACAGCCGGCGGCGCAGGGTGACCGGCCGCGGCTGCTCGGCGTCGCGCTCGGTGCGCCGCCCGGTGAGCAGGACGAGCACGGGAGCGAGCACCGTGCCGAGCAGGGCGCCCGCGGTGTTCGCCAGGATGGTGGTGGCGTCCGCGTCGGCGATGTCGTCGACGTAGCTGGCGATCGCGGCGAGGACGAGCGACTTCTGGTCGGCGGAGAGCGAGGAGACCTGGAGGCCTTCCTTGGTCGGGGGGAACGCCCAGTCGTCGCCGCCCCCGTTGTCCGCGAGGTAGTCGTCCGCGTTGAGGTGCTGCTGGACCTCGTCATAGCCGAGGCCGGTGGCCGTGCCGATGGTCGCCTTCAACAGCGACTCGAACAGAGCGAACTGCGCGTCGGAGAGGTCTCGGATGCTCAGCCCCAGCCGCGGCGGCTGCGCGACCCGCGGGACCGGGCATGGGAACGCAAGCGTGTCCGACAGCCGATCGGCGACCGGGACACGTCCGAGCCGCACGCAGAGCGCGACTGAGCAGAAGAGCGGTGCGCGTGGGCCGGACGCCCCCGCACCGCTCCTCCGGCTCGGCGGCGTCAGCCTCGGTCCCCGGCCGTGACGTGGCTCCCCGTGCGGGTGGGTAGTCCTACTCATCGACAGGTCGGGGCGGAATGCCTACAGTGAGCGGCACGCGGCCTCGGGCTCCTTCGATGCGGCCGCGGCGTCCGGAACCACTCCTCACTGCCGAGAAAGGCGACCGATGTCGTCCTACGCCGCTCCTCGTCCGCTCGCCCGTCCACTGCTCGCAGTGCTCGTCCTGCTGCTCCTGTTCGCGACGCTGATCGCAGCGCCACCCGCGCGGGCGGCGGAGGCGTTGGAGGTTGAGCCGAACGGGTCGACGGCGACTGCTCAACCGCTGGCGCTCGGAACGGGCGTCGCCGCCGTCTTCGGGCCGTCCGGAGACTGCGACAACAATTTCTACGACTGCGACGTCTACCGGATCGCGGCGCCGAGCGCGGGGCGGCTCGTCCTCGACCTGCGGTTCTCGGACTCCCTGGGCACCGCCTCGTCGTTCGAGCTGGTGGTCCAGGACGCCCGAGGCGACTACATCTACACCGAGACGATCTCTTCAGCCGACTACGACGGAAGCCGACTGCGAGGCCTCGGGATGTACGTAGACTCGGGCACGTCCTATGTCCAGCTGAAGACCCGCGTGGCCGGATTCAGCAGCGGGTACATCTGGTCCGGTCAGGCCTACTCCCTCAGCGCGAGCCTCACTCCGGGCGTCGTCGAGACGGAGAAGAACGGCACGACCGCGACGGCCGACGTCATCACCCTCGGACAGACCATCGAGGGATCCATCTTCGACGGTGACTGCAACAGCTCCGACTGCGACTACTTCCGCCTCCAGCTCCCCTCTCCCGCACGGTTGAGCATCGACTTCCGGTTCGCGTGCGACCTCGGGACGGGGAAGGTCTACTCGGTCTCTTCCTACGACAACGCCGGGAACCGGCTGACGACAGCCGACCTCCAGGGTTCGGATTGCGAAGGGGAGACGTTGCGGGCCATGACCGTCGCCGCTCCCGCAGGGAACGTGTACTTCCTCGTTTCCGCTCGCACAGGAGGAGTCACGGCAGGCCTGCCGTATCGGCTCACCGTCACCCGCACCGACACTCCCGCACCCGACGTCGATGTGACGCGCCTTGCGGGGAGCGATCGTCAGGGGACCGCCGTCGAGATATCGAAGGCGACCTTCGCGCCGGGAGTGCCCGTCACTTACGTCGCTACGGGCGGCAAGTTCCCCGACGCGCTCGCCGCCGCCCCGGCCGCTGCGACGCAGGGAGGCCCGCTGCTCCTCGTCGACCGCGACACCATGAGCCAGAGCGTCCGAGACGAGCTGAGCCGCCTCCGGCCGGCGAAGATCGTCGTCGTGGGCTCCGCGCTCAGCGTCGGCGACGGACTCCTGAACGAGCTGCGAGGCTACGCGGGCTCGGGCGGGATCCAGCGCATCGGAGGCGTCGACCGCTACGACACGGCCGACAGGATCGTCCGCTACGCGTTCCCCTCCGGCGCGAGCAGGGCCTGGATCGCCACGGGTGAGAAGTTCCCCGACGCCCTCGGCGCCAGCGCCGCGGCGGGATCCGTCGACGCCCCCGTGCTCCTCGTGAACGGCGGACAGGCATCGGCTGCACCCGCGACCCGGCAGCTCCTGACCGACCTGGGCACGAGCTCGCTCACCATCGCCGGCAGCAGCCTCTCGGTGAGCGAGGGCATCCGCAGCTCACTCGGCGTCCCCTCGACGAGAATCGGCGGGACCGACCGCTACGACACCTCCGAGCAGCTCAACCGGGCCGCGTTCACAGCGGCCGAGACCGTCTACTTCGCCACCGGCGAGAACTTCCCCGACGCCCTCGCCGGCGCTACCGCCGCCGGCTACACGAGCAGTCCCCTGTTCGCGGTCCGCCCCGACTGCGTCCCCCGCAAGGTCCTCGACGACATCACCGCCCTCGGCGCCGACAGAGTCATCCTCCTCGGAGGACCCGGCACACTCTCCGACGACGTCGCACGACTGAAGGCCTGCTGACCGGAGGACCGCGTGCAGAAGGGCCTCCCCGCCGATCCGTCCGGCGGGGAGGCCCCGTGCGTCTCTTCAGATGCCGCGTTGAGCCATCCAAGGGGCTCTGACGTCACGGGCGTGCGCGCATTCTCTTAGTCGGCCGCAGCTCGATCGGGGGTGCTGCGCGCTTCCGGTCGGATCCTCTTGTCAAGCACGATCGATGTCCCGTATGGGGATCGTTCAACGGGACACTGAGCGCGCGTCTCGGGCGGGCCTTCCGCCGACCAGGTCGCCGCCCTCGAGCGCATCGCCAGGGGATCACGGAGCCCCGACGGTGTCTCCGCCCGTTCGTCGTCAGTCGCCCTGGAGCGGGAAGACGTCCCCGTTGAACGGGGAGAGGTCGAGCCACAGGTATCGGTAGCTGCGCTCAGCGAAGAGCCAGCGGCCGTCGCGGCGGACGAGGCGGTCGGTCCAGATGCCGTTGGTGCGGTAGTAGCGTTCGGGTGCGGGGTCGGTCATGGGGTGCTCCTCGATCGGTCGTGGCAGCGGCCTCGTCGAGGCGCCCGGGTGCGGGGCCGGTCCGCGGTCCGGCCGGCGGGAGAGCTTCCGGACTCGGAGAACAGCGATCGCGGACGCCCGGCAAGAGCGGATCGGATGCTTGACAGCGAGCGCTCCGACTCGACGGGGTACTCCACGAGGGCGATTCACCACCGTTCCGAGGGCTCTCACGCTAGGAAGGGACCATGCCGTCCACTCCCGATCGTCTCTGTCCCCTCCGCCGCAGCACGCGGGTCCGCTGATGACCTCGGACTCCAGCGGTTTCGACGCGGCGGTCGTCGCGTTCTCGGCTGCCCTCGAAGGGCGGATCGATCCAGAGGTCAGGACCTTCCCCGACCTCTTCTGCGAGGACGGGACGATCGAGGTGCCGTTCGACGGCGACGGCGACAGCGCGCCGATCGTCGGCCGGCCCGCGATCGAGCGCATGGTCGCCGGTCTCGCGGGCTTCCTGCGCTTCGAGCGGGTCGACTTCACCAGCGTCCTGCCGACCGATCGACCCGATGTCCTGGTCTGCGAGTACGTCGGCGTCCTCGTCCGCGCCGACATGCCGGGAGCGCAGCGCCGACGGTACATCTCCGTTCTCACCCTCCGCGACGGGAGGATCGCGCACATCCGCGAGTACGGCGGGCCGTTCCTGCCCGCTGACCGGTGACCGGGTCCGCTGTCCACGGGTGCGGAGCTGCCGGTGAACGCTGCGGCTGGTCGAGCGGGGTGGCGGCCACGTCCTACTCTCGGAGGACTCGTGGTCGCGACAGAAGGGCATCGCCGTGCGGATTCTCATCATCGGAGCGGGCGCGACCGGTGGTGCGTTCGGGAGCCGCCTGCAGGAAGCCGGCCGCGACGTCACCTACCTGGTGCGTGCCGGCAGGGCCGAATCGCTGCGGAGAGACGGACTCCGCTTCGTCTCGCCTTCGGAGGACCGCACCCTCGACGTGACGACACTGGTCGTGGGGGAGGAGGCGCCCGCCTTCGATCTGGTGCTCGTGACGGTCAAGGCGTCGGCGCTGGAGGACGCCGTGGCCGATGTCCGTGCCTGGGTCGACGCGAAGACGCTCGTGCTGCCGATCCTCAACGGCACGGCGCACATCGACCTGCTGGAGACCGAGTTCCCCGGGCGAGTGCTCGGCGGCTCGGCCAAGATCGTCGCGACTCTCGACGGCGGCGCGGTCCGCCAGATGACCGGGCTCTCGGTGCTCACGATCGGCTCGCTGACGGACGCACCGATGCCGGCCCACGTGGCCGAGGCGCTCGACGTCCCCGGCATCGACCTGCGGGTGTCCGATGACGTGCTCTCCGCGCTGTGGGAGAAGTGGGTCTTCATCGCCGCAGCGGGCGTCGTCACCTGTCTCTTCCGCAGTGCGATCGGCCCGGCCCTCGAGGCGGGGGCCCTCCCGTGGATCCTCGACGCGATCGAGGAGGCGGAGACCGTCGCCGGCGCGGCAGGCCTGCCGGTGTCCGCCTCGGCGCACGAGCAGTCCCTCGCGATCCTCACCGAGGAGGGGTCCGCCTTCACGACCTCGCTCTACCGCGACCTCGTCGCCGGCCTGCCCACCGAGGCCGAGCACCTGCTCGGCGACCTCGCTCGCCGAGCGCGGGAGCTGAGCGTCCCGACGCCGCTCCTCGACCTCACCCTCGTGCAGATCCGAGCGGGAGCTCCGGCTCAGGCGCCCGCCGTCGCTGTCGAAGCGTCCCGCTAGAGGATGGTCGGCCGCGGCGGGGCAGGGGTTCCACGGCGCGCATTGAGCGCCTCGGGAATCGAGTGTCGGTGTCTCCGCTCGGGCGTGACGGACGAGCGGGGTCGTGATCAGCTGTGCCGGCGCCAGTCCTGTCCGCCGCTGACGAGGAGTTCGCCGCCACGGCGTTGGAGCCCGGATGCCGTGGCAGCGGCCCCTGCCTCAGGCGCCGGCGCCGCCGTCGACGGGCACGATGGCGCCCGTCACGGCTGAGGCTCGGTCGCTCAGGAGAAATCCGGCGACTTCGGCGACCTCGAGGGCGGTCGCCATGCGGCCGAGGGGGCTGGCTGCGTTGTTCGCCTCGATGATGCCCGGCGTCCTCTTCTCCCACTCGTCCATCATTTCCGTTGCGGTTCCACCTGGCGTGATCCCATTGACGCGGATGCCTTCCCCGGCCCAGGTCACGGCCGCGGTCTCGGTGATGCTGTTCAGTGCTCGCTTCATCGCCCCGTAGGCGGGCAGGGGCGGAACGGCGCGGCGGCTGCCGATGCTGGAGGTGTTGACGATCGCACCTCCTCCGGATCTCCTCATGAGGGCTGCTTCGGCGAGCATCGCGACCTAGTGAGCACGGAAGTTCACCGCGAACTGCTCGTCGATGTCGTCGTCGGAAGTGGTGTCGAGGGGACCGACGTTCTGCTGGTTCACGCCGCCGTTGTTGAAGGCGCCGTCGAGGCGTCCGTGGAGCTCCTCGACGTGGTCCACGGCGGCGCGGATGCTCGCCCGGTCAGCGAGGTCCATGGCAACGGCATCAGCCGTGCCGCCCTGACCGCGGATCTCGTCGACGATCGAGCCGAGCGCTTTCGTGTTGCGGGCCGCCAGCACGACAGCGGCACCCTCGCCGGCGAAGAGGCGAGCCGCTGCGGCGCCGATGCCACGGCTGGCTCCGCTGATGAAGATGACTTTGCCGGTCAGCAGGCCGATCGGTGTGGATTCGTTGGTGTGTGTCATGCGAACACCGTCGCCGCCCGAAGAATCCGCATCCAGGCACAAACGGTACGAGGATCCATCGCCGGCTCAGGCGCACACTGGGGAGCATGGACAAGGGTGAGCTTGCAGCGTTCCTCCGAAGTCGCCGCGAGCGTCTTCGGCCGGAGGACGTCGGATTACCGTCGGGACCACGCCGCAGAACACCGGGACTGCGCCGGGAGGAGATCGCCGTTCTCGCGCACATCTCCACCGAGTACTACGCCCGTCTCGAACAGGGCCGCGCTCCTCGACCCTCGGACGTCGTCCTGGGTGGTATCGCTGGTGCTCTCCGTCTCACGTCCGAGGAGTCCGACCACCTGCACCGGCTCGCCGGCACCGCTCCGACCCCGTCGGGCTTGCACCGTCGCGACGTTCGACCGAGCGTCCTCGCGCTCCTCGAACGACTCCCGCACACCGCCGGCATCGTCCTGTCCGCCACCTTCGAGGTGCTCGCGTGGAACGATCTCGCAGCAGCCCTCATGGAGGACTTCTCGTTGCTGCCGCCGCGCGACCGCAACCTCGCGAGGAAGACCTTCCTCGCCGCAGAGCAGCCACCGGAAGCGATCTACGGCATCTCGGACGAGATCGCGTTCCAAGAGGGCGTCGTCACGCAGCTCCGCAGCGCTCACGCCACGTACCCCTCGGACCCCGTCGTCGCGGAACTGATCGAGGACCTCCTTGCCGGCAGCGCCGAGTTCGCACGGCTCTGGAAACGGCACGACGTTCAGACGCCGCCACCCCTGCGGAAGACGTTCCGCCGTACACCCGTGGGGGCGATCACCGTCGACTGCGACTCCCTCGCCATCACCGAACGCGACCAGCATCTCGTGCTCTACACCGCGCCGGCAGGCTCACGGGACGCCGAGAACCTCGCCTTGCTGGAGGTTCTCGGCTCCGAGCCGCTCACCGCCCGACGAGACCTCTGACCAGCGAGCTCAGGGCCGGCGCGTCTGTCGAGTCGAGCGGTGGGCGAAGTGAGTCCGATGAGAACTTGTCACCCCAGTCCAAGCCGGCGCGCTTGTCCCGTGAGGGGATTCCTCATCGGGACGGCGAGGAGTCCTGCGCGAGCCGCTCGAGCACCTGCATCAGGGTCGCGCGATCGATGCCGTCGGTGCGATCGACGAGGTGCCTGCGGACAGCGGCGGCGTGGATCGGCCGGGCAGCGCGGACGGCATCCCGCCCCTCATCGGTGATCTGCACGTGGACGCCGGCGTCCGCGCTCCGACGACCGAGCAGACCGCGCTGCTCCATGCGGGTCAGTTGGTGCGAGAGGCGGCTGCGGTGCCACTGCATCGAGGTGGCGAGGTCGCTCTGGCGGAGCTCCCCGCCGCCGAGCTCGACCAGGCGCGTCAGGATGCCGAAGTCCGGGTCGGAGAGACCCGTGCCGGTCTTGATCTCCTCGGCGACGCGCTGCCGGACCTGGTCCGCTGCGATCTTCCACGCATGCCAGAGAAGTTGCTCCTGCTCGCTCAGCGGTGCGGTCATCCACCCAGCCTACGGCGCCGGTGTTGACACGACAACGGCCGGAGCGCAGAGTGTTGACATGACAACACTCAGAAATTCTGCGACGAAGCTCGCCCTCGTCACCGGCGGCAACAAGGGCATCGGCCTGGCCATCGCGCGCGGCCTCGCACGGCAGGGGTTCACCGTCCTGCTCGGAGCGAGGAGCGTCGACGCCGGCCGGGACGCGGCGGGGACCCTCGACGGCGACGTCCGGCCCGTCCTTCTCGACGTCACCCGGCAGGACCACGTCGATGCCCTCGCGGCGCGCGTCGCGCAGGAGTTCGGGCGTCTCGACGTGCTGGTGAACAATGCCGGCGTCAACACGCTCACCTTCCACCCGATGGATCACCTGCCGACGCCGACCGAGGAGACAGTCGACGACATCAGGAGCGTGTACGAGGTCAATGTCTTCGCCGTCGTGCGGATGATGACGGCGTTCCTGCCGCTCCTCACCCGGGCGGAGGATGGGCGGGTGGTGAACATCACGAGCAAGCGCGGCTCGCTCGGCGAGGAGGGCGCCTGGGTGGGGCAGCCCTCCATGGCCTACTCCAGCTCGAAGACCGCCCTCGACGCGCTGACCGTGCACTACGCCCGCGAGTTCGCCGCCACGACGCTGAAGATCAACGGCGCGGCCCCGGGACACGTCGCCACTGACTTCAACGACTTCCGCGGCAGCAGGACGCCGGACGAAGGCGCGGCGGTCGCCGTCCGCCTGGCCACCCTGCCCGCCGACGGCCCGACCGGCGCGGTCTTCGAGGACGACCACCGGCTCGCCTGGTGAGCGACCGGCAGGCCATCGGTCATCGGACACGAGAGTTGATGGGTTCGATAGGACGCCCCGCCGACGACCATCGGGCCGTTGGCGGGGCGCCGGCGGCCGCTTCTTGGTCACGGCGTGATCACGCGCAGCGGGCGCCGGACTGCCGCTGGTTGTGGCGCGCTACCCGTTGATGCCGACCTGCCACTCGGCGTCGAGCTGGCCGAACTCTCCGTCGTAGCAGCGCTTCTCGTCTCCCGAGTCGATGTTGTCGGTGAGGTTCGAGTAGCTGATGATCGGTCCGGACTCGTCCACGCGGAAGAGCTTCAACCCGGCGTCTTTCATGCAGGCTCGATAACGGGCGAATCCGTCGCGGTACTCGCTCTCAGTCACGACACCGTCTGCGAGGGCCTCCGTGAGGGCAGCGGAGGGCTCGGGATCGTCGGCCGGCTTGATCCACGATGCCCAGAAGGTGTACCGAGCCCGTCCGTCCGCAACCACCGTGACCGTGTGCTCTCCATCGCCGAAGACCGGCAGGAACGCACCGCCGTTCGTGATGCTGCGGAGGTTGCCGTCGCAGTTGATCCCCGGCCTGGCTTCCCCGTCGACTTCCAGATCGAAGCGGCCGCGGTCGACGCAGACGAAGGCGGTCGCGATCTTCGCGGAGGGGTCCGGCGCCGGGCCCAGCTGCACTTCGGTCCGACCCTGCCCGTTGATGACAACAGGCGTTCCGTAGAACGTGGCATCCCCTTCGGTGAGTGCCTGGGTGACCTCTGCGATGTTCACGGTCGAATCCGGTGCATCACTCTCGAGCGCTGCTGCCGAGACGGCGCCGGAAAGGATCCCGGCTGCCACGAATGCACTGACGGAGGCGGCGAGGGTGCGTCGGCTGCGAGGAGCGCGCACCGGCGTGGCGGTAGGTGTTGCAACGAGCATCCGTCGCAGCTCGTGGTCGCGGTCCGACAGACCCGGTTCAGATTTCACGGGTGATTCCTTTCGCAGAGAGAGCAGTAGTGATGTCGAGTTGCTGGCGCAATCGACTCTTCGCGCGGGAGAGGCGCGACTTGACGGTTCCGACCCGGACGCCCAGCACGTGGGCTGCCTCCTGGTCCGTGAGGTCTTCGAGCACGCAGAGGGTCACTACCTGGCGGTCGAGGAGGGAGAGGTTGCGCAGCGCGGAGGTCGCTTCGCCCTCATCGGTTAGGTCAGCGGGGTCCTCGTGCGGCTCGGGCGTGGGTAGTCGACTCAGGGCCGCCTGGTACCGCTTGGACGCCCGGGCGAGATTGTTCATCGCGTAGGTGCAGGTGCGCAGCAGCCAGGGCAGCATCGAGCCGTCCACGAAGCGGATCGCCTCTCGCCGGCGCCACGCCTCGAAGAAGGAGACAGCTACGGCGTCGTCCGCGTCGGTCCCGCCTGGTGCCAGGGCGTGAGCGTGGCGGTAGAGACGTCCCCGGTGACGGTCGAAGAGGATCCCGTAGGCATCCCCGTCGCCCGCCACGGCTCGGGCCCAGACCTCTTCATCGCTGTGCTCACTCACACTAGGAAGTGTCCGCGACCGCGCAGAACGTTCCCTTGCCACCGAAAGTTCCTCCGACACCTTCGCCTAGGTCTACGGATGCAGACGCAGCAACCGTCCCGTTGAGGGATGGATCACCGAGACGGCGGCTGGTCGGTCAGCTCCGTGCGCCACCAAGCCGACAGATGGTCGAGCGCCGCCGTACTCGCCTTCGTCAAACGCGTGCGGGTCGCTTCCCGATCGGCACCGGTGAGGACCGCGTCGCCGATGGCTTCGGTGGTCTGCTGCACGACCGCGACGAGTGCGGCTGCTTGGGCACGCCGAGTCATCGAGTCCATCCCCCTGCCAGCCAATTCCGCTGCAACCGCGGTCGTGGCGTCGCTGTAGAACTCCAGAGCCCGGCGCCGGAGCACCGTGCTGAGTCTGCACTGAGCGGGGAACTCCCCTCGTGCCAGGGCCGGATCCTCCTCGACGTACCGATCGATGTCCTCGAGGACGATGGCGCGCATCGCCTCGGCCGGGGACTGTTGTGCGCCTCGCTCGGCGACCGCGGCTCGAATTCTCTCGAGCACCTCGTCCGCTCGATCGAAGACGAGATCGGGCTTGGTCGGGAAGTAGTTGTAGACCGTCTGATCCGAGACGGCAGCGGCACGCGCGACGTCCGAGATGGACACCTCGTCGTACCCGTGCTCCGCGAAGAGGCGTGCAGCGACGTCGCCCAGGCGCGCGCGGGTCTCTCGCTTCCTGCGCTCTCGAAGTCCCGACGCGACGACCGTGCCTGCTTCCCCCATTCCGCCAGTCTGCCATGAAGAGTTGAGTGACTCAAAGTTTCTGTTACGGTGACGAAGTTCGAGTCACTACACATTCGGCGGGAGCCGGGGAACGAGGATGTCCGATGAACGCGCACAGGCAGAGGCGAGTGCTCATCTCGGGAGCGAGCTTCGCGGGGCTCGCGACGGCGCTCTGGATGCGCCGGCTCGGCTACGAGGTCACGATCGTTGAGATCGGATCCGGCCTGAAGCGAGGAGGCACCCCGGTCGATATCCGCGACGACACCATCGCGATCGTCGAGCGGATGGGCCTGCTCGAGCAGATCTCGGCGAAGGCACTTGCTCCTCGCGTGACGGAGTTCACGACACCGGAAGGCGACCTCATCGCACGGATCGACCCCGAGCCGCCCACAGCGGACACGGCGGGCGACGGTTACGAGATCCACCGTGATGATCTGCTCGACATCCTCGCCGCGGCGACGGAGGGCGAGGTGGAGATGCTGTGGAGCAACTCCATCGCGTCGCTGCACGAGCTCGACGAGGAGAGCGTTCGCGTCACCTTCCATGACGGCACCGAGAGAGACTTCTCCCTGGTGTTCGGCTGCGACGGCAACCACTCCACGGTGCGCGGACTGCACTTCGGTCAGGAAGCGCTCTACAGCCACTTCCTCCAGACATACTTCTCCATCGCCACCCTCGACACCCTCCTCATCGCCCCTCAGACGACCCGGATCACCAATGCGCCGGGCGTGACGATGCTGGTGAACTCGTACGACTCCACCACCGAACTCGTTCTCGGCTTCCGCTCCGAGAAGGAGATCCCGTACGACCACCACGACGAGGAGGAGCAGAAGAGCATCCTCCGCGAGCACCTGCTGCACGCCGGCCCGCCGTTCTCTGATCACCTCCAACAGGCGATGGACGTCGAGACCTTCTACTTCGACAAGCTCAGCCAGATCAAGATGCCGGCGTGGACATCAGGACGCGTCGCGCTCGTCGGCGACGCCGGCTACTGCGCATCGCCTGCCGCGGGCATGGGAGGGTCGCTCGCCGTCATTGGCGCCACAGCGCTTTTCGACGCCTTCCAGGCGGCGGATGGCGATGTCGAGCAGGCGTTCGCCCACTACGAGCACGCACTCCGCCCGGTCGTCGACGAGATCCAGCACGACGCCGAGCACATCGGCGTCAGCAGCTACTTCCCCGCGACCGAAGAGCAGATCCGGGCCCGCAACAACATGCTGCTCGGGCACTGAGCAACCCGCGACTCACGAAGGGGAAGCCCCTGCTCGCCATTCCCACCCAGCCCGACGAGCTGTGGGCCTCACTCGAGCGTTACGTCGCTGTGCAGAACGCCGATCCGACCGGCACACCGGTGCCTTACTCGGTCAGCCTCAGAGGACGATGACGTTGATGAACCAGGCTGCACCGAGGCTGTCGGGGAGCATGCCTTAGGCACCTATCGTCCCGGGCCCTCGACGCCGGACTCGCCCTTGCGCGCCGTGAAGCCGCGATGCAGAGGGGGATCAGTTGGCGAAGCGGGCGTCCGATAGCCGGTCGTTCACCGCGTCAGGTCGACGAGCGGGGTTCACCCCGTAGGGGCGGGGGCGGCAGCGTCCCGTTAGACCCGCCCGATGAGATGCCCGATGACGGGGCGGCTATCGGGACACAAGGATGGTGGATTTCAAGACGAGGCCGCGCACTCGAGCCGTGGTGTTCGGCGACGTCGAGCGGCAGCTGCGTTCCGATCCCCGTTTGACGGAGGAGCGGATCGTGTGGACGGAGAACGCAGACGGCAGCCGAGCAGCCGCACCGCCCGCTCGGACGCCGCTTGAGTTCATCGTGTCGGAGTTGAGGATCGGGCGGTCGCTCCCTCACGGATGTCGCCGCCGAGCAGTCGGCCCGCACCGGACCGGCCGTCATGCGGTACCGCTGCAGCACCCCGGCGGAAGGAGACCCGCGCACGCTCGACGTCGACGAGTCCCACACCGCCTTCGGAGAGCCGTCGATCGACGCGGCCTCCCGGAGGAACGATAGACCATCGCCCGCAGCATCCTCACGGCGGAGTTCCGCAAGCGGGCGGTACGTCGATCGCGGGGACCCGGCTGCTGACCTCGGACTCGGTTCAGCGTCCGCTCACACCCGCGCCTCAGCGCCGCACGGCCTGCACGTAGCCGAGCACGTCCCGTCCGAGCGCTGACGTGTGCGGCCAGGAGTCCGAGATGCGGCGGGCGAGAGGGGTGAGCAGCGCGGCCTCGGACTCGCGGTCGCCCCGGAGGTGCGCCTCCAGCGCCGCCGTCAGCGTGCGGCGCGCGTCGGCCCGAGCGCCCGGGGCGAGGTCGTCGTCTGCGGCGTCGGCGGTCCGCTGAATCAGCCGCTCGAGAGTCGTCGTCATCGTCGCATTCTTCGGAGCCTCAGTATCCGGAGCCGTCCGCCACCGCACCGAGCGCCGCCGCCGTGCCGAGCGCGATCAGCGACTGGTCGGTCGCGACGGCGACCCGCGGGAAGCCGAGGCTGCGAAGCTGCCGGGCGCGGTCCGGGTCGCCGGCGTAGGCACCGGCGCCCTTGCCTGCGCGTCGGGCGGCCGCGGCGATCCTCGGCAGCGGGTCCTCGGGTCCGTCCGCGGCGAGCAGGTCGGGCAGCTCCCGGCCGAGTCCGATCGCGAGGTCGAACGGGCCGACGAAGACGCCGGCGACCCCCGGCACCGCGAGGATCTCCTCGACCGCGTCGAGGCCGGACTGCGTCTCGATCATCAGCCAGAGGGCCGGCCGCGACTCGGCGGCCGACGGGGGCGCGGCGTCCCAGAGGTCGGTCATCGGACCCCAGCTGCGCCGTCCGAGCGGCGGGTAGTGCGCGGCGCGGACCGCCGCGGCCGCGTCCTCGACCGACTCGATCATCGGGACGACGACGATGTCCGCTCCGGCGTCGAGCGCCCGCCCGATCAGCGGGTCCGAGAGCCCGGCGACCCGGACGGCGACGGGCGGCCGCTCGCGCACCGTCGCCAGCGCGCGCATGGTCGCGAGCACCGCGGCGTCGTCGAAGGCGCCGTGCTGCGCGTCCAGGCAGAGCCAGGCCGGCTTGCCCCGCGCGATCTGCGCCACCGTCAGCGGCTCGCCGAGCCGGCACCACACCCCGTCGGCACGACCGTCCCCGAGTACCCGCTCCGCATCCACGGATCCGATCCTCGCGCATCGGGGCGTCCGCGAGCGAGGAGCCTCCGGTGCCGATGTCGGTGGAGTCGACCTACACTCGGACGTATTCGAACACATGTTCGATCCCGTGAGGAGGGCCGAGAATGAGCGTGACCGTGGTGGACCGCATCGCGACCCCGGCCCGGGACGCCGTGGCCGTCTCCCTCCTCGTCCCCGCCGACGCGGTGGCGGCGGGCTTCCCGTCGCCGGCGCAGGACTACTTCGACGGCTCGCTCGACCTCAACGACCACCTCATCCGGGACAAGACCTCGACATTCATCGTCCGCGTCTCGGGCGAGAGCATGACCGGCGCCGGCATCAGCGACGGCGACGAGCTGGTGGTCGACCGCTCGCTGACCCCGACGCACGGCAGCGTCGTGATCGCGATCCTCGACGGTGAGCTGACCGTGAAACGGCTCGAGCTGAGCCCCGGGGGAGTGGTGCTGCGCGCGGAGAACCCGGACTACCCGCCGATCCTCGTCGCCGAACTCAGCGACCTCCAGATCTGGGGCGTCGTCACCGTCTGCCTGCACCGGCTGCACCGTGCGCTCTGAGCGGCGGATCGGCCTGGTCGACGTGAACAGCTTCTACGTCTCTTGCGAGCGGCTGTTCGACCCGAAGCTGCAGGGGCGGCCGGTGGTCGTCCTCTCGAACAACGACGGCTGCGTGGTCGCCCGCTCGGACGAGGTGAAGAAGCTCGGCATCGAGAACGGGACGCCCTGGTTCAAGGTCCTGCCCCTGATCCGCTCGGGACGCCTCCCGGAGGTGATCGCCCGCTCCAGCAACTACGAGCTGTACGGCGAGCTGTCCGCGCGGGTGATGGAGCTGCTGGGCCGCTACTCGGCCTGGCAGGAGGTGTACTCGATCGACGAGAGCTTCCTCGGCGTCGACGGCGACGTGGCGGAGCGGGCGAGGATCGGCCGGGCGATGCGGGCGGCCGTCGCGAAGAACGTCGGCCTGCCCGTGTGCGTCGGGTTCGGGCCGAGCAAGACGCTCGCGAAGTTCGTCAACAAGGGCGGTGCGAAGAAGCACCCGCGCCTGGGAGGCGTCTGCGACACCGACTGGTACACCCCCGAGCAGCTCGACGCGCTGATGGCGTCGCAGCACGTCACCGAGCTGTGGGGCGTCGCGGGCCGCACCGGGAAGCGCCTCGCGGAGCTGTCCATCCACACGATCCGGGACCTGCGCGATGCCGACCCGGCGCTGATCCGGAAGAAGTTCTCGGTGGTGCTGCAGCGCTCCGTCTACGAGCTGCGCGGGGTCGACTGCATCCCGCTCGAGGCGGCGCGGACCGTCCGGGACCAGCTGATCTTCTCGCGCTCGTTCGCCACTCCGGTGACGACGATCGCGGACATGGAGCAGGTGCTCTCCGTCTACGCGCAGCGCGCGGCCCACCGCCTCCGCGCGCAGGGGTCGGTGACGAAGACGATGAGCGTCTTCGCGTCGACGTCGCCGTTCGCGGACGCGCCGTACGAGTCCGCGGGTGGGCTGGCCGGCTTTCCCGTGCCCACGGACGACCCGGTGGCGATCGTGAAGGCGGCGATCGGGACGCTGCGGCCTCGGCTGCGCGAGGGCGCCCGCTACGTGCGGGCCGGCGTGATCCTGACGAACCTGTCGCCGCGCGACTCGCACGCCCTCCTCGAGGTGTTCGACACCGCGTTCGACAGCAAGGGTCTCGGCGCGACGATCGACGCCGTGACCAAGCGCCACGGCCGCTCCGCCGTCGGCCTCGGGCTCGCCGGGATCCGCAAGGGACCGGTCTGGACGATGAAGCGCGCCGCGCTGTCGCTGCGCGCCACGACGCACTGGGGGGAGCTGGCGACGGCGCACGCGCGCTGATCCGCTTCGTCCCGCTCGACCGGTTGTCCATGAAGGCGCGCGGGCAGGTGAGCGACGGCGGACGACGACCTCCTCCCCGCCCTGGCAGACCGTCGTCGAGGTCGCCGGCAGCGGCATCGCGGAGAGCCTCAGCATCGGAGCGCTGCGGCGCCGGCCCGGGCGCGGGCCGACTCCGATGCAGGCCATGGCGGGTTCATCGGGAGTGCATAGCGTCGTCGCCGATCCTGATCTCCCGGCGGGGACCCCGCAAAGGGTGATGCTCAGGGAAGGTCGATGCGATGAGCACGGTGCTGCGAACAGTTCGACCGGCGCCCGCAGCGGCGGACGGCCCGGGGGTGGACGTCTCTTCGGGTGAGCGCCGCCGCCGGGCCCTCCGGCGGCGGAGACGCTCGGCCGATGCGCTGGTGACCGCGTGCGTCGTGTCGGTCGCTGTCGCGATCGCGCTGTTCCTCGCCTCCGGTGGTCCCGAGGCCGTGACCGACCTGCCGACTGCGCTGTCGGCGGCGGGGATCGTCGCCGGGCTGGTGGGGACCGATCTGCTCCTGCTGATGCTGGTCCTCGCCGCGCGCATCCCGTGGATCGATCGCACCTTCGGTCAGGACGTCGCGACGGCGCTGCACCGGCGGCTCGGCAAGCCCGCCCTCCTGCTGATCCTCGGTCACGGCCTGCTCCTCACGGTCGGCTACGCGATGACGGACGGTCTCGACCTCGTGCAGGAGAGCCTCGCCCTCTACTCCGGCAGCGACCTGCTGCTCGCCCTGCTCGCGACCGCGCTGCTGCTGCTCGTCGTGGTCACCTCGCTGGTCGCGGTGCGCCGCCGGTTCGCCTACGAGGCGTGGCACGCGATCCACCTCCTCAGCTACGCGGCCGTGCTCGTCGCGGTGCCGCATCAGCTCTCCGCCGGTCAGGTCCTCGCCGAGGGGTCCGCGCAGCGCGCCTACTGGATCGCCCTCTACGTCGCGGCGTTCGGCTCCGTCGCGTGGTTCCGGTTCGCCGTGCCCGTCGTGCGCACCCTCCGCCACCGCATCCGGGTCGAGGCGGTCGAGACGATCGCACCCGGGGTGTTCTCGCTGCACTTGACGGGGCGACGGATGCGCTCCCTCGGCGCCGTCGGCGGTCAGTACGCGATCTGGCGGTTCTGGAGCGCCGGCACCTGGTGGCACGCCCACCCCGTCTCCTTCTCCGCGGTCCCCACCGACCGCACCGCCCGGATCACCGTCCGCGTGCTGGGCGCCGGCACCGCACGCCTCGCTCGACTGCGGCCGGGCACGGCCGTGTCGATCGAGGGCCCCTACGGGATCTTCACCGACACGGCGCGCACCGCTCCACTCCTCGCCGTCGTCGCCGCGGGCATCGGCATCACCCCCGCGCGCGCACTCCTCGAGCACAGTGCCCTGCAGTCGGGCGAGGCCACCGTCCTCCTGCGCGGGGCGGACCACGCGCAGGACCGCCTCTGGGACGAGACGGGCGAGCTCGTGCGCCGCGGAGGCGGCACGCTCTACTGGATGCAGGGGCATCGCCCGTCCGGCAGCGACACCTGGCTGTCCGCCGAGGCTCTCTCGCGAGGCGTCACGCTGACCTCGGTGTTCCCGCGGCTGCTCGACTCCGACCTCTACGTCTGCGGACCGGACGCCTGGAGCGAGGTCGTCCTCCGCGACGCCCGCAGCGCGGGCCTCCCCGAGCACCGGATCCACGTCGAGAGGTTCAGCTGGTGAGGACGCGCGCCGCCCTCGTGAGCGTCCTCGCGTCCACGGCCGTCCTCGTCATCGGCTGGGACCTCGGCGCCGCGGGGAGCACTCCCGCCGCACCGGCCCCGGAGGCCGCAGCGCCGGCCGTCTCGACTCCGACTCCGGTTCCGACCTCTTCGAGCGGCTCGAGCGGCTCCGGCACGTTCGAGGTTCCGACGCCGAGCTCCACTCCGTCGACGCCCTCGGCGCCCGCCGGCACCGGCGGAACCGACAGCAGCGGCGACACCGACAGCACCGGCGGAACGGACGGCACCTACACGGGGACCGCCGTCGCGACCCGCTACGGCGACGTGCAGGTCGCGATCACCGTCGCCGGTGGCGCGATCACGGACGTGACCGCGCTGCAGCTGACGGACAAGGAGAACCGGTCGGTCTCGATCTCGAACCGTGCCGCGCCGATCCTGCGCAGCGAAGTCCTCGCCGCGCAGAGCGCCGACGTCGCCTCGGTCAGCGGCGCGACCTACACCAGCGACGCCTACCTCGACTCGCTGCAGTCCGCGATCGACCAGGCCGGCCTGTGATCTCCAGCTTCGCCACGATGGGAACGGTCGCGAGCCTCCGGGCCGAGGCCGACGCGCCGCTGGCGGCGATCCGGGCGGTCTTCCGGTCCGCGGACGAGCGGTTCAGCCTGTACCGGCCGGAGTCGGAGGCGAGCAGGATCGCCGACGGCCGCCTCCGCCTCGCCGACGCGAGCGCGGAGATGCGCGACGCCTACGCCGAGGCCCTCGAGTGGCGGACCGCCACCGACGGCGCCTTCACCCCGCACCGCCCGGACGGCGTGCTCGACCTCGCCGGCACGGTCAAGGCCCGCGCGATCGCGGCGGCGGGGAGGCTGCTGGAGCGCGGCGGCGACGCGCCGTGGCTCCTGACCGTCGGGGGCGACGTCCTCGGATCCCGCGCCGTCGACGCCCACGACGCACCGGTCCGAATCGGGATCGTCGACCCCGACGACCGCCGTTCGCTCCTGTGCGCCGTCCAGCTCACCGGCGACCGGCGCGCCGTCGCGACGTCGGGCACCGCGGAGCGCGGGGAGCACGTCTGGCGGCGCCCGCACGACGCGAACGGGGTGCGCTTCCGCCAGGTCACCGTCCTCGCGGGCGACATCCTCACCGCCGACGTTCTCGCCACCGCGGTCCTCGCCGGCGGCGAGCCGACCCTCGACCGCGTCCTCTCCCGCTGGGACGTGGACGTCCTCGCCTGCGGCACCGGGGGAGACCTGCTGGTCTCCGACCGGCTCCGCGCGGCGATCAGCGCTCGCCCGACAATGCAGGCGAGCGTCATAGACGGGTCATAGGAAGCGCAAAGGACGCGGCGGCTGAATGGGGACACCTCGCTCGCCGACCTCGGGTCGGCCCGTCTTCAGGAGTTCTCGTGCTCGCATTCGCCACCGTCGCCATCGACCTCGTCGCCATCGCTCTGCTGACGTTCGGCATCTACTTCCCCCGCCACCGGCGTCGGGACCTCGTCGCCGCCTTCCTCGGCGTGAACGTCGGCGTCCTCGCCGTCTCGCTGGTCCTGGCCTCCAGCACGGTCGGAGCCGGTCTCGGGCTGGGCCTCTTCGGGGTCCTCTCGATCATCCGTCTGCGCTCGGACGAGATCGAGCAGCACGAGGTCGCCTACTACTTCTCCGCTCTGGCCATCGGCCTCATCAGCGGCCTGGGCACCGCGCCGTCCGCGCTGACGGTCGGTCTGATCGCGCTGATCATCGCGGTCCTGTTCATCGCCGACCACCCGCGGCTGTTCCCGCGCACCCGTCAGCAGACGATCACTCTCGACAGCGCCTTCACCGACGAGGGCGCCCTGACCGCTCACCTGGCCGCGCTGCTCGGCGGCCGCATCCGGTCGGTGCAGGTCCGTCAGCTCGATCTCGTCAACGACACCACGCAGGTCGACGTCCGCTTCGACGTCGCGGAGCGCCGCGCCCGCGGCGGGCAGCACGACGAGCTCGCCCCGGCCACCTCCGCCGTCGGCGTCCCGGTCTCGCGATGACCGCCGTGACGGCGTCGCGCCTGCAGTCGTTCGCCCCGATCAGCCTCCCCGAGCTCGTCGACCAGGCGTCGCTGCAGACCCGCATCGACCGCAAGTACCTGATTCCCGCGGGCAGCCTGGACGCCGTGCTCGCCCGACTCGACGACAGCACGCGCGTGCTCGAGATCGGCGGGCGCCGCGACTGCGACTACGAATCGGTCTACTTCGATACCCCGCAGCTGGACAGCTACCACCTCGCCGTGCGCGGCCGCCGGCGGCGCTTCAAGATCCGCACCCGCACCTATCTGGACTCCGCGACGAGCTACCTCGAGGTGAAGACGCGCGGATCCCGCAGCAGCACCGTCAAGGAGCGGATCGACCACCCGGCCGGACGGCGCGACGAGCTCACCGCGGAGGGTCTCACCTACATCGACGAGACCCTCGCCGCGACCGGCATCGCCCTGGACTCCCGAGAACTCGCCCCGGTGCTGTCCACCGAGTACGCCCGGACGACGCTCTTCCTCCCCGGATCCGCCACCCGCGCCACGATCGACACCCGCCTCGTCTGGCGGCTGCGCAGCGCACCGGCCCGAGTGCTGGATCGACCGGCCGTGGTCGTCGTCGAGACCAAGTCGGCCTCCCGCCCGTCCGAGGTCGACCGGGCGCTCTGGGCCGAAGGCCACCGCCCCGTCTCGCTCTCGAAGTACGGGACCGGGATGGCCGCGTTCCGCTCCGAGCTCCCCGCCAACAAGTGGACCCGCACCCTCGACCGTCATTTCGACCGGGCCCCCGCCCGAGTCGTCTCTCCCCGATAGGACCACCATGCACAACCGCTCCCGCCCGCTGTCCGTCCTCGCCGTCCTGGGTCTCACCGGCGCTCTCCTCACCGGCTGCAGCGCCGCCGCGGTCGCCGGCTCCGCCTTCGGCACCACCACCGACTCGAGCTCCACCGCCCCCACCGGCACGAGCACCGACGACACGGAGGCGGGCACCACCGTCGAGGCCGTCGGCACCTCCCTCGACTCCACCGCCACGCAGATCCTCGCGGCGAACACCGCCGTGCACGCCACCGACCAGGCCGCCGACGCCGCCTCGACGAGCATCACCCTCTCCGGCGACAGCGCCGCGGCAGACGGGGACGCCGTGCGCGTCGACGGCTCGACCGTCACCATCACCGACGCCGGCACCTACGTCCTCAGCGGCACCCTCACCGACGGCCAGGTCGTGGTGGACACCACCGCCGAAGGAACCGTGCGACTCGTGCTCGACGGCGTCGACATCACGAGCTCCACCGGTTCCGCGATCACGGTCACCGCCGCCTCCGACGTCGTCGTCGAACTCGCCACCGGATCGACGAACACCCTCAGCGACACCGCCTCCTACGCCGAGGACGCGGAGTCGAACGCCGCGCTGTACAGCGCCGCCGACCTCACCGTCACGGGCGAGGGCTCGCTCGAGGTGCACGGCAACGGCAACGACGGCATCACCGGCAAGGACGGCCTCGTCATCCTCTCCGGCACCATCACCGTCGATGCGGTCGACGACGGCATCCGCGGCAAGGACTACCTCGTCGTCCGGGGCGGCACCCTCGCCGTCACCGCCGGCGGCGACGGACTCACCTCCGACAACGAGGAGGACGCCACCGCGGGCTTCGTCTCGATCGCCGGAGGCGACATCACCGTCGACGCGCAGGGCGACGCCGTCGTCGCCGTCACGGACATCGTCGTCACCGGAGGAAACCTGGACCTCACCGCGGGAGGAGGCAGCGGCGCGCAGCTCGCGACCGACGCCTCCGCCAAGGGTCTCAAGGCCGGGATCATCGTCGACCTCGAGGGCGGCGACGTGACCATCGACTCCGCTGACGACGCCGTGCACTCCGACACCTGGGTGCACACCACCGCCGGAACCCTGACGCTCGCCACCGGCGACGACGGCGTCCACGCCGATTCGGCCCTGCTCCTCGATGGAGCCGACATCGCCGTGACCGACTCGGTCGAGGGGATCGAGAGCGCCGACATCCGGATCACCGACGGCGACGTCTCCGTGGTCTCCAGCGACGACGGCCTGAACGCCTCCGGCGGAACCGGCACGGACTCCGACGGAGCCGCGACCGGCACCACCGGCGGCCCCGGCGGAGGCATGGGCGGCGAGGGCGACGACGGCTCCGTGATCACCCTCAGCGGCGGCACGGTCACCATCGATGCCGAGGGCGACGGCTTCGACTCGAACGGCAGTGCGACGATCAGCGGCGGCAGCCTCGTCGTGAACGGCCCCGAGCAGAGCGGCAACGGCGCACTCGACGTCAACGGCACCCTCGTCGTCACCGGCGGAGAGGTGCTCGCCACCGGAAGCGCCGGGATGATGGTCTCGCCCGACGCGTCCTCGACCCAGGGCTGGATCTCCTCCGCCCTCAGCAGCACCCTCCCCGCGGGCACCGATGTGACGATCACCGACGCGGACGGCACCACCGTCACGACGTTCACGACGTCGAAGACGATCGCGGGCGTCGTCTACGCCGGCCCGGAGATCACCTCCGGCGAGAGCTACACCCTCACCGCCGACGGCACGACCCTCGCCACCGTCACCGCGGGCACGGCTGCCGCCGGAGGTGGCGGCATGCGCGGCGGCCGCTGACCCTCGAGAATCGACACCACTGAAGTGCCGGCCGGACTTTCTTCGGGCCGGGTGTCGATCCGGGATCGCGCCGTTCGACCTCGAGGTGAGAAGGTCGCGAGACGCTCCTTCCATCACCGAGAGCCGGGAATCCCCTGATGCCGAAGTACATGCTGATCTGGCGCGCGACCGACGAGTCGCTGGCCGCGATGATGAACACCGATTTCAGCCAGATGCTGGAGTCGATGGGGCGCTTCAACGACGAGCTGATCCGGGCCGGAGTGCTGCTGGCCGCGGAGGGGCTGGACGACCCGAGCCAGGGGGTCGTCGTCGACTTCAGCGGCGAGACCCCGGTCGTCACGGACGGGCCCTACGGGGAGACGAAGGAGCTGTTCAACGGCTACTACGTCCTCGACGTCGCCTCGATCCAGGAGGCGGTCGAGTGGGCCAAGCGGGCGCCGATGACCGGCGGCGGCAAGGCCGAGATCCGCCGGATCCCCTCGATCGACGAGTTCCCGCAGGACAACGAGTACGTGCAGCGGGAGCGCGCCTGGCGTGAGCAGACCGGCCAGCTCTGACGCGAGGGCCGCCGTCGAGACGGTCTGGCGGATGGAGTCCGCCCGCATCGTCGGCGCCCTCGCCCGCTACACCGGCGACGTCGATCTCGCCGAGGATCTCGCCCAGGAGGCGGTCGCGGAAGCGCTCGTCTCCTGGGCGGTCGGCGGCGTGCCGGCGGAGCCCGTCGGCTGGCTGCTGACCACGGGCCGGCGCCGCGCGATCGACGCGTTCCGCCGGCGCGGGGCGCGCGACGCGCGGTACGCGCTGCTCGCCCGCGATCTCGACGAGGCGGGCCCGGGTCCGGATGCGCTCTTCGATCCCGACGCCATCGAGGACGACGTGCTCGCGCTGATGTTCACGGCCTGCCATCCGCTGCTGGCGAAGGAGGCCCGGATCGCGCTGACGCTGCGGCTGGTCGGCGGGCTCACCACGACCGAGATCGCGCAGGCGTTCCTCGTTCCGGTGGCGACGATCCAGGCCCGGATCACGAGGGCGAAGAAGACCCTCTCCGCCGCCCGGATCCCGTTCGCCGTCCCCGACGCGGAGGAGCGCCCCGCCCGCCTGGGCTCGGTGCTGCAGGTGGTCTACCTGATCTTCACGGAGGGCTCGTCCGCCACCGCCGGGGACGACTGGATGCGCACCGACCTCGCCGACGAGGCCCGGCGCCTCGCGCGGGGACTGGTCGCCCTCGCACCCGAGCCCGAGGTGCTCGGGCTCCTCGCCCTGCTCGAGCTCACCGCCGCCCGGTTCCCCGCCCGGCTCGGAGCGGACGGGCGCGCGATCCTGCTCGAGGACCAGGACCGGCGGCTCTGGGATCGGAGCGCGATCCGGCGCGGGCGCGCCGCTCTCGCGCAGGCCGTCTCGCCGCGCGGTCTCGGCGCCTTCGGTCTCCAGGCGTCGATCGCCGAGTGCCACGCGGTCGCCCCGTCGGTCGCGGAGACCGACTGGCGGCGGATCGTGGTCCTCTACGAGGCGCTCGGTCGGCTGACGCCCTCGCCGATCATCGAGCTCAACCGGGCGGTCGCCGTCGCGATGGCGACCGGACCCCGGGACGCGCTCGCCCTCGTCGACGACCTCGACGCGCGCGGGGTGCTCGCCGGCAGCCACCTCCTCCCCGCGGTCCGCGGAGAGCTGCTCGCCCGGCTCGGCCGCACCGCCGACGCGCGCGCCGAGTGGACGCGGGCGCTCGCGCGGTGCACGAACGCGGCGGAGCGCACCGTCCTCGAGGAGAAGATCGCCTCGCGGTAGAGGATCACCGACCAGGCGAGGGGCCGGACGGTCGCTGCACGCACGTGCTTAACGGGGGGTACCCCGGTCCGCGGGCGATCGAAGGGGATGCGTCACACTGAGCCCGTCGAGGATCGCGTCCCCATGCCCTTCGACCGGACCGCGGCGACGCTTCGCGGCACCGATGCCGGCCCGGCTCCCTCCCCGGCCGGCACTCCTTCCGATCCCTCGTCGGACCGACCGCTGCGGAGCGCCCCATGACTGAGCACGACCACACCGCCATCGACCCGACCGGCCCTTCGCGGCGCCGCGTCGCGCAGGCCGCCGGCTGGTCCGCGCCCCTCCTGATCGCTGCAGTCGGCGCTCCTGCCGCTCATGCGAGTGCGACTCCGCCTGCGGCGTTCGAAGGTCTCACGGGATTCTGGGGTGCCGTCTCCACGGAGCGCAGGATGTTCGACACCACCTTCACCGTGGTCAACACCGGCACGAGCAATTACGACTTCAACTCGATGACGATGTTCAGCCACAACTCCGCCGAGAGCGGCGACCAGGGGGCTCTCGTCATCATGGGCCTCAGTGGGTACATCCAGACGAACGAAGCCACGTACACCGGTCGATTGAACCGCTCGGCCGGGATCCCCTGCGTGCTCTACAGCCAGGAGGAGTCCGGCGTCATCGTTCCCGGCGGACAGCTCGTGATCGATGTCTCCCTGGGGCAGGCCCCCGGCAGCGTCGTCGAACTCGTCCCTGTCCTCGCCCCGTTCGCCATCTTCAACACCAGACCCGCACCGACCAGTTTCCCGACCAAGGTCTTCCGCTCCTGACCCTCGGATCCTGCCCGACGCCGGACGCCGCACTGCTGATCCGCGGGCTGGGAGTGCGGATCAGCGTCGACACCGGCGCCCTCTCGACGACCGACCGGGGTGCGCTCGAGGCGCTCTGGCGTCGCGCACGTCTCGCAGACCTCGACACGACGGCGGAGAGCTCCTTCTCGATGGCCGGAACAACGGATCCGTTCGAGCACAGTGCCGCCCTGGCGATCGCGGAGGTGACGCTGCGGGCGATCGAGGCCGCGCAGGGCTCGCTCCTGATGCTGCACGCCTGCGCTCTCGCGGACCCGACCGGCGCGGCGATCGTGCTCGTCGGACCCTCCGGCCGCGGGAAGACGACGGCCGCGGCGACCCTGGGCCGCTCCTACGGGTACCTCACCGACGAGACCACCGGCATCACTCCGGACGGGCGGATCCTCCCCTACGAGAAGCCCCTCCTGCTCCGCACCGCGGAGGGCATGCCCAAGCGGCCCTTCTCCCCGGACGAGCTCGGCCTCCTCCCCGCACCCGCCGACCCGCGGCTGGCCGCGCTCGTGATCCTGGACCGCGACCCGTACCTGATCGGGCCGGCCCATCTCGAACGCCTCGACCTGGCCGACGCGATCCCGCTCCTGGTCCCGGAGACGAGTGCCCTGCCGGCGCTCGAGAACGGCGTCCCGATCCTCGCCCGCCTCGCCGCCGGCATCGGCGGCGTGCACCGGGCCCGCTACCGCGATGCCGAGCAGCTCGTCCCGATCACCGCCGGGCTGCTCGCGGCGCCGCCCGCTCCGGACGAGAGCTGGCGGGAGGTCGAGGACCGGAACGCGGTCACGGACGGGCAGCGGGTCGTCGTCCTCGCCGCCGGCACAGTGCACGTGCTCGACGGGATCGCCGCGACCATCTGGCAGCACCCGCACCTGCGCGGCGACGCGCTCACCGCGGCCGTCACCGCACAGCACGGGCACGCCGACGACGCGCCGGATCGTGTTTGTGACGCGGCGGCGTCCCTGGTCGCGATCGGGCTGCGCGACGAGGCGTGAACACCAGCTACTGCTCCGCGGGCCGCGCGAAGAGCCGGGTCACAGTGCCGAGCCGGCGAGCTCCGCGCGGACGATCGCCGCACCGGCGGTCAGCGCGCTCAGCTTCCCGAGCGCGACCCCGCGCGGCAGGGGAGCCAGGCCGCAGTTCGAGCTCGGCAGGAGATCCGCCGCGTCGACGAACCGGAGGGCCTTGCGGAGGGTGTCGGCGACCTCCTCCGGGGTCTCGACGGTCTCGCTCGCCACGTCGATCGCGCCGAGCATGACCTTCTTGCCGCGGAGGAGCTCGATGAGCTCCATCGGGACGCGGGAGTGGTGGCACTCCAGCGACACGATGTCGATCGTGGAGCGCTGCAGCAGCGGGAACGACGTCTCGTACTGGCGCCATTCCGGCCCGAGGGTCTGCTTCCAGTCGGTGTTGGCCTTGATCCCGTAGCCGTAGCAGATGTGCACGGCCGTCTGGGCGCGCAGCCCCTCCGCCGCCCGCTCCAGGACCGCGACCCCCCAGTCCCGCACGTCGTCGTGGAAGACGTTGAAGGCCGGCTCGTCGAACTGGACGATGTCGACGCCGGCGGCCTCGAGCTCCCGCGCCTCCTGGTTGAGGATCGCCGCGAACTCCCAGGCCAGCTCCTCCCGGCTCCCGTAGTAGCGGTCGGCGAGGGTGTCGATCATGGTCATCGGACCGGGGAGGGCCCACTTGATCGGCTGCGACGTGTGCCGGCGGAGGAACGCCGCGTCGTCGACGAACACGGGCCGCTCGCGGCTCACGGCGCCGACGACGGTCGGCACGCTCGCGTCGTACCGGTCCCGGATCCGCACGGTCTCGCGGTTCACGTGGTCCACTCCGGCGAGGTGCTCGATGAAGGTCGTGACGAAGTGCTGCCGGGTCTGCTCGCCGTCGCTGATGATGTCGATGCCGCGCCGGTGCTGCTCGTGGGCGGCGATGCGCAGGGCGTCCTGCTTGCCCTCGACCAGCTCGTCGCCCTCGAGCTTCCAGGGGGACCAGAGGGTCTCCGGCTCGGCGAGCCAGGAGGGCTTGGGCAGGCTGCCGGCGATGGAGGTGGGCAGGAGAGTGTTCACGGGTGGCGATCCTTCTCTGATCAGCGGGCGGGGGTCCGGTGCTTCGACACCCAGGCGTCCAGCAGCTCCCGGTGCGGCTCGATGAAGTGCTCCGCCGTGTACGCGCCCTGCTCGACGGCGAGCCGATCGCGCTCGGCACGGTCGTAGTCGATCTGCGTCCGCGAGTAGTCCTGCTGCTGGAGGCTCGGCCGGAAGACGTCCGCCGCGGCGGAGTTCGTGTTGTAGATCTCCGGGCGGTAGATCTTCTGGAACGTCTCCATCGTGCTGATCGTGCCGGCCAGCTGGAGGTTCGAGTGGTCGTTGAGCAGGTCGCCGCGGAAGTAGTACGCGAGCGGCGCGACGGAGCCGGGCGCCAGGAAGTACCGGACCTGCAGCCCCATCCGGCCGAAGTACTCGTCGGTCAGGGACCGCTCGTCCTGCCGGTACTCGACGCCGAGGATCGGGTGGTGGTTCGAGGTCCGGTGGTAGGTCCTGCTCGTCGACACGCTGATGCAGATGACGGGCGGCGCGGAGAAGCGCTCCCGATAGGCGTCGGAGTCGAGGAAGCTCTGGAACAGGGCGCCGTGCAGGTCGCCGAAGTCGTCGGGAACGGTGAACTCCGTCGCGCCCTTGTTCGCCGCCGGCAGCCGCACGCTGAAGTCGAAGTCGCGGACGTAGGACGAGAAGTTGTTGCCGACGATCCCGTGGTGGCGCACGCCGGTCAGCTTGTCGCAGATCGTGACGTCGAGGACCTCGAGGAGAGGGAAGTCGCGGACCGCCTCCTCGGCGGGGAACCGCACCTCGACCGAGACGATCTCGAGCTCGACGGCGTAGCGGTCCCGGCCGGGGTTGTCCCAGTGGGCGAGGTCGTTGAACCGGCGGTCGATCATCGTCAGGGCGTTGCGGAGGTTCTGCCGGCGGTGCTCGCCCCGGGCGAGGTTGGCGAAGTTCGTGGTGGCCCGGGAGCTCGACGACGGCGAGTAGTGCTCGTCGAAGCAGGTCGTGGTGATCCTGAAGGTGACGTCGTTCGCCATGAGCGCCCAATCCGATGATCAGCAGGCCGCACCGGCCCTGGTGGAAGCGTGCGGGACAAGAGTGCCCGTCACTGGGAGGCATCGAAGAATCCGGCGCGACTATGCCGAGGTATAGTCCCGACCTATGGCACGTCGAACGGGCGGGATCTCGCTCCAGCAGCTCCACTACTTCGTCGAGGTCGCCTCCGAGGGCTCGATCTCCGCCGCCGCCGATCTGCTCTACGTCGCCCAGCCGACCATGTCCGCGGCGATGAAGGACCTCGAGACCCGGGTGGGACGCGCCCTCCTCGTCCGCGTCGCGCGCGGGGTCACCCTCACCACCGAGGGCACCGAGTTCCTCGGCTACGCCCGGCAGGTCATCGAGCAGGTGGCGCTCCTCGAGCAGCGCTACCTGGGGCGGCCGCCGTCGCGTCGCCTGCTCGGGGTGTCCACGCAGCACTACTCGTTCGCCGTCGACGCCTTCGTGCGGATGGTCCGGGGCACGGAGGGGGAGAAGTACGAGTTCTCGCTGCGCGAGACCCGCACCCGGGACATCATCGAGGACGTCCGCACGCTCCGCAGCGAGCTGGGGATCCTGTACCGGAACGACTTCAACCGGGACGTCATCGACAAGATCCTCCGGGACGCGGGGCTCGCCTTCCATCCCCTCTTCCTCGCCCTGCCGCACATCTTCGTCTCGCGGAGGAACCCGCTGGCCTCGCGCGAGCGGGTCACCCTCGCCGATCTCGCCGATCTGCCGCGGCTCACCTTCGACCAGGGGGCGGACAACTCCTTCTACTTCGCCGAGGAGATCCTGTCCACGCTGTCGAGCGACCGGGAGATCCGGGTGTCCGACCGGGCGACGATCTTCAATCTGATGATCGGCCTCGACGGCTACACCATCTCGACCGGGATCATCAGCGACGACCTCGACCCGGCCATCGTCGCCGTCCCGCTCGACGTCGACGAGCGCATCGAGATCGGCTGGATCGGGCACTCCGCCATCCCCCTCACCGAGCAGGCCCGGCGCTACCTGACCGAGGTGCGGGCCGTCGTGACCGAGGGCGGCCTCGACCTGCTCGGCTGAGCGGGGCTCGGCGGCGGCCCCGCCCAGCGGCGGGGACGAGGAACAGGCCTCCGTCCTGCAGGATCGGGTGGACCATCACGCCAGCGACGAGGTCGAGCGTCAGCCGGTCTGGAGCAGCTCTCGGTCCGACGCCGCGTCGATCGCGTCGATGTAGCGCGAGATCGCGTCGCGGTTCTGGATCAGGAAGTCGATCTTCTCGCTCATCCGGTCGCGCTCGGTCGTGAGCAGGTCCCGGAGTCCCGGCTCGGCGTTCTCGACCACGATCGTCTGCGGCTTGTCGAGGCAGGGCAGGATGTCGACGATGATCCGGGTCGGGATCCCGGAGTCGACGAGGCCGCGGATCTTCTTCACGCGGTCGACGAGGTAGTCGTCGTAGTCGCGGTAGCCGTTGTCGAGGCGGGTCGGGCGGATGAGGTCGTGCTCCTCGTAGTAGCGGAGCATCCGCGCCGCGACGCCCGTCTTCTTCGAGAGCTCTCCGATGCGCATGTCCGTCTCCTCCTGATCGCTTGACCTTCACACTAGTGCGAACGTTCAGGATGGAGGGAGGACTCAGCAGAAGGACGGACGGACATGAAGATCGGCATCATCGGCGCGGGAATGATCGGCACCACACTGGCGCAGCGGCTCGGCGAGGCCGGCCATGACGTCGGCATCGCCAACTCGCGCGGCCCCTCGACGATCAGCGCAGCGGCGCTGAGCGGGGGCGCGAAGGCCGTCGAAGCGCGGGACGCTCCTCTCCTGGCCGACGTCCTGATCGTGACGGTCCCGATCAGCCGCATCCCCGATCTCGCGCCGCTCGTGCGCGCCGCGCCCGCCGGCGCGGTGATCATCGACACCGGCAACTACTACCCGCTGCGCGACGGACGCATCGCTGAGCTCGAGAGCGGCCAGGTGGAGAGCCTCTGGGTGCAGGAGCAGCTCGGGCGCCCGGTGCTGAAGGCGTGGAACGCGATCACCTCGCAGTCCTTCAGCGAGCACGCCACGGCCGCGGGCACGCCCGATCGCATCGCGATCCCCGTCGCCGGGGACGACCCCGACGGCAAGCGCCTCGCGATGACCCTCGTCGAGGAGACCGGTTTCGACGCCTTCGACGCGGGTCCCCTCGCCGACTCCTGGCAGCAGCAGCCCGGCACCCCCGCGTACTGCACCGAGCGCACGGCCGCCGAGCTGCCGGGCTCTCTCGCCGCGGCCGATGCCGCTCGCTCCCCCCGCCGGCGGGATCTCGCGATCGCCGTCGTGACCGAGCGCGCCGAGGCGGAGGGCTCGATCAGCGCGGACTACCTCGTGCGGCTCAATCGCGCGATCTACTGAGCACCGATTCCGCGGATATCGCTTGACATTGCCACTGATGTCAAGGTTGAGCATGGAGTCATGACCACCTCCACGCGCCCGCTCGCACAGCCTCCGCACTCCGACCGGCTCAGGAAGGGGGACGGGCTCGTCATCGGTCTGCTGATGGCGTCAACGTTCCTCGTGCTGCTCAACGAGATGCTCCTCGGTGTCGCCCTGCCGACCCTCATCGCCGATCTTGAGATCAGCCCGGCGGCCGGCCAGTGGCTGACGACCGGCTACCTGCTGACCCTGGCGGTCCTCATCCCGGCCACCGGCTTCGTGATGCGGCGCTTCCACCTCCGCACGATCTTCCTGACCGCCCTCTCGGTCTTCATCGTCGGAACGGCTCTCGCCGCCGCCGCTCCGGGCTTCGAGCTCCTGCTCGTCGGGCGGATCGTGCAGGCCGTCGGAACAGCGGTCTTCGTGCCCCTGCTGATGACCACCGCGATCCGGCTCATCCCCGAGTCGCGGCGCGGCCGCATCATGGCGATCGTGACGGCGGTCCCGGCCATCGCTCCGGCCGTCGGCCCCGCCGTCTCGGGCCTCGTGCTGACCTACCTGCCTTGGCGCTGGCTCTTCCTGCTGGTGCTCCCGCTCGCGGTGCTCGCCCTCGTCGCCGGCGCGCTGAAGCTGAGGAACATCACCACGCCCGAGCGCGCCTCTCTGGACCTCCTCTCCCTGGTCCTGTCCGCGCTCGGCTTCGGCGGACTCGTGCTCGGGCTGTCCCTGATCGGCGAATCCGTCTCCGGTCACGCGCCGATGCCTCCGCTCCTGCCCCTCGTGATCGGGGTCGTCGGGGTCGGCGCGTTCGTCCTGCGCCAGGTGGCGCTGCGCCGACGAGGGAACGCGCTCCTGGACCTGCGCATCTTCCGCAGCCGCACGTTCGTGGTCGCGGTGGTGATCATGCTGTTCGTCGCGATGAACGGCTTCGGCGTCGCCCTCGTCCTCCCGTTCGTCCTGACCGGAGCGCTCGGGCTGAGCACCCTGTCGATCGGCCTGTTCCTCCTCCCGGGAGGCGTGATCATCTCGGTCGTGTCCGCGCTCGGCGGCCGTGTCTACGACCGCTTCGGTCCGCTGCCCCTGACGATCCCCGGCGCCGTGATCTGGACGGCGAGCATCTGGTTCCTCAGCACCCTCACCGACGCCGACAGCGTGTGGATGTACCTGACCGGCTACCTCGTGATGACGGCCGGGCAGGCGATGATCTGGGCGCCGGTGACCACCCTCGCCCTCTCCTCCCTCCGCTCGGAGCTCTACCCGCACGGCAGCGCCGCCTTCACCACGGTGCAGCAGCTCGCGGGCGCCGCGGGCGGCGCGGTGCTGATCTCCGCCTACACGATCGGCTCGAACGCCGCGGACGCAGGGCAGCTGAGCGTCGCCGAGACCGTCTCCGCTGGGCAGGCCGCCTTCATGACCGGCGGGATCCTCGCGATCGCAGGGCTCATCGGAACACTGTTCATCGGACGCCGGCGCCGCGCCGACCAGCCCGAGACGGCATGACGCGATGCGGTCGGCAGGGGAGGAGGGCTCCCCGGTCGTCGACGGGGCGTCTCGCGCCGGTCAGTACGGTCGGACGATGACGCCCTTCACCGTTCCCCTGGCCGAGCGGTACTTCGACGACTACCGTCCCGGACTCGGAGGCACCTCCGGGCCGATCGAGGTGACCGAAGCCGAGATCATCGCCTTCGCCACGGCGTTCGACCCGCACAGCATGCACACCGACCCTGAGGCCGCCCGTGCGGGCGACTTCGGCGGCCTGATCGCCAGCGGCTGGCACACCACGGCGATGACGATGCGGCTCCTGGTCGACACCTTCCTCAACGAGCGCGCCAGCATCGCCTCGCCGGGAGTGGACGACCTGCGCTGGCACCTCCCGGTGCGCCCGGGCGACCGGCTGCGTGGCCGCTTCCTCGTCCTCTCCGCGCGCCCCTCCACCTCACGACCCGACAGGGGCCTCGTCCGCATCGGCATCGAGCTGCTCGACCAGCACGACGAGACGGTCATGTCCCAGACCCTGCTCGTCCTCCTCCGCCGCGGACCCCGCGGCAGCTGATCCCGCGCGATCGCTCAGGAGATCTGCGCGGCCTCGTGCTGCGCCTCGCGGGGGCGGTGGCCGGCTCGGCGCTCGGTGAGGAGGAAGACGACGAGGAGGACGACTCCGACCAGGATCACGACGATGTTGCCGAGCTGGGCGAGGGCGGAGAGGGCGCCGCCGGCCGGGTAGGTGCCCTGCATGAAGATGCTGGGGTCGGTGCTGGCGTGCAGCAGGATCGGCGCGATGATCGTGCGGGTCACGCGCATCGCGAGGTACATGCAGAAGCCGAAGAAGAACGTGTAGAGGATCTGCAGCAGCGTCGGCAGGAGCGGCTGGCCGACGAAGAGGTTGGTGGCGTGCAGCAGGGCGAACAGGGCGGCGGAGACCAGTCCGACGGCGATCTCGGAGCGACCCGACGAGCGCATGATCCGCACGACGTAGCCGCGGGTGAGGAGCTCCTCGGAGAAGCCGATGACGAGTCCGGCGAGCAGCCAGGCGGCCACCCAGTCGAACCCGGCCGCGGAGTAGTCGATGCTCGCGAAGCGCATCACGTTGAAGAGCAGGACGACCGCGATCGCGATCCACATCCAGCCGCCGCCGCGAGGGGACTGCCGCTCGAACGTGCTCCGCAGCCAGCCGAGGCTCGCGCCGAAGCCGACCAGGAGGAGACTGCCGATGAGGACCGGTACGACGATGAGGACGACGACGTAGCTCGCGGAATCCGCGTCACCGATGAAGGGCACAAACGGAGCCATCAGCAGTGAGGCCGGCTCGTAGATCGCGAGGTAGCCGACCGCGAGGATCAGAGCCTTCCACCACCGCCCGTGGTCCCAGAACCGCGCCCACGCCGACCGTTCCACCGTGCTGTTCATCGCTCATCCCCCCGGATCGAGACCAGTAGACCACACACGACGACCGCTCGAGGGCCGCCCGCTCGTGGCGAGGAGCTCGGTCGCTTCCCGGAACTCTGCTCACCGACGCCGCCCGAAGGACCGGGGTCGCCGGCTACCCGGGTGACGGCGAGCAGCGCTGGCCGGCCGTCCACGCCCGGGACGCCGCCTCGCTCTTCCGGATCGCGCTCGAGTCCGTGCCGGGCGGCACCGCCTGGCACGCCGTGGCCGACGAGGGCGACCGCGTGCTCGACATCGCCACCGTGGTCGGGCGCCGCCTGGGGCTGCCCGTCGAGTCCGTGCCGGACGACACCTTCGGCCCCTTCGGGCCGATCCTCGCGATGGACCAGCCGTCCTCCAGCGCACGCACCCGACAAGCGGTCGGATGGGAGCCGACGCACTCGAGCCTCCTCGAGCACCTCGAGGCACTGCAGTCCTAGCCGATCGCTCCGCGCCGATGGAACGTCGGGATCTCGTCTCGGCAGGGAGGGAGCGCCGGCTGCATCCTCAGCCGAAGAGATCGTTCCGCGACCGTCGCGATCCGGTCGTCACACTGGCAGGCTGAGGCCGGACGTGGAGGGAACCGGTGATCACCGACGCTGAGCTTCGTGAGGCGCTGAGCCCGGTCTTCGAGGAGATGCTCAGCGAGCACGAATTCGCCTCGCTGCGCCTCTTCTTCACGCGCCTGTTCATCGACGGCACAGAGCGTCCCCTCAACGGCGGCGAGAGCCTGGACGATGGCGACGTGCGCGTCCACCGGGAGATCCTCGGTGAACCGGGATCGGCCCGCGGGTTGCAGCGCGGCGTCGATCCTGCTGATTTCGCACTCGCGGTCCGGAGCGATCTCCAGGACTTCATCGCGGAGAGCTCGTTCGGGTGGGGTCAGCTCAGAGGCCCCCGATCTCTGCTCTGACCCGTCCTTGTGAGCAGGTGGGGTCCAGCAGGGGGTCGGGGCAGGAACGCGAGTGGAGGAGCGACGGGTGCTCGACGTCGGCGTCGGGTAGCTTCGGGATATGGATGAGGCCACTGAGCCGTCTGCTCGTGGGTGGCGAATCGATCTCAGCGACCCGCCGAGGCTTCTGGCAGGCGAAGAGGAAGCGGCTCTCGTGCACGCCTCGGAGGAGAGTGCACTTCTTCGCAGTCAGCTCTCGGGATCCGGTGAGTGGGAGAAAGTCCTCTCTGCTGCGCGCTCCGCTGCTTTTCTCGGTGCCGACGAGCACGAGCTCGCCGTCGCGACCGGGTTCACGCTCGAGGCCGTTCGGTCGATGCTTCGGGAAGCGTGAACCTCGGTCCGGATCGTCCCGTCGGGGTCGGCCCGCCAGGTCGGCCGGCGGCTCTGGTTCGAGCGTCGGCCTGCGGTGAGTCATGAGCAGTCCGCTGTCGAGTGCGTCAGGGAGGGCGCTAGCTGTCCGTCGCTCGGAGCGTCGCCACGAGCTCCTGCAGTTCGGCTGCGTGGGCCCGCTTCCACTCGCGGATCACAGGGGTCGCGAGCGGATCCGTGTCCTCCGACAGGGAGACGTACTCCAGCACGGCCACCTCGAGAACCGTGGCGAACACGTCGTCGTCCGGCTCCTTGAGAGTGCCGACCAGGGCGACGGTCGCAGTGTGAGCGATACCTGCTCCGGAGAGGGTGACCGTCCACGCCTGGACGGGAGTGTCGGCTGTCCGAGTCGCGTCATCGGTTCTCGCGTGAGTGATCTCGATCACTACTCCGCCTACTGCGCGCTGCACGGCCCGATCGTACTCAGCTGCTCTCTGCGCAGCCGAGCGTCCCGTGAAGGGATCGTCTGAATCGTCTGCGGGCCGAAACCGTCGCCGTCAGCGTATGGATGCAGTTCGCCGCAAAGGCGGGAGGGTCGGCTCACCGGACCGCTTCACCCTCACTCCGGTGCGTACGACGCGATGGTGAACGTCGTGCCTCCCGGCGTGAAGTCGCCGGCGAGACGGATGAGCTTGCGGTGGTCGAGCCAACCGTGGGCTCTCGACTCGGCGCGGTCCGTGGTCTCCACGGAGAGCTCGAACCGGCGCTCCTCCTTCACCTCGTGCACCCACTCGAGCACCTCCGCGACCGAACCCGCACCGGTGATCCGCTGCGGGTCGTGGCGCGCCGATTGCTCGATGTCGTCTCCGGTCCAGAAACAGACCCAGTAGATCGACGGGTCCTCCCGCGGTGCGTCGAAGTACGACTCGTCCCATTCGGCGTGCATTCGCCCTCCTCGCCGGTCCCACGCTAGCCCCGTCCTCGAGTCGGAGGCCGTCCCGTGTGGAGGTCGGTCAGCCAGGTGGCGTTCCGCCGCTCCAGGCGTCCCGAACGGGAACGGTCCACAGCCGGTCCTCACTCCCCGAAACCGGCTCCCGTCGGTTCTTCGGCGTTTCGGATGACAGAGAGCAGGAGCTCGTTCAGCTGTCCGGCGGCCGCCGCGCTGAGGCCGACGTCGCTCAGGTCATTGGTCGCCATCGCGACCGCGCGGGCCGCGGTGACCATTCGCCCCCCTTCTTCAGTGATGCGCACGGGGTTGCGTCGGCCCTTGCCTCGGATCCCGACGCGCTCGATCAGCTCTCGCCGCTCCATGCCGTCGAGGACCTCGGACATCGTCTGCGGGCGGACGAAGACCGCGCGGGCGATCTCGGCGGACGTCAGCTGCACTCCACCGGTGAGGCAGGAGAGGACGCCGAACTGCACCAGGCTCATGTCGTGCTCCGCGAGCCCGGCAGTGATCCGTGCGCCGATGATCCGCGCGACCTTGACCGCGTTCCAGCCGAGGACGGCGTCGAGTCCCTCGTCATCGCCCATCCCGATGTCCTCTCCCATGACGCAGAAGCAGGAACCTGGTTTAGGGTGACCTGCAGGAACCTGCTACCGCAGATCCTTCCTTGGAGTGTGCACCACTCCTCGGGCCACGTCGATTCGACAGGACACCCCATGACCCGCACGCCGATCCCCGACAACCGAGGCCGATGGGGCGCCGACGACGACCTCGGCACTCTCAACCTCATCGACGACGCCGCTCGCCGGCGTGCAGCGGAGGAGGTGCGGACCGGCCGTTGGGCCTCGCTCGCCCTGCCGGTCGCTCCCGCATCCATGCTCGGCGGGCCGTTCGCCCCGCCGTCCCCGCCGTCGCCGCCCGTGCAGCAGGCGCTGCTTCACACCGGTACGCCGCCGATGGGCATGTCCGAGGTGCTCGTCGTGACGCCGCACCACCCGGCGATGACCCACCTGGACGCGTTCGCCCACCTGCCTGTCGAGGACGGAGTCGTGTACCCGGGCCGGCCTGTCGGCGAAGCGGTCACCGCCGGCGGTGTGCAGCACGGATCCACCACGTCCTTCGCCGCGGGCATCGTCACGCGCGGCGTCCTCCTCGACCTCGCGCCGCAGGGACGGCTGCCCGCAGCGCACGCGATCATCGCCGCCGACCTCGACGCGGCCGAGGACCGCGCAGGCGTCGCTCTGCAGCCCGGTGATGCGCTGGTCGTGCGCAGCGGATGGGGCTTCTCCTGGAACTCGGAGGAGCAGGGGCCCGGCATGACCGTCGATGCAGTGACCTGGATGCACGACCGAGGTGTGGCGCTCTACGCCGGAGACGTCGGCGACAGCTTCCCGCCTCTCGACCCGGAGATCCCGATGCCGATGCACATGGTCGCGCTCGCGCGACTGGGCATGCCGCTCATCGACAGCGCGAACGTCGAACAGGTCAGTGCACTCTGCGCGGAGCTGTCACGCTCGTCGTTCCTGCTCAGCGTGGCTCCGCCCCGCCTGCTCGGACTCACCGGTGTTCCGGTGAACCCGATCGCCGTCTTCTGAGGATCCGGTACCCGCTTCCGACGAGGTTCGCGGACGCGACCCTGCGGCGGACGGCGTGCCGCGCTTCTCACCCTCCCTGGGTGAGGCCGGTGATCAGGTTGATGGCGACGGCCACGACGAAGGTGCCGAAGAAGTAGGACAGCAGGGCGTGGGCCAGGGCGATGCGGCGTGAGGGGGTGGAGGACTGGGTGATGTTGCTCGCGCTGTAGGCCATCCCGATCGAGAAGGCGGTGTAGGCGAAGTCGCTGTAGGACGGCTCCTCGTCCTGGTCGAAGTCGAAGCGGTGGCGGTCGTCGAGGTAGTACATGCGCGCGTATTTGAAGGCGTAGACGGTGTTGATGAGCGCCCAGGCCGCGACGACCCCGACGACCGCGAGGATCGCGGCCGCGGATCCGACGGGGTCCTTCTGCTGGCTGCGGAGGAGCGCGACGACCACGAGGACGAGGCTGAGGAAGGTGGCGGCGATGATGAGCGAGTCGACCAGCTTCCGGGACCGGTCCTCGTGGCGGGCGAGGTCGCGGGTGCGCTCGGGGTCGGCCGGCCACGCCGTCGACCAGGCCCAGACGAGGAACACCGCCGCGGCGATCGCCCAGCCGAGCAGAGGTGACAGATCGGGGACACCGAGGAGCGCGGTGATCGCCGCGACGGCCGCCCCGACGAGTGCGGCGACACCGGCCTTGACGGACAGGTGGGACATGACGGTTCCTTTCTGAACGGTGGTTCGCCCGGTCGCGCAGTGCACTGATGCCCCACGCGGAGCTCATCCGGGGTGGACTCGCCCGGCCCGGGCTCGCGAGAGGGGGACGTAGAGGCCGGCGCGCTCGGCGCGGACGGCGGCGAGCGTGCGCGATGTGGCGTCCAGCGTGACCAGGATGTGCTCGAGGTGGGCGGCGACCGTGCGGGGAGCGACTCTCAGCGCCCGGGCGATCTCGAGATTGGAGCACCCCTCGATCACGTGGCCCAGCACCTCGAGCTCCCGCGGTGTCAGGCCGCGCAGGCGCGTCGCGGGGGAGAGCACGACGACTCCGCGGCTCACTGCGGCGAGGTCTCTCTCGCAGGCCAGCACCGTCACCCGCACGTAGCCGTCCGGCGACTGCCGGCGTCCGCGGGGCCACAGGAACGAGGCGTAGTTCCGCCCCTCGGCGAGGGCGTCCCTCGCAGCGTCGATCAGAGCCGAATCGGCGGCGAGCAGCTCGTCCGCGGAGAGGCCCGGAAGGGAGGCGACGCCGTGGTCGGGCAGGAGGACCACGCCTGCTCCGGCTCCGTTGACGACCGAGGCCGACGCGGCGAGCGAGCGGACGGGGTCGATGCCCGACGTGAGCGTCGGCACGAGTCGAGCGAGGCGTCGGCGGACCGCCGGCGACGGCGGTTCCGCGCTCCGGAACAGCACCGTCATGAAGCCCACGTGCCGGCCCCCGTCCTCGAACAGAGCGACGGACAGGGTCTCGTGGAATCCCGCGGGGAGCAGGCACTCCGCCCAGGTCTGCAGGTCCCTCGGGGAGTAGGGGACGTCCGACAGGCTGGTGGGGGGCCGATCGCGATCCGCACCGGTCCTCTCGATGTCGAGCGCCATCTGCGGACCGCTCAGGTAGCGGACGCAGGACTCGTCGAGGTCGGTGCTCGCGACCGAGCGGTACCCCGTGCCGTTCGGCTCGGCCAGTGCCAGCCACGCGCCGTCGAAGGGGATGTGCTGGTGCAGCTCGTCCAGCATCGCCTGAGCCCGCTCGCGGACCGGGCCGGGGCGCGCGGCCGTCTCGGCGAGCTGGAGCGCAGCAGTGCGTGACACGGGACTCGACCACCTCAGGACCAGGGGCAGGGGAAACGGAGGGATTGTCCGAAGACCGGTGCTACTGGGGTACCACCAGGAGCCCCTTCACGGGGACCCCCTCGACGGCAGATCGCATCGGCAGGTCTGCCGATGGCGCTCCCCTCTCCGCAGGGCGTGACATGGGCGTGTCGCGCGGTCGACCGGGCCGCGGAACGTTCGAGAGCACGTCACGCACGGGAGGGAAACGAGCATGAGAGCAGTGGTGTACGAGGGGCCGCGCACCGTCGCGGTGAGAGACGTCCCGGACGCACGGATCGAGCGCTCCACCGACGTGCTGGTGCGCATCACGACCACGAACATCTGCGGGTCGGACCTGCACATGTACGAGGGGCGCACCAGCTTCGAGACCGGGCGGTGGTTCGGTCACGAGAACATGGGCGAGGTGATCGAGGTCGGCGACGGCGTCGACAAGGTCGCGGCGGGGGATCACGTCGTCCTGCCGTTCAACGTGGCGTGCGGGCACTGCAAGAACTGCGAGCGAGGGTTGACCAACTACTGCCTCACCGCCCAGCCCGTCCCCGAGTGGGCCGGTGCGGCCTACGGCTTCGCCGACATGGGACCGTGGGCCGGAGGCCAGGCCGAGCTGCTGCGGGTGCCCTGGGGGGACTTCAACTGCCTCCGCCTGGGAGAGGACGCGGAGGAGAAGGCCGCCGACTACGTGATGCTCGCCGACATCTTCCCGACCGGCTATCACGCGACGGAGATGGCGGGAGTGAAGCCGGGGGACCAGACCGTGATCTACGGTGCCGGCCCCGTCGGACTGATGGCCGCGCTGTCCGCCACCATCAAGGGTGCGAGCAAGGTCATGGTCGTGGATCGGCACCCGGACCGTCTTCGACTGGCGGAGTCCCTCGGCGCGATCGCGATCGACGACTCGAAGGTCGATCCTGTGGAGGCCGTCCTGGAGTACACCATGGGGCTCGGCGCCGACAACGGCTGCGAGTGCGTCGGCTACCAGGCGCACGACCCCGGCGGCGACGAGCAGCCGAACCTCACGCTGAACCGCCTGGTCCAGTCGGTGCGCTTCACCGGGCGGATCGGCACCGTCGGCGTCTTCGTGCCGCAGGACCCCGGTGGCCCCGACGAGCTCGCGAAGCAGGGGCGCATCGCGTTCGATGCGGGACTGCACTGGTTCAAGGGCCAGACCATGGGCACCGGGCAGGCGCCCGTCAAGAAGTACAACCGCCGGCTCCGCGATCTGATCGCCGCCGGCAAGGCGACGCCGTCCTTCATCGTGAGTCACCAGCTGCCGCTCGAGCAGGCACCGGACGCCTACGAGCACTTCGACAACCGGGACGACGGCTGGACCAAGGTCGTCCTCAAGCCGGGAAAGGCGGCGTGATCATGGCGGGCAGAGCGGCTGCGGCAGTCGGAGTCGGCATCGCAGGAGTCGCGGTGGGCCTCGTCGCCCGTTCCCTCGTGAAGAAGGAACGGGAGTCCGACGGGGACGGGCCGCACCCGGAAGGGTGGAAGGCGGTCACCGTCCTGGGCGAGGCCCGGGACTTCGAGAGCGGCGGGTATCCCGAGCCGCTGGCGCGTCTGGCGGAGTCGCTCGAGATCCGGATCGATCCGGCCCCCGGGGACAAGGGCTTCGAGGTGCACGCCCGAGTCCGCGAGGGTGCCGATCCCGGGGTGGACGACGACCCGGGCAAGGCGCTGCGCGCGGCTCTGCGCGACGCCAAGCAGATCTTCGAGACGGGCGAGGTCCTGCGGGCGACCCCGAGACCGCACGGAGAACGACCGCGCACCCTGCTCGGTGGCGCGGTCGACAAGGCAGAGGACGAGGCGAAAGGCGGAGGTGTGCTGTGAAGGCTCTGTGCTGGACCGGAGTGAACGAGCTCTCGGTCGAGACCGTCGAGGATCCCGGGATCCTCAATGCTCAGGACGCGATCGTCAAGGTGACCCTGAGCACGAGCTGCGGCTCGGATCTCCACCTCCTCGGCGGGTACGTCCCGACCATGCGAGCGGGCGACGTGCTCGGGCACGAGTTCATCGGCGAGATCGTCGAGGTCGGCTCGGCCGTCACGAAGCGCAAGGTCGGCGACCGTGTCGTGGTCTGCTCGTTCATCAGCTGCGGGAGGTGCTGGTACTGCCGCAACGAGCTCTACTCCCTGTGCGACAACGGCAACCCGAACGCGGGGATCCCCGAGATGCTCTGGGGCCAGGCGCCCGGCGGCTGCTACGGCTACTCCCACGCGCTGGGCGGATGGGCCGGCAGCCACGCCGAGTACATCCGCGTGCCGTACGCCGACCAGGGCGCCTTCCCCGTTCCCGACGGGATCAGCGACCAGCGGGCGCTCTTCGCCTCCGACGCCGCTCCGACCGGATGGATGGGAGCGGACCTCGGCGGCGTCCGGCCCGGAGACACCGTCGCGGTCTGGGGCGCCGGCGGTGTCGGGCAGATGGCGGCGCGCGCGTCGCTGCTGCTCGGCGCCGAGCGCGTCATCGTGATCGACCGCTTCCAGGAGCGGCTGACCCAGGTCGAGCAGGTCATCGGCGCGGAGACCATGAACTACGAGACCAGCGAGGTGACGGCCGAGCTCCGCGAGCTGACGGGCGGACGCGGCCCCGACGTGTGCATCGAGGCGGTCGGCATGGAGGCGCACCGCGACGGTCCCGACTTCGCCTACGACCAGCTGAAGCAGCAGCTGCGGCTGCAGACGGACAGACCCACCGCCGTCCGTGAGGCGATCTTCGCCGCGCGCAAGGGCGGCAGCGTCTTCGTGCTGGGCGTCTTCGGCGGCTTCGTCGACAAGTTCCCCCTGGGGGCGGTGATGAACAAGGGCCTCACGCTCCGGTCCGCTCAGCAGCACGGGCACCGGTACATCCCGATGCTCCTCGAGCGGATGGCGCGGGACGAGATCGTCACCGAGCACCTCGCCACGCACGTCCTGCCGCTGGAGGACGGCCCCGCCGGCTACGCCATGTTCAAGGAGAAGACCGACGGGTGCGTGCGGGCGGTCTTCCGCCCCTGAGCATCGAGGTGCTCCGGCGGTTCCGACGGAGGACGGTGAGGGAGGCGGGTGGTCGGCGAGGACCGCCCGCCTCCCTCGTCCGCCGAGGTTCAGCGCACCGTGGTGGCTGCGGTGTCGGCGTTGTTGCGGATCGACGGATCGGGGGTCCTGACCGAGAACGTCGTCGCGAGCGCGGTGCCCTTTCCGGTGGCGGTCGCCGTGACCGTGATCTTCTCGATGACGCTCTGCCCGTTGGTGAGCTTCGAGCGCTGGAAGACGACGAGGTTCCCGACGCGGGTGTACGTGCCGGTGGCGGACACGAACTGCGTGTTCGGCGGGAGGACGACCTTCGAGAAGACGCTGCTCGAGGTGGACGGCCCGGCGTTCGTCGTGGTGAGGGTGTGGACGGCGGTCCTCCCCTTGACCGCGGACGTCGGCCCGGCGAGGTCGACGCGCAGATCGGCGCGCGCGGTCACCTTCTGCGGCGACACGGTCAGCGTGCTGGTCGCCGTCGCGCTCCCGGTGGCGTTGGTCGCCTGGAGGGTGAACACGAAGATGCCCGCCGTGGTGGGCGTGCCGGAGAGGCGGCCGGTCGGCTCGAGGGTGAGACCGGGCGGGAGCGTCCCGGACTTCAGTGACACGGCCGGGGCGGGGAAGCCGGTGACCGTGTAGGTGTAGTCGTACGCCGAGCCGACCATGCCGGCCGCGACCGTCCCCGAGATGCCCGGCGCGACGGCCGCCGGTGTGATCGTGACGGAGTCGGCGAGCTGCGCGGAACCCGCGCTGCTCGAGACCTGGACGGTGAACGAGGACGTCCCCGCCGCTGTCGGGGTGCCGGTGACGCGACCGCTCGGGCTGAGGGACAGGCCGGGCGGAAGGCTGCCGGACAGCAGGGTGGCGGTCGGCGCCGGTGTGCCGGTGATCGTGTAGCCGAAGTCGTAGGCGGTTCCGACCGTGCCGGCGGGGGCGTCTCCCGAGAGCGCGGGAGCCACTGCGGTCGCGGCGACGCGGATCGTGTGCTGGGCGCCGCTGGTGCTGCCGAAGCTCGTCCTCGCCGCCACGGTGAAGGTGGAGTCGCCCGGCTCGGTCACCGCGCCCGACAGCTCGCCCGCCTGATCGAGGGTCAGGCCGGGCGGGAGGCTGCCGGAGGCGAGGGAGAACGTGGCGGAGGCGGAGTCCGCCGCGAACGTGTACGAGTAGGGCGCCCCGACCTCCGTGGTCGCCGGGGGAGCGTCCGCCGTGAGGGCCGGTCGGGCGCCGAGCGCCATGCTGTGGTAGCCGCCGGCGACGAGCGCGGTGGGGCGGGCGCCGACGACGCCGATGGGCTGATCGAGCTGCCCGTCCTCGTTGCTGCCCCAGCCGACGACGCTCCCGTCCTTCCGGAGGGCGAGGCTGTGTCGCGCGCCGCCGGACACCGCGACGACGTCCGTCAGGTTCGCCGGGACATCGGTCTGCCCGTACTCGTCCGACCCCCACGCGACGACGGTCCCGTCGCTCTTCACCGCGAGGCTGTGGTACCAGCCGGCCGAGATGCCGACCACGCCACTGAGGCCGGCCGGCTTGCCCGTGACCTGCGCTCCGGTGCCCCAGGCGACCACCGTGCCGTCGTCCTTCAGCGCGAGGCTGTGATCGAAGCCGGTCGCGATGGCCGTGACGCCGGTGAGGCCCGCCGGGACGGCGTTGCTCGTCGTCGCATCCTGCCCCCAGCCCACGACGGTGCCGCTCTTCTGCAGCGCGAGGCTGAACTGCTCGCCGCCGGAGACGGCGACGACGTCGGTCAGGCCCGCGGGAGGGACGATCTCTCCCGATCCCTGGCCGCCCCACGTGATGACGGTCCCGTCGTTCTGCACGGCGAGGCTGTGGATCCATCCCGCGCCGACCGCGACGACCGGCTTCAGGTCGCCGGGGACAGCGGTCTGGCCCGACCGGTCGTTCCCCCAGGAGACGACCGTCCCGTCGTCCCGCAGGCCGACGCTGTGGAAGCCGCCCCCCGAGACGGCGACGAGGCCGCCCACGTCGGCGGGGACGTTCTTCTGGCCGTAGTAGTTCCAGCCCCAGATCGCGATCCCGCCCGCGGGCGCCGTCGGCGGTGTCTCCGCGGCGGCGGCGGGTCCGACGCCGGTGAGGAGCAGCGCGACCGTCGTGGTCACGGTGGTGAGCACGGCTGCCAGTCGCCGGGGAGTGCGGGACGGAGGGATGTCGGCGGTGGTCGGGAGGGAGGCGGAGCGCATGGGCGGCTTTCAGGTCGGGTGGGGCCGACCGTCATCGGTCGCTCTCGAACCGTGACAGCTGCCCGATCCGGGCCGCAACGTCCTCTAGCGGTCATGTCCGGAAGAGGGCGTCGGAGGAGGTCCGGTGCGGGCGGGCCTGCTGAACAGATTGACGACGTTGCCGTCCGGGTCGCGCACGAGGGCGGAGCGGTTGCCCCACGGCATGGTGGTCGGCGCGAGCACCACGTCCTCGCTCCCGGTTCCGAGCTCGGTGAAGGCGCGGTCCACGTCGGCCACCTCGAACTCGAGCAGGACGGAGTGGTTCGACGCAGGGGCGACGGCGCCGTGGAGCATCCCGACCGTCGCGGTGCGAGCGATGGCGAGGGTCGCGCCCGCTCCGGTGAACTGCGCGAAGACCGGCGCCGGGCGCTCGGCCGGCCGGCCGATGACCTTCTCGTAGAAGGCGACGAGGCCTTCGAGGTCGTCGGTGACGATGCGGAGGGAGGTGAACGACATGGAGCTCCTTCAGTGGTGAGGGTGAGGCCGGTGCGGGTGAGGCCGTCGCACCAGGCTCGTCGGTCGTCGCGACACCGTCCTGTCGGTGTTTCCGGCGATCGTCGGCGTCTCCGGGAGATCCGCGCGCCGGATCAGCCGTCAACGACGGACCGCAGCCGTCCGTACTGGAGCGCGAGGTCCTCGGCTCGGAGGGTGCGCTGCGGGGTCCGCTCCTCGGTCACCTCGACCGACAGCATGCGGTCGCCGCGGAACGCGCGGACCCCCTCGCGCAGCCGGCACCAGGCGATCAGGTACCAGTGCTCCTCCTTCCCGATCGAGCCCAGCGGTTCGACGTCGCGCACGGACTCCGCACCGCTGCTGTCCCGGTAGCGGAGCCGGACGACCCGATCCGCTCGGAGGGCCGTCGCGAACTCCGCCGGAACGACCGCTTCCTCCTCGCTCTCGAGGAAGTGCACCCGCGAGGCGACCGCGCCGACACGGGCGGCCTCCCCGTCCGGCAGGACCGCGAGCGTCTTCCGGGCGGCGGTCCGGGCTGCGTGCCGGAAGGGACTGCGCTCCAGCGCGCTGAGGCCGATCAGCACGGCGAGGGCCTCGTCGAGGGTGAATCCCGCCGGGCCGAGGGTCGCGGACGCGTCGATGACGTAGCCGCCCGTCCGGCCCGGCTCCGCCCAGATCGGCAGTCCGGACTGCTGCAGCGCGGACAGGTCCCGCTCGATGGTCCGCACGGACACCTCGAACCGCTCGGCGAGGCGCCGTGCGCTCCGCGGCCGCGGCGAGACCGCTCGCAGCTCCTCGACGAGCCCGTAGAGACGATCGGTGCGGTTCACCCGACCATCATCCGCCCCACCCCGTCGGTCTCGGACAGGGGGGTCGAGAGGGTCCGGGACGAGGGAGTCGACGCTCTCGACCCCGAGAAGCTCCGCGCGGCGGCGCTCAACTGCTGCGGAAGCCGGCGCTACGCCTCGGGCGGCTGGTCCCCGCGACGGGCGGCGTCGCGCTTCTCGCGGCGCAGCTGCGCACCGCCGCCCGCGATCAGGGCGAGCGCGAGCGCGATGCTGCCCAGGCGCAGCGGCCAGGGCAGGTCCGGGAGCAGGATCATCGGCAGGGCGGCGACGAACGTCGCTCCCACGAAGTACCAGACCGCGACTGGCGCGGCGGGATTCTCGTTCGAAGCCATCCCTTCACGGTAGCCGCGGGGCTCGGCGCGAGCCTCCCCCTGAGGTCGCAGTCCCCGCGGAGGACGGGCGCGCGCTGCGGGACGCGGCCCGACCCGGCGAACGGGCGGCGCGCGAACCGCTCAGCGCCCCGCCCGCTCGCCGCTCACGGTCGTCCCTCCAGGAGGCGGGTCGTCCACCGGGCCAGCGCGGTGACGGCGGCGCGGGACAGCTCGGCGCCGCGCATCATGCTGGTGAAGCCGTGGAACGCTCCGGGCCAGACGTGGAGCTCCGCCTGGACTCCGGCTTCCCAGAGGCGGCTCGCGTAGGCGACCGTCTCGTCCCGGAAAACCTCGGCGCTGCCGCAGTCGAGGTAGGCCTGGGGGAGTCCGGACAGATCGCCGGCTCGTGCAGGCGCGGCGTAGACGGAGACGTCCTCGCCGCCGCGCCGGGCGCCGAGGTAGGCGTCCCAGCCGAACCGGGTCATGGCTCGGTCGGCGACGCCGATCCCGTCGATCTGCCTCGTCGAGACGGTCGAATCGCTGTCGTCGAGCATCGGGGAGATCAGGATCTGGGCCAGGATCGACGGTCCCCGGCGGTCGCGCGCGAGCAGGGCGGTGCCCGCGGCGAGTCCGCCACCGGCGCTCTGGCCGACCAGGACGATGCGGTCGGGGTCGACGCCCAGTGCGTCGGCGTGCTCGGCGGTCCAGACGAGACCGGCGTAGCAGTCCTCCACGGGGTAGGGATCGGGGTGCTCGGGGGCGAGGCGGTAGTCGACGGTGACGAGGACGACGTCGTGGGTGAGCAGCCAGTCGTCGTAGGAGTCGAGGTTCCCGAGGTAGTGGCCGAACATCATGCCGCCGCCGTGAATGGTGAAGAAGCAGGGGGCGGTGCCGGAGCGACCGGCGCGCTGGAGGATGCCGAGGTCGATCGGATCACCGTCGTGCCCGGGGACGGTGACGGTGCGCCGTTCGAGGCCGCGGGCGCGCAGTGCGTCGTCGAGCTCGTGCTCCGTCGTCTCCAGCTCGCGCATGCGCGGGAGCATCGCCGTGGTCAGGGTGAAGGGTCCGCGCTCCTGCAGCCGGTCGAGGAAGGTCGCGAGCTCGGGGTCGAAGGGCGGCGGCGTGAGGGTGTCGGACATCGGTGGTCTCCTGGGTCGAGGTGGTGCGGGAACGGAGGGCGCCGGCGGCGACGAGCACCGCGGCGGCGAGAGAGAGGGCCAGGGCGGCGACGGTGATCGCGTCCTGGAAGCGGAGGAGGTCGGGCGGTGCGCTGACGGATCACGAAGCCGGTCCCCGCGAGGACCGCGGCCGCCGGACGCGACCGAGGAGGCGCCGGTCACCCGATGCAGGCCCGTGGTCGACGGGTGCAGGCCGCGGCCGAGGGCGGGCAGGGCGACGGTGAGGATCGAGCTGTCGAGCATCCCGAGCAGGGACGCGGCCGACAGGCCGGTGAGGGCGACCCGCTCCTCGCGCAGGCGGCGTGGGGCCGTGCCTCGCGGGGCGGATCGGGGGCGTCGAGCACCATGGGCGCACTCCTTCACGGGGAAGAAGTGGCGGATCACTCGATGCCGCGTGTGCGCACAGGCCGCGAACGAGCGCGGACTGCTTTTTACCTCAGATGAGGAGAGAGTACACCCGGGCGGAGTCCCGGCGATCGGAATACGGCGTCGAGCAGGGGGGCGCCCGCTTCGAGCGAGCAGCCCGGGCCGGCCCTGCCGGGGTGGAGCCCGACGGACGCCTGCCCGGCCGCGTCCCCGGAGGTCGGCCTTCGCCGCGCGGATCCGGCGCACACGGAGCGCGAGCGGTCCGACGGCGACCGTCTTGGGAAGGGACCGCCGCCGAGCCGCTCCGCCCGCGTCGAGTGAGCGGTCAGGTCCCGGGCTGGGAGGAGCCGCTCAGCTGCGCGGCGATCGGCACGGTGCCGGCGACGACGACGTCGCCGGTGTGTGCGGTGGTGACGGTCTCGATCAGCACGATCTCGACCTCCTCCTCGGCCACGGGATTGTGCCGCACGCCGCGCGGGACGACGAAGAACTCCCCGCGAGCGAGATGCACGTCGGGCCGGTCCTCGAGTTGGATGCGCAGCCGGCCCGAGACGACGAGGAACATCTCGTCCTCCTCGTCGTGCGAGTGCCAGACGAGCTCGCCGAGGAGCCGGGCCACCTTCACGTACTGGTCGTTCACCCGCCCGACGACCCGGGGCGTCCAGTGCGACGACACCTGGGCGAGCTCGGAGGAGATGCTGACGCTGTCCTGATCCACGCGTCCATTCTTCCGGGCGGACCCGCGCCGTCGTCTTCACTCAGGTCACCGAGAATCGCCCTCGGTCTTGTCGCTGTCCACGAGCCGATCCTCCGCGCGGTCCTCGACCGGGCCGCCTCGCCTCAGAGGGCTTCGAGCACCTCGACCGCTCGCTGCACCCCGTGCTCGCTCCGCATGAGGCGGCCCGCCTCCGCGGCCCGCTCCCGCCGCGACAGGGCGTCGCTCGTCGCGGGCACGAGGGCGGCGGCCGAGAGGCGGCGCAGCGGGACCGGGGCGGCGGCGAGGCCCTGCCGGTGCAGCTGGGCGGCCCAGAACGGCTGGTCGGCGGTGACGGGCACGACGACGGCGGGCACGCCGGCCCGGGCGACGGCGTGCGAGGTGCCGGCCCCGCCGTGGTGCACGGCGAGCGCGGCGCCCGGCAGGACCGCGTCGAACGGCGCCGACCGCACCGCCAGCACGTCGGGACCGCGGCACTCCTCCGGCAGCGCGAGTCCGCCCCACCCGGTGACGAGCAGCACCCGCAGGCCGTGGGCGCGGGCGGCCGTGACGATCGCGTCGCCGCGAGCCGAGGCGTCTCCGGTCGTCATCGAGCCGAACGACGCGACGAGGAAGGGTCCGCCGGCCAGGAACTCGGCGACCGCGGGGTCGGGGGACGCGGCCGGCTCCGCGAACCACGCCCCCGTCTGGTGCACCCGCTCCGGCCAGTCGTCGGGACGAGGCAGCAGCGCGGGGCTCACCGCCATGAGCGTCGCGCGCGACGGCGACCGCCGGTCCGGACGACGGCCGCCCGGCAGCTCGGCGGCGGCGCGGGTGACATCGGCCTCGAAGAGCCGGGCGGCGCTGCGCGGCACGGCGTAGGTGTGCCGGTTGCAGGCGCCGAGGTCGCGGGTGGCCGTGGGACCGCCGGCGGCGGGGAACCGCTCGCTCGGGGTGGCCACCGGCGCGAACTCCACCAGCACGCGGGGCACGCCGAGAGCGTCCGCCGCCATCGGCGCGCTGAGGATCAGCGGGTGGTGGACCACCACGTCGGGCTCGAAGGCGATCGTCTCCCGCACCGCGGTGGCCAGCATCCGCCGCATCGCGGGCCGCACCTCCCGGCGCAGATGGTTCGCGAGCGCCCACGGGGTGCGGCCGGCGGGGGAGAGCATCCGCCGGGCGTCCAGGCCGAGCGCCACGGTGTCGACGCCCTCGGGGGCGTCCGCGTCGTCGGGCAGGGCCAGCAGGACCTCGTGACCGCGGGCGACGGCGTGCCGGGCGAGGGCCGCGAAGGGCTCCACATCGCCGCGGGTGCCGGCGGTGGCGAGCATCATACGCATCCCCCCAGTGTGGCCCGCAAGTCATCACCCCGCGTCGAGGGGCCGGGTAGCCTCGGGCGAGTGACTGATGGCAGTGAGCGGACGGCGAGCACCGCACCGCTCGCGATCGGCGCGGTCGTGCGCCGCCTCGTGCACATCTCGCGCCCGGTGCTCTGGATCAACACCATCGGCTCCGGCCTCGTCGCCGTGTGGCTCACCGGCGCGCTGTTCGACCTGCGGGCGCTGCCGATCATCCTGTGGCTCACCCTGCCGTTCAATCTGCTGATCTACGGCGTCAACGACGTCTACGACCAGGACACGGACGCGTCCAATCCCCGCAAGGGCTCGATCGAGGGCGCGAGGATCCGGCAGTCCGAGGTGCGGCTGATCGCCTGGGCCGTCGCGGCGACCAACGTCCCGTTCCTGGTCTACTTCCTCCTCGCGCTGCCGCCGCTCGCGAACGCCGCGATCCTGCTCTACGCCGGCGTCTTCGTCTTCTACTCCGCGCCGCCGCTGCGCTTCAAGGCGCGGCCCTTCCTCGACTCGCTGAGCAACGCGGCCTACGCGCTGCCGCTGGTCATCGTGCCCGCCGCCTTCGAGGTGCCGCCGGTCTGGCCGGCCGCCCTCGGGCTGATGGCCTGGAGTGTGGCCAAGCACGCCTTCGACGCGGTGCAGGACATCGTGGAGGACCGCGACGCGGGCATCACCACCACCGCGGTGCGGCTCGGGGCGCGCGGGACGGCCCTGTGGAGCGGGGCCTGGTGGCTCGTCTCCACAGTGCTGTTCGCCCTGGTGAGCGTGCCGGTCGCCGCGGTCAACCTCCTGATCGCCGGTGTCCTCGTCGTGCGCCTGCTGCGCGACCCGACGCCGGAGACCGGTCACCGGCTCTACCGCCTGTCGGTCGCCTTCCCGTACATCGCGGGCTCCTTCACCGGGGTCCTGCTGCTGGTCTCGATCGTGCTGGGAGGCTCCGCATGAGCCGCGTCGTCGTCGTCGGCGGCGGGATCGGCGGGCTCACCGCGGCCGCGCTGCTCGCGCACGCCGGCCACCGGGTCACCCTCCTGGAGGCCTCCGCCGAGCTCGGCGGCAAGAGCCGCCGCCTCCAGCTGGGCGAGGACCGCATCGACACCGGGCCGTCCCTGGTGACGTTCCCGGCGGTGTGGGACGAGCTGCTGCGGCGCCTCGGCGACGGCGAGCGCGCCCCCGAGCGCATCCGGGACGCCGGCCGGCTCGACCTGGTGCGGATGCCCGAGGTGGGCCGCTACTACTACGACGGGGAGGAGACCTCGCTGCCGGTCGCGCCGGACCACCCCTGGTACCCGGCCTGGCGGCGCTTCTCCGAGCTGCACGCGCCCCTCGCCGACGACGTGACCGAGCTGCTGCTCGCCGACCCGCTCGACCGGGCCGCGCTCCCGGCGCTGCGCCGGCTGCTGGCCGTCTACGGCTCGCGGCTCACCACGCGCGCCTACCTCGACGGCCTGCCCTGGCTGCCGGAGGGGCTGCGCGAGATCATCGCGATCCACACTCTCAACGCGGGCGTCTCGCCCGCGCGCACCCCCGCCCTCTACGCGAGCATGCCGGCGATCATGGCCGAGACCGGGGCCTGGGTGCCCCGCGGCGGCGTGTACGAGATCGTGCTGGCGCTGAGCCGGCTGGCAGAGGCGGCCGGCGTCGAGGTGCGCACCGGCGAGGCGGTCGTCCGCATCGAGCGCGGGTCGGTCACCACGGACGCCGGGCGCTATCCGGCCGACCTCGTCGTCAGCGCCCTGGACGCCGACCGGCTCGAGGCGCTGACGGGTCCGTCGCGGCTGCCGGCGCTGCCCCGCCTGCGCCCCCGCACCCTCTCCTGCTCGGCGATCGCGCTCTACGGCGTGCTGCGGGAGGAGCTGCCGGCGAGCATCGCGACGCACAGCGTGGTGCTGCCGACCCGGCCCGCCGCGCTGCATCGCAGCCTCGAGGCGGGCGACGAGCCGGCGGACACCATGGTGTTCGTCAACCAGTACCGCGCGGGCGAGGTGTACCCGAATCCGCACAGCACCCTCGGCGTCCTGCTCACCGCGCCCGCCGACGGCGGCCGGTACACCGCCGAGCACCCCTTCGTGCGGCGCGAGGTCGAGCGCGTCTCGCGGGCGATGGGACTCGACGGGCTCCTCACCGACCTCCTCGACGAGCAGACGGTGCTCGATCCGCAGTACTACGGCGAGGGCGGCGAAGCGCACGGCGCGCTCTACGGCGCGGCGCGGCCCTCCTGGCAGAGCGGGCCCTTCCACCGGCCCGCGTACCACGACCGCCTGCGGCCGTGGCTGTGGCGGGTCGGAGCGTCGGTGCACCCCGGCGGCGGGATCCCCGCGGTGGTGGGCGGCGCGATGATCGCGGTGACCCGGCTGCTGAAGTCGAACCCGGCCTAGCCGGCGGAGCGGTGCGCCGCACCGCAGCAGGCGGAGGCCGAGCCCTCTGCATGCTGGTCGAGCAGCGCCGCAGGCGCGTATCGAGACCGGCCGGCAGCCGTGCGCCGGCGGCGGCGCGTCAGGCGGGCGTGAGCCGGAGGGGCGGGCGGGGCTGGATCGGCGTCGTTCCCGGTGCCATCGGGGAGATCCACTGCACGACAGGGCTGGTCGGGGTCGAGCCCGGGCCGAACGTGAAGGCGAAGTCGGCCGCACCGGCGACGGTCGGACCGGTGAGGTACGCGAACGCGGCGCTGTCCTCGTCGACGACGGTCCAGCCCGCGGGCAGGGCGATCGTCGACGCGTCGAAGAACTCGGCGGGGATCAGCAGGAGCCCGGGGTAGCCGATCGCGTAGCAGTCGGCGGGCACCAGCAGCCGGAGCGTCGACGTCCCGCCGAAGACGGCGGGGTTCGTCAGCCACTCGAGCACGGGGAAGCCCCGCGGCCCGACCTCGATGGTCGACGAGACGGAGCCGGTGACCTCGCTCTCGGTCCAGGTGGCCGTAGTCGTCCAGTTGCCGGACAGCTCACCCCACTCGACGTTGAAGCCCTTGGTCCCCGCGGTCACGCCGTCGGGGGCGAGGATCGTGATCGTCCGGCCGCTGTCGTTGATCACCGTCCACCCCGCCGGCGCGACGACCGACTTCGCGGGGGAGAAGGCGTACTCCTCGAGGACGGTCAGGGTGAGAGTGCCGGTTCCGCGGACGACCGGAGTGCCGCGCGAGGGCGACTCCAGGGTGAGGAACAGGAGGGACGACTCCGTCTGGACGCCCCTCGGGCCGTCCCAGGACAGGCGGGCCGTGAGCCCGGCGGTGCTCGCCGCGGCCATCGGCGCGGCCGTCGCGACCGCGACGACCGGGGTCGACCAGGCCGCCCCGAGCACGGTGCGCCTCGCGACGTCGGAGGGGCGGGGGCCGCGGACGCCGTGTGTGCTCATCGGGGCGAGTGTCGCAGTGGGGGAGTGTCCGCGGCAAGATCCTCTAGCGGACATGTCCGCTTGCGGACAGGGATGCGGGGCAAGAGATCCGTGCCGCGGACCCGGCCGCTCGTCGATCCGACCGGTGCCCCGCCGTCCGCCCGCCGGCCCCTCATTCGGGTGCGGGGATGGTCCGGCGGAAGGTGATCACCTCGGAAGCGACCTCCCGCAGGTCGAGGGTCAGCGCTCGGGCCTCGTCGCGCAGAGCGGCGAACGCCGCGTCCGCGCTCAGGCGCAGGCTCACGCTGAGGAAGCCGACCGCCTGCAGGACCGGCACGTCGTCGTCGCCCACCTCCTCGAGCGCGCCGACCCAGGACAGGAAGGGGCCCGGCTCCTCGCCCGGCTCAGTCACGGCGGTCTCCGCCGCCGGCCGGGAAGGAGCTCCGGAGGGCGTTGCTCAGCTGCTGCACCGTTCCATGGTCGGCGATGCGACGCCCGGGCGGGGACGGGGTTGCCGGGACCGGCGAGCAGGAGGTAGCCGACCGCCGCTCGTCCTGCGGAGCGAGGCGCTCCGCGCGGCCGCGCAGGCCGGGTCGGCTCCGCACTGCGGCGCCCGTCGGTCACGCCGAAGTGCGCGCAGCCGACGGGAACCCGCGCAGAGGCGGCGCCGCCAGGACAGTGAGCCCCCTCCTCACGGCCTCCGATCCGGATCCGGAACCCCGTGTGTCTGCAACCCAGACCTCCCGAGTCGCTCTGGGAAGCGCTCGGGGGAGCCAGGAGGGGGATGTCGCACCGATATCGACGAAGCGTGAGGATTCCGGCCCGTTCGGGCGTAGCCTCCGTTCCGACCCCATCCGGACCCCTTTCGCGTGGCCACGGCATCCATTCCGGATGCACCCGACGTCAGGATCCCCGTGGGACGACTCGTCTACGACTCGCGGCTCGACGTGGACTTCGAGGACCGCCTCCTCGGTCACCTCCAGGTCGTCATCGGCACCAAGCTCGGCCGGGGCGAGAGCTTCTACCTCTCCTGGAAGGACCTGCCGGCCGTGGGCAGCGGTCGCACCTCGATCTGGCTGCATCCCGCGAGCGCGCTCCGGTTCCGCTACGCCAGTGCCGATCGCGTCGTCCTCAACCAGGCCTGGGTGCGGCGCTGGATCGCGGACTCCTACGCCCCGGGCGGGCTGCGCCTCACCGACGAGCCGGAGCCCGAGGGGGACCGTCCGCCGAGGACCGGGACTCCTGTGCCGTCACCGCGGGCACCTCGGCTCTGACGTCGTCCCGGGGACCCTCAGTCGCGCGCCCCGAGCGCGGACTCGGGTGTGCTGCCGTCCCAGGCCGCGAGCAGGCGGAGCCTGTCCCCGCTGTCGCCGTGCTCGTCGGGGTAGTAGATCACCAGGACGAGCCCGTCGACCGGCAGCTTCTCGCGGTGCAGGTCGAGGGGGCCGACCCGGGGGTGGTCGATCGTCGCGGTGCCGCCGCGGAGCGGGCGGACGTCGTGCCGGGCTCAGAGGGTGCGGAAGCGGGCGCTGGCGAGGGAGAGCTCGCCGACGAGCTCGACCGCGCGGGGGTCGCTCGCGTCCTGGCCGAGGGTCTGCCGGGCGACGCCGACGAACGACTCGACGGCCGTCTCCCAGTCGCGGTGGAAGAGGCGCTCCTCCGGATCGAGCAGCAGCGACCGCAGGCGGTTGTGGCCGGGAGCGAGCCGCGGCGAGAGCGACACGGCCGCCCGGTTCGAGGCGAGGACGTCGAAGTAGCGGCCCTCGACGAACGCGGGGACCTCGAGTGCTGCGAGGAGGTGGTGCAGCCGCGCGGGGACCTGCTCCGCCGACCGCGCGCGCCGCCGCACGCGGGGCTTCGGCGCGGCGAGGTCGTGCAGCCAGGCGGTCTCGACGTCGTCCAGCTGCAGGACGCGGGCGATGGCCTCGAGTACCTGCGCGGAGGGGTTGTCATCGCGGCCGCGCTCGAGGCGGACGTAGTAGTCGGCGCTGATGCCGGCGAGGAGGGCGACCTCCTCCCGGCGGAGGCCCGGCACCCGCCGCCGCGTCCCCGACGGCAGGCCCACCCGCTCGGGAGCGACGAGCGCGCGCCGGGCCTGCAGGTACTCGCCGAGCGCGTTCGCCGGTGCGTCGACATCCATGGGGCCGACGATACCCACCCCGTCGCGCGCGGAGAGAGGCCCTGCCACTCCCCGGATCCGCCGGGACCTGGCTGCCCCCCGCGGCGGCGGCGACCATCGAGCCGAGCCGCTCACCGCGGACCCGTTCCCCCAGGAGGAGACACCATGGACATCACCGACCGCACCGTCCTCGTCATCGGCGGCACCTCGGGTATCGGCCTCGGCCTCGCCCGCCGCTTCGCCGCCGCCGGCAGCACCGTCGTCGTCGGCGGACGCGACACCGACCGGGTCGAGGACCTCGAGACCGTCCGGATCGACGTCACCGACGCCGACTCCGTGACCCGCGCCAGGGACGAGGTGCTGGCGGCGCATCCCGGCCTCGACACGATCGTCACCATGTCCGGGGTCCTGCTCCAGGAGGACCTCCGCGACCCCGCCCACTTCGCCACCGCGGAGCGGACCGTCGCCGTCAACCTGCTCGGCACGATCCGCGCCGTCGACGCCTTCACCCCGCACCTCCTCGGCCGGGGCGGCGGCGACATCGTCACGGTGTCCTCGGGGATCGCCTTCCTGCCGTTCCCGCTGATGCCCAGCTACGGCGCGTCCAAGGCGGGCGTCCACGCGTACACCGAGTCGCTGCGGGCGCAGCTGGCCGGCACGGGCGTTCGGGTGACCGAGCTCGTCCCGCCGGCCGTCGCGACCGCGGGTCAGGAGGCCGTCAACCCGGCGGCCCTGCCCCTCGACGCCTACCTCGACGAGGTCCTGGAGCTGCTGACGCAGGAGCCGACCCCGGACGAGATCGTCGTCCGGGCCGCACAGCGACTGCGCTGGGCCGAGCGGGACGGCACCTACGCCGAGCTCCTCGCCGCCCGGTCCCGGGCGCTCGACACCCTGCCGGGGCGCTGAGCCGGCGCCGGGAGACGGCGATCACGGGGAGGCGCGAGCGGCCCGGCAGTCCTATCGTGATCGAGGAGGTCGTCATGGTTCGTTCGGCAAGCAGGAAGACCCGTCCGTTCACGCCCCGTCTGCTCGTGCTCTCCGTCGCGGTGATCGGCGGACTCGCCGGCGTGACGGGCTGCTCGACGGGGGCGGCTGAGGAGACGCAGGCGTCGACGCCGCCCTCGGCGCCCTCGGCGTCCACGTCGACGCCGGCGTCCAGCGCGACGGCCGCACCGGCGAGCCCTTCCGCATCGGCACCGTCGTCCGCACCGCCCGCGTCGTCGACCGGCTGCATCCCGAACGACACCCCCGTCCCGGCCGGCGTCGCGACGGCGGAGATCGGCGACGTCGACGGCGACGGCCGGGCGGACCAGGCGTTCTACGACGAGGACGGCGGCTTCGACTACGGCATCCGCACCGCCTCGGGCGCGACCTTCCTGCAGCAGGACACGCTGGCGGGCCCGGCGACCCACCGCGGCTGGACGGTCGCGGTGAGCCCGACCCTCGCGGCCACCGTCCTCAGCGACGGCAGGACCGCCGCGCTCTTCGCCTTCACCGACTGCGCGTTCGTGACGCCGGTCGGCGTCGACGGGGAGCCCTACCGGTTCGTGCTCGCCGGGTTCGGCGACGCCGGTACGGGCGTCACCTGCGGCACGGCAGACGCCGACGGCCACCACTCGATCTCCGGCGTCCTCGCCGCGCAGGACGCCGATGGGCGCTACAGCATCACCTCGACGCGGGTGGCGCTCTCGGCCGACGGGCGCACCGCGACCAACGGCGCTGTCACGAGCGGCGGCGACGACCTCGCGCAGGACGACCCCGCAGTCGTCGCCGCGATGACGGCGACCTGCGACGGCGTGGCGAGCGTTCAGACCAGCGGGGAGTGACCGCCCGGAGTTCCGCTCGGTCCGAGCGGGGCGCCCGGACCGCGGAGATCGACAGCACTCGACCACCGCGCCCCCGGCGGTGGCGTCGAGGCGTCACCGACGTGCGCCGCGCGACTCGGGGACGGCGCGTGTCGGTGACATCGGGGGTCAGGCGGGGTCGTACCCGCCCTCCTCGTCCCACTGGTCGAGACCCTCGCGGGCGGGCGACCGGGGGGCCGGGGCGGGGCGCCGCCACGTCGACAGAGCGGCGTCGGCCCAGGCGGTGACCGACCCGGGTGCGGCGTCGTACGAGGCCCAGAACCGCGTGTGGCGAGCCGCCTCCTCCCGCAGATCGTCCGCGGGGACGACCGGCACGGCGGTGCGCGGTCGAGGTGCCACCGGGAGGCGTGTCATCGGGGATCCGGTCGTCGGCGCCGTGCTGATGAGTGCGGTCATGGCCGGACCATACGCCCTTCTCGAGGCCTCGAACGGAGGAGCCGCGAACACGTCCGCGCGAGCGACTCGAAGTCGGTCCGCCGCACCCCTCCGCGGCGGCTTCGGTCCTGGCTTCGGGTGCTCCGGTCCGCCTGGTGCTCACCGGTCGCGCTGCCGTCGGCAGCCTGCCGCCTCTGCGACGCGGGTCGGCCTCCGTCGCCTGCTGGGCGACACGTCAGGACGAGGTCTGAGCGCACCGCAGGAGCGGAGCACGGTCGGCGAGGGGCCGCGAGGACCCGCCCGTCGCGGGGCTCCGTCGTCGGGGTGTCAGTGGGCGTCGTCGTTGCCCATCTCGTGCACGATCCGGCCCTGGCAGCCGGCCTGCGTCCAGTCGTAGGGGCCGGTCGAGGTGAGGTTCGTGCCGTAGAGGGCGGCCATGGCCTCGCTGTCCTCCGCGAGGGGCTCGGAGCCCCGGTCCTCGGGCGAGCGCTCCCACCACAGCTTGAAGGTGTAGTCGAAGCCCTCCTCGCGCATGCAGCCGGCGATGCGCAGCTGCATGTCGACCCAGCTGACCGCGTTGCCGAGCTCGTCGCCGACGAGGCTCGCCGGGTAGGTGATGTCGTCCGGTGCGTCGGAGACGTCGTAGAGGCGGACGCCCCACTGGTCGTAGCGGTGCCCGTCGGGGGCGGCGGTCGGCGTCGCCTCCTCGAACGGCGTGCCCGGCTCGTGGGCGGCGGGGGTGATCGAGGGGAGCGGCGACGAGGCGACGTCGTCCTCGACGACGGGCGGGTCGGCCGCCCGCGCGGCGGCGAAGCGGTCGTCGTAGTCCTGGACGGCCGACGCCGTGGTGGCGGCGAGGACGGCGCCGAGGCCTGCCGTGAGGAGCAGTCCTCCCGCGGCGAGGGCGATCGTGGCGCGCAGCCGGGTGGTGCCTCGAGGGCGGGGATCCGTCATGTCGTGACCTGGCTTCCGGTGGGGCGTCGGGCGATGGACCAGCAGAGGGCGGCGGCGAGCAGGACGAGTCCTTGCGCGTTTCCCAGCAGCAGGAGAAGGAGGTCGAGGGAGGGCACCGAGGACACGAGCACGGGGACCGTGGCGCTGATGTACCAGAGCGCGTCTACCGCGACCGTCGGGAGGACCGAGACGGCGACCGCTCCCAGCACGGCGCCGGCACGGCGGGTCCGGTGGTGCAGGAGCAGCAGCAGAGCCAGCGCGGCGACGGCGGTCGCCGCGAACACCGGTGCCGTCGTCGCGAACGGCACCGGACTCTCCGTGACTAGGCGGGTGCTCGCCCACCCGCCGACGACGACGGAGGCCAGGACGAGCACGAACACGACAGCCCAGAGGGCGGTGGAGAGCGACCCCACTCGCGCGTCGAAGAGCATCTCCGCGCTTCCCTCGTGGAGTCGGGCGCGGCGCCACAGCAGATCCGCCCCGGCGCCCCGGACCGTGCGCGAGGCGATCTGCCGAGCCGTGCGGCGGGGAGCCTGCTCCCTCTCCTCGGCCCACCGGGTGTGCTCGAAGAGGTCGGACGCGATCTCCTCCGCCCGCTCGGTCGCGAAGTGCGGATCCAGTCCGCGGGTGTAGAAGCGGCACCAGCGCAGCGCGGCGACCGTGGAGCGGCGCACCGCCGCCGACGATCGGGCGCTCACGCCGTTCCACCGAGGACGAACGGGGCGCGACCGGCAGCGCTCGAGCGGGCAGCGGCGGCCGCGTGGGCGACGGCGCGTCCCTCGCCGGTCACCTCGTAGCGGCGGCGCGGAGGGCGGCCCTGCGCGTTCGCCTCCGCCTTGTCCTCCCAGGACGACGAGACGAGACCGCGCTCCTGCATCCTCCCCAGCGCCTTGTAGAGCGTGCCGTGCGCGGTGAGCGGCCGGCCGTCTCCACTGGCGAGCGATGCGGCGAGAGCGAAGCCGTGCGTCGGCTCGCCCGCATCGATGAGCGCGTCCAGGAGGTCGAGCTCGAGGGGGAGGACCGCTCCCTGCTTCCGTCTGGGCATGACCGAAGAATAGGAAGATAGGGGAGGGAGGTCAAGGGCGGCGCGGGGTCGCGGTCGCCGCGACCGGCGCGCTCCTGCTGAGGTGACTCCGTGCGGAGCGTCCGTCAGCGCCTGCGTTCCGGCCAGGCCTGCCACGCCCGGCTCCAGGGCGCGGACAGCTGCTGCCCGTCGTGACTGGTCACCTCATGCACGCCCTCCTCGTTGGTGTAGCCGCTCGACATGCCCAGCTCACCACCGCCTCCGATGCGGTAGGCGACGGTGATGCCGCCGTCGTGAGCGGTGATGCTCTCCTCGTAGCGTCCCGCGACGACGTCGAGGACGGTTCGCTCGAGGTCGTCCGCGAGGGCGGTCCAGTCGTCGTCGCAGGCGTCGCAGCCGCAGACGGGGTAGTTGAACCGCTGCAGTGCTCCGGCGTGGAGGAGGACGCCGGGGAAGACGGTCCAGACGATTGTCAGCGGGGCGGCGTCGACCGATCGCGGGGTGACGCGGACGGCGCGGGCGGCCCAGGAGATCTCGGCTTCGTCCCGGGCCGCGAGGGCCGGGTCGTCCTCGATCGTGACGTCGTAGCTGCGAGCGAGGTACTCAAGCAGGGCGTCCGCGATCGTGTGGACGGGTCGGAACCGCTCGGTGTCGCGGGTGACGGAGTAGCTCTCGTCCGGAGGTGGTCCTCCTCGCCAGCGGTTCCCGTAGGGGATCGGCCGGCCGTCCTCGTCGGTGAAGACGCGGTCCTCGACAGCGGGTCGGGCGTAGTCCGTCATGGGGGAGAGAGTACGGCGGAGCGCCGACCGGATCTCTCGTGTTCTTCCGCAGTGGCTCCCGGCCCGGACCTGCGCTCCGATGGCGTGCTGAGCCGCGCTGCGCGGCCTGCGGCGAGCCCGATCGTCCGAGCTCAGCGTCACCTGCGATCGACGCGGGCCTCTCCCGGCATCGTGAGCCGGAGGATCAAGGTGAGGACGAGGCCGAGGATGCCGCTGACGAGCAGCGCTGAGACGGCGACAGCGGAAGCGCCGAACGACCCCTGAGCATCGTTGCTCGTGTCCACCGGCACGAACCAGAGGACGACGGCTCCGACGACGAACAGCATGCTGACGACAAGGGCGCCGATGCAGGTGTCTCGCCGCACCTTCTCCTGGGACCCGTCTCCTGACAGGTTGACGAGCCAGAGGACCCCGATCACGCCCCACCGGGATGCAGGGAAGACTCTTGAAGCTCGATCGTCGGCGCTGCGCAGCTCGCAGATCCACTGTTGGTGGTGTCGCCGGGCGCGCAGCCATTGACGCAGAGGGCGATGAACAGAACGGCGGTGCTTGATCCACACGCTCGTGACCGATTCCAGCTCATGTCGATCAGTGAATCACGGTCGCACCGGGCAGCCGGTAGCGATTTAAAAGCTCCCGAGACGGTCAAGGTGCCGTTATTCGCCAAACTGGAGTACACCCTGGCAGCCAGGATGCGTGCTGTTGAACACGCCGTACCAGCCCTACTTTGGCAGACGGTGCGCGCAGAACACGGTTCCGCTCAACTCGCATCGGCACAGGTGAACGATCAACCTGCCATGTCCTCATCGGGCGCGTGTCATGCTCTGCACACACGTCAGCGGAAGGGCGGTCGTAATGGTTTTCCTGGAGCGGGCTGACCGCACCTCGCACGGGTTCTCACCCACCGTGGCGACGGTCCTGGCGTCCAAGACGTTGGGGCCGGTTCAGTTGGCTCAGGTGAAGGCGCCGCATGCGCGGGACGATGTTGGATCGGGGTACACGGATCCGAAGGACGCCTTTGTGTGGGCGTTCGTGACGTCGGGCGCGATCGTCAGCCACCGCGGTTCACTCGAGATTCCTTGCGACGCCGGGCATCTCGCGGTCAGTCACATGCCTCAGGTGTCGGGGTTCGAGGTCACGCCTGACTTTCGGTGCCTGTCGATCCGGATAGCGCGCTCCGCGCTTCCGTTGACTCCAGCAGAGGTCGAGGCGGTGTCGACGACGACGTTCATTCTGGAGGAGGGGGCACCTCGGCTGTTGGGCTCGATGGCGTCGTATGTGATGGCTCTGCGCACTCCCCTGGGTGCGGCGTCGGAGGCGGCGTTCGCGCAGTCAGTGATCGACCTGACCCGGGCGTTCGTCGACGATGTCCTCGATCAGCGCACTGAGCCGGCCGTGGAGCGGCGGATGCTCCTCGGGCGAGCACGGGACCACATCACCCGCCACGCAGCCAGCCCGTCGACGACGCCCTCCGTCATCGCGGAGCAGATGGGGGTGTCGCTGCGCACCCTGCAGAAGGTGTTCGAGCGCGACGGTTCCGCTGTCGCGGAGGAGATCCTGGCGGCCCGTCTGGCCCGCGCGCGCACTCTGCTCGAGCGCCAGGCGGGCGATGCCGTCAGCATTCGTAGCGTCGCGGAGCGCAGCGGCTTCCGGTCGGCGTCGGCCCTCAGCCGCGCCTTCGCGCACCACTTCGGCTCCGCACCCAGTACCTGGCGCGACCGCGGACACCCCGCCGCCGAGGCCTGAGGTCGCCCCCGCTCATGCTCTGACGCGAACGAAAGCATGACGATCCGCGCAATCGGCGCGAGGCGCTGATGAGCGCGGCCACTCTGATCCTGGCCGTGAAAGCGCTCCACCACCGGTGCCCGGCCGTTGAAGGAGGCTCGTCATGCCCACCACCCCCACCATCGTCCTCGTCCACGGAGCATTCGCGGATTCCGCGTCATGGGCGCCCGTCACCCGCGAGCTACTCGACCGCGGACACACCGTTCTGGTGCCGCCGGTGTACAACCGCAGCCTGGCCGCCGACGCCGCCTCCATCCGCGCCTTCGTCGAGCAGATCGAGGGCCCCGTGGTACTCGCCGGCCACTCTTACGGCGGCGCGGTCATCACGGTCGCAGGAGCCGCCGAGAACGTCATCGCCCTGGTGCTCGTGTCCGGCTACGTGCTCGAAGTAGGCGAGAGCCTCGGGCAGCTGCAGGGCGGATTCCCCGACTCGGAACTCGCCGCCAACCTCGTCTACACCCCGTTCTCGGTCGAGGGCGGCGAGGACGGGGTCGACGTGTCCGTGCGCATCGACGCGTTCCCCCGCGTATTTGCAGACGGAGTGGACGGTGCAACCGCGCAGGGGCTCGCCGTCTCGCAGCGCCCGCTGACCGGCGCTGCTTTCGGTGAGCCCGCCTCGGTCGCGGCGTGGAAGACCACTCCCGCGTGGGGCATCGTGTCCGCCGCCGACCACACCATCAACCCGGAGGTCGAGCGCTTCGGCTACCAGCGCGCGGGCGTCCGCGCGGTCATCGAGCTCGACGCCCCGCACCTGGTGATGCACACCCACCCGGCCGACGTCGCCGACGTCATCGAGACCGCGGCCCGCGAGACCGCGTAACCACTCACACGCGCAGCGGCCACCGCTGTCCGCTTCAGAGAACGGGCCGCAACCGCGGCCGCAGTCGTCTCACGAGCACGTGAGCCGGCAGATGATCGTCGCCCGGACGCAGTCCGCGGCGGCACGAAATCGGAGGATGACCATGCCCTTTGTGACCACGGATGACGGCGCAGAGATCTTCTACAAAGACTGGGGCACCACCGACGCCCAGCCGATCGTGTTCCACCACGGCTGGCCACTGTCCTCGGACGACTGGGATGCGCAGATGCTGTACTTCCTCGGACACGGCTTCCGCGTCATCGCGAGCGACCGCCGCGGACACGGCCGCTCCTCGCAGATCGGAACCGGGCACGACATGGACCACTACGCCTCCGACGTCAACGCCGTCGTCGAACACCTCGACCTGCAGAACGCCGTCCACATCGGCCACTCGACCGGCGGTGGGCAGGTCGCCCGCTACGTCGCCCGGTACGGGCAGCCGCAGGGCCGAGTCGCGAAGGCGATCCTGGTCTCAGCCGTGCCCCCGCTGATGGTCCAGACCGATGCGAACCCCGAGGGAACGCCGATCGACGTGTTCGACGGGTTCCGGACCGCGCTGGCCGCCAACCGCGCTGAATTCTTCCGCGACGTCGCCGCCGGCCCGTTCTACGGCTTCAACCGCGAGGGCGCCACCGTGTCGCAGCCCGTCATCGACAACTGGTGGCGACAGGGGATGACCGGCAGCGCCCTGGCCCACCACGAGGGCATCAAGGCCTTCTCCGAGACCGACCAGACCGACGACCTCAAGGCCATTACGGTTCCGGTCCTGGTCACCCAGGGCGACGACGACCAGGTCGTCCCCTACCGCGACGCCGCACTCAAGCAAGCCGAGCTTCTGCAGAACGCGACCCTCAAGATCTACGAGGGCTTCCCCCACGGCATGCTGACCACCCACGCCGACATCATCAACCCCGACCTGCTCGCCTTCATCCAGCAGTAACCACCAACCCGCAACACGGGATGCGCCCCAGCTCGACGCCAGGGCGCATCCCGCGGCTCGCGGAGACCAAATGACCCCACCGCTACGTGGGCACGAGGGCGGACAGCTGTCCATCTGTAGTACACCCCAACTGGACGTCAAGCGTTACCGCTGAGACGCGTCCGAATAGGGTCACTTTGCGGCTTGTCTGACACTTACCTTCGTGGCTCTTAGACTTCAACTGGACAAAGTAGGGGTCGGAGGCGCCGTGTCGGGTCAGCGAGTCGGGTACGTGCGTGTAAGCACGTTGGATCAGAGCACCGTGCGCCAGCTCGATGGCGTGGCGCTGGATCGGGTGTTCGAGGACAAGGCCTCCGGTAAGGACGTGAACCGTCCGCAGCTCGAAGAGATGATCGGGTTCGTCCGCGATGGCGACACGGTGCTCGTGCATTCGATGGACCGGCTAGCGCGGAACCTTGAAGACCTCCGCCGGCTGGTGCGCCGTCTCACGGCCAAGCGGGTGCGGGTCGAGTTCGTGAAGGAGCAGCTCACCTTCACTGGTGAGGACAGCGCGATGGCGAACCTGCTGCTGAACATGATGGGCGCGTTCGCGGAGTTCGAACGCGAACTCATTCGGGAGCGCCAACGCGAGGGCATCGCCCTCGCCAAGCAGCGCGGCGTCTACCGCGGCCGCGCCCGATCGCTCTCCCCGTCCCAGACCGCCGAACTGCGCGACCGCACTGCTGCCGGCATGTCGAAGACGGCTCGGGCGACGGAGTACGGCATTAGCCGGGAGACCGTCTACGCCTACCTTCGCGCCCCAGCGACGACTTCCGCTGACGAGGGGCATCGCTGAGGCTCGACACTCGTGCTTGACTGCGGTCAACAGCGAGCGTCGGACACTGAGAAGGGTCACTTCATGGATCGGACCTCACCTCAGCGAGCGCGTCGGTTGGGACTGGCGCTGGTCGCAGCGGTGGCAGTGATGGCACCGAGCGGCTGCGCTCCAGCAGGCTCGGACGGCGATTACCCTGCGTACTCCTCGGACACCGAGATGGCCGAGAGCTCCCATGCCGTGGTGGTGGGCGACGTCCTCTCGGACCGCAGAGAAGCCATTCAAGGTTTCGACTACCGAGTTGTGTCGATCAAGGTCCTCGCCGACGCGAAGTCGCTGTACGCGCCGGGCGACCTGATCGAGGTCAAGCTGAACACCAACGTTGCCGAGCCAGACCCCAATCTCGACATCGACAGCAGGTACGTCCTCTTCCTCGAAACGTACGACTCGGTACCGGCGTCGCTCCTCAATCCCTGGCAGGCCTATTACGAGGTGCAGGTCGGGACAGTCGTCCCGGATCCCGACAACGACCTCACCCTCGGGCCCGAGCTGCAACAGGCCCTCGGGATCAACTGACGCAGCAGAGTGTTGTGCAGAGGACCTCGAAGACTCGTGCAGAGGACCTCGAAAACTGACAGCATCGCGCGCGGGCGCGGGCGGCAGTATCCCGTAAGACCCGCCCGATGAAATGCCCGGTGACGGGGCGGCTATCGGGACACTGGAATGGTGGATCAGAAGGCGATGCTGCGCACCCGAGCCGAGGCGCTCGACCACCTCGAGCAGCAGCTGCGCTCCGAGGCTGACGTCGCGGGGCAGAGGATCGTGCGGACGGAGAACGGCTTCCGGCTGCAGGAGACGAAGACCTTCACGATCGAGGTCTGGAAAATGCTGTTCAACTGGCGACTCGTGGTGATGCTGCCGCACCAGCAGATCGAGACGACCCATGGGTACTGCTACTTCGGCACCGGCCTCGAGAGCTTGGCCCACGCGGCCGCCGCCGGCCTCCAATGGGAAGATCCGATGAACACCGCTTCGGAGGGGTACGACAAGCAGGCGTTCTGACGCCGCTCTGACAGCACTCTGAACTCGGATCGCGCAACCAGACGCGCTGGGAGCGCTGACCTCCGATGAGGATCAAGCGCGCTCGACGTAAAAACTGACATAATCTCGATTACGCTAAGCGGCATTGGGAAACGCCCGGGGGAGCGCGCAAGCCCTGTACCGCCCTCGACGGGCTTGCGTACCGTCGCTGACGACCCGCACCACTCCTCGAGGCACCGGACCGGTGCAGAACAGGTGACAGCACATGACTCGCGAGCAGAACATCGCCTCCCAGCAGGCCTTCGGCGAGGCGGTCAACGCCGGCGACTTCGCCGCGTTCGACGCACTCGTCGCGCCCGACTCGGTCGATCACGACCCGGCGCCCGGCCAGGCACCCGGCCCGGAGGGATACGCCGCGTTCTTCGGCGACCTGCGGACCGCGTTCCCCGACATGGCACTCGAGGTCGAGAAGCTCGTCGCGGACGACGACAGCGTCGCGTTCGCCTACACACTGACCGGCACGCAGACCGGTGTGTTCCAGGGCCACGCGCCGACGGGCAAGTCCGTGAAGATCCGCGGCATGCAGATCAGCACCTTCGTCGACGGCAAGCTCGCCGAGCGCTGGGGAAGCAGCGACGAGCTCGGCATCCTCACGCAGCTCGGCCTCGCACCCGGCGCCTAGCCGGCGGGACTCCGGCGGGTTCCGAGGCTCGTGTGCAACGACACCTCGGAGCCCGTCGAGCGGAGTGTGTGCGAACAAACTGACATAATGTGCATTATCGGATGTCTGCGCAATGAGCGGGCGGGAGCGCATGTTGGGCGACCCGCCACGGTCCACCGTTGCTTCCGCGCACCAGTCGCGTGCTGCGCGTTCGTCGAGCCGGTCGAGCGGCACGGTGACATGACCCCACGGCAATCGGGCAACAGCCTGTTGCCCGATTCCCGGCTCGGGCCAGGCAGCGGTGAAAGCGCGCATGGAGAGCGCGGGTGACCGCCCCATGCGATCAGGGCGCGGGCGCGCCCACCGGCGGCTCCGGCAGCACGCTCAGGCCTCGGCTGCTGTTCGCCTCCGCCATCAGGGCGCGCAGCCAGAGCGGGTTCGGGGCGACCTCGGCGGTGCCGCGGAGGGTGAAGGCCAGAGCGGTCGACGGGTGCATCCACAGCGTGCGGCGGCCGTGGCCGAGTGCCGCGCCGATCGGGAGCTGGAAGCAGAAGCCCTCGCCGCGACGGAGCTTCGCGAGGATCACCGCCTGGAGGTGGACGAGCGCGCGATCGTCGAACTGGAAGGGGACGGGCGGGGATCCGTAGAGCAGTGTGCCCACGAGCTGGAGAAGTCCTCACGGTCGGGAGAAGGCCTCGACCGGATGATCGAGCCTGCTCAGCAGGCTACGAACGACCACCGACATCGGCGGTCCTGGAGGGCCCCGGCCGGCCGAGCGGTCGGCTCTCCTCGCGCTCGAGCGGGGCCCGGGGTAGCGTGCCCCATGCCCACTCCGCCCCGTGTCCTCCGCCGCCTCGGCAGCGTCTCGCTCTCCGTCGCGAACCGCGCCGAGACCGGGCTGCGCGGTCGTCTCTCCGCTCGGGCCCGGAAGCAGGGCTGGTCCCCCGCGCTGCTCCCCTTCTCCGGCTACGCGAGCGCGGGAACGGCGCGGGTCCTGGCGCGGGTCGTCCTCGCCCCGGCCGCGGTGGAGCCGTCCGCACGGCGGGGACTGCGCGCCTGGCACCGCCTGCTCACCCTCGAGAGCCCCGGAGTGCCGGTGCGGATCGAGTTCGCGGGCGCGAGCGCCACGGGGACGAGCGACGACGCGGGGATCGTCGACGCGCGCTTCGCCGTTCCCGACGGTCTCGAGCCCGGGCCGGCGGAGGCCCTGCTGCAGGTCGCAGGGCGTGCTCCCGTTCCGGTGACGGTGCACGTGGTCACCTCGGAGCCCGCCCGCGGGGTGGTCTGCGACGTGGACGACACCGTGTGGGTGACTGGGATCTCGCATCCGGCGCGCGCGGCCTGGCGGACCTTCTCGACGACGAGCGCCACCCGGCGGTCGGTGCCGGGGATGGCGGAGCTGCTGCAGGAGGCGATCGCCGGGCAGGACGGGACCGCCGTCGTCTACGTGAGCAACGGGCCGTGGAATCTGGCGGGCGTCGTCTCGCGGTTCCTCGCCCGGCGCGGCTTCCCCGCCGGACCGGTCCTGATGACCGACTGGGGCACGAGCCCGCGGCGGTGGTTCCGCGACGGCGAGGAGCACAAGCGGGACTGCCTCGCCCGCCTGCGCGAGGACCTCCCCCACCTCTCCTGGGTCCTCGTCGGCGACGACGGCGAGCACGACCCGCAGCTCTACAGCGACTTCGCCCGCCGCCACCCGGACGCCGTCACCGCGATCGCCCTGCGAAGGGTCGCACCGGCCCGTCCCGGAGCGGCGCCCGACGTCGACGACGTCGCCGGCGTCCCGGTCGTGCGCGGCGTCGACGGCGACGCCCTTCGGCCCCTCCTGCAGGAGGCGCTCGGCCGCTCCCGTCGCTGACGCTCCTCCAGGCTCCCGGCTCTCTCCGGTGCCGGGGACGCAGCGAGTCCTCGGCCGCCCTCGGAAGGGGCCGGTCGGCGAGGCCGTGCGCCGGAGGCGACCCGCCGTCCCGCCCGTAGAATCGCGGCCGTGCACTCCCCCGTCCTGACGACCGTCTTCCAGCCGATCGTCGACCTCGCCACCCGTCGGCCGGCGGCGTACGAGGCGCTGACGCGGGTCCGGGGGGCCGGCGGGGACGCGTTCCCGTTCGAGCTCCTCGAGGCGGCGCAGGCCGACGGCCGGATCGCCGAGTTCGACGGCGCCTGCTGGCGGAGCGCCTTCGGCTCCGCGACCGCGGCGGGTCTCACGACTCCGCACGCGCTCTTCGTGAACGTGGAGGCGGAGTCGCTGCGCGGGGGCCTCCTCGAGCAGGTCGCCTCCCCCGCGCCGATCGTCCTGGAGGTCACCGAGCGCGCCCTCCTGGCCTCGCCCGGCGGCCTGCTCGCGGTGATCGAGGAGGCGCGCCGGGCCGGCCACGCGATCGCCATCGACGATCTCGGGACCGACCCCGCGTCCCTCGCTCTGCTGCCGCTGATCGATCCCGACGTGATCAAGATCGACATGCGCATCATCCAGGGGCACGCGGACACCGACGCCGCCCGGATCATGAGCACCGTGAACACGCTGACGGCGGCGCGCGACGTGGTCGTCGTGGCGGAGGGCATCGAGACCGAGGAGCATCTGCTCACCGCGCGGGCGATCGGCGCGACGCACGGGCAGGGCTGGCTCCTCGGCCGGCCGTCCCCGGTCGTCCCGGCGGCGCCCTCCGCCTCGCTCCTCCGGCACGTCGTCGAGCCCACGGCGGACGAGGCGGGCGCGGGGACGCCCTTCGAGATCGTGGCCTCCGTGCTGCCCAGCCGCCGCTCCTCCCGCGATCTGCTCCTGCAGATGAGCCACTTCCTCGAGGCGCGTGCGCGAGCGAGCGGCGACTCCGCGATCCTCCTCTCGACCTTCCAGCAGGGGTCGAACCTCACGCCGCGCACCGCCGACCGCTACGCCGCGCTGGCGGAGGAGTGCGCTCTGGTCTTCGCCTTCGCGGCGGGAGCGCCGGACTCCCTCTCCCCCGCGATCCGGGTGCAGGAGATCGACGAGGACGAGCCGCTCGCGGCGGAGTGGGACGTCGTCGTCCTGACCGCCGACTTCGCCGCGACCCTCGTCGCGCGGGAGGTCGACCCGGCTCGGCACGCGGCCGGGCTCTACGACTTCGTGCTCACTCACGACCGCGGGCTCGCCGTCGACGTCGCGCGCCACCTGCTCCAGCGGACGACCCGCAGCGCCTGACGCGGGACGCCGCCGCCGACCGTCCCCGCTGACCCGCAGCCCTACCAGGTCCGAGCGGCTTCCGGAGCACCTTGTGGGCGAGTCCTCGTCCCGGCACTCTCGTGCCGAGACGGACTGTTCGTCACCGAGAGGGAGTCATGGACGACGAGACCCTGCTGGGCATCCTGCTGCGCGGGCGGCCCGCGACGCTCGAGGACGCGGTGCTCGCGACTCACCTCGAGCCCGCGCAGGTCGCGGCGGCCGTGCAGCGGCTCCGCGACCGGGGGCTCATCGGCGGCGCGGGCGATCTGCTGGCCTATCCCCCGCCCGCGGACTGGGCGAACGAGGCCGTCTCGGTGCACACCCGCCGGGTCCGGGTCGCGGCCGAGGACGCCATGTCCGGCATCGAGAAGATCCTGGAGAACCTGCCCACCGTGCTCCGCGCCTGGTCGACCGGCGAGGCGGCCGCCGACCTGGTGCCCACGGTGCTGCGCCACGGACCCTACGCCGCGGAGGACCTGCTGTGGGAGCTCGTCGGGACCCCGTCGGGCTCCCTGGTCGCGGTGTTCGCCAGCATCGACCGGCTGATGACGGCGCCGATCGACCGGGCCGTCCGCTTCGGTGACGCCCTGCAGGAGAGGGACACGGTGCGCATCATCGTCCCCTCGTCCGCGGCCGCCGACCCGCGAGTGCTCGAGCGGATGGCCGTCTACGGACGTGTCGGGCTCGAGTACCGCTCGCTCGACCGGCCGCCGGGCTGGTTCTGGGTCGACGGCGACCACATCGCGCTCCCCTTCGTCTGGGGCGAGGCGACCCCGACGAGCGTGCTCGGAGTCCGCCACGCGGGCCTCGCGAACATCGTCCGCGCCTACTTCGACGAGCTCTGGCAGCGCGCGGACCCGCTGGGCAGCGGCGAGCACTCCTGGCTGCCGCTCCTGCGCCTGATGCAGCAGGGCAACACCCTCGACAGCGCCTCCAACCGCCTCGGCATCAACCCCCGCACCGGCCGCCGCCGCATCTCCGCCGCGATGGAGCACTACGGCGTGGACACGCTCTTCGGGCTCGGCGCGGCATGGGGCGCGGGACGAGCGGGCAATACGACGCGATCCGAGGGGTGACGGACTCCCGCCCGCTCAGGTCTGCGGGCGTCCGTGCCGAGGAGATCCGCCCTGCTGCTGGACCAGCCAGCTCCGAGGCGAGCTCACGAGCGCGAGCGCGCTGACTCCGCACCGCGGGACTCCTCCCGCAGCCGCATCGCGGCCTCGTCGTCGAGCCAGTTCGGCCCGGTGTTGCGGAGGAACACCGCGTAGACCACCAGGGAGACGGCGATCACGGCGGTCGCGTAGCCGATGAAGGCCGGCACCTGGTCGGCGCCGAGCGCGCCGGCGTAGAGCAGCGGCGCGGTGCCGCCGAAGACCGAGTTGGCGAGCGCGTAGCCGAAGCCGAGCCCGAGGGCGCGGACGTGCGTGGGGAACAGCTGCGCCTTCACGACGGCGTTGATGGAGGTGTAGCCGGTGAGGATCACGAAGCCGCCGACCAGGATCGCGAAGGCGGCGAGCGGGGCGGTCTGCTGCGGCAGGGCGGTGAGGAGGAACCAGGTGTAGAGCACTCCGCCGATCCCGAAGAAGACCAGGAGGGTCTTCCGGCCGATGAGGTCCGAGAGCCAGCCGCCGAGCGGCTGCAGGAGCATCAGCGTCGTCAGGGCGATGAGGTTGATGACGGTGCCCGTGACGACGTCGTCTCCGGCGAACGCGCTCTTGATGATGCTCGGACCGGTCACCGAGTAGGTGTAGAAGGCGACCGTGCCGCCCATCGTCACCGCGAAGCAGAGCAGCAGCGGCCGCCACTGGTGGACGAGGAGCTCCCGCATCGAGCCGCTCCGGCGGGACTCCCCTGCTCTGACGGCGTCGATCCGGGTCGTCGCCAGCGATTCGTCCATGCTGCGGCGGAGCCAGAACACGACGACCGCGGCGACGCCGCCGATGCCGAAGGCCACCCGCCAGCCCCAGGCCGAGATCGCCTCGTCGGGCAGGGTCAGCACCATGACCAGCAGCGTCAGCTGAGCGAGGACGTGGCCGCCCACGAGGGTGACGTAGTGGAACGACGAGAGGAAGCCGCGCCGACCGGGGATCGCCGCCTCCGACATGTAGGTGGCGCTCGTTCCGTACTCCCCGCCGGTGGCGAAGCCCTGCAGCAGGCGCGCGAGCACCAGGAGGACCACCGCTCCCCCGCCGATCGACTCGGCCGTCGGCGCGAACGCGACGAGGAGGGAGCAGGCGGCCATCACGGAGACCGAGACGGTCAGCGCGAGGCGGCGCCCGTGCCTGTCGGCGAAGCGGCCGAAGAACCAGGACCCGATCGGCCGCATGAGGAAGGTGACCGCGAAGATCGCCCAGATGTAGAGGGTCGAGTTCTTCTCGCCGGGAGCGAAGAACTGCGACTCGAAGTAGACGGCGAAGACGGAGTAGACGTAGACGTCGAACCACTCGACGAGATTGCCCGCGGAGCCCTTCAACGTGTTGGAGATGGAGCGGCGGAGGCTGGTGGGGGTCGTCGTCGTCGTCGACATGATGGTCCGATCATCAAGGGTTCCGGAAGGGGACGGGTCTCGGAGCGTCGAGCGTGCTGCGGCGTCTCCGCCGTCGGCGCCCCGCGTCGCCGCGAGCCCAGGGGCATCTCTACCGCATTCCCGGCTGCCTATCCGGAAACCTAACGGTCTCCTGACGCGATCGGGTTCGGACCGCGACGAGGTCGGCTGTGTCTCGCGCCAGTCAGGCAGCGATGCCGACCAGACCAGTATGGTCCTTCAGTGGAGGCAGACACATGAGGATCCGTACTGAGAACTCGCTGCGATCATCGGCGACGAGGGCTGTCGCCGTCGTCTCGATCGTCACCATCGCAGCTTCGCTCTCCGGGTGCACAGCGGGAGACGCCGCGCCGCCGAAGCCCACTGTCGCTCCGCTCCCGGCTGCTGAGGTGGAGCGCGCACTGGCCGAGAAGCAGGATCAAGACTGGGCTGAGCTGGCAGTCAAGTATCCGGACGCTGTCCGACCCGAGGTCGACGTGATCCGCACCGTGAACCCCGTGGAGTCGACGTCGGCGATCGCGGACTGCATGGTCTCAGTCGGCTTTCCGGAGACCAAGGCTGGTCCGGACGGCGGACTCGACTACGGCTCCTTCCCCACGGAGCAGACGCAGACTCACGACATCGCCCTGTTCGCGTGCAGAGCGCAGTACCCGATGGATCCGAGATTCGACACGCCACCGACCGAAGCGCAGTACGAGTACCTCTACCACTACTACGCACACGACCTCATCGAGTGCTTGAAGAGTCACGACATCGACGTGCCGGAGGCGCCCACCTATGAGACCTTCCGCGACACCATCAACTCGCGAGACGCATGGAGTCCCTACCTCAGCTACGAGCCGACCGGCAAGACGCAGTGGCTGACCTTCAATAGGGACTGCCCGCAAACGCCTCCGGGCTACTTCGGGGAGTGATGAGCGCCTCGCTGCTCCACACGCTTGAACACTGCGACCGCCTCCACCACCGTCACGCATGTCGTGGCACCAACAGAATGGAGAACACAATGAAAAGACTGCTTCCTGCAGCGGCACTGGCTCTGGTAGGCGGAATCGCGGTGACACTGGTGGTCCCAACGGCGGCCAGCGCTGCGTCCTACTCGTGCGGCGGCATCCGGACGGTAGGAATCACGGCGGTCTATTCGACGTCGAACGACGGGGACGGCGGAATTCTTCACGGGTACACGTCGACCGATGGCCGAACCTACGGCCAGGACTTCAGTTCGTCCGAGAACTCGCCGGGCACGCACAGCACGTTCTCCCAGTCGGCGTTCCGCGGCGTTTCGAGTTGGAGTGTGGGAACGAACGGCACGGCCAGCCTGAACAGCTCGGGCGCGAGTTGCTACCAGTAAGAGAGCTCTCGCCCTCGATCAGCAATCGCTGATCAGGCGTGGTCGGTCGGAGGGTGACAGTCGTCCTCCGACCGATCTCCGTGCGAAAGGCCTCTGCTGGTGAAAGGACCGTGCTGGTGAAAGGACTGTGCTGGTGAAAGCCGATCGATCGCCTCGGAGAGGTCTTCTCTCCCCCGTCGCGGCTCTCGCCTCCTGCCTGGTGGTGCTGGCCGCCGCGGCGGGTGTCTGGGCCGGAGCGGTGATCTTCGCGCCCGCGGAGGAGGTCGTGGCGGGGACCGACTACACGACCGCTGTCGCTCGCGCCGGTGCTGTCGGCGCGGCGGTGAACCTGGTGGCGACCGCCCACTGGACCCAGTCCCCCGCGGGGACCAATTCGGCGCAGGGCACGGTGACGACGGTGAGTCATGTGCCCGGCGACGTCGCCGACCAGGGCGAGGAGCTCTACACCGTGGACCTTCGGCCCGTGGTTCTCGCGCGCGGCGTGATCCCCGCGTTCCGGGACATCGACGGGACGAGCGAGGGCGAGGACGTGGAGCAGCTGCAGGAGCTGCTGGGCGACCTCGGGTTCTACCGCGGCGCTGCGGACGGTGCACCCGGGCGTCGGACCGCGGCCGCGATCAAGGAGTGGCAGAAGGCCGCAGGATTTCCGGTGGACGGCGTCGTCCGACGGGGCGATCTGGTCTTCGTGCCCGAGGTTCCGACCCGGCTGGTCGTCGACGAGACCCTTATCGCTCGAGGAGCAGTGGTCTCGGGCGGCGAGGTCGTCGCGAGGACGCTGCCGAAGACTCCGACCTTCTCCGTCACGGCGACAGCGGCGCAGGCCGCCCAGATCGGCGTGGGAGTCGCGGCGGAGATCACCGGACCGGACGGACCCTGGCGGGCGGTGACGGCGGTCCAGGAGGTGAAACCCGAGGTCGGGGTGTCGATAGCGCTCGCCGGCGTGGACGGCGAGGTCATCTGCGGCGAGGAGTGCGCGGATCTCGATGTGACGCAGGACACCCTCCTCCCCGTCCTCCTCACGACGACACCCGAGACATCCGGTCTGACCGTCCCGACCGCGAGCATCCGGACCGACGTGAACGGGGATCTCGAAGTGACCGATTCGGCCGGCGAGAGGCATCGTGTCGAGGTCGTCGCTGCCGCGAAGGGCGTCTCGGTCGTGACCGGTCTCGTGGAGGGCGTGGAAGTGCGCGTCTACGGCGATGACGCCGCACCCCGATGATCACTGCTGAGAGCATCGGCTTCCGCTATCGACGAGGTCCTCGGATACTGACCGACTTCAGTGCTGCCGTGACGCACTCCGAGATGGTCGCGATCACCGGCTCGTCGGGGAGGGGCAAGTCGACCCTGCTCTACATCCTGGGCCTCATGGCGACTCCGGAATCGGGACGAGTCCGGATCGACGGCGTCGATGTGAGTGGCATGAGCGATCGATCGAGGTCGGAGTACCGAGCCGAGAACATCGGGTTCGTCTTTCAGGACGCCGCTCTGGATCCCACGAGAACGGTCCTCGACAACATCGTCGAGACGGCTCTCTATCGCGGGTGCAGGAACTCGGCAGTGGAACTCGCGGCGCACGGGCTGATGGAGCGCTTCGGGGTCGCCCTGCGCGCCTCGGCGAGACCCCACCAGGTCTCCGGCGGCCAGGCGCAGCGGATAGCACTGTGCCGGGCACTCATCAACGATCCGACGATCCTCCTCGCGGACGAGCCGACGGGGAATCTCGATCCGGGCTCCGCGGCGGCGGTCGTCGACGCACTGCGAGAGCGCGCCCGCTCGGGATCCTCGGTGATCGTGGTCACTCACGACGAGACGGTCGTCGCCTCCTGCGATCGGAGGATCCGCCTGTGAAACGCAGATTCGTCCTGCCCGTGCTCCGGGAGGCCCTCGCCTCCTCGCTCGCGCAACCGGTGACCTCCCTCCTCACCCTGGTGATGGTGGTGGCGATGTGCGCCGGGATCGTTCTGACGACCGGACGGACCGTGGGAGCGGAGCAGAGCGTTCTCGCGACGGTGGACTCGGCGGGGACGCGGTCCATCCTGGTCCGCGGAGAGGCGCAGGCGGGCCTGTCGTCGGACGCACTCGAGAGGATCTCCCGACTCTCCGGAGTGCAGTGGGCGGCCGCGTTCTCGGACGCCAGTGACGTCGGCAACTCCCGGATCGCGGAGGGGAGGAAGGTCGCTCTTCGATCGGTGTGGTCCTCCGACTTCGCAGAGCTGGGCATCGAGTCGGCGCGCTTCCCCCGCGGATCGGCGTGGGCGTCCGAGGACGCGCTCGCGGCTCTGGGCTTCGCCGAGGAGACCGGCTCGGTCTCGACCGGCAGTGGCGCCGGGGTAGACGTCGTCGGGACCTTCACCTCGTCCGAGTACCTGTCCTTCCTCGGCCCGTCCGTCCTGGTCCCGATGCCTCCGTCCTCGACCGGGAGTGTGGGCTACGTGATCGTCATCGCTTCGGATCCCGAGATGATCCGCCCGCTGACGCGAGCGATCGGCTCCCTTCTGGCTCCGACGGACCCGCAGGGCGTCACCGTGACCACGAGCGCTCGGTACGCGGACCTGCGCGCCGTTCTCGAGGGCACTCTCGGGGGCTTCGGGCGAGATCTCGTCGGTCTCATCGCCGGCGCCGGCGCCGTCCTGGTCGGTGCGACGCAGTACGGTCTCGTCCTGATGCGACGCAAGGACTTCGGACGCCGAAGGGCTCTCGGCGCCACGAGAGGCCTCATCGTCCTGCTCGTCGTCTGTCAGGTCCTCCTCGTCGCGACGGTCGGCGCTCTGCTGGGGACGGCGGGTTCCGCCGTGCTCCTGGTGGCCGGCGGCGACCCGCTCCCCGGCGTCGACTTCCTGGTCGCCACGGGCGCTCTGGCGATCGTGGTCTCCGTCGTCGCCGCTCTGCTCCCCGCTCAGCGGGCGGCGAGCAGGGATCCCCTGCACGAGCTGAGAGTGCCGTGATCGCGGACGAGGACCAGGCCGAACTGCAGGCCCTCGTCGACCACTTCGGTCACGGCAACCGGTCCGAGTTCCTTCGGGTGGCGATGAACCGGATGGCGCACGACATGTGTGCCGAGAAGATGCGAGGGCTGCAGGACCGAGCTCGCGAGGAGCTCGCCGACCGGGTGATCTCCCCAGAAGAGATCACCGCCCTCGTGAGGAAGCCCCCGGGCTCGAGTGCCTCCGCATGACGTCGGCCCAGCGGTCGTCTTCGACATCCACTTCTCCGTCGACGCGCTCGTAGGCCCTGGTTCCGAGTTCCCGCGAATCGTCGAGGCGCCTCCCGGGACCGGTACACCCGGCTCGGCCTAGGGGCGCGCGGGCGGGGCCGCGCGGCTCGACTCGCGCTCGACGACGTGCACGGTGCTGACGAACTCGACGGGGGCGGCGCCGCCGGCGCGACCGGCGTCGATCCGGCTGACCAGCAGCTCGACGGCGGCCCGAGCCATCGCCGCGTGGTCGGGGTCGATCGTCGACAGCGACGGAACGGAGAAGCCGCTCTCCTCGAGGTCGTCGAAGCCGATCACCTTCACCCGATCCGGGACGGCGACTTCCGCGTCCGCGAGCCCCCGCAGCGCGCCGAGAGCGAGGGTGTCTGTCACGCAGAAGAGGCCGTCGAAGTCGGCGCCCTGCGCCAACGCGCGGGAGACGGCGTCGCGCCCGGCCGCGAGGGTGAAGGCGGTGACCGGGAGGAAGAGCGCCGGGTCCGCCTCGGTCCCGGCTGCGGCCAGCGCGTCGGCGTAGCCCCGATACCGCAGGCTGGCGGCGCTGGGCTCGCCGTCGGTGCGCTCGTCGAGGATCGCGATCCGCCGGCAGCCCTGCTCGAGCAGGTGCCGAGTGGCCAGCGCGCCGCCGTCGACGTTCGCCATCGCGACGTGGTCGACCGGGCCGTCGAAGATCCGCTCCCCCAGGATGACCACCGGGTAGTCGACCCGGAGCTTGTCGACGTCGGCGGCGCCGAGGCCGACGGTACTGAGGATCAGGCCGTCGTACATCCGGTTCCGCGAGGCACGGAGGGCGTCGATCTCGCTCTCGCGACGGGCTCCGGTCTGCTCGATGGCCACGGAGAGACCGTGCACGCGGGCCTCGGCGATGATGCGCGCGGCGAGCTGGCCCCAGTAGGGTCGGTCGATCTCGGCGACCGCCAGTCCGATGGTGTAAGTCCGCCCCGCGCGCAGGTTCCGGGCGGCCACATTAATCCGGTAGTCGAGCTCGTCCATCGCCCGGACGACCTTCTCGCGCGTCGTCGCCTTGACGTGCGGGTGGTTGTTGATCACGTTCGAGACCGTCATCGGCGAGACCCCCGCCGCCGTCGCCACGTCTCGGATGGTCGCCATCGAGCACCTCCTGGTCGTCGCCGGTCGAGTGGTCGGCACGGGAAACGATATCGATACAAATCCACTCTTGACAGCATCGCGCCGCCGCTCGATGATTTGTGTATCGATACAAGTTCGGCGAGGGCGCCGAGGAAGCGAGTGCGGCCGATGACGACCGAGACGACGACGAGGACGGCCGGAAGCCCCGCCATCCCGGGCCACTACGCCGATCCCTCCCTGGTGTCGCTCGACGGCCGGTTCTACCTCTACCCCACGACCGACGGCACGGACGGCTGGTCCGCCACGGCGTTCGAGGCCTTCTCCTCCGAGGACCTGGTGACCTGGCGGGCCGAGGGCGAGATCTTCTCCGTCGCCCGCGGCACGGACTGGGCCGAGGGGCACGCCTGGGCCCCCGCGGTCGTCGGCCGGGACGGGCGCTACTACCTCTACTTCACGGCCGACGACAGCATCGGAGTGGCCGTCTCCGCGAGTCCGGCCGGACCCTTCGTCGACTCCGGCCGGCCGCTCGTGGCCCGCGGCGCGTACGCCGGGGTCGCGATCGACCCATCGGTCTTCGTCGACGACGACGGCACCGCCTACCTGCTCTGGGGCAACTCCGTCGCGCACCTGGTCGTGCTGAACGACGACATGGTGTCGTTCGACCCTGCGACGGAGACGGCCTGGACGCCGACCGGCTTCCGCGAGGCTCCCTCGCTGCACCGGGCCGGCGACGTCTACGTGCTGTCCTGGTCGGAGAACGACACCCGCGAGGCCGACTACCGCGTCCGCTACGCGACGTCGCCCTCGGTGCGCGGGCCGTGGACGGATCGCGGCGTGCTGCTGCAGAAGGACGCCGGCCGCGGAGTCCTCGCGACGGGGCACCACTCGGTCCTCCGCGTCAGCGCCGACGAGTGGGTGATCGCCTACCACCGCTTCGCGATCCCCGGCGGCAACGGCTACCGGCGCGAGATCGCCCTCGACACCTTCCGCCACTCCCCCGACGGCACGATCCCCGAGATCGTCCCGGGGTCGACCCGCGTCGCTACGCTCGGCGTCTCCGCCTGAGAGACGCCCCTTCGAACCCCTCTCCACCCCCGCCTCGATCCACCCCTGCGAGAAAGAGAAGCAATGCCGCTTTCATCCTCCGTCCGCGCCGCCGGCCGTCCGTCCCTCCCCGCGCACCGTCCGGGCCCCCGCCGGCTGCTCGCAGGCCTCGGCGTGGTCGCCGCGACCGCGCTCGCACTGACCGGCTGCTCCGGCGCCGGGTCGGGCGACGCGAACTCCGTCAGCTTCCTCTCCTGGGACAACGCCGCGACCATGGAGCCGATCATCACCGCCTTCGAGAAGGCGAACCCGGACATCGACGTGCAGATGTCGTACGCGCCGCCCGTCGCGGAGTACATCTCGAAGCTGCAGACGCAGCTCGGCTCGAACACCGGCACCGACGTCTTCATCATCACGGCCGAGAACAAGACGCAGCTGATGGACGGCGGCTTCGTCGCCGACCTCGCCGACCAGCCGTTCGCCGAGCAGCTCGCCGACGCGGCGAAGCAGACCTACTCCCGCGACGACGCCCTCTACGGCGCCGCGCCGGCCTCCTGGGGCGGCGGCATCCTCTACAACGCGGCGCTGCTCGAGCAGGTCGGCTTCACCGCTCCCCCGGCGACCTGGGAGGAGTTCCTCGACCTCTGTCAGAAGCTGAAGGATGCGGGGATCACGCCGTTCTACGAGGCCGGCGACCAGCTTCCGATCAGCCTGGCAGCCCTCCTGGGCCTTCAGAACGAGAAGCTCGGCGGCACCATGGACGCCGACATCTGGTCCGGGAAGACGACCTTCGCCGACACCTGGACCGAGCCGCTGACGCAGTGGAGCGAGCTCTTCGAGTCCGGGGTCGAGCCTCCCACGGTCGTCGGCCTGACCGGGGACGCCGTCACCCAGGAGTTCGCCACCGGCAAGGTCGCGATGACCACCACCGGCTCCTGGGGTCTCGGGACGGTCCGCACGACCGCTCCGGATCTGGACATCGCCTTCATGCCGGTCCCCGGCGACTCCGCCTCGTACTGGGCCGGCGCCGTCTCGCCCGGCTACGCGATCAACGCGAAGTCGACCCACCAGGAGGCCGCCGCGAAGCTCGTCTCCTACCTCCTCTCGACGGAGGGCATCGAGCAGTACCAGAAGGCGACCGCCTCGATCACGACCACGAAGGACTTCACTCCCACCCTCGACCCCGCCCTGGACACGATGGCCCCCGCCGTCCGCGACGGGCAGTTCTACCTCCCCCAGGTCTCCTGGATCGACAACAACGCCGCGCTGGGCACCGAGGTGACGGCGCTCCTGCAGCAGCTGATCCAGGGTCAGCTCTCCCCCGAGGAGGTCGCGCAGGCGATGGACACGAAGCTCGCCTCCCTGCGCTGACCCTCCCTGCGCTGACCCTCCCTGCGCTGATCCTGCCGCGCTGACCCCGCGGCGGGGGGCCCCCCCCCCGCGGGCGCCCCCCCCCCCCCCCCCCGCCGCCCCCCTCTGAAAGGACGTGCCGACGATGGCACTCACCACTCCGCTAAGCCGGAGCGGGACCGCCCCCACGGAACCGCTCGCCGCCCGCGCGATCGCCGACCTCCCGGGCGCCCGCGGTGCCCGCTTCCGGGAGAGCTTCGCCGGCGGCCTCTTCCTCGTGCCGATCGCGATCGTCTTCGTCGTGCTCTACGTCATCCCGATGGGGCAGTCGCTCTGGTTCAGCCTGACCGACTTCGACGGCTACTCCGAGCCGAGCTTCATCGGCCTCGACAACTACGCGTCGATCTTCCGCGACCCCTCGATGCTGCAGGCGCTGGTCTTCACCCTCAGCTACGCACTCGCGACGACGGTGCTCGTCACCGCCTTCGCGATCCCGCTCGCGCTCGTGCTCAACCGCCGCTTCCTCGGCCGGAACATCGTCCGCAGCGTCTTCTTCTTCCCGGCGGTGCCGTCCGTGGCGATCCTCGGTCTCGTCTGGGGCTTCATCCTCAGCCCGCTCGGCTCGGGAGTGCTCAACTCGGCCCTCGACGGAATCGCCGGCATCGCGCCGATCGGCTGGCTCTCGGACTCGACGCTCGCGCAGATCTCGGTCATCGCCGTGGCGATCTGGGCGCAGACCGGCTGGCACGCGATCCTCTACCTCGCCTACCTGCAGGCCACCCGCAGGACTACTACGAGGTCGCCCGGATCGACGGCGCGACCGGCTGGCAGACCTTCCGCTCCATCACCCTGCCGATGCTCGTCCCGGCGATCTCGGTGAGCCAGCTGCTGCTGATGACGAACGGGCTGAAGGTCTACGACCTGCCCTTCACCCTCACCAGCGGCGGACCAGGCTTCTCGACCCGCACGCTCACCCAGTCGCTGATCGAGAGCGGCATCGCGCAGTCGCGTGTCGGCCAGGCGTCCGCGCTGGCCGTCCTGTTCCTGATCGTCGTAGCCCTCGTCGTCGTCGTCCAACTGGCCGCCTCGCGCCGCCTCGAGAGGAGGTACTCATGAGCACCCGCAACCCCCTGCTGCAGCGTAGCCGCCTGCTGCTGACGGCGGTCATGCTGCCGATCGCGGCGCTGATGGCCGTGCCGTTCTACTACATCGTCGTCAACACCTTCAAGACGCAGACCGAGACCGCGAACGCCCCGCTCGCCCTCCCGTCGACGCTGAATCTGGACAACTACGTCACTGTCTTCCAGACCACGCCCCTGTTGCAGAGCTTCGGCAACACGCTCTACGTGACCGTCCTCTCGATCGCGCTGATGCTGCTGATCGGCTCGCTCGCCGCCTTCGGGATGATCATCGCCCGCGGACGTGTGGCCGTCGTCTTCGGCGTGATCCTCGTCATCGCCTTCCTCGTCCCGGGGCAGGCGACGCTGATCCCCCTTTACCGGATGCTGACGACCTTCCGGCTCGTCGACGACCTCAACGGGTTGATCGTGCTCTACAGCGCGGGCGCGATCTTCTGCTACTTCCTGATCCTCGGCTACATGAGGACGGTGCCCACCGAGATCATCGAAGCCGCCCGGATCGACGGCGCCGGCTCGTTCCGGATCTACTGGTCGCTGATCCTGCCGCTGATCCGCCCGATCCTGGTCACCGTCGGCGTCTTCCAGACGATGTGGGTGTGGAACGACTTCATCACGCCGAACGTCTTCCTCTCCAGCCCCGCGAAGCAGACGCTGGTGCTGCAGGTCTACTCGGCGGTCGGGCAGTTCACCACCAACTGGCCGGTGTTCATGACCCTCAGCGTGATCGTCCTGCTGCCGATGCTGGTGTTCTTCATCGCGATGCAGCGGCACATCGTCTCCGGACTCGTGCAGGGCAGTGTGAAGGGATGACCCGCTACCTCTTCTCCTACTTCACCTCGCAGAACGACCCGGACGGCGAGCAGGTGCGCTTCGCGCGGAGCGTCGCCGACGACCCGCTGCACTGGGAGGCGCTCCGCGGCGGCGAGCCCGTGCTGCGCTGGACCGGCGGACGCGGCGGGGTGCGCGATCCGTTCCTCCTACGCGCCGCCGGCCTGCCCGGCGAGACGGCGGCCTTCTACCTCCTCGGCACGGACATGCGGGCGCACGGGCAGGACACCCGGGAGTTCTGGGACGCGGAGCAGCGGCACGGCAGCCGCGGCATCGTCGTCTGGGAGTCCGCGGACCTGGTGACCTGGGGCGAGCCGCGCCTGGAGCTCGTCGCTCCGTCCGCGGCCGGCAACGCCTGGGCGCCCGAGGCCGTCTTCGACGCCGAGCGCGGCGAGTACCTCGTGTTCTGGGCCTCCCAGCTGCACGGCGACGGCGCCGAGCGCGGCGACTCCTACAACCGGATGCTCGCCGCGACCACCCGCGACTTCCGGCAGTGGTCCGAGCCCGTGGTCTGGAGCGACCCCGGCCACTCGGTGATCGACGCCACCGTCGTGCGCGAGGGCGAGTGGTGGTACCGGTTCGTCAAGGACGAGCGCAGCCCCGCCTCGGACACGCCCGCGGCGAAGTTCATCACGGTGGAGCGCTCGCGGGATCTGCGCGCCACCGAGTGGGAGCTCGTGCAGGACCGCGTCGGCGCCGGGACCGCCGACCGGCCGGGCGTCGCGCACGGCGAGGGCCCGATCGTCGTGCCCGCGGCCGATGGCGGACCGGTCGTCCTGCTCATCGACGAATTCGGCCTGCGCCGCTACCTGCCGTTCGTCGGTGCCGCGCTCGACACGGACGCGTGGACGCTCGCCGAGGACTTCGCGCTGCCGCCCGGTGCCAGCCACGGCTCCGTGCTCGCGATCACGGACGAGGAGTGGGGGCGGCTCAGCCGATGAGTCCTGCGCTTCGGAGCGCGGCCGAGCTCTCCGGAGCGCCCTGCGGCCGCGGTCCCCGGGAGGCGGGGTGCTTCGCACTACGCCGGGAAGGCCCCCGCGGCCCGGCTGCGCGTCCGCAGCCGGTAGAGGCTGGTGGTGGCGGCGATGAAGAGGTCGGTGCCGTCCGGTCCGCCGAAGCAGACGTTCGCCACCACCTCCGGCACGGGCACGAACAGCAGCTCGGCGCCGTCCGGGGCGAAGACGTGCACGCCGTCTCCGGCGGAGGACCACACCCGGCCGCGCTCGTCGACGGCGATCCCGTCGGGCAGGCCGTGCTCGATCACCGCGAAGAGGCGGCCGTCGCGGGCGCCGGCGCCGCGGTCGACGACGTCGTAGGCGCGGATCCAGTGTCCGGGGCCGTCCTCGAGGCTCATCGCGGTGTCGGTCACGTAGACGGTCGCGCCGTCCGGTGAGAAGGCGATGCCGTTCGGCTGCACGATGTCGGTGACGACCGGCGTGAGGCCGTCCTCGGCGCTCCAGCGGAAGACCCAGCGCTTCTCGTACTCGCGCTCGCCCGGGTGCCCCTCGGCCGGCTGCCGGATGCCGTAGTCCGGATCGGTGAACCAGTAGGAGCCGTCGGGCGCGACCGCGACGTCGTTGGGCGAGTTCAGCCGGCCGCCGTCCCAGCTCGAGACGAGCTCCTCGACCGTGCCGTCCGGCCGCTCGCGCTCCAGTCGGCGCAGCCCGTGCGAGCACTGCACGACGCTCCCGTCGGCGTCGAGGAGCCGGCCGTTGGTGAACTCCACGCCCTCGCGGTGCACCGAGGTCTCCCCGGTCGCGCTGTCCCACTGCAGGATGCGGTCGTTCGGGACGTCGCTCCAGCGCAGGCCCCCCTCGGCCGGGATCCACAGCGGCCCCTCGCTCCAGACGGCGCCCGTCCACAGCCGCTCGAGCCCGCCGTCGCCCCGGAGGAGCGCCTCGTCGTGCATCTGCTCGTCGCTCTCCGTCTCGTCGCTCCTGCTCTGGTCGACCCGTGCCTCATCGGTCATCGGATCTCGTCGTCCCTCTTGTGCGTGTCCTCCTGTCGGGCGGACCCGATCGAGCCCCCTCACGGCCCTCGCGCTCGACACCGATCGGGCGGCCGTGGCGGGCGCACCGGGGCAGGGTCCCGTCCGCGTCTACTCCTCCACCCGCACCCGACCCGACCGCGGCCTGGACCGCTTCGGCGCCTACCACGGTGCGGAGGTGGCTCGCGTTCGTCGCAGGCGACGAGCCGGACACCCCCGGCGAGGAGCGCTGGCCCACGTTCCAGAAATCTCCCGACACCGTCCTGGAGTTCGTCGACGTCGTCCGCGTCACCGATCGCCCCTCCCCGGACACGGTCGACTTCTGGCTGAGCCGGGCCGGCTGACCGGGAGCCGTCAGGCCGTCTTCCTGGTCGGCCGGGCGTCTGGCTCTTTCCCGAAGCGGCGGATGAACGTCTGGCGCAGCTCCTCGAGCTGCTCACGCTCGCGGTCGCTGATCGGATCTGCCTGTCCCGCAGCGATCCGACGCTGCAGGCTGTTCGCTCGCCTGATCACCTCGACCACGGGAACCACCTCCGTCTTCCATTTTCCGTCGCCTCGGGCAGCGTGTCCATGCTCGCTCTGCTCTGCAGGTTCTGGATCGTGCGAATGATCATCCGGCCCTCCGTCGCGGTCGCTTCGTCGAGCAACGCGTGGAGCGCATCGTTGGCGACCTCACGGTCCGTCAGGTCGTCCGAACCGGCGAGACCCAGCGCCCACTCCGCCCGCTTCCACCATTGCTCGCGTGCGGCGTTCGCGCGGGCGATGGCGGTGGAGCGGTACGCCGGGAAGAAGGCGATCGCCGCGGCGACGACGGCGAACAGGCCCGCGATCGGCGGACCGGTCAGAGCATCGCGCCAGAACTGGTCGTCGACCACTGAGGGCGGCTGGAAACCGCGCAGCATGTAGCCGAGGAGTGCACCGGCGACGGCAGAGGCGAGGCCGATGAACGCGCAGAAACGCTTCGCTCTGCCACTCACGGGGCAGCCCCGACACGACGAGACCCCGAGCGTTCTGACAGATCGCCTGTGCCCGCGCGCAGCGAGCCGCCTGAGCGACGCGGTGATGGTGTTCTCACCCCGTCATGTTCTCCGCTCGTGCTCGTCCTAGGCGCTGTGCCGCGAACCGCTGTCGTGCGCTGCGCACTCGCAGCTCGTGCCGGCGAGAGGACAGCGATCGCTCGAGAGGGCTCGGTCGACCCGCCGATGCGCATGTCCCTTTGCTGCCGACGGACTGTTGAAGCTCTCGCGGAGGCTGATGACGAGTCGTCTGCGACCGGCGCCCTGGCCGCTGGCGGAGGACCGCGGTCTCCGGTCGTGGGGTGACGGGTCTCGCTCGTTCGGGGGGTAGGGACGGCGCGAGATGACGGCCGGGACCCGTTGTCGCGGATCGCCTCGAGTGCCATGGTCGGCACTGGGCGAGCCGTGCAGGCGCGCGATCGCTCCGTCTTTGGAGGAACCCGCTGATGCGATCCACTGTCCGCCGATCCGCTGTCCCCCGCAGTCTCGCCGTCGCCGTGCTGGCCGTCGCGCTCATCGTCTCGGGCGCTCCCGCCCAGGCGGCGCCCGCTCCGGCGCAGGCGGCGGCCGCAGCGGCAGCAGCGGCAGCTCCCGTGGTCGGCCCGATCATCGGGGTCGCGTCGAAGCGCTGCCTGGACGTGCCGAACGGGTCGACCGCGAACCGGACGATCGTCGTCCTCTACGACTGCAACAGCGGCGCCAACCAGAAGTGGACGATCGCCACGACCGGCGAGATCACCGTCTACGGCGGCGCGAAGTGCCTGGAGGTGCGCAACCGCGCGAGGACGGCAGGCGCCGACGTGCAGATCTCGGACTGCGTCGGCGGAGACGGACAGCGCTGGCGAGTCGAGAGCGACGGCACGATCCGCGCCGTCGCCTCGGGCCTCTGCCTGAGCGTGAAGGACCGCAAGACGGCGAACCGCTCGTCCGTGCAGATCGCGGCCTGCGCCGGCGGCGACTGGCAGCAGTGGCGGACCAGCGCGGCCGTCGCGGACACCACGGCCCCGTCCGCGCCGGGGAGCCCGCGGGTGACGAACCTCGCCTGCCGCACGGCGATCTTCTCCTGGAACGCGTCCACGGACGCCGTCGGAGTGGCGGGGTACGACGTGTACCACGACGGCCAGTTCATGAAGTCCGTCGCCGGGAACGTCCTGTCCACCGGCCTCGACGTGGTGCCGGGCGCGCAGTGGGGCCTCTACGTGAACGCCCGCGACGCCGCCGGCAACGTCTCACAGGCCAGCGCCACCGTCGCGGTGACCATCCCCCAGTGCAGCACCGACACGCAGGCGCCGACGAGCCCGACCGGGCTCACCGCGCGGGCGTCCGGCACGGCCGTCACCCTCACCTGGACCGCGAGCACCGACGACGTCGGGGTCCGCAGCTACACCGTCTTCCGCGGCTCCGCGCAGGTCGGCACGGTCGCCGGCAGCGGCGCGACGGCGCCCGTCACGACCTTCACCGAGAGCGGCCTCGCGGCGAACACCGCGTACTCGTACACCGTCGCGGCCGTCGACGCGCAGGGCAACACCTCCGCTCGCAGCGCCGCTGCCGCCGTGACCACGGGCGGGGCCTGCAGCACCGCGTTCTGCACAGTCACCCAGGTCGCCACCGACACCGACATCCCCTGGGGGCTGACCACCGTCCCCGACGGGACCGTGCTCTACTCCCGCCGCGACGCGCAGGACATCGTCCGCCTGAACCCCACGACGGGCGTGAAGACCAGCCTGGGGACGGTGCCGAACGTGCAGAGCACGGACGGCGAGGGCGGCCTGCTGGGCATCGCGGTGTCGCCGACGTTCACCACCGACCAGTGGCTGTACGTGATGCACACCTCCCCCACCGACAACCGGGTGATCCGACTGAAGCTCGTCGGCGACCGCCTCGACACGAGCACGGTGCAGGTCCTCGCCTCCGGGATCCTGCGGAACAAGTACCACAACGGCGGGCGCCTGCGCTTCGGCCCCGACGGCAAGCTCTACGTCAGCACCGGCGACGGCCAGAACACCGCCACCGCCCAGAACCTGAACTCGCTCAGCGGCAAGATCCTGCGGATCAACCCCGACGGCAGCATCCCGGCCGACAATCCGTTCGGCAACGCCGTCTGGAGCTACGGACACCGGAACCCGCAGGGACTCGCGTTCGACTCGCAGGGCCGACTGTGGGAGCAGGAGTTCGGCAACAGCGTCATGGACGAGACCAACCTCATCGTCCGCGGCGGCAACTACGGCTGGCCCGCCTGCGAGGGCACCTCCGGCAGCTGCGGCACCGCCGGCTTCCTCGCCCCGAAGGCGACGTACCCGACCTCCGCCGGCTCCTGCTCCGGCCTCACGGTTGTCCGCGACGTCCTCTACATCGCCTGCCTCCGCGGCACCCGCCTCTACCGTGCCCCGATCACCGGCGACGCGCCGGCCACCCCGACCTCCGCCTTCGTCGGCACCTACGGCCGCCTGCGCACCGTCGAGCCCGACGGCCGGGGCGGCCTCTGGATGACGACCTCCAACACCGGCGACAAGGACAGCATCCCCAACAACAGCAGCGAGAAGATCCTCCGCGTGACCCTCGGCGGCTGACCCGCGAGATCGGCGGGCAGACCCGTCTTCTGACGCTGGTGGATCTCGATACGCCCGCTGCGCGAGCTACTCGATCAACATGCATCCTCGCTCGACGGCCGCATGCCGGCATGCCCCTCGCATGCTGGTCGAGTAGCCGCCGCAGGCGGCGTATCGAGACCCACCGTCCTCAGCGGGGTGGTCTGCAGACCCGCCTTCTGGTGCGGGTGGATCTCGATACGCCCGCTCCGCGGGCTGCCCGATCAGCATGGTTCCCCGCTGCGCGCGCTGGTCGATCTGCAGGCATACGCCCTCACTCGTCGGGTGAAGCGTGCACGGCCTTCCACGGCGCGATTGACTGCGCAGTCAAACCGTGTTGTACTCGTCGGACCGCGCAGTTGACTGCGCTGTCAACCTCGGGTCCGAGGACGAGCGAAGGAGCTGCGACGTGGACGCATCGAAGGCTGTGCCGCAGCCGGACGACCGCGGTCGCCGGGTCTCGATGGCCGACGTGGCCCGCGCCGCCGGCGTGAGTCAGAAGACGGTCTCCCGCGTCGTCAACGGGGAGGCGCACGTCTCCCCCGAGATCGGCGAGCGCGTGGCCACGGCGATCCGGACCCTCGGCTTCCGGCCGAACGCCGCCGCCCGAGCTCTGGTCACCCAGCGGAGCCGCCGGATCGGCATGGTGACGATGAGCACCTCCCTCTACGGTCCGTCCGCGATCCTCGACGGCGTCGAGCAGGCCTCCCGTGCCGCCGGCTACTCCCTCAGCGTCGTGCGCACGGCGCAGAACAGCGGCGCGGAGCTGCAGGAAGCGGTCGACGCCCTCGTCGATCAGGGCGTCGACGGCATCATCCTCTCGGAGCCGGTCGATTTCGGGCATCCGCGCCTCGCCATCCCCGCCGACGTCACGGTGCTCAGCTTCGACCACCCGAGCGAGGCGCACCGCCCCGAGGAGCTCGTCGTGGGCACCGATGAGGCCGGGGCCGCCCGCAGCGCCACCGAGCACCTCCTCGCCCTCGGCCATGAGACGGTCTGGCACATCGCCGGCGCCGGCACCTGGTCGGCCACCCGCCGTCGCATCGACGGCTGGCGGACCGCCCTCGCCGACGCCGACGCCGCCGAGCCGCCCGTGCTGAGCGGCGACTGGAGCCCGCGCTCGGGGGCGGAGGCGATGGCGTCGATCCTGCACCGCCGCGATGTCACCGCCGTCTTCGCCGCCAACGACCAGATGGCCGTCGGGGCGATCCACGCCGCCGAGGCCGCCGGCCTGCGCATCCCCGAGGACCTCAGCGTCGTCGGCTTCGACGACGACCCGATCTCGGAGTTCCTGCACCGGCCGCTCACCACGGTCAAGCAGGACTTCGCCGAGGTCACGCGCATCGCGATGCACCGGATGATCCGCACCCTGGACGGCCACGCGCCGACCGAGCGGCACCGCTCGGTCCCCGCCCAGCTGATCGTCCGCGCATCCAGCGGGCCCGCGAACCCCGAGCGCGCGGCGCTGGCGCCGGCGTCGCCCGTCCCCGTCCCGTAGCTCCCCGTCCCGTAGCTCCCCGTCCCGGCTCTCGGCCCTCGGCTCCCCCCCCCTTCCAGCTCTCTCCCCGTCCCTTCCCACCGCCGTCCGTGCGGTCAGCACGAGCCGCGTCCGCGCGGTCCCGCCGGCGCGCCCGCAGGCCCGTCCCTCCCCCTTCTCCGAAGGAGCTCCTCCATGCACCCACTGTCCCCCGCGCTCTCGCGCCGCGGGCTGCTCCGTCTCGGCGCCGCCGCCGGCGGCTCGGCGGCCCTCGCCTCCCTGCTCGCTTCGTGCGCCGCGACCGGCCCGCAGGCGGCCGTCGAGTCCGGAGCCGTCGACCTCTCGTTCTGGACGCACGACGACGGCTACGTGACGTTCTTCACGGAGGCGCTCGCCCTCGCCGATGCACGCACCGACTTCTCCTACTCGCTCGATGTCACCAAGATCGGCGCGACCGACATCGTCACCAAGCTGATCGCGCAGGCCGTCGCCGGCTCCGGCACGCCGGACCTCGTCGGCATCGAGGTCGCGAACTTCGCCCGCACGCTCCGCGGCTCGATCGCCCCTGAGCTGCTGGTGGACCTCACCGAGGCGACCGCCCCCTACCGCGACGACCTGATCGCCGCCCGCGTCGACGCGTTCAGCAAGGACGGCGCCCTCTACGCGCTCGACTCCGACACTCCGCTCGCCGTCTACTACTACCGGGAGGACGAGTTCGCGCGCCTCGGCGTGCCGACCGACCTCGAGACCTGGGAGGAGTTCGCCCGTGTCGGCGGCGGGATCAGCGCGCGGGAGGGCGTGTCCTTCGGCGCGCTCTCCGTCGGAAGCGATCTGCCGCAGGTCGTGCAGGGCTACCAGCTGCTGCTGATGCAGTGCGGCGGACAGCTCTTCGACCGCGACGGGAACCTCGACCTCGCCACTCCGGAGGCCGAGGAGGCCCTGCAGTTCGCGGTCGACGGACTCGCCTCCGGCTTCTTCACGACGGTCGCCGACTACTACGGCCCGAGCATGCAGAGCGGCCTGAAGCAGGGCTCGATCCTCGGCGTCGACATGCCCACCTGGTACTCGAGCTACGGCATCAAGCCGAACGTGCCCGAGCAGGCCGGCCTCTGGCGGGTGAAGACGCTCCCCCGCTTCGCGAACGGCGGCAGCCGCACGGCCGTGGGCGGCGGCACCGGCTTCGCGGCGGTCACCGGCAAGGCCAACAGCGACGCCGCGGTCGAGCTCGTCCTCGCCGCCTACCTCGATCCGGCCCAGCAGGTGAAGCGCTACCGCGACCTCGGCTATCTGCCGACGCTGCGCTCGGTCTACGACGACCCCGAGCTCGCGACGATCACCGACGACTACTTCGGCGGCCAGGCGCTCTTCGACGTCTACGGCGAGATCATCGACGAGGTCCCGTCGCTCTTCCAGAGCCAGGACCAGCAGATCCTCACGACCGTGCTGTCGGGCTACCTCCTCCAGGCCTACAAGGGCACCCTCTCCCCGGCGCAGGCGCTCCGCGCCACGGCCGAGGACTTCCGCGGCCAGGCCCGCAGCTAAGGATCGATGATGTCGACTCTCACCACGGCCGGGGCGCCCGCCTCCGCTCAGGACGGCCGCGGCGGCTCACCGCTCGAGGCCCGGCGCGCCGCGAAGCGGAAGCGCCTGAACACCTCCGGCGGCCGGGCCCCGTACCTCTTCATCGCGCCGTTCTACCTGCTCTACGCGCTGTTCATGATCGTCCCGGTCGGTGCGGCGATCTACCTGAGCCTCACGGAGTGGGTCGGCCTCGGCTCCCCCGAGTTCGTCGGGCTGGCCAACTACGGCAACCTGCTCGGCGACACGAGCTTCGGCGCCGCGCTGGTGAACACGCTGATCTACACGCTCATCGCGGTGTTCGTCATCGTGCCGTGCTCGCTGCTGATCGCGCAGGGCCTGAACGCCCGCGGGCTCAAGGCGCGCGACCTCTTCCGGCTCACCTTCTTCATCCCGATGGTGCTCTCGCCGATCGTCATCGCGCTGATCTACAGCCTGATCTTCGACCGCAGCTACGGACTCCTGAACTCGCTGATCCGCGCGGTCTTCGGATTCGGCGACATCGACTGGCTCGGCGACCCGACGCTGGCCAAGGTCGCGATCGGCTTCGTCCTGCTCTGGCGCACGGTCGGCTACCTGACGATCTTCTTCCTCGCCGCACTGCAGGCCGTGCCGAAGGAGCTGTACGAGGCGGCCGAGCTCGACGGCGCCGGCGTGCTCGCGAAGTTCCGCACCGTCACGCTCCCCGCGATCCGCCCGGTGACCGCGTTCGTCGTCGTCACCTCCTTCATCAGCGCCGCCCAGCTCTTCGACGAGCCGTACCTGCTCACGCGGGGCGGACCGGGCGAGGCGACCCTCTCCGTCTCGATGTTCATCTACCGCGCCGCGTTCGAACGCCAGCAGTTCGGCTACGCCGCCGCGGCCGGAGTCGTGCTCTTCGGGCTCGTCTTCGCCGTCAGCCAGATCCTCAACCGCGCCCTCGCCATCGGGAGAACCTCATGACCGCCACCACGGGAATCGTCACCGCGGACGCTCCGGAGCGCCGCATCCCGCGGAGGCAGCGCCGGGCGAGCGGCGGTGAGCGCGCCCGCCGCGGACTGCTCTACGTCACCCTCTCGGCCCTGCTGCTCGTCTTCGTGTTCCCGCTGCTGTGGGCGCTGAGCGGCTCGTTCAAGAACCGCGGCGACATCTTCTCCACTCCCCCGTCGCTCGTCCCGAACCCCGCGACCACCGACAACTACGTCAACCTGCTGACCACGCAGCCCTTCTGGGCCTGGTTCGGCATGAGCGTCGGCACCTCGCTGCTCGCGACCGCGGTCTCGGTCTTCGTCTGCGCCATGGCCGGCTACGGCTTCGCGAAGTTCGCCTTCCGCGGCAAGAAGGTGCTCTTCACGATCATGTTCTCGTCGCTGTCGGTGCCGTTCGTCGTGATCCTGGTGCCGCTGTTCATCCTGATCGTGAAGGCGGGGCTCTCGAACCCGTGGTTCGCGCTGATCGTGCCGTGGGTCGCCCCCGCGTTCGGGATCTTCATGATGCAGCAGTTCATCGTCCAGTCGATCCCGGACGAGATCATCGAGGCGGCCCGGATCGACGGCAACAGCGAGTTCGGCACCTTCTGGCGCGTGGTGCTGCCGCTGCTGCGCCCCTCCCTCGGAGCGCTGGGCGTCTGGGGCTTCCTGCAGAGCTACAACAGCTTCCTCTGGCCGCTCGTACTGCTCTCGGACTCGTCGCAATACACGATCCCGCTGGGCCTGAACATCCTCTTCGCGTCGGAGAACCGCTCCTACGACCTCGTCCTGGCGGGCGCGGTCCTCGCCTCGGTGCCGACGATCCTGGTGTTCTTCCTGCTGCGCAAGCAGCTGCTCGACGGGCTGACCGCGGGCGCCGTCAAGGGCTGACACCCCCATCGCCCTCCTCCGCCACTCCTCTTCCGAACGTCCGAAAGGCCCTCCCATGCAGCACCTCACCGACCGCATCCTGTTCGGCGCGGCCTACTACCACGAGTACCAGCCGACCTCCCGGCTGGGCCGCCGCGACCTCGCCGAGGACTTCCGGCTGATGAAGGCCGCGGGCTTCACGGTCGTCCGCGTCGGCGAGTCGGTCTGGTCGACCTGGGAGCCCGAGAACGGCGTCTTCGCGCTCGACTGGCTGCAGCCGGTGCTCGACGCGGCCCACGAGCACGGCATCGCGGTCGTGCTGGGCACGCCGACCTACGCGGCGCCGATGTGGCTCGCGCGGCTGTACCCCGAGATCAACGTCGAGCGCTCGAGCGGTCGGCCGATGGGCTGGGGAGCCCGGCAGGAGATCGACTACTCGCACCCGGCCTTCCTCTTCCACGCCGAGCGGCTCATCCGGAGGATCGTCGAGCGCTACGCCGCGCATCCCGCGGTGATCGGCTTCCAGGTCGACAACGAGCCCGGCAACGAGATCTTCCACAACCGGCAGGTCTTCCAGCGCTTCGTCGACCACCTGCGCGCGCGCTACGGCACCGTCGAGACGCTGAACGACGAGTGGGGGCTCACCTACTGGTCGCACCGCCTGTCGACCTGGGCCGACCTCTGGACCCCGGACGCCAATCAGCAGCCGCAGTACGACCTGGCCTGGCGCCGCTTCCAGGCCTCGCTGACCACGGACTTCATCGGCTGGCAGGCCGACATGGTCCGGGAGATCACCGCGCGGGCCGGCCGCGACGACCAGTTCGTCACCACCTGCATCTCCTACGAGCGCAGGACGGTGCAGGACGAGGAGCTCGTGCGCTCCCTCGACATCGCCGCCGGCAATCCCTACTACCGGATGCAGGACGGGCTCGAGCTGCCGGACGCGCGGGTGTTCGATCAGCACTGGACGACCTCGGGCACCTGGGCGCTGTACGCCACCGCGGACCGCATGTACGGATCGAAGCAGGCGCCGTTCCTGGTGACCGAGACCGACGCGCAGGCGATCGGCATGCCGTGGTCGAACGAGCCCGGCTACGACGGGCAGTGGCGCCAGGCCGCCTGGGCTCTGGTCTCGCGGGGCGCGACGATGATCGAGTACTGGCACTGGCACACGCTGCACCACGGTGCCGAGACCTACTGGGGCGGGATCCTGCCGCACTCGCAGGAGCCGGGCCGGGTCTACGAGCAGATCGCCGCGCTGGGTGCCGACTTCGCTGCCGCCGGCGATCGGGTGACCGAGCTGACCCCCGACTCCGATGTGGCGATCCTGTTCTCGAACGAGAGCAAGTGGGCACTCGAGGAGTACCCCTCGTTCAGTGATTCGGCGCACGGCACCGGCGCCGCCCGCGGCGTGCCCGTCGCGTCGACGCGCACCTTCCAGACCGTCTTCGACTCCTTCGCGCGCGGCGCCTTCGACGCGGGGCTGCAGTCGAACTCGGTGCACCCCTCGCAGCTGACCGGGACGACGCCCGCCGCGTTCGCCGCCGCTCATCCCGTGCTGGTCGCCGCGGCGTTCACCATCGCCGACGACGCGCAGCTGCAGTGGCTGGAGGCGTACGCGGCAGCGGGCGGGCACCTGGTCGTGGGCGTGCGCACCGGCTACGAGGACGAGGAGGCGCGGGCCCGGCTGCAGCGCAAGCCGGCGTTCCTCGACGAAGCCGCGGGCGTGCACTACGACGAGTTCGCGAACCTCGCGGTCCCGCTGCCGGTCGTCGCGGAGTCGGGCTTCCCGCTGCCGGCCGGCGCGACGGCGACCCTCTGGGCCGACGGCCTGCAGCCCGACGACGCCGAGGTGCTGGTCCGCTACGTCCACCCGCACCACGGCCGGTTCGCCGCCGTGACGACGCGCGCGCACGGCGCGGGCCGGGTCACGACCGTCGGCACCGTGCCGGACCTCGAGCTGGCGCGGGCCCTGATGTCCTGGGCCTTCGGCGACGCCGCGTCGGGATGGCGCCGCGCGACCGCGTCGCAGACGGTCACCAGCGCGACCAACCGCCACGGCGAGCGGATCCGCTTCGTGCACAACTGGTCCTGGGAGCCCTCGGTGTACCCGCTGCCGGCTGCCGCCACCGACGTGCTGACCGGAGCCGAGCTGCCCGCCGGCACCGAGCTCGAGCTCGGCCCGTGGGACGTGCGGGTCCTCGCCGCGGAGGACTGACCGACCGGCCCGGAGACCCACCGTCCTCAGCAGTGCGGCCTGCGGACCCCGCTCCTGACGCGGGTGGATCTCGATACGCCCGCTGCGCGGCTACTCGATCAGCATGCATCCGCACCGTTGGATGGGCGTGCCTCCATTCATGCTGGTCGAGTAGCCCCGAGAGGGGCGTATCGAGACCCGGCGTCCTCAGCAGTGCGGCCTGCAGACCCGGCTCCTGACGCGGCGGATCTCGATACGCCCTTCGGGCTACTCGATCCGCATGCACACGCACCCGCGGATGCGCGTGCCCCTTCATGCTGGTCGAGTAGCCCCGCAGGGGCGTCTCGAGACCCACCGCCCTCAGCAGTGCGGCCTGCAGCCCCGCCTCCTGGCGCGGGCGGGGGCTCCGCGTCTCTGCCAAGGTGGTCACGCGCCGGGTCTCCAGGCGGCCGATGCGGTGTGAAGGGGGTGGCCGACGCATGAGCGACACGGCGGCGGGACTCTCCGCGGCGCGAGCCGAGGAGCCCGTGATGGTGCCCGAGGTGCTCTCGGAGCGCAGCGGACCGCGCTCGGTGCGCGCGCTGCGGCTCGGCGTCGGCGGCGCGGGCCTCCTCCTGACGCTGGTCCTGCTCGTCCCGCACGCACCGGCGCTCCCGGGGCTGTGGCTGGCGTTCCTGGTGCTGCTCGCCGCGATGTGGATCACGGCGTCGTTCCGGCTCGAACTCGCCTCCGGCATCGGCACGGTCACCTTCGGGGTCGGCGTCTCGGTGCTCGCCTTCCTGGCCCAGGACGTGCCGCGCGTCCAGGCGCTGCTGCTCTGGGTGCTCGCGATCGCGCTCTTCCAGGTGATCTCGCGGCGCCCCTGGGCCGCCGTCGTCTACTGGACCGGACTCGCCGCGCTGTCGGGCGGGGCTTTCCTGCTCGTCCTCTCCCTCTTCCCGCAGACGGGCTGGTGGCCGGTCCTCGCGGCGGTGCCGGCGGTGCTGGCCTACGGACTGCTCTCGATCGGAGCCGAGTACCTGCAGGCCTGGCTGACCCTGGCCGACGTCAGCGACGTGCCGCGGCCGGCGCTGCGGCCCGGCCGGGTGCTGCTCGCCCTCGGCCTCAACATCGTGCTGGTGGCCCTCGCCTACGGCGCGCACCTCTCCGCCGGCGTCGAGCGCATCGATCTCGGCGCCGGCCTCGAGATCCGCTCGGCGAACACGCTCCTGATCGTCGCGCTGGCGGTCGCCGTCGTCAGCCAGTACCTCCGCCGCGCCCGGATCGAGCGCAAGCTGAACGGCCTGATCGAGGCGGCGCTGGCTCTGCCGTGGGGCGACCAGGAGGCGATCTTCGAGACGCTCGAGCGGGCGGCTCGCACGGCGATCCCGTCAGCGAGCACGCGGATCTCCGCCACTCCCGGGCGCGCGTTCGAGCTGTCGGCGCCGATCGCCACGCCCGGTCTGGGCCTGCGGCACGTGGTCCTGACGCGGCGCCCCGACTCCGGCGGCTTCACCACCCTCGAGCACCGCACCCTCCTCGCCCTCGCGCACATCGCGACCCAGGCCCTCTACGATCGCCGCAGCACCCGCGTGCTGCGCGATCAGGCCACGACCGACTCGGTCACCGGTCTCAGCAACCTCCGCGGTCTGTACGAGGAGTTCGCGGCGATCAGCGACCAGGAGGAGCGGGCGGTGCTGTTCATGGATCTCGACGACTTCAAGGCCGTCAACGACACCCACGGCCACTCGACGGGCAACACCGTCCTGCAGGAGGTCGCCCGTCGCATCCGCGAGAGCGTGCGCGGGGACGACGTGGTCGCGCGCATCGGCGGCGACGAGTTCGCCGTCCTCCTGGACTCGGTCACCGCCGGGGCCGTCGCGCTCCGCATTTCGCGCGCCGTCGAGCGGCCCCTGGTCGTCGGCGACGCCGAGCTCCACCCCCGCATCAGCATCGGCGCCCCGGTCGCTGTCGACGGCGGCTCATTCGACCGGGTGATGCAGGAGGCGGACGAGCGGATGTACGAGACGAAGAAGGAGCGCAAGGGCGAGGCGGCGCAGGAGGCGGCGGTGCAGGAGGCCGAGTCGAAGGAGCTGGATCTCGTCGCCGAGGTCCGCACCGCGGTCGCCGACGGGACGGTGCGGGTCGCCTTCCAGCCGGTGATCGACGTCGCCGAGCGGCGTATCGTCGGCTTCGAGGCGCTGGCCCGCTACACCCGGACCGACGGCACGGCGCTGAGCCCGATCACGCTCGTCGACATCGCGCGCTCGCTGGGCCTGCTGGACGAGCTGACGGTGCAGATCGTCGACCAGGCGGTGGCCTGCATGATCGAGTTCCGTGCGATCGATCCGTCGGTCACGTTCCTCAGCGTCAACATCGAGGCGGAGCAGCTGATGCACGACGGCGTCACCGAGGTGATCTGCGCACATCGCACCGCCGAGCAGGGCATCCAGCTCTGCCTCGAGCTGACGGAGGGCTCGATCGGGCACGTCGACGAGGCCGTCATCGAGCGGGTCCGCGCCCTCACCGCGGACGGCATCGCGATCGCGCTCGATGACTACGGCCAGGAGCACGCGGCCGCTGCGGCGCTGCTGACGGTGCCGCTGAGCATCGTCAAGATCGACCGCGTCTTCCTCGCCGACGAGGAGAACCCCCGGCACGCGACGATCCTCCGCTCGATCATCAACCTGGTCTCGGACCTCGACATGCACACGATCGTCGAGGGCGTCGAGACGACCTCCGCTCACGAGCTGCTGACGAGCCTGCATGCCGACCGGGCCCAGGGCTACTTCTACGGCCGCCCCCTCTTCCCGGAGCTCGTCAAGGAGCGCCTGCGCGCCACGGGCACGGCGGCGATGCCGGAGCAGCCGCCGGCGTAGCCCGCGCAGCGGCGGCCGCCTGCTGATCGAGGAGCCCCGGCCGTGTTGATCGAGTAGCCCGCGCAGCGGGCGTATCGAGCGGAGGGGGCGCCTTCGGCGCCAGCACAAGGCGGGGAAGAGACCGACGTCCTCGCGGTGGGTGGGTCTCGATACGCCCCTGCGGGGCTACTCGACCAGCATGTGCGCGGGCGTCTCTTCCAAGTAGATCCACCGTCCGCCGGAGCCCGGGTCCCGATACGCCCTGCGCGCTGCTCGACCAGCATGGATGGCGCAGACATGGCCGTTCTCGGAGTCATCGGACTAACGCAGATCGGCCATCACTCGCTTTCGCAAGAATAGCCGGAACTTTCGCAACAACGCCTTCTCCGAATTTCGAAAGAATCATCGCGCCCGTCTTTTCCGGGCGCCGATCGAGAAGTACACGAAACGTTTCGTTTTCTTATTGACACGGGTGTTATCGGCTGCTTAGTCTCGTCCTCGTTCCGAATCACCGGCGATTGGATGCTCTCGACATGACGACCCGACCTGGGGCACGCGACGCCTGCACGGCGACCCGTCCGCCCCTCCTCCCGACACCGGTCGGCACGGCATGGTGATGCCGCTGACCGGCGCGCCCGGGACCACCGTCCCCGGCTCGACCGTGCCCGGCGCCCCCGGCCCGGAGGCGCCCGTCCCCGGCGGCCCGGCGTCGATCCGTGGCCGCTCGAACGCCCGCGGCTTCCGCGCCGCCCGGCGCAGCTTCCGGCGGCACTGGCAGCTCTACCTGCTGATCCTGCCGCCGCTGCTCTACTTCATCGTCTTCAAGTACGTGCCGATGTCGAACGCGATCATCGCGTTCAAGGACTACAACGTCATCGACGGCGTCTGGGGCAGCCCGTGGGTGGGCTTCAAGCACTTCGAGCGGTTCTTCTCGAACCCGATCTTCTGGACGCTGCTGAAGAACACCTTCCTGCTCTCCGCCTACGTGGTGCTGGCCGGCTTCCCGTTCCCGATCCTGCTCGCGCTGGCCCTGAACGAGGTGCGGCTGCGCTTCTTCCAGCGGACCGTGCAGATGGTCACCTACGCGCCGTACTTCATCTCCACGGTCGTCGTGATCTCGATGACGATCCTGTTCCTCTCGCCCAAGCTCGGCCCGGTGAGCGACGTCACGTCGTTCTTCGGACTCGGGGCGATCGACTTCCTCGGCGACCCGGACTTCTTCCGGCACATCTACGTCTTCAGCGACGTCTGGCAGACGACCGGCTATTCCGCGGTCCTCTATCTCGCGGCCCTCTCCTCCATCGACACCTCGCTCTACGAGGCCGCCCGGATGGACGGCGCGAGCCGGCTGCAGAAGATCTGGCACGTCGACATCCCGGGCATCATGCCCACGGCGATCACCATCCTGATCCTCGGCGTCGGCAATGTGATGGCGATCGGATTCGAGAAGGCCTTCCTCCTGCAGAACTCCCTCAATCTCTCGCAGTCCGAGATCATCCCCACCTACGTCTACAAAGTGGGTCTGCTCAACGCCGACTTCAGTCAGGCCGCGGCCATCGGGCTCTTCAACGGAATGATCAATCTGGTCCTGCTCCTGGGCGTCAACGCGCTCGCGAAGCGGATCACGGGACAGGGGCTCTGGTGACCGCACTCGACACGCCATCGACCACCGCTCACGAGGACGGCGAGGCCGCCCGGCCGCCGCGTCGCCGGCAGCGCGCGACCCGGATCAAGGACCCGATGGTCGACCGCGTCTTCATGATCGCCGTCTACGTCCTGCTCACGACGTTCCTGCTCGCAGTCCTCCTGCCGCTGCTCTACATCCTGGCCAGCTCGTTCAGCTCGCCGCTGGCCGTCTCGTCCGGCCGGGTGAGCTTCTGGCCGATCGACTTCACCCTCGAGGGCTACGAGCGCGCCCTCGGCGACTCGACGATCGTCACCGGCTTCGCCAACTCGCTCTTCTACACGGCCGCCGGCACCTTCGTCAGCCTCGCGCTGACCGTCGCGATCGCCTATCCGCTCTCGCGGAAGGACTTCTGGGGCCGCGGCGGGATCACCCTCGGCGTCATCTTCACGATGCTCTTCGCCGGCGGCATCATCCCCACCTATCTGGTGGTGCAGCAGCTCGGCCTGCTCGACACCCGCTGGGCGCTGATCCTCCCCCAGGCCGTCGGCGTCTGGCAGGTGATCATCGCGGTCGTCTTCTTCCGCTCCTCCATCCCGGACGAGCTGTACGAGGCGGCGCAGCTGGACGGCGCGAGCGATCTGCGCTTCCTCTGGACGATCGTGCTCCCGCTCTCGAAGCCGCTGCTCGCGGTGGTCGCGCTGATGTACGCGATCTACCAGTGGAACTCCTACTTCGACGCCCTGCTCTATCTCCGCGATCCGAGCCTCTATCCGCTGCAGCTCGTACTGCGGAACGTCCTGATCCTCAATCAGGCGACACCGGGCATGGACGCGGCCGCGCAGATCGAGCGCCAGCAGCTCGCGGATCTCCTCAAGTACTCGCTGATCGTCATCTCGACGGTCCCGGTGATGATCCTCTACCCCTTCGTCGCCCGGTACTTCAACAAGGGCATCATGCTCGGCGCCGTCAAGGGCTGAGCACTCCGAGCCCGGCCCGCACAGGGCCGACTCCCCCCGGTCGCGCGGAACTCCCCCGCGGCTCTCTCACCCATGGAAGGAAACACCTTGTTCTCTCGCACACAGCACGGCAGAGTCGCCGCGCGGAGGAAGCACCTCCTCCTCGGCGCCGTCCTCACCACCGCGATCATCGGGCTCACCGGCTGCACCGGCGAGAGCCCGGAGGCCGACCGCAAGGTCATCCGGATCTTCGGCGAGCAGGGCGCGCAGATCGACCTGAACACCAACTCGTTCACGAAGGTCCTCGAGGACAAGTTCGACGTCGACATCCAGTTCGAGACCACCTCGTACGGTGCGTCCGAGGCGGCCGAGGCGCGGCAGATCTCGCTCGCCGGCGGCGATCTGCCCGAGGCGTACATGCTCGTCCCGTGGGCCTCGCAGTTCAGCCGCGCCGAGCTCCAGCGCTACGGCGACCAGGGCCTGCTCGTGCAGCTCAACGACCTCATCGACGAGAACGGCCCGAACATCAAGGCGGCCCTCGACGCGGAGCCGGGCTTCAAGGAGCTCACCGAGACCCCGGACGGGAAGATCTGGGGCCTGCCGCAGTGGAACGACTGCTACCACTGCTCCTACCCCTACAAGTTCTGGATCAACACCGACTGGCTCGACACCCTCGGCCTCGCCGCTCCCACCACGCCCGACGAGTTCTTCGCGGTGATGCAGGCCTTCAAGACCCAGGACCCGAACGGCAACGGCCAGGCGGACGAGATCCCGCTGACCGGCAGCACCCAGCAGTCGCTGGTGCCGTACATCATGAACGCCTTCATCTACAACGCGTTCAACACCGGCTCCGGCGCGAACGGGCAGCCCGTCTCGCTCGGACTCGACGGCGACACCGTGCAGCTGCAGACCATGCAGGACGGCTGGCGCGACGGCCTGAAGTTCCTCCGCAAGCTGTGGGACGCCGGCCTGATCGACCCCGCCACCTTCTCGCAGGGCGGCGACCAGATGACCGCGACCGGCAACGCGGCGCAGGGCGTGCTCATCGGCGGCTTCACCGCCATCCACCCCGGCTTCGCCGTGACCATCGGCCAGGAGGACGGGCGCGACACGCAGTACGACCTGCTCCCGCCGCTGACGGGCCCCGGCGGCCAGAACGCCACCTTCCTGCTCCCGAGCGTCCCCGGTGCGACCTTCGTCGTGACCAAGGCGGCCGACGAGGTGGAGCAGAAGGTCATCGTCGAGATGATGGACTACCTCTTCTCGCCCGAGGGCCACGTCCGCGGTGAGTTCGGCGAGGAGGGCATCGGCTGGCGCGCCCCCGAGGAGGGCGAGATCGCGCTCGACCAGAGCCTCGAGCCGTCCCTCGTCGACACCAAGATGGACGAGTCGAACGAGGCCGACTACAACGGCAACTGGGGCCCGATGGCCCAGGTGTTCGACACGGCCGAGTTCCGCGCCAGCCAGGTCCAGCCGCTCGACATCTACACCGAGGCGGGCTTCGAGCGCCGCCTGTTCGAGGCGACCGACCAGTACGCCGGCAAGGAGTCCGACGCGATGTTCCCCTACTGGAACATCTGGGTCCCCTCCGAGGACGCCAGCGAGCTCTCCACCCTCACCGCCAACGTCGAGAGCAGCGTCGCGACGGCGACCGCCGAGTTCGTCACCGGGGTCCGCGACCCCGCGAGCGACGCCGACTGGCAGTCCTACCTCGACGCCCTGACCAGCCTCGGCGCGGACCGCTACGCCGAGATCTGGCAGAGCGCCTACGACCAGTAGCGGCTCACCCGTCCCCTCCCCTCGCCCGCGACCCGGGCGGCGGGAGGGGACTCCGCTGTCACCGCGCAGCACGCCGCACGCAGTACGACGCACGCCGCGCCCGGCGCCCGGCGCGCGGCACCGCACGCCTTCCGCACGACGCACCCCAAGGAGCACCGCATGACCCTCGCCCAGGAGTGGAACGACCCCGACGTGTTCGAGTGGGGCACGGAGCCGGCGCACGCCGTGCTCACTCCCTTCGCCACGCTTGACGCCGCACTGGAGGGCGACCGTGCGAGCACGCCGCTCGCGCACAGCCTCGACGGCGACTGGCGCTTCCACTGGGCGCCGAACCCGGCCGCCCGCCTGGACGGCTTCGCGGCCGAGGACTGGGACGACTCGGCGTGGCCGACCGTCCCGGTCCCCGCCAGCTGGCAGCTGCACGGCTACGACTTCCCGATCGGCACCAATGTCGTGCTGCCGTGGACCGGCGCGAACGGGCGGCACGAGCAGCCGGACCCGCGCGGCGACTACCCGAACGCGCCGACCCTCTACAACCCGGTCGGCCAGTACCGCACCGCCTTCGAGCTGCCGGACGGCTGGGCCGAGCGCCGCACCTTCCTCCAGTTCGACGGCGTGGAGTCGGCATACTCGGTCTGGCTCAACGGGCAGCGCCTCGGCTACCGGGAGGACAGCTACACGACGGGCGAGTTCGAGGTCACGGAGCACGTGCGGGCCGGCTCGAACGTCCTCGCGGTCGAGGTGCACCGCTGGTGCACGGGCTCCTACCTCGAGAACCAGGACAACGTCCGCCTCTCCGGGATCTTCCGGAGCGTGCGGCTGCTCTCGCGCGCGGCGGCGATGATCCGCGACGTCACGGTGCGCACCCCGCTCGATGACACGTTCACCGCCGGGTCGGTCGAGGTCTCGGTCGCGGTCGACGCGCGCCCCGGAGCGTCCGCGGCCGGTCTCGAGCTCCGCGCACGGCTGTTCGACGGCACCGCGCCGGGTGCGGCGGAGGTCGGCGAGCAGAGCCGGACGGTCGCTCTCGACGCCGACGGCCGCGCGGCGAGCCTGGCGAGCATCCCCGTCTCATCCCCGCGACTCTGGTCCGCGGAGACGCCCGAGCTCTCCACGCTCGTCGTCGAGCTGAGCGACGCGACCGGCGCCGTCCTCGAGCGCGTCGCCGTGCGGGTCGGCTTCCGCCGCGTCGAGATCGTGGACGGCGTGCTGCTCGTGAACGGCCGGGTGGTCTCGCTCCGCGGCGTCAACCGGCACGAGTGGAGCCCGCGCACCGGCCGCACGCTGAGCCGCGACGACATGATCGCGGACATCCGGCTGATGAAGCAGAGCAACATCACGGCCGTCCGCACCTCGCACTACCCGAACGACCCGCGCTGGTACGACCTGGCCGACGAGTACGGGCTCTACCTCGTCGACGAGGCGAACAACGAGACGCACATCAACCGCATCGACGACGACGGGGCGCCCTTCCTGCCCGGCGACCGCCCGGAGCTGCGCGCTCCCCTGCTCCAGCGGATGCGCAGCATGGTCGAGCGGGACAAGAACCACCCCAGCGTGATCGCCTGGTCGATCGGCAACGAGTCCGGAGTCGGCGCGAACCTGCAGGCGATGTACGAGTGGGCGAAGGAGGACGACCCGACCCGCCCCGTCAGCTACCAGGACCCCGTCGGCTCCGGCACCTGGGTCGTCCCGGCCGGTCTCTCGGACTTCGACGGCGACTTCTACCCGCCGGTCGCGCAGTTCGCCGAGCGCTCGCGCCGGGATCCGCGGCCCTACCTGCTGGTCGAGTACGCCTTCAGCCAGGGCAACACCTCCGGCTACCTCGAGGAGTACTGGGCGGCCGCCCGCGAGGACCCGCGCGGGATGCCCGGCGGCTTCCTCTGGGACTGGGCCGACAAGGGCCTGTACTGGCCGCGCCCCGATCGGCCCGAGGAGGAGTTCCTCGCCTACGGCGGCGACTGGGGCGACGAGCCGAACCAGGAGAGCGCCCACATGAGCGGCCTCGTCCTCGCCGACCGCACGCCGACCCCGAAGCTGGCCGAGGCGGCGCTCGCCTACCAGCCGGTCTCCGTCACCGCGGTCGATCTGCGCGCCGGCGCGCTCCTCGTCGCCAACGAGCACCTGTTCACCGGACTCGACGGCTACGTCGTGCACTGGACCGTGTCGGCGGACGGCGAGCCGGTGCAGCAGGGCTCGCTGCCCGGCGCGGAGTGGGCCGTCGGCCCGCAGGAGGAGGGGAGGGTCACGCTGCCCTACCCGCTGCCGGAGCCGGCTGCGCAGGACGCGGCGCGCGAGTACCGCCTCGACGTGCAGCTGGCCCTCGCCGCTCCCACCGCCTGGGCGGAGGAGGGACACGTCGTCGCGCGCGCCCAGTTCGAGCTGCCCGTCGACGCCTCGCCCGCCCGCCGCCGGGCGCCGCGGGATCTGCCGCCGGTGACCGCGACCGAGGAGGGCACGGCGATCGTCGTGCGCGGGCCCGCGTTCTCCGCGACCGTCGACCGCTCCACCGGCCGCCTGACCTCGCTCCGCTACGGCGGTCGCGAGCGGCTCGCCGCGCCGCTGCTGCCGAACTTCTGGCGCACCCCGAACGACCCCGAGCTCTCGATCCCGGACATCCGGCTGGAGCGCCCGGAGCCGTCGCTGCCCTGGCGCGGCGTCGGCGAGGAGTGGGCGATCGATCGGGTCGACGTCGAGGAGACGCCGGGCGCCGTCCGCATCACGGTCGACGGGTCGGTGACCACGGCGGTGCCGTTCCGGCCGAGCGGCCGGGTGACGACCTCTCCGCAGTCGATCGTCTACACGATCCACGGCACGGGCCAGGTCGACGTGCTCTCCACCTTCTCGCCGGTCGAGGGCACGCCGAACCCGCAGGTCGTCGGCACCACGTTCGGGCTCGCGCCGGAGCTCTCGACCCTGCACTGGCACGGCCGCGGCCTGCACGAGTCGTCCGCCGACCGCCGGGCGTCGGCGTTCTTCGGCCGCTGGAGCGGCGCCGTGGCCGACCAGCCGACCCGCTACAGCCGACCGCAGGACAGCGCGAACAAGGTCGATACCCGCTGGGCCGCCCTCGTCGACGGCAGCGGCGCGGGCGTGCTCGTCCTGGCCGGCGGCGGCACGTCGGGCGGCGGCACGTCAGGCGGCGGCACGTCGGTCGAGAGCATGTTCTTCAACGCTCAGCCGAACAGCCCGGACGAGCTGGCCGACCGCCGACACTGGCACGAGGTACCGGCCTCTACGAGGACGGTCGTCCGGGTCGACGCCGCCCAGGAGGGCCTCCAGGGCGGCAACTGGGACGTGCAGACCCGCCCGGAGAAGTACAGCAACACTCCGGAGAAGGGCCCCTACCGCCAGCACTTCCGCCTCCTCCCCCTGCGCAGCGGCGAGGACCCGGCGTCGATCGCCGCCGCCGCCGTGCCCACCGAGTCCCCCGTGTCGCAGCCTGAGCGGGTGCCTGCCTGACCGCGGCGGGTCCCGATACGCCCTTCGGGCTCCTCGACCAGCATGTGCGGACTCACACCGACGTCCTGCGCGCTCGATTCATGCTGATCGAGTAGCCCGCGGAGCGGGCGTCTCGAGATCCACTGCCCTGCACGACGTGGGTCTCGATACGCGCTGCGCGCTACTCGACCAGCATGTGCAGACGCACGCCGGCGCACCGAACGCGCGTTTCAGGCAGCGCGTGCGGGCTCACACGGACGCGTCCTGCGGGCGATGCATGCTGACCGAGTAGCCCGCGCAGCGGGCGTATCGAGATCCACCGCTCTGCACGTCGTAGGTCTCGATACGCGCTGCGCGCTACTCGACCAGCATGTGCGGACGCACGCCGGCGCACCCTGTGCGGTTCCTGCAGCACGAGCAGGCTCACACCGACGTCCTGGGGGCGATGCATGCTGATCGAGTAGCCCGCGGAGCGGGCGTGTCGAGATCCCCCCACCATCAGAACGGCGCGGGAACATCGACGAAGTGCGGCCGAGGGGGCGGGTCGGGCGGACGCCCGGGCAGTGGGGGCGGCCGGTTGCTGATCCGGCGGCCGGTGGGGCTCGTCCACACGAGGGTCCCCTGGTCGTCGACTCTGTCGTAGCTCCACTGGTCCCCGTGCCGGACGTGGTGGTGCGAGGTGCAGAGAGAGACGAGGTTGTCGAGGGAGGTCTCGCCGCCGTTGCGCCATTCGAGGGTGTGGTCGGCCTCACTGGTCGCGGCGGGCCGGGTGCAGCCGGCGAAGCGGCAGGTCTGGTCCCGCAGCTGCAGGTGCAGGCGCATCTGCGGTGGCGGGACGCGGTGGGTGCGGCCCACCGAGACGACCGCGCCGGTATCGGAGTCGGTGAGGACGCGGGTGAAGGAGGCTGCGGTGCGGATCAGCTCGCGGGCGATCGGCGCGGGGACCGGGCCGTAGCCGTCGAGATCCGCGGGCGCGTCGTCGAGACCGACCGCGGTCGAGGCGGCGAGGGTGAGGCGCACCTCGGCCCGCACTCCGGGGACGAAGGTCGGGTCGGGTCGGTGCTCGGGGTCCGGGGTGGTGCCGGCGATGTCGCCGTCGCAGAGCAGATCGACCGCGGCGTCCGCGCTGAGCTGCTGCAGGGTGCGGGGGTCGCCGCCATCGCGGAGGGTGCGCGCGATGCGGCGCAGCCGGTCGTACGCGCCCGTCACCGCCGGCGCGGGAGCGTGGACGCAGAGCGTGGCCATGCCGTCGATATCCGGGGTGACCCAGACCGCGCGGTCCAGCGTGGCGCGGGAGTGGCGCTCGGCAAGGGGCTGCTCGTGCAGTTCCTCGCGCCATCGACTCAGGGCGCGGCGCAGCTGGGTCGTCGTCATCGTGAGCACGGCGTCGGCCGCGCGCTCGTCGAGGGCCGCGCGGGAGGCCTCGGGAAGGTTGATTGCGGTTCTACAGATCGCCTCGCCCGCCTCCCAGAGGATCCGCGCGTCCCTGAGCAGGGCGCGAGTGAGCGGCAGGTGCTCCATCAGCATCTGCGCGGTCTCAAGCCGTCGGCAGACCTCCCGCTCGGAGACGCCGAGCGTGACCGCGAGTTCGGCGCGGATGGAGCGCTCGACGAGGTCTCGGGTCTCACTGCGGGACGTGCCGCGAGCGAATGATTCCGGGACGGTGAGCGCGACGCGGTAGCCGCGGTGGATGCGTTCCGCGGTTCTCAGGCGCGTCGGGGATGCGGTGCGCTCGGTGGCGGCGGCGTCGGTGAAGCAGTCGCGCACCTCCGCGAGTGCTGCCGCATCTCATCTTCTGACATACGCGTAGTGAAGCAGGGGCCTCCGACAGCTCGGACGGAACCACCGGCTGATCGGGGACAACACCGTCGGATCGCGAGTGTGGAGGAGACCCGCTCCCGGATGTCTCGGCGATGGTGGGTTTCGATACGCCGCCGGAGGCGGCTACTCGACCAGCACGACCGGCCGCCCTGCGGGCTGCTGGACCAGCACGAACGGCTGCCCGGCGACTCCGACGACCGACTCCGCAGGATCGCGCTCCTCCTGCGCAGGATCACGACACCGCGGCGGCCGCGTCCGACCGAGAGTGGAACCGACCCGTTCTCCCCCAGGAAAGGACCACCATGTCGAGAGTCGTGATCGTCTCGGGCGCCTCGAGCGGCTTCGGGGCGATGACCGTCCGCGAGCTCGCCCTCGCCGGCCACCGCGTCTACGCGGGCATGCGGGCGATGGACGGCCGCAACGCTCCCGCCGCCGAGGACGCCCGCGCCTTCGCCCGTGAGCACGGCGTCGACCTCCGCCCGGTCGAGCTCGACGTCTCCGACCAGGCGTCGGTCGACGCCGCCGTCGCCCGGATCGCCGAGGAGTGCGAGCGGATCGACGTGGTGGTGCACAACGCCGGCCACATGGTCCTCGGGCCGACCGAGGCGTTCACCGTCGAGCAGCTCGCCGAGGTCTACGACGTCAACGTGCTCTCGACCCAGCGGCTCAACCACGCGGTGCTGCCGATCCTCCGCGCGCAGGAGGACGGCCTGCTCGTCTGGGTCGGCTCGTCCAGCTCCCGCGGCGGCACGCCCCCGTACCTCGGGCCGTACTTCGCGGCGAAGGCGGCGGAGGACGCGCTGGCCGTCGGCTGCGCGGTCGAGGTCGCGCGCTTCGGGATCGACACCGTCATCGTCGTCCCCGGTTCGTACACGACGGGCACCAAACACTTCGCGCACGCCGGCCGGGCCGCGCGCGCGGAGATCGCCGCCGCCTACGAGGACCGCTATCCGGGCCTGATGGACGACGTCTCGGCGCGCCTCGCCGAGCTCGCGCCGGCCGACGCGGACCCGCGCGAGATCGCTGTCGAGATCACCCGTGTCGTCGGGCTGCCCCGCGGCGAGCGCCCCTTCCGTGTCGTCATCGACCCGGCCGACGACGGCGCCGCCCGCGTCTTCGCGCTCGGCGACACGGTCCGCCGCGAGTTCTACGAGCGGATCCGGATGCAGGACCTGCTGAGCCCCGCCGACACCGGCGTCCCCGCCACGACCGCAGCTCAGGGAGAGAACCGATGACCACCCAGGACCAGCCCCGCACCGCCCTCGTGACCGGAGGGTCCGGCGGTATCGGCCGCGCCGTGGTCGAGCGGCTCGCCCGCGACGGGCTCTCGGTGGCCGTGCACTACTCCGGCAACCGCGAGCGCGCCGAGGAGGTCGCGGTTGCCGCACGCAAGCACGGTGTCGAGGCCGTGGTCGTCGGCGGAGACGTCGCCGACGAGGCCGCGATGGCCGCGGCCTTCACCGAGGCGGAGGACGCGCTCGGCGGCCTGGACGTCGTGGTGAACACCGCCGGCGTCATGATCCTCGGCCCCGTGGCGACCTTCGATCTCGCGGACCTCGACCGGATGCACCGCACCAACGTCCGCGGCTCGTTCGTCGTCGCGCAGCTCGCCGCTGCCCGCCTGCGACCGGGCGGGGCGATCATCACCTTCTCCACCAGCGTCACCCGCACCTCGTTCCCGAGCTACGGCCCCTACGTCGCGTCGAAGGCGGCCGTCGAGGCGCTCACGCTCGTCCTCGCCCGCGAGCTGCGCGGCAAGGACATCACCGTCAACGCCGTCGCGCCCGGCCCGACCGCCACCCCCCTCTTCCTCGACGGCAAGTCGGAGGAGGAGGTCGCCCGCCTCGCGGGCGCGGTGCCGCTCGAGCGCCTCGGGCAGCCCGAGGACATCGCCGAGACCGTCGCCTTCCTCGCCGGCCCCGGCCGCTGGATCAACGGCCAGGTCCTCTTCGTGAACGGCGGCCTCGCCTAGCTCGAGCAGGGACGCCGGGTCTCGATACACCGCTGCGCGGCTCCTCGACCAGCACGACGCCGACCCGCCCCCTCATGCTGCTCGACCAGCATCCGCAGAGCGCCCCCTTATGCTGATCGAGTAGCGCCCGCAGGGCGCGCATCGAGATCCACCGCACCCCCACCCGCCGCCGGCTCCGCCCCGTCGTACCGCGCCCGCGCCGCCTGCACCGCCGGCAGCTGCCGGTCGGTCCAGCGCAGCAGCGCGTCGACCAGCTCGTTCAGCGTGTCCCCGATCGGCGAGATGCGGTACTCGACCGCGATCGGCCGGGTCTCGAGGACGACGCGGCTGATCATCCCGTTGCGCTCGAGCCGGCGCAGCGTCGCGGTCAGCGACTTCTGCCCCACCGCCGGAACGGCCCGCCGCAGCTCGTTGAAGCGCAGCGGCCGCTCGCAGAGCTGATCGAGCACCTGCAGCGACCACTTGTCGAGCAGCTCGTCCAGCAGCTCCCGGTGCGGAGCGTCGACCTGCAGCAGCTCGGTCACGGTCGGGGCGGCTGCGGTCGGGGTTGCTGCGGTCGGGGCGGCGGGCGCGGTGTCGTCCATGCGACCTAGTCTCGTTGAAGTGCCCTTCGTGCACCAGGTAGACAGAAGGAACCACCTACCCGAGAGAAGGACACCATGACCGTCAGCACCAGCTCCCCCGAGGGCATGCTCCAGCCCGTGAACTACGACCACGTCGCGGTCGCCACCGGCAGCCGTCACGTGCACGTCGCCGGTCAGATCGCGCGCGACGGCGCAGGGAACCGCCTCGCCCCCGACGATCTCGCCGGCCAGGTCGCCCAGGTCCTCCGCAGCACCGCCCGGGGGCTCGCCGGAGCCGGCGCCACCTTCGACGACGTCGTCCGGCTCCGCTTCTTCCTCACCCGCTCCACCCCCGAGATGTTCGCCGAGTGGGTCGCGGGAATCGAGCAGGTGCGCGAGGAGCTCGGCCTGCCGGACCCGCTCCCGCCGCTCTCCGCCATCGGCGTCGACTTCCTCTTCGAGCCCGACGTCCTGGTCGAGCTCGAGGCCTACGCCGTCCTCGACTGAACCGCGGCGCACTCGGGGGGCATGCAGACCCGCCCGCTCGTTGCTGGTCGAGCAGCGCTGATGGCGCGGATCGAGACCGACCCGCCCCCGCAGTCCGACTCAGCACCGCGATCAGGGTCATCCCCGATGCCGCGCCGCCCACGACCTCCGAGAATCGACTCATGCCTCCTGCCCCGTCCCGCCCGCGCCTCGCGCGCGCCCTCCTCGTCGCCCTGGTCGGCGGCCTGCTCCTGGGCGGGCTCACCAGCCTCCTGCAGGGCTCGCTGCCCGGGCCGGTGAACTCCTTCGCCAACTCCTCGGGCGGCTGGTCGATGCTGGTCTTCGCGCTGGTGCGGCTCGGCGGCGCGCGGCCCGTGGCGGCGGCGGCGCTCGGCCTCCTGACCTTCTGGGCGCTGCTCGAGGGCTACGACCTGGTGACCGCCGCGCGCGGCTTCGGCTACTCCCCGCCCTTCACCGACGTGTTCTGGCTGCTGGCCGTGCCGGCCGGGCCGATCCTCGGTGCCGCCGCCGCCCTGACGCTGCACGGCTCGACGCCCTGGCGCGTGCTCGCGGTCGCCCCGCTGTCCGGCGTCCTGATCGGCGAGGGCGTCTGGGCGCTGCAGAACGTCGCCGACACCACCAGCCCGGTCTACTGGTGGCTCGAGATCGTCCTCGGTACGGCGTTCCTCGCTCTCGCGGTGATCCGGAGGCGACCGCGCCGGCCGATCGCCCTCGCGGCCGTCGCGGTCACGGCGGCGGCCGCGCTCGCCTTCGTCGTCGTCTACTCCGTCCTGTGAGCCGCCGCCGCCCCGGATCGCTCGCTCGATCCCTCCCCGTCCTCGCCGCCGGCCTCGCGCTCGTGCTCTCCGGGTGCGCGGCGCCGAGCGGGCCCGCCACCTCGAGTCCGCCGACGGCGCTCCCGTCGATCTCCGCCGCATCGTCTCCGGAACCCGCCCCCGTCGACGTCTCCGCCGAGCTCGCCGCCCTCGAGGCCGAGTTCGACGCGCGGATCGGCATCAGCGCCGTCGACACCGGCATCGGCCGGCAGGTCCTGCACCGGCAGGACGAGCGCTTCGCCTACGCGTCGAGCATCAAGGCCCTGGCCGCCGCGGAGTTCCTGCGCAGCGTCCCCGCGGACGAGCGCGACGAGGTCGTCACCTGGACCGCGGCCGACGTCGAGGCCGCCGGCTACTCCCCCGTCACGGGCGAGAGCATCGACGGCGGGCTGCCGCTGGCGCAGCTGGCCGAGGCCGCGGTCCGCCGCAGCGACAACACGGCGCTGAATCTGGTGCTCGACCGCCTCGGCGGACCGGCCGCCCTCGACCGGGCCCTCGAGCAGCTCGGCGACACGACGACCGACGTGGTCGACGAGGAGCCCGCGCTCAACGCGATCGCCCCGGGCAGCACCGCGAACACCACGACTCCGGCGGCGTTCACCGCCGATCTCACCGCCGTCGCACTCGGCGAGGCCCTTCCCAGCGCGGATCGCGCGCTGCTCCTGGACTGGATGAGCGGCAACGCGACCGGCGACGCGCTGATCCGCGCGGGCGCTCCCGAGGGCTGGACGGTCGCGGACAAGTCGGGCGGAGCGGGCGGCCTCCGCAACGACGTCGCCGTCGTCACGTCTCCCGGCCGCGACCCGATCGTGCTGTCCGTCCTGACCTCCCGCAACGACCCGGAGGCGGACTACGACGACGCCCTCGTCGCGCGGGCGGCGGCGGTCGTGCTGGGAGCTCTGGAGTAGCCGGACGAAGGTGAGCGGCTGTCTGCCGCTCCGACCCCCCTCGGGGTGGTGTGTCGCTCGTCAGGGAGTCCCTATCCTGACGAAGCTGGGAGGCTCCCTGAATCCTTCCACAGGCTCGGCACTCGCTCCGGAGGTTCGCCCTCGGAGGTCCGCGAGCACGCGGTTCGCCCTCCCTCGGGAGGGTCGAGAAGCGCCTACCCGACCACCCGCTGCACGGCCGCTCCGGCGTCCGCGCCGCGGCGGCGTCACCGCGGCAGTGCCGCACCCCACAGCCCGGACCGCAGCGACGCGTCCTTCGGCACCGCTCCCCGGCGCGGCACCGATCCGCCGCCCGCTTCGAGGCTCCCTCGTCGACGCGCACCGGGCGACCTCCCGCACAGCACCAGTCCCCTCCCCGCACAGCACGAGTCGATCGGACGACACCACATGCCCCCGACCACCCGCTCCAGAACCGCTCTCCCCCTCCTCCGCCGCCCCAAGGACGCCCTGCGCGTCCTGGCGATCGCCGCCGCGGTGGCGATCGGCGTCACCGGAGTGTCGATCCCGGCCGCGTCGGCCGCGGAGGGCAGCGCCTCCCACGGGCCGGACGGCACGCACTACCCCTCGGCCACCCCCGACATCCGCTCCGGTGTCGCGGACTACACCGTCGTCGACGCCGCCGCCTCGGGCGCGGCGATCCGCAAGGCCCTCGACTCGCTCACCCGCACGCAGATCGCGGAGGGAGCCGTCGTCCGGGTCGCTCCCGGTCACATCTCCGACCTGTCCGCGCTCAACGGCTACCGCAACACCGGCAGCGAGAAGGTCCTGGTCACCGCCCGCGACGGCTTCCAGTCGGTCACCGGCGGCAACTGGGCGTTGCGCTCGGTCACCGGCATCACGCTGATGCGCTTCGACATCGACTCGCTCGACGTGAAGGGCGCCACGAACGCCTCGTTCGCGTGGCTGCGGATCAACAAGAACTGGCTCGGCCTCGCCGCGTCGGCGGGCGTGCCGGTGCGCGACGTCGAGCTGATCGAGGTCGTGGTGCCGGACTCGACGGTCAAGAGCGCCGACTCCGCGCAGATCAAGGCGTTCTCGCCGGACGTGATGGGCGACGTCCTGGTCGAGGGCAGCTACCTGGCGCCCTCCTACTACGTCGACGCCGTCTACGGCGGGTCGAACCCGGCGCGACCGCACACGGACACCCTCCAGATCGAGGGCAGCGGCGTCACCGGCCAGATCACCCTCCGCGACACGGTCGTGTTCACCTCCAACAACAGCGCCGTCATCGTCGGCGGCGTCCGGAACGTGGCGTTCGAGGACTCGTTCATCGTCGGCGGCCCGCTCGCGATGAAGCGCTACCCGTTCCTGCGCGGCGGTGCCGGCTACGCCGGTGCGATCAACGGCGCGGGCAGCGTCAGCGCGATCCAGGGCACCGGAGGCGGCAACATCGACGCCTCCGACTCGATCCTCGCCGGCTCGCTCCAGCCGAAGTGGGACACCGTGACGAACACCGTCACGAACATCGCGGGCAAGACCGCGACCCGCGGCGGCTTCACGCTCGACAGCACGCTGAGCTCGATGAGCGTCGACGAGCTCGACTCGAGGACGCCCCGCCCGACCACGTCCCGCCTGGTCGGGATCTGGGACGACGTCGACACTTCGACGCCCACGCCGACGCCCACCCCGACCGTGACCCCGACGGCGACTCCCACGGCGACGCCGGAGCCGACCGCGACGCCGACGGCGACCCCGACGGCGACCCCCACCGCGACGCCCGAGCCGACCGCGACCCCCGAGCCGACGTCGACCCCGACGCCGACCAAGACCCCGGAGCTCCCCGCGGAGACGCCCGACGGTGAGGACGGCGGAAGCGGACCCGTCGCCGACACCACCGCCCCGAAGGTCGCGATCGCCTCGCCGTCGGCCGGCGCCGTGATCAGCGGCTCGACCACCGCCACCGTCACCGCGACCGACGACACCGCCGTCACCGGCGTGGCGTTCTACCTCGGCAACCTCAAGGTCGGCGACGGCACGAAGACCGGCGGCAGCACGTGGTCGCTGACCACCAGCACCGCCGGGATGCGCGGCACCTTCCCGCTCACCGCCCGGGCGACGGACGCGGCGGGCAACGTCGCCGCGAGCGCTCCCGTGACGGTGACGCTGCGCTAGCTCCCCGCGCTCAGCCCTGAAGGGCCGGCCCCTCGGCGACGAGGCGCCGGCCCTTCGCCGTCCCCACCGATCGCGCAGGCCCACAGCAGCCCGCCCCCTGCTGGTCGAGTAGCCGCGCAGCGCCCCCCCGCACGCTGGTCGAGTAGCCGCGCAGCGGCCCCCGCATGCTGGTCGAGTAGCCGCGCAGCGGCGTATCGAGACCCGCCGTCCCCACACCCTCACCGGCCGCGGCATAGTAGAGCCCGAATCAGCGTCAGCGCCAGTGCCCCACTGACGGGGCACGTCCCGTACATTGGCCGTGGAAGCACGCCACCCCTCCCCTTTTCCTGCCGCGCTGCCTCCACCTCCCCCGTCGACTCCGACGCGCCGCCGTCCCCGATCCTCCTCCGCGCACCACCCGCCCTGCTCTCCCCGCACCGACCGCCCGGACCGCACCGCCGCGGGACTCCGAGGCCCCTTCAGGAGCCCCGGACCGTTCAGCGCCTCGAGGCTCCTGCCGCGCCGTGCTCCGGGCACCCCTTCCCCCGCTGCCCGACCCGATCGGAAGACACCCCATGGCACGAGCCACTCCCCCCAGGTCGTCCCCCTCCCGTCCCCTCCGCCCCGCCGCGCGCCACGCGCGCCCCCGAGCGAGGACCGCCCTCGCCCGCATCCTCGCGATCACCGCCGCCGTCGGGATCGCCGTCGGCGCGACAGTGCTCCAGGACGCACCGGCCGCCTCGGCCGCCGTCTCCGCCACGACCTCCGGGCCCGACGGCACGCACTACCCCTCGGACACCCCCGACATCCGCTCCGGGCTCCCCCGCGGCACCACCGTCGTGGACGTCGCGGCCTCGGGCCCGGCGATCCGCACAGCACTGGACCGGCTCACCGCGAACCAGATCGCGAACGGCGCGGTCGTCCGCGTCGCCCCCGGCCGCGTCGCCGACCTCTCGGCCCTGAACGGCTACACCAACAGCGGGGCATCCAAGGTCCTGATCACCGCGCGTGACGGCTTCCGCTCGGTGACCGGCGGCGACTGGGCGCTGCGCGGAGTCACGGGCATCACGCTGATGCGCTTCGACATCGACTCGCTCGACGTCAAGGGCGCGAAGCACGCCTCATTCGCCTGGCTCCGCATCGCCGACAACTGGCTCGGTCTCGCCGCGTCGGCGGGCCGGCCCGTCCGGGACGTCGAGCTGATCGAGGTCGTCGAGCCAGACTCGACGGTCAAGAACGCCGACTCGGCGCAGATCAAGGCCTACGCTCCGGACCAGCTGAGCGACGTCCTGGTCGAGGGCGGCTACTTCGCGCCCTCCTACTACGTCGATGCGAGGTACGGCGGCAACCGCGAGCCGCGCCCGCACACCGACACCCTGCAGATCGAGGGCTCCGGGATCACCGGCCAGGTCACGCTCCGCGACACCGTCGTGTTCGCCTCCAACAACAGCGCCGTCATCATCGGCGGCGTCCGGAACGTCGCCTTCGACGACGCCTTCATCGTCGGCGGCAGCGTCGCGGCGCAGCGCTACCCGTTCCTCCGTGGCGGCGCCGGTTCCGCCGGAGCGCAGAACGGCCCCGGCAGCCTGAGCGCGATCCAGGGCTCGGGCGGCGGCAATGTCGACGCCTCCGGCTCGACCTTCATCGGCTCGCTGCAGCCCTCCTGGGACGCGGTGACGAACACGCGGACGAACCTGCCCGGCAAGACGGCGCGGTCGGGCGGCTTCACGGTCGACCAGAGCCTCGGCTCGCTGACCGCCGCCGACCTCGACGCGCGCAGCCCCCGGCCGACCACGGCCTACCTCGCCGGCATCTGGGACGACGTCGACCTCCGCGGCGGCGGCAGCGCCCCGGCGGCGACCGCGACTCCGAGCGCCGCGCCGACGCCGACGCCCACGACCGCCCCGGCGACCCCCGCTCCGGCACCGACGGCGAGCCCGTCCGCGCCCGACGAGCCCGAGTCGCCCGAGGAGCCCGAGCCCCCCGTGGAGGACACCACCGCCCCCGAGGTCGAGATCACCGCGCCGGAGCCCGGTGACGTGCTCGGCGGCCCGGCGACCGCCACCGTCACGGCGACCGACGACGTCGCCGTGACCGGAGTCGTGTTCCTCGTCGAGGGCGTCGAGATCGGCGACGGCGTCGCGACCGGCGAGGACACCTGGTCGCTCGCCTCCGACACCGCGGGCGTGCAGGGCACGTTCGCGCTCACCGCCCGGGCGACGGATGCGGCGGGCAACGTGACCGAGAGCGCTCCGGTCACCGTGACGTTGCAGTAGCGTCCGCGCACCGACGAGGGGCCGCCGTGCTGTGCGCACGGCGGCCCTTCGCCCTGCGCCCGGGCGACGCGACAGCCCGCGCCACTCGCGCCTCCTGCACTGCACGACGGGGAGAAGGGTGTGACACTTCCTCAGGTCACCCGCTTGCTCCGCCGAGCCCCCTACAGGAGTCGCAGATGCACACACGCCCACCGCAATCCCACGGACAGCGCCGACCGAGCAGCAGGCCGCTCGACGTCGCGGCGTCCCTCGTCCTCACTGTCGGACTGCTCGGCGCAGCCGCGCCCGTCGCCCAGGCCGAGACGACGCCGTCGACCGCGGCAGCCGCCACGCCGGCCGCCGGAAGCACCGCGTCACCGACCGGCACCCCGTCGCCCGCCCCGCTGGTGAACGGGGGGCTGACGACGTCGATCACGGCGACTTTCGGCAGCGCGCCCGACAAGATCCTGAACATCTACTCGAGGGTCCACTACGTCCTCACCGCCACGAACATCACCGACGCACCGCTCAACGTGGAACTCACCGACTCACCGGGCTTCGGGAACACCGTTCTTCTCGGTCCGGGTCAGTCGAAGGTCTTCTCCGAGAGCGTGTTCCTCGGCGGTGACTCACTGCGCAAGGGCGTCTGGTCGGACCCGATCGAGCTCAAGACATGGACCACCTCGTACAACGAGACGACAACGGTGACGGTCGTTCCCGACATCCCCCTTCCGAGCGCGCAGGTGGAGAAGCGTGTCCCGTGGTTCTGGGAGCCGTCCGCGCTGAAGCCTGAGCCGAGTCCCAGTGCGCCGAGCACCAGCGAGCCGATCCCGGAACCCGTCCCGGCGCCGACGGTCGCCACCCAGGAGATGACGGTGACCGTCACTGGGAGGTTCCTGACGAAGCCGGGCGAGCTCGTGAAGGAGGGCACTCGCGTCGAGTTCTCGCAGGACGTGAAGAACACGGGAGCGGTCGACATCACTAACGTCCTCGGGCACGACAAGCTCGCGGTCGGCGAGTCGTTCCACCTGACCACGACCGAGGCCGTCGTCACCGCGCAGAACATCAAGGACGGGTTCGTGACGCCGGACTCGGAGTCCTCGAACGAGATCCTTCCGGGCGGAACCCGGGTCATCGTCACGGCGCCGAAGCTGCCCATCCCCGACAAGGCTCCGGTGTCCACGGAGGCGCCGGACCTGGACGTGAAGGTCTCCGGCACGTTCCAGGTGAAGGAGGGTGGGCCCGTCGTCGCGGGCACGAAGGTGAAGTGGGTCGCCGCGCTCACGAACACCGGGGACACCGCTCTCCGCGACGTCAAGGTCGCCGACAGCGAGAAGATCGCCGAGCTGCCGGTCGGGAAGACCGGCGAGGTCACCTTCGAGAGCACCGTCAGCGAGTGGGACGCGGTCGATCACTCGATCTCCGTCGCCGCCGCGGCCACGGCGATCACGAGGGACGGCTACGACTACTCGAAGCAGACCCTCGGCACCCTCGCCATCCCTGCGGTCGCTCCTGCCCCGGCCGGACCCGACACCCCCGCGTCGGCGGGACCTGTGTCCCCCGCCCCAGCCGGACCCGACACTCAGCCGTCCAGCGCAGCGGCAGCCCGGTCGGTGACCGAGGTCGCCACCTCGTCCAGCCGCGGTGAGGTCGCCACTTCGGCGTCCTCGGGGGCGACCCGGTCGACGGCGGGTCACCTCGCCTCCACTGGTTCCGATGCCGCCGCGATGCTGCCCGCTGCCGGTGTCCTCGCCCTGCTCGGCGCCGTCGGCGTCTTCCTGGGCCGCCGCCGCAGGAGCCGCACCGCCACCGAGTGACGATGCGCCGAGCCGGTGGGTGGGCTCTGTCGCCCGCCGCCTCGGCCCCGCGCTCCTCGAAGGGTCGCCGTGCACGACGCATGGCGGCCCTTCTGCGCGCCCGGCGACCGACGCGCCGCGCCAACCACCATGCGAAGCCCCTCGGTACCGCACAGACCTGTGAAGCTTCCTCGGGTCACACACCTTGCTCCGCCGAGCACTTACAGGAGTCGCAGATGCACACACCCTCACCTCGTCCGCACGGCACGCGCCGCTCGAGCAGCAGCCCGCTCGAGGTCGCGGCCTCGCTCGTCCTCACCGTCGGCCTGCTCGGCTCCGCCGCGCCCGCCGCCCTGGCGGCCGACGCGGCGGCCACCGCGCAGCCTCAGGCCGCACCGTCGCTGCCCCCCTCGCCCGCGCCGACGTCGTCGCCGGCTGTCGAGCACCCCGCCCTCGAGCGGACGGTCACCGCCACGTTCCAGCTCCTCGGGACCACGACCGAGGGAGGCGAGCCCTTTTTCAGATCCGACTTCACGATTCACCTCAAGAACACCGGCGATGTTCCGCTCAACGTGTTCCTCGAGGCCTACAGGCAGCGGGATGATGCTCCGATCACGCTCGCGGTGGGCGAATCCAAAGACCTCCCGGGAGACGTCATCGTCTTTCAGCGCCAATTGGTGAACGGTTTCTGGCGCTTCAGGACGATCGGGGCGGCGTACACCCCTCAGGGAGTCAGCATCGACGCAGGTATCGATGCTTCAGTGCCCGTTCCCGGAGCGAAACCGACGCCTGCTCCGTCGCAGCCCGCCACGCCGTCCCCTGTGCCGTCGCAGCCGAGCACGCCGAGCAGTCCGACGCCCGCGCCTTCGACTGAACCGGCCAGCGCTGACCCGGCGGTGACGGTGACCATCACGGGGAAGTTCCTGACGGAGCCGGGTGAGCTGGTGAAGGAGGGCACTCGTGTCCAGTTCACGTACGACGTGAAGAACACCGGCGGGGTGGATCTGAGGGACGTCCTCGGGCACAAGACGTTCAAGGTCGGGGAGTCGTTCCTGCTGAACACGACGGAGGCCGTGGTCAGTGCGCAGAACCTGAAGGACGGGTTCGTCCCGGCCGAGTCCAAGCTGGTGAGGGGCACCCTCCCCGACGGGTCGCGCGTCACGGTCTCGGCACCGTTCGTGTACAAGCTGCCGATCCCCGAGAAGCCTCCGATCCCCGTTCAGGCGCCGGATCTGGATGTGAAGGTCTCCGGTACGTTCCAGGTGAAGGAGGGTGAGCCGGTCGTCGCGGGGACGAAGGTGAAGTGGGTCGCCGCGGTCATGAACACCGGGAACGTGGCTCTGCGCGACGTCCAGGTCGCGGACAGCGAGAAGATCGCCGAGCTCCCCGTCGGGGAGACCGGCACGGTCTCCTTCGAGAGCACCGTGACCGAGCGCGACGTCTTCAACCACTCCATCTGGGTCGCGTCGCCCGCCACGGCCACCACGCCCGACGGCACGACCTTCACGAAGAACACCCTCGGCACCCTCGCGATCCCGGCGGTCGTGCCCGTCCCGACTCCGACCCCGACGCCCACGCCGACCCCGATTCCGACCGGGACGCCGACCCCGGCGCCGGCCGCGGCCGCGTCGACTCGGCCGGCCGCTGAGGTCACGGTGCCCACGGCGTCTTCGGGAGCTGCGAGCACGGCCTCGAAGCGTTCGGCGGCGGGTCAGCTCGCCTCGACGGGCTCCGACGCAGCCGCCGTGCTGCCCGCGGCCGGCGTCCTCGCCCTGCTCGGTGCCGTCGGCCTGTTCCTGGGTCGCCGCCGGCGGAACCGCACCACCACCGAGTGATCGCCGTGCCGTGCCGGTGGGTGATGGCGGTCACCCACCGGCACGGCATGATCTCCATCTTCTGAAGCGAGTTCGAGGACGATCTCGGACAAGTTGCACAATCCGTGCCACTTTCTTTCGGTCGCGGGACGCGTCGCCGTACGTTTCCGACTGTTGCTCAGCGCACGGCCCGGTTCATCCGGGTGCCGCCGCCCCACCGGTCCTCACTGCGACCGGGTGCGGGCGGCCCGGCCGTTGCTGAGCCGCCCGGAACGCACCGCTGCGTGTCTCCGGGGCTCCTCCCCCGTGCGAGGTCCCCGGTCCGTCGCGCCTCGGAGTCCTCGACCCCTGCGTCGGCGATCCGTCACTCCGCCCTCCGATCGAAAGACACCGCCATGTCGCGCATCACCTCCGCCACCCCGTCCACCCGCCGCACCCGCGCGCTCCTCCGCTCCCTCGCGGTCACCGCCGCCGTCGGGATCGCCGTCACCGGCGCCTCGTTCCAGGTCGCGCCGGCCGCCTCCGCCGCCCCGGCCGCGGCCGCCGCGAGCGCCTCGACCTTCGGGCCGGACGGCACGCACTACCCCTCCGACACCCCCGACATCCGCTCCGCGCTCCCCGCCGGCACGACCGTCGTCGACGTCGACGCCTCGGGCTCCGCGGTCCGCGCGGCGCTCGACGCCCTGACGCCCGCCCAGATCGCGGCCGGTGCCGTGGTCCGCGTGGCCCCGGGACGCATCGACGACCTCTCCGCGCTCGACGGCTATACGAACTCCGGCCCGCTCAAGGTGCTGATCACCGCGCGCGACGGCTTCCAGTCCGTGACCGGCGGCAGCTGGATGCTGAAGGGCGTCACCGGCATCACTCTGATGCGCTTCGACATCGGCTCGATCGACGTGAAGGGCGCGACCCACTCCTCGTTCGCCTGGCTGCGGATCGCGAACAACTGGATCGGCCTCGCCGCCTCGTCGGGGATCCCCGTGCGCGACGTCGAGCTGCTCGAGATCGTCGAGCCGGAGTCGAAGCTCAAGAGCGGCGACTCGGCGCAGATCAAGGCGTACGCGCCGAACACGGTGAGCGACGTGCTGGTCGCGGGCGACTACATCGCCCCCTCGTACTACCTCGACAAGCAGTACGGCGGCGGCGCGAACCCCGCCCGCCCGCACACGGACAGCCTCCAGATCGAGGGCGCCGGTATCACTGGTCAGGTCACCGTCCGCGACTCCGTCGTGTTCAGCTCGAACAACAGCGCCGTCATCGTCGGCGGCGTGAAGAACGTCCTCTTCGACCACGCGCTGATCGTCGGCGGCGACGTCGCCGCGCAGCGCTACCCGTTCCTCCCGGGCGGCGCGGGCTCCCCCGGCGCGATCAACGGCAAGGGCAGCGTCAGCGCGATCCAGGGCAAGGGCGGCGGCAACGTCGACGCCACCGACTCGATCTTCACCGGCTCGCTGCAGCCCACCTGGAACGCCGTCTCCGGCTCCCGGACCACCCTCACCGGCAAGGTCGCCCGGAGCGGCGGCTTCTCCGTCGACACCGCGCTCAGCGCGCTGACCGCCGCCGGCCTCGACGCGCTGGCTCCGCGGCCGACCACCGCCCTGCTCACCGGCGCGTGGGATCGGGTGACCGTCTCGGGCGGCACGACCGCCGCGTCCGCGAAGGTCGCCACACGGACGGCGGCTCCGACGCCCGCAGCCTCGGCCTCGCCGAAGACCGCCACGCCGGCTCCGAAGTCGACCTCCACTCCGAAGATCAGCGCTCCGAAGACCAGCGCTCCGCAGGCCACGACAGCCCCGAAGGCTCCCGCGACGCCCGCGCCCGCCGCCACCCCTGCTCCGGCCGCCGCGACGCCCGCTCCGAAGAAGGCCGCCGTCGACCGGACCGCGCCGACCGTCGCGATCACCTCGCCGCGCACCGGCACGGTGCTGGGCGGCACGACGACCGCCACCATCACCGCGACGGACGACACCGTCGTCAGCCGCGTCACCTTCCTCCTCGGCGGCACCGAGGTCGGCGACGCCGTGCGGAACGCCGACGGCACCTGGTCGCTGACCACCAGCACCGCGGGCACGCACGGGACCTTCCCGCTCACCGCCCGGGCGACCGACGCCGCCGGCAACAGCACCGTCAGCGCGCCCGTCACCGTGACCCTGAAGTAGCCCTCAGGCGGGTGGATCTCGATGCGCCCGCTGCGCGGGCTGCTCGATCAGCATGACCAGAGCGAGGTGGTGGGCCTGCTCGGCGACAACGGCGCCGGCAAGGCACCCTCCTGAAGATCCTCTCCGGAGTCGTCCCGATGACCTGGGGCGATTACTCCTGGGACGGGAGGCTGCAGCCCGAGGTGGACCGCCCGGTGACCGAGGAGCTCGGCGTGGAGACGATCCTCCAGGACTCGGCCCTCGTGCCGACGATGTCGATCAGCCGCAACATCTTCAGGGGCCGCGAGATCACCGACCGCCTCGGCTTCACGAGGACGAAGGAGATGGACGCGATCGCGACCGAGATCCTCGACACGGTCGTCACCATCGAGGGCACCACGAGCTCGCGTCAACTCGTCGCCTCGCTCTCCGGTGGGCAGGCGCAGGCCGTGACCATGGCCCGGGCCGTGCACTTCAAGCGGAGCCTGCTGATCCTCGACGAGCCGACCTCGGCCGTCGCGGTCCGGGCGACGGAGGCGCTGCTGAACTGCCTGCGCCAGCTGAAGACGGAGGGCGTGAGCTCGATCCTCGTCACCCACAACCTGCACCACGCCTACCAGGTCTGCGACCGGCACATCGTGATGAACCACGGCCCGCGACCGCTCACGGCCGCTTCGGCGCAGCGGCTCCCGTCGAACCCCGGACGACCAAGGTGGTCGTCAGCGACGGCCGGCCCTCGCTCATGGCCTCGCCGGCGAGGCCCGCGAGAAGGTCGGCCACGGCGCGCCGACCCGCTTCGACCAGCTGCGCGCGCACGGTCGTCAGCGGCGGCGAGATCAGCTCGCTGCCGAAGATGTCGTCGAATCCGGCGACGCTGAGCTCCTCCGGCACGCGGATCCCCTGTCCCGCCGCCGCCTGCATCAGTCCGAGGGCGAGGAGGTCGTTGAAGGCGATGACCGCCGTCGGCCGAGCGGCGAGGACTCGCCTCAAGGCGTCCTTCCCGCCGTCGATCGTCGGCGCGTTCGGCCCGATCTCGACCAGGGCGAAGCCGAGACGGTCCGCGTCCTCGAGCATGCGCTCGAACCGCCGGTCGCTGATCCACGAGGTGTCCGGGCCCGAGAGGTAGACGATCGATCGGTGCTCGAGCGCGGCCAGGTGCTCGAGGAGCTCCCCGACTCCGCTCTCGACGTCGGGAAGGATGCTCGGCACCCCCGGGACGGCGCGGTTGATGAGGATGACCGGCTTGCGCTCGGCGATGCTGACGATCCGCTCGTCGGAGAGGCGGGTCGTGGCCAGCACGATGCCGTCGACGGTCGGGATCAGCCGTTCGATGGCCTCGGCCTCCGCCTCGCCGGACTCCTGCGATTCGGCGATGACGAGCGTGTAGCCCGCCGCACTGGCGGCGTGCTCGGCGCCGCGGACGATACCGAAGACGACGGGGTTGGTGATGTCGGCGACGACCAGGGCGAGCGTGTGGCTCCGCCCGGACAGCAGGGCGCGAGCCATCGGGTTGAAGCGGAAGTTGAGCTGATCCGCCGCCGCGCGGACGCGCGCCTCGGTCTTCGCGCTGATCCGCCCCGGCTTCGACAGAGCGCGCGAGACGGTAGAGGGGGCGACGCCGGCCAGCTCCGCGATGTCGTAGATCGTCGCCGCGCCCCCGCGCCGGTGCAGGCGGGCCGCCAGCTCGGCGGGGATCTCGGCCGCGATCCCGTCAGGCATCGGTCGACCGGCGGAGGGGTGCGGCGAGGGGCATGGAGCGATCATCCCTGCTGACCGTGCGCGACGCCAACCCGCCGCGCACCGCGGCCGCGGCACCACCCCCCGCGACGGTCATCGGGCAGCCTCCGCGAAGACCTGTCCGCGGATCTCGTCGAGCACCCGCGCGACGGAGAGGGTCGCCGCGGCGTCGTGCTCGGGGTGCTCGAGGAGACCCGCCGAGACCGTCGCCGCCACCGATCGGATCATCGGCACGTAGCCGTTGCCCTCGCGCGGGCGCCGGAGCGGGATCGGCTCGCCGAACAGCGCTCCCTGCGAGCCCGCGTGCACTCGGGCGACGTCGCCGGCCCAGAACATGGCCGGGATCTCGATCCAGCCGGCGGTGCCGCTGACCGAGGCGGACGGGTCGAGGAACTCGAGGACGGAGCAGGCCAGCTGGGACGAGCCGCCGTCCCGGTGCTGCAGCGAGATCTGCGCCGCCACATCGACACCGTCCCGCACCACCCCGGTCGCGGAGACCGAGACGACCGGCCCGAGCAGCCACTCGGCGAGGGTGACCGGGTAGATGCCCTGGTCGAGCACCGTGCTGCCGCCGAGATCGGCCTGCCAGCGGCTGCCGCCGGCGGGGAAGGGCATCCCGAAGGCAGCGCGGACGTAGCGGGGTGTTCCGAGGACGCCGTCGCGCACCTCGCGCGCGACCTCGAGGTGGAGGGGGTTGAACGTCATCCACATCGCCTCCATGACGAAGCGGCCGTGCTCCGCGGCGGTCTCGAAGAGGCGTGCGGAGTCGGCGGCGCTGGTCGTCATCGGCTTCTCGACGAGGACGTGCTTGCCCGCCTCGAGCGCGCGCGTCGCGAACTCGAGGTGGGTGGCCGGCGGCGTGGCGACGTAGACGACGTCGATGTCGGGATCGCCGAGCAGGGCGTCCGGCTCCGTCGTGGAGCGCGGGACCCCGTGCGCGGCGGCGAAGGCCTCGACCGTCTCGGTGCGCCTCCCCCACACCGCGCCGACGACTCCGCCGGCCGCGCGGATGTCGGGGACGAAGGACTCCGAGATGCGGCCGGTGCCGAGGATCCCCCAGCGCAGCGGCGGTGCGTCGGCGCCGCCCTCGCTACTCATCGCTGGACGGCTTCGCGCCGTCGAGTCCGCGCCAGCGCTTGCGCAGCGCCCAGGCGGCGGCCTTGGGCTTGCGGTCGCGGGAGAAGACGCCCTTCTTGTTGCCGTCGACCCGGTGCAGACCGTTGTCGGTGGCGAAGTCGGCGAAGTTCCAGACCTGCTCGCCGACGAACTGGGGGAAGCGGTCGAAGACGCGGTGGTTGGCCTCGAGGTAGGCGATCTGGTACTCCTCGGTCCAGACGCGGTCCTCCCAGACGGAGTGCAGTCCGGGCTCGGTGTCGGCGCCGTACTCGCTCATCATGATCGGCTTGTCGATGCGGTCGATCCAGCCCTGGATGTCGCCCTGCAGGTAGGCCTGGGCGACGTCGAGCTCGCCGCCGGCGATGTACCAGCCGTAGTAGCGGTTGAGGCTGATCACGTCGAAGAGGTCGATGATCCGGTCGTTCTGGAAGGTCGCGAACATCACCAGGGAGTAGGTGAGCGGGCGGGTCGGGTCGAGTTCGCGGGCGAGCTTCACGAGCGGCTCGAAGTACTCGCGGGCGCCCTCCTCGTTCGAGGCCGGTTCGTTGGCGATGCTCCACATCACGACAGAGGGGTGGTTGCGGTCGCGGACGAGCAGCTCGCGGAGGTGCTGCGCGTGCGCGGCCTGGGTGTTGTCGTTGGCGAACTGCTCGGAGAAGGTCGGGAAGGGCGGCGTGCCGCTCATCCCGCCGACGACGCCCATGTTCAGGCCGACGGCGGCGGTCTCGTCGATCACGACGATGCCGTGGCGGTCGGCGAACTCGAGGACCTCCTCGGCGTAGGGGTAGTGCGAGGTGCGGAACGAGTTGGCGCCGATCCACTCGAGCAGCTGGAAGTCGTGCACGAGGTAGGCGTCGTCGTGGCCCTTGCCCCGGATCGGGGTGTCCTCGTGCTTGCCGAAGCCGGTGAAGTAGAAGGGCTCGCCGTGGTGTCGAGCACCGAGCCCCAGACCAGCATCTGCTGACCGTCGACCAGCTGAGCCGGGTCGAGCGAGTTCGGCGCCGAGACGGCCGCGACCTTGAGATCGGGGGCGGCGGCGGCAGCTCCCCCGGTGGCGGGCTCGGCGGCGTCGCTCGTGCAGCCGGTGAGGACCAGGGTGCTCGCGGCCAGAAGCGCGAGGGCGGCGGCGCCTCGGCGGCGGGGCAGGGGGATCGGCATGGTGTTCATACTCCTTTGGATGAGCGGGCGGAGACCGATTGCGCGGGAAGCGAGTTCGGCGGCCGTGCGGCTAGTAAAGCAGGGCTGATCCGATTTGACAATCGATTGCCAGATCGGACGGGAAGTGTGGTCTATTCGTTACTCGGCGAGGGCCGAGGCGGCGCGCTCGACGCGCTCGAGGACCTCGCCGTCGAGGAGCGCGGGCGAGGAGCCGCGGACGAGGTCGCGTGCGGTGACGTCCGCCGGGCTCGCGCCGACGAGACCGCGGCGCAGGGCGGCCAGGCACGCTCCGAGCGCGGCGATACTCCCCACGGCCCGGCCATCGGCGGCGAGCACGAGCTCGGCGACCGGCATGATCCGCAGCCGGAGCTTGGTCTCGGTGTCCTGCCCGATCTGCTGCAGCCGGTGCTCGATGCGGGGGTTCGCGAAGCGCTCGAGGAGCGCGACTCGGTACTCAGGGATCCCGAGGTCCGCGGGGAGCACGATGGCGGCGTCGTCCCAGAGCGCCTCGACCGCGGCACGGCAGACCGGGTCGGCGACGGCCGCCGCGACGGTCTCGTGCCCGCGCAGTCGTCCGAGCGCCGCGAGCAGGGTGTGCGCGCCGTTCAGGAGCCGGAGCTTGCGCGACTCCCACGGGTCGAGGTCGTCGACGAAGCGCGCGCCGGCGCTCTCCCAGGCCGGCCGGCCGGCCGGGAAGCGGCCGCTCAGCACCCAGTCGCGGAACGGCTCGGCCACCACAGGCGCCTCGTCCCCGTAGCGGGCGCGGAGCACGGCCTCCTCCTCGGCGGAGATCCGGGGGGTGATGCGGTCGATCGAGGTGGAGACGAAGGAGGCGTGCGCGTCGAGCCAGCCGCCGAGCTCCGGAGCGATCCCCTCGACCCAGGCCGAGACGCCGCGGGCGAGGCGACCGCCGTTGTCGGGGAGGTTGTCGCAGGAGACGATCGCGATCGGCCCGCTCCCCGCTCGGCGGCGGGACTCTAGCCCCAGCAGCAGGCGGCCGAGGGCGGTCTCCGCTGCCGCGTCCTGCGGGCCGAGCCGGCCGGCGGCGACAGCGGTGAGCTCCTCGCGATCACGCCGCACGAGCGGATCTTCGAGGTCGGGGCCGCCGTCCGCTGCGAGCCGGTAGCCGATCTCGGTGATGGTCAGCGTGACGACCGCCGTCTCCGGCGCGGAGAGATCGCGCAGCAGGCTCGGCAGATCGTCGCCGGCGTGCGCACGGACGACGCTGCCGATCGCCTCGGCCCGGTCGCCGTCCTCCGCGCGCTCCACGAGCGTGTAGAGCCCGTCCTGCCGGGTGAGCCGGTCCGCGAGATCGCGAGTGCGGCCGGTGTAGGCGGCGATCCCCCACTCGGAGCCGTCGTCGCTCGCCTGGGTGTACCAGGCGGTGTGCGATCGGCTGAAGGCGCCGAGGCCGAGGTGGACGATGCGGACGGGAGGCGCGGGAACGGCGCGGGCGAGGTGCGGCGCGGCGTCGGTCGAGACGGTAGTCGTGGTGGTGCTCACAGCTTGAAGACCCTTCTGGGCTGGTCCCCGACACCGTCGAGGAGGATGCGCTCGGCGGCGCGGGCGCTCAGGCGGCCCTCGGCGACCAGGCGCGCGAGGAACGCCGCGTCGGCTCGTCGGGCGGTGTCGTGGCGGGCGGGGATGGAGAGGAAGGCGCGGGTGTCGTCGATGAAGCCCGACCCGCGGGAGAAGCCGGCGGTCTCGGTCACCGCCGAGCGGAAGCGGCCGATCGCGTCGGGCGCGTCGAGGAACCACCACGGGGCGCCGATGTAGACCGACGGGTAGAAGCCGGCCAGCGGGGCGATCTCGCGCGAGTAGACGGTCTCGTCGACCGCGAAGAGCACCAGGTGGAAGTCGGGCTCGAGACCGAAGCGCTCGAGCAGCGGCCGCAGACCGCGGACGTAGTCGGTCGCGACGGGGAGGTCGTGCCCGGTATCCGGGCCGAAGCGGCGCCGGGTCGCGCTGCTGTGGTTGCGCAGGACACCGGCGTGGACGGTCATCACCAGGCCGTCCTCGACGCTCATCCGCGCCATCTGCAGCAGCATGTGCGCGCGGAAGAGCGCTCGCTCCTCCCCCGTGGCGGTGCCGGCGACGACGGTCGCGAACAGCGCCTGCGCCTCGACTGCGTCGAGATCGACGGTGAGCGGCTGCTCGACGCCGTGATCGGCCGAGACGGCGCCGTGGGCGCGGAAGTGTGCGCGCCGCTCCTCGAGGGCGCCGAGGTAGCCGGCGAACGTCGTCGGCTTCCCGGTGCCGCCGAGCAGCGCCTCGACGTCTTCGCGGAAGCACTCGGCGTCGGGGTCGAGGTAGCGGTCGGGCCGGAAGGTCGGCAGGACCCGGCCCGGGAGGGTGCCGGCGAGGGCTGCGTGGGCGGCGAGATCGTCGAGCGGATCGTCCGTGGTGGCGAGGACCTCGATGCCGAAGCGCTCGAAGAGCGCCCGGGGCCGGAAGCCGGGCGCGGCCAGGCGCTCGGTGATCGCGTCGTAGAGGCGGTCGGCCGATCCGGCGTCGAGCTCGGCGTCGACGCCGAGCACCTGCGACAGCTCCTCCTCGAGCCAGTAGCCGGAGGCGGTGCCGGCGAAGAGGTGCCAGTGCGCCCCGAGGGTCCGCCAGACCTCGCGGGGATCGGCCCGGTGCCCGCCGAGGCCGAGCGCGGCGTAGTCGACGCCGGCCGCGTGCAGGAGGCGGGTGACGTAGTGGTCCTTGGTCACCAGCAGGGCCACCGGGTCCTCGAAGGCGAGGTCGTCGCGGAGCAGCTCCACGGGGACGTGTCCGTGCGGAGAGAGGATCGGGGCCTGTGCGACGGCCTCGTAGAGACCGCGAGCGATCTCGCGGGTCCGCGGATCGGCCGGGAACAGCCGGTCAGGATCACGACGATGTGGAGAGAGCATGCCGACAGTCTGGGCAGATGGCAATCGCTTGTCAACCTAACGCCGCGCGCGTCCACCCACCTTCTGACCCTAGGTGGTTCGACGGTGTGGAACCGCTTGCCAAACCGTGGATGAGTCTGTTTCACTGGCCGAGCCCGCGCCGTCGCCGCACCGCCTGCGACGCGCTCCCCGCGGGCCAGACCGGAGAGACCGCCGCATGCGCATCGACAGAGCCGACGTCATCGTCACCAGTCCCGACCGCAACTTCGTCACCCTGAAGCTGACCACCGACGACGGCCTGACCGGCCTCGGCGACGCGACGCTCAACGGGCGCGAGCTCGCCGTCGTCGCCTATCTGCGCGAGCACGTCGTGCCGCTGCTGATCGGCCGCGACGCGTCGACCATCGAGGACACCTGGCAGTTCCTCTACCGCTCCGCCTACTGGCGCCGCGGCCCGGTGACGATGGCCGCGATCGCCGCCGTCGACATGGCGCTCTGGGACATCAAGGGCAAGGCCGCCGGCATGCCGGTCTACCAGCTGCTCGGCGGCGCCTCCCGCACCGGTCTGATGGCCTACGGCCATGCCTCGGGCAAGTCGAACAGCGAGCTGTTCGACAGCATCCGCTCGCACCAGGAGCAGGGCTACCGCTCGATCCGCGTGCAGACGGCCGTCCCGGGGCTGAAGTCGATCTACGGCATCGCCTCGAACATCACCGCCGAGGCGAACAAGGGCGTCCGCTACGACCACGAGCCCGCCCAGCGCGGCGGCCTGCCGGCCGAGGAGGACTGGGACACCCGCTCCTACCTGCGCCACCTGCCGACCGTGTTCGAGGCGGTGCGCAACGAGTTCGGTCCCGAGCTGCCGCTGCTGCACGACGGCCACCACCGGATGACGCCGATCCAGGCCGCGAAGCTCGGCAAGTCGCTCGAGCCGTACGACCTGTTCTGGCTCGAGGACTGCACGCCGGCCGAGAACCAGGAGGCGCTGCGCCTGGTCCGCCAGCACACCACCACGCCGCTCGCGATCGGCGAGATCTTCAACACCGTCTGGGACTTCAAGGACCTCATCCGCGACCAGCAGATCGACTACGTCCGCGGCGCCGTCACGCACATGGGCGGCATCACCGCGCTGAAGAAGACCCTCGAGTACGCGGCGCAGTACCAGATCAAGTCCGGCATGCACGGGCCCACCGACATCTCGCCCGTCGGCATGGCCGCCGCGATGCACCTGGGGCTGTCGATCCACAACTTCGGCATCCAGGAGTACATGCAGCACGGCGCGAAGACGAACGCCACGTTCCAGCAGTCCTTCACCTGGACCGACGGCTTCCTGCACCCCGGCGACGAGCCCGGCCTGGGCGTCGAGCTCGACGTCGACGAGGCGGGCAAGTACCCCTACGTGCAGGCCTACCTCCCCTACAACCGGCTCGCCGACGGCACCGTCCACGACTGGTGACCCGCGACCCCTCGACCGTCGATCCCTCGACCGTCGTCCCCTCGATCAGAGATGAGCACACCGTGAGCACGACAGCCCCCGTCACCGCCGGCAGCACGATCGGCGAATGGCTCGACCACCCGGAGGGCGGGCCGCTCGTGCGCGCCCTGCTCGCGCAGAGCGGCACGCAGGAGGAGATGCTCGCGCCGCTGCGCGGCCTCCCCCTGCAGCAGCTCGTCGCCGTCAGCAACGGGCAGATGCCGCAGTCGGTGATCGACGAGCTGGTGCTCGCTGCGAACGACGGAGTGCTCCCCGCCGACGCCGAGTCCTCCGGCTGGGCCGAGCGGGTGACGCCCGGACGCTTCGCCGGCCGCACGGTCGTCGTGACCGGCGCCGCCTCCGGCATCGGCCACGCCACCGCCTCCCGGATCGCGCGCGAGGGCGGCCGCGTCGTCGCCGTCGACGTCTCGGCGGAGCGCCTGGACGAGCTGGTGGCGAGCCACCCCGGTCTCGAGGTCGTCGCGGTGCGCGCCGACATCACGGCGCAGGCCGACGTCGACGCGCTCGTCGCCGCGGCGGACGGCCGGATCGACGCCCTCGCGAACGTCGCGGGCATCAACGACGACTTCTCCCCCGCGCACGAGACCAGTGACGCCGTCTGGGACCGCGTCATCGCCATCAACCTGACCGGACCGTTCAAGGTGCTCCGCGCGGTGCTGCCGACGATGCTCGCCGCCGGCCGGGGCTCGGTGGTCAACGTCGCCAGCGAGGCGGCGCTGCGCGGCAACAGCTCCGGCAACGCCTACACCGTCTCCAAGCACGGCGTCCTCGGCCTCACCCGCTCGGCGGCCTTCATGTACGGTCCGCAGGGGATCCGCGTGAACGCGGTCGCTCCCGGCGGAGTCGCCACCGGCATCCCGATGCCGCCGACGATGTCCGAGCAGGGCTCGGCCCGGCTGCAGCCGTTCCAGGCGATGATCCCGACGATCGCGACCGCCGAGCAGCTCGCCGCCTCGATCTGCTTCCTGCTCTCCGACGACGGCGTGAACATCAACGGTGCCGTGCTCGCCTCCGACGGCGGCTGGTCCGTCCAGTGAGCGCCGACCGTGTCCTCCCGCGGATCGAGCGCCGCGGCTCCGGCTCGCGGCTGATCGTCGACGGTGAGCCCTTCCTCGCCCTCGGCGGCGAGCTGCACAACTCCAGCCCGTCCAGCCCGGCCTACCTCGCTCCCGTCTGGGATCGCTTGGCCGCCGCCGGTGTGCGCTCCGTCATCGGCGCCGCGAGCTGGCAGCTCGTCGAGCCGGAGGAGGGCGTCTTCGACTTCACCGCCGTCGACGACCAGATCGCCCAGGCTCGGGCCCGCGGCATCCGGCTGATCCTGATCTGGTTCGGCTCGTACAAGAACGCCGAGTCGTCCTACGCGCCGAGCTGGGTGCGCCGCGACGAGGAGCGCTTCCCGCGGGCCGAGCGCGACGAGGAGAACCTGCTGACCGGCCGCTTCAGCCTCGACGGGCCGATCCTCAGCGTCTTCGGCGAGGACCTGCTCCGCGCCGACGCGCGCGCCTTCACCGCGCTGATGGCGCACCTGCGCGAGGTCGATCCCGAGCACACCGTCATCGCCGTGCAGGTGCAGAACGAGGTCGGCCTGCTCGGCGACAGCCGCGACCGCGGTCCCCTCGCCGAGGCGGCCTGGTCGGCCCCGGTGCCGCCGGCACTGCTCGACGGGCTCGCCGAGCGCGGCGACGCCCTGCAGCCGTGGCTCCGCGAGCTGTGGACCTCGCAGGGCGCGCGCTCCACCGGCAGCTGGGCGGAGGTCTTCGGCAGCGGCCGGGAGGCCGACGAGGTCTTCATGGCCTGGGGCTTCTGCCGATTCGTGAACCACGTGGCGGCGGCCGGTGAGCGCGAGTACCCGCTGCCGATGTTCACCAACGCCTGGCTGGGACCGCAGCCGAACGCTGCGGAGCCCGGGCAGTACCCCAGCGGCGGACCGGTGGCGCGGATGATCGACGTCTGGCAGATCGGCGCACCGACGCTCGCGCTGCTCGCGCCGGACATCTACATCGAGGACTTCGCAGGCGCGGTCGCCTCGTTCGACGTCGCCGGCAATGCGATCCTCGTGCCGGAGGCGCGCCCCGAGCCGGGACTGGCGAGCGTGGCTGTCGGCGCCCACGCGGCTCTCGGCTTCCACGTCTTCGGGATCGAGGACGTGCTCGACCACGAGGAGCTCTTCCGGGAGTTCGAGGTCCTGCAGTCGCTGTCGTCCGTGATCACGGACGCCCAGATCGACGACCGGATCCACGGCTTCCGGCTCGCCACCGGCGCGAGTGAGACGGTCGAGCTGGGCGGCTACTCCGTCACGGTCTCCGGCCCGCTCGACACTCGCGGCATGTTCGGCGAGGGCACGGGCGACTCCGCCGCGGTCGTCACCGGCTACGGCGTCGTGATCCACCTCGGCGGGGACGAATTCCTCGTCGCCGCTCGCGGCGCCACCGTCCGCTTCTCCCGGCCAGGCGAGCTCGTCGAGTGGGACACCCTGACCGAGGAGACCTTCGTCGACGGCCAGTGGCGGCCCGGCCGCACGCTGAACGGCGACGAGCGCTACTTCATGTTCCCGACCCACGACCTCCGGGTCGTGCGGATCGAGCTCCTCCGCCGTCCGATCAGGGCGAGGCGATGAGCCGCAGGAACACGTCGAGCAGCGGCAGCGCGCGGCGGCCGGGGTCGAGCAGCGACTGGATGCGCAGGCCGTCGATCATCGCCAGGACGAGGGTGATCTTCTCGTCCGCGGTGACCTCCTCGCCGTCCTCCGCCGCTGCGAGCCGGGTGGTGGAGAAGTAGCCGCGGACCCGGTCGCGCCGCTGCACGAAGAAGTCGTGCGCGGGATGGCCGGGGTCCGTGGCGGCGATCGTGATCGCGAGCCAGTTGCGCTGCTGCTCCGGATGCGCGAACTCCTCCGCGAAGACGCTCGAGAGCACCTGCTCCGGCGAGTGCTCGGAGGCGAGGATCCGCTCGGCGAGCGCGATGTCGTCGGCGTCGCGCTGCCGGAGGGCCTCGAGCAGCAGCTCGTCCTTGGTGGCGAAGTGGCGCAGCAGGGCGGCGTGGGTGAGGTTCGCGCGGGAGGCGATGTCGCGCAGCGACGCCCGCTCGAAGCCGTGCTCCGCGAAGCTCGCGGACGCGGCGCGGACGATCTCCGCCTTCCGCGCCGGGGTGGACGCATAGGGCCCCCTACGGCCGCGGGGCGGCGCGTCGGCCTGCTCGGTTCCAGTCGTCATGGGCTCCTCCTCCGTCGCAGGGAGTTCACTCCCGTTGTCGCTTGTCAAAGCTAACCACACTGGTTACGGTTCGAAAGGTGACCACGGTGGTCACCATTCACCGGAGCACCGACGCTCCGGTCCCCGCGACGCCGCGGGCGCACGCCACCTGATGAAGGAGTCTCGGTGACCACGCACGATCCCGAAGTCCACGTCCCCGCCGGCGCTGGGACCTCCCCCGCCGCTCCGGCCGCCGAGCCCGGGGCGGTGCCACCGATCGACCTGGTGAGCCCCGCTGCGGCCGAGGCGCAGAAGCCGGTCAGCCGCAGCTACATCCTCTGGCTGATGCTCGCCAGCTTCGGCGGCTCGATGGCGATGATGGTGCCGCTCTCCTACGGCATCGCGCTGCGGATCTCGGAGCTCGCGCCCGGGCAGGAGCAGCTGCTCGGCGTCATCACCGGCATCGCGCAGGTCGTCTACCTGCTGATCAGCCCGCTCGTCGGGCTGTGGAGCGACCGGACCCGCTCGCGCTGGGGCCGCCGCACGCCGTTCCTCTTCCTCGGTGCGGGCATCGGCCTCACCGGCCTCCTGCTGATGGGCTTCGCGCCGAACCTGCTCCTGGTCGGCTGCGGCTGGGTCCTCGGCATGGCCGGCTGGTCGATCTCCGGGGCCGCCGTGCAGACGCTGCAGGCGGACAAGCTGCCCGACTCGCAGCGCGGGAAGGTCTCGGCGCTGACCAACCTGATGAACCAGGTCGCCCCCATCCTCGGCATCGGCATCGCCTACGCCGTGTCCTCGAGCACGCTCCTCGTCTTCGCGATCCCCGGCCTGATCGGCGCGATCCTGATCGCGGTGTTCCCCTTCGTCAAGCCGGAGGGCAGCTCGAAGTCCCTTCCCGCCGGTGCGACCGTCACCCTCGGCTCCGTGATGCGCAGCTACGGCTTCGACGTCCGCCGCTACCCCGACTTCTCCTGGAACTGGCTCGGCCGCTTCGTCTTCTTCATCGGCCTCTACTTCAACACCACGTTCGGCACCTTCTTCTACGCGCAGCGGCTCGACCTGCCCGTCCGCGAGGTCGCCGGAGTCGTGGCCAGCATCGGCATGCTCGGCGTCGTCGCCGCGACCGGCGGGGCGCTGCTCGGCGGCTTCCTCTCCGACCGGCTGAAGCGCCGCCGGCTCTTCGTCGCGATCTCCGCCGTCGTCTTCGTCGGCGGCGCCGTGACGGAGGCGTTCGCCTGGTCGCTGCCCCAGCTCATCATCGGCGCGGTGCTCATGCAGCTGGCGATCGCCATCTTCGCGACCGTCGACCAGGCGATCATCTTCGCGATCCTCCCCGACCGGAGCGAGGCCGGCCGCTACATGGCCGTCGTCGCCTTCGCCCAGAAGATCCCGAGCGCCGTGGCACCCCTGATCGCCGCGGCGATCATCAGCATCGGCGCGATCGGCGCCGAGAAGAACTACACCCTGCTCTACCTGGTCGGCGCATCCTTCGCGCTGATCGGCGGTCTGATGATCGCGGCCAAGGTCAAGGCGGTCCGATGAGCGCCCACGACGAGCAGGTCCCGCCCGCTCCCTTCGCCCTGACGGTCGACAGCGGCGGAGACCGCGTGCCCACCACGACCGGCTCGCCCCGACTCTCCTGGAAGCTGCCCGTCGGCGGCGCCGCCGAGCGCTACGAGATCGACGCCGTCGTCGACGACCGGCTGCTGCCCGTCGCCCACGCCACTGCGTCGACCTTCGTCGAGTGGCCCTGGGCCGCTCTTGCGAGCCGGAGCCGGGTCGAGTGGCGGGTCCGCGCGGAGCGGCCGGGCGCGGCGTGGTCGCGCTGGGCCGCCTTCGAGGTGGGCCTGCTCGCCGAGGACTGGACCGCGTCGTGGATCTCTCCCGCCCCGCCCGCGGCCGACGACGAGGACGCGGACGGCCCCGCCGGCCGGCGGCCCGCGCACCTGCTCGTGGTCGACATCGAGCTCGAGCAGGAGGTCCGCAGCGCGCGCCTCTACTCGACGGCGCTGGGCCTGTACACCGCGACAATCAACGGCAGCCGCGTCGGCGCCGTGGAGCTCTCCCCCGGCTCCACCTCCTACGACCGCACCCTGCACGCGCAGGCGGCCGACGTGACCGACGTACTGCGCGCCGGCGCGAACCGCGTCGAGGTCGAGCTCTCCGACGGCTGGTACCGCGGCGAGGTCGGCGCCTTCCGGGTCCCCGCCGAATGGGGCACGACCCTCGGCTTCCGCGCCGAGCTGCACCTCGAGCTCGTCGACGGCAGCCACCGCGTCATCGGCACCGGCGACTCCTGGACGAGCGCACCCTCCCGGATCACCGGCGCCGGTCTCATGGACGGCCAGACCCTCGACCTCACCGCGGCCGAGGCGCCGGCGCGGCCCGTCCTGGTCGATGTCGTCGACGCCCCGGCGATCGAGTGGTCGCCCGCTCCGCCGGTCCGCGTGATCGAGGCCCGAGGGCCGGTCGGCGCCCGCGAGGTCCGCCCGGGAGTCTGGGTGCTCGACTTCGGGCAGAACGCCTCCGGCCGGCTCCGGCTCGAGGAGCTCGGCCCCGAGGGCACCCGGACCGTCCTCGAGTTCGGGGAGCACTGCGGCCCGGACGGCGACCTCTCCACGGCGCACCTCGACTCCCACCGCCCCGGCGAGCCGGCCACGCTGTTCGTCCAGCGCGACGAGGTCGTCGCCGGAGCGACTGCCGAGGCCTTCGAGCCGCGGCACACCGTGCACGGCTTCCAATACGCGCGGATCACCCGCCACGGCGCTCCGTTCGACCCCTCGACCGTCTCGATGCGCATCGTGCACACCGATCTGGACAGCGCCGGCACCTTCGCGTGCAGCGACCCCGACCTTGTCCGCCTGCACGAGATCGCCGAGTGGAGCTTCCGCGGCAACGCCGTGGACGTGCCGACCGACTGCCCGACCCGCGAGCGGCTCGCCTGGTCCGGGGACTACCAGGTGTTCGTGTCCACGGCGACGCGCCTCTTCGACGTGCACGGCTTCACCCGCAAGTGGCTGCGCTCCGTCCGCGACGACCAGCTCGACGACGGCCGGATCACGAACTTCTCTCCCGACGGCCGCCGCATCAAGCACCACGTCGACCAGCAGTTCGCGCAGATGACCGGCTCCGCCGGCTGGGGCGACGCCATCGTCGCCGTGCCCTGGGAGCTGTACCGCGACTCCGGCGACCGGCTGGTCCTCGAGGAGAACGTCGCGGCGATGATCCGCTGGGTGGAGTGGGCGCTGGAGCAGGCGCGCACCAAGCGCCACCACGTCCGGGTGCAGCGCTCCCCCGAGCCGGAGTGGTTCGAGGAGTTCCTCTGGGACGGCACCTTCCACTGGGGCGAGTGGATCGAGCCGCGCGAGCACGACGCCGACGGCCGGCCGATCGACCCGGTGCAGGCCGACCCGATGGCCTGGTTCACCGCCGACAAGGGCGAGGTGGGCACCGCCTACCTGCACCGCTCGACGGCGACCCTCGCCCGGATCGCCGGTCTGCTCGGCCGCACCGCCGACGCCGATCGCTACGCCGCGCTGGCCGAGCGCATCCGCGACGCCTGGCGGGCCGCCTACCTCCGCGAGGACGGGATCACCTCCGTCGACTCGCAGGCCTCCTACGTCCGCGCGCTGTCCTTCGGACTCGTCCCCGAGCACCTGCGGGCCGCGGCCGCCGATCGACTCGTCGACCTCGTCCACGCCGCAGACGACCACCTCGGCACCGGCTTCCTCTCCGCCGGCGACCTGCTGCCGGTGCTGACCGAGGCGGGCCGCGCCGACGTCGCCTACTCCCTGCTGCGCCGGCGCACCGCGCCGTCCTGGCTGCACATGCTCGACCGCGGCGCCACCACGGTCTGGGAGGACTGGGAGGGGATCGACGACGCGGGCCAGGCCCACGAGTCGCTCAACCACTACAGCAAGGGCGCGGTCGTCCGCTTCCTGCACAGCCACCTGCTCGGGCTGCGCCAGGACGAGGACTCGACCGGCTGGCGCTCCGTCGTCGTCGCGCCCGTCCCCGGCCCGGACCTCGACTGGGCCCGCGGAACCCACGAGTCGCCGCGGGGCACCCTCCGCGTCGAGTGGCGCCGCGAGGGCGACGACCTCGTCGTCGACGTCGACCTGCCGGAGAGCACCACCGGACGGCTGCTCTTCCCAGACGGGCACGAACTCCCGCTGGCCCCGGGTGCGACCCGCGCCGCGCGGCCGCTGCCCACCACCTCCTCCGCACCCCACCACGACGCACCCGACCACGACGCCGCGCTCGCGACGGCGCAGACCGAAGGACGATCATGACCGCTTTCCCGACCGGCTTCCTCTGGGGCTCCGCCACCGCCGGCCACCAGATCGAGGGCAACAACACCAACAGCGACTGGTGGGCCCGCGAGCAGCTGATGCCCGGCATGGAGCTCTCCGGCGACGCCTGCGACAGCTACCACCGCTACCGCGAGGACATCGCGCTGCTCGCGGACGCCGGCCTCACCGCCTACCGCTTCAGCCTCGAGTGGTCGCGGATCGAGCCCGTGCGCGGGCACTTCTCCCGGGCCGAGCTCGCCCACTACCGCCGGATGATCGAGTTCTGCTTCGAGCGCGGCGTCACCCCCGTCGTCACCCTGCAGCACTTCACCACTCCCCAGTGGTTCGCCGAGAACGGCGGCTGGACCGCCGAGGACGCCTCCGCACTGTTCGAGCGCTTCGTCACCGAGGCGACGACGATCCTCGACGGCGTCGAGTGGGTCGTGACCATGAACGAGCCGAACATGCAGGCCGCCATCATGACCGCGATGCGCCGCCTCAGCGAGGCCGGCAGCGGCGAGTGGCAGAGCCCGACCGTCGAGGCCGCCGACGACGGAGGCGGAGAGAAGACGTCCCACGGCGACTTCCTCACCTACGCCGACCCCGAGCTCGGCCGGATGTTCACCCGTATCCACCACGCCGCCCGCGCGATCGTGCGCGAGCGCACCTCGGCCAAGGTCGGCTGGACCATCGCCGCCGGCGCACTGACCGCCGCCCCCGGCGGCGAGGAGAAGCTGCTCGAGATCCGCCTCGGCAAGGAGGACGTCTACTGGGAGGGCAGCCGCGGCGACGACTTCGTCGGCGTCCAGGCCTACTCCAGCCAGGAGGTGGACGCGCGCGGTCTCGTCCCGCACCCGCCGCACCCCGACAACACCCTCGTCGGCACCGCCTACCGCCCCGACGCACTCGCGATGGCGGTGCGCCACGCCTGGGAGGTGACGCAGGGCGTCCCCGTCCTCGTCACCGAGAACGGCATCGCGACCGCCGACGACACCCAGCGCATCCGCTACACGGATGAGGCGCTGCAGGGTCTCGCCGACACGATCGACGAGGGCGTCGACGTGCGCGGCTACCTGCACTGGTCGCTCCTAGACAACTTCGAGTGGGGCCACTGGGAGCCCACCTTCGGCCTGATCGCTGTCGACCGCGAGACCTTCGTCCGCTCGCCCAAGCCCAGCCTCGCCTGGCTCGGCCGGGTCGCGTCGCAGAACGCGCTCGGCGCGGAGGTCGCCCGATGAGCGCCGCGTTCATCGACGCGACCGCCGTCCGCGTCGCGCAGCTGCTCGATCTGACCGGCCGCCGCGCGGTCGTCACCGGCGGCGCCCAGGGGCTCGGCCGGGCGATCGCCGCCCGGCTCGCCGAGGCCGGCGCCGCCGTCGCGGTCGCCGACCTCGACCTGGGCCGGGCTGAAGCCGCGGCCGCGGGGCTGCCCACCGGGTCGCGCGCCCTCGGGGTGCGGATGGACGTGACCGACTCCGCCTCCGTCGCCGAGGCGGCCGCCCGCGTCGAGGCAAAGCTCGGCGGCATCGACATCTGGATCAACAACGCCGGGATCTTCCCGGCCGTGCCGGTCACGCAGATGTCCGACGAGACCTGGGAGCAGGTCTTCGCGGTGAACACCCGCGGCGTCTTCCACGGCTCCCGCGAGGCCGCCCGCCGGATGACCGGTGGCGGCGTGATCGTCAACATCGTCTCGACCGCCGGCTTCCGCGGGACGGCGCCGGGTCTCGCCGCCTACGTCGGGTCCAAGCACGCCGTCCGGGGCATGACGAAGCAGATGGCGCTCGAGTTCGCCCCGCTGGGGATCCGCGTGCTCGGCGTCGCGCCGACCTTCGTCCCCACCGAGGGCAACCTGGCCGCCGCGGCCGCGGGAGCCGCGGCGCTCGGCGACGGGCCGGCACCGGACATGCCGGTGATGACGAGCAGCCTGATCGGCCGGATCGGCACTCCGGACGACATCGCGCGCGTCGTCCTCTTCGCCGCGAGCGACCTCGCCTCGATCATGACCGGCAGCACCCTGCTCGCCGACGCCGGCCAGACGATCTGAGAAGCGCCGGCAGCGACCGCGCCCCGGACTCCACGTCCGGGGCGCGGTCGCGTGCTCACTGCGGTACGCCCGCCGCCAGTGCCGGGAACTCGTAGACGAAGCCGCCGTCGGCGCCGCTGATCGTCGCGTAGGCCCGCGTCGTGCCCGGCTCGATCGCGATGTTCGTCGCAGAGCTCAGCCCAGTCGACTCGTCCGCCGGCACCGCGACGGTCTGCAGGAGCGCGCCGGAGGTGTCGTAGACGAGGATCTCCGGTCGACTGTGCAGACCGACGTAGAGGTTGCCGTCGGCGTCGACCGCGATCGAGTCGACCTGGCCGATGCCGGGTGAGGCGTGGATCGCCGGGAACGCGGTCGCGATCTCGGCGCCGCCCTCGGCGAGGGTCATCCGGTCGATCCGGTTGCCGGTGTTGAGGCTCACCCACAGCTCACCGTGGCCGGGCGAGAAGGCGATGCCGTTCGGGGACGGCAGCTCGCTCGCCAGCACGGTCGCCGCACCGGTCGCCGGGTCGACGCGGACGACGCGGCCGGACGCCTCCCAGTACGGGTCCTGCGCGCCGGCGGCGTCGGTGACGTAGAGGGCGCCGTCCTCGCCGAACGCGATGTCGTCCGGCTGCATCGGGACGCCGTCGATCGGGCCGGTGACGACGTCCCGGACGTCCTCGCCCTCGGCGGTCATGCTCCGCACGGAACCGCTGAGGAAGTCGGTGACGTAGAGCCGCCCGTCCCCGGGGTGGAACTGCGCGGAGGTGAGCGCGGAGGCGTCGTCGGTCCAGACGGGCTCGACGCTCTCCTCCTCCAAGTCGATCCGGAGCACCTTGCCGGCGCCGGGCGGGGCGGTGACGTCGACGACGTAGAGGCTGCCGTCGGGGCCGAAGGTCGGGCCCTCGAGCAGGGTCATGCCGGTCGTCTCGTGCACCTCCGTCACCTGCAGCACCCGCTCGGCGGTGACGACCGACGGAGTCGCCGACACGGGTGCGGCTGCGGGGTCGCCCGCGTCGGTGCAGCCCGCCAGGGCACCGGCGAGCAGGACCGGGACGGCGATCGCCGGCCGCCTCATCGCGAGGCTCCGACGCCGGCGCCGACGAGCACATCGCCCATCCCGTCCTCGCGCCAGGCGCGCAGCAGGCGGTGGAACGCGATCGGTCCGGGGCTGTAAGTCGCGCCGCCGATCGAGCGGGTGCCCTCGCCGTTGTAGTAGCCGGGCGTGCACTCGGCCTGGAACGCGCCGGTGTCGGCCGCGGTCTCCTGGATCGTGCGGACCCACGCCTCCTCCGCCTCGACGCTGGGCTCGAGGTAGCGGGCGCCGACCTGGCGGCCGCGGGCGATGACGGCGGCGATGTGCTCGGCCTGCTCGAGCAGGATGTGCGCGAAGTTGACGGAGTTGGCGTTCTGGATGCCGCTGAGGTGGAACAGGTTGGGGAAGCCGTGCGAGGAGAAGCCGTGCAGGGTGCGCGGGCCGCGGGCCCACGCCTCCAGCAGCGTGCGGCCGTCGCGGCCGACGACGGGCAGCGTGCCGGACATGACGCCGGAGATGCCGACCTCGAAGCCGGTGGCGAAAATGACGCAGTCGACCTCGTAGGCGGTGTCGCCGACGACGACCTCGGTCTCGGTCATCCGGGTGATGCCGCCGGTGTCGGCGGTGTCGACGAGGCGGACGTTCGGCCGGTTGAAGGTGGGCAGGTAGGTGTCGCTGAAGCCGGGGCGCTTGCACATGTAGCGGTACCAGGGCTTGAGCGCCGCCGCGGTGGCGGGATCCTCGACGGTGGCGTCGACGCGGGCGCGGAGCCGGTCCATGGTGTCGAGGTCGGCGAGCTCGTCGCGCCGCTCGCGCTCCTCGGCCGGCAGCGAGGTGTCGACGACGCCGGAGAGGATCTGGCGCTGCAGCTGGACGGTCTTCGTCCAGCCGTCCTGCACGAGCGACTCGTCGACCGGCTCGCCCGCGAGCACCGCGAGGAAATTCTCCATCCGCTCGCGCTGCCACCCCGGCCGCAGCGACGCGACCCACTCCGGGTCCGTCGGCCGATTGTCGCGCACGTCGACCGTGGAGGGCGTGCGCTGGAAGACGATCAGCTCGCGGGCGTCCGCGCCGACGTGCGGGATCACCTGCAGCCCGGTCGCACCGGTGCCGACGACGGCGACGCGCTTGTCGGCGAGACCGGTCAGGCCGCCGTCCGGGGTGCCACCGGTGTAGCCGTAGTCCCAGCGGCTGGTGTGGAACGTGTGCCCGCGGAAGGTCTCGATGCCGAGGATTCCGGGCAGCTTCGGCTGGGTGAGGGTGCCGGAGGAGGTGACGACGAAGCGGGCGCGGAAGGCGTCGCCGCGGTCGGTCTCGACGAGCCACTCCTCCGCCTCCACGTCCCAGGTCAGCGCGGTCGCGCGGGTCTGGAAGAGCGCGTCGCGGCAGAGGCCGTAGTGCTCGGCGATCGCGACCGCGTGCCGGCGGATCTCCTCCCCCGGCGCGTAGCGCTCGGACGGGACCGTGCCGACCTCCTCGAGCAGCGGGAGGTAGACGGAGGACTCCACGTCGCAGCGCACGCCCGGGTAGCGGTTCCAGTACCAGGTGCCGCCGACGTCGCCCGCCTCGTCCATCAGGCGCAGCGACTCCACCCCCGCCTCACGCAGCCGCGACGCGGTCAGCAGACCGCCGAAGCCGGCGCCGATCACGAGCGCCTCGACCCGGTCGGTCACCGGCTCGCGCTCGACGCGCTCCGTGTACGGGTCCTTCGCGTAGTAGCCGAACTCCCCCGCCGCGCGCCGGTACTGCGTCGCGGCGTCGGGGCGGGCCCGGCGGTCGCGCTCGGCGCGGTACCTCTCGCGGGCGGCCTCGAGGCGGCGCTCGTCGTCGGGGGTGAGGGCGTCGGAGGTCAGGGTGCTGTCGGTCATGCGGGCTCGCTCTCGTCACGCGCGCCGGCGCGACGACGGACCCCGGCACGGGCCGACGGCGGGACTCCCCCGCGGGCGCCGACACGACTCCGGATCGGTTTCTTGCTCTCCCAGAAGGTTAGCTTCGAACTAAGTGATCGAGCTGGGGATCCGCCCAGTCCTACGGTGGTTCCATGGATCCCCGCGCCCGCGCCCTCTCGGACATCGAGCGTCTCTCGATCGCGATCACGATCCGGTCGATCCCCCGCGTGCTCGCGCCGCTGCTGACCACCGACCTCACCATCCAGCAGCTCAAGGCGCTCTCGGTGATCGTCACGACCGAGGAGGGCGCGACCGGCGCGGGCCTCGCGCAGAGCTTCGGCGTCTCGATGCCGTCGATGTCGAAGCTCATCGACCGCCTCGCCGCGAGCGGCCTGGTCGTCCGCGAGACCGACCGGGCCGATCAGCGCGTCCGCCGCATCCACGCCACCGACCTCGGCCGGGCCGTCGTCCGCGAGCTGATGGCCGCGCGCCCGGAGCTCGGCGAGGACGTGCTCTCCCGCCTCTCGCTCGAGGAGCTCGAAGCCCTCGAGACCGGACTGCGGGCGATCAGCCGCGAGCTGCGCGTCTCGCGCGACGCCGCCGGCTGACCGCCCGCGTGCGGGCTGTGCGCGATCTCGCAGGGACCGTGCTCTCGACGACGGATGGCCGGGAAGCGAGGAGGTCCGCGTACCCCTGTCGCACTCGTTGACACCGGCGGTGGACATCATTAGTGTCCCGAGTGCAGAAAAGTGTTACCGAGAACATCTGCATCCCCCGCCGATGACGTGCGCGCGTGCGGGCCCGGCGAAGAAGGGGTCCATCGCGCTCCGCGCCGGTGACCGGAGCTCCGGACCGGCCTCGTCGCCCAGCGCGAGGAGCGCGTCCGGGGGCCGGACGGCATCGCTCCCGCACGGGCCGGGGTGATCCGCCGGCGACGGCTCGACGCAGGGTCCGGCGCCCGCTCGAGCACCGGTGCCCTCCGTTCGGGTCGGAGGGCACCGGCTCGCCCGTGCGCGCTCCGCGAGCAGGGGTCACAGCCTCGGGGCGACCGAAACACCGAAACTACTTTCTTTCACTCCCCGGGCTGGCTACGGTCGATCTCACCACCCGCAGGCCAGCGAAGACGGCCTCCTCGGGTGCGATTCACACTGCAAAGGAGCTCTCTGTGAGTAGATTTCGCAAGCTTTTCGGTCTGGCGGCAGTAGCCGCTCTCGCCGCGACGCTCGTCGCCCCGACTCTGCCCGCGTCCGCCGCGGGCAACACGCTCGTCGTCGATGCGGGCACGTCGATCGGACCCGTCACGCGGGTCGGCGCCGGCGGCCTGTACGCGCTGGCCACGCCGAACGACCCGGCGCCGGGCCTGCTGACGCCGCTGCGCCTCAAGCAGCACACGCAGCCGGCCCCCGGAGTCGGCCAGCTCGGCAACGGAGCGACGACGCCGACCGGCGACGTGCTGAAGGTGGCCGGCACCTTCACCCGGGACGGAGCGCAGTCCTACGCGCGGATGCCCGACGTGTACCCCGACTTCCCGTACCGCTGGATCAGCTGGGCGGACTGGACGCAGAAGATCGACACGATGGTGAAGGCCCGTCTCGACGCCACCGCCACCACGAACCTCAACGGCTGGGAGCTGTGGAACGAGCCCGACGGGACCTGGGACACGGCGAAGGCCGGCCCCTACCTCGACGGCTGGACCCGCACCTACCGGCAGGTCAAGCTCCAGGACACGATCACTCCGATCGTGGGCCCCAGCTACAGCCGCTACTACCCCGACCTGATGCGCTCGTTCATGGCGCGGGCGAAGGCCGACGGCACTCTGCCCGACGTCGTCGTCTGGCACGAGCTCGAGGACGGCGTCTACAACGACATTGACGAGCACGTCGCCGACTACCGCTCGATCGAGCGCGATCTCGGCATCTCGCCGCGGCCGATCTCCATCAACGAGTACGGCTCGCCGAGCCAGATCGACACGCCGAGCGTGGCCGCGCACTTCATCGCCCAGTTCGAGCGCACCGGGATCCACGACGCCGAGCGCGCCTACTGGTACGAGTCCGGCACCGTCGGCGGCCTGGTCTGGAACAACCGGCCGACCGGCTCCTACTGGCTCTACAAGTGGTACGGCGAGATGGCCGGGAACATGCTCGCCGTCACGCCGTCCGGCGACCTGGACGGCTTCGCGTCCTACGACTCCAGCCGGAAGATCGTGAATGCGGCCTTCGGTGGCACCTTCGGCGACAACCAGGTGCAGGTGAAGGGCCTCTCCGGATTCGGGACCTCGGCCAAGGTGGTCCTGAACTACACGCCCCGGTCGGGCCGCATGACCAACGTCGACGCGCCCACCACGGTGTCGACGCAGACCCTGCCGATCACCAATGGGACCGTCACCGTCCCCGTGACGAGCCAGGACTACCTCGGCGCCTACCAGCTCGTCGTCACCCCGGCGGCAGGTCCGACGACGAGCTACCAGCAGGTCTACGAGGCGGAGAACGCGACCGTCGTGAACGCCGCGCTGCTCTCCTCCGGCTCGGCCTCGAACGGCGGCTACGTCGGCCGGATCGATGGCTCGTCGAACGCCCGCAGCGACAGCTTCGTCGACTTCGTCGTCGAGGTGCCGACCGCCGGCAGCTACGGGCTCGGGATCCGCTACGCCAACGGCGGAGCGAGCACCTCGACCCAGGGCCTCGCCGTCAACGGCAGCGCCTTCAGCACCGTCTCCTACCCGTCGACGGGATCGTGGGGCGCCTTCGGCTCCTCCGTCTCGCGGCAGGTCGATCTGAAGGCGGGCTTCAACGTGATCCGGCTCGCGAAGGGGTCCCCCTTCTTCGCCGGCGGCTCCGGGTTCGCGGAGCTCGACAGCATCACGCTGACGCGCTGAGCGACGCGGCCGTCCGGAGGTGCTTCACTGCCTCCGGGCGTCCGTGCTCGGCCGATCGGTGACCTCGAGCGCCGGGCATGCCGGAGCCGGGTCATGGGCGGCTGCTGGTACGTCTCGCCGATCACCGTCACGGCGTCCGCCGCGGCGGGGAGGAGGCCGACGGTCGGGTGGTGCCCCGGAGGAGGCGGGTGCGGGTCGAAGCGCATCCCCGGCACCACTCGGAAGCAGCATGCGCGCAGAGGTGGAGACGTGAGTCGGAGCGGGGTGGCGCGTGAGGCCCCCCTGTCACCGCCGCGACGTCAGCAGCGTCCGCAGCGGTGGCGCGATCGACTCGCGGCGGAGCAGCGCGGTCGCGAGCAGGAGCAGCAGCAGCACCGAGCCGCGGACGAGGCCCTGCCAGTAGAAGGAGACGCCGAGCAGCACGAGGCCGTTGTTGATCAGGCCGAAGATCAGGACTCCGAGCACGGTGCCGAGCACGTTCGGCCGCCCGTGTGCCGAGAGCGTCGCGCCGATGAAGACCGCGCCGATCGCGTCTAGCACGTAGAGCTGGCCGCTCGCCGGCGAGTAGCCGTAGCTGCGCGAGGCGAGCGCGATGCCGGCCAGCGCTCCGATCAGCGCCGCGACGACGAACGCGGAGGCGAGCGAGATCCCGACGCGGTGGCCGGCGATGCGGGTGGCTCCGGGCTGCTCCCCCGCCGCGGTGAGCACGCGGCCCCAGCGGGTGCGGTCCAGCAGCAGCCAGACCGCGACGGCGACCGCGATCGCCAGCAGCACCGGGACGCCGACGCCGAGCACGGTCGCGTTGCCCCAGGCGGCGAAGGCGTCGGGCGTCGTCTGGCGGCGCAGGTAGATCGGCGCGCCACCGCCGGTGAGCAGCTGCTGGGCGCTGGTGCCGATGAACCAGACCGACAGGGTCGCGAGGAAGGCGCGGATCCTCAGCACGATCACCAGCACCGCGTTGACCACGCCCGCCAGCGTCCCGAAGCCGAGGCCGATCAGCACCGCGAACCAGGTCACGTAGCCGTCGGCGATCAGCGCGGTGGCGCCGAGAGCCGCGAGGTCGATCGCGATGCCGATCGAGAGGTCGATCCCGCCGGCCCGGACGACGAGCGTCATCGCGCAGGCCGCGATCAGCAGCAGCGCCCCGGCGCTCGCGACGTTGAGCAGGTTGGTCGGCGCGAAGTAGCCGGGCACGCTCGCGCCGAAGACGGCGAGCAGGAGCACGACCGCGGCGGGCGCGAGCAGGCGGACGGCGAGGGCCCGGCGGGACTCGGACACGGGCAGGGCGACGGCGGTCACGAGCGGACCCCTCTCTCGCGGAGGGCCGCGAGGCCGAGGACGAGCAGGATGAGCAGTCCCTTGATGGCGCCGACCCACTGGCTGTCGACGCCGATCAGGGTGAAGCCGTTGCCGAGCGCGGCCACGAAGACGGCGGCGAGCAGCGTGCCGCCGATGGTGACGACGAAGCGGCGGGAGAACACGACCGAGAGATAGGCGGTGACGATGATGTCGAGCAGGATCTGGTTGCCGATCCCGGGCACGGCGGCCGCGAGGCGCGCGGCGAGCAGTAGCCCGGCGATGCCGGCGAGGAGCCCGGAGAGCAGGTAGCTGGTGAGGACGTGGCGCCAGACGGAGACGCCCGCGACGCTCGCCGCGGTCGGGTTCTGGCCGACGGCGTAGCTGCGGGTGCCCCAGGAGGTCCGGCCGACGGCGAGGGCGGTCGCCACCGTGACGACGGCGAGCACCGCGACCGGTGCCGGGAGGCCGAGGACGCTGCCGCCGCGCAGCCAGTCGAAGAGCGGATCCGCGACCGGCACCTTGACGTTGTCGGTGGCGAGGAAGACGACGGAGCCGACGATCCCGGAGACGGCGAGCGTGGCGAGCAGCGGGCGGAGGCCGAGCACGACGGCGGTGCCGCTGATCGCGCCGAAGCCGACCGAGACGAGCAGGGCGAGCAGCACGGCGGGCAGCGCCCCGAAGCCCGCTGTCAGGGCGACGGCGGCGACGACGCCGGAGAGCCCGACGATCGGACCGGAGGCGAGGTCGATGCCGCCGCGGACGACGTCGTCGCCGCCGGTGATCACCACGATCGCGAGGCCGAAGCCGGCGATCGCGGGAACCACGGCCTGGATCAGGATCGTCGAGACGTTGCCGCCGGTGGCGAAGACGGGCGAGGCGGCGCTGAACACCGCGATCTCGAGGACGACGACGAGGTAGCCGATCAGGGCGAGCGCGCCGATGCCGCGGCGGCGGGCGCGCGGCGCGGCGGGCACCTCCGCCGGGGACGCCTTCTCGGTGGGCGCGGTGGTGAGGGTCATCGGGCACTCTCCAGTGCTTCGGGGGCGACGGCGCCGGAGGCGATCGCGAGCACGCGGTCGACGCTCAGCTCGCTCCGGGGCAGCTCGGCGCGCACGGCGCCGCGGTGCAGCACGAGAACGCGGTCGGCGAGGCCGACGAGCTCCTCGAGATCGAGCGAGACGAGGAGGATGCCGGCGCCCTCGTCGACGAGCCGGTCGACCAGCGCGTAAACCGCGGCGCGGCTGCCGATGTCGACGCCCGCCGTGGGCTGATCGAGGACGAGCACCCGCGAGCCGGCGGCCAGCCACTTCCCCACGGCGACCTTCTGCTGGTTGCCGCCGGAGAGCGTCCCGACCACGGCCTCCGGATCGGCGGGGCGCACGTCGAGCGCGGCGATCTGCTCGAGCGCGAGCGTCCGGTCGCGACGGCGGCTGGGCAGCAGGCCGCCGAGGCTTATCCGCCCGAGCGAGGCGATCGAGAGGTTCTCCCGGACGGTGTGCGCGAGGAGGACGCCGTCACGGCGCCGGTCGCTCGGCACGTAGCCGCCGCCCGCGGCGACGAAGGCCCGGGCGGAGGAGGTGGCGGTGCCGGCCACGCGCACCCGGCCGCTGCGGCGGGAGAGGCCGACCACGGCGTCCGCGAGCACGTCGACCCCGGAGCCGACGAGGCCGGTGACGCCGACGATCTCGCCGGGGCGGACCGTCAGGTCGAGGGCGTCGAGCGCGCCGGGCACGGTCAGCGCCTCGAGCTCGAGCAGCGGCGCCACGTCGGCGGCGATCACGCGGTCGGAGCGGAGCGCGAACTCCTCCACGTCGCGGCCGAGCATCAGCTCGACGATCCGGGCGCCCTGCTCGGCGTCGCCGTCGATCAGGTCGAGCCCGCCGACGTTCGCGCCGTTCCGCAGCACGACCACGCGGCTCGCGACGCGCTGCACCTCCTGGAGGTAGTGCGAGATGTAGATCACGGCGACGCCGCGCGCCTGCAGCCGGCGGATCGAGGCGAACAGCGCCGCCACCTCCTCGGCGGCCAGCGGCGCGGTCGGCTCGTCGAGCACCAGGATCCGCGGCTCGACCAGCAGCGCCCGGGCGATCTGCAGCTGCTGCTGCTCGGCGACGGTGAGGTCGTCGACGAGGGTGCCGCCGCGGACGACGAGACCGACCAGCTCGGCGAGCACGGCCTCGGCCGAGGTGCCCCGGCGGCGCAGCCGCTCGTGGCCGAGGTAGAGCTGCTCCGCCACGGTCAGGCGGCCGGCGAGGTGCCGGTCCTGGTGGACGACCCGGATGCCCGCCCGCTCGGCGTCGCGCGGGGCGGTGATCGCCACCGGCTCCCCGTCGATCGCGATCGAGCCCGCGTCGGCCGAGTACAGGCCGGTGAGGATCTTGATCAGCGTGGACTTGCCCGCGCCGTTCTCGCCCACCAGGGCGACGACCTCGCCGCGGCCGACCGTGAGAGCGACGTCGCGCAGCACCGGCACGCCGGCGAAGGACTTGGAGATCCCCGCCATCTCGAGCGCGGGCGGCGCGACGGCCGCTGGACTAGCCACCGAGACCCAGCTCCGCGGTCTTCTCGGCGATGTTCGCCTTGTCGATGAGCACCGGGGCGAAGTAGGTGGTCGGCGTGACCGCGTCCGCCTCGCCGCCGAGGAAGCGGGCCACGTTGTCGGCCGAGCCGGCGCCGATGGCGAGGTTCTGCTGCGCGACGGTCGCGGTGTAGGAGGAGTCGGGGTCGGCGATCAGGTCGAGCGCGCCCTGGTCGGCGTCGACGCCGTAGATCTTGATCTCGTCGCGGCCCGCCGCGTCGACGGCCTGCGCGGCGCCGATCTGCGGGGTGTCCCAGCAGGACCAGATCGCCGAGATCTCGCCCTTCGGGTAGCGCGAGAGCGCGTCGCCGATCTGCTGCTTCGCGTCCTCGATCGTGCCCTCGTACTTGTCCTGCAGCTCGGGCTGGAGGATCGAGATGTTCGGATAGTCCTCGAGGACGAGCTTGAGCTCGTTGTAGCGGATGCGGCAGGGCGCGACGCCCGGGAAGCCGTTGAAGACCAGGATCTGCCCGGAGCCGCCGATGTCCTCGGCGATGGTGCGGGCGAGGGTCGAGCCGATCTGCCAGTTGTCGCTGGTGACGTTGTTCTCGGAGTACTCGGACACGTTGTCGATCGTGAACAGCGGGATACCCGCGTCGTGCACCTCCTTCAGCGCCGGTGCGAGGGTCGTCGCGTCGCCGAGGATCACGATGATCGCGTCGGGCTTCTGAGCGACGAGGTTCTCGATGTCCGAGACGTGCTTGTCGTCCTTGGCCTCGGCCTGGGTGGCGACGACGGTGCCGCCGAGCGCCTCCACACGGTCCTGCACCGACTGGTACACGATGCGCGAGAAGTCGTGGACGATGTCCTTCGCCGCGACGCCGACCGTCTTGCCCTCGAGGCTCGGGACGTCGGCGGTCGAGGCCGCGGCGGTGGTCGCCTCGGCGGCGGCGGCGTTCGCGGCGTTCGCGCCGGAGGACTCCTCCTTGAGCGAGCAGCCGGTGAGGACCAGCGTCGCGGCGGCGAGGAGCGCCACCGCGGAGGTGAGGGAGCGGAATCGCATGGGAGGGCCTGCTTCGGGAGGAGACGGATGCTGAGGGGCGCCGGTCCCGCGGAGGAGCGGGCGGCGCTGCTGGCCATCGTGGCGGGGCCGCGGCGGCGCGTCACGTCCGCCGGTCACGCACCGCAACGCGGCGTCACACGGCGCAACACGGCGGCCGTTCGTTACGCCGGGTTGCGCCCCGGCCGACGCGGTGTCGGCCGTCCCTCCTAGGGTCCGAAGCGCACCAGCCCCGAACCGAACGGAATCCCATGGCGTCCCGCATCGTCCTCAACGCCTTCGACATGACCTGTGTCGGACACCAGGCGCCCGGCCTCTGGCGGCACCCCGACTCGCAGGCCGACCGCTACAACGACCTCGAGTACTGGATCGACCTCGCGAGGACGCTCGAGCGCGGCACCTTCGACGCGCTCTTCCTCGCCGACGTGCTCGGCGTCTACGACGTCTACCGCGGCTCCGTCGGCCCCGCGCTGATCGACTCCGCGCAGGTCCCCGTCAACGACCCGCTGCTGCAGATCCCCGCGATGGCCGCCGCCACGAAGCACCTCGGCTTCGGCGTCACCATCTCGCCCACCTACGAGCAGCCGTACGCCCTCGCGCGCCGGCTCTCCACGCTCGACCACCTGACCAAGGGGCGGATCGGCTGGAACGTCGTCACCTCCTACCTCGACAGTGCCGCGCAGAACCTCGGCCTCGAGCGCCAGATTCCGCACGACGAGCGCTACGACATCGCCGAGGAGTTCCTCGACGTGAGCTACAAGCTCTGGGAGGGCTCCTGGGAGGAGGGCGCGGTGCTGCGCGACCGCGAGCGCGGCGTCTTCACCGATCCGCGGAAGGTGCACCCGATCGGCCACTCCGGCACCCACTACCGCGTGCCGGGCATCCACCTCTCCGAGCCGTCGCCGCAGCGGACGCCGGTGATCTTCCAGGCGGGGGCCTCGCCCCGCGGCATCGACTTCTCGGCGAAGCACGGCGAGGCCGTCTTCATCAACGCGATCCGACCGGAGCTGACCCGGCGGACCACCGACGCCATCCGCGACGCCGCGGAGAAGCACGGCCGCGCGCGCACCGACCCGAAGATCCTGATCCTCGCGACCGTGATCGTCGCCGAGACGGACGCCGAGGCCCAGGCCAAGTACGCCGACTTCAAGACGTACTCGTCCCGCGAGGGCGCGCTCGCGTTCTACGGCGGCTGGGCGGGGCTCGACCTCTCGCAGTTCCCGGCGGACGTGCCGCTCGACTACGTCGACACCGACGCGGTGCGCAGCGCCCTCTCGATCTTCACGAAGGCGGATCCCGACCGCGCCTGGACCCCGGACGACGTCGCGGAGTACCTCGGCATCGGCGGCATCGGCCCGGTGATCGTCGGCTCGCCGAGCACCGTCGCGGACGAGCTGGAGCGCTGGGTCGACGTCGCCGGGATCGACGGCTTCAACCTCGCCTACGTGGTCACCCCCGGCACCTTCGAGGACTTCGTCGACCTCGCCGTGCCCGAGCTGCGCCGGCGCGGCCGGGTCTGGGAGGAGTACGAGGGCGCGACCCTCCGCGAGTACCTCCAGGGCCCGGGCAGCGCCCGCGTGAAGGACTCGCACCCCGCCGCCGCCTACCGCGGTGCGTACACCGGCTCGCCCAGCGCCGCCGACGGACTGCCCGACAGCGTCCTCTCCGTCCTGCCCGCCCTCGACCCGGAGCCCGTCCGATGACCCAGACCGCCACTGCCCAGACCGCCACTGCCCCGACCAGCCCCGAGTCCCGCCCCGAGCGCCCGCGCTCGCACTGGGACCGCGTCGCCACCGCCGCCGAGCACGCGCACTGGGACGCCGTCGCGTCCGGCGTCGCCGAGATCCTCGCGGCCGACGTCCTCGAGCGCGACCGCGGCAACCTCGACCCGACCACCGAGCTCGAGCCGCTGCGCTCCTCGGGCCTCGTGAACCTGCTCGACCCGGCCGAGTACGGCGGTGGCGGCGCGGTCTGGAGCACAGCGTTCCGGGTGATCCGGATCCTCGCCGCCGCGGACGCCTCGCTCGCGCAGATCCTGCTGTACCACTACGTCAACTCGGCCAACATCGCGTTCTCGGCGCCGGAGTCGGAGCGCGAGCGGTTCTACCGCGCGACGATCGAGGGCCGCCGGCTCTGGGGCGACTCGGTGAACCCGGTCGACCCCGACCTCGAGCTGACGCCCCGCGGTGACGGCTTCGAGCTGAACGGGCTCAAGCGCTTCTCGACCGGGGTCTCCTCGGGCGACGCCGTGCTGGTCAACGCGGTGATCTCCGGCGGCGACCGCTCCGGCGAGACGCTGACCTTCGTGCTCCCCCGCGACCGCGCGGGCATCGAGCCGCTCGGCGACTGGGACTTCCTCGGCCAGCGGCAGAGCGCCTCCGGGTCGGTCCGCTTCACCGGGGTGCGGGTGGACGCGACCGAGATCCTCGGCGCGCTGGTCGACGAGCCGTTCGCGACCCTGATCACGCCGTCGATCCAGCTCGGCTTCGGCAACCTCTACCTCGGCATCGCCCAGGGCGCGCTGGCGAAGGGCCGGGGGCTGACCCTCGGCCGGAAGAACTCCTGGTTCCTCTCCGGCGTGGAGACCTACGCGCAGGATCCCTTCGTGCGTCGGCTCTACGGCGAGCTGGTCGCGCACACGGCCGCGGCGGAGGCGCTGGCCGACCGCGTCGGAGCGCTGCACGACGCCGAGGTCGCCCGCGGCGCGGCGGTGACGGGCGAGTCGCGCGCCGCCCAGGCGATCGAGATCGCGAAGGTGAAGATCGTGACGGACGCGCTCGCGCTCGACGTGACGACCCGGATCTACGAGGCGACCGGCTCCTCCTCCGCGAAGAGCTCGATCGGGCTCGACCTCTACTGGCGCAACGTCCGCACCCACTCGCTGCACGACCCCGTCGACTACAAGAAGCTCGAGGTCGGCGCGAACTACCTGACCGGCGACGTCCAGCCGCTCTCCCTGTACACATGAGCGGCGCGGGATCCGAGGGCCTGGCGGAGGCGCAAGCCGCGTTCCGCCCGGTCTTCGACGAGATCGCGGCGGGCGCCGTCCAGCGCGAGCTCGACCGCGAGCTGCCCTTCGAGCCGATCGCGCGACTGCGCGCGGCCCGCTTCGGCGGTCTGCGGGTACCGGTCGAGCACGGCGGCCGCGGGTTCAGCCTGCGCGAGACCGCGTCGCTGCTGATCGAGCTGGCGACGGCGGACTCGAACGTGGCGCAGGCGCTGCGCGGCCACTTCGCCTTCGTCGAGGACCAGCTGTCCTTCCCGCCGTCGCCGGCGCGCGACGGCTGGCTGCGCCGGCTCGCGGCTGGTGAGCTGGTCGGCAACGCCTGGAGCGAGATCGGCACGGCCGCGGTCGGCGTCACGCAGACCACGCTCACCCGCCGGGGCGACGAGCTGGTCGTGAACGGCACCAAGTACTACTCCACCGGCACGATCTTCGCGGACTGGACCGACGTCGTCGTTCGCCGCGAGGACGGCACGGACACCGCCGTGGTGGTGCGCGTCGACCAGCCGGGCGTGGTCGCGACCGACGACTGGTCGGGCTTCGGCCAGCGGCTCTCGGGCAGCGGCACCACGGTCTTCACCGAGGCGCTCGTCGAGCCGGAGCACGTCTTCGCCTCCGTCCTGCGCGCGCCGCACCAGACGCCGTTCTTCCAGCTCGAGCTGCTCGCGGTGCTGGCCGGCATCGCCGCCGCCGTCGAGCGCGATGCCGTGGCCGCCGTCCGCACCCGCTCGCGGGTCTACAGCCACGGCCTGGCCGATCACGGCCGGGACGACGCGCAGATCCAGGAGGTGGTCGGTGCGATCTCGGCGATCGCGTTCGGCGCCCGGGCCGCGGTGCTGGTCGCGGCGGAGGCTGTCGGCGAGGCTGCAGTGGATCCGTCACTGGTGCCCGCGGCCGGCGCCGAGGTGTACCGGGCGCAGGTGCTGCTCACCGAGTCGGTGCCGCGCGCGGCGACCCTGCTCTTCGACGCGCTCGGCTCCTCGGGCGTCGCCACCACCGCGGCGCTCGACCGGCACTGGCGCAACGCCCGCACGGTCGGCGCGCACAATCCGGTGATCTACAAGCAGCGGATCGTCGGCGAGTGGGCGCTGAACGGCACGCCGCCGCCGCTCGCCTGGTCGATCGGCGTCGGTCGGCCGCAGGGCTGAGCCTCGGATCAAGCGTGCCGGCTCAGCGCCCCGCCTGCACCGCGTGCAGCGTCGCGTAGCGCCCGCCCGCCGCGAGCAGCTCCTCGTGGCTGCCGGTCTCGACGATCCGCCCGCGCTCGAGCACGACGATCGTGTCGGCCGAGCGGATCGTCGACAGCCGGTGCGCGACGACCAGCGTGGTGCGGCCGCGCATCAGCCGCAGCAGCGCCTCCTTGACGGCCGCCTCCGACTCCGGATCGAGCGCGCTGGTCGCCTCGTCGAGCAGGAGCACCCGCGGGTCGCGGACCAGGGCGCGGGCGATGGCGATGCGCTGGCGCTGCCCGCCGGAGAGGCGGGCGCCGCGCTCGCCGACGACCGCGTCGAGTCCGTCCGGCAGCTCGCGGACGAACTCCAGGGCGTTCGCGTCGCGGAGGGCGGCGAGGATCCGCTCCTCCCCGACGCCGGTCAGCCCGTAGGCCACGTTGTCGCGGATCGAGCCCTCGAAGAGCACCGAGTCCTGCGGCACGACGGAGACGGAGCGGCGCCAGGTGCGCAGGTCGAGGGTCTCGGCGTCGACGCCGTCCAGGAGGATGCGGCCGCCGGTGGGGCGGAGGAAGCCCAGCACCAGGTTGAGCATCGTCGACTTGCCGGAGCCGGAGGAGCCGACGAAGGCGACGGTCCGGCCGGGCTCGATGTCGAGGTCGATGCTCCGGACGCCGACGGTGCTGGCCGCGCCGGCGCCGCTTGCGCCACCGACCCCGTCCGCGCCGTAGCGGTAGGTCACGTCCTCGAGCCGGATGCGCCCGCGCACCTGGGCCGCGCGCGCCTTGCCCTCGTTCTGCTCCAGGTCCGGGTCCTCCAGCAGCTCGCCGATCGAGCGGATCGACTCGGTGCCGCGGGCGATGACGGGCAGCAGCATCAGCAGGTTGGTCATCGCGCCGGTCAGCAGCGCGAAGTAGGAGCTCAGGAGCACGACCTGGCCGGGCGTGATCGGCAGCCAGCCGCTGATCGAGACCCACGCGGCGAGCACCAGGCAGCCGATGCCGAGCAGCTGCAGGCTCACCCAGGAGAGCGAGGCGAAGCGGCCGTTCAGCAGGTCGAGGCTGTAGCCGGCCGAGCGGACGCCCTCGGCGCCGGCGGCGACCCGCGCGACCGCGGTCTGCTCGAGACCGTGCGCTCGGGTGATCGGAATGAGCGTCGCCATCTCGCCGACGCGCGCCGAGAAGTGTTCCACCTCGCGGCGGAACTGCTCGTTGCTGCGGCGCGAGCGGCGGCCCAGGAAGGCGCGCAGCAGCACCGCGAGCGGGATGGCGCAGGCGTAGACCGGGAGGAACGCGGGCACCTCGATCGCGGTCATCACGATCGCGCCGATCGCCACCATCGTCGCGGAGAGCAGCGGGTGGCCGACCTGCTGGTACATCGTCTCGATGTTCTCCACGTCGCGGACGACCTTGGTCTGCACGATCGACGAGCTGGCGCGGGAGTGGAAGCCGATGGAGAGGTTCTGCAGCCGGGCGGCGAGCGCGTTGCGGAGGTCCGTGCCGGTCTGGCGCACGGCGCTCATGTAGAGCCGGGTGTACATCACGTGGTTCGGGTAGTTCTGCAGCAGCGCGAGCAGGGCGATGCCGGCCCACAGCCAGAGCGTCGACTCCGGACCGCCGGCGACGACGACGTCGACGATCGCGCCGGTGACGACAGGGAGCAGCCAGAGCGGGGTGTCCTTGACCGCGAAGAACAGCACGGCGACGACCACGCGCGGGCGGTAGCGGCCGAGCAGGCGGAGGGCGGAGCGGCCGGGGTGGCGGCGGTCGAGCAGCAGCGGGGCCTGCGAGGGACGGGCTTCTCTCACGAGACGGTCGACTCCGATCGGGGGTCCGCAGCGCCTTCGGGAGCGACCGCTCCGACGGGGACGCCCTCGACGCTACCCGGGCGGCGCGGTCGTGGGCAAGCGTTTTCCTGGCTAGGGTTCTGCCGACCGATGCGCGCGGGCGAGCCGGTGCGCCAGACCCCGTGAGGATCCCGATGACCGAGCCGATGCCCCTGCGCGAGGACGCCTTCGCCGTGCCGTACCGCGATCCCGTCTTCGACGGCCCGACCGACCCGGTGCTGGTCGCCGACACCCTCCGCGGCGAGTGGCGCCTGTTCTACACCCAGCGGCGCGCGACCCTCGATCTTCCCGGGGTCGAGTGGGTGCACGGCAGCGCGATCGGCGTCGCGGTGTCGAGCGACGGCGGGGCGACCTGGCGGCACCGCGGCACCGTCCCCGGTCTCGACGCCGGGCTGTCGGCCGAGCTGCCGACGCTCTGGGCGCCCGACGTCGTGCGGATCGGGGATCGCTGGCAGATGTTCCTCACCCGGATCGACGGCACCCCCGACGACTGGAGCGGGCGGGCGACGATCGCGCAGTTCGAGAGCGACGACCTCGAGACCTGGCGGCTCCTCGGCGAGATCGACCTCGGCTCCGAGCGGGTGATCGACGCCGCCGTCGCGCGCACCGGCGACGGGCGGCACCGGCTCTGGGCGAAGGACGAGCGGCTCGACTCCCGCACCGTCGTCGCCGTCAGCGACGATCCCGGCGACCCGGCGTCCTGGCGGCTCGAGGGCGTCGCCGTCGGCGGGCGCCCGCACGAGGGGCCGAAGGTGTTCCCGCTGGCCGGCCGGTACTGGCTGATCACCGACGAGTGGCGCGGGCTGGCCGTGCACCACTCCCCCGACGGCCTCGGCGACTGGCGGCGTCAGGACGAGCGGGAGGGCCTGATCCTGACCGCCCCGGAGCGGCTGGACGGCGCGCCGATCGTCGCCCGGCACGCGGACGTCGTCCCGCTCGACGAGGACCGCGCCCTGATCGTCTACTTCACCCACCCCGGCTGGGACGGCAGCGACCTCGCGTCGATGCCGCCGAGCGCCGCGATGCGCCGCTCGCACGTCCGCGCGGCCGTGCTCACCGTCGTCGACGGCGCGCTGTCCTGCGCCGCCGACACACTGCTGGTCGAGCAGCCGCCGCAGGCGGCGTATCGAGACCCCGCCGCGAGCCCGGCTTGACGGGCGAGACCCCGGCACGTATTTTGGGGCAAACGCTTTCCCGAAACGTTTCATTGCAGTTCGGGGCTCGAAACGATGATGTTCTCGAAAGGACGACGATGTTCCGCTCACACAGCAAGCGCTACTCGGCGGTGGCCGCCGTGGCCGTGGCCGCCCTCGCTCTGACCGGCTGCTCCGGCGGAGGCTCCGGGGCCTCCGCCACCCTGGACCCCGACGAGGAGATCACCCTCGACTACACGTTCTGGGGCAACGACGACCGCGCCGCCCGCTACGACAAGGCGATCGCCCTGTTCGAGGACGAGCACCCGAACATCACCATCAACTCGACCTTCACCGACTACCCCGGCTACTGGGAGAAGCGCCAGACCGAGGCGGCCGGCGGCGGACTGCCCGACGTGATGCAGTTCGACTACACCTACCTCCGCCAGTACGGCGACAACGGCCTGCTCGGCGACCTGTCCGAGTACTTCGGCGGCGCGGTCGACGAGACCACCATCTCCCCGGAGCTGCTCGCCACCGGCGAGCTCGACGGCGCGACCTACGCGATCCCCACCGGCTACAGCGCCTGGGCCGTCTTCCAGAACCAGGACCTCCTCGCGGCGAACGGCGTCGAGGCCTACGCCGGCGGCGGCAGCTGGGAGGACTACGCGGCCTACGTCGCCGACGTCACGGCGAAGACCGGCGGCGCCGTCTACGGCGGCACCGACTACACCGGCCGCATCCAGAACTTCGAGCTGCAGCTGCGCGCCGAGGGCAAGGAGCTGTTCACCGAGGACGGCGAGCTCGGCTTCACCGAGGACGACCTCGCCGCGTTCTGGGAGCAGGGCGACGAGATGCGCACCAGCACCGGCGTCCCGGCCGCGCGCCTCCAGGAGCTGCTGCCCAAGTCCGGCTTCGGCGCGGGCATCGCGACCAGCGAGATGAGCTGGAGCAACTTCCTCGGCGGCTACATCGGCGACAGCGGCGCCTCCGAGATCGTGATGACCGCTCCCCCGACCGCGGACGAGGGCAGCAAGGACCTCTACCAGAAGGTCGGCCTGATGCAGGCGATCTCCTCGGCGACCGAGCACCCCGAGGCCGCCGCGACCTTCCTCGACTTCCTGATCAACAGCCCCGAGGTCGGCGAGATCTTCGGCGCCACCCTCGGCATCCCCGCCTCCTCCGAGCAGCTCGCCGGCGCGAACCTCGAGGGCCCGGACAAGCAGGTCGCCGACTACCTGGACTCCGTCGAGGACCGTCTCGGCGAGGCCCCGGCCGCTCCGGTCGCCGGCTACGGCGCCATCGAGGCGAACTTCCTCGACCTCGGCACCAGCCTCGGCCTCGGCGCGGTGAGCGTCGACGAGGCGGTCCAGCAGTTCTTCGACGAGACCGACGTCACGCTCCAGAACTGACCCGGCCGCCCTGACCCGACCGCCCCGCACCGCTCCCCACTGATCCGCACTGATCCCCTTCATCCAGGCCAGGAAAGGCATCACATGACGACGACGTCGACCCCCAGCGGCACCGCCGCGGACGGTCGCGTCGCGCCGATCGCCGACCGGACGAGCACTCCTCGTCCGGTCGGCCCTCAGGCGCGGCGACGCCCCAAGCGGGACACCCTGGCCGGCTACGTGTTCCTCTCGCCGTGGCTGATCGGCTTCGTCGGGCTCACGCTCGGCCCGATGCTGATGTCCCTCTACTTCTCCTTCACCGACTACAACCTCTTCCGGGCGCCGGAGTGGATCGGCACCGGGAACTTCGAGCGCCTGTTCGGCGACCCGAAGTTCCTCCAGTCGGTGCAGCTCACCCTCGCCTACGTCTTCATCGGCACGCCGGTGAAGCTGGCCGCCGCCCTCGTCGTGGCGATGCTCCTCAACTACAGCGCGAAGGGCACCGGCTTCTTCCGCTCCGCCTTCTACGCACCGTCGCTGATCGGCGCGAGCGTCAGCATCGCCATCGTCTGGCGGGCGATGTTCTCGACCGACGGACCGGTCGACTCGGGGCTGCAGATCTTCGGCATCCAGATCGGCGGCTGGGTCGGCGTGCCCGCCCTGATCCTGCCGATGATGATCATCCTGGCCGTCTGGCAGTTCGGCGCCCCGATGGTGATCTTCCTGGCCGGCCTCAAGCAGGTCCCGGCCGAGCTCTACGAGGCCGCGATGGTCGACGGAGCAGGCCCCTGGCGGAAGTTCCGCAGCGTCACCCTGCCGATGCTCTCGCCGGTGATCTTCTTCAACCTGCTGCTCGAGATGATCAACGCCTTCCAGGTCTTCGCCTCGGCGTACATCATCGGCAACGGCACCGGCGGACCGGCCGGCGCCACGAACTTCTACACGGTGTACCTCTACACCCGCGCCTTCACGAACAATCAGATGGGCTACGCCTCGGCGATGGCCTGGGTCCTCCTCCTCTTCGTCGGCGTCCTCGCCTTCGTCCTCTTCAAGACCCAGAAGAGCTGGGTGCACTACTCGGGAGACACACGATGACGACCTTCGACACCACGCTCCCCTCGGCCGACACGCAGGTGCTGACCGAGCCGTCGCCCCGCCGGCGCCCGCGCCGCAAGCGCCCGAAGACCGGGACGCTGGTCTGGATCGCGGCGATGATCGTGCTCACCGCGATCGTGCTCTACCCGCTGGTCTGGATGGGCGCCGCGGCGTTCAAGCCGAACAGCGAGTTCGGCGGGCAGACCTCGCTGCTGCCGCAGAACCCGACGCTCGACAACTTCGTGAAGGTGCTCGCCGGCGTCGGCGGAGTCCCGCTCTGGCGGTTCTTCCTCAACTCGACGATCCTCGCGGTCGGCTCGGTCATCGGAGTGGTGATCTCCTCCTCGATGGCGGCCTACGCCTTCGCCCGGCTCGACTTCCGCGGCCGCCCGCTCTACTTCGCGCTGATGATCGGCACGCTGCTGCTGCCGATGCACGTCCTGCTCATCCCGCAGTACACGATCTTCCGCACCCTCGGGATGATGGACACCTACTGGCCGCTGCTCATCGGCAAGTTCCTCGCCACGGAGGCGTTCTTCGTCTTCCTGATGGTGCAGTTCATCCGCAACCTGCCCCGCGAGCTCGACGAGGCGGCACGGATCGACGGCGCCGGCCACCTGCGCATCTTCGGCTCGATCACGATCCCGCTGATCCGCCCCGCGCTGATCACCTCGTCGATCTTCGCCTTCATCTGGAGCTGGAACGACTTCCTCGGCCCGCTGCTCTACCTGAACACGCCCGACCAGCAGCCGCTGCCGCTCGCGCTCCGCGTCTACAACGACCAGACCTCGGCGTCGGACTACGGCGCGACGATCGCGGTCTCGGTGCTCGCGCTGCTGCCGGTGCTGATCTTCTTCATCGTCTTCCAGCGCTTCCTGGTCGACGGCGTCGCCACCCAGGGTCTCAAGGGATGAGCCGCGCGTCACGGGCGCAGCGCGAGGCCCGCGCGGCCGCCGCCGACGGCACGGCCCTGCGCTGGCCGGGGGCGGCGAACCGGTTCGCGCTGTTCGCCGAGGTCCTCTTCACGGGGCTCCTCGTCACGATCCTCGCGCTGCCGCTCGTGACGCTGCCGCTCGCCCTCGCGGTCGGGGCGCGGCACCTGCGCCGTTTCGTCCTCGACGAGCCGTCCTCGCTGCGCACGGCGCTGGCGGAGGCGCGCACCGGGGTCCTCCGCTCGCTGCCCGTCGGTCTCGCGCTGCTGGCCCTCTCCGCGGTGCTCGGCCTCGACCTGCTGGTCGCCTCGACCGGCGCGCTGCCCGGAGCGACTGCGGTCGCGGTGGTCTGCGCGGCACTCCTCGCGGCCGCGCTCGTCGTCGTGCTGACGGCGTCCGCGCTCTGGGTGCCCGACTCGCGCTGGGTCCCGCTCCTCCGCGAGGCCGCGACGCTGGCGGTCCGCGACCTGCGCGGCTCCGGGGCGCTGCTGGTGGCGCTGGTGCTCGCCGCCGTGGTCACCTGGCAGCTGGCACCCTTGGTGGTGCCGGCGCTCGGCTGCACGGTGTTCGCAGCGCTCGCGGTGCGGCTGTCGCGGACGGCGCCCGCGGCGCGCTGAGCACGACACCACGACGATCGTCTCCGCGACGATCACCACCACGACTCGACGACCGCCACTCGACGCACCACTCGACGACCACGACGACCACGGAAGGCCCACGGCACGGATGATCCACTACGGCGGCGACTACAACCCGGAGCAGTGGGACGAGAGCGTCTGGCCGGAGGACGCGCGGCGGATGCGCGAGGCCGGCGTCACGACCGTCAGCCTGGGCATCTTCGCCTGGGCGCGGATCCAGCCCGACGAGGACACCTTCGACTTCGGCTGGCTCGACCGGATCCTCGACCTGCTGCACGAGCACGGCATCGCCGTCGACCTGGCGACGGCCACGGCCTCGCCGCCGCCGTGGGCCACGAGCAGCTACCCGGGCATCCTGCCGCAGGACGAGAACGGTGCGACCTACTGGCCGGGCAGCCGCCAGGCCTACCGCCCCACCTCCCCGGACTACCGCCGGCTCGCGGCCCGGCTGGTCACCGCGATCGCCGAGCGGTACCACGACCACCCCGCGATCGTGCTCTGGCACGTGAACAACGAGTACGCCTGCCACCTGCACCACGACTACTCCGACGACGCGGCCGCCGCCTTCCGGGTCTGGCTGGAGCGCAAGTACGGCTCCGTCGACGAGCTGAACCGGCGCTGGGGCACCTTCTTCTGGTCGCAGCGCTACGCGTCCTTCGCCGAGATCGTGCCGCCGCGGAAGGCGCCCTACAGCCACAATCCCGCCGGGCTGCTCGACTTCCGCCGCTTCACCTCGGACGCGCTGCTCGAGCTCTACACGATGGAGCGCGACATCCTCCGGGCCTCGGGGGCGACGCAGCCGATCACGACCAACTTCATGGGCGCCTTCCCGCCGCTCGACTACTGGAAGTGGGCGGCCGAGGTCGACGTCGTCAGCGACGACAACTACGTCGATCCCGCCGACCCGGAGTCGTTCCGCACCGCCGCCTTCACCCGCGACCTGATGCGCTCGCTCAAGCCGGGCGTGCCGTGGCTGCTGATGGAGCAGGCGACCGGCGCCGTCAGCTGGCGGCCCTCCAACGCCGTGAAGGCGCCCGGGCAGATGGCCGCGCTGTCGATGCAGGCGGTGGGGCGTGGCGCGGACGGCGTGCTGTTCTTCCAGTGGCGGCAGTCGCGGCGGGGCAGCGAGAAGTTCCACTCGGCGATGCTGCCGCACGCGGGCGTCGGGACGCGCACCTGGCGCGAGGTCGTCGAGCTCGGCCGGGTACTCGGCGAGCTGCCGGAGCTGTCGGTGGAGTCGTCGACAGACGGAACAGCCGGTGGATCGGCCGGCGGGCCGACCGGCTCCGGTGCCCGCATCGCACTCGTCCTCGACTGGGAGAACTGGTGGGCGATCGGCAACCCCGACCACCCGGTCGTGCTCGACTTCCTGGAGCTCGTCCAGCGCTGGTACTCCGCGCTGCACCGGCAGAACCTCGCGGTCGACCTGGTGCTGCCGACGGCGGACCTGGCCGCGTACGACCTCGTGCTGCTCGCCCACTCCTACCTGCTCACCGACGCGGCCGCGGAGAACCTGACGGCGTTCGTCGAGCGGGGCGGCCGGCTGCTGGTCACCGCGTTCAGCGACGTGGTCGACGAGGACGACGCCTTCCGCGAGGGCGGCTTCCAGGTCGGGCTCCGCGAGGTGCTGGGCGTGACGGTGCTCGAGTTCGCCGGGATCGGGGCGGCCGGCGCGGAGGTGGCCGGCGCTCCCTTCGGCGTCCTGCGCGGCGAGCTGCTGGCGGAGGAGCTCGGCGTGCTCGTCGACCCGTCCGACGAGCGGCCGGTCGAGGTCCTCGGCCGCTACTCCGCCGGACCCGCGGCGGGCACCCCGGCGCTGACCTCGCGGCGCACCGGCACGGGCACCGCGCACTACCTCGCGACGATCCCGGACGACGCGGGCATGCTCGCGCTGACCGCCTGGCTGGCCGAGCAGTCCAGCATCTCCCCCGTGCTGCGCACCGGGAGCCCCTGGGTCGAGGCGGCCCGCCGCGGCGACGTCCTCACGGTGATCAACCACGGCCAGGACCCCGTCGACGTCGCCGTCTCCGGCACCGACCTCGTCACCGGCCACCCCGTCGACACCGTCCACCTCGCCCCCTACGCCTGGACCCTCCTCCGTCCCTGACGCCCTCTCCCCTCTCCCCCTCCGCGAGATGCCACTTGTGCACACTTCTACCGGCGTGTCGCGCTCACAAGTGGCATCTCGCGGGGGGCGGAGTGGGTGGCCGCGATGTCGGCGGCGACGGCGTGCAGGGCCGAGCGGACGAGGCGGGCGGCGGGGTCGAGCTCGCCGGACCAGGCGACCCGGAGCGAGCGGCCCGCCCAGCGCGGTCCCGCCACCGGCACGGCGACGACGGCGCGCGGCAGGCCGGCGATCGCGAGCGCGGGAACGGTCGTGACGCCCAGGCCTGCGGCGACGAAGGCGAGGCGGCTGCTCCAGCTGTCGATCTCGGCGACCACCCGCGGCAGCGCGAGCGCCGGCCACGCGCCGAACTGCGGCTCGCCCCGCGCGCCGCGGCCGACCACCCAGTCCGCGCCCGCGAGATCGTCGACGCTCAGCTCCCGCGCGTGCGCCCACGGGTGCCGCTCGCCGACGGCGACGTGCAGCGACGCGGCCGGCAGCACCTCCGTGTCGATGCCCTCGAGGCCGTAGCCGTCGGGCTCGGCGCCGTCGGGCTCGGAGCCGACCGCGACGACCGCGAGGTCGAGGCGCCCCGTGCGCAGCCGCCGCAGCTGGACGGGCGTCGAGGACTCGACTAGGACGACGTCGATCGCCGGGTGCGCGCGGGTCACCCGGGCGATCGTCTCGGGCGCGAGGTGCATCGCGGCGGTCGCGAAGGCGCCGAGGCTCACCCGGCCGAGCATCGGACGATCGAGGTCGGCGATCTCGCGGGCCGCGGTGTCGAGGTGGTCCAGGATCGCCGCGGCGTGCCGGGCGAGGCCGAGGGCTGCCGGGGTGGGCACGACGCCGCGCGGCCCGCGCTGGAAGAGCGGCGCGCCGACCGCCTCCTCGAGCGCGGCGATCTGCTTCGAGACGGCGGACTGGGTGAAGCCGGTCTGCTCGGAGGCGCCGGTGAAGGAGCCGGTGCGCAGCACGGCGACCAGCGCGCGGAGCAGCTGCGGGGGCACGTCGAGGGTCACCGCTCCAGTATGCGGGCGGCAGTCCATCGAGGAATGCCCGCGGTGCCGATCATTCGCTACCGGAAGGAGCGCGAGCCGGGGAGAGTGGCGGCATGACGACTCCGAGAACCTGGTTCCTGACCGGCACGTCCAGCGGCTTCGGCCGGCTCTGGGCCGAGGCGGCGCTCGAGCGCGGCGACCGCGTCGCGGCCACGGCCCGCGACCCCCGCAGCCTCGACGACCTCGCCGAGAGCTTCCCCGACCGCCTGCTCCCGCTCGCGCTGGACGTGACCGACCGCGACGGGGTGCTCGCCGCGGTCGACCGCGCGGAGCGGCACTTCGGCAGGATCGACATCGTGGTGAACAACGCCGGGTACGGCCACTTCGGCATGGTCGAGGAGCTGACCGAGCGCGAGATCCGCGAGCAGCTGGAGACCAACTTCTTCGGCGCGCTCTGGGTGACCCAGGCCGCGCTCCCGGCGCTGCGCCGCTCCCGGGGCCGGCTTCTGCAGGTCACCAGCGAGGGCGGCGTGCGCGCCTTTCCCGGCATCGGCGCGTACCACGCGTCGAAGTGGGCGCTCGAGGGGCCGAGCGAGTCGCTGCGGCAGGAGGTGGCGGGCTTCGGCGTCCGGATCACCTGCGTCGAGCCCGGCCCCTACGCCACCGACTGGCTCGCACGCGGCTCGCGCCGGAGCGCCGAGCTGCCCGAGTACGCGGCGGTGCACGCGGACGGGCCGGACTTCTCCGTGGGTGACCCCTCGGCGACGAGTGCCGCGATCCTGCAGCTCGTCGACGCGGAGGAGCCGCCGGCGCGGCTCATCCTGGGGACGGTGCTGCCCGCGATCGAGGAGCTCTACGCCGAGCGCCTGCGCACCTGGCGCGAGTGGGACGACGTCTCGGTGCGGGCCTTCGGCACGCCGCAGTGAGCGACGCGGCGGAGGGTCCGCTCGGCCCGGTCCCGGGCTGGACCGGCGTCGCGGTGCGCGAGGTGGTCGACCCGCACGACCGCGAGGTGACCGCGCCGGCGACCGACGCGCTGCAGCTGATCCTGGTGACCGCCGGCTCCTACCTGGTCGAGAGCGCCCGTCCGCACGGCCGCTGGGCGCACGGGCACGCGGCGCCGGGACGCTCGGCCGCGACGGCCCCGGGGCGCGAGATCCGTGCGGCATGGCGCAGCACGAGCTCCGAGACGTTCCGGTCGCTGCACGTCACCGTCGCCGCGCCGCTGGTCGCCGGGGTACTGGCGGGCGTCCCCGGAGCGTCCGCCGACCGGCTCGACTTCCTCGCGGTCGGCGACGACTTCGTCCGCTCCGCGATGCTCGAGCTCGCCCGCGCCGCGCGGGCCGGAGCGCCGTCCCTGCTCGCCGACGCGGTGGGCACGGCGCTGGTCGCGCGCCTGCTCTCCCTGCCGGAGCCCACACCGGGCACCGCCGGGCTCTCCCGCACGCAGCTCGCCCTGGTGACCGACCACCTCGCGGCCCGGCTCGCCGACCCGGTGACCCTCGACGAGCTCGCCGCGCTGGTGCACCTCAGCCCCTTCCACTTCCTGCGGCGCTTCTCCGCCTCGACCGGTTCGACGCCGATGCGGTACCTCACCGCCCTGCGGATGGAGCACGGTCGAGACCTCCTGCGCCGCTCCGACACCCCCGTGGCGGCGATCGCCGCGGCCTGCGGCTACGCGACGCCCGCCGCCTTCGCCGCCGCCTACCGCCGCCACCACGGCGCCAGCCCGCGCGAGCACCGGCCGCCCCGCTGACGGCGGCCGGCGCTCTGCCTGCGAGACGTCCCGCCGCCGTCGAGGCGTCCTGCTCCGCGTGGACGCCTCGACCGCACCGGGACGCCTCGCCGTTCGGACGGAGGGTGACTCGGAGTCAGGCGCCTCCCCGCCGCGAGCGACCGCGCAGCGCCATAACGGCGGCGGCGCTGAGCATCGCGCAGCCCGCCGCGGCGACGGTCGCGGCGACGACGGTCTCCGTCCACGGGGTCGTGTCGTAGGACTGGTAGCCGGTGATCGCGGGCGCGACGACGGAGGTCGCGATCAGCAGTCCCGGGAGGGTGCTGCCGAGCAGGCAGGCGTACGCCAGCGCCGCCGACACCGACCTCCGGTACGCCTTCGCCGCGAGGGCACCGAGGCCGACGACGGGCACCAGCCCCAGCATCATCTGCAGGAAGGGGAGCTGGAGCGGCGTGGGGGCGCCGATCAGCCCCGACAGCACTCCGTGCAGCCCGTTCAGTCCGAGGACGGCGGCGACCACGAGCGCCGTCAGGCGGAGGAGCCCGCCCCCGCCGATGGCCCGCGCCGACACCGGCAGGGCTCTGGCGATCAGCAGCAGGCCCGCGCCGTGCACCTGCGCCGCCGTGCCGAGGGGCTCCCACGGACCCGCGGGGATCATGTAGTCGAAGAGATGGTCCTCGACCGACCGGTCCGTCGCCGTCCAGCCCTCGCTCGCGATGACCCAGCGCTGCAGCGAGGCCTGCAGCTGCAGCAGCGCCGCCCCGAGCAGGAGCGCGGCGGCGAGCAGCACCCCGCGCGGCGATCCCTGTCCGCTGAGCACGTTCGCCGCGGACGTGCGCACCGTCTCTCGCTCCGCCATGGGCGGCACGCTAGCGCCGCCCGGCCAACGGCGGGAGAACGAGCGGTGCACGGCCCGGGAGGCGCCGGCCTCGTGCCCGCCCTGTGCCGACGCGGATCCCGGATCCCGCTCGCCGAGGAGCGCTGACCGCCGAGCTCGGGCTCGCAGAACGTGCTCCGGCTCGTCGGAGCACGCGGGTTCCACGAGCCGAGGCGGTTCCGACGAGCCGGACGTTCGCGGGCCGGTCAGCGCCCGTCGCCCGCGGCCAGCAGCTCCCGGACCGTGCGCGGCTCGCGCCCCAGCAGGCTCGCGAGCGTCGGGTCCGTCCCCGCGAAGAAGCCGGCCGCCGCCGCCTGGTGCATGCCGAGCAGGAAGCGCGCCTGCGGCTCCGGCTGCCCGGCGGCGACGCGGCGCGCGAGCCACTCGTCGTCGCCGAGGATCCGGAACTCGATCGGCCGCCCCGCGACGTCCGCGGCGAGCTCCGCGACCTCCGCGAAGGTCCGCGCCTCGAGGGCGGTGAGGGTGACCGGTCCGTCGTGCGCCTCGTCCGCGAGCAGGAGGAGAGCGGCGGCCTCCGCGGCGTCCTCCCGCGCCGTCCACGAGACGGGGCCGTCGGACGGCACCTCGATGACGCCGGTCGAGCGCCAGTCGCCGAGGAAGAACGCGAGGCTGTGGGCGTAGAAGCCGTTCCGCAGCGAGGTCCAGGCGACTCCCGACTCCGCCAGCAGCTGCTCGGTCGCGGCGTGATCTCGGCCCGGCCCGAAGGGAGTGTCCGGCGAGGCGCCCTGGTGGCTGGTGTAGAGGATGCGGCCGACCCCGGCCTCGACGGCGGCCTCGACCGCGGCGCGGTGCAGGGCCGGCGCATCGGCTCCCGGGTCGTTCGAGGAGACGAGCAGCAGCTGGTCGGCGCCCGCGAACGCACCGGGCAGGGACGCGGAGTCGGCGTAGTCACCGCGCCGCAGCGCGACACCCCGGTCGGCGAAGCGCGCGGCCTTCGCGGTGTCCCGCGCGACGACGACGATCTCGGAGGCGGGCAGGGAGTCGAGGAGGTGGTCGACGGTGGCGCCGTTGAGCGCTCCGGTGGCGCCGGTGACGATGATCATGGAGGGCCTTTCGAGAGGAGACCACCGAGGTATCGGTGATACTGCTCGAACGATAACCCTGGAATGCCAGCGATAGCAAGAGTGCGATATCGTCGATCCATGACCGCGCCCCCCACGGACACCCGAGCCCGCATCGTCGACGCGGCGGCCCGCCTCCTGCGCGAGGCCGGCCCATCGGCCGTCACCACCCGCGGCGTCGCGGAGGCGGCCGGCCTGCAGGCTCCGGCGATCTACCGCCTCTTCGGCGACAAGGACGGCCTGCTCGAGGCGGTGGCCGAGCACGTGCTGAGCAGCTGGGTCGCCGAGAAGTCGGCCGTCGTCGAGGAGGCCGCGGCCGGCGACGTCGACCCGATCGAGGATCTCCGCGCCGGCTGGACGGCGCAGATCGAGTTCGGCCTCGCGAATCCCGCGCTCTTCCGCCTGCTCAGCGACCCGGCCCGCGCGGCGGCCTCACCGGCGGCGACGTCGGGGAGGCGGGTTCTCGCGGCGCGGGTCCGCCGGGTCGCGGCCGCCGGTCGCCTCCGCGTCCCCGAGGAGCGCGCCGTCGGGCTGATCCAGACGGCGGGGACCGGCGTCGTGACGACCCTGCTCTCCTCCCCCGCGGCCGAGCGCGACGCGGGTCTCGCCGACGCCGCGTTCGAAGCGGTGCTCGCCGGGATCCTGACCGAGCAGCCGCCTGCCGCGGACGACGCGCCACTCGCCGCCGTCGTCGCCGTCCGCGCCCTCGCCCCGCAGCTCGCCGATCTCCGGCCGGCCGAGCGCGAGCTGCTGCGCGACTGGCTCGACCGCGTGCTCGACGGCGGCGTGCGGCGGCGGACCGCGGAGGACTGACAGGATCGCCGGGTGCCCTCCTCCGCCGCGTGCATCACCGAGCGCGACGTCGACTGGACGATCGACGACAGCGACGCGGCCGTCATCGTCGCGACGAGCTACGGCCGTGACCCCGTGGTCGAGGTCGTGCTCGGCGCCGGCCTGTCCGGTGGTCGCGAGATCCTCGCCGACCTCGCCCCGGCGGTCTCCTCGGTGCCGGCGACACGGAGGTGCTCGTGAGCGGCGCGCGACCCGGAGGCCCGGCCGGCCGCGCGCCCGGAGCCCGCGGGCGCGAGCACGCCGTCCGAGCCGTGCTGGGCGCGATGCTGGCGCTCGTGCCGCTCGCGATCGGGGCGCTCGTCGACAGCGCGAACGGGACCGCGGCCACTTCCCTGTCGGCCGACCCGGGCTTCGTCCTCCTCGCCCTCGGCGGGCTCGCCGTCTGCGCGGCGGTGGCGAGCCTGCCGGTCGGCGCCGCGACGTACCTGCTGGACCGCCTGATCGAGCGCGTCTGGATGAGCAGCGGAGGGCGCCTGGCCGCGCAGGTCGTCGCGAACGCCCTCGTCGGCGGCGCGGCCGGCCTGCTCCTCGGCGGACTCGTCGTCCCGTTCTGGCGTCCCATCGAGCGCGCCCTCGTCTTCACCGGCCCGTGGGCGCTGGCCGCCGCCGCCCTGGTCCTCCTCTCGGCCGTCCTTCGAAGCCGCCGAGCTGCAGGCTGATCGAGTAGCCCGCGGAGCGGGCGTCTCGAGATCCGCCGGCGCCGGCACGAGAGCCTGCAGGCCCGACGCCTCTGCGGTGGGCGGGTCTCGATACGCCCCTGCGGGGCTACTCGACCAGCATGCACTTGCTGATCGAGTAGCCCGCGGAGCGGGCGTCTCGAGATCCACCGGCGTCCGAGCGTCACTCCGACGCGTTCTCCTTCTGCGGCGGGCACTCGCCGCCGGGCTCGGTCGCCAGCTCGAAGTGCCACATCTCGTTGCCGTAGGTCTGGCAGAGGCCGTAGTCGGCGCCGTGCTGGCTGAGCCAGCTGTCCGCGTCGGTGTAGCCGATGTCGATCGCGTCGCCTGTCACGTGCGCCGAGAGCTCGGGGGTGCTCACCCACTTCCGGGCCTCCTCGAGGCTGCCGTACTCCTGCACGGCGTCGTCGAGGAGCGCCTGCTGGTACGCGGCGCTCCGCCAGCCGGACGTGACGACCGTCTCGACGCCGTCGGCCGCCATCGCGTCGACCGCCGCCTCGACGGCCGCCCGCAGCGCGGGGTCGAGGTTCGCGATGACCGGCAGGTGGTCGTCGTGGATCGAGACGGAGTCGCCGACGCCGAGGTAGCCGTCCTCGACGGAGCGGCCGGTGTCGCTGGACACGGTGGTGAGGCCGGCGAGGCCGCCCGAGACCTGATCGGCTGCGGTGCAGCCGGTGAGGCCGAGTGCCGCAACGAGGAGGAGGACGCCGGCGCGGGCCCGGGTTCGCTGGTGGTGCTGCCTCATGGTCGATCCCTTCTGCGGCCGCCGTTCGGATCGGCGGTGCGGGGACCACTCCACCGCGGAGGGTGTTGCGGGGGTGTAGGGCTTTTCCGAGACGCCCGCGATACACCGCGGCTCGTAGCATCGACCGCATGCGTGTTCTGGTGGTCGAGGACGAGCCCCTGATGGCGGAGGCGATCCGCGACGGGCTCCGCCTCGAGGCGATCGCCGCCGACCTCGCCGGCGACGGCGACACCGCGCTGGAGCTGCTGGGACTCACCGCCTACGACCTCGTCGTCCTCGACCGGGACATCCCGGGCCCGTCGGGCGACGAGGTCGCCGCCGCGATCGTCGCGTCCGGGAGCGGCATCCCGATCCTGATGCTCACCGCCGCCGACCGGCTGGACGACAAGGCGTCGGGCTTCGAGCTGGGCGCCGACGACTACCTGACGAAGCCGTTCGAGCTGCGCGAGCTCGTCCTGCGCCTCCGGGCCCTGGACCGCCGACGCGCGCGCAGCCGCCCGCCGGTGCGCGAGATCGCGGGGCTCCGCCTGGACCCGTTCCGGCGCGAGGTGCACCGCGACGGGCGCTACGTCGCGCTCACCCGCAAGCAGTTCGCCGTGCTGGAGGTCTTGATGGGCGCCGAGGGCGGCACGATCAGCGCCGAGGAGCTGCTCGAGCGGGCCTGGGACGAGAACGCGGATCCGTTCACGAACGCGGTCCGCATCACGATCTCCGCCCTCCGCAAGCGCCTCGGCGAGCCGTGGCTGATCGGCACCCTGCCCGGAGTCGGCTACCGCATCCTCACGGACGGTGCCGTCGACGAGAGCGGCGACGGCACCCGTGGCTAGGCCGCCCGGCATCAGCGCCCGCGTCCACCTGACCCTCAGCTACGCCGGCTTCCTGCTGCTCGCCGGCGGCCTCCTGCTCACCGTCGTCTGGCTGTTCCTGCTGCGCTACATCCCCGCGGAGGCGGTGGTCGCCGGCGACGGCACCGACGGCTTCCGCCCCGGGCGCGACGACCTGCTCCGCGCCTTCACGCCCGCCGCCGCCGCCGCCCTGGCGCTCCTGCTGCTCTTCGGAATGGTCGGCGGCTGGTTCCTGGCCGGCCGGATGCTCGCCCCGCTGCGGCGGATCACCCGAGCCACCCGACTCGCCGCGGCCGGTGACCTCTCGCACCGGATCGCGCTCGAGGGCCGGCGGGACGAGTTCCGCGAGCTCGCCGACGGCTTCGACGCCATGCTCGAGCGGATCGAGGCGCACGACGCGGAGCAGCGGCGGTTCGCGGCGAACGCCTCGCACGAGCTGCGCACCCCGCTCGCGATCACGCGGACGCTCCTCGAGGTGGCGCGCGACGATCCGGACCGCGACGTCGACGCGCTGGTCGCCCGCCTCGGGAGCGTCAACACGAGGGCCATCGAGCTCGTCGAGGCGCTGCTGCTGCTCGGCCGCGCGGACCAGCGCTCCTTCGCCCGCGAGAGCGTGGACCTGTCGCTCCTGGCGGAGGAGGCGGTCGAGACGCTGCTGCCCCTCGCCGAGCGGGGCGGCGTCGCCCTGGAGACCGCCGGTGGCGTGGCCCGCACCTCGGGCTCGCCGGCGCTGCTGCAGCAGTTGAGCGTCAACCTGCTGCACAACGCGATCGTGCACAATCGGCCGTCGGGCGGCTGGGTGCGGCTCGACACGAGCGTCGACGCGGGCTCCGCCGTCCTCGTGCTCGAGAACTCCGGGGCGCACCTCGATCCGCTGTCCCTTCCCGCGCTGACGGAGCCGTTCCAGCGCGGAGCCGCGCGGGTTCGCTCCGAGCACGCGGGGACGGGCCTCGGCCTCGCCATCGCGGCGAGCATCGTCCGCGCTCACGGCGGCGAGCTGGACCTCACCGCACGACACGAGGGCGGGCTCCGCGTCGCGGTGCGGCTGCCCGAGGCCTGAGTCCGGCGCTGCTGAGCCCGGGCTACTGCTCGCCGCCCTGCTCCCCCGCGGCGAGCGCCGCCTGCAGCGTACGGATGAACGCGCCGAGCGCGCCGGAGGCCAGGAGTCCCGGCCCGAGCGGACCGGACGGGTCTTCGCCGAGCAGCGGCAGGCGCGCCAGGGCCGTCCGCACCGGGGCGCTCATCCCCGCCAGCTGCCGGTCGATCTCGGCCGCGCCGCCGCGGCCCGGGTCGGCCAGCTCGGCCGCCTTCGCCGCGAACGCCGCGGCGCCCAGCGCGTGGGCGCCCAGGTGCGCGACTCCGGAGGCCTGCCCCGCCGACCAGGCCGCCGCCTTCGCCGCGGGCGACGTCGCCGACTGCGACGCCCGGCCCGCCTCGAAGCGGCGCCGGATCTCCCCGGCCGCGCTCAGCTCGCCGCGGGCGAAGGCACGTGCCCGGGCGATCCCGTCCCGGGCCCGGTCGTCGTCGGGGGCCTCCGCCTCGAAGAGCGGCAGGACCCGCTCGGCGCAGTCGGCGGCCCAGGCGGCGACGAGCCGGCGGTCCTCCTCGGTCAGGGTCTGCGGAGAGGGCATGCCAGCACTCTGGCAGACGCCCGGCGGACGCTCCGGGCGCGGATCCTCCCCGGCCTCTTGTCGTGCCGCGCACTTCTGGGCAGTGTTGCCCGCATGAGCCTCTACCTCTCCTGCCCCGTCGCGAGCGTCGAGCGCGCCACCGCCTTCTACACCGCCCTCGGCTGGAGCCGGAACGAGGCGATGTCGAACGAGAACGTCGCCTGCTTCGCGATCGCGCCGGATCAGTACCTGATGCTCAGCAGCCGCGAGATGTACGCGAGCGTCGGCGGCACCGAGGAGCTGATCGGCGGCCCGGACACCCCCTCGAAGATGACCGTCTCCTTCGACCTCGGCAGCCGTGAGGCCGTCGACGAGCTGACCGAGCGCGCCGGCGCCGCGGGCGGCCGCATCGGCGACACCGACGAGTACCCCTTCATGTACCAGCGCCAGTTCGACGACCCCGACGGCTACCACTACTCCCCCTTCTGGATGAACCCCGACGCCTGACGCCCGCACCGGCGGCCGGCGAGGCGTCCTCGAACCGTCGAGACGTCCACCTGCGCCGGGACGCCTCGACCGTTCGGGGGCGCCTCGACCGTTCGGGGACGCCTCGGCGCCGCCGCCGGGCATAGTGGAGGCATGAGTGCTGCAGCCGACGTCCTCCTCAGCGGGCCCCGGGGGCGCCGCCTCTGCTGGGAGTACGCGACGGCGGCGGACCCCGAGCTGCGCACAGCGGCGTTCCTGCTCGCGCACGCCGCGGGCGGTCGCGGGGAGTCGGTCCTGCTGTACGCCTCCGAGGACGGCGCGGACGCTCGCGATCTGCCGGTCCCCACTCCCGACGGCCTCGCCGCGATGTTCGCGGCACTCCCGCCGACCCCGGCGGAGGACGACGCCGTCCGCGCCGCGTTCCGCAGGAGCGTCGACACGGCGTACTCCTGGCAGGAGCCCGACGCCGAGGACGTCCTCGCCGCACTGCCGGAGCTCCGCGCCGCGCTGCTTCCCGTCGCCGAGCGCGTGCTCGCTTCCCCGGACGCGGCGACGTGGACGAGCCCCGCCACCCGGACTCAGTGGGCCGTCGACTGGCGCCCCGACACCGCCCGGCCGCTCCCGACCGGCGCCGCCGCGCTCCTGGACGAGTGGTCCGCCGCCCGCCGCGCCGACGAGGAGCAGTCCGCGCGGGAGCGCCCGGCCGACCCGCGCGCGAGCTTCTCCGGCTCGTGGTGGTCGCTCCCCCTGCGGCTGCTGCGCACGCAGTCCCGGATCGAGGACCTGCTCGAGCTGGTCGAGGACTCCGCCGGTCTCGACGCCGCGACCGTGATCCCGGTGAGCGGCGCGGGCCGCACGCTCGAGATCGGCGGCGCCGAGGACTGGGCCGAGCTCTGCCGCGCCTTCCCGGCCGAGGTCACCGCCTCCCGCCGGCACGACTGGTACCAGGTGACCGGCGGGGAGGGCCGCTGGCTGATCCCGGACTGGCAGCGCGTCGCCGCCGAGTGGGACGCCGTGCACCTCACCGTGCTCGGCTACCTCTCGAGCGCGACCCGGCTGATCCCGGTCGACGACGGCTACGCCTCCGTGATCGCCGGCTGGGCTCCGGACAGCACACTGCGGCTGACGGACACCGCCCGGGAATCGGACGGGCCCCGCCAGCAGTGGCGCCGGAGCGGCCGGGACCGCTGGGAGCGGACCGGCTGACGGCGCGGGTTCAGCCGAGCTGCGTCAGCGCCTCCCGCAGGCGGTCGAGCGCGGCGGTGGCGAGGGCCGGCAGCTCGCCGTCCCGGCCCTCGGACCACTCGGCGAACGACTCCTTGAAGGCGAGCACCCCGAGCTCGGCGGCGGCATCGGCGACCGCCGGGGCGACCCCGCGCTCGCGAAGGGCGTCCGCCATCGCCGTCGCCATCCCGACCTTCTTCAGCAGAGCCCGCTGCTGCAGCTCGGCGCTGGTGGCGATCACCGCCTCGAGCCGCGGCCCGAGCTCACGGTTGAAGGGCGTCATCGCGCCGGACGCCGACACCAGACCGGCGGCGACCGCCTGCATCGGCGTCGCCCCGGCCGGAGCCTCGCGCACCCCCTGCGCGAGCAGCGCCGAGAGCGTCTCCTGACCGGCGGCGAGCACGTCGCGCTTGTCGGGGAAGTGCCGGAAGAACGTGCTCCGGGTCAGCCCGGCCCGGTCGGCGATCTGCGCCACGGTGGTCTCGTCGTAGCCCTGCTCAGTGAACAGGTGCAGAGCGGCGGAGACGAACCGCTCGCGGGCATCAGGTTCCCAGCGTGGCATGGGGAGATCCTACCGTGACGCGACACGCGTCCCATCACGGGGCTACAGTGATGGGACATCGATCCCATCACTCAGAAGGAGTCCTCCCATGCGCATCCTCCTCACCGGCGCCCCGGGCGCCATCGGCCTCGCCGTCACCGAGGATCTCGTCGCCCACGGCCACGAGGTGCTCGGTCTCGCCCGGTCGGAGTCGGCCGTCCGCCGGGTCCTCGACGCCGGCGGCGAGCCCCTCCGCGGCGAGCTCGCCGACCTGGAACTGCTGGCGGAGGCCGCCCGTGCCGCCGACGGCGCGATCCACCTCGCCTTCAGCAACGACTTCTCCGACCTCGAGCGCAGCATCGCGGAGGAGGGCGCGGCGATGGACGTGATCGGCGCCGCGCTCGTCGGCACCGGCAAGCCGTTCTCCCTCGTCTCGGGCACGACCTTCTCCGCGGGTGCCGTCGCGACCGAGCACGATCCGCTGACCACCACCGGCCCGGTCGGCGGCCGCGGCGCCAACGCCGCGCGGGTCCTGGGTCTGGCGGAGCAGGGCGTCCGGACGACCGCCGTCCGGCTCCCCCGGTCGGTGCACGAGCGCGACGTCGCCTACGGCTTCGCCGGCCTCCTCATCCAGGCCGCGCAGCGCTCCGGGGTCTCCGCCTACGTCGGCGACGGCGGCCAGCGCTGGCCGGCCGTGCACCGTCGTGACGCGGCGTCGCTGTTCCGCCTGATGATCGAGCGGGGCGAGGCGGGGACGGCCGTGAACGCCGTCGCCGACGAGGGCGACACGATGCTCGCGATCGCCACGGTCATCGGGCGGCGCCTCGGCCTGCCGGTCGAGCAGGTGCCGGCGGAGACGTTCGGACCCCTCGGCGAGATCTTCGCGATGGACCAGCCCGCGTCGAGCGCCTGGACCCGCAGCACCTACGGCTGGGCGCCGACCCACCCGAGCCTGCTCGCGGACCTCGAGGCGGGCGACTACCCGGACCGGAGCTGACCCCGGCCTCCGTGCGATTCGGCGGTCGAGCGCCGCGCGTCGCCGTCCGCCCGGGCGGCGCGCAGGCCCTACCGTGGGTGGTCGGTTCCGGGGAGGCGACGTGCGCAGTGCAGTGGTGAAGGACGGTGTCCGCAGGCGGACGCCGCTGCGGGACCCGGACACCTCGTCGCGGGCGGTGATGACCCGCCGCGCCTGGTGGCTGCTCGGGCTCGGCCTGCTGATCCCCGGGTCCGCGCAGGTGCTCGCCGGCTCGCGGCGTCTCGGCCGGATCGGTCTCGCCGCGACCCTGCTGCTGTGGGCGGTCGTCGTCGTGCTGCTGCTGGCACTCCTCGTCGTCCCGTCGCTCGTCTTCTCGGTCGCCGCGCTCGACGGGACGCTGGCCGTCCTGCAGGTCGTGCTGGTCGCCTGCGCCGCGCTCTGGCTCGTGCTCACCCTCGACACGCTCAGGCTGACCCGGCTCGTCAAGCTCCGGCCGCGCGCCCGCGTCGCGCTCGGGGTGGCGACGGTGCTCGCGCTGCTCGTCTCGGTCGGGTCTGCGGGCTACGGCGGCCATCTCGTCGGGATCTCCCGTGGACTGCTGTCGACGGTGTTCGGCGACGGGCCGGTGGCCGCGCCCGTCGACGGCCGCTACAACGTCCTGCTCCTGGGCGGCGACGCCGGCGAGGACCGCGCGGGACTCCGCCCGGACAGCATCTCCGTCGCCTCGATCGACACGGCGACCGGAGCGGCGACGGTCATCGGGCTGCCGCGGAACCTGAAGAACGTGCCCTTCCCCGAGGACTCGCCGATGCACGACAGCTACCCCGACGGCTACCTGATCGGGTCGTGCAACGTGAGCCCCTGCATGCTGAACTCGATCCACACGGAGGTCGAGCTGAAGAGCCCCGAGCTCTACCCGGACGCGGTGGCCGACGGCAGCTCCCCCGGCATCGAGGCGACGCGCGACGCCGTCGAGGGCGCGCTGGGGCTGCCGATCCAGTACTACGCGTTCGTCGACATGCAGGGCTTCGCGAGCCTGATCGACGCGCTCGGCGGCATCGACGTCGACTACACCGGCGACGGCGACCTCCCCTTCGGCGGCGTCCTCGACGAGACCACCGGCGAGCTGGTCGGCGTGAACGCCTGGCTCACCCCTGGGGAGCACCACCTCGACGGCAGCAACGCGCTGGCCTACGCCCGCTCCCGCTACGGCTCGGCCGGCGGCGACTATGACCGGATGGTCCGCCAGCGCGAGGTGCAGGGCGCGATCCTCGCCCGCCTCTCCCCAGTGAACGTGCTGCTGCAGTTCCAGGGGATCGCCGACGCCGGCGCGCGCGTCGTCCGCACGGACATCCCGCAGGGCGCGCTGGGCGGCTTCCTGCAGCTCGCGCTCCGGACCCGCTCGCAGCCGATCGGCTCGGTCGAGCTGACACCCCCGGCGGTCGACCCCGAGGACCCGGACTACGACGCGATCCACGCGTCGGTCGCCGAGGCGCTCACAGGCGGCTGACCCGCCCGCGTCCGGTGGACGCGCCGCGGAGAGCGGCCGAGCCGCGGAGCCGCGGAAAGTCGACGAGCGCGATGTCGCGGGGTCGCGGTAGCGTCGACAGTGGTCGTCAGCCCTCACCAGAGAACGGGAGAACGCCGTGAACGCCGTGAAAGCCGTGATCCATCGCCTCCGATCCCTCGCCGCAGCGCTGCGGAGCGCTGTCTCGAGGACTCCGGCCGAGCTGCCGGTCGACCCCTTCGGCGAGCCGCCGCGGGCGCCGCACGATCCGCACGCCTACCGGTCGGAGGCGTGGAAGGCGCCGTCGCCGTCCACGCTGAACTTCCACTGACCGTCGGAGCTCGGTCGTGCGCGGGACGCGCGCCGCAGCAGTGGTCGCCTGTGCGGTCGTGCTGACGCTCTCCGGGTGCTCCTCGGAGCCGGAGCCGGTGCTCGTCGGAGCCACGGGCGACCTGCACGTGAGCCCCGACGGCGAGACGCGCTTCTGCGAATCGGTCATCGACACCGGCTTCGGCACGGACTGCCGCGACGGCGTCCCGACGGCCGGGATCGACCCGGCGGCTCTCGCGAGCACGCCCGGCGACACGGTCGTCCTCTCCCGCCAGGGCGAGCGGTCGACCTCCCCCGGCGGCCTGGTGCGCACCCTCGAGGACGGCACCCGGGTGTACTCGCTCTTCCTCGTCGGCACGAGGGACGCCGACGTCTTCACCGTCTCCTCGATCGGGACCGCGGACTTCACCCTCCCCGACGAGTACCGGGAGCCGGACGTCGACGTCCCCGGCGGCTTCCTCGTCCCGGTGGTCCCGACGGGCTGACCGTCCGGGCCGAGCGAGCGCGGCGACGCCGAGCCGCGCGTCGTCACGGCAGTGCGCCATGAGGGCACTGCGCCATGCCGGCACTGCGCCATGATCGAGTCATGGTCGCGTCGGTCGAGGTCGTCACCCGCTCGGAGCGGTCGGTCGAGGACCTGTTCGACCGCGCGCGGAGCATCGACCTGCACACGGAGTCGCAGGCCGCGGCCGGTGAGCGGGCCGTCGGCGGAGTCGTCAGCGGCCGCATCGGCCTCGGCGAGGAGGTGACCTGGCAGGCCCGGCACTTCGGCGTCCGCCTGCGGCTGACCAGCCGGATCACCGCCTTCGACGCGCCGCACTCCTTCACGGACGAGCAGACCCGCGGCCCGTTCCGCTCCTTCCGGCACGAGCACCGCTTCGAGCCGGACGGCAGCGGCTCGGTGATGACCGACCGGCTCGCCTTCCGCGCCCCCTTCGGCGTCCTCGGCCGGGTCGCCGAGCGGCTCGTCCTGGCGCGCCACCTGCGCCGGCTGCTCGAGGAGCGCGGCGCGTTCCTCGCGGCCTCGCCCGCTCCGGGAGACGACCGGCGCTCGTGACGGCCGCCCGATACTCCTGCCGTTGGAGTATGGTGTCGCCCGTGCCCGAGGAGATGCGAGAGACGACCTTCTGGATCCTGACCGCGCTCGCTCTCGGGCGCCGCCACGGCTACGCGCTGCTGCAGGAGATCGAGGAGCAGTCGGAGGGCCGCGTGCGGCTGGGGGTGACCACGCTCTACGCGGCGCTCGAGCGGCTGGGGTCGGCGGGCCTCATCGCCCCCGACGGCGACGAGCGGGTCACCGGGCGCGTGCGCCGCTACTTCCGGCTGACGGACAGCGGCCGATCCGCACTCGGCGCCGAGGTCGCCCGGATGGAGGCGAGCGCCGTGCGGGCGCGGATCAACCTCGGGCTCTCGCCGTCCGCCGCGTTCTGACCCGACCACTCGACGAAGGAGAACGGCATGACGACGAACGAGGACGCGCGGCGCACCGACCGCTTCCGCCGCGCGCTGCGCTGGTACCCGGCCGCCTGGCGCGACGAGCACGGCGAGGTCCTGCTGGGGATCCTGCTCGACGAGGCCGACGACCGCGGGCACCGCGGCCCGGGCATCGGGCAGCGGACCACCCTCGCGGTCGGCGGTCTGCGCCACCGCCTCCGGTCCGCTCCCGGGCGCTCCCCGTCGACGATCGTCCCCCTCGCGCTCGCCACGGCGTTCTTCGCCTTCTACGCCGTCGTCAACTGGTCCCCCGGCGTCAGCTACCCCGGTGCGATCGGACCGTTCACCAACCCCTCCTTCCTCGCCGGGGCGCTCTTCGCGATCGCCCTCGGCCTCGCCCTCGCCGCCCGGACCGGCGCCGCTCGGGTCACCGCCCTGCTCGCCTCCGCCACAGAGTTGAGCATCGCGCTCGTCGCTGCGGCGGCCGGCTGGCTCGGTCCCGATCTGTCGACGGCGGGGCCGGTGGCGGCGCTCGGGGTCCTCGCGGTCATGCCCTGGCGCGGTCGGGTGGCGGCCGTGATGTCGGTCCTCCTGCTGGTCGGCTTGTCGGCGCTGCTGACCGCCGTCGACGCCCTCGGCGCGACGGTGCTCACGGACGTGCCGGCCGCCCGGGTCGTCCTGCCGCTCCCCGTCATCGCCGCCGTGCTGCTCGCACTCGCCCTGGCCGCCCGCCGGGCCACCCTCCTCGAGCGGAGTCTCCCCCGCGGCGTCGGGGCGTGACGCGCGAGGCGTCCCCGAGCGGTCGAGGCAGCCCGTTCCGGCGGGACGTCTCGACCGTTCCGGGACGCCTCATGGAGGAGTGACGGCTGACGGCGGGCCGACCCGCGGCAGGGGTGCCCCGGCAGGGAGTCCCAGCCGTGCGCCCGGCGCTCCTAGCCTGGGCGGACCCGAGGAGAGGACGACGACATGGACCCGGACCCGGACCTGGACCTGGACATGGACCTGGACGACCTGATCGCCGCGTTCGACGCGCGGCGGACGATCGAGGGCGGCTCCCCGCTGCACGCCGTTCTGCACGCGGCGAGCCAGGAGGCGCTGCGCATCACCGGGGAGCTGAACAGCGGCTACCACCCGCCGGAGCGCGTGCGCGAGCTGCTGGCGGAGCTGACCGGCCGGCCGATCGACGAGTCGGTGACCCTGTTCCCGCCGCTGCGCGCCGACTTCGGCCGCAACCTCCGGATCGGCGCCCGGGTCTTCATCAACTCCGGCTGCGCTTTCCAGGACCAGGGCGGCATCACGCTCGGCGACGACTGCCTCATCGGGCACGACGTCGTCTTCGCGACCCTGAACCACGACCTCGATCCGGCGCGACGCGGCGACCTGCACCCCGCCCCGATCGTCGTCGGCTCCAACGTCTGGATCGGCGCGAAAGCCGTCCTGCTCGCCGGCGTCACGGTCGGCGACGACGCGGTGATCGCCGCCGCCGCGGTCGTCACGAAGGACGTCCCGGCGGGAGCGGTCGTCGTCGGCGCCCCGGCCCGCGTGGTCAGGAACGTGCGTCAGGCCGGCGCGGACGCGACGGCCTGAGGGCCCGCCCGTGGCCGGTTCCGCGCGTCACTCCGACGGGACGGCGCAGGTCTCCTCGGCGGCGGTCTGCCCGGGGGCGTCGAGCGGTTCCGGAGCGGGCTCCGCGGCGGCGGGGTCGGTCGGCGCAGGAGCGGAGGTGCCCCCCTCGACCGGCGGCGCGGGCTGCTCCTCCGCGGGCGTCGACGCGAGCACGACCGGCTCGTCGTTCAGAACCTTCGCCATCAGCTCGCCGCCGAGCACCGTGTCCGGCACGACCTTGCCCGGCCGGTCCGGGTCGTCCAGCGCCGGGTACTGCACGAACACCATCTGCGCGAGGTCGACGTCCTTGAGGGCCAGCGCGAGCGAGATCATCGTCGACGGGTTCGTCAGCGTGGTGGAGAGGTGCACGTTCGAGGACACCGCCTGCGCGAGTCCGTAGAGCGCGGGCACGTTCGACAGCGTGTCCGCCGAGCGGACCGTGCGCATCAGCGAGGCCAGGTACTGCTGCTGCGAGGAGATCCGGCTGAGGTCGCTCTCGTCGCCGACGCCGTGCCGGGTGCGGAGGAACGCGAGCGCGGTCGCTCCCGAGACGTTGCTCGTGCCGGCGGGGAGGTCGAGCCCGGAGTCGGTGTCGCGGATCGGCCCGGTGAGGCAGATCGGCACTCCCCCGACGGCGTTGCTCATCTCGATCACGCCGTTGAAGGAGACCCAGCCCGCGTACGGCACGGTCAGGCCGGTGAACTGCTGCACCGTGTCGTTGACGCAGGAGAGCCCGCCGGCCTCGAACGCGGAGTTCAACGGGACGTCGGCGGTCGCCTCCGTGACCTCGCCGGTCTCCGGATCGGTGCAGGCCGGGCGGTCCAGGACGAGGTCGCGCGGGAAGCTGATCACCGTGGCGCTGCGGTGATCGGCGGAGACGTGCAGCAGGATCGTGACGTCGTTGAGCGTGCCGTCGCGGACCCCGAAGGCGTCGCCCTGCACCGCGTCGTTGTCGGTGCCCACGATGAGGACGTTGAAGCCGCCCTCGATCGCACCCAGCTGTGCAGCCCGCGGCTCCGCGGAGGGCGCGATCCCGAGGTCGACCGCGTTGCCCGCGACGTTGCTCGTGATGCTCGCGGTCGCGATCCCGACCAGGCAGGCCCCGCTCACGGCGAGGACCGCGACGGCGGCCGCAGCGCCGCGGAGCAGAGTCCGCGGTCCCGAGCGCGGCCTCAGCCGTCCGTGCCGTGCGCCACCCGCCGTCGCCATCCGTCCCCGCCACCCCCGCAGCTCGTGCCGCCGTCCGCGCGGCGCCCGGGCCAGTGTACGGAAGCGCCTCGACCGGGAGCGGACGGCGTCGCGCCGGGTAGCCTTCCCCGGTGACGACCCCCACCGCAGCGCTCGATCTCGGCTACGCACGCCTGGCGGTCGGCGCCTGGGGCCTCGTGCACGCGGCACTCGCCGCAGTCCTGGTGCCGTTCGTGCTCCTGGGCACCGCGTCCGCGATCGACCCGGGCATCGACGGCTGGAAGGACCTGCGCGAGCTGTCGCCCGCGGTGCAGTGGGCCGTGCTCGGCGCGTGGCTGCCCGTGCTGATCACGCCCGTCGTCGGGTTCGCGGTGGTCCGGCGGCTCGCGAGACCGCTGCGCTGGTGGTGGGTGACGCCAGCGACCGGGGTCCTCGCGACGCTCGTCCTGCACTTCCTGCCGTACCTCTTCTTCACGGCTCCGCCGCCCGCGATCGGCGCGTAGCGGCACAGCCTCTGCCACCGTCTGTGCCACCGTCGCCCGGTACGCTCGTCAGCGGATCCGAGAGGGAGGCGACCGGTGCTGGAGACGATCCTGGAGGCGCTCTCCCTCATCACGCTCCCGCTGGGGCTGCTGTTCCTGTTCGCGGCGTTCGTGGGGCTGCTGATCGACGGGCGGTGGTCGACGACGACCGCCTACCTCGAGGACGGTCCGCCGCGCGCGCTGCACTGGGTCACCCGTGCGGGCGAGGTGCGCTCGCGGCCGCTCACCGCCGACGACCCGCTGACGCCGGTCGGCTCGGACCAGCGCGAGGTCTACTACCGCGAGGAGGACCCGGAGCGGATCCGGCTGCACCGGCGCGCGGATCCGGTGCGGGCGCTGCGGCTGACGGGCCTGATCCTGCTCGGCACCGGCGCGGTCTGCGGGATCCTGTCGACGGTGCTCGCGATCCTCGGGAGCTGAGGTCGCGGCGGTGTGCTCGGCTCACCTGCGCCGGGCTCACCTGCGCCGGGCTCGGGCGCGCCGGGCTAAGGTGCGCCGGGCTCAGGCCTCCGGACGCCGCTCGTCGTCGATCGCGCGGCGGTGCGCCTCGTCCTCGCGATCGAGGGCGGCGGCGCTCGCCGGAGTGATGACTCCGGCCCGCCTCAGCGCGCTCGTCACCGCCGCCCGGACGACGAAGTAGACCGCGACGAGGACGAGCGCGAACCAGAAGAGGTTGATCACGAGACCGGTGAGCAGGGCTCCGAAGCTGGGTTCCATGCCCTCCACGCTAACCACCGAGTCCGTCCGGAGCCGAGTGCGCCCACCCCTGAAGCCGCGGTGATCCGCCGATCGACCCGTCACGAACGGCTCCCTCGGCACGTCGGCGAGAGCCGTCCGCGACGGATCGACCGCCCACGGGGTGCGCTGCGGAGCCTCAGCGCCAGGGCGCGAGCGTCGCCTCCATCAGCAGGCGGGCTCGGGAGAGCTGCCCGCGGACCACGGTCGCGCTGACGCCGAGCTCGGCGCCGATGTCGTCGTAGCTGCGCTGCTGCAGCTGGCGGAGCTCCCAGCAGCGGCGCTGCAGCTCGGGCATCCGGCCGAGCACGGCGCGCGCCTCGGCGACGAGCGCCGCGCGCTCCGACACCGCGGTCGGGCAGTGGTCGAGCGACTCGGGCAGGTCCTGCTCCAGCTCGGCGTGGTTCTGGTGGTCGCTCGAGCGCAGCCGGTCGTAGCAGCGCCGGCGCACCGTGGTCAGCAGCCAGCCGACGATCGTCTCGCCGTCGATCACGCTGTCCATGTGCGTCCAGGCGGCGAGGAACGTCTCCTGCACCACGTCGTCCGCCTCGCTCGAGGCGCGGAGGATGCGCAGCGCCGTCGCGCGCAGCAGAGAGGTGTGCCGGCGGACGATCTCGGCGAACGCGCCGTCGTCGCCCGAGGCCGAGCGGATGACGAGCATCCGATCGGAGTCGGGCGGGAGCAGCGGAAGCGCGGGCGCGAGGACGGCGCGCGAGCGGCGGGCGGCAGCGGTGCCGGCAGTGGGGGCGGTGGCGGACGCGGTGGCGGTGGCGAGCATGCGGGCTCCGGTCGTAAGGTTGATGTGTACGCATGATTCGGAGCAGACCTGGGAGCGGATGGCGAGAGGGGCCGCTCTGGCGCGACAGGACGGCCGGAACGTCGCCACATCAACGATTCTGAGCACCTGCGCAGCCGCTGCCGGTGGGGCGTCCGTTGTTGCCGGTCGAGCAGCCCGGAGGGGCGTATCTCCTTGGCAGAGGCGCTCGCACACATGCTGGTCGAGTAGCCCCGGAGGGGCGTATCGAGACCCACCGTCGCCAGCAGGGCAGCCTGCAGACCCGCCTTCCGACTCCGGTGGATCTCGATGCGCCCGCTCTGCGGGCTACTCGATCAGCATGAGCGCGACCACCACCGCCGGACTCCGACTCTGAGAACCGGCGCCGCGCAGCGCACGGTTCGCTGACAGACCGCGCGGATCGACCTGCGGCGGGGTGAGAGTGACGGGATGACCACGACATCGACGACACCGACCCCCCCGTCCGGCACCGCACGCACCGCCCTCCTCGCCGGCGCCTCCCGTGGGCTGGGCCACGCCCTCGCAGCGGAGTTCCTCGGCCGCGGCTGGGACGTGATCGGCACCGTCCGCGATCCCGGCCGGCGCACCCCTCTGCACGAGCTCCAGGACGAGGTCGGCGCGGACCGCCTGGCGATCGAGCGGCTCGACATCACCGACGAGGAGGGGACGCGGGCGCTTCGGGAGCGCCTGACGGGTCGCGTGCTCGACCTGCTCTTCGTGAACGCCGGCACCACGACGAGCGAGGACACGCCCATCGGCCAGGTCTCGACGGAGGACTTCGTCGAGGTCTTCGTCACCAACGCGCTCAGTCCGATGCGCGTGATCGAGACGCTGCAGGACCTCGTCGCTGGCGACGGCCTGATCGGCGCGATGTCGTCGGGGCAGGGCAGCATCGCGAACAACACCGGCGGCGGGCGGGAGGTCTACCGCGGCAGCAAGGCGGCGCTCAACCAGTTCCTGAAGAGCTTCGCGGTGCGGCAGTCCGGCACGGGCCGGGCGATCGTCCTGATCGCGCCGGGTTGGATCCGGACCGCGCTCGGTGGCGACGACGCGCCGTTCACGATCGAGGAGAACGTGCCGAAGGTGGTCGACGTGCTGATCGGCCGCCTCGGCACGCCCGGGATCGCCTACCGCGACTTCCGCGGCGAGGTGGTGCCCTGGTGACGGCGGTGCGGCGCCGGTCCTGCGACTCAGGTCCTGCGGCGCCGAGCCTGCGATGGCGCTCCTCCGGAGCCGGTCCTCCGGTGACGGTGGTCTTCCGTACGCTCGGGGGGTGCCCTCTCCTCGACCTCTCCAGCAGCGACTCCTCCGGCAGCTCGTCGGCACGCTGAGCGGCCAGCGCCCCGCCGCGCCGGTGAGCCGGCGCTCGCAGCGCGCCGTCCTCGCCGAGCAGACCGTGCGCGGCGTGCTCGAGCTGGCGGTGCGGCTCGGCGAGACCCTGCTCTCGCTGGGGTCCGCGGCCGCGGAGGTCACCGAGACCATCGAGCGGGTCTGCCGCGCCTACGGCATCGAGGTGCAGGTCGACCTCACCTTCACCTCGATCCTGGTCGTGCACGACGGCAGCGAGGACTCGCCCAGCGTGAGCGTGCTGCGCGTCGTCGCCTCCCGCAGCGCCGACTACGAGCGGCTCGCCCGCGTGACGACGCTGGTCACCGCGATCACCGACGGCTCCCCCGAGGTCCGGGTCGCCGACACCGTCGACTCGTCGACCGCGCGCGACGAGGCCCGGCAGCAGTTCGAGGACGCGCACGAGCGGCTCGACGCGATCCTCGTCCAGCCGCACCGCTACCGGCGGAGTGTCGTGACGCTCACCCTCGCGGTGATGGCCGCGGGCGTCGCGATCCTGCTCGGCGGCGGGCCGCTCATCGTTCTCCTCGCCGCGCTCACGACCGCCGCGATCGACGGCGTCAACCAGCTGCTCGGCCGCTGGGGGCTGCCCGCCTTCTTCCAGCAGATCGCCGGAGCCGCGCTCGCGACCGGAGTCGCGGTGCTGCTGCTCGCGGTCGTGCCGCAGCTGCCGGTCGAGTTCGCCGTGCTGCCGCCGGCACTGGTGGTCGCCTCCGGAGTCGTCGTGCTGCTCGCCGGGCTCTCCTTCGTCGGAGCGGCGGACGACGCCATCAACGGCTTCCCGATCACGGCCGGCGGCCGGCTGCTCGAGGTCGGGCTGCTGACGCTCGGCATCGTCGTCGGGATCGCGGCCGTGCTCGACGGCGCGCGCACCCTCGGCGTCGAGCTGGTGCTGGTCGACTCCTACGCCCGCCCCTGGCCGGCGAGCGTGCAGGTGCTCGGTGCCGGCATCGCCGCGGGTGCCTGGGCGCTCTCGTCGCACACGCCCCCGCGGCCGGCGCTCGTCGCCGCTCTCACCGGCGCGGGAGCGTGGGTCGCCTCCGACGCGCTGAGCGGGCTGGGCGCCGCGCCGCTGCTCGCCAGCGCCGTGCCCGCGATCGTGATCGGCCTGCTCGGCGAGACCCTGGCCGAGCGCTGGCGCGTGCCCGCCGTGGTGACCACCGCCTGCGGCATCGTGCCGCTGCTCCCTGGCCTGACCCTCTACCGCGGCGTGCTCGACCTCACCTCCGGCCGCGGCCCCGAGGGCGGGATCGAGCTGCTGCTCCAGGCGGGCATGATCGCGATCGGGCTCGCGGGCGGCGTCACCCTCGGCCGCATCGCGTACCGGCGGCTGCGCACTCCGGTCGTCCGCGCGGTGGCGCCGGTGCGGGCGCGCCGCTCCCCGCATCCGGAGTCGGCGCCGACCGCCGAGGAGCCGCTCGCGCGGACGGGCACGATGCCGATCATCAGCACGATCGGGGTGACCGAGCCGACGGAGGACGACCTCGCCGGAGGGGCCGCGGCGGCGAAGGACTGACGCCCGACGGCAGTGCGCGGCGTCACTCGCCGTCGATGCGGCCGATCTCGCGCCCGTCCTCGCGGAACGCCGCCCGCGCCGCCGACCAGCTGCTCGCGTCGACGACGAGCGCCGTGCGGAGGTAGGCCGTGGTCAGCTGCTGGATCGTGGAGAGTCGCGCGGGATCCGCGTCCGTCGTCTCGGCGACCTCCTCGCCGACGATGCCGCCGAGCGAGTGCTCGCCGCCGTGCAGGGTGAGCAGGTCGGTCGCGCCCGGGCTCTGCGTGTAGGCGTCGGTGAACCAGTCCGGCCCGCGCCGGGAGAGCCGCGACTGATCGCGGTCGCCCGCGACGACGAGGGTCGGCGTGCTCAGCTGCGCGAAGGAGGGGCGGAGGAAGGGGAAGGCCGCCTGCGCGAACGGCTCGAGGTCGTCGCCGGCGACGCCCGTCGCGGCGAGGAGGACGCCGGCGCGCACCCGGCGGTCGGAGCGGTCCGGGCTGAGCGAGCCGTCCTCTCCGACGATGCGGGCGCCGAGCAGCGTCTGCGCCGTCTGCGCGCCCCAGGAGTGCCCGGCGACGGCGATGCGGCTCGAGTCGATCCGGCCGGCGAGTCCGGGCACGGCCGCCTCGAGGACGTCGAGCCGGTCGAGCACGCGGGTGAGATCGGCGATCCGCTCCTCCCAGATCGTCGGGAAGACGGGATGGTCGAAGCCGAAGCCGTGACGCCTCGAGTCGAGGTGCGTCGGCTGGATCACGACGAAGCCGCGCGAGGCCCAGTACGCGGTGAGCGGCGCGTAGCCGTCGTGGTTCCAGCCGTTGCCGTGCGAGAAGAGCACGACGGGGAGGTCCGTGCCGGTCGCCGGGGCGGAGATCCGCACGGTGAGCGGGACGGGGCGGCCCGGAGCGTCGAGCTCGACGGGGGCGACCGAGACGACGGGGAGTGCGGAGAGTGCTTCCAAGAGAGAGGTGGGGACGGTGCTGGTCATGCTGGTGCCTTCCGGTTCGCGCTCTGCGATACTGCTTATCGGAGCGACGTTCCGCAACGATACGGAGCGCTGTTCCGTTAAGCAAGCGGAGCGTTCGGAGGAGGAGCAGCAGTGACGGATCAGGGCGGCGCCGGCCCGGCGGTCCCCCGCGTCGGCCGACCCCGGCGCGACTCGCAGGCCCTACTCGAAGCGGCCGCGGCGGTCTTCGTCGAGTCCGGCGTCGACGCCCCCGTCCGCGAGATCGCGACGCGCGCCGGCGTGGGCACGGGCACGATCTACCGCCACTTCCCCACCCGGGCCGACCTCGTGGTCGCCGTCTACCGGCACCAGGTCGAGGCCTGCGCCGAGGCCGGGCCGCGACTCCTCGCCGAGAGCGACTCGCCCGAGGCGGCGCTCCGCGCGTGGCTGGCGCTGTTCGTCGACTTCCTGGTCACCAAGCACGGGCTGCCGGATGCGCTGCAGGGCGACGGCGCCGGCTCCGACGCCCTGCACGCCTTCTTCGTCGACCGGCTGGTGCCGGTCTGCGCGACGCTGCTCGAGGCGGCGATCGCGCCGGACGCCCCGCCGGTCGAGGCGTACGGCCTGCTGCGCGGCATCGGCAATCTCTGCATCGGCGGCGCGGGCGACCCGCGCTACGACACGGACGCCCTCGTGCAGCTGCTCGTCACCGGTGTCCTGGCGCGCGGCGGGTCCTGAGGCGCGCGCTCCGAGGCGCGGCACCCTCAGTCGCCGAAGCGGGTCTCCTTGTGCGGGGCGCCGGTGCGGTCGTAGGTGGTCCAGACTCCGACCTGGCGCCCACGATCGAACCACCCGCTGCGCAGGCGGGTGCCGTCCAGGCGGAACCACTCCCAGTACCCGTGCAGCTCGCCGTCGAGCGTGGCCCCGCGAGCGCGGAGGCTGCCGTCGCGGTGCAGGACCTCCTGCGGGTCCGAGTCGGTCATCGGTCTCCTCCTCGTTCGTGCTGTCGCATGCCGCATCGTCGCACGCCGACCCGGCCGGCTGCGCTTGGATGGACGGATGACCGCGCTCATCGTCGCCGCCCACCCCGATCGGGACTCGCTCACCCTCGCTCTGGCCCGACGGCTCGCGGAGGAGCTGCCGCTGGCCGAGCTCGCGGATCTCGCCGCGGAGGGCTTCGACCCGCGCTTCAGTGCGGCCGACCGGCACAGCTACCGCGTCGCGGGCGAGTACCCGGCCGACGTCGCGAGCGAGCAGCGCCGGCTCGACGCCGCCGAGCACCTGGTGCTGGTCTTCCCCGTCTACTGGTGGTCGGTGCCGGCGCTGCTGAAGGGCTGGATCGACCGCGTCTTCGTCAACGGCTGGGCCTTCGAGATCGACCCGGCCGACGGGATGCGCCGGAAGCTCGGCGGGCTCACCGTCCACCTCGTGCCGATCGCCGGCGACAGCGCCGGGGTGTACGAGCGGCACGGCTACGAGCAGTCCCTGCGCACTCAGATCGAGCACGGCGTCGTCGACTACTGCGGCGCCGTGCGCGGCACGACGGCCTTCGTCCACGACTCCGAGCAGGAGGACGCCGCTGCCCGCGCGGCGAGCATCGACCGCGCGGTCGCGGCCGTCGTCGCCGCGGTCCGCGGGCGTGCCCCCGCGCCGGCCGAGTAGCCGCCTCGGCCGCCCTCCTTCTCGCCCTCGCCGCCCTTCGTGCCGGTCGAGCAGCCGCCTCCGGCGCCGTTCATGCCGGTCGAGCAGCCGCCTCCGGCGCCGTTCATGCCGGTCGAGCAGCCGCCTCCGGCGCCGTTCATGCCGGTCGAGCAGCCGCCTCCGGCGCCGTTCATGCTGGTCGAGTAGCCCCGGAGGGGCGTATCGAGACCCGCCCAGCTCAGCACGGTGGATCTCGATATCCCCGCTCCGCGGGCTGCTCGATCAGGGTGGGGTCGCCGTCCGCAGCCGCGATGCGGGTGGCGGGCTTCATGCTTGTCGAGTAGCCGTCGTCGGCGGCCCTCGCATGCTGGTCGAGTAGCCGCCGCCGGCGGCGTATCGAGACCCACCATCGCCGAGACATCCGGGAGCGGGTCTCCTCCACACTCGCGATCCGACGGTGTTGTCCCCGATCAGCCCGTGGTTCCGACCATGCTGTCGGTGGCCCCTGCTTCGATATCCGTATGTCAGAAGATGAGAACGCGGCAGCACTCGCGGAGGTGCGCGACTGCTTCGACGACTCCGCGGCCGCCGAGCGCGCCGACTCGCCGACGCGCCTCAGAGCCGCGGAACGGATGCACCGCGGCCACCGCATCGCGCTCACCGTCCCAAAGGCGTTCGCCCGCGGCGCGACGCGCAGCGAGACCCGCGATCTCGTCGAGCGCTCGATCCGCGCCGAGCTCGCGGTGACGCTCGGCGTGTCCGAGCGGGAGGTCTGCCGACGCCTCGAGACCGCCGAGATGCTGATGGAGCACCTTCCCCTCACCCGCGCCCTGCTCCGCGACGCGCGGATCCTCTGGGAGGTCGGCGAGGCGATCTGCAGAACCGCGAGCAGCCTCCCGGAGGCCTCCCGCGCGGCCCTCGACGAGCGCGCCGCCGACGCCGCGCTGACGATGACGACCACGCAGCTGCGCCGAGCCCTGACCCGCTGGCGGGAGGAGCTGCACGAGCAGCCCCTCGACGAGCGGCACGCCCGCGCCCGCGAAGACCGCGCGGTCTGGGTCACCCCGGACGTCGACGGGATGGCGACCCTCTGCATCCACGCCCCAGCGCCGGTCGTGTCGGGCTCGTACGACCGGCTGCGCCGCATCGCCCGCACCCTCCGCGACGACGGCGATCCGCGCACCCTGCAGCAGCTCAGCGCCGACGCCGCTGTCGACCTGCTTTGCGACGGTGACATCGCGGGAACGACTCCGAACGAAGAGCACCGGCCCGACCCGACCTTCGTCCCCGGCATCCGCGCCGAGGTCCGGCTGACCCTCGCCGCCTCCACCGCCGTGGGTCTCGACGACGCGCCCGCGGATCTCGACGGCTACGGCCCGGTCCCCGCCGAGATCGCCCGTGAGTTGATCCGCACGGCTCCGTCGTTCACCCGGGTCCTGACCGATCCGGAGACCGGCGCGGTCGTCTCCGTGGGCCGCACCTACCGGGTCCCGCCGCCGCAGATGCGACTGCACCTCCAGCTGCGGGACCAGACCTGCCGCTTCGCCGGCTGCACCCGCCCCGCCGCGACCAGCGAGGCCGACCACACCCTCGAATGGCGCAACGGCGGCGAGACCTCCCTCGACAACCTCGTCTCGCTCTGCACCTCGCACCACCACATCCGGCACGGCGACCAGTGGACGTACGTCAGACACGACGACGGAATGATCGTCTGGACGAGCCCGACCGGCCGGCGGATCAGCAACCGCCCGCCGCCACTCCCCGGCCGACCGCCCGAGCCGCCGCCGAAGCCCCGCTTCGTCGACGTCCCCGCGCCGTTCTGACGACGGCGGATCTCGATACGCCCGCTGCGCGGGCTACTCGATCAGCAGGCAGGGGCTGCTCGAGCAGGATGCGTGGTGCGCTCCGCGGGCTGCTCGATCAGCAGGCAGCGTGCGCGATACAGGCGTGCGCTCCGGACCGCACATGCTGGTCGAGCAGCCCCGGCGGGGCGTATCGAGACCCGTCCAGGCCGGCACGGTGGATCTACTTGGAAGAGACGCCCGCAAAAATGCTGGTCGAGTAGCCCCGGAGGGGCGTATCGAGACCCGCCCACCGCGGGGACGTCGGTCTCTTCCCCGTCCTGCACTGGCGCCGGAGGCGCCCACTCCGCTCGACACGCCCGCGTGGCGGGCCACTCGATCAGCAGGCAGGGGCTGCTCGATCAGCAGGCGTCCGAACCAGAGGCGGCGCCGTGATCGGATCGCGACAGCCCTCGATCCGATCGGGACACCCGCCGTCGGCCCCCGCCGCGAGGCTGGATCCATGACCGACACCACCACAGTCCCCCTCCTCACGGACGACCGGCTCGCCGGCCGCACCGCCCTCGTCACCGGCTCCTCCAGTGGACTCGGCGAGGCCATCGCCCACCGACTCGCCTCGTCCGGCGCGCACGTCCTCGTGCACGGCCGCGACAGCGCGCGCACCGAGGCGGTCGCGCAGGCGATCACCGCGGCCGGTGGCACCGCCGCCGTGCTCGTCGCCGACCTCGGCGGCACGCCCGACGCCACCCGAGCCGTCGCCGCCGAGGCGCTGCGCCTGCTCGGCGGTCGGATCGACGTGCTCGTCAACAACGCCGGCGTCTTCCCCGTCGGCCCGACCGCCGAGCTGAGCGACGCCGACGTCGACGCGCTGCTCGTCACCAACATCCGGGTCCCGCACCAGCTCGTCGGAGCGATCGCGCCGGCGATGGCCGAGGCCGGCTCCGGCGTGATCATCAACATCACGTCGTGGATGGCGCGCGTCGGCACCCTCGGCACCGCCCTCTACCCGGCGACCAAGGCCGCGCTCGACCACCTCACCCGTGCCTGGGCGGCCGAGTACGGCGCGGACGGCGTGCGCGTCGTCGCGGTCGCTCCCGGCGCGACACTCACTCCCGGCAACGCGCACGCCTCGGCGATCCTCGACGCGATGACCGCCCCGACCCCTGCCGGCCGCCCCGGCCGCCCGGACGAGATCGCCCAGGCCGTGCGCTGGCTCGCGACCGACGAGGCGTCCTACGTGCACGGCACGACCCTGCTGGTCGACGGCGGCATCGTCGGCGCGCGGCGCTGACCGCGGACCCGGGAGCGCAGGTCAGTCGACCTGCACCAGCCGGCCCGGGTGCAGCGCGGCGTCGGCGGCGGGGGTCGTCTCGTAGGCGCGGCGGTAGTCGCGGCCGAAATGCGACGCGCTGGCGTAGCCGACCGCTGCCGCCGCGCCCGCGGCCGTCTCGCCGCGCACCAGCAGGAGGCGCCGCGCCTCGCCCAGCCGCAGCCGGCGCAGGTAGCCGAGCGGCGACATCCCGGTCAGCTCGCGGAACCGCCGGGTGAGCGTCGGCACGCTCGTGCTCGCCTCGGCGGCCAGCGCGTCGAGCGTCCAGCCGTGGGCGAGCGCGCCGGTCATCGCGTCGACCGCCCGGGTCACCGCGGCCGAGCGGACGGCGGACGACGCCGACAGCAGGCGCGGCGCCTGGTCGCTCTGCAGCAGCCGGAGCACCAGCTCGCGCGACACCGCCGGCCCGAGCACCGGGATCTCCTCCGGTGCGTCCAGGAGCCGGAACAGGCGGTGCAGCGCGTCGGCGAGCTCCGGGGTGATCGTGCCGATCCGCTCCGGGATCGCCGCGGCGGGGCGGTGCGCGACGAGTCCGGCGACCTCGGCGACGAGCACCGGATCCAGGTGCCAGTTGGCCGAGACGAAGTCGCCCTGCTCGCCGGTCTCGACGACGGCCGCGATCACCGGCAGGTCGACCGGCGTGATCAGGAAGCGGCCGGCGCCCCACTGCTCATCCGAATCGCCGACGATCGAGCGCTTCCGGCCGGAGAGCACGAGGCTCAGCGTCGGCGGGAAGCGCGTGTAGACCAGCGAGGTCGGCGCCGTGACCCGGTGCAGCCGCAGGTCCAGCGCGGCGGCGCGCTCCGGATGCTCCAGGTGCCGGCGGGCGAGATCGGCGGCGGCCGCGAGGTGCTGCCGGGCGCTCCCTGGCGGGTCGGTCACGGGCCGGGCGCTCCCTGGCGCGGCGGTCACGGGCGCGGCAGCGCCGCGAGCGCGAGCTCGCCGATCTCGGCGACGCGCTCGGCGGTCCCGCCGTCGCGGGCCTGCGTCGACATCCCGGTCAGCACCGCGACGACGAAGGCGGCCGTCCGCGCCGCGTCGGTGCCGGCCGGCACATCCCCCTCGGCGATCCCCCGCTCGATGCGCGCGGCGATGACGTCCTCCATCGAACGGCGGCGCTCGGCCAGGCGCGGCTCGCTCAGCACGAAGCAGCCGGAGGGCGTGCCCGGGTCGGAGTAGCCCGCGGCGCTCGAGCGGACGACGGCGGCCAGCGCGTCCCAGGCCGTCGGCGCGTCGAGGAGCCGGGCGAGGGCGGCATCGGCGGTGTCCGCGTAGCAGCTCGCGGCGGCACGGAACAGCTCGTCCTTGTCGCCGAAGGCCGCGTAGAGGCTCGGCGCCGAGATGCCGATCTCGCGGGTGAGCACGGCGACCGTCGTCTCGTCGTAGCCGTCGCTCCAGAAGCGGCGCATCGCCGTGTCGAGCGCCTCGTCGCGGTCGAAGCCCCTCGGTCGTCCTGCCATGCTCCGATTCTATAACAGTCGCTACGGAACGTGCTAGCGTGCGTCGCACCAGTTCTTTATCGACCATTACAGAAAGGCACTCCTATGCAGATCCAGGACTCCGTCGTGCTCGTGACCGGCGCCAACCGCGGCATCGGCGCCGAGTTCGTCCGGCAGCTGACGGCGCGCGGCGCCCGCACCGTCTACGCCGCGGCGCGCGACGCCTCGACGATCGCCGCCGCGCCGGGCGTCGTGCCGATCGCGCTCGACGTGACCGATCAGGACCGCATCGCCGAGCTCGCGGCGAGCCTCGGCGACGTGTCGATCGTCGTCAACAACGCCGGCATCGCCCCCACTGTCGACTTCGTCACCGGCGACCTCGACGAGATCCGCCGCACGGTCGAGACCAACGCCTTCGCGCCGCTGATGCTCGCGCGCGCCTTCGCCGGGAGCCTCGGCCGGGCGGGCGGCGGCGCCGTGCTGAACGTGCTCTCCGTGTCGGCCTTCGTCTCGTTCCCGGGCTCGGAGTCGTACTCGATGTCCAAGGCCGCGGCCTGGAGCGTCACCGACGGCCTGCGCCTGGCCCTCGCTCCGCAGGGCACCCAGGTGCTCGGCCTGCACATGGGCCTCGTCGACACCGACATGGCCTCGTGGTCGGACGCCCCGAAGTCGAGCCCCGAGGCGATCGTGACGGCCGCCCTCGACGGCCTCGAGCGCGGCGCCGCCGAGGTCCTCGCCGACGACACCGCCCGCGCGGTGAAGCCCGGCCTCGCCCTCGACCCGGCCGAGCGCTACGCGGACGCGCTCGCCACCACCCGCTGACGCCTCATGCTGGTCGAGTAGCCGCGGGACGCGGCGTATCGAGACCCGCCGTCCCAGCAGGACAGGTCTGCAGACTCGTCCTGCTGACGCCGGTGGATCTCGATACGCCCGCTGCGCGGGCTACTCGATCAGCATGGAACGGCCGACACGAAGAGGACGCTCCCTCCCAGGAGTCGGAAGGGCGTGGCCGCCGCTTGCCATCATGCTGGTCGAGTAGCCCCGCAGGGGTGTATCGAGACCCGCCGTCACCAGCACGTCAGGTCTGCACACTCGCCCTGCCGACGCCGGGTGGAGGCCGGTCCGCGATCTCCGACGCCGTGCGGCCACTGCTCCGCCTTCGCGGGAATAGAGTGGCCTTTAAGACGCAGAAGCGGAACTCCTTCCCGCACCGTCGAACCCAGGAAGGCCCCTCCATGACGCTGCCCCGCGCCGCCGCCGCACTGCTCTCCTCCGCGGCCCTCCTCGCGGTCCTGGCCGGCTGCTCCGCCTCGGCACCCGCCGAGACCGCGACAGCCGAGGCCTCGAGCACGCCGACCGCGACCAGCGCACTCTCCGGCTCGATCACCGTCTACGCCGCCGCGTCGCTGAAGGGCACCTTCACCGAGATCGCGACCGCCTTCGAGGCCGAGCACCCGGGCACCACCGTCGAGCTCACCTTCGCCGGCTCGTCCGACCTGGTGACCCAGATCACCAACGGCGCCCCCGCCGACGTCTTCGCCTCGGCCGACGAGAAGAACATGGCGAAGCTCACCGACGCCGACCTCATCGAGGGCGACCCCGTCGACTTCGCGACCAACACCCTCGAGATCGCCGTCCCGCCGGCCAACCCCGCGGGGATCGCCTCGTTCGCCGACCTCGCCCGCGAGGGCGTGAAGACGGTCGTCTGCGCGGCCCAGGTCCCGTGCGGCGCGGCGACGGTCACCGTGGAGACCGCGACCGGCGTCGACCTCCGGCCGGTCAGCGAGGAGTCGTCGGTCACCGACGTCCTCGGCAAGGTCACCTCGGGCGAGGCCGACGCCGGCCTGGTCTACGTCACCGACGTCGCCGCCGCCGGCGACGCGGTGACCGGGATCGAGTTCCCCGAGTCGTCGCAGGCCGTGAACACCTACCCGATCGCCCCGGTCGCCGGCTCCGCGAACCCGGACCTCGCGGCCGCCTTCACCGCGTACGTGGCCGGCGACGACGGCCGCACGGTCCTCGCCTCGGCGGGCTTCGGCGCCCCCTGAGCACCGGCCCCCTCCGCCGAATCGGCTCTACGATGGCTCCCATGCCGCAGATCCGGATCAAGAACGCCGCCGACTACCTCGGCGTCAGCGACGACACCGTCCGCCGGTGGATCGAGAACGGCACCCTCGCGAGCAGCAAGGACGCGTCCGGCCGCAGCGTCGTCGAGGGCCTCGACCTCGCCCGCCTCGCCCGGCAGAACGCGATCCTCCCCGTCGACCCGAGCGAGGTGGGCCGCTCGGCGCGCAACCGCTTCGTCGGCATCGTCACCGAGGTGGTCTCCGACACCGTGATGGCGCAGGTCGAGCTGCAGTGCGGCCCGCACCGCGTCGTCTCACTGATGTCCGCCGAGGCCGTCCGCGAGCTCGGCCTCGAGCCGGGCTCGCCCGCGATCGCGATCGTCAAGGCGACGATGGTCGTGGTGGAGACCCCGAACGGGAAGGCGTGACGCGCTCGCCCGTGACGCGCTCGCCCGTGACGCGCTCGCCCGTGACCCGCCGGCCGGTGACGCTCTCCGCGGGAGTCCCCCGCTGGGTCGTCGCCGTCGCGGTCGTCGGCGGCGCCTTCGTGCTGCTGCCGCTGGTCGGCATCCTCACCCGCGTCGACTGGGCCGGATTCGTCCCGCTGATCACCTCGGATTCCTCGATCGCGGCGCTCCTGCTGAGCCTGCGCACCGCCGCCGCCGCCACCGCACTCTGCCTCGTGATCGGCGTGCCGATGGCGCTCACGCTCGCGCGCACCTCCTTCCCCGGCCAGGGCCTGGTGCGCGCCCTCGTGCTGCTCCCGCTCGTGCTCCCCCCGGTGGTCGGCGGCATCGCCCTGCTCTACACCTTCGGGCGGCTCGGCCTGCTCGGCGGCGCCCTCGAGGCGCTCGGGATCCGGATCGCGTTCTCCACCACCGCGGTGATCCTCGCGCAGACCTTCGTCGCCCTGCCGTTCCTGGTGCTCAGCCTCGAGGGGGCGCTCCGCTCGGCCGGCGACCGCTACGAGAGCGTCGCCGCGACCCTCGGCGCCCGGCCCTCGACCGTGCTGCGCCGGGTCACCCTGCCCCTGATCCTGCCCGGGCTGCTCTCCGGCGCGATCCTCTCCTTCGCTCGCGCGCTCGGCGAGTTCGGCGCGACGCTGACCTTCGCCGGCAGCCTGCAAGGCGTCACCCGCACGCTGCCGCTCGAGATCTACCTGCAGCGCGAGACCGACCCGGACGCCGCGGTCGCCCTCTCGCTGGTGCTGGTCGTCGTCGCGGTCCTCGTGATCGGGCTCGCGCACCGCCGGCCGCGCGCCGCCCGGACGGAGGTGCGCCCGTGACGCTCGAGTTCGACGCGCGGCTGCACGCCCGCGGCGTCGACGTCGCGCTGCGGGTCGAGACCGGGACGACCACGGCCGTCCTCGGCCCGAACGGCGCCGGCAAGTCCACGCTCGTCGGGCTGCTCGCCGGCCTCCTCCGCGCCGACGACGGACACGCGACCCTGGCCGGAGCGACCCTGTTCGACTCCGCCCGCCGCCTGCACCTGCCGCCGCACCGCCGCAGCGTCGCCCTGCTCGCCCAGGACCCACTGCTGTTCCCGCACCTCAGCGTGCTCGACAACGTCGCCTTCGGCCCGCGCAGCACCGGCGCCGGCCGCTCCGCCGCGGCCGAGACCGCGCGCACCTGGCTCGAGGCCGTCGACGCCGTCGACCTCGCCGACCGCCGGCCGGCGCAGCTCTCGGGCGGGCAGGCGCAGCGGGTGGCCGTCGCCCGGGCGCTCGCTCCGAGCCCGGAGCTGCTGCTGCTCGACGAGCCGATGGCCGCGCTGGACGTCGCGGTCGCCCCGCTGCTGCGGCGGATGCTGCGCCGCGTCCTGCCCGGGCGGACCACGATCCTGATCACCCACGACGTGCTCGACGCCTACACGCTGGCCGACCGCGTCGTGGTGCTGCACGGCGGTCGGGTGATCGAGGACGGCCCCACCCACGAGGTGCTGGAGCGGCCGCAGAGCCCGTTCACCGCCGAGCTGGCGGCGCTCAATCTGCTGACAGGCACGGCGACCGGCACCGGGCTGCGGACCGACGACGGCGTGGAGCTGCGCGCGGCGGGCTCCGTCGCCGCGGGCGTGCGGGCCGCGGCCGCGTTCCGGCCCGCCTCCGTGACGGTCGCCCCGGCCCTGCCGGGAGCGCCGGGCGCAGGCCGGGTCCGCGCCCGCATCCGCGACCTCGAGCGGCGCGGCGACCTCGTGCGGGTGCGCGCCGCCGGCATCGCGGCCGACCTCTCCCCCGCTCAGCTCGCCGCCCTCGGCGCGGGGATCGACGACGAGGTCGACTTCCTGATCGATCCGGAGGCGGTCGCGCTCTACCCGGCGCGCGGCGTCGCGGGCGGAGGGTAGCCCTCCGCGGCCCGCCCGAGAAGGGCCCCCTCGTGCGGCCCCTCCCGCGGGTAGCTTTCAGCCATGGCGCAGCGCAGCGAGACCAGGTCCGTGCCGTCGACCGCGATCGACGTCACCGTGAACGGCGAGTCGAGAGCGGTCGCCGTCGACAACCGCACCACCCTCCTCGATCTGCTCCGGGAGCGGCTCGACCTCACCGGCTCGAAGAAGGGCTGCGATCACGGCCAGTGCGGCGCCTGCACCGTGCTGCTCGACGGACGCCGGACCAACAGCTGCCTCGTGCTGGCGGTGTCGCTGGACGGCCGCGAGGTCACCACGATCGAGGGCCTGGCCGACGGCGACGACCTCCATCCGGTGCAGCGGGCGTTCCTCGAGCGCGACGCCTACCAGTGCGGCTACTGCACCCCGGGGCAGATCTGCTCGGTGGTCGGCATGCTCGCCGAGGCGCGCGCGGGCATGCCCAGCCACGTCACCGCCGAGCTGAGCACCGACGACGCCATGCTCGACGACGAGGTGCCCGACGACGTCGTCCTCGACGACGAGGAGGTGCGCGAGCGGATGAGCGGCAACCTCTGCCGCTGCGGCACCTACGCCAACATCGTGCCCGCCGTCCACGACGCGGCGGAGCACCCGAGCGAGACGGAGACCGCGCGATGAGGACCTTCGAGTATCAGCGGGCCGCGGACGTCGCCGACGCCGTGCGCCTGCTCGCCGCGTCCCCCGAGGCGAAGCCGCTCGCGGGCGGCACCAACCTCGTCGACCTGATGAAGCTCGGCGTCGAGCGCCCCGCCGCGCTGGTCGACGTCAGCCGCGTCGACTTCGGCGGCGTCGAGGAGACGGCCGAGGGCGGACTCCTGATCGGCGCGGGAGTCGCGAACAGCGACCTCGCCGCGCACCCGCTCGTCCGCCGCCGCTACCCGGCCCTCAGCCGCGCCCTGCTCGCCGGCGCCTCCGGCCAGCTGCGGAACCAGGCCTCGACCGGCGGGAACCTGCTGCAGCGCACCCGCTGCACCTCCTTCACGGACGTGTCGAAGCCGTGCAACAAGCGCGAGCCGGGCACCGGCTGCTCCGCTCTGAAGGGCGTCTCCCGCGAGCTCGCGATCCTCGGCATCGCCACCGGCGCCGACCCCGGGCACCTCTGCATCGCGACCCACCCCGGCGACATGGCCGTCGCACTCACCGCCCTCGACGCCGCCGTCCGCTTCGAGACCGTCGACGGGCCGGCGAGCCTGCCGATCAGCGACTTCTTCCGGCTCCCCGGCGAGCACCCCGAGCGCGACACGAACCTGCCGGCGGGTGCGGTGATCACCGCCGTCGAGCTGCCGCCGCTGCCGTTCGCCGCGACCTCCACCTACCGCAAGGCCCGCGACCGCCGCTCCTACGCCTTCGCACTCGGCTCGGTCGCCGCGGCGCTGGACGTGACCGACGGGACCGTGACCGACGTCCGCCTCGCCCTCGGCGCGGTCGCGCACGCGCCCTGGCGCGCGCGGATCGCGGAGGACCTGCTCCGCGGCGGCCCCGCGACCGTCGAGGCGTTCACGCGTGCAGCGGAAGCGGAGCTCGCCGCCGCGACGCCGACCGAGCAGAACGCCTTCAAGGTCCCGCTGCTCACGCGGCTGATCGTCGGCGTCCTCGCCGAGCTCGCCGGACTCGACGAGGAGGTGGCGGCATGACCGCGCTCGACACGGCCCTCGGCACACCACTGGGCACACCACTGGCCCGGCTGGAGGGCCGCGACAAGGTCACCGGCGCGGCCCGCTACGCCTTCGAGCACTCGCCGGAGGGTCTGCTGCACGCCTGGCCCGTGCAGTCGGCCGTCGCGACGGGCATGGTGCGGCGGATCGACGTCGACGCCGTGCTCGCGCTTCCTGGCGTGCACTCGGTGATCACCCCCGACTCCGCGCTGCCGCTCGAGGACGCGGACGACGGGGAGCTGCAGGTGCTGCAGTCGCACGCGGTCGCCTACCGCGGCCAGGTGATCGCGCTCGTCCTCGCCGAGACGCTCGAGACCGCCCGCGAGGCCGCCGCCGCGCTGCGCGTCGAGTACGTCGACTCCGGGACCGACGTCGTGCTCACCGAGGACCAGCCCAAGCTCTACGCGCCGGAGCAGGTCAACGCCGGCTTCCCGACCGACAGCTCCGACGGCGACGTCGACGCGGCGATCGCGGCGGCGGCCGTCTCGATCGACGCGCGCTACTCCACCCCGGCGCTGTTCAACTCGCCGATGGAGCCGCACGCCTCGGTCGTCACCTGGGCCGACGGGCACCTCGACGTCCTCGACTCCTCGCAGGGCACGAGCTCGGTGCAGTCGACCCTCGCGACGCTGTTCTCGCTCGATCCCTCCGTCATCCGGGTGCGCAGCGAGCACGTCGGCGGCGGCTTCGGCTCGAAGGGCTCGCCGCGGCCGAACGTGGTGCTCGCGACGATGGCGGCCATCCTCACCGGCCGGCCGATCAAGATCGCCTACACCCGGCAGATGATGTTCGCGCTGGCCGGCTACCGCACGCCGACGATCTCGCACGTCCGGCTCGCGGCCGATGCGGAGGGGCGGCTCACCGCGATCGCGCACGAGGCCTTCTCGCACACCTCCACGATCCAGGAGTTCGCCGAGCAGACCGGTGAGGCCACCCGCCACCTCTACGCGGCGCCGAACCGACTGGTCACCCACCGGGTCGCGGCGCTCGACGTGCCGACGCCGCGCTGGATGCGCGCGCCAGGCGAGTGCCCCGGCATGTACGCGCTCGAGTCGGCGATGGACGAGCTCGCGGTCGCCGCCGGGATCGACCCGATCGAGCTGCGGATGCGCAACGAGCCGGACGTCGACCCCGATTCGGGCTCGCCGTTCTCCAGCCGGCACTACCTCGAGTGCTTCCGCCGCGGAGCGGAGCTGTTCGGCTGGGAGGACCGCGATCCGCGGGCAGGCAGGGACCGCCGCGGCCGCTGGCTGGTCGGCACCGGGGTCGCGGGCGCCACCTACCCCGTGCTCACCTCGCCGAGCGGGGCGCGGGCCACTGCGCTGCCCGGCGGCCGCTTCGCGATCGCGGTCAACGCGACCGACATCGGCCAGGGCGCGCGCACGGTGCTCACCCAGGTCGCGGCCGACGCGCTGGACGTGCCGGTCGACCGGATCGAGATCGTCATCGCCGACAGCGCGCTGCCGCAGGGCCCGGTCGCCGGCGGCTCCTCGGGCACCGGATCGTGGGGCTGGGCCGTCACGAAGGCCTGCCACCGCCTGCTCGCCCTGCTGGCCGACGGGCAGCCGCTGCCCCCGGAGGGCCTCGACGTCGTCGTCGACACCACGGAGGACGTCGCCGGAATGGGCGACTTCGCCCGCTACGCCTACGGCGCCCACTTCGTCGAGGCGCGGGTGGACCTCGACTCGGGCGAGATCCAGGTGCCGCGGATGCTCGGCGTCTTCGCCGCGGGCCGGATCCTCAATCCGCGGACCGCCCGCTCGCAGTTCCTCGGCGGCATGACCATGGGCCTCTCGATGGCGCTGCACGAGCACGGCGCCCTCGACCCGGTGCTCGGCGACTACGCCAACCACGACTTCGCGACGTACCACGTGGCGGCGAACGCCGACGTGCTCGACCTGCGGGCGGAGTGGCTGGACGAGGAGGATCCGCACCTCGCGCCGATGGGCGGCAAGGGCATCGGCGAGATCGGCAACGTGGGCACCGCGGCGGCTGTCGCCAACGCCGTCTTCCACGCCACCGGCGTCCGCGTCCGCGACCTCCCCGTGCAGCCCGACTCGCTGCTCGCCGCCCTCCCGCCGCGCTTCTGATCGCCGCCGACACATGCTGGTCGAGTAGCCGCGGAGCGGCGTATCGAGACCCACCAGCGTCAGAGGACGAGTCTGCAGACCGCACTGCTGCTAACGGCGGGTCTCGATACGCCCCTGCGGGGCTACTCGACCACCATGATGTCGCCCCCGCGGGGCTGTTCGACCAGCATGATGGGGCGACACCGCGTCCGTTCCCTCAGCACCGAGCCGCGGATCGGCTGAGGCCCGGCAGCCGGCCGAAGGCGGCGACGACGACGGTCGCGGCGAACGGGAGGACGGCCCCGGCGGCCGCGAGGCCGAGCCCGGGGAGACTCGTCGCGAGCGCCAGCAGCAGGAGCAGCACCGCGCCCAGCATCAGGGTGCAGAGCGGTCGCGCGAGCAGCAGCTGCGCGGTGGTGCGCAGCTGCCAGCGCGTCCGCTCCGCGAAGTGCGCGCGGACCACCCAGAACTCCACGGCGAAGAGCGCGAAGAGGGCCGAGACCACGAGGAGGACACCGGTCACCGCGACACCGAGGCCGTCCACCTCGACGCCGCCGAGGATCCGGTGGTCGACCCAGAGGACCGCGCCGACGCCGAGCAGGGCGCAGCCCGGCACGTTCGCGCGCGGGAACTCGTCGCGCCAGAACCGCGCGAACAGCGAGACGGTCTGCCGGAGCGACCACGGACCGTCCGGGTCGAGCAGCCGGGCGCGATGGACCGCGTGCGCGGCGGCCACCGAGGGGAAGAACCCGGCGATGACCACCCCGCGCAACGTGAAGAGCAGCATCGCCGCCGAGACGACCAGTACGAGCAGCACGACCCGGCAGGCCGCCTCGTAGCGCTCGGCGAGCGACGCCATCAGCCCTTCACCGCCCCGACCAGCACGCCCTTGTCGAAGTAGCGCTGCAGGAACGGGTAGAGCACGAGCAGCGGCAGCGTCGAGACGATGATCACGCCGTACTTGATCTGGTCCGCGGTCTCCTGCAGCTGCTGCGCGGACTGCCCGCCGCTGCCGCCCTGGCCCGCGACCGACTGGTTCGCGAGAAGGATGCTCTGCAGCACGTTCTGCAGCGGCAGGAGCGAGGCGTCGCGGACGAAGACCAGGCCGGTGAAGTAGTCGTTCCAGTGCCCGACGAAGTAGTACAGCCCGATCACGGCGATGATCGCGGCGGAGAGCGGGAGCACGATCCGCAGGAAGAAGCCGAGGTAGGTCACTCCGTCGATGCGGGCCGCGTCGTGCAGCTCCTCGGGGATCGAGGTCTCGAAGAACGACCGGGCGATGATCAGGTTGAAGACGCTGAGGGCACCCGGGAGCACGAACACCCACATCGAGTTCAGCAGCCCGAGATCGCGGTAGAGCAGGTAGTTCGGGATCAGTCCACCGGAGAAGAACAGGGTGACCGCGAACACCAGCAGCAGCACCCGCCGCGGTCGGAACTCGGGCCGGGAGAGCGCGAACGCCGCCGGGATCGTGACGAGCAGGTTCAGCGCCGTCCCGAGGACGGCGTAGACGACGGAGTTCCGGTAGCCGTTCCAGATCCGCTCGTCCTGCAGCAGCCGCTCGTAGCCCGAGAGCCGGAACCCCTCCGGGATCAGCGTGAGCCGCCCCGAGGAGACCGCACCCGGATCGGAGAACGACGCCACGACGATGAACCAGAGCGGGTAGAGCACGGCGAGCACGACGATCGCGATCAGGAGGCCGGCGACGGCGTCGATCACCCGGTCGAGCGGCCGCTTCGGCACCGTGCGGCGCCGTCGGCGCGGCGGAAGGGGTGCGCTGCCGCCGGCTCGGGCGTCGGCGACGGCGATGCCGCGGGTGTCCGGTGCAGGGGTCATGGGCGATCTCTCCCTCGGGGTCCAGGGGTCCCAGCGGCGGCTCGACCCTCCGCGCTCAGAAGACACTGGAACCCGTGGCGCGCTTGGCCAGCTGGTTGGCCACGATCAGCAGGGTGAAGTTGATCACCGTGTTGAAGAGGCCGATGGCGGTGGAGTAGGAGAACTGATTGCTGAGGATGCCGATCTTGTAGGTGTAGGTCGCGATGACCTCCGCGGAGGACAGGTTGAGCGAGTTCTGCATCAGGTAGACCTTCTCGAAGCCGACGCTCAGCACCGACCCCATGTTGAGGATGAGCAGGATGGCCGCGGTCGGCAGGATCGTCGGGATGTCGACGTAGCGGATGAGCCGGAGCCGCCCCGCGCCGTCGATCTTCGCGGCCTCGTAGAGCGAGGTGTCGACGGTCGAGAGCGCGGCGAGGTAGATGATCGCGTTCCAGCCGCAGTGCTGCCAGACCTCGCTCACCCAGTAGATCGCCGAGAAGGCGTCCGGCTCGGCGAGGAGGTTCTGCCCCGGCAGGAACCGGCCGAGGAGCCCGTTCTCGGGCCGCAGGAAGATGTTGATCATCGCGACGATCACCACGACCGAGATGAAGTGCGGCATGTAGGTGATCGTCTGCACGAAGCTCTTGAGGCGGCCGGCGCTGATCTGGTTGATCAGCAGCGCCAGCACGATCGGGGCGACGAACCCCATCGCGAGCGTCCAGAGGCTGATCTGCACGGTGTTCAGCACGATCGTCGAGAAGAGCGGCGACTCGAAGAACTGCACGAAGTAGTCGAGGCCGACCCACTCCCCGCCGCTGAGCCCGCGCGCGGGGACGTAGGTCCGGAAGGCGAGCTGGAGCCCGTACAGCGGCACGTAGGCGAAGACGGCGGTGAAGACCAGCGCCGGCAGCACCATCAGCCAGAGCTGCCACTGGTTCCGCACGCTGCGGAGGGCGCGCAGCGGCCGAGGCGGGGCCGGGAGCGGCGCCCCCGCGGCCGGGGCGAGGGGCGCCCCGGCCGCCGACGAGTCGAGTTCCGTCCGCGTCATGACGCCGCGGTGGCGAGGTCGTAGGCCTTCTGCCAGAGCTCGACGTTCTGCACGAGGCCGATCGACTCGAGCTGGGCGACGTACTCGTCCCAGTCCTCGTCGACCCCGCCCTCCGCGATCCACTGCGACGTCTTCTGCAGCGCGTAGTTGAGCACGGCGGTGTCGTTGTTGGCGGCGGTGATCGCGTCCTCGGCGGACAGCCGGACGTAGTCGGGCATCAGGTCGCGCACGTGGTCGTAGTGCGAGTACTGCTCGGTGTAGACGTCGTCCACCTCACGGAGATCGTCGCGGTTCCAGTCCCCGTTCAGGGTGACCGAGTCGGGGATCCAGCCGGCCAGGCGGTCGGCGAGCGCGGGGTCGCGGCCGTCCGCGACGGCGGCCCGGTACGCCTCGGTGACCGAGTACGTGCCGTCGCCGTCGTCCGTGACGAACTCGGGGATCGATCCGGTGAACTGCTGGATCGAGTACTTCTCGCTGTAGAGGGCGTCGACCACCTTCCACACGCACTCGTCGCCCGCCGCGGCCGCCGAGACGGCGAGCTTCCCGCCCTCGTACTCGTTGTCCGAGCCGTCCCAGACCACGTCCTCGGCGGACATGCTCGCGGAGGCGGCGGGAGCGGGCATCGCCACGTACTGGTCGCGGAGATCCCCGAAGTCGGCGAGCGACCAGCCGAAGATCAGGCCGATCTGCGCGGTCTCCCCGTCGCCCGCCTGCGCGGCGTAGTACGCCGAATCGTCCTTGGTGAGCGCGTCGGCCGGGATGAGGCCGGCCGCGAGCAGCTCGTGCAGGTACGCCACCACCCGGCGGTACTCGTCCGAGACGAGGAAGTTGGCGACCCGTCCGTCGGAGACGTGGATCCCCTGCGCCGACGGACCCTTGTTGAACGAGGTCGCGATGCCGGTGGAGTTCAGCAGCAGGAACGGGCTGTACCAGCCGAAGCCGGCCGTCTCGAGGCGGCGGACGTTGAACGGGACCTCGTCCGCCTGCCCGTTGCCGTTCGGGTCCTGCGTCTTGAACGCCTGCAGCACCGTCGTCAGCTCGTCCCAGGTCCGCGGGACCTCGAGGCCGAGGGCGTCGAGCCAGGCCCGGTTGATCATCATGTGCTGGCCGGAGCCGCGGTAGCCGCTGCCGCGGGACGAGGAGAGCGAGTGGATCTCGCCCTTCTCGTTCTCGACCAGCCGGCGCGCGTCGGGCTTCTCCTCGAAGAACCGCCGCACGTTCGGCAGGTCGTCCAGGTGCGGCGCGATGTCCTCGAAGAGGCCCGGGTACTGCACCGCGTCGTTCGCGCCGACGGCACGGAGCGCGATGTCCGGCACGTCCCCCGCGGCGAGCGAGGGGTTCTTCTGCTGGGTCCACGAGGTGTCGTCGATCGTGTTCCAGTTCACCGTGCAGCCGGTCTCGGCCGCGAGCGCCGCGGCCCAGGGGGTCTCGCCGACCGGCACCTGCGCCGTGCTCTGCGCGACGAGGACGTCGACGGCGCCGTCGTCGGCGGCCGGACCGCTGTCGGTGCAGGCCGTCAGGCCCGCCGTCAGCGCGAGCGCGGTCGCTCCGGCGAGCGATCGCCGGACCAGGGTGTTCGAGACGAGGGGCATGGTGGTCTTCTCCATCGAAGGGTGAGCGGCAGGGGAACGCGGCAGCCGTGACCGTTCACGTGAACGGTCACGGACCACGAGTGCCCACACGCTAAGCTGGCGGCCGTCGACCTGTCAAGGCAGCTGTCGCCGAAGACGCGAGGCGCTGTCGCCATATGCGTGTTGCCAGACGAGACTGAGAGAAGGAGGGCCGCTGTGGACCGCTCCGGCGAACCGCCGACGCCCCCTCGTCCACCGAGAGACCTGCCGGTTCGCCGCGCCACCATCCGCGACGTCGCCCGCGAGGCCGGCGTCTCGCGGCAGACCGTGACGCGCGCGATGAACGGCATGTCCGAGATCAGCGCCGCCACCCGCGAGCGCGTGCTCGCCGTGAGCGAGGCCCTCGGCTACGTCCCCAGCCGGTTCGCCGCCAACATGGCCCGGCAGAAGAGCATCGCGGTCGGCCTCGTGATCACCTCGCTGCGGAACCCGTACTACACCGACCTCGCCGCCGACCTGCTGGAGGAGTTCGCCGCGCGCGGCTGGCAGGTCGTCGTCGTCGCCGAGACGAACGAGTCCGAGGAGCAGATCGTGGCGGACCTGGCCACCCAGGTCGACGTCATCGTCGGCTATCTCGCCCGGGAGAGCCTGGAGTCGATCCGCCGGGCGGCGCGCGGGGTGCCGGTCCTGCTGATCGAGCGCGACGACGAGCTGCCGGGCGTGCACGCCATCGCCGTGGACTTCGCGCCCGGGATGCGCGCGCTGGTCGACGGGCTGCGCGAGCGCGGGGCGCGCACCATCGGGATGCTCGACCACGCCGAGCCCGACGAGTACGCCCCGAGCGCGCGCCGGCTGCGATTCGAGGAGTGCCTCGCGCCCGGCGAGGCCGCGCTCGTCGCGACCGGCGGCGACACCATCGCCGGCGGAGCCGACGCTTTCGGCGAGCTGCTGGCCGCGCACCCCGAGGTCGACGCCGTCATCGCGTTCAACGACATGATGGCGCTCGGCGCCCTGCAGCGGGCGAGCCGCCTCGGGCTCGAGGTGCCGCGCGACGTCCGCATCGCGGGGATCGACGGCCTGAGCCTGGGCGCGGCGATGCTCCCGAGCCTGACCTCGCTCACCATCGATCGCGCGCTGATCGCCCGGGCGGCGGCGCTCCGGCTGGCGGAGCTGCTGTCCCCCGCCGGCGCGATCCCGGGCGGTGCGGGTGCCGCGGGTTCGATGACGGTCGTCACGCCGTGGCCGGAGTGGCGGGACAGCGCATGAGGATCACCGCTCCGGCCCCCCGCTGGCACCGGCCGCGGGAGCGCGCCCTAGCCGACGGCCGTCGGCCGGTCAACGCGGTCATCCCGATCCGCTCCGCTCCGTACGCTGAGGATCCGGGCCGAGAGGCCCCACGAGACGGGGGAACCATGCTGCAGGTGACGGTGTCTGAGCGGACGTACCTCCTCGCCGCGGACGCGACGATGGAGCGGACCAAGCAGGACGTGCTCGAGGCGATGCGCACCGCCCCGGCCTTCCTGTCCCTGACGACGGTGCTCGGCGGGCAGGTCGAGGTGCTGCTGACCGCGGCCAGCTCGGTCGTGCTCGAGCTGCACGACGAGGCCCCGCTCCCGACGGCCCCGCACGGCGACGCGGCGCCGGACTACGACGACCTCTACGGCGTCGACTACCTCTGACCCGAGGGCGTGTCGGAGGTCGGTCGTAGACTGACCTCCCCATGCGCAGACACAGCCTGACCCCGCGTCCCGACTGGCGAGCCCGCTGCGACGAGGTCGGCTTCAGCTTCTACGACCTCCCCTCGGAGGGCGGCCGGCCCTACTGGAACGAGTCGGCGGCCTACGGCTTCGCGCTCGCCGAGATCGAGCTGCTCGAGACGGCGACCCAGGAGCTCTTCGACCGCTGCATGGACGCCTGCGAGCACGTCGTCCGCACCGGCCGCCTCGCGGAGTTCGGCATCCCGGAGCGCTTCCACGAACTGGTCCGCACCTCCTGGGACGAGGACGACCCCACGGTCTACGGGCGGTTCGACCTCGCCTACGACGGCGAGGGCACGGTGAAGCTCCTCGAGTTCAACGCCGACACCCCGACCTCGCTGGTCGAGACGGCCGCCGCGCAGTGGCAGTGGCTGGAGGAGACGCGCGGCCCCGAGGCCGACCAGTTCAACGGCCTGCACGAGCAGCTCGTCGAGCAGTGGCGGCACCTCCGCGTCGACCGCTGGCAGCTGGACGAGGGCGCGCGGCTGCACCTCGCCTCGCTGCACGACTCCGGCGACGGCGAGCTGATCGTCGAGGACGCGGACACCGTCGCCTACATGGCCGAGACCGCGGCGCAGGCGGGCTTCGACCCGAAGCTGATCTTCGTGGAGGACATCCGGTACGAGCTCGACGGCGCCGGCTTCCTCGACGCCGACGGCGAGCCGATCCGGCGGATCTTCAAGCTCTACCCGTGGGAGTGGATGCTCGGCGAGCAGTTCGGCGGGCTGCTGCTCGACCGGCGCGAGCGCACTCGCTGGGTCGAGCCGGCCTGGAAGCTGCTGCTCAGCAACAAGCAGCTGCTCGTGGTGCTCTGGGAGCTGTTCCCGGGCCACCCGAACCTGCTCCCGGCCTCCGTCGAGCCGCTCATCGGCACGGCGCAGGTGCGCAAGCCCCGGCTCGGCCGGGAGGGCGCGAACGTGACGATCCTCGACGCGGACGGCGCGGTCGTCGCGGAGAACGGCGGCGCCTACGGCGAGGAGGGCTTCGTGCACCAGGCCCGGGCCGATCTCGCCCGGATCGACGGCCGGACGGTCGTGATTGGCAGCTGGATCGTCGGCGAGACGCCGGCCGGCATCGACGTGCGCGAGACCGGCGGACCGATCACCGGCGACCTCGCGGAGTTCGTGCCGCACTTCATCGAGGAGGGCCGGACCCCCCGCGACGAGCCCCTGTTCGGCCGCCCCGAGCACGGCCGACCCCAGGACGCGCGGGAGAACCGCCCGCAGGACGAGGAGACCCGATGACCACCCCCGACGACCGCGCCGACGACCGCCCCGAGAACCGCCCCCAGGACGCTCGGCAGGACTCCCCCGCCGGCGACCGGGGCACCACCCGCACCCGCACCCGCCGCCGCTCCGGGAACGTCGGCATCAGCGGCATCGCCTCCCAGCGCCGCGGGCTCGTGATCGGCGGCGTGGTCGCCGTCGGCGTGCTCGGTCTCGCGGTCGCCTTGAACTCTGCGAACCCCTCCACCGACGGCGTGGTCACCACCGGCGCCGACGGCCAGGACTACGTCATCCCCGAGAACGCCGAGCGCCCGGTCTACGCCAGCCGCGAGGACTGCCTGGCGGACGTCCGCGAGCAGATCGCGCAGCTGCAGGCCCAGGGCGAGGAGGTCGGCGACGATCCCGAGCAGCTCTGCGAGGCGACCGACGAGTACCGCGGGCACTACGCCGGCGGCTTCTGGGTCGGCCCGCTGATCTTCGCGTCGTCGCGCTGGAACTCGACCCGGGCGACGAGCTGGGCTCCGGTGACGACGGGCGGCTTCGCGGCGCGCGGCGCGACCCAGCCCGACGTGGTGCAGAAGGCGCCCGCCGGATCGGCGCCCGGCTCGAAGGCCACCCTCGCGGGCGGCTTCGGCGGCACGGGCAAGTCCGGCTTCGGCTCGCACGTCGGCGGCTGAGCAGCACCTCCGGGGGGAAGCTCGTCAGCGGCGAGCGTCGCGGAGCTGGTCCACTGCGGCCCGCACGTCGCGCCGCACGTCCTTGTCCGGGTCGCGGACCATCGAGGTCAGCGTCTGCTCGACGCTCGCCGCGAACTCGCCCTTCGCGTCGCGCCCCGAGCCGATCCCGGCGACCGCTGCGGCGACGAGCGCCCGCGCACCGGCCGCGCGGACCCGCGCGTGCTCGTCGGTGGTGAGCCGCGCCAGCTTCTTCTGCCCGCCGAGGACCCGCTCCGCGCAGACCCGGGCGCACATCTCCCGCACGCGCCAGGCCGGGTTGGCCAGCCCGGCGAGGACCGCGTCGGCCGCGGTGTCGTCCCAGACGTAGAGCAGGGCGCGCGCGCCCCACAGCTCCGGCCAGTACAGCGAGGGCGCCCCCTGCAGGACACCCGCCGCGTGCTCTCCGCCGACGGTGAGCAGGAATGCCTCTCCCTCGTAGCCGCCGGTCAGCAGCGCGGCCGAGCGCAGGGCGACCGCGCGCTCGCCCTCGCGGGCGACCTGGGCGCGCAAGCGCTCCTCGAGCGGATCGGTGAGGGTGACGGAGGGTTCGCTGTCGGATGCCATAGGGCCACCAGCGTAGTCGGGGCGCCGTCGTCCCCGGCGAGGGGGATGCGGCCGCCTGGTCGGCGTCGCTAGCGTGCAGGGATGTCACGAATCACGCGCCACGGCGCTCCCGCGCGCCTCGGCGCCACCGCCACCACTGCCAGCGCCGCCGCCCTCCTCGTCCTCCTCGCCGGCTGCTCCTCCCCCTCCGGCACCGACTCCGGCAGCGACGCCGACACCATCGACACGGCCGCCGCGACCGGCGACACGATCACCGGCGACGGCTACTCCTACTCCGTGCCCGAGGGCTGGGGCACCCCCGACGCCGACCCCGCGAGCATGGGCGCGGACACCCTCGCCGCCGACCTCACCGACACCGACGGCTTCGCCGACAACGTGAACGTCGTCCTCAGCCCCGCCGGCGAGGTCTCCGCCGAGCAGGTCGAGGACGCCGGCGTCACCGAGCTCGAGAACGCCGGGGCGACCGACGTCGAGGCGAACGACCGCGTCGTCGTCGCCGGAGCCGAGTCCGCGCACCTCAGCGCGAACCTCAGCGCGTCGGGCACCAGCTACGCCGTCGAGCAGTACTACGTCACCGACGAGGGCCAGACCTACGTCGTCACCTTCTCGTTCAGCCCCACCGTGGACGACGACCAGCGCGAGGCCGTCGCCGAGTCGGTCCTCGCCTCCTGGGCCTGGGCCTGATCCTGACGTGAGCCTGCTCCGGCCGGCGCCTCAGCCGCGCGGCCGGAGCAGGAAGTCGACGTGCCCGAGCACGGACGCCGCGACGAGCGGCCGGCGACCGACGACGGGCAGGATGATCGCCCCGAGGATCGAGAGCCCGAGCTCGTCGACCGGGGCGTCGGCCGGGAGCTGCCCCGCCTCGACCGCCTTCGCGAAGCGGTCCGAGAGCGTCTGGTCCACGCCGAACGCGCGGCCCAGGCGCTCCCCCACGGCGGCGTCCTCCGCGCCGGCGGCGATCAGCGAGCGCACGAGCGACGCGCCGGGCTCCGTGCCCGCGAGCTCCAGGATCGGCGCGAGCCACACCCCGAGATCGCGGCGGAGATCGCCCGTGTCCGGGAGCTGCACCTCGATCGCGACGAGCCGGCCCTCGATCATGCAGTCGGCGATCAGCGCGCCGCGGGAGGGCCACCAGCGGTAGACGGTCTGCTTGGAGACCCCCGCATCCTTGGCGATGCCCTCCATCGTGAGGTGGTCCCAGCCGCGCTGCAGGAACAGCCGGGCGGTCGCCTCGAGGACCGACTCGCGTGCCGCGGCGCTGCGGACCGGTCCGCTCCGGTGCTCCGTCATGCGACGAGCGTACAGCGGCTCTAGACGAGACGTACCGTATGATCTAGCGACCGCTGCCGCCGCCTCTCGCGGGCTCCTCTCGATCGGACATCTCCTTGGCCTCCCTGCTGTTCCGTCTGGGCACCTTCGTCGCTCGCCGCGCCTGGGCGGTGATCGTCGCCTGGGTCGTGATCCTCGGCGTCGCGGTCGGCGCCTTCCTCGCGGTCGGCGGCACGCTCACCAACAGCTTCGACATCCCGGGCACCGCGTCCGGCGCCGTCACCGATCAGCTGGCCGAGAAGCTGCCCGACACCGCCGGCGGCACCGGCACCGTCGTCTACCGCACCGCCGACGGCTCCGCGCTGACGGCGGAGCAGGAGTCGGCGATCTCGGCGCTGGCCGCCTCCGCCGAGGACCTCGAGGGCGTCGCCGCCGTCGTCGATCCGTTCGCCGCGCGCCAGTCTCAGCTCGACGGAGCGCAGCAGCTCGCCGACGGCCGGGCGCAGCTCCAGGCCGGGAAGGAGCAGATCGATACGGGGCAGGCGCAGCTCGACGCGGGCCAGGCCCAGCTCACTGCAGGCCAGCAGCAGCTGACCGCGGCCCGCGAGCAGGCGGTCGCCGCCGGCGCTCCGGAGCAGCAGCTCGCCGCGCTCGACGCCCAGCAGGCGCAGCTCGACACCCAGCAGGCCGAGCTGACCGCGCAGCAGGCGGCGCTCGACGCCTCCCGCACGGAGCTCGAGGCGGGCGCGGCCCCGCTCGACCAGGGCGAGGAGCTCCTCGCCCTCGCGGACGGCATCGGCGTCGTCTCGGCGGACGGCTCGACCGCCATCGTCAACTTCTCCTTCACCGAGCCGCGCCTGGAGCTGCCGGAGGAGGTCAAGCAGGGCGTCATCGACCACTTCGAGTCCGCGCCGGTCGCCGGCGCCGACGTCACGTTCGCGACCGATCTCGCCCAGGGCGTGCCGCAGATCTTCGGCGTCGGTGAGGCGGTCGGCCTGGTCTTCGCCGGTGTCGTCCTGATCGTGATGCTCGGCTCGCTCGTCGCCGCCGCGCTCCCGATCGTCACCGCCCTGGTCGGTGTCGGCGTCGGCGTCACCGCCTCGCTCTCCTTCTCGGGCGTCATCGACATGGCCTCGGTCACCCCGGTCCTCGGCGTGATGCTCGGCCTCGCGGTCGGCATCGACTACTCCCTCTTCATCGTCAACCGGCACCGCAAGCAGCTGCTCTCGGGCGTCGAGGTGCGCGAGTCGATCGGCCTGGCCAACGGCACCTCCGGCACCGCCGTCGTGTTCGCCGGCTCGACGGTCGTCGTCGCGCTGCTCGCCCTCAACGTCACCGGCATCCCGTTCCTCGGCCTGATGGGCACGGTCGGCGCGGTCTGCGTCGCGGTCGCCGTGCTGATCGCGGTCACGCTCGCCCCGGCGATCCTCGGCCTGCTCGGCACCCGGCTCCTGCGCCGGAAGGCCCGCTCGGCCGTCGTGCACCACGCGGCGGTGAAGACGGTCGCGCCGATGTCGACCCTGCGCGCGGTCCTCACCGTCGTCGGCACCGTCGCCGTGCTGCTGGTCATCGCGATCCCGGCGCTCTCGATGCGCCTCGGCCTGCCGGACGGCGCGAGCGAGCCCGAGGGCTCGACCAGCGCCCGCACCTTCGAGATCGTCGGCGACGAGTTCGGCGCCGGAGCGAACGGCCCGCTGCTCGTCACCGCGACGGTCCCCGGCGGGGTCGCCGACGACGCGCTCCTCGCCACCCAGGTCGACGTCGCCCGGACGATCGCCGAGCAGGACGACGTCGTCGCCGTGGCGCCCGTCGCCGCCTCCGACGACGGCACGCTGCTCGCCTTCCAGGTGCTGCCGACCGAGGGCCCGAACAGCGCCTCGACCGAGGCCCTCGTGCAGGACCTCCGCGCCCTGCCGCCGGTGGACGACGACATCGTCCTCGGCGTCGCCGGCCAGGCGGCCACCAACATCGACATCTCCGAGGGGCTGAACGACGTCCTGCCGACCTACCTCGCGGTCGTCGTCGGCCTCTCGCTGCTGATCATGATCCTGGTGTTCCGCTCGCTGGTCGTGCCGCTGATCGCGACCGGGGGCTTCATCCTGTCGCTGTTCGCGACCTACGGGCTGATCGTCGCGGTCTTCCAGTTCGGCTGGGGCGCCGACCTGATCGGCCTGCACTCGACCGGGCCGATCCTGAGCTTCCTGCCGGTCATCCTGGTCGGGATCCTGTTCGGGCTGGCGATGGACTACCAGCTCTTCCTCGCCTCCGGGATGCGCGAGGCCTACGTGCACGGGGCGAACGCCCGGCTCGCCGTCGCCCAGGGCTTCCAGGCCGGCAAGGCGGTCGTGATCGCCGCGGCGCTGATCATGGTGGCGGTCTTCGGCGGCTTCATCTTCTCGGAGTCGACCATCATCCGCTCGATGGGCTTCGGCCTCGCGTTCGGCGTCCTGCTCGACGCGTTCGTCGTCCGGATGCTGCTGATGCCGGCGCTGATGCACCTGCTCGGGCGCTCCGCCTGGTGGCTCCCCCGCTGGCTCGACAGGCTCCTCCCGGACGTCGACCTCGAGGGCGCCGCGCTCGAGCGGACGCACCCGCACCCGCACGCCTGAGCCCCGCGGCTAGATTGGCGGGATGACTGCCGCTCCGGACTCCCGCGCCTGGCGGCGGTCTCCCGCCACGCCCGACCAGCGCCGGGCCGACGTCGCGACCGCCGCCGTGCTCTTCGGCGCCGCCGTGCTCTCGCTGGTGCTCGGCCGCGCGATCGGGCTGTTCACTGATCCCGCGTCGCCCGCGCTGAGCGCCGCAGTGCTCGCCGTCGTCATCCTCCCGCTCGCGTTCCGGCGGACGGCGCCCGTCGCGGTCCTCGCCGTCATCGGGGCCGCGTTCCTGCTGGTCGGCGAGCTGAAGGTGCCCGAGCTGACGATCAGCAACATCGCCCTGTTCATGGCGTTGTACAGCGTCGGCGCCTGGGAGCAGAACCGGACGCGGGCGGGCTGGGCGCGCGGCGTGCTGGTCGCCGTGATGGCGGTCTGGCTGCTGATCACCTTCTTCCGCGCGAGCACCCAGGACCTCGACTTCGAGGGTGCCGGGATCGGCGCGCTCACCCCGATCGCGGCCTACATGCTCCAGCAGATCCTGATCAACGTCCTCTACTTCGCCGGCGCCTGGTGGTTCGGCGACCACGCCTGGGCCTCGGCCCGCCAGCGCGCCCTCACCGACCTGCGCACCCGCCAGCTCGAGGAGGAGCAGTCCACCGTCGCCCGCCAGGCGATCACCATCGAGCGGCTTCGGATCGCGCGCGAGCTGCACGACGCGGTCGCCCACCACGTCTCGCTGATGGGGGTCCAGGCCGGAGCGGCGCGGATGCTCGTCGACGCCGACCCCGCGAAGGCGCACGAGCAGCTCCAGGCGCTGGAGGGCACGTCCCGCGCGGCGGTCGGCGAGCTCTACCAGCTGCTCGGCACTCTCCGCGACGAGGAGTCCGCGCTCGACCCGGTCACGGCCTCGCTCGATCTGGACGCGCTGCCGGCGCTGGTCGCGGACGCCGAGGTCTCGGGTCTGCGGGTTTCGCTGGAGGTGGTCGGCGAGCCCGTCGAGCTGCCCGCGCTGGTGGGTCTGAACCTCTACCGCATCGCCCAGGAGTCGCTCACCAACGTCCTCAAGCACGCCGGTCCCGGCACCCGGGCGCGGGTGCACCTGCGCTACGAAGGCGAGTCGGTGGAGCTCGAGATCGCCGACGACGGCCTCGGGCGCCCCGGCCCGCGCCGGCAGAGCGGGGGGCTCGGCCTGCTCGGGATGCGCGAGCGCGCGGCGACGCTCGACGGCACGCTCGAGGCGGGGGCGCGCACCGGCTCCGGCTGGGTCGTCCGCGTCGCCGTGCCGCTGGCGGTCCGGGCATGAGCGGCGGTGCGGGCGGCGTGCGCGTCGTGCTCGTCGACGACCACGCGCTGATGAGGCAGGGCATCCGCACGATCCTCTCGCTGCAGGCCGGCATCGAGGTCGTCGGCGAGGCGTCCAGCGGCGAGGAGGCCGTCGAGGTGGTCGCGCGCACCCGGCCCGACGTCGTCTGCATGGACGTGGAGATGCCCGGGATCGGCGGTCTCGAGGCGACCCGGCGGATCCTCGCGCAGCCCGGAGCGACGGTCCAGGTGCTCGTGCTGACCACCTTCGAGCGCGAGGACTACCTGCTGGCGGCGCTCGAGGCGGGCGCCAGCGGCTTCCTGCTCAAGAACTCGCCGCCGGAGCGCCTCGTCGCCGGCGTCCGTGCGATCGCGGCGGGCGACGCCCTGCTCGCGCCCGAGCTGACCCGCGCGGTGATCGAGCGCGCCGTCGCCCGCGAGCGGGACCGTGCTCCGCTCGCCGCCCCCGGCACGGCGCCCGAGAACCTGACCGCCCGCGAGACCGAGGTGCTCCGCCTGCTCGCGCAGGGGCTCTCCAACGACGAGATCGCCGAGCTGCTGGTCGTCGGCCGCGCGACGGTCAAGACCCACGTGTCGAACGTGCTCACCAAGCTGTCGCTCCGCGACCGCGTCCAGGCCGTCGCCTTCGCCTACCGCTCCGGCCTGGTCGACCCGCGACGGGCTCCGGAGCCGCCTCCGTCCTGAGACGGAGACGGCCGTTCACTCCCGCGCCGGAGGTGCCGATGACGCGCCCTCCGTAGCGTGGGGGGGTCAGTCGGATCCGGGGAGGTCGCATGCTCAGCGTGCAGAACATCAGTCGCAGCTTCGGTGCCCACCGCGCCGTCGACGACGTCAGCTTCGATGTCGGGCGGGGCCGGCTCACCGGCTTCGTCGGCGGCAACGGCGCCGGGAAGACCACGACCATGCGGATGATCCTGGGCGTCCTCCGGCCGGACTCCGGCGAGGTGACGCTGGACGGCGCGCCGGTCGGCCAGGCCGCGCTGCACGGCTTCGGCTACATGCCCGAGGAGCGCGGCCTCTACCCGAAGATGGAGATCGGCGAGCAGCTCGCGTACCTGGCCCGGCTGCACGGCATCGACAAGGCCACCGCCGTCCAGCGGGCCGACGACCTGCTCGAGCGCCTCGGCCTGATCGAGCGCCGCCGCGACAAGCTCGAGGCGCTCTCGCTCGGCAACCAGCAGCGCGTGCAGGTGGCGGCCGCCCTCGTGCACGACCCGGACGTCCTGATCATGGACGAGCCGTTCTCCGGGCTCGACCCGCTGGCCGTCGACGACGTCGTCACGGTCATCGCCGAGCACGCCGCCCGGGGCATCCCGGTGCTCTTCTCCTCGCACCAGCTGGACGTGGTCGAACGGCTCTGCGACGACCTGGTGATCATCGCCGGCGGCCAGGTGAAGGCCGCGGGCGAGCGCGAGGCGCTGCGCGAGCAGTACTCCGGCGACCGCTGGTCGCTCGAGACGGACGGCGACGCGGGCTGGGTCCGCGGCGTCCCCGGTGTCGAGGTCGCGGAGCTGGCCGGCACGTCGGTGCTCTTCCACGCGGACCGGGCGGCGGCCGACGCCGTGCTGCGGGCCGCCGTCGAGCGCGGCACCGTGGCGTCGTTCCGGCCCGTGCGGCCGACCCTCGGGGAGATCTTCCGGGACATCGTGGTGAGCGCGCCCGCGGGCGCCGAGAAGAAGACGGAGGCGGTCCGATGACGACGAGCAGCACGAGGAGCGGGGGAAGCACGAGCGGTACCGGCACCGGTGCCACGGACGGCCGGCTGAGCACCTGGGGCGCGACGCTCCTGGTCGCCGAGCGCGAGATCCTCTCCCAGATCCGGTCGAAGGCGTTCCTGGTCTCGACGGTCATCACGCTCGTGCTGGTCATCGGCGGCATCGTGCTCGGCAACGTGCTGAGCAGCCGCACCGCCGACGCGACCCCCGTCGCGGTCGTCGGCTCCGCGGCGTCCTCGCTGGCCGCCGCCGACGCCCTCGACGTCACCGAGGTCGGGAGTGTCGCGGAGGCGGAGGAGCTGGTGCGCTCCGGCGACGTCGACGCCGCGCTCGTCCCGAGCGACGACGCCATCGGCTTCTCGGTGCTCGCCCTCGACGAGGCGCCGGAGGGCCTGGTCTCGGCGCTCTCCGTCAGCCCCGCCGTCGAGCTGCTCGAGCCCTCGCCGACGCCGTCGGGCCTGCGCACGCTGATCGGACTGGCGTTCGGGCTGGTGTTCATGCTCGCCGTGCTGGGCTCGGGCGCGACCATCATGCAGAACACGGTGCAGGAGAAGCAGTCGCGCATCGTCGAGATCCTGCTCGCCGCGGTGCCCGCCCGGGCGCTGCTGGCCGGCAAGATCCTCGGCAACTCGGTGATCGGCGTCGGCACGGCCGCCGCGATCGCCGCCGCGTCGGCCCTCGGCCTCGCCGTGACGGGGCAGACCGAGCTGCTCGACCTGCTCTCGGCGCCGCTGATCTGGTTCGTGGTGTTCTTCGTCTTCGGCTTCGTCCTGGTCGCGAGCGTCTTCGCGGCCGGTGCCGCGCTCGTCTCCCGCCAGGAGGACACCGGCTCGGTGATGACCCCCGCGATGATGCTCGTGATGGTGCCCTACTTCGGCGTCGTGATCTTCGGCGACAACCCGCTGGTGATGACGATCCTGTCCTACGTGCCCTTCAGCGCCCCCGTCGCGATGCCGGTGCGGCTCTTCTTCGGCGAGGCGGAGTGGTGGGAGCCGCTGGTCTCGCTCGGCCTCCTCGTCGTCGCCACCGCGGCCGTGATGGCCGTCGCCAGCCGCATCTACACCAACTCGCTGCTGCGGATGGGCTCCCGCGTCCGCCTCCGCGACGCCCTCACGGCGAGCTGACCCTGCCAGATCGACTGCATCGTGCCACCGATGGGGCGGTGCCGACCGCGGTGCCCGAGACTTCGGACTTCCAGCGGATGATCGGTGCTCGGCTCCCGCCTGACACGGGCACCGGCGCGATCAGGAAGAGACGATGCCGGACGCTCGACGGGACGATGCACGCTTCGAGGAGAGGGACGGCGCCGAGCGAGGGGTGACGCGCCGGACCGCCGTGGCGGCGGTCGCGTGGACCGCTCCGGTGGTCTCGGCCGCCGTGGCGGCGCCGGGCGCGGCCGCCTCCGCACCGGCCCCGGTCGACCAGGGACCGTACGTCGGGCTCTTCCTCATCCCCTGGCGTGCGGGCGAGTTCCGGATCGATCTGCGGGTGGCGCGGAGCGGCGCAGCCGGAGCCCCCGTCGTGCTCGCCGACGAGGCGAGGGTGGACATCGCGTCGGAGCACGACATCGAGAGCTGGTCCGGCGGGGTCGTCGTCGACGGCCCGCGCGCCGGGCACCTCCTGATCCCGGCCGGCGCCTACCCCTCCGGGGGGACTTACACCGGCAAGGACGGAGTGACCCTCCAGGTCGCGAGGATCGTGGGAAGCGGGTACACCAACTTCACCAGGGAACCCCGGGGACGGTTCTCCGTGACGGCGACCGTGACGCGAGGTCGCGTCCACCCGGGCACCGACCCGAAGGCGCAGACCGCGCTCGGCTTCGGGACCCAGACCGTCGGCCTGGTGAACTGAGCGGACGACCTCTCCCCCGCCCGTTGCTCGACCCCGCGCGTCGACGCCCCGGCGCCAGGTTCACCGCATCGCGCCAGCGATTCGGCGGATCCGGACAGGTGACCGAGCATTGCGGCATCCGTCCGGTTTCGGCGAGCCGAGGGCGCGCGGCACGACGGGTCGCGAGGAGCCGTGCGACCGGAGGGAGATCTCATGTCCGGCAGTCGTTCGGACGGTCCGGGAGTCACCCGCCGCGCCGCGATCGCGATGGCCTGCACGGCGCCCGTCCTCGCCGCGGCGGTCGGCGCCCCCGGGTCCGCCGCAACGGCTCCGCGACCCCTCGAGGCCGGACCGTACGTCGGTCTCTTCCTGGACTCCCTGTCCGCGGGGAACTTCATCGTCGAGCTCCGGGCAGCGCGCAGCGTGGTGTCCGGAGCACCGGTCGAGCTGCTCAGCGACGCCCGGATGGACGTGACCGCCGAGCACGACGTCGAGCACTGGTCGGAGTGGCTGGTCGTCGACCGCCCGCGCTCCGCCCACCTCGTGGTCCCGGCCGGGCGCTATCGGAGCCACGGCAGCTACACGGACCGGGACGGGCGGGTGATGCAGGTGGCGTCCCTCGGCCCGGGACGGATGTACTGCGCGCTGACGCCGGTTCCCCCGGGCGGGTTCCGTGTCACGGCGACCGTGACCCGAGGCCCGGTCTCCCCCGAGACGACGGGCGAGGCCCCCGCGTTCCTCGGCCTCCCGACCCGGACGATCCTCGTCGACGTCTGAGAGCGGCGCCAGGGTCTCGATACGCCCCTGCGGGGCTACTCGACCAGCATGTAGCTCATACGCCCCTGGAGGGCTGCTCGACCAGCAGGCAGCGCGCGCTACCAGCCCTCGGGGCCCGCGCTTCCGGCCTCGTACTCGTCGAGCGGGGTGCCGCCCTCGGCCCAGTGCGAGAGCACCGGCGTGATGATCCGCCAGCACTGCTCGGCGACGGCGCCCGGCACCGACAGCAGGGTGTCGCCCTGGAGGATGCCGGCGAGCACCTGCGCGTAGGGGTCGAGGGTGGCGGCGCCGGGCTGCGCCTGGAGCGTCGTGCGCTCGAGGTCGGTCAGGTCGTCGGCGCTGTTCACCAGCAGGTCGAGGCTGACGTCGCCGCCCTTGAGCGACATCCGCAGGACCGTGCCCGCGCCGTCGTCGGCGCCGACCAGGCCGCGCGGCGGGGTCGCGGCGCGGAAGTGCACGGCGACTTCGTGGCGCGGGTCCCCGATCGCCTTGCCGGAGCGCAGCGCGAACGGCACGCCGGCCCAGCGGGGCGTGTCGACCTGGAGCAGCAGCTGCGCGAGCGTCTCGGTGCCGGCTTCCGGATCGACGTCGGGCTCGTCGACGTAGGAGGGGAAGAACCGGCCGTCGACCCGGCCCTCGGTGTAGCGGGCGCGGCGCGCGGTGGCGGGGTCGTCGCGCCAGAGGCGGACGGCGCCGAGCGCCTCGGCCATCCGCTCGTGGACGTCCTCGGGTGAGACCTCCTCGGGGCGCTCCATCGTCGTGAGCGCGAGCACCATCAGCAGGTGGCTCTGCAGCATGTCGCGCAGGGCGCCGGTGCCGTCGTAGAAGGCGGCGCGCCCCTCGATCCCGAGCGTCTCGTCGTAGACGATCTCGATCTTCTCGATCTGCTCGGCGCTCCAGCTCGCCTCGAGCAGCCGGTTGCCGAAGCGCAGTCCGAGCATGCCCATGACGGTCGCGTTGCCGAGGAAGTGGTCGATGCGCCACAGGCGGTCCTCGGAGATCACGGGCGCGAAGGCGGCGTTGAGCGCGATCGCGTCGTCGAGGTCCTCGCCGAACGGCTTCTCGATCGCGACGACGAGGTCCTCCGGGAGGTCCAGCTTCGAGAGCGAGTCGGCGACCTTGTGGCCCATCGCCGGCGGCAGCGCGACGTAGAGCACGGGCGTCGACGGGCACGCGTCGAGCAGGGCCTTCAGCTGCTCCGGGTCGGAGGCGTCGGTGGCGACGAAGCGGGCGCGCGAGGCGAGGTCGTCGACGGTGTGCGCCGCGATCCCGGCGGCCTCGAGACTCCGGCGGACGAGCCCCTGCCACTCGTCGTCGGACTGCGGGGTGCGGGCGGCGCCGATCAGGGTCAGCTCGGAGTCGCGGGCGAGCTCGGCGACGCGGCCGAGACCCGGCAGGAGCAGCCGCTCGGTGAGATCGCCGCCCGCGCCGAGGATCGCGATGGTGCGGCGGGTGCTCTCGAGAGCGGTGGCCTCGGGGATGCCGATCGGGTCGGTCATGGTGTCTCCTCCTGTGCGGGGTGCGGGGCGTGGTGCGGGTCGGGGTGCTGGGCGTCGGGAGGCGTCGTCACGGCTCACGCCTCGGGGATCGTGCGCTCGAAGAGCGCCGGCCGCTCCACGTCGGGGTCGGGGCCGCTGCGGACGCCGGTGTCGAGGGCGTCGATCCGGGCGAGCTCGTCGTCGGAGAGCTCGAAGTCGAAGACGTCGATGTTCGCGGCGATACGCTCGGGGTTCGTCGACTTGGGGATCGCGGAGCGGCCCTGCTGCAGGTGCCAGCGGAGCATCACCTGCGCGGGGCTCTTGCCGTGCTCGGTCGCGATGGCGCCGATCGTCGCGTCGTCCATCACGCTGCGGCGCTCGTCGCCCCAGCCGGGGTAGAAGGTGATGCCGCCGATCGGCGACCAGGCCTGGGTGAGGATCCCGCGCTCGGCGTGCTCGCGGCGGAGGTCGGGCTGCGCGAAGTACGGGTGCAGCTCGACCTGGTTGACGGCGGGGATGACGTCGACCTCGGCGAGGAGGCGCGCCAGGTGCGCGGGCGTGAAGTTGCTGACGCCGATCGCGCGCACGCCGCCGTCGGCGAGGAGCTTCTCCAGCGCCCGGTAGGCGGCGACGGTGGTGTCGAAGCGGGACGGGACGGGCTGGTGCAGGATCAGCAGGTCGAGCTGCTCGACGCCGAGCTTGCCGGTCGCCTTCTCGAACGCGCGCAGGGTCTCGTCGTAGCCGTAGTCGGTGACCCAGACCTTCGTCTCGACGAACACCTCCGAGCGGTCCAGGCCCGAGCGGCGGAGGCCCTCGCCGACCTCGCGCTCGTTGCCGTACGCGGCGGCGGTGTCGATGTGGCGGTAGCCGGCCTCGAGGGCCGACTGCACGGCGGCGGTCGTCTCCTCGGGCGCGCTCTGGAAAACGCCGAGCCCGAGAGCGGGAAGGGTGACGCCGTTGTTGAGGGTGAGCTGCAGGGTCATGACTCCACGCTAGGACGCGATCGCCGCCGGAGGGAGGGTCCCGCCACCCCCTCGACGGGAGCGCCGGAGTGTGCGCTGATGGAGGCGGTGCTCGACGACGTCCCTCCGCTTCCGGAGCGGAGCGCGCAGCCCTCATCCGGAAAGGTCGGGTCCGCCGTGCCCCTCAGCGTTCTGTTCATCGGAGGAACGGGCATCATCAGCTCCGAGGGCGTCCGCCGCGCCCTCGCCGTCGGGCACGAGGTGACCGTGCTGAACCGCGGCCGGACCTCCATCCGCCCGCTGCCCGAGGGCGTCCGGACGCTGACCGCCGATGTCCGAGACCCGGCCTCCGTGCGCGAGGCCCTCGGCGCCGAGCGCTTCGACGCGGTGATCGAGTTCGCGGCGTTCACCCCCGAGCACGTGCAGCAGGACATCGACCTGTTCGCCGGCCGCACCGGCCAGTACGTCTTCATCAGCTCGGCCTCGGCCTACCAGAAGCCGCCGGCACGCGTGCCGGTGACGGAGTCGACGCCGCTGCGGAACCCGTACTGGAGCTACTCGCAGGACAAGATCGCCTGCGAGGACCTGCTGGTCGGCGAGTACCGGCGCACCGGCTTCCCGGTGACGATCGTCCGCCCCTCGCACACCTACGACCGCACCGCGCTGCCGGTCGACGGCGGCTGGACCGTCATCGACCGGATGCGGCGCGGACTCGAGGTGGTCGTGCCCGGCGACGGCACCTCGCTCTGGACGATCACCCACAGCCGCGACGTCGCCGTCGGCCTCGTGGGGCTGCTCGGCGCGCCGGCGGCGATCGGCGAGGCGTTCCACATCACCGGCGACGAGACGCCCACCTGGGACCGCATCCACCACGACCTCGCGACCGCCGCGGGCACCGAGGCGCGGATCGTGCACGTCACCTCCGACGCGATCGCCGCGGCCGACCCGGAGCTGGGCGCGGGCATCGTCGGCGACAAGGCCCACTCGATGGTCTTCGACAACGCGAAGATCCGGAGCCTGGTGCCGGCGTTCGCGCCCTCGACCCGCTTCAGCGACGGCGCGCGCGAGATCGTCGAGTGGTACGACGCGGACCCGGCGCGGCGGACGGTGGACGAGCGGATGGATCGGCTCTTCGACGCGTTGATCGAGACCTACCGGCCGCGGGCGCTCTGATTGCGCGTCAGACCACCGCGATGGTGAGGTAGTCCTCGATCGGAGCGGCCGAGGTGCTCGTCAGTGAGACGAGGCAGCTGACGATGTAGCCCGACGCATGGACGCTGAACTGCGGCGGGACCGGAGACTCGCCGTCTCGGAGGCCGGTCGCGTCCGACCAGGCGAGGACGACGACGCCCGGCGTGCGGGAGCCGAGCGGCTCCACGACGACCCAGGCGCCCTCCTCGAGGACGAAGTCGGACAGCACGACGTCGCTGTCGCCCGTGTCGAACGTGATCCGGGCGACGATGTCGCGCACGGGCTCGCTGTCCCGAGCGGCGTAGACGACCGGGGTGAACTGGCCCGCGTAGAGGTCCCCGCCGCCGTTCGAGAGCCCGCCGGAGACGATGCCGAGCGAGGCCGAGACCGCCGTCGAGGCGGCGGCGAGCGGAGCAGCGGAGGCGGCGAGGAGGACGGGGGCGCTCCACAGGGCGGCGGTCGTCGCGGTGCGGCGCGAGACGGGGCGGGGGCTGGTCATGGGGTCCTCTCGGGGCGTTCGACGGCGGCGGCGGCCACCGAGGGTCACGCTAATGCTCGGCTTCGAGTCCGGTGCCGGATCCGCCCGAGTTGTCCCCCGCACGGGGTCACCGCACGCGCTCGCCACCGGGACCGGCAGGCGGAAAGTTCACTTGGCTATGCATCGCCGTTCACCCACGGGAGCGGGAATCAGGAGTGTGCTGGGTGAGCCCCTTCTCAGGGGCCCTCACCCCAAGGAGTCCCCGACGTGACACGACTGCCCCGCTCCGCGCACCGCGGACGCACCGCACTGGCCCTCACGGCCGTCGCCCTGGTCGGCGCCGCCGCCCTGGCCGCCCCCGGCGCGGCCACCGCCATCGGCGCCGCCGACCTCGCCGCCACCGGTGGCGCCGCCCGCATCTCCCCCGTCGACGCCGACCTCTCCGACTCGCTGCGCGCGGCCGTGAAGGAGCAGGACGCGAAGAACGTCATCCTCCTGATCGGCGACGGCATGGGCGACTCCGAGATCACGGTCGCCCGCAACTACGCCTACGGCGCCGCTGGCCGCTTCCCCGGTATCGACGCCCTGCCGATCACCGGCCAGTACACGACGTACTCGCTCTACCGCGCCGACGACCCCGCGACCGGTGCCGTCAAGGGCGCCCCGGACTACGTGCCCGACTCCGCCGCGACCGGCAGCGCCTGGGCGACCGGCACCAAGACCTACGACAACGCGATCTCGGTCGACATCGACCAGGAGCGCAAGGACACCCTCCTCGAGATCGCGAAGGCGAACGGCCTGAAGACCGGCAACGTCACCACCGCCGAGATCCAGGACGCGACTCCGGCTGTGCAGGCCGCGCACGTCGACGCGCGCAGCTGCTACGGACCCGACAGCGCCAGCTGCGGGAACGACGCGCTCGAGAACGGCGGACTCGGCTCGATCAGCGAGCAGATCCTCGACACCCGCGCCGACCTCACCCTCGGCGGCGGCTCCGCCACGTTCGCGCAGACCGCGAAGGCGGGCGACTGGGCCGGGCAGACCCTGTTCCAGCAGGCCGACGAGCGCGGCTACCAGGTGCTCGGCGACGCGACGACGGCCGGTACGGCGGACCAGCTCGACGCGCTGACCGTCGCCGACCAGGATGCGCCGGTGCTCGGCCTGTTCAACTCGGGCAACCTGCCCGTGCGCTACGCGCCGACCCCCGCGACCGTCGGCGGCGCCGACGCCGCGCCGCAGACCTGCATCGCGAACCCCGCGCGTCCCGCCGAGCAGCCCACCCTGCGCGCGATGACCGAGAAGGCGATCGACCTGCTCGACACCGGCGACGAGGGCTTCTTCCTCCAGGTCGAGGGCGCCAGCATCGACAAGCAGGACCACGCCGCGAACGCCTGCGGCCAGATCGGCGAGACCGTCGACCTCGACGAGGCCGTCCAGGCCGCGCTCGCGTTCGCCGAGGCGGACGGGAACACCCTCGTCATCGTCACCGCCGACCACGCGCACTCCAGCCAGATCGTCGACTCCACCCCGCCGACCTCGCTCAGCACCGCGCTGAAGACGGTCGACGGCAGCACGATGAAGGTGTCCTACGGCACGGCCGCCGAGGGCGGCTCGCAGCAGCACACCGGCACGCAGCTGCGCATCGCGGCCTACGGACCCGGCGCGGCCAACGTCGCGGGCCTCACCGACCAGAGCGACACGTTCTTCACCATCTCGAACGCGCTCGGCCTCGACCGCGACATCCGGAACCTGAGCTTCGGCGCCACCGCCGAGCTCTCGGGCAGCGCCTTCGCCCCCGGAGCCCGGATCACCCTGACGGCGGAGGGCTTCCAGGGCGACACGCAGCTCATCGGCTCCGCGCCGCTCTTCACCGAGCGCACGGCGACGCGCGACCTCAACGACGGCGCGCTGACCGCCACCGCGAAGGCCCCCACCACCCCCGGGGACTACAGCGTCACGGTCACCGGTGCGCAGTCGGGCAAGGCGATCACCCTCGCCTTCACCGTGAAGCGCTGATCCTCGGGCACTGATCCTCGGGCACTGATCCCCGGGCACTGATCGCAGAAGGGCCGTCCCCACCGGGGCGGCCCTTCCGCCGTCCCCGGCCCGCCCTCCCCCGTCTCGGAGGCGCGGAGTGCTGGCCCCTCGACCCGCCACCGGCCTAGGTTGGAGGCACCTGCTCCGCCCGCACCGAGTTCCGATGGAGGAACCCCATGGCCACGATCCGCAGTCTCCGACGGGCGGCGCTCGCGCTGGTCGCCGTCGCCTCCCTCGGAGTGGCGGGCGCCGCACCCGCCGCCGCGCTCGACTGGCCGTTCCCCGGCGTCCCGAGCCGCGGTCTCCCGACGGCGCAGGAGCTCCGCGACGCGCTCGGCGGTCCGGTCGTCTCGCCGTCGACGTCGGTCGGCTCCGGCGGCGCGGTCTCCTCGGTCGACGCGCTCGCGAGCCGGGTCGGCCTCGAGGTGCTCAAGCGCGGCGGCAACGCGGCCGACGCCGCCGTCGCGACGGCCTCGGCCCTCGGCGTCACCGAGCCGTACAGCGCCGGGATCGGCGGCGGCGGCTACTTCGTCTACTTCGATGCGAAGACCGGCGAGGTGAGCACCATCGACGGCCGCGAGACGGCACCGGCCGGCATCACTCCGGACGCCTTCCTCGACCCGGCGACCGGTGCGCCGTACCCGTTCACCCCGCAGCTCGTCTCGTCCGGAGTCGCGGTCGGCGTCCCCGGCACGGTCGCGACCTGGGACGCCGCGGTCGATCGCTTCGGCACCCTCCCGCTCCCGGTCGTGCTGGCCCCGTCGATCGTGCTCGCGGCCAAGGGCTTCCCGGTGGACGAGACCTTCCGCAGCCAGACGCTCGACAACCTCGAGCGCTTCCAGCAGTTCCCCGACACCGCGGAGCTGTTCCTCCCCGGTGGCGACGCTCCGGCGGTCGGCAGCACCTTCCGCAACCCGGACCTCGCGAAGACCCTCGCCCGGATCGCCGCTCGCGGGCCGAGCGCGTTCTACGACGGACCGCTCGCGGCCGAGATCGCCGACACGGTGCAGAACCCGCGACTCGCGGAGGGCTCGACCCTCCCCGCCCCGGCCGGCTCGATGACCGAGGACGACCTCGCCGGCTACTCGGTGTCCGAGCAGGCGCCGACCCACACCTCCTACCGCGGGCTCGACGTCTACGGCATGGCGCCCTCCTCCTCGGGCGGCATCGCGATCGGCGAGGCGCTGAACATCCTCGAGAACCATGACCTCGCCGCCGAGGACACCGGCAGCGCTCTGCACCTCTACCTCGAGGCGTCGGCCCGCGCCTTCGCCGACCGCGGCGCGTACGTGGGCGATCCGGCCTTCGTCGACGTGCCGACCGAGACGCTGCTCAGCCAGGAGTTCGCGGACTCCCGCGACTGCACCATCGACCCGGCGGCCGCCTCCACGCGGCCGGTCGCCCCGGGCGCGCTCGACGGCGTCGGCTGCGCGACCGCCGTCAGCGCGGAGCAGCCGGACACCGAGAACGTCTCGACCACGCACCTCTCCGTCGTCGACAAGTGGGGCAACGCGGCGTCCTACACGCTGACGATCGAGCAGACCGGCGGCTCGGCGATGACCGTCCCCGGCCGCGGCTTCCTCCTCAACAACGAGCTGACCGACTTCTCCGCGACGCCCGTGGAGGGCGACCCGAACCGGATCGAGCCCGGCAAGCGCCCGCGCTCCTCGATGTCGCCGACGATCGTGCTCGAGGACGGGGCGGTGAAGTTCGTCGTCGGCTCGCCGGGCGGAGCGACGATCATCACGACCGTGCTGCAGACGCTCGTGAACCGCATCGACCTCGGCATGACGCTGCCGGAGGCGGTGGCCGCGCCCCGGGCGTCGCAGCGCAACACCGCGTCCACCTCCGCCGAGCCCGGCTTCATCGAGGCCTACGCCGACGATCTCGCGCCCTTCGGCCAGCAGCTGACGCCCTCGGGCGACACCTTCACCTCGGCCGCGCAGATCGGCGCGGTCGCCGCCATCGAGGTCGACCCCTCCGGCCTGATGACCGCCGCCGCCGAGCCCGTCCGCCGCGGCGGCGGGGTCGGCCTCGTCGTCACCCCGGAGAAGTGATGCGGGCGCGAATCAGACCGCCGTCCTCGGGGCAGCTGGGCTCTCGAGGGGCCCCTGCGGGGCTGCTCGACCAGCGTGCGGAGACGCAGGTGTCACTCGTGCGCATCATGCTGATCGAGTAGCCCTCGCAGAGGGCGCATCGAGATCCACCGTCACCCGACGACCGGGTCTCGATACGCGCTGCGCGCTACTCGACCAGCATGGGGCGAGCCGCCCACTTCGTCCTGCTGACGTCGCACACAAGCATGCTGATCGAGTAGCCCTCGCAGAGGGCGTCTCGAGATCCACCCACCCCCACGACGTCGGGACTGAAGAGGCCCCGCCCCGCCCCCGCCCTCTGCCGGTGTGGTCGCTCCGCGGATCGATCACCCAGCACCTCGTGCCCTGATCGGACCGGCTCGGGTGTCCGGGTACGGTGCCGTCATGGTCGTGTCGCGAGAGCTGGTGGACCGCTGGGTGGCGGGGTGGTGCGAGTCGCGCGGGATGCTCGTGCGGCGCGACGGGGACGGCCGGCTCGTCGAGGTCGCGGCGGAGACCCGCTCCCGGGAGTACGTGATCGCGGAGCCTTCGCTGCCCGAGCTGCGCCGACTCACCGCCGCCGTCACCGCGCCCGACGTCTGGCTGACGATCGTCGGGGACCTCGACGAGCGCGAGCGCGACGCGGTGGCCGGCCTCGACCCCGTGACCAGCGACGAGCGGATGATGACCACCCGGCTCCGGAGGGCCGCGAGGCCGCCGCAGGTGCGGATCGAGACGAGTGGTCGCGTCGCGCACGCCCGCATCGAGGCGGAGGGCGAGGTCGCGGCCCGCGGTCAGGCGGCGCTGAGCGGCGGCGGCGACGTCGTCTTCGACCGGATCGAGACGACTCCGCGGTTCCGCCGCCGCGGCCTCGGCGGCCTGGTGATGACCGGCCTCAGCGCCTGGGCGGCGGAGAACGGCGCGACCACGGGACTCCTGATGGCGAGCGTCGGCGGGCGCGCGCTCTACTCGAGCCTCGGCTGGACGGAGGTGGCGCCGATCGTCACCCTGCGCGGGCGGGCCGCCGGTGCGGCGGCTGACGTGGACGAGTCACTCCTCCACAGACCGGACTTTCGAAGGCTCTCTTAGGGTTCCACCCGGCGACCGCTCGGGTGTCGGTGGTCCCTGGTTCAATACGCGTATGGATGAGCACAGCGACCCGGGAGCGGCAGGACAGCCGGGCGCGCTCTCGGCCGTCGACGCGCTGACCGACATCGCCGCGGAGATCGGACGCACCTCCGCACAGCTGCTCCTCTCCCGCGCGCAGACCCTGCACCTCGCCTACCGCGCGGCGGTCACCGTCCCCGACGCGTTCGCCCGCGGCAAGTCACTCTCCCGCAGCGAGGCGCGCTCCCTGATCGAGCGGTCCATCCGGGCCGAGTTCGCGGTCAAGCTGCGCCTGTCCGAGCGGGCCACGGAGACGGTCCTCGAGCACGCCCGGCTGCTCGTCGAGGACCTCCCCCGCACCCGCGCCCTGCTGGCCGAGGGCCGGCTGCTGTGGGACTCGAGCGAGATCGTCTGCGCGACCGCCGCCACCCTGCCTCCCGGCTCCCGCGCCCGGTTCGACGAGCGCGCCGCCGAGGTCGCCCCGGACGTGACCCCGACGCAGCTGAGGCGGATCGTCGCCCGGCTGCGCGACGAGCTGCACGAGGAGCCCCTCGCCCAGCGGCACGTCCGCGCCCGGCAGGACCGCGCCGTCTGGATCTCGCCGGAGGTCGACGGCATGGCGACGCTCTGCGCGCTGCTGCCCGCGCCGGACGCGATGGGCATCGCCGAGCGCGTCGACCGCATCGCCCGGTCCCTCCGCGACGGCGGCGACGAGCGCACGCTGGCGCAGCTGAAGGCCGACGTCTTCACCGATCTGCTGCGTGACGGCGACATCGCCGGCACCACACCCGCGGGCGATGGCCCTCAGGTGTCGGCGTCGTACGTGCCCGGGATCCGCGCGGAGGTGCGCCTCACGCTCGCCGCATCGACTGCTGCCGGTCTGGACGATGCCCCCGCGGACCTCGACGGCTACGGCCTCATTCCGGCCGATCTCGCCCGAGCGCTGGTCGAGAGGGGCGCGTCGTTCACCCGAGTCCTCACCGACCCCGATACCCGCGCGGTCGTCTCCGTCGGCCGCACCTACCGAGTCCCGCCGCCGCAGATGCGTCTGCACCTCCAGCTGCGCGACCAGACCTGCCGCTTCCCCGGCTGCACCCGCACCGCGTCCCGGGCGGAGGCCGACCACACGATCGAATGGCGCAACGGCGGAGAGACGTCCCTCGAGAACCTCGTCTCCCTCTGCACGTCCCACCACCACGTCCGCCACGGCGACCGCTGGACCTACGTCCCCCGCAAGGACGGCAGCATCGTCTGGACCACCCCCACCGGCCGCCTCGTCACGATCCGCCCACCCGCCCTCGCCGGCGCCCCGCCGGGCCCCCGCTTCGACGACGCACCACCCCCGTTCTGACGAACGCCGGTCTCGATACGCGCCGCCTCATGCTGATCGAGTAGCCCTCGCAGAGGGCGTATCGAGATCCACCCTCGTCAGGCGGGTAGGTCTCGATACGCGCTGCGCGCTACTCGACCAACATGAAATGAGCGCGCTCGCGCTCGCCCATGCGCCGCTTCATGGTCCGTCGGCCCGCTCACGCCTGCTCAGCACGCCGATGCCGATCCATGCTGACCGAGTAGCCCTCGGAGAGGGCGTATCGAGATCCACCGTCACCCGGTGGGTGGGTCTCGATACGCGCTCCGCGCTACTCGACCAACATGGGTCCGTCACGCCTGCTCAGCACGCCGGTGCCGATTCATGCTGATCGAGTAGCTCTCGCAGAGGGCGTATCGAGATCCACCGCTCCGCGAGGCGGCGCCCGGCGGCTAGAGGCCCGCGGGCTTCGACGGGGTCCGGAGCCAGGTGTCGAAGAAGGCGGTCAGGTCCTGGCCGGAGACCGACTCGGCGAGGTCCTGGAGGTCGGCCGTGGCCACGGTGCCGTAGCGGTTCTCGGCGGCCCAGCGCTGCAGCAGCGTGCCGAAGGCCTCGTCGCCGATCGTGGAGCGCAGCTCGACCAGGGTGAGTCCGCCGCGTGCGTAGATCGGGCTGTCGAAGAGGCCGAGCGCGCCGGGATCCGCGACCTGCGTGGCCCAGAACGGGTCGTCGGCGGGGATCGACGCGACCTCCGCGGCCGACTCCTCGACGGTCGGGCCGCCGTCGTGCTCCGCCCACAGCCACTCGGCGTAGGTGGCGAAGCCCTCGTTCAGCCAGATGTCCGACCAGAGCCGCGGGGTGACGCTGTCGCCGAACCACTGGTGCGAGATCTCGTGCGCGACGGTCGAGGTGTCGGCGCTGCCCGAGTAGAACGAGCGTCCCTGCGTCTCGAGCGCGTAGCCGATCTCCTCGTCGTCGACGACGGCTCCCCCGGAGCGGAACGGGTAGGCGCCGAAGACGCCCGTGAAGTAGTCGATGATCTCGCCCTGGCGCGCGAGGGCGGCCTCGGTGCTCGCCCGCGCCTCGCCGGTGATGTCGCGATCGACCGCGTCGATGCTGACGACGCCGCCCGCCCGGGAGGGGACGAGGTCGTAGTCGCCGATGTTCACCATCGCGAGGTAGCTCGCCATCGGACTGGTCTCGACCCAGCTCGACGTGGTCCAGCCGTTGCGGGTGACCGGCGAGCCCACCGGCACCCCGTTGGCGACGGCGGTGCGCCCCTCCGGGACCGTGAGGGTGAAGGAGTAGCGGGCCTTGTCGGCAGGCGAGTCGTTCACCGGGTACCAGGTCGAGGCGCCGTCGGGCTCGCTCGCGACCAGCGCGCCGTCGTCGGTCGACCACCAGCCGTACGGGGCGCCGGTGCCGTCGACCGGGTTGCCGGTCGTGCCGGCGTAGCGGATGTCGACCAGGGTCGGCGCGCCCTTCTTCAGCGAGCGGGACGGCGTGATCGTCAGCTCGTCGCCGACCTGCGTGAAGGCCGCGCCCTTCGTGTTCACCGACACCTTCGAGACCGTCGGTCCGCGCAGGTCGAAGGAGAACGAGCTCAGCTCCTGCGTCGGCGCGAGAGTCACGACAGCCCGGCCGGTGAGCGCCCGCGGCGCCGGGTCGTAGGTGAGGAACAGGCTGTAGCTGAGCGCGTCGAAGCCCGAGCTGCCGAGGCCGGGGAAGTACGGGTCGCCGGAGCTGGTGCCTCCGCTCGTCCCCGCTTTCACAGCGGTGTCGGCGAGGGCGGGCGCCGGGAGGGCGAGAGCCCCGGCGACGAGGGCGGAGGCGAGGAGCGCCGGGACGACACGGCGGGAGGAGGCGGGCATGCGGCACACGCTAGCCCCTCGGCCACCCGCCGGGCACTCCCCCTCCGCGCGACGCCGATGCCCTACGAGCGCCGCTCCAGCGCGGCCAGCAGGTACGGCGCCGTCCGGCTGCCCTCCGCCCGCGCGACCTGCTCCGGCGTGCCGGTCGCGACGATCGCGCCGCCGGCGTCTCCGGCGCCGGGCCCGAGGTCGATCACCCAGTCCGCGTCGGCGACGATCCGCATGTCGTGCTCGACGACGATCACCGTGTTGCCCGCGTCGACGAGGTGCTGCAGGTGGCCGAGCAGCCGGTCCGCGTCGGCCGGGTGCAGTCCCGACGTCGGCTCGTCGAGCAGGTAGAGCGTGTCGCCGCGCTGCGCCCGCCGCAGCTCCGACGCGAGCTTCACCCGCTGCGCCTCGCCCCCGGACAGCTCCGGCGCGGGCTGCCCGAGCGCGACGTAGCCGAGGCCCACGTCGAGCAGCGCGTCGAGGTGCCGGGCGATCTCCGTCTCCTCGGCGAAGACCTCGCGGGCCTCGGTCACGCTCAGCGCGAGCACCTCGGCGATCGAGCGCCCGCCCCAGGTCACCTCGAGCGTCTCGGCGTTGTAGCGCGTCCCGCCGCACTCCGTGCACGGCGCCTGCACCGTCGGCAGGAAGAGCAGCTCGACCTCCATGGTCCCCTCGCCCTTGCAGACCGGGCAGCGGCCGCTGGGCATGTTGAAGGAGAAGCGGCCGGCACCGTAGTGGCGCCGCTTCGCCTCGGGAGTCGCCGCGAACAGCGCGCGGACGCGGTCGAAGAGCCCGGTGTAGGTCGCGACGTTGGAGCGCGAGGTGCGCCCGATCGGCGTCTGGCCGACCTGCACGACCCGGCGCAGCCGCTCCGCCGGCCCGGTCGCGCTGCCGGTGGTGACGGCGGTGTCCGCGTCGAGCAGCGGGTCGTCGGAGGAGGACTCGTCCGGCTCCGGGCTCTCCCCCGCCAGATCCGCCTGCAGACTCGCGCGCAGCAGATCGGGCAGTGCCCGATTGACCAGCGTGGACTTCCCCGACCCGGACACCCCCGTCACCGCGGTCAGCGCGCCGAGCGGGAACGACACGTCGAGCCCGCGGAGGTTGTTGCGCGCCACGTCGACCAGCCGGACCTGCGCGTCGGGCGTCCGCCGGGCGGGCAGCGGCGGCGTCGGCTCCGCGGTCTCGGGGAAGAGGTAGCGCCGGGTGATCGAGTGGTCCACCTCGCGCAGCCCGTCGAGCTCGCCCGAGTAGACGACGGTGCCGCCGCCCGAGCCGGCCGCCGGGCCGATGTCGACGATCCAGTCGGCCTCGCGGATCACGTCGAGCGAGTGCTCGACGAAGAAGACCGTGTTGCCGCTGTCCTTCAGCGAGCGCAGGATGCCGAGCAGCGCCTCCGTGTCGGCCGGGTGCAGCCCCGTCGACGGCTCGTCGAGCACGAAGACCACGCCGAACAGCCGCGAGAGCACCTGGGTCGCGAGGCGCATCCGCTGCAGCTCGCCCGAGGACAGCGTCGGCGTCGAGCGGTCCAGCGACAGGTAGCCCAGGCCGAGGTCGACGATCGGCGCCATCCGGCCGAGCAGATCCGAGACCAGGCGCTGGGCGGCGAGCCGGGTCTCCGGGGCGAGCGGGCCACCGCCCACCGGCACCCAGTCCCGCTCGAGCACGCGGGCCAGCAGCGCCGCGAGCTCCTCGAGCGGCAGCGCCGAGAGCTCCGTGATGTCGAACCCCTCGAAGCTCACCGCCAGCGCCTCGGGCTTCACCCGCTTGCCGTGGCAGTCCGGGCAGGCGACGCTGACCAGGAACGTGGCCGCGCGCTCGCGCATCCGGGCGCTCTTCGAGCCCGCGAAGGTGTCCATCACGTAGCGCTTCACCCCGAGGAACGTGCTCATGTACCGCGGCTCGGCCCCCGCCGCCACGGCCGCCCGTACCTCCGCCGGTCCGCGATCCGTCCAGACCGGCACCTGCGGCGACTCCTGCGTGTGAAGGATCCACTCGCGCTCCTCGGCCGGCAGGGTCCGCCAGGGCACGTCGATGTCGTAGCCGAGCGAGATCAGGCTGTCGCGCAGCTGCTTGCCGTGCCAGGCGGTCGGCCAGGCCGCGAGCGCGCCGTCGCGGATCGAGAGCGAGTCGTCCGGCACCATCAGCTCCTCGGGCACGTCGTAGACGCGGCCGATCCCGTGGCAGGCGGGGCAGGCGCCCTGGACGGTGTTCGCGGAGAAGTCCTCCGCGAGGAGCATCGGCGCGCCCTCGGGGTAGGTGCCGACCCGGGAGAAGACCATCCGCACCACGGACGAGAGCGTGGTCGCGCTGCCCAGGGTCGAGCGCGCCGAGCCACCGGACCGGCGCTGCGGCAGCGCGACGGCGGGCGGGAGTCCGTCGATCGCGTCGACGTCCGGCACCCCGACCTGATCGATCAGCCGCCGCGCGTACGGCGCGACCGACTCGAAGTAGCGGCGCTGCGCCTCCGCATAGAGCGTGCCGAACGCGAGCGAGCTCTTGCCCGAGCCGGAGACACCGGTGAAAGCGACGAGCGCGTCGCGCGGGATGTCCACGTCCACGTCGCGCAGATTGTTCTCGCGGGCGCCGCGGACGCGGACCCGGTCGAGGCGGTGGTCGTCGGGAGTGCGCGCAGTCATCCGACCAGCCTGCCCTGTTCCGATGTGCGCTGTCCCGATGTGCGCCTAGTCCAGGGTGGGGCGGTAGGAGCGGACCACCGGCGGCGACTCGAGCGCCTCCCGCTTCACGACGTCCAGGCGCTGCAGCAGCGCGGGGAGGGTCGGCGTCATCTCCAGCCGGACCTCGAGTTCGCCGTCCCGGCCGGGCAGCGTGAAGGCGACGTGGGCCGCGGAGGCGCTCCAGAGCAGCCGCTCGCGCAGGGGCCGGGCGGTCGGCTCCTCCGCGAGCCCGCCGACCTCCGCCAGCACCGCGGCGAGGCGGCGGGCGCGCACCTCGGCGGGCACGTCGCTCAGGAGGTTCGGGCTGAACAGCACGCCGCCGGAGAGCTCCTCGGCCCGCGCGGGGTCGCCGGGACCGACGATCGCCGCCTCGACGGCCGCCGCGGCCGCCAGCGTCGACGGGTGCACCGCGATGGTGCGCGCCGGCGGCTCCGCGTCCTCGAGCGCCGCGCGCAGCAGGCCCGTGGCCGCGGCGGCGAGCTTGGCGCCGTTCGTTGTCGCGAAGACCACGACGCCCAGGCCCGACTCGAGGTGCCAGCGCATGTTCGAGGACCAGCCGGGCAGCCCGCCGGAGTGGTGCGCGATCGCTCCGAAGCGGACGTCCTGCTCGATCACGAGGCCGAGCCCGTAGGCGGAGCCGTCGAGCGTGCTCTCCCCGGCCCGCGGGCTGAGCGCGGGCACCGGAGTCCAGCCGCGCTGCATCTCGCGGCGGGAGGCGCGGCTGAGCACGGCCTCGTCGGCGTCCCCGTCGTCGATGCCGCCGTCGGCGCCCTCGAACGCCGACGACAGCCAGCCGCTCCAGCGCGCGATGTCGCCGACGGTGCTGAACATGCTCGCGGCGCAGGCGCCCACGCCGGTGCCGGTGTACGGGCGGGCGGTCCAGGTGGCGCCCTCGTCGAAGCTGCTGAAGCCCTGCGCGAGGTCGGTTCCCTCGGGGTAGGGGTTCACGTCGTAGCGTGTGCTCGCGAGGCCGAGCGGCTCCAGGATCGTCCGGGTCGCGAACGCGACGAAGTCCTCGCCGGAGACGTTCTCGACGATCACCCCGAGCAGCCAGAAGCCGATGTTCGAGTACTGGTAGACCTCGCCCGGCCGCTCGGTGAAGGTCAGACCGCGCGCGATCAGCGCGAGGAACTCGGCCCGCGGCATCGCCATCACGTGGTCGGCCCAGCCGTTGTCCTCGGGCAGCCCCGAGCAGTTGCTGAGCAGCATCCGGAGCGTCACCGGCAGCTCCCGGCCCGCGGCGTCGACAGGATCCACGAACTCGGGCACGTGCGCGCTCACCCGGTCGTCGAGGTCGAGCAGCCCGCGGTCGCGGAGGATCAGCACCGCCGCCGCCTCGAAGCTCTTCGACATCGACGCGATGCGGTGCACGGTGCCGGCGTCCGGCGCGGCGCCGTCGAGCCGGTGCTCCCCGCGACCGTGCCGGGCGATCAGCCCGTCGCGGTCGAACAGCGCCCAGCCCAGCGACGGCGCGACCGGCGCCCCCTCGTCGAACCAGTGCGCGAATCGGTCGAGGAGCTCCGGAGTCATCCCCTCATCCTTCCGCACGCGATCCCTCCGCACTCGCCGCTGGAGTACGCAGCGGGTCGTCCCGGGGCAGCTCCACGAGGATGCGGCGCAGATGGATCGCGACCAGGACGCCCGGGCCCATGCTCGTTCCGGTCGCCGCAGCGCGGGCGTCGACGGCGCGCGCGAGGTCGTCGACCGCCCTCTCCGCCGGCTCCAGGGAGCGGTCCTCCGGCGAGCCGCCCGTCACCACCGCGTCGCCGACCGCGTGGCAGGCCGCGCTCAGCGGCGCCGCCAGCTCGGCGTCGAAGGGCAGCGCGCCCGGGCGGTTCCAGATCGTGTCCGCCAGCGCGGCCGTCATGTCGCGGACGTGGAAGAGCGTCCCGTCCAGGGTCGCGAGGCGGAGGTGGTCGGTCCGGGAGCTGTGCCGGTGCAGCAGAGCGCGCGGATTGCCCTTGCGGCTCTCGTCGCCGTCGACCAGCGCCCGCCGCACCTCGGTCGCGGTCGCCGCGAGCTGCTCGCCGTTGGTCGACCAGGCCTCGTGCTCGGGCGGCCAGGTCTCTTCGAGGGCCGTCGCCATGTCGTGCAGGTGTCGCCCGAGCTGGCGCTCGAACTCGTCGACCCGGGCGGTCGCCGCCTCGGAGGTCAGCCCCGGAGCGACGAGGAGGTTGACCAGCAGCCCGACGACCACGCCGACCGCCATCTGCACGAGGTAGCCGAGCGAGTAGTCCTCCGCCTTCGCGCCGCCGATGATCAGGACGAAGAGCGCCGCCATCGGCACGTACTCGCGGCCCGCGCCGAACCAGCCGGTCCCCGAGAGCACCACGCCGATGCCCACGATCAACGGGATCGTCCACCAGGTCGGGCCGACCGTCACCACGACCAGCACCGCCAGCCCGATGCCGGCTGCGAGCCCGAGGAGCGTCTGCAGCCCGGTCTTCGCCGAGCCCATCAGCGTCGGGTACATGCTGACCAGCGCGCCGAGCGGCGCGTAGTACGGGTACTGCTCGGCGACTCCGGGCACGTGCGGCGCGACGGCCCAGGCGATGCCCACCGCCACCGCGGTCTTCAGCGCGAGCAGCAGCCGCGGGCCGGCCACCGCGTCGCGCCAGGCCCGGCCGGCCCGGGTGAGGCGGGGGCGGATCACGCCCGGTCGTCGGGGTTCAGGACGTCGGGGCGCGGCGCGTCGAGCCGCGCCGCGACGTCGGCCGGGAAGCCGCCGGTCGCGATCGGGCTCCAGCGCGTCGGCGTGATGCGCAGCAGCGACTTGTCCTGCAGGCGCATCGCCGCGCGGTACTCGTCCCAGTCCGGGTGCTCCCCCGAGATGCTGCGGTAGTAGTCGACGAGCGCGTCCTCCGCCTCGGGCATGTGCAGCACCTCGGCGTCGCCGTCGACCTGGATCCACGCGTCGTTCCAGTCGTCGGACAGCACGAGGACCGAGGCCGCGGAACGGCGCTCGGCGTTGCGCGTCTTCGCCCGGCCGGGGTAGGTCGAGATCACCAGGCGGCCCTCGGCGTCGACGCCGCCGGACACCGGCGACATCTGCGGCCGGCCGTCCGCGCGGGTGGTGGCGACGAGCATCCGGTGCCGCGGTCGCACGAAGTCGAGCATGCCGTCGCGGTCGACGGCGGTGGTGGTGGAGACGGTTCTGGCCATGCGGACCAGGCTAACGAGGACCTCTTCCGGACTAGGTGGTTCTACGTGGTCATGTCAGCCCGAGCCCAGGAACGGCGTGCCTCCTCCCCCTGAGAGGGGCCGTGGCCGGGCGGGTGCTGGCGCGGAAGGACGGGGCGGCTGTCGCTACTTTCTGGACGGAACTCCCCCCTCCCGGCCCCGAAAGGACCCCGTGCCCACCTCCTCCCCGCTCTCCCCGCTCTCCCCCTCGCGCCGCTCCGTCGCCGTCGCCGCGGCCTGGTCGCTGCCCGTGATCGCCGTCGCCGCCGCGGCGCCGCTCGCGAGCGCCTCCACCGTGGAGGTCGTCCCCGGCCAGCCGGACACCTACCCGAACCCGACCTTCTCGGCGACGCGCCAGTCGGTCGGCGACCCGAGCCTCAAGGCGACCAACAACACCGGCTACGCGCGCACCGACTTCACCGCCGTCCCCGACGACGGCGACTACGCCTCGTACAAGACCGGCTGGACCTACGTCATCAGCTCCGCGAAGCCGGTGTCGACGATCACCTACGACACCACCAGCCTCGCCCCGGGCGTGCAGGGCGTGCTGACCGACGGCCTCTACACCTACTCCTGGACCCTGACCCGCGCGGCGGAGACGACCTGGGTGCGGGTCAAGCCGACCGCCTTCCCGCAGGAGATCCGCTTCGTGCTGACCGACACCACCTCGAACCCGCAGGGCGTCGTCGGCAACGCGACGGCCACCTCGAAGGCGTAGGGCGCGCGCGGGCTCGCCTACTCGGGCGAGCCCGCCTGCTCCGCCGCGCTCACCAGTCTCCGGAGCCGCAGGCACTGCTCGTGGAGCACCACGACCAGCGTGCTGTCTCGCTCCCCGAGCCACTGCTCCAGCGACGCGTCGAAGAGCACGGCCGCCGTACGGGCCGCGAGCGCCGCGTCCTCCGCCGGGACACTCCGCTCGACCAGCGCGTCTCGCATCGCATCGGTGAGCACCGCCGACTTCAGCAGCTCGCGCTCGCGCAGCGCCGGCTCGGACAGCACGACCGCCCGCCGTGCCGCGATCTCGCCGCGCCAGCCCTCGAGGTCCCCCGCCGCGACCGTCTCGAGCCCGTGCATCAGCAGCCCGAGCGGAGCGAGGCCCTCGGGAGCGCCCGCGATCAGCCGGGAAACCACCTCCGGGAACTCCCGCTCGCGGAGGAACAGCACGTCGCGCTTGTCGGCGAAGTGCCGGAAGAAGGTGCGGGTCGTGAGCCCGGCCCGCTCGGCGATCGACGGCACCGTCGTCGCGGAGTAGCCGTGCTCGGTGAACAGCTCCATCGCGGCGCGCTCGAGGCGCAGTGCGGCGTCGGGGGCCCAGCGTGACATGCAGCCAGGCTAGCCGATGACACGTCGTGCCATCAGGGCTACAGTGATGACACGTCATGCCGTCGAGCACTGGAGAACCCTTGCCCTCGAACACCGCCGCACTCACGAACACCGCCGCGCGACTCCCCTCGCCCCGCGCCGACCTGGTCGTCGGTCCCGCCGCGCTGCACGAGCCCGGGCCCGGCGAGCTGCTGGTGCGCAACCGCGCCGTCGCCGTGAACCCGCTCGACGAGCTGAAGCAGTGGACCGGCGACCTGATGTACCGCTGGCTCCCCTACCCCTCGATCCTCGGCGAGGACGTCGCCGGCGAGGTCGCGGCCGTCGGGCCCGGCGTCGACCGCTTCGCCGTCGGCGACCGCGTCGTCGCCTACGCGGTCGGCATGGAGCGCGGCCGCCGACACGATGCGGAGGGCGGCTTCCAGGAGTACACCGTCGTCCGCGCGGACCTCGCCGCGCCGATCCCACCGCAGCTGGCGCACGAGCAGGCCGTGGTGCTGCCGCTCGCGGTCTCCACCGCCGCGACCGCGCTCTTCCAGAAGGACCACCTGGCGCTGCCCCACCCCTCGACCGAGCCGGTCCCCACCGGCCGGACGGTCGTGGTCTGGGGCGGCGCCACCAGCGTCGGCAGCAATGCGATCCAGCTCGCCGTCGCCTCCGGCCACCGCGTCGTCGCCACCGCCTCGCCCGGCAACCACGCCCGCCTGCGCGAGCTCGGCGCCGACGTCGTCGTCGACTACCGCGGCCCGAGCGCGGTCGACGACGTCGTCACCGCGATCGGCGTCGCGGAGGTGGCCGGGATCCTCGCGGTCGGCACCGGCTCCGCCGAGCCCTGCGTCGCCGTCGCGGCCGCCACCGGAGCTCGCCGGGTCGCCCTCGCCAGCCCCTCGGTCTCCTTCGGCTCGCTGCCGCGCAGGGCGGGGCTCTCGCTCCCGTTCGTGAGGACGATGTCGCGGCTCGTCGGCGCGAACCTCCGCCTCCAGCTCGCCGCCCGCCGTCGCGGCATCCGCGCCCGCTACGTCTGGGGCGCGACGCTGATGAGCAACGAGGTCGGGCCGATGCTCTGGCGCGACCACCTGCCGAGCGCGCTCGCCGACGGCCGCCACCGCTGCGCGCCCGAGCCCGAGGTCGTCGGCACCGGTCTCGGCGCCGTGCAGGGCGCGCTCGACCGGCTGCACGGGGGCGTGTCCGCGCGGAAGCTCGTCGTGCGGCTCTGACCGCGAGCCGCTCGGGTGCGCCACTATGGACCGTGCCGCTCCCCTCCCCCGCCGGACCGTCCGCGCCCTCCGCGCGCTCCTGGCTCCTCGTCGCGCCGTCGCTCGTCGTCCTCGGCTGGGGCGGCAACCAGTTCCTGCCGCTGATGCAGCTCTACCGCCAGCTCGAGGGCTACACGCAGACGCAGGTCACGATCCTGCTCGCCGCCTACGTCCTCGGCATCGTCCCCGGCTTCGCCCTGGCCGGCGGCTGGTCGGACCGCTTCGGCCGCCGCCCGGTGCTGCTCGCCGCCCTCGTCCTGGGGATCCTCGGCAGCATCGTGCTCGCGTGCTCCCCCGCCTCGGTGCTCGGGCTCGGCGTCGGCCGCTTCATCAGCGGGCTGAGCGTCGCAGCGGGGATGGTCGTCGGCACGGCCTGGATCAAGGAGCTCTCGATCGCGACCGGAGCGTCCTCGGCCGGTGCCCGCCGCGCCTCCGCGATGCTCACCATCGGCTTCGGCGGCGGCGCGGGAGTCGGCGGCGCGCTCGCGCAGTTCGGCCCCTGGCCGACCGTGCTCCCCTACATCGTCCAGTCCGCCGCCTGCGTCGCGGCCGTCCTCGTGCTCCTCCGCGCACCGGAGACCCGGGCCTACGACCCCTCCGCCGGACACCTGACCGGCGAGCTCAGCATTCCGCGACCCGCCCGCGCCCGCTTCGCCGCCGTCGTCCTGCCGCTCGCCCCCTGGGTCTTCGCGGCACCCGCCCTGTCCTTCGCGGTCGGACCGAGCCTGGTCGCCGACCGGCTGCCGGGCCTCACCGTCGGCTTCGCGACCCTCGTCACCGTGATCACCCTCGGCTGCGGCTGGGTCACCCAGCTCTTCTCCGGCCCGCTGCTGGTCCTGCTGCGCGGCCGCGGCGCCCTGGTCGGCGGCGCGCTCACCGCCCTCGGCGCTCTGCTGCTGATCCCCGCCGCCGTCGGCCAGCAGCTCTGGCCGGTCCTCGTCGCCGCACCGGTCTTCGGCTGCGGCTACGGCCTCGCGATGGTCTCCGGACTGACCGCCTCGCAGGCCCTCATCGAGACGCGCGACCTGGCGAGCGTCACCGCCGTCTACTACTCCGTCACCTACGCCGGCTTCCTCGTGCCGGCGATCCTCGCGGCGCTGGCCGTCGCCCTGCCGATGCCGCTGCTGCTCGCGGCGACCGCGCTCGCGATCCTCGCGTGCGTCGCGCTCGCGGCCCGTGGACTGCGCCGCGGGTCCGCGCCTACGCTCGGCTGAACCGCCGCCCGCCCGAAGGAGACCCCGTGTCGAAGGTCCGCGTCCACAACTTCTCCGTCTCGCTCGACGGCTACGCCGCCGGGGAGGGCCAGTCGCTCGAGACCCCGTTCGGCCACGCCGGCTCCCGGCTGGTCGAGTGGGCGATGGGGACCCGCACCTTCCGCAGGATGGGCATGCCCGGTCCGGGCGAGGGCTCGCAGGGCGTCGACGAGGCGTTCGCCCGCGCCTGGGCGGACGGCATCGGCGCCGAGATCATGGGCCGCAACAAGTTCGGGCCCCAGCGCGGTCCCTGGGAGGACGAGGAGTGGACCGGCTGGTGGGGCGAGGACCCGGTCTTCCACACGCCGGTCGTGGTCCTCACGCACCACCCGCGCCCGACCGTCACGATGGCCGGCGGCACCAGCTTCCACTTCGTCGACGCCGACCCGGCGACCGCCCTCGAGCGGGCCCGCGAGCTGGCCGGCGGCGGTGACGTGCGCATCGGCGGCGGCGCGGCGACGGTGCGGCAGTTCCTCGCCGCCGATCTCATCGACCGGATGCACGTCGTGCTCGTCCCGATCGTCCTCGGCCGCGGCGAGCGGCTGTGGGACAGGCTCGAGGGCCTGGAGCAGCGATTCCGCATCGAGGCGACACCCTCGCCGTCCGGGGTCGTGCACCTCGTCTTCGAGCGCCGGGAGCGCTAGAACCGCGCCGCGACCTCGTAGAGCACGTCCTCGTCGCCGGCGTACAGCCCGTCGGCGCGCGGCCAGTGCGCGATCACGTCGGTGAAGCCCAGCGCCTCGGCGCGGCCGGCCGAGTCGGCGAAGCGGTCGACGCTCTCGAGCGAGTAGTCCGGCCCGGAGTCGAGCGAGAGGTGCCGCTCGATCGAGCGCGGGTCGCGCCCGGCGACCTCGAGCGCGTCGTCGAGGCGCTGCGAGAGCTCGGCGACCGCCGCCCACCACTCCTCGGTGCTGCGGCCCTCCGGCCCCGTCGTCACCCAGCCCTGCGCCCGCTCGGCCACGAGCGCGAGGCCCTTGGGCCCGTTCGCCGCGAGCACGAACGGCACGCGCGGCGACTGCGCCGGCTCCCCCACCATCCGGGCGCCGCGCGCCGTGAACCAGGCGCCGTCGAGGTCGATCCCGCCCGAGCCCGGCTCCTCGTGCCGCAGCAGCACGTCGAGCGCCGCGACGAACTCGACGTAGCGCTCGTGCCGCTCCCGCGGCGAGTGCAGCTCCTGCCCCAGCACCGTCGCGTCGAAGCCCGTCCCGCCCGAGCCGACCCCGAGGACGAAGCGGCCGCCCGAGATCTCGTCGACCGTCGCGATCTCCTTCGCGAACGGCACCGGGTGGCGGAAGTTCGGCGAGGCGACGAAGGTGCCCAGCCGCAGCGTCTCGGTGACGGTAGCGGCGGCCGTCAACGTCGGAATCGTCGCGTGCCAGACCTGGTCGGCGAGCGAGCGCCAGGAGAGGTGGTCGTAGGTCCAGGCGTGGTCGAAGCCGAGCCCCTCCGCGGACTGCCACTTGCGGCGGGCGGTGGACCAGGGCTCCTGCGGGAGGATGACGATGCCGTGTCGCATCGTCCGAGTGTAGGGAGGGTCCGAGTGCAGGGAGGAACCGCACCGGTACGATGGTCGGCGGTGTGCCGGGAAGTCTGGTCGGCGGACGCGGCCCTCTGCCGCGTTCCCACGCGATCCGACGACCTCCCGAAGGAAGCCCCTCCGTGCCCCACACTCCTGCCTCCGAGCCCACCCACCAGGCGCCGCACGCGATCTGGCGGGGCCTGCGCCAGACGCTGCGCTCCGACGCCGTCGGCGGCGCCCTGCTGCTCGGCGCGACCGTCCTCGCACTGGTCCTCGCCAACTCGCCCGCGGCGGGCTTCTACGAGACCGTCCGCGACTTCGAGTTCGGCCCCGAGGCGCTCCACCTGAACCTCAGCGTCGGCGCCTGGGCGGCCGACGGACTGCTCGCGATCTTCTTCTTCGTCGTGGGCCTCGAGCTCAAGGAGGAGTTCGTCGTCGGCAAGCTCCGCGACCCGCGCACCGCCGCCCTCCCGGTCGCGGCGGCGTTCGGCGGCGTCGCGGTCCCCGCCCTGATCTACGTCGCGATCAACGCGACCGCCGGCCCCGACGCCCTGCAGGGCTGGGCGATCCCGGTCGCCACCGACATCGCCTTCGCGGTCGCCGTGATCGCGGTCGTCGGCAAGAGCCTCCCGGTCGCCCTGCGCACCTTCCTGCTCACCCTCGCCGTCGTCGACGATCTGCTCGCCATCACGATCATCGCCGTCTTCTACACCTCGGCCATCGCCTTCCTGCCGCTGCTGCTCGCGCTCGTCCCGCTCGGGATCTTCACCGTCCTCGTCCAGCGGGGTGTCCGCACCTGGTGGATCCTGATCGCGCTCGGCGTCGCCACCTGGGCGCTCGTGCACGCCTCCGGCATCCACGCGACCGTCGCCGGCGTGCTGCTCGGCTTCGCGGTCCCGGTCGTCGCGACCGCCCGCGCCCGCGTCCGCACCGGAACCGGCAGCGACGGCGAGCCCGAGTACGACGGACTCGCCGCGCACTTCGCCGACCGCTGGAGCGGCGTCTCGGCCGGCGTCGCCGTCCCGGTCTTCGCCTTCTTCTCGGCCGGAGTCACCATCGGCGGCCTCACCGGCCTCGTCGAGTCGTTCCAGGACAGCATCGCTCTCGGCATCGTCGTCGGCCTGGTGCTCGGCAAGCCGCTCGGGATCCTCGCGACCACCTTCCTGATCACCCGCCTGCCCGGTCTCCGCCTCGACCCCGCGCTGCGCTGGCCGGACCTGGTCGGCATGTCGATGCTTGCCGGCATCGGCTTCACCGTCTCGCTGCTCGTCGGCGAGCTGTCCTTCGGCGTCGGGAGCGAGGCCGACGAGCACGTGAAGGTCGGCGTGCTGGCCGGCTCGGTGATCGCGGCGGTGCTCGGAGCGTCGGTGCTGTCGGCGCGGAGCCGGCGCTACGCGCGCCTGCGCTGATCCCGACCCTCCCGCAGACCGCCGGGCCCGAGACAGCAGAAGCGTCTTCATGTTTCGTGGAGACTCTTTTTGTTACTGCTGTGTAAAAGACCGCTCTTTCGACCGGGATCGGCGCGCATTCCTTCAACGTCGCGGGTAAGAATTGCTGCACTCTCAACAGCAGCACCAATTCCTCCCCCGTGCGCCCTGGAAGGTCACCATGTCCTCTCGCTCCCTGCTCCGCCTGTCCGCCGCCGCTGGAACGGCCGCCCTCCTGCTGACGCTGACGGCGTGCAGCGCGGGTGACGACACGTCCTCCGCCGACTCCGCGTCCGGCGTCGCCTCGGAGGCGGACCCTGCCGTGCAGGCGCTGGTCCCCGACGTCATCGCCGACGCCGGCGTCATCCGCATGGGCCTCGACGGCGCCTATCCCCCGTTCGGCTCGATCTCCGAGGAGGACGGTGAGACCCTCGTCGGGCTCGACGCCGACCTCGCCCGCGAGATGGCGGCGCTAATGGGCCTCGAGGTCGAGTTCTCGATCACCTCCTTCGACGGTCTCATCCCCTCGCTGCAGTCCGGCACGAACGACATGGCGATGAACTCGATCGGCGACACCAAGGAGCGCGAGGAGGTCGTCGACTTCGTCACCTACTACCACAACGGCACGGTCGCACTCGTGGAGGCGGGGAACCCGATGGACCTCACCGCGACCGCGCTCTGCGGCGCCACCGTCGCCGTGAATCGCGGCTCCCTCCAGCAGTCGACGATGCTCCCGCCGCAGGCCGAGACCTGCGCCGCGGAGGGCGAGGAGGCTCCGACCGAGGCGGTCTTCGCCGGCACCCCGGAGGCCCTGCTCGCCCTCACCGCCGGCCAGGTCGACGCCGTCCTCGCCGACGTGCCGCCGCTCGTGCTCGCGCAGCAGGCGAACGACGCCTTCGAGATCGCCGGCCCCGCGACGAAGAACCCGAACCCCGGCGGCGTCGCGCTGCCCAAGGACGGCGCCTTCACCGAGGCCGTGCACGCCGCGATGACGGAGCTGATGGCGAACGGCACCTACGACGAGCTGATCGCGAAGTACGGCCTCGAGGACATCGCCATCGAGGAGTCCGTCATCAACGGGGCGAACAGCTGATGACCGACGTGCTCGCTCGCACCGAGGAGCGGACGGCACCGCCGACGATGACCGTGGTGCCCGTGCGCCACTGGGGCCGGCGGATCGTCGCGGGGATCCTCCTGCTGCTGCTGGCCGGCTTCGCCTCGACGGTCGTCACGAACGAGAACTACCACTGGGACGTCGTCGGGCAGTACCTCTTCTCGTCCCGCATCCTGACCGGGCTCTGGCACACGCTCGAGCTCACCGCGATCTCGATGATCGTCGGCATCGCGCTGGGTGTGCTCGTCGCGATCATGCGGGAGTCGACCAACCCGGTCTTCTCGAAGATCGCCTGGCTCTACATCTGGTTCTTCCGCGGCACGCCGCTCTTCGTGCAGCTGCTGTTCTGGGGCTACATCGCGGCGCTGTACCCGACCGTCTCGATCGGACTGCCCTTCGCCGACGGCCCGCTCGTCGAGGCCGAGATGCGCGAGCTGATGACGCCGTGGCTCGCGGCCGTGCTCGGTCTCAGCCTGAACGAGGGCGCCTACATGGCCGAGATCGTGCGGGGCGGACTCGCCTCCATCGATCAGGGTCAGCGCGAGGCCGGCCAGGCGATGGGCATGAGCCGCGCGAGGATCCTGCGCCGGATCATCCTGCCGCAGGCGATGCGGGTGATCCTGCCGCCGACGGGCAACAACGTGATCTCCATGCTGAAGACGACCTCGATCGTGAGCGTCGTCGCCTTCCCAGAACTGCTCTACTCCGCGCAGCTGATCTACGCGGTCAACTACCTCACCGTGCCGCTGCTGATCGTGGCGTCGATCTGGTACCTGCTCGTCACCACGGTGCTCACCGCCGGTCAGCACGTGCTCGAGCGCCACTTCGGCCAGGGCCACGGGCCCACCGGCACCGGCCGGACCGGATTCTGGAGCACCGCGCTGCGCCTGCAGCGACGGAGCACCGGAGCCTCCACCCCCGCCGTCGCAGGACCCACGATCACAGGAGGACAGCCGTGAGCACCCAGTCGCTTCCGATGGTGCGCCTCGAGGGCGTGCACAAGTCGTTCGGCTCGCTCGAGGTGCTCAAGGGCATCGACCTGACGATGGAGCGCGAGAAGGTCACCTGCCTGCTCGGCCCGTCGGGTTCGGGCAAGTCCACGCTGCTGCGCTGCATCAACCACATCGAGCGGATCGACAGCGGTCGCGTCTTCGTCGACGACCAGCTGATCGGCTACACCGAGCGCGACGGCCGCTTCTTCGAGATGAAGGAGCGCCTGGTCACTCGGCAGCGCCAGGAGATCGGCATGGTCTTCCAGGGCTTCAACCTCTTCCCGCACCTGACGGTGGAGCAGAACATCATGGAGGGGCGGGTCGGCATCCAGCGCGTCGCCCCCGCACAGGCCCGAGCCGAGGCGCACGCGCTGCTGGAGCGGGTGGGCCTGCGCGAGAAGGCGACGGCGTACCCGAACCAGCTCTCCGGCGGCCAGAAGCAGCGAGTGGCGATCGCCCGGGCGCTGGCCATGCAGCCGAAGGTGATGCTCTTCGACGAGCCGACCTCCGCGCTCGACCCCGAGCTGGTCGGCGAGGTGCTCGAGGTGATGCGCGACCTGGCCGACAGCGGCATGACGATGATCGTGGTCACCCACGAGATCGCCTTCGCCCGCGAGGTCGCCGACCACGTCGTCTTCATGGACGGCGGCGTCGTGGTCGAGCAGGGCCCGCCGGAGCAGGTCCTGGTGCGGCCGAAGCAGGCCCGCACCCGGGCCTTCCTGCGCGGCGTCCTGCTGGAGGAGAACGAGATCGACGAAGGAGCACGCGCATGAGCAGCACCCGCAGCAGGATCGCCGTCATCGGAGCCGGAGTGGTCGGCCTGTCCGTCGCCGCCGAGCTCGGCCGCCGCGGCCACGAGGTGGTCGTGCTCGAGGCCGGCACCGTCGGCTCGGGGACGTCGAGCACCTCCTACGCCTGGATCAACTCGAACGGCAAGTCGCCGCGCGAGTACTACGACCTGAACCTGCGCGGCCTCGCGCTGATGCACGAGCAGGGCCACGGCTCCGACTGGTTCGTCGGCTCGGGGCACCTGGAGTGGCCCGTCGACGCCGCGCACGCCCGCGACCTCGAGACACGTGTGGCGCGGCTGGAGGGCTACGGCTACCCGGTCGAGTGGCTCGACTCCGCCGAGGCCCGCCGTCGGGCACCCGGACTGCGGATGCCTGACGACCAGCGCGTCGCGTTCTTCCCGAGCGAGGGGTACGTGCATCCGGCCCTGCTGCTGGTCGAGCTGTTCCGCCGCTGCGAGCGGGCCGGAGTGGAGGTGCGCGAGCGCACAGCGGTCACCGCTCTCGAGCCCCGCGGCGACGGCGCGACGGTGCGGACGGCGGACGGTGCGTCCCTCGAGGTGGACACCGTGATCAGCTGCGTCGGCCGCTGGACCGAGCAGCTCACCGGAATGCTCGGCACTCCCCTGCCGATGGTCTCGACCGCCGAGGTCGGCGGCGCGGGGGTCGGCTATCTCGCCGTCACCACCCCGGTCCCCGTCGACTTCGCCCCGCTGCTCAGCCACACCGGGCTCAACGTCCGCCCGGCCGGCGGCGGCCGGTTCCTGCTGCAGTCGACCGTGCTGGACGCCGACGCCGACTCCGCCCGCGCCTACGGGCTCGACTCCGTGGTCGCGACCACCCTCCGCGACCGCTTCCGCGCGCTGTTCCGGCACGCCGGCGGCGCCGAGATCGAGTCCTTCGTGGTCGGGCAGCGGGCGATGCCCGCGGACGGCTGGCCCGCTGTCGGCCGCCTCGCACCCGAGTCTCCGCTCTACGTCGTCGCCACCCACAGCGGAGTGACGCTCTCGCTCGCGCTGGGAGACTGGGTGGCGCGGGAGATCGACGGCGAGGAGCAGGACGCCCTCCGCACCTTCCGGCCGTCCCGGCTGCTCGACCCTGCCGCGCAGTTCACCGCCCCGGTGCCGCGCCTGCCCGGCCAGCAGTGACCCGCCGCACCATCCGTTCCACCCCGATCCTGAGGACCCCGTCATGAAGATCTCCCTGCTCGGCGTCGGCCGCATGGGCCACGAGCTCGCCGTCCACCTGCTGGCCGACGGTCACGAGCTCACCGTCTGGAACCGCACACCCGGGGGTGCCGATCGGATCGTCGCCGCCGGCGCAGCGCGGGCCGACGACCTCGTCGGCGCCGTCGAGGGCGCGGACGTCGTGATGACGGTGCTCTTCGGACCCGACACCGTGCGCGAGGTCGTGACCGCGGCGGATCTGCCGATCCCCGCCGAGGCCGTCTGGCTCGACGTCACGACCGTCGCCCCGGCCGACGCCGACGAGTTCCAGGCCTGGGCCGACGCCCGAGGCACCCGCTACGTGCACAGCCCGGTGGTCGGCACCCTCGCCCCCGCTCGCGCGGGCACGCTCGGCGTGCTGGTCGGCGGTGCAGAGGCGGACGTCGAGCGGGTGCTGCCGCTCGTTCGGCTCTGGAGCGATCCCGAGCGGATCCGCGTGACCGGCTCAGCGGCGAAGGCCGCGGTCGGCAAGCTGATCGCCAATCTCGCCATCGCCGTCAGCCTGCAGGGGCTCGTCGAGTCGTTCCGGCTCGGGCGCGCGAACGGGGTCGACGCCGAGGAGGTGCTGGCGATGCTGGACAAGACCGGTCTCGGCTTCATGGCCGGGATGAAGGGGCCGATGATCCTCGCCGACGGCTTCGCCGACACCCAGTTCTCGGCGGACCTGCTCGCCAAGGACTCGCGGCTGATGCTGCACTCGTCGCCCGACCCGCTGCCCGCGGTGACCGCGATGCTGGAGACGCTGACCCGGGTGCAGCGCGACGGCGACGGCGACAGCGACATCGCGGTCGTCGTGCGCGCCGAGCTGTCCTAGGCGGCCCGGATACTCTGATCCCCGCCCGGGCGACCGCCTCCGGCCGCCCGGCGAGGACGACGACGTCGACGAAGGACATCCCGATGACAGCAGCAGCACGATGACCGCCGTCGAACGGCCCGCGAGCACCGAGCCCCCGACGCTCGGAGCAGGGTTCTCCGTGCCGAGGACGGTAGACGGCGAGCGCCTGGTCGCGCTCTTCACCTCGCTGGTCGAGCCGCTCGCGCGAGCGCTGCCTACCTCGACCGAGGTGGTGCTGCACGACCTCAGCCTGGTGCCGAACTCGATCGTCGCGATCCACGGCGACGTCACCGGCCGTCGCATCGGCGATCCGCCGACCGACGTGCTGCTCGAGCAGGCCGCCCGCGGCTTCGACGACTACAACCTGAACTACGAGTCGACGCTGCCCAACGGCAATCGCATGCGCTCCTCGACGCTGATCATCCGCGACATCGCCGGCCACCCGGTCGCCGCGCTGTGCGTGCACACCGACATCTCGGCCTGGCTGTCGATCCAGTCGCTCGTGACGCAGATGGTGGCCGGATCAGGAGCGCCCGCCGCGGCGCCCGACCGCGGCGAGACCTTCGTGAAGGACGTGGACGAGCTGGCCGCGCTGCTGGTCAGCCAGGCGATCGCGGCGGCCGGCGTGCCGGTCTCCGCGATGAAGAAGAAGCACAAGGTCGGCGTCGTGCTCGAGCTGAAGCACCGCGGCTTCTTCATGCTCCGCGACGCGGTCGACATGATCTCCGAGTCGCTCGCGGTGACCCGGTTCACGATCTACAACTACCTCAACGAGATCGCGGCGGAGGAGCCGGTCGTCTCGGACTGACCCTCGGCCAGCCGCATCGTGCCGCCCGCCCGGGCGGCGAACGCGCGCGCCGTCGCCGCGATCGTGCGCTGCATCACCCTGACCGCCGCCGTCGGCGCGAGGTCCGCCGGGCGGGCGAGGCTGATGGTGCGGCTGAGCGTGGGCTCCTCGAGCCGGATCGAGCGCAGGCCCGGGCGACCCTGCAGCACCATCGCCGGCACGATCGCGACGCCGAGACCGCGCTCGGCGAAGCGCAGCACCGCGTCCATCTCGGCGCCCTCGAGCACCACGTCGGGCACGAGACCGGCGGACGAGAAGGCCGCGTCGGTCGTCCGGCGCAGGTCGTAGCTGGAGTTGAAGACGATCTGCGGGAGTCCCGCCACGGCCGCCAGGCCGAGGGCGTCGCCGTCGGCGAGCGCGGGCTCGGCCGCGGAGGAGACCACCACCAGCTCCTCGACGAGCAGCGGCGTCACCGTGAACGCGCCGACGGCCGCCGCCGTCGAGGTCGTCACCAGCGCGAGGTCGAGCTCGCCGCGCGCGAGCCGGTCGAGCAGGCTGCGCGAGCCGTCCTCGGCCAGGTGCAGCTCGATCGCCGGGTGCGCCGCGTGGAAGGCGTGCAGCACCTCCGCCACGAGGCTGATGCAGAGCGTGGGCGTCGCGCCGAAGCGGACCCGCCCGCGCTCGAGCCCGGCGAGCTCGGCCAGCTCGCGGCGCACCGACTCGGCGTCGGCGAGCATGCGCCGCGCGAGCGGCAGCAGCAGCTCACCGGCCGGGGTGAGCGTGCTGCCGGAGCGCGCCCGCTGGAACAGCTCGGAGCCGAGGTCCTGCTCGAGCGCGGAGATCTGGCGGCTCAGCGACGGCTGCGCGAGGTGCAGCTCTTCCGCGGCACGGGTGAAGCTGCCGAGGCGCGCGACCTCGACGAATCCGGACAGCTGCTCGAAGTTCATCGCCATAGCGTAAGCGCATGCCCGGCCCCAGCATTATGCATTGGAGTAATCGAAGCGCCCTGCCTAGCGTGGAGTCATGACCACTTCAGCACCCACTGCCACGGCGGAGCGCCGGATCTCCACCTCCGTCCTCGTCATCGGCACCGGCGGCTCGGGACTCCGCGCCGCGATCGAGCTGGCCGAGGCCGGCGTCGACGTCCTCGCGCTGGGCAAGCGCTCGAAGTCGGACGCCCACACCTCGCTCGCCGCCGGCGGCATCAACGCCGCCCTCGCGACGATGGACCCCGACGACAGCTGGCAGCAGCACGCGGCCGACACCATCACCGAGTCCTACCAGCTCGCCAACCCGCACACGGTCGAGATCGTCACCTCGAACGCCGCCCGCGGCATCCAGGACCTCGAGCGCTACGGCATGCCGTTCGCCCGCGAGGACGACGGCCGCATCTCGCAGCGCTTCTTCGGCGCGCACACCTACCGCCGCACCGCGTTCGCCGGGGACTACACCGGCCTCGAGATCCAGCGCACGCTGGTCAACCGGGCCGCCCAGCTCGACATCCCGATCCTGGACACCGTCTACGTGACGCAGATCCTGGTCAATGAGGACGGCGCCGTCTTCGGCGCGTACGGCTTCGACCTCGTCGACGGCACCCGCTACCTCATCCACGCCGATGCGGTCATCCTCGCCGCCGGCGGTCACAACCGCATCTGGCGCCGGACCTCCTCGCGCCGCGACGAGAACACCGGCGACTCGTTCCGCCTGGCCGTCGAGGCCGGCGGGCGCCTGCGCGACCCCGAGCTGGTGCAGTTCCACCCCTCGGGCATCATCGAGCCCGAGAACGCGGCCGGCACGCTGATCTCCGAGGCGGCGCGCGGCGAGGGCGGCATCCTCCGCAACGGCCTCGGCGAGCGCTTCATGGGCAAGTACGACCCCGAGCGGATGGAGCTCTCGACCCGCGACCGTGTCGCGCTCGCCTGCTACACCGAGATCAAGGAGGGCCGCGGCACGCCGAACGGCGGTGTCTGGCTCGACGTCTCGCACCTCCCGCGCGAGACGATCATGACCCGCCTCCCCCGCGTCTACCAGACGATGCTCGAGCTGCAGATGCTCGACATCACGAAGGACCCGATCGAGATCGCGCCGACGGCGCACTACTCGATGGGCGGCGTCTGGGTCCGCTCGGACGACCACAGCACCGACGTCCCCGGCCTCTACGCCATCGGCGAGGCGTCCAGCGGACTGCACGGCGCGAACCGCCTCGGCGGCAACTCGCTGATCGAGCTGCTCGTCTTCGGCCGCATCGTCGGGCAGGCGGCGGCGGAGTACTCCGCCTCGCTCACCGCGCAGACCCGCTCGGCAGCCTCGGTGCAGGTCGCCCGCGACGAGATCGCCGACCTGCTCGCCGCCGACGGCGAGGAGAACGTGCGGGCCCTGCAGCGCGCGATCCGCAACACCATGACCGAGCACGCCGGCGTCGTCCGCGACGAGGCGGGCCTGCTCGCCGGTCTCGCCGAGCTGGACGCGATCGAGGCGCGCATCGCCGGCATCGGCATCCACCCGGACATCGCGGGCTTCCAGGACCTGGCGCACGCCTTCGACCTGAAGTCGGCGGCGATGGCCGCGCGGGCCACCCTCGAGGCCGCGCTGGAGCGCCGCGAGAGCCGCGGCTGCCACAACCGCAGCGACTACCCGGAGATCGACCCGGCGCTGCAGGTGAACCTGGTCTGGTCGCCGTCGACCGGCATCACTCGCGAGGAGATTCCCGCGGTCCCGGAGGAGATCCAGGCGCTGATCCGCGAGGTCGCCACCGCGGGCAAGCTGCTCGAGTAGCGGCACCGCTCGCGCTCCGCACGCACGACGACGCCGGCCCGGGAGTGTTCCCGGGCCGGCGTCGTGTCGTTCCGCATCCGATCAGGCGCGGCTGCGGGCGCGTCCGCCGAAGCGGGTGTAGAGGAACAGCACGATGATCGCGCCGATGATGGAGCCGATGATCCCGGCCGGCTGGAGGAAGCCCTCCATCGGGTCGTGCTGGAAGATCAGGAAGCCGAGGAAGCCGCCGACGAAGGATCCGACGATCCCCAGCACGATGGTCATCAGGATGCTGATGTTCTGGCGTCCCGGGACGATGAGGCGGGCGAGAGCGCCGGCGATGAGGCCGACGACGATGAGGCTGATGATGAGTCCGAGCACGGGCGTCACCTTCCTGTCGAGCACGGCGGACCGTGCGGTGGGGCTCTGCGGTCGCTGAGCCGATGAGCAACCCAAGCAGTCGCGGAGGGGTGGCCGGTACACCCCTGGGGGTGTAGTCACGGAGCCCGGTCGCGCGGTACGGTCCGTGGATGGACAGAGCATGCCGGCGCCCCTGACCGTCGCCCTGGTCGACGACTACGACGTCGTCCTCAAGGGCCTCGCGCACATGTTCGACCACTACCGCGACCGCGTCGTCGTCGCCGAGATCGACGCGAACGCCGCGCTCTCCGACCGGATCGACATCGTGCTCTACGACTCGTTCGCCCAGCCGGAGTCGGACCTGCAGGAGCTCGCCGACCTCGTCCGCAACCCGCGCGCCGAGCACGTCGTCGTCTACACCTGGAACTTCCACCCCGACCTCGTCGCCGACGCCCTCGACCAGGGCGTGCGCGGCTACCTCTCCAAGACCCTGCCCGCCCGCGAGCTCGTCGCCGCCCTCGAGGCCGTGCGCTCCGGCGAGCTCGTCGTCAGCGAGCCGCCCCGCCGCGCCGGCACCGCCCCCGGCCTCGACTGGCCCGGCCGCCATGAGGGCATCACCGACCGCGAGTCCGAGATCCTCGCCCTGATCACCCAGGGCAAGAGCAACGCCGACGTCGCCGCCCTCACCTACCTCAGCCCCAACACGGTCAAGTCCTACATCCGCAGCGTCTACGGCAAGATCGGCGCCTCCAGCCGCACCCAGGCCGTCCTCTGGGGCGTCGAGCACGGCTTCACCCCCGACCACCACCGCATCGACCACTGGCTCGGCGGCCCGTGAACCGGCGATATCAGCTTCTCGCCGCGGCGGTCGGCACCGCACTGCTCCTGTCCGGATGCGCGTCCACACCGGCGTCGAGGGCGCCCGAGGGCGATCCGATCACCGCGGCCCGCGCACTCCCCGATGCGGGCGGCATCGTGAGGATCGGCGACGCGACGGGCACGTGCGGCGAGTACGTCCTGGATCAGGGCGAGGAGCTCCCCCGCGAGGCAGGCGCCTGCCTCGTGGACGCGTCCGCCCGCGGGGAGGCCGCCGAGCTCGCCTGGAGCACCCCGACCTCCGAGGGCGATCCGATCGTCTCCTTCGCCTTCGTCGGCGGCACCGCCACTCGTCTGCTCGTCTTCACGACGCACGCCTTCGACCGGCACAGCGGACTCGAGGAGCCGCTCAGTCCCGGCGAGAGCTGGACCGGCCACGCCTGCGACGATCCGTCCGACCTGTTCGGCACCGGCGACTGCGACCCCCTGGTCGAGGGCTGAGCGGCGGCTCTTGCGCGGGAACCGGGCCGTGTGGTCCGGTGGTCGGATGGACTCCACCTCCCCAGCCGCATCCGAGAACGCTGGAGACGGCGACGCCCTGCTGCAGGCGCTCTGCACGACCTCCGAGCTGGACGAGGACGGGGAGGTCGTCGCCGTCGGCGACCGGATCCGGCGGCTCGCCGTCCCCCACCGCGGCGGCTTCTTCGGCGGCGACCTCGACGAGACGCCGTGGATGCTCGACCGCTACGGCGACGCGACAGGAGCCGCCGACACGGTGTGGATCGAGGGCCTCGTGACATCCGTCGCGGCGATCCGGACCCGCATGACCCGGCGCGACGACGGCGTGTGGACGGTCCTGCCCGGCTCCGCAGTGCTCGAGCCGTTGCGCTCCACCGCGGACACGCGCAGGCCGGTCCCCGAGATCGACTGGGGTCCGCACTCGGAGCCCGACGCCGACGGGCACGCCTACGCGATGGGCTTCGCACGGCGGAGCGAGGGCGACGAGGAGCTCTCCGGCTGGCTGTTCACCGTGCGGCGCGCCTAGGGTGAGCGGACCGCAGCACGAGGGGGACGCGATGCCACGGAACCAGCACAGAGGCGCCACCGCCGCCGCGATCGCCCTGCTCGCCCTGCCGCTGCTCGCGGGGTGCGCGGGACCGACGCCCTACTCGGACTTCGACCGGACGCGGGACGACCGCGACGTGCTGCCGGATCTCGGCGACGTGAGCGAGCAGATCGAACCGGACTCCGTGCGCTTCGTCGGCACGGCCGAGGGCGTCGACGTCTATCTCGGCTCGTCGATCCGCGGCGACGACCACTGCGTGATCATCGACGGTGACGACGGGCCCGTGAGCGGCTGCGGCGGAGGGGGCGACCTGGAGGTGTCGCAGCGCACCTCGGTGGTGGTACAGGTGCATCCCGACGGCGTCGAGCCGGAAGACGTTCCCGGTCTCGACTGGACGGCCCTCGGCCAGAACGTGTCGGTCCGGTCCTACAACTGACCGCTGTCGCGCCTGCGGTAGGTCGCCAGAGCCACTCCGCCGGGCAGCGCGCGCAGGTCGACGGCCTCGAGCGCCACCGGCTGCGCGAGCCCGCCGAAGAGCGGGATCCCCGCGCCCAGCAGCACCGGCGAGATCTTCACCTGGATCTCGTCGATCTCCTCGATCAGCTGCGCGGCGAGGTCGCCGCCGCCGCAGAGCCAGACATCGCGCCCGGGCTCCCGCTTGAGCGCCGCGACCTGCGCGCGCACGTCGCCCGCCATCGTCTCCACCCGGTCGGAGGCGGGCAGTTCGCCGTGGGTCACCACGATCTGGCGCAGGTGCGGGTACGCACCGTCGACGAGCCCGGCGTCGACCGCGGGGGCGTGGCTGCGGCGGCCGAGCAGCACGGTGTCGAACCGGCGCGGCGACGCCGTGACGCCGAGCGCCGCCCGCAGGTGCGCCGGGCAGGTCTCCGGGTAGCGCTCGAAGAGATCGGCGAGGGTCTCCGGCTCAGTCGGGAACGCGGAGACGTCCCCCTCAGGATCCGCGAGGAAGCCGTCGAGCGAGGTGGCGATGTAGTAGACGAGACCGCGCATGCCACCGCACGGTACCCCTCCTCGGCGGGGGTCTTCTAGCCTGGAGGAAGAGGAGGTCCCCATGTCCGAAGCCAGGGATCGCGCCGCTCGCTACGCCGCGGAGCGCACGACCGGCGGCCGCCCGGAGACCGGCGACGAGCGCACCGGCTCCCTCCCCGAGAACGCCGAGGACCGCGCCGCGTTCATCGAGACGTCGATCCAGCAGGCGATCCGCCGGGGCGAGTTCGACGGCCTGCCCGGCGCGGGCAAGCCGCTCGAGGGACTCGGCGAGCACCACGACCCGGACTGGTGGATCCGCCGCAAGATCGAGCGCGAGAACCTCACCGGCATCGGTCCCGCCGCCTTCCTCCTCCGCGCCGAGGACCGGCGGCTGGACGAGCAGCTCGACCGGCTGATGCGGGAGTCCGAGGTGCGGGCGGTGCTCGCCGACTTCAACAAGCGGGTCGTCGAGGCGCGCCGGCAGCTCTTGGGCGGCCCGCCGGTGGTCACGCCGCTCCGCGACATCGACGCGGAGGTCTCCGCCTGGACCGAGCGCCGGAGCGCGCGGTTCGCAGCCGCCGAGGCGCAGCATCCCGCGCGTCCGCGCCGCCGGTGGTGGCACCGGCGCTGACCGCATCGCGCACGAGCGCGCCGATCCGCATCACTATGCTGGGAAACTCCGCGAGGGAGGGTCGGATGAAGGTTCCGCGCACCGCGACGACCCGCGTCGTCACCGAGATCAACCGGACGGCGATCGTCGACGCCCTCCGCCTGCACGGCCCCTCCTCCCGCAGCGCCATCGCGCGCCACACCGGCCTCAGCCCCGCGACCGTCGAGCGGCTCTGCTCAGCGCTGCTCGGCGAGGGCGTCATCGTCCTCGACGGCCGCGAGCGCTCCTCCGGCGGCCGGCCGTCCTCGCTCTACCGCTACGCCGGCGACGCCCGGGTGGTCGCCGCGATCGAGGTCTCCGAGACGCAGGCGCACGGCCGCCTCGTCGACTTCGACGGCAAGACCGTGCGCGACGAGGTCCTCGCCTTCGACCTCTCCGGCGACGGCTCCGACGCGGACCGCCGCCTCGCCGGCACCATCGAGACGGTCGACCTGCTGATGGCCGCGTCGAAGCGGATCCGCAAGCCGTGCGCCGGAGTCGGCGTCACCATCCCGGGCATCGTGCACGGTCCGGAGGGCCGGGTCACCAACACGATCGAGCTCGGCTGGAGCGACGTCATGCTCGGCAGCATCCTCAAGGCCCGCGTCGGCGTGCCGGTGCTGGTCGAGAACGACGCGAACGCCATCGGCTTCGGCGAGTGGTCCCGCGGCGCCGGCCGCGGCGCGCAGAGCCTCGCCACCTACGTCCTCGGCGTCGGAGTCGGCGCCGGCATCGTGCACGACGGCGCGCTGCTGCGCGGCTCGCGCTCGGCCGCGGGAGAGATCGGCTACCTGGTCACCGAGCGCTCCCACCTGGAGCGGCCGTACACGACCCAGGGCGACCTGGAGTCGCGGATCGCCGGGATCTCCCGGAGCTACGCGCGCGAGCACGCGGCGGACGCGACGAACCCGCTCGAGGCCCTGCTCGACGCGGCCGCGGCGGGCGACGAGGGGGCCCTTGCACCGGCGGGCGAGATCTTCGACTACATCGGCCTGTCCTGCATCGCGCTCTGCACGGTGCTCGATCCCGAGCTGATCGTGCTGGCCGGCCACCTCTCGCGCCAGCCCGAGTACGCGGTGCAGGAGGTGACCCGTCGCCTCGTCGGCCGGATCACCATCCCGCCGCGCATCGTCACCGCCGAGCTGGGCGCCGACGCGGCGCTGGTCGGCGTCGCGCAGCTGATCATCGCCCGCTCGCGCACGGCGACCTACCTCAGCTGAGGGCCCGGTTCAGCCGAGCTCCCGCTCCAGCACCGCGGCCGCCTCGCGGTCGAGCAGCACCGTGACGTCCGGATGGCCCTGCAGCGCCGAGGCCGGGCAGTCGACGTCGACCGGGCCGAGCAGCGCGCGCGCGACGGCGTCCGCCTTGGCCGCGCCCGAAGCGAGCAGCACCAGCGAGCGCGCGGCGAGGATCGTCGCGATCCCCTGCGTGATCGCCGACTCCGGGACGAGATCGATCCGCCCGTCGAAGAACCGCGCGTTCGCCTCCCGGGTGCTGCGCTCGAGCCGCACGACGTGCGTTCCGACGTCGTGCGGGGTGCCGGGCTCGTTGAACCCGATGTGGCCGTTGCCGCCGATGCCGAGGATCTGCAGCTCGACGCCACCGGCCGCCCGGATCGCGGCGTCGTAGTCCCGGCCCGCCTGCTCGCCGTCCGCGCGAGTGCCGTCCGGGACGTGCACGGCGCCCACGCCGAGCGGCACGCGCACCTCGCGGTCGAGGACCGCGCGGTAGCTCTCGGGATGCCCTGGGTCGATCCCCACGTACTCGTCGAGCGCGAAGGCGCTCACCCCGGTGAAGTCGAGCCGGCCCGCCGCGACCCGGCCGGCGAGCTCGCGGTAGAGCAGCGAGGGCGTCGAGCCGGTCGCGACGCCGAGCACCGCGCGCGGGTCGGCGAGGACCCGCGCGGCGACCAGGTCGGCCGCGGCGCACGAGGCCTCGGCGAAGGAGTCGACGACATGGACCGAGGTCCCCGGGGCGAAGCCCGTCCTGCCCGTCGTCGGACCGGCGATGCTCACGAGGCCACCTCCGAGAGCGTGCGCTCGGCGGCCGCCAGGGCGTGGGCGTGCGCCATCGCGCCGACCACCGGCGGGCGCCGCACGACGACGAAGCCGAGCTGCGGGGCCTCCTCGGCCAGCCGTTCGCGGATCCGCCGCTCGTAGACGGGCTGGTTCACGATCACGCCGCCGCCCGCGACGACGAGCGAGCCGATCGCGCCGCGGCGCACGAGCGAGGCGACGCCCGCCGCGAGCGCACGGGCGGCGTCCTCCAGGATCCGCTCGGCGAGCGACGAGCCGGAGGCCGCCTGCTCGAAGACGAGCGGGGCGAACGCCCCCCAGGCCGCGCCGCCCGCGATGCGCGTCGCCTCGGCGGCGAGGGTGGCCGCGTCGCTCGCGCCGAAGGCGGCGAGGACCGCGCCGATCAGCGGGTCCGGCGCCCCGCCGTCGGAGGCGATGCCGCGGTCGCAGGCCACCAGCGTCTCGCGCAGCGCCGTCGACACCAGGTCGTGCGCGCTGCCGCGGTCGCCGAGCGGCCAGCCGTGGCCGTCGACCGTGATCCGCGTGCCGTCGATGGTCGTTCCGCAGATCACAGCGCCGGTGCCGACGATCATCTGGATGCTCGGCTCCTCCTGCTCCGCGAAGCCGAGCAGCTCGGCGTCGTTGACGACCGTCACCGCGCGGCCGAGGTGGAGCGACAGAGTCGCCGTCGCCTCGCGCATCTGCCCGGGGGTGTCGCAGCCGTGCACGCCGAAGACCACCACGGCGTCCCCGGCGAGCGGGCGCAGGCGCAGCAGCACGCCGGCCAGACGCGGCAGGTTCTCGGGGTCGGCGAAGAGCTCGCCCGAGCGCCAGGTGCTCGAGGGGAGGACCAGGTCCTCCTCCGCGCCGGCCGTGTCGAGCAGGCGGACGTGCGTCTTGGTCCCGCCCACGTCGACACCGACGAGGTGGGCTGCGGCTCGGGGAGGATTATTCGTCACAGTGGCATGAAAGCACCTCTCGGCCCGGGGGACAAGGCGGCTGGCGCGGGATGCGGCCCCTCGCACACCTCCGCGTTACGGCGCTGTTTCCGCGAGTTACGGCCCGATCACGACTTCACGCGCCTCGGAGATATCTGTTGACCTATATTTCTCGTATTGATAAGAAAGCACTACCGCCTCGACGACGAAGCGCCCGCGCCTCGTCGACTGACAGACACATGAAAGGTGTTCCGTTGAAGAAGACAGCACGCGCCACCCTGGCGCTCCTCGGCACGGGAGTGCTGATCGCTTCTCTCGCCGGGTGCGCGAACGGCTCCTCCGGAGCCGGCGCCTCCGAGCCCCTCCAGTTCGTCCTCTCCGGCGACGGCACCCAGGGCGGCGGCTACCAGAAGATGGCCGATCTCTACCAGGAGCAGACCGGTGTCGAGGTCGAGATCGTGGACGTCCCGGGCGACGACCTGACGACCCGCCTGCGCAACAGCGCCCAGGCGAACGACCTGCCGGCCCTCGCTGCGGCCGCCAACGTCGACCCGCTGTGGAAGGACCAGATCCTCGACCTCTCGCAGATCGCCGAGGACCAGGACATCCTGCCGCTGCTCGCCGTGCCGGACCCCGAGGACGGCAAGGTCAAGGCGCTGCCCACCAGCCTCACCTCGGTCGGCATGTTCATCAACAAGTCGCTCTTCGACGAGGCGGGCGTCTCGTACCCCACCGACGCGACGCAGAGCTGGACCTGGGACGAGTTCGTCGCCAAGTCCGAGGAGGTCCAGGCGGCCACCGGCGCGCAGTACGGCATGGTGATGGACAACTCCGCGCACCGCCTCCGCTCCTTCCTCTACGAATTCGGCAGCGAGGGAATCGTCGACGACGGCGGCACCTTCACCGCCAATGACGAGACCAAGACGGCGCTGGAGTACTTCAAGAAGCTCAACGACGACGGCTTCATGCCCAAGTCGGTCTGGACCGCGGGCGAGGACGCCAGCGCGACCTTCAAGAGCGGCCAGGTCGTCTCCTACTACTCCGGCGTCTGGCAGATCGCGGACTTCCAGTCCAACATCACCCAGTTCGAGTGGGCCTCGGTGCCGACCCCGCAGCAGCCCGTCAAGGCGACCAACTACGGCGCCGCCTCGTGGATCGTCGCCTTCGACGGCACCGGCCAGGAGGAGGAGGCCCAGAAGTTCATCGACTGGCTCTACCAGCCCGAGCAGTACTCCGCGTACTGCGAGATCGCCGGCTGCCTGCCCGCCGTCACCGGTCTCGAGATGAACTACCCGGCCAACCAGGACGCGTTCGCGCTCTACAACGCCGAGATCGCGGCCTCGCCCGCCGTCTCCTCGCTGCAGACCGTCGACCAGCTGATCGGCGGCTACGAGGGCAAGTTCCTCCAGTCGGAGCCGCTCAAGGACGAGACGATCAAGTACCTCAACGACCAGCAGAGCGTCGACGAGACCATCGACAACATCCTGTCGACGACCCAGGCCGCCCTCGGCGAGTAGGTCCCCCCACCGGGCGGTGCGGGGTCCTTCCCGCACCGCCCTCCCCCTCGCAGGACCACCCGATCAGGAGAGCACCATGACCGTCCAGCCGCTCGTCACGCCGTCCTCGCCACCGGAGGCGGTCCTCACGGTCCCCGGCGCGGGTCGCGGATCGAAGGGCTCGCGCCGGCGCTCCGTGCGCCGCCCCCGCTACGTCGTCAGCACCGTGCTGCTGACGGTCGGCGTCGCGATCCTCTTCGCCCTCTTCTTCGTCTGGCCGGGCGCGCTCGGCGTGATGTACTCCTTCACCTCGTACCGGGGCTTCGGCGACATCGAGTTCGTCGGCCTCGACAACTACACGGCGCTCGCGCAGGACCCGGTCTTCTACGCCGCGGTCGGCCGCACGCTCGTCTACGCGCTGTTCTCGGTGCCGTTCGCCTGCGGCCTCTCGCTGCTGATGGCCGTGGCGCTGAACAATGCGCGGGCCAAGGGCAAGATCGGCGCCCGCATCATCTTCTTCCTGCCCTGGCTGGTCTCCCCCATCGTCGCGGGCGTCATCTGGCGCTGGATGTTCGGCGAGAGCTTCGGCTTCGTCAACTTCGCCATCACCTCGCTCGGCGGCGGCGCCGTGCCGTGGTCCTCGAACGCCGACCTCTCGCTCTTCGTCGTGATCCTCGCCTCCGCGTGGGGCGGCGCGGCCTTCAACATGCTGCTGTTCATCGCGGCGCTGAACAACGTGCCGACCTCGCACTACGAGGCGGCCGAGCTCGACGGCGCGAACCCCTGGCAGCGCTTCGTCTCGATCACCCTCCCCGGCATCGCGCCGACCACCCTGCTCGTCGTCCTGCTCTCGACGCTCGGGCACATGAAGGAGTTCGCGATGATCCAGGCCCTCAACAACGGCGGCCCGGGCACCGAGAACCAGCTCATCGTCCAGTACATCTTCCAGACCGGATTCGCGCAGTCGAACGTCGGCTACGCCAGCGCCGCCTCGATGGTGCTGCTGGTGATCCTGCTGATCATCGCCGCCGTCCAGCTCGCCATCAGCAAGAGGAGCCAGGCATGGTGACCACGACCCCCGCCCCCGCCCGCACCACCCGCGCGAAGCGCACGCCGGCGGCACCCGCGCCGATGACCCGGAAGAAGACCGGCGAGCTCCGCCGCTCGATCGGCCCGACCGCGATGCTCTGGGCGATCGCGATCCTCACGCTCTTCCCGCTGCTCTGGTTCCTGCTCAGCTCCTTCAAGGGCGGCGGCGACCTCTTCACCTACCCGCTCTCGCTGCTGCCGCGCGAGTGGACCCTGGACGGCTACCAGCGCGCGCTGGAGCGGGTCGACTTCGTCCGCTACTTCTCGAACACCTTCGTGGTCGCGACGCTGACCACGCTGCTCACCGTCTTCTTCAGCGCGACGACCGGCTACGCCCTGGCCAAGTACAAGTCGCCGTGGCTGAGCGTGCTGGCGCTCTGCATCCTCGCGACGACGATGCTGCCCGGCGAGGTCATCCTCAACCCGGTCTTCACCGTGGTCCGCGACCTCGGGATGTACAACACGCTGATGGGCATCATCATGCCGTCGATCCTCACCCCGACCGGCGTCTTCATGTTCCGGCAGTTCTTCATCACCGTGCCGGACGAGCTGCTCGACGCCGCCCGGATCGACGGGGCGCGCGAGCTGTCGATCTTCTTCCGGATCATGCTGCCGCTGTCGAAGCCGATCATCCTGACGCTGTCGATCATCTCGTTCCAGTGGCGCTGGAACGACTACATCTTCCCGCTGATCATCCTCAGCGACCCGAAGAACTTCACCCTGCAGATCGCGCTGCGCCAGCTGATCGGCGCCCAGAACATCGACTGGGCGATCCTGCTCTCGGCCTCGGTGCTCTCGATGCTGCCGCTGGTGGCGATCTACCTGGTGTTCCAGAAGTACATCACCGGGTCCGACATCAACGCGGGGCTGCGCGACTAGAGATGCACCACGACGCAACCAAAGCCGCCGCCCGCGTCGACCGCTTCCTCGCCGAGCGCCTCCCCCACGCGGTGACGGCCGAGCGGATCCCGCTCGCCGTCGCCGCGTGGACGGCGGTCGGCGAGCCGGTCGGCTTCGAGACCGCGACCGCCCCGCGGAACGCGTACGAGACGATCGAGCCCGGAGCGCCGTGGGGCGCCGCCTGGGACACCACCTGGTTCCGGGTGACCGGAACGGTGCCCGCCCTGTGGAGCGAGGCGGGCGACCGGTTCCGGATCGAGCTCTCGCTGAACCTCGGCTTCGACCGGGCCAAGCCCGGCTTCCAGTGCGAGGGCCTGGCCCGCGCCGCGGACGGCCGGGTGCTCAAGGGCCTCGAGCCGCGCAACCATCACGTGCCGCTCGCCGCGGCCCCCGGCGAGGAGTTCCTCGTCTGGGTGGAGGGCGCGTCCAACCCCGACCTCACCGGCGGGAACGACTTCGCCGGCCCGGGCGGCTTCTCGCCCACCCCGTTCGGCGACCGCGCCACCGCGCCCGTCGAGCCGCTCTACCGGCTGGGCCGCTTCTCGCTCGTGCTCGTCGACACCGTCGCCGAGCGCCTCGGCCTCGAGCTGAGCGTCCTCCGCGGGCTGCACGACGAGCTGCCGTCCACCGAACCGCGCCGGCACGAGATCCTCGCCGGGCTGACCGGGGCTCTCAACGTCCTCGACCCCGACGACCTCGCCGGCACCGTCGCCGACGCGTGTGCGGTGATCGCGCCGCTGCTCGCCGCCCCGGCCGCGCACTCCGCGCACCGGATCTCGGCCACCGGCCACGCGCACATCGACTCCGCCTGGCTCTGGCCCACCCGCGAGACCGTCCGCAAGTGCGCGCGCACCTTCTCCAACGTGCTCGACCTGATGGACCGCGACCCGGACGCCGTCTTCACCTGCTCCTCCGCCCAGCAGTTCGCCTGGATGAAGGAGCAGCACCCCGGGATCTTCGCCCGCATCGTCGAGCGGGTCCGCGAGGGCCGCTTCGTCCCGGTCGGCAACATGTGGGTCGAGTCCGACGTCACCATGCCCTCCGGCGAGTCGCTGGTGCGCCAGCTGCAGCAGGGCGCGCGGTTCTTCCAGGAGGAGTTCGGCGCGATCAGCGAGGTCGGCTGGCTGCCGGACTCCTTCGGCTACCCGGCCGCGCTGCCGCAACTGCTGCGGAAGGCGGGGCTGCGCTGGTTCTTCACGCAGAAGATGTGCTGGAACGAGACCAACGCGATGCCGCACCACTCCTTCGTCTGGGAGGGGCTCGACGGCTCGCGGATCTTCACGCACTTCCCGCCGTCGAACACCTACAGCGGCGACCTCCGGCCGACCGAGCTGGCCCGCATCGTCCGCAACTTCCAGGAGCACGGGCGGGCGACCCGCTCGCTGATGCCGTTCGGCTACGGCGACGGCGGCGGCGGGCCGACCCGCGAGATGATGGCGCTCGCCCGCCTGCAGTCCGACCTCGAGGGCTCGCCGCGGATCGAGTTCTCCTCCGCGCACGACTTCTTCGAGGCCGCGGAGGCCGAGTACGCCGACCCGCCGATCTGGTCCGGCGAGATGTACCTCGAGTTCCACCGCGGCATCCTCACCTCGCAGGCCCGCACCAAGCAGGGCAACCGCCGCAACGAGCGGCTGCTGGCCGAGGCGGAGCACTGGGCGAGCGTCGCGTTCCTGCGCCACGGCGTGCCGTTCCCGTTCGACGAGCTCGACGCGCTCTGGCGGCGGGTGCTGCTCCTGCAGTTCCACGACATCCTCCCCGGCACCGCGATCGCCTGGGTGCACCGCGAGGCCGAGCGCACGCACGCCGAGGTGACGGCGGCGCTGGAGCGGATGATCGCCGAGCGGCTCGCGGTGCTCGTCGGGCCGGGCGAGCGGCGGATCGCGCTGAACGCGGCGCCGGTCGTCGTCGGCGGGGTGCCGGCGCGGGGCGGGGCCGCGGTGCAGGCTGTGGTGGCGGCCGCCGAGGGACTCTCCGTGCGCGCCGAGGGCGAGGGCTTCGTCCTCGAGTCGCCGCGCCTCGTCGTCGTGGTCACCGCCACCGGGCAGCTGTCGAGCATCGTCGACCGCGACTCCGGGCGCGAGCTGCTGCCCGCCGGGCGGGTCGCGAACCTGCTGCAGCTGCACCGCGACGAGCCGAACCAGTGGGACGCCTGGGACCTCGACGCCGCCTACCGCGACACCGTCGTCGACCTCGTCGACGGCACGGTCGAGCTCGGCGAGGACGGCGCGAGCGTCGTCGTCCGCCGGGGCTTCGGTCGCACCGGCAGCGCGGCGACCCAGACGATCGCCCTCGATCCGCGCGAGCCCGCGGTCCGGATCCGCACGGTCGTCGACTGGCACGAGCGGCGGAAGCTGCTGAAGCTCGCCTTCCCGCTCGACGTGCACGCCGAGCACTCCTCGGCCGAGACGCAGTTCGGCCACGTCCGCCGCCCCGTGCACACCAACACCAGCTGGGAGGCGGCGAAGTACGAGATCTGCGCGCACCGCTGGCTGCACGTCGGCGAGCCGGGCTTCGGCGTCGCCGTGGCCTCCGACGCGGTCTACGGCTACGACGTGCAGCGCACGATCGACGGCGGCCGCGTCAGCACCGTCGTCCGCCAGTCCCTGCTGCGCGCGCCGACCTTCCCCGATCCGGAGGCGGACCAGGGCGAGCACGCGTTCCTCAGCACGCTCACGGTCGCGCCCGGCATCGCCGACGCCGTCCGGGCCGGCTTCGCCGCGAGCACCGCGCCGCGCGTCGTCCTCGGCGGCTCGATCCCGGAGGCGCTCGTCGTCGTCGAGGATCCGGCCGTGGTGGTCGACACCGTCACCCTCGCCGCCGACCGCAGCGGCGACGTGATCGTGCGGCTGCACGAGGCGCTCGGCGGCCGCGTCCGCACGGCGCTGGTCGTCGCGCATCCGCTCAGCGGCGTCCGCGAGGTCGACCTGCTCGACCGCGACGCCGAGGGGACGGCGCTGCTGGGTGTCGACCCCGGCCGGATCGCGCTCGAGCTGCGGCCGTTCGAGGTCGTGAGCCTGCGCCTGTCCCCCGCTTCCGTTCCTTCCCCCGCTTCCGATCCTTGCCCCGTGGAGACCCCGTGATCACCGTCGACGACGCCCCCTACGCCGCCCGGCTGCTCGCGGACGCCCGCGTGCGGCGAGACGAGTTCATCGCGCGCGCCCGGCAGCCGCTGACCGGGCTCGGCCCGCGCCCGACCATGCGCGCCATCACCTCCCTGGTCGCCCTGGCGATCGCGGAGGACGACGAGGGGCCGCAGGCGCGGGAGGCGGCTGAGACCTACCTCCGTCACCTCGCCGCCCAGCAGCTCGACAGCGGCCTGTTCTCGAGCAGCGGCAACCTCGCCTCCCCGCCCGACACGGCGTTCACGATCAACGACCTCTGCGGCTGCGTAGAGCTGCTCGACCGCTGCCGGCCCGCGGGCTTCGAGGCGCTCCGAGCAGGTCTAGCGGACATCGCCGTCGCCGCCTCGCCCGCGATGCTGGGCGGCGGCGTGCACACGCCGAACCACCGCTGGGAGCTGGCGAGCGCCCTCGCCGCCCTCGCGGTCCACGTGCACGGCGGGCGCTCGGCGGGCGGCGCGTCCGGCGCACTCGCCGCCGCGCTGCTCGACCGCGCCGACGCCTGGCTGGCCGAGGGCGTCGACATCGACGCCGACGGGCAGTACAGCGAGCGCAGCGCCGTCTACGCCACCGAGGTCACGAACCCGAGCCTGCTGACGCTCGCGCACGACCTCGACCGGCCGTCCCTGCTGGAGCCGGTGCGGCGGAACCTCCGCGCGATCGCCGGCCTGGTCGAGGACGACGGCGAGATCGAGTGCGTGCACTCGCGCCGACAGGACCAGACCATCCCGTACGACGTCGAGAACCTGCTCTCGCCCTACCGCCTGCTCGCGCTGGAGGACGGCGACGGCGATGCCGCGCGGATCGTCGCGCAGATCCTCGGCCGGACGCTGCGCGAGCCGGAACGGCACCTCGCCGAGCTGCTGCGCCGCCCGGAGATCGGCGGACTCCTGCCCGAGCCGGCCGCGACGCCGGCCTCCGTCACCCGCGGCTACCCGGTCAGCCGGCTGTTCCGCCGTCGGGAGGGTGCGCTCTCCGTGTCCGTCTCGGCCGGCAGCGACTTCGCGAGCACCGGCCGGATCGGCTCCGGCCTCGCGAACTCCGCGACCCTGCTCCGGGCCCGCGCGCACGGGCTGGTCCTGCGCTCGCTGCGCGTCTCGCCCGCGTTCTTCTCGCTCGGCTGCGCCCGACCGCAGACCCTCGAGCCGACCGAGCGCGGCGCGGTGCTCGTCGAGCGGCGGGTCTCGGGCTACTACGACACGCTCGGCGCCGACGCGCCCGCGGTCACCGCCGTCCCGGACAGCGAGGGCCGCTTCTTCTCGGTGATGGACTTCGCCCGGCGCGAGCGCTTCGACGTCGAGCTGCGGACGGAGGTGGCGGTCGAGGTCGACGAGACGGGCATCGACGTCACGGTCTCCTTCACCGGCCTCGAGACGCGCTACGCGCTGGAGCTCGTCGTCGACGGCGACGCACTCGTGTCGGGCGCCGCGGCGCTCGACGACGGCTGGTGGCTCGACGGAGCCTCCGCGACCGTCGCCACCGACGCCGCCGTGCTGTCGATCGACACCGAGCCCGGGGACGGCGTGCCGCCGGTCTTCGACGACGGCGAGATGTTCACGTATGTCGGCGGCGCCGACCGCATCGCCGGCACCCGGATCCTGCTCGGCGGCTCGACGACCGAGCCGCGCCGCCTGCGACTCGCGATCGCGCCCCGATGAGCGCCCAGGTCGACACCGACGACGGGTCCGGAGGCTTCCACGGCAGCACCGAGGCCAGGACCTGGGAGACCGGGCTGATGGTCGGCACCGGGACGACCGGCGCGGCGCTGTACGAGGGCCCCGACGGCGAGGGAGACGACGGCGAGGGAGACGGCGGCGGCGGAGGCGCGGTCGTCTCGCTCTCGCACGAGCGGCTCCGCCTGCCGGTCGATCCGCTGGTCGGGCCGCCGCTGCTCGCTCCCCTGCTGCCCGCGATCCGCGCGCTGCTCGACCGGGCGCCCGTGAGCGACGCCGACGCGGAGCGGATCGAGGAGTGGCACAGCCGCGCCTGGGCCGAGGAGGGGCACGACGGCGCGCTCCTCGACGCCGACCCGCTGGTGCCCGCGGGAGTCCTCCGGCTCGAGCTGGCGACCGGGTCGTCCGGCGGCACCCGCGAGCGCTCCGTCGACTACCCGGCGGGCTCTGCCGCCCTGACCCTTCCGACGGGACTCACGGTCAGCGTCCGGACCGACCGCGCGGCGGACCGGCTCCTCGTCTCGGTGCACGCGGACTCGCCCTTCTCCGGCCTGCTCCGGCTCGCCCCGGCCGACGAGCCGACCGAGCCCGACCTCGGCCCCGACGCGCCGCGGGACCACCGCGAGCACGCCCTCGTCCGCGCGGTCGACGGCGGCGAGACCCTCGCCCTCGAGACCGTGCCCCGGCACCCCCGCGCGACCGGCTTCCGCTCCGCCCTCGTCAGCGCGCGCCTGCTCCACGGCCACGAGTCCGTCGCGATCGACCGCGACGCAACCTGGCCCGCCTGGCGCGTCTCCGGCGCCCGCGAGCTGGAGCTGGAGCTGCGCGTCTCGGTGACCTCGACCGTGCCCGCGCCCGTCACTCCGCCGGTCCTCGCCCGCTACCCCGCCGCGACCACGCCGCACGAGCGGCTCGTCGGCGCCTGCTCCTTCTCCCTCGGCGCCGCGACTCCGCGCAGCATCGAGGACGTGCGGGCCGACCCCGCGGCGACAGACGAGCTCGTCGAGCGCGCCTTCGCCGCCGGCCGGCACGCGATCATCGCCGCCACCGGCGAGCTGCCCGCCAGCCTGCAGGGCGTCTGGGCCGGCTCCTGGGCGCCGGCCTGGTCCTCCGACTACACGCTCAACGGCAACGTGCAGAACGGCGGCGTCGCCTCGCTCGGCACGACCGGCACGCCCGAGCTGCTGCGCTCGTTCTTCACCGCCGTCGCCGAGTTCGAGGACGACTACCGGCTGAACGCCGAGCGGATCCTCGGAGCGCCCGGCTTCCTGCTGCCCACCCGCATCTCCGGGCACGGCCGCGCCAACCACTTCACCGCCGAGTACCCGCTGCAGTACTGGCTCGGCGGCGGCGGCTGGATCCTCCGCCTCGCCTGGGACCACTGGTCGAGCACCGGCGACGAGGAGTTCCTGCGCGACTGGGCCCGGCCCTTCGCCCGCGAGGTCGTCGCCTGCTACCGGCACGCCCTGGTGATCGACGCGGACGGGACGGCGCACGTCTCCCCCGGCTACTCCCCCGAGAACCACCCGGGCGACCAGGAGACGCCGATCACCCGGGACGCCACCTCCGAGGTCGCGATGGTCCGGGACGCGCTGCTGATCGCCGCGCGCATCGAGCGACTGCTCGGCGCCGAGGAGGACACCGCCCCCGAGTGGGAGGCGCTCGCCTCGCGGCTCCCCGGCTACCGCGTCAGCGCCGACGGGCAGCTCGCCGAGTGGCAGGACCCGGCACTCACCGACCGGCCGGAGCACCGGCACGCCTCCCACTTCTACCCGTGGTGGTACGAGGGCGACCCGGCGGCCGCCGACCCCGCCCTCGGCGCCGCGGCCCTCGAGGCCGTCCGCGCCCGGCTGCGCTGGCGCGCCGAGGAGCCGACCGCCCCACCCGGCCGGATGGAGATGGCGTTCGGACTCGTGCAGGCCGGCGTCGCCGCCGCCACGCTCGGCGACGCGGAGGCGGCGCTGCAGTGCGTCGACTGGCTCGCCCGCCTGCACTGGCGCCCGAACATGATGCCGACCCACGACGCCGACGCGATCGTCAACGTCGACGCCGCGGGCGGACTGCCCGCCCTCGTCGCGCAGATGCTCGCCCGCTCGGACGGCACGACGCTGCACCTCCTGCCGGCCCTGCCCGACCGCTGGGCGGAGGGACGGATCACCGGCCTGCACCTGCGCGGCGCCCTCCGGGTCGAGTCGCTCTCCTGGAACCCGGAGTCCGTCGAGTGCCTGCTCCGCAGTCCCCTCGACGCGGCGGCGGCACGCCTCGGCGAGCGCGTGCTCGTGCGGCTGCCGGTCGACGTCGAGCTCGAGGAGGGCACGGCCGGAGCGCTCCAGATCGACCCGCGCACCCTCTCGGTCGACCTGCGGGACGGCGCGCCCCTGGACCTCGCCCTGCGGAGGCTCTAGGCCGTCGCGATCGGCCCGCCCGCGGCCCAGACGGCCCGCACCTGCAGCGCGTCGTCCAAGAGCACCACGTCCGCCGCCCGGCCCACCGCGAGCGCGCCGAGCGTGCCCTCGGCTCCCAGCATGCGCGCCGGAGTCGCGGTGACCGCGCCGACCGCTGCCTCGAGCCCCAGGCCGACCGCCCCGGCCGCGCGCCGGAGCGCCGCGTCGAGCGTCAGCGTCGAGCCGGCGAGTGTCTCCGTGCCCTCCAGCCGCGCGACGCCGCCCCGCACGTCGACGCGCAGCCGGCCGATCCGGTGCGCCCCGTCGCCCGCTCCCGCCGCCGCCATCGCGTCGGTGACCAGCGCGATCCGTCCGGGCGCCGACGCGAAGGCGATCCGGGCGACGTCCGCGTCCACATGCTCGCCGTCCAGGATCAGCTCCAGCACCACCCGATGGTCGGCCAGCGCCACCGGGATCGGCCCCGGCGCGCGGTGCCCGATGCCCGGCATCGCGTTGAAGGTGTGGGTGACCAGCCGCGCCCCGCGCTCGATCGCCGCCCGGGTCGTCGCCGCGTCCGCCTCGGTGTGCCCGACGGCGACGACGACCCCCGCGTCGGTCAGCCGCTCGATCGCCGCGAGGGCCCCCGGCAGCTCGGGAGCGATCGTGATCTGCCGGAGGCTCCCGCGGGCCGCGTCGAGCAGCCGCTCGACCGCCTCGGCCGTCGGGTCGGTCAGGGCGTCCGGGTCGTGCGCCCCGCAGCGCGACGGCGCGAGGAACGGCCCCTCCAGGTGCGCGCCGAGGACGAGCGGATCCTCCGCCACCAGCGAGGCGACCGCGTCGACCGAGGCCTCCAGCTGCGCGAGCGGAGCCGACACCAGGCTCACCAGCGAGCGCGTCGTCCCGTGCGCGCGGTGCAGCGCGAGCCCCGCCCGCATCCCGTCCGCACCCTCGTCGAAGCTGCGGCCCGCCCCGCCGTGCACGTGCAGATCGACGAACCCCGGAGTCGCGGTCAGCCCGCCCGCGTCGTGCACCCGAGCACCCTCCGCCGCCCGCTCCCAGCCCCGCCCGGCCCCGACCTCGACGATCACCCCGTCGACCGCGACCAGCCAGAAGCCCTCGACCGTCCCGCCCGCGTCGACCTTCCGCGCGCCGTGCAGCACCAGCCTCCCGGTCCGCTCCATGTCCGCCTCCTCCTCATCCCGGGGGCACCGCCCCCTCACTTCCTGCTGATCGAGCAGCCCCCTCGTGCTGATCGAGCAGCCGCCTCATGATGACCGAGCAGCCGCCTCATGATGACCGAGCAGCCGCCTAATGCTGGTCGAGTAGCCGCGCAGCGGCGTATCGAGACCCACCCCGCCAGCACTCAGGCCCCCCGCCCCCAGCTCGCCTCGATCTCCTCCGCACCCAGCACCCGGTCCGCGAGCAGCAGCTGCCAGCTCCAGCTCGCCTCCGCCCCCGCGTCCAGCGTCCACGTCGCGCCGAAGAACGGCGCCGCGCACAGCATCGGCGTCCCGCTCGTCCGCACGAACCACGTCGACGGATCGACGGGACTGCCCTCGTCCGCCCGCAGCGCGACCGTCGCGCTCCCGTCCGCCACCGCGAGCCAGCGCGACACGACCCCCATCGGCTCTGCGACAGCCCCGTCCGGCCCGCTCACGACACTCCCCTCGAACGACGGGTCCAGCCGCAGGAACAGCCCGCCGTAGCCCGCGTCCGGCCGCCCCGCCGTGGTCGGCGACCCGAAGACCAGCCGCTCCCCCAGCGCGCGCCAGCGGCTCTCGATCCGCAGCACCGTCACGTCCCCGAGCCGCCGTACGCTCAGCCGCCGCCGCTCGTCGAGGAAGCGCCGCCCGCGCGCATCGAACCACCCGAGCGCGAGGTCCCCCGGGTCCGCGCCCTCCGGCCGCTGCGACCCGTTGTTGTCCACCTGCCGGTAGCCGGTCCCCGTCAGCCAGGTCGGCCCGCCCCACAGGTTCGTGTCGAGCTCGGCGTCCCCGATCGTGACGTTCGACACCGCGAGCGACAGCCCGAGATGCCAGTCGTGGTCGGCGGGCCGCAGATCGCTGACCACCCGCCCCGCCGGCGTCCGCAGCGGATGCAGGTACGGCCGCGGCGAGTCCCGCGGCGGCGTGTCCGGATCGACGAGGACGAGGCGCCCGACCCCGTCCGGCAGTTCGACGGAGGTCGGCGAGTCCTGATCCATGCGGCCGACGGTACACGCTTTCCCGGGCTACAGTGCGACGATGCCCCGCACCGGAACCCCGCCCCGATCGCCGCGCCGATGACCGCCGTCCGCTTCGTCTCGATCGGCGACTCCTTCTCGGAGGGCGTCGGCGACGAGCTCCCCGACGGAACCGCCCGCGGCTGGGCCGACCTCACCGCGCAGAGCTGGGCGGACGCGCTCGGCGAGCCGATCGAGTACGCCAACCTCGCCATCCGCGGCCGCCTCATCGACCCGATCGTCGACGAGCAGCTCGAGCCCGCGCTCGCCCTGCGGCCGACCCACCTGTCCTTCAACGGCGGCGGCAACGACATGCTCCGTCCGCGCGCCGACATCGAGCGCATCGCGGACCGCTACCTCGAGGTCCTCGCCCGCTGCGACGCCGAGGGTGTCGTCCTGATCGCCCTCTCCGCCCCGGACCCGTCCGCGCGGCTCCCGCTCGGCCGGCTGATCAAGCGCCGAGGCGACGCCCTCACCTCGGCCGTCCTCCGCCGCACACGGCAGCGCCCGGACATCGTCGTCGCCGACAACTGGACCGACCCGGCCTTCGCCGACCCGTCGCTCTGGTCCGAGGACCGCCTGCACCTCGGCCCGCGCGGTCACCACCGCGTCAGCGCCCGCGTACTCTCCTCCCTCGGCCTCCCCGTCCCGCCCGCCGCCCAGGAGGCGCCCGAGCGGCCGACCGCCGCGAGCGGAGGCTCCGCGCAGTACTACCGCACCCACGTCGCGCCGTGGCTGCGCCGCCGGCTCACCGGCACATCCTCCGGAGACGGCCGCACGGCCAAGTACCCGGAGCTCGTGCGCATCGCCCCGAGCGCCTAGGCGGGGCCCGGAGGTCGGCGCCGGCTCAGCGCCAGCCGTAGCGCGCCGAGACGACCCGCGCGACCGCGTCGAACCGCGCCCGCTCGAGCGCCGCGCCCTCGCGCCGCATCCCCGCGGGGTGCACGCGGAAGACCCGCTCCGGGTCCGCGAAGCTCGGCCGCCCCTCCGGATCCCAGGGCCCCGCGCCGACCGCGAGGTAGCCGTCGTGCTCCTTCGAGCTCAGCCGGATCGCCAGCGCCGTGCCGGCCTTCTCGACCGCGAGGACGAGGACGGGGCGGTCCTTGCCGCGGCCGTCGTCCTCCTCGTAGGGCACCCAGGTCCAGACGACCTCGCCCGGGTCGGGATCGCCGTCCGGCGTCGGCGCGTAGCCGAGGTGGACGCCGCGCAGCCGGGTCGGGTCGACCTCGGAGGTCCGGCCGATGCCGTTCGCGCCCGGCGTGGGCGCCGTGGTGCTCAGGTACGGCCGCTGCGCGGGGGCGCCGGCGTCGGCGCGCGGGGCGCTCGCGCGGCCGAGCAGTCGGAGGAGCAGGGACACGACGGAGCGTGAGGAGGGCACCTGAAAACCCTAGCCCGGAAACGGAAGGAGCCGGCTCCTAAGAGCCGGCTCCACCGGGGTGTCGCGGCGAGCGCGACGAGGCAGCGGGAGGACTAGTCCGCGAGGACGTAGCCCGCCTCGCCGTGGATGGCGGTGTCGATGCCGGCGATCTCGTCCTCGTTCTTCACCCGGAAGCCGATCGTCTTCTGGATGACCCAGCCGATCGCGTAGGTGAGGACGAAGGAGTAGATCAGGACGGTGAAGGCCGCGAGGGCCTGCTTGCCGAGCTGGCTGGCGTCGCCGGTGAGGAAGAGGCCGACATCGGTGCCGAAGAAGCCGATGTAGAGCGTTCCGATCAGACCGCCGACGAGGTGCACGCCGACCACGTCGAGCGAGTCGTCGTAGCCGAGCTTGTACTTGAGGTCGATCGCCAGGGCGCAGACGGCACCGGTGATCAGGCCGAGCACGATCGCCCAGAAGGGCGAGAGCACGGCGCAGGCCGGGGTGATCGCGACGAGGCCCGCGACGGCACCGGAGGCGGCGCCGATCGAGGTGGGCTTGCCGTCCTTGATCTTCTCGATGATCAGCCAGCCGATGATGGCGGCGGCCGGAGCGGCGATGGTGTTGAGGAAGGCGATCGCGGCGATGCCGTCGGCGGCGAGCTCGGAGCCGGCGTTGAAGCCGAACCAGCCGAACCAGAGCAGGCCGGCGCCGAGGAGGACGAACGGCGGGTTGTGCGGCTGGTGCGCGCCCTTGGTGAAGTTGACGCGCTTGCCGAGGACCAGGGCGAGGGCGAGGGCCGCCGCACCGGCGTTGATGTGCACCGCCGTGCCGCCGGCGAAGTCGATCGCACCAACGTTGTACGCGATCCAGCCGCCGTCCGAGGTGGCGCCGGTCTCGGGGTCGAGGGCGAAGTTGAACACCCACGAGGCGACCGGGAAGTAGACGATGGTCGCCCAGACGCCGGCGAAGACCATCCACGCGCCGAACTTGGCGCGGTCGGCGATCGCACCGGAGATGAGCGCGACGGTGATGATCGCGAAGGTGGCCTGGAAGGCCGCGAAGGCGAGCGTCGGGTACGCGGACTCGATGTCACCGCGGGCCTCGGCGTAGGCACCGGCGAGGCCGAGCTGGCTGAGGTCGATGCCGAGGACGCCGTCGATGCCGACGAAGTCGCCCACACCGGCGTTGGAGAAGGTGATCGCGTAGCCGTAGAGCACCCACAGCACGCCGATCAGGCCCATCGCGCCGAAGCTCAGCATCATCATGCTGATGACGCTCTTCGCTCGGACCAGACCGCCGTAGAAGAAGGCGAGCCCGGGGGTCATGAGCAGGACCAGCGCCGCCGCCAGGAGCAGGAACGCGGTATTGCCTTGATCCATTGTTGAACCTCTCGTGAGTAAGCAGAGTCGTGCAGGAGTCGTGAGTGAGGGCAGTGCAGAGCCCGATGCGGGCCGGCAGTCGCTGCACGACCCCGAAGACACGGCGTCTCGGAGGACGCGGGGTGTCGGGTCACCTCGGGTAGCCGACAGTCTGGCCGCGCGACGTTACGACCCGTGCGGCACGAGGTTTCGCGGATGTTACGAGCACGGCTCCCGTGTGAACAGTGCGTTACAGCGCGCCGCGGATCCCCCGCGCACGAGCCGGGGAGATGCCGCGGAGGACCGACGCCGCGCGCCGGTCCGTCGTCAGGCGCCGGTCCGTCGTCAGGCGAACGGGCGCATCGAGGTCAGCGCGATCAGGCGCGACATCGAGCGGAGGTACTTCTTGCGGTAGCCGCCGCTGAGCATGTCGCCGCCGAAGACCTCGTCGAGCGCGACGCCGGAGGCCAGCACCGGGATCTGCGCGTCGTACACGCGGTCGATGAAGGCGACCAGGCGCAGGGCGTCCGTCTGGTCGGTGAGGGTGGCGACGTCGCGCAGAACGATGGCGTCGACCCCGTCGATCACCTTGATGTAGCGCGAGGGGTGCACCGAGCCGAGGTGGTCGACCGCGGCGCGGAAGGAGTCGTCGGTGACGACGGCGCCGGAGGGGGCCGTGGCGACGAGCTCGTCGATCGCGCTGTCCGAGCGGGTGACCGCGTGGCCCTCGATGTCGCGGCGGCGGTAGTCCGTGCCGTCGATCCGCATCGTCTGGAAGTGCTCGGCCATCGCGTGGATCTCGCGGAGGAAGTCCGCGGCGGCGAAGCGCCCCTCGCCCAGCGCGTTCGGCGGGGTGTTCGAGGTCGCCGCGATGCGGGTGCCGGAGGCGACCAGCTCGCCCAGCAGCCGGGTCATCAGCATCGTGTCGCCCGGATCGTCCAGCTCGAACTCGTCGATGCAGAGCAGCGCCGAGCCCTTGAGCAGGGACACGGTCGCCGCGTAGCCGAGGGCGCCCACCAGGGCGGTGTACTCGATGAAGGTGCCGAAGTAGGTGCGGCCGGGCACCGCGTGCCAGATCGCCGCGAGCAGGTGGGTCTTGCCGACGCCGAAGCCGCCGTCGAGGTAGACGCCGGGCTTGACGGCCGGCGCCTTCCTCCGGCCGAAGCCGAGGAACCCGCCGCCGCCGCCCTTGGAGCCGCCGCCGGCCGCGAACGCCCGCAGCGCCTCGACGGCCTCCGCCTGCGAGGGGTACTCCGGGTCCGGCCGGTAGCTCTCGAAGGTCGCGCCCTCGAACTGCCGCGGCGGCACCAGGGTCGAGGCGATCTCGTGGCCGCTGATCTGCGGCGAGCGCGCGGTCAGGCTGCTCGTCGAACGGACGTCGTCGGGGGTCACGCGGTCTCGCATCCAGGGTCGCAGTACTGTGTCGAGCCGCACGGCGGCGGACGCCGGCGGCACTGTGTCGAACTCTTACGGGGCCGTCCGTGCACCCGCGCACGAGGGCGCGTACTGTCGCTGAGGGCGGTCTCCAGCGTAGCCCGCCCGCACCGCCGCCCATCCGAGAACCACGTCTGCGCCCCGCGCACCATCCTGGAGGTCCCCCTTGCCCGTTGAACTCGATCCGTCGCCGAAGTTCGCCGCCTACGCGCACCCCGAACGACTCGTCAGCGGCGAGTGGCTCGAGCAGCGCCTCGGCACCCCCGGCCTCGTGGTCGTGGAGTCCGACGAGGACGTCCTGCTCTACGAGACCGGCCACATCCCCGGCTCGGTCAAGATCGACTGGCACACCGACCTCAACGACCCGGTGCAGCGCGACTACATCGACGGCGCCGCCTTCGCCGCGCTCGTCGGCGCCAAGGGCATCGCCCGCGACAGCACCGTCGTCATCTACGGCGACAAGAACAACTGGTGGGCCGCCTACGCCCTCTGGGTCTTCACCCTCTTCGGCCACGAGGACGTCCGCCTGCTCGACGGCGGCCGCGACAAGTGGATCGCCGACGGCCGGCCCACCACCACCGACGCCTCGAGCCCGGCCTCGGTCGAGTACCCGGCGGTCGAGCGCCGCGACGGCGACATCCGCGCCTTCAAGGAGGACGTGCTCGCCCACTTCGGCAACCCGCTGATCGACGTCCGCTCCCCCGAGGAGTTCTCCGGCGCCCGCACCACCGCGCCGGCCTACCCGGAGGAGGGCGCCCTGCGCGCCGGCCACATCCCCAGCGCGCAGAACGTACCGTGGGGCAAGGCCGCGGCGGAGGACGGCACCTTCCGCTCCCTCGACGAGCTGAACGGCATCTACCGCGACGGCGCCGGCCTCGCCGACGGCGACACCGTCATCGCCTACTGCCGGATCGGCGAGCGCTCCTCGCACACCTGGTTCGTGCTCACCCACCTCCTCGGCTTCGAGGGCGTCAAGAACTACGACGGCTCCTGGACCGAGTGGGGCAGCGCCGTCCGCGTCCCGATCGTCCAGGGCGCCGAGCCCGGCGAGGCCCCCGCGCCCCGCTGATCGACCGGCTCCGACCGTGACCCGAGGGCCCCGTGCACACCTGTGCCGGGGCCCTCGGCGTCCGGCCCCGTCGTCCCCGCGTAGGGAAGAATGGAAGCGATGACCACCGACACCCCCGCCACCGACCTGCTCGGCCCCGCGCTCCGCGAGATCCGCGAGGAGTTCCTCGCCCTCGAGAAGCCGGAGCGCCTCCAGCTCCTCCTCGAGTTCTCGAACGACCTCCCGGAGCTGCCCGAGCGCTACCGCGACCACCCCGACCTGTTCGAGCGGGTCGAGGAGTGCCAGTCGCCCGTCTTCATCGTCGTCGAGTTCGACGGCGACGTGATCCACCTGCACGCGACCGCCCCGCGCGAGGCGCCGACCACCCGCGGCTTCGCCTCGATCCTCGCCCAGGGCCTGGACGGTCTGACGCCCGAGCACGTGCTCGCCGTGCCCGACGACTTCCCGCAGACCATCGGCCTGTCCGAGGCCGTCTCGCCGCTGCGGCTGCGCGGGATGAGCGCGCTGCTCGGCCGCACCAAGCGCCAGATCCGCGCCCACCTGGCCGCCTGAGTCCCCCGCGAGAGCCCGGCACCGTGATCCTGCAGCCGCTCGTCCCCGCCGGCGAGCCGATCCGCCTCGGCGAGGACGGCGCGCGAGCGGCGATCGAGGCGGCCTACCTCCCCGGTGCCGGCGTCCGCGTGCGCCTCAACATGATCGCGAGCGTCAACGGCTCGAGCATCGGCTCCGACGGTACGAGCGAGACGCTGACCAACCGCGTCGACCGGACGATCCTCGGTGTCATCCGCGCGCAGGCCGACGTCGTCCTCGTCGGCGCCGCGAGCGTCCGCGCGGAGGGCTACCGCGTGCCCAAGCGCGCGCCGCTCGCCGTCGTCTCCTCCTCCGGCGACCTGGCCGGCCACCGCCTCGAGGTGCAGGAGGGCGCCCGCGTGCTCCTGCTGCTCCCGGAGGGGCGAGCGACGCCGGCCGATCTCCCCCGCGGCGTCGAGGTGGTCCCGGTGGCCGCGACCGGCGGGCGGATGAGCGTCGACGCGATCCTCGCGGCCCTGCGCGCCCTCGGGCTGGAGCGCGTGGTCTGCGAGGGCGGCGCCTCGCTGTCGGGCCAGTTCCTCGCCTCCGGCCGCGTCGACGAGCTCTGCCTGACGACCGCGCCCCGCGTGGTGCTGCCGGGCCTCCCCGTCGCGTCGACCGAGGCGCGGATCGACGACTCCTACTCCCTGACATCGCTCGCCGCGGACGACGCCGGCTTCACCTACGCGCGCTGGACCCGGACCGGCTGAGCGCCCGCTCCGCCAGCCAGCGCTCCACCGACGACTCCCAGAGCTCCGGGTCGTCGTTCCACAGCCGGGTGTGCCCCGCCCCGTGGAAGATGACCAGCTCGACCAGATCGGGGCGCTCCGCCGCGAGGGCCTCGGACGGGCCGCTCGGCACGAAGTCGTCGTCGACGCTGTGCAGCAGGAGGACCGGCACGGTCAGCTCGGCCGCCCGCTCGACCAGATCCATCGCCGCCAGCGGCACGTGACTGCTCTGCCCGGTCAGCGCGGCCGACCACGGCCGCTGCATCGCCGTGAGCGCGAGCGCCGCGATCGGCGCCGGGATCCGGTTCAGCCGCGCCTGCTTCCGCAGGGTCACCCGCCAGTCGATCACCGGCGAGTCGAGCACCAGCCCCGCGATCAGCTCGCGGCGGCTCGAGCGCAGCGCGGTCTGCAGCACGATCGCACCGCCCATCGACCAGCCGACGAGCACGACCCGGCGCGCGCCGCGCCGCTCGGCGAACCGGATCGCGGCGTCGACGTCGCGCCACTCCGTCTCCCCCAGCGCGTAGCGCCGGTCCGGGCTCTCCGGAGCGTCGCCGTCGTTGCGGTACGAGACGACCAGCGAGGTGAGCCCCGCCCGGTGGAACGCGGCCATCCCGCGCAGCGTCTCCTCGCGGGTCGTCGCGCGGCCGTGCACGTGGATCGCCCAGACGCCGCCGTCCTCCTCGGCCGGGAAGAGCCAGGCCGGAGCCGCGCCGAACTGCGTCGGCACCTCCTCCGCCGTGAAGGGCAGCCCGGTCTCGCGCGGCGAGAGCAGCAGCCAGCCGTTCAGCCGCCCGCGGGCACCGGGCCGCAGCGTCCCGCGATCGACCTGCCCGAGCTCCCGCACGACCCGGCCGCGAGCAGCCGCCCGATCCGCGCGTGCCCGCGCCCGTGGTCGAACCAGAGGCTGAAGCCGCCGCGGACCGCGGTGTCGACCGACGCCGCCAACTCGATCTCGTGCACCTCCGGTCGCACGGCGAGGACCCGCACGTCCTGCGCGCGCCGGGAGGGCGGAGTGACCACTCCGCGGAGGAAGGCCGTCCCGAGCGCGGCGCCGCCGAGGGCCGTCAGAGCGACGAGGGCGGGGGCCGCGAGGACCGCGGCGAGGACGACACCGGTGTGCGCGCTCTCCGCGGCGTGCCTGCGGGCTTCGAGCATGCGGGAACTCTAGTCTGCGAGCGTGCCCGAATTCCCAGCGCCGTCCCAGCTCCCGGAGGAGTTCCGCGCCGCGGTCGACTCCCTGCGCCGGGCGACGACCCGCTCCGAGCTCACCGTCTCCGAGATCGCCTCGCCGGCCGGGCTCGCGCCCTACGCCGTCGCCCTCTCCGGCGACGTCTCGCCGCGCGCCCACGGCCGCGACTCCGAGCTGGGCACCGGGCGCTTCATCCTGCTCTACGACCCCGAGGAGCCGGAGCAGTGGGGCGGCCCGTTCCGCGTCGTCTGCTTCGCCCAGGCCCCGCTCGAGATCGAGATCGGCACCGATCCCTTCCTCGCCGAGGTCGCCTGGTCCTGGCTGATGGACGCGCTCGAGGTCCGCGGCGCCTTCTACACCGCCGCCTCCGGCACCGCGACCAAGGTCCTCTCCACCGGATTCGGCGAGCTGGCCGCCCAGGGCGACGGCGCGCAGATCGAGATCCGGGCCTCCTGGAGCCCCGAGGATGCGCAGCTCGCTCCCCACGTGGAAGGCTGGGGGGAGCTGTTGTGCATGCTCGCGGGCCTCCCGCCCGTATCGGGCGACGGTGTGACCTCGCTCGCCTTCCGACGGAACAACCGTGACTGATTACCGTGTCCTCTCCACCCCCGACGAGTTCCTCGCCGCGGTCGACGCCCTCGCCGCCGGCGAGGGTCCCGTCGCCGTCGACGCCGAGCGCGCCTCCGGCTTCACCTACTCGCAGCGCGCGTACCTGATCCAGGTGTACCGCCGCGGCGCCGGAGCGTTCCTCTTCGACCCGCCCGCGATCGGCCGGATGGAGGCCCTCCAGGCCGTGATCGGCAAGGAGGAGTGGATCCTGCACGCCGCCAGCCAGGACCTCGCCTGCCTGCGCGAGGTCGGCCTCGACCCCGTCCGCATCTTCGACACCGAGCTCGCCGCGCGCCTGCTCGGCCTGCCCAAGGTCGGCCTCGGCGCCGTCGTCGAGGACCTGCTCGGCATCCACCTCGCCAAGGAGCACTCGGCCGCCGACTGGTCGACCCGCCCCCTCCCGCAGAGCTGGCTCGTCTACGCCGCGAAGGACGTCGAGCTGCTGCCCGACCTGCGCGACCGGATGGCCGAGATGCTCGTCGAGGCCCGCAAGACTCGGATCGCCCGCGAGGAGTTCGAGGCGACCCTGGCACGGCAGCCCAAGCCGGTCCCGGCCGAGCCGTGGCGCCGCCTCTCCGGCATGCACGCCCTGCGCGGGCCCCGCGCCCTCGCCATCGCCCGCGAGCTCTGGCTGACCCGCGACGCCTTCGCCCGCGAGCGCGACATCGCGCCCGGCCGGCTGATCCCCGACTCCTCGATCATCGCCGTGTCGCGCAACGTCCCCACGAGCCTCGGCCAGCTCTCCGGCCGCCGCGACTTCACCGGCCGCGCCAGCCGCGGCGAGGTCGAGCGCTGGTGGGCCGCGATCGAGCGCGGTCAGAGCACCGAGGACCTGCCCGGCCCCGTCCGTCCCGCCGCCGACACCCTGCCGCCGCCGCGCGCCTGGGGCGACCGCAACCCGGCCGCCGACGCCAGGCTGAAGGCCGCCCGCGCCGTCGTCGGCGAGATCGCCGAGCTGCTCTCGCTCCCGGTCGAGAACCTGCTCACGCCCGAGCTGGTCCGCCGCCTCGCCTGGAACCCGCCGGAGCCGCTCGACCGGGACTCCGTCGCCGCCGAGCTGGAGCGCGCCGGTGCCCGCTCCTGGCAGATCGACGCGACCGCCGGCTCGCTCGCCACCGCGTTTGTGGAAGCCGGGCAAGCACCCGTCGAGGGCACGGAACCCGCTTCGTAGGAAGAAGCAAAGGATTCCGGCGCCCGTCGCCGCCTTCCTACGATCGGAACGACGTCCGGTTTCCGAGAGGGCGTCCCGTTTTCAGGAGGCACTGTGGCCGAGAGATCCGAAGTCGTGTTCGTCGACGGAGTCCGTACTCCGTTCGGACGAGCCGGTGAGAAGGGCATGTACTGGCAGACCCGGGCCGACGACCTCGTCGTCAAGGCCATGATCGGTCTGCTGGAGCGCAACACCGCCCTGCCCAAGGAGCGCGTGGACGAGGTCGCCATCGCCGCGACCACCCAGCAGGGCGACCAGGGCCTGACCCTCGGCCGCACCGCCGCGCTCCTCGCGGGCCTGCCGCGCTCGGTCCCCGGCTACGCGATCGACCGGATGTGCGCGGGAGCGATGACCTCGGTCACCACGACCGCCGGCGGCATCGCCTTCGGCGCCTACGACGTCGTGATCGCCGGCGGCGTCGAGCACATGGGCCGCCACCCGATGGGCTTCAACGCCGACCCCAACCCGCGCTTCCTCTCCGAGCGCCTGGTCGGCGAGGAGGCCCTCAACATGGGCAAGACCGCGGAGAAGATCCACGACCGCTTCCCGCAGCTCACCAAGAGCCGCTCCGACCACTACGCCCTGCGCAGCCAGCAGAAGCTGGCCGAGGCCTACCGCAACGGCGACATCCAGCCCGACCTCGTCCCGGTCGCCACCCGCAGCGCCGCCGGCTGGGGCCTCGCCACCGCCGACGAGGCGCCCCGCCCCGAGACCACGCTCGAGGGGCTGGCGAATCTGCGCACCCCGTTCCGCCCGCACGGCCGGGTCACCGCCGGCAACTCCTCCGGTCTCAACGACGGCGCCGCCGTCTCGCTGCTCGCCAGCGCCGACGCCGCGAAGGAGCTGGGCCTCCCCGAGAAGATGCGCCTGGTCAGTTTCGCCTTCGCCGGCGTCGAGCCCGAGATCATGGGCATCGGCCCGGTCCCCTCGACCGAGAAGGCACTGAAGAAGGCCGGGCTCGGCATCGAGGACATCGGCCTCTTCGAGCTCAACGAGGCCTTCGCCGTGCAGGTGCTCTCCTTCCTCGACCACTTCGGCATCGACGACGACGATCCGCGGGTCAACGAGTACGGCGGCGCGATCGCGATCGGCCACCCGCTCGCCTCCTCGGGTGTCCGGCTGATGATCCAGCTCGCCCGCCAGTTCGAGGCGCACCCCGAGGTCCGCTACGGCCTGACCGCGATGTGCGTCGGTCTCGGCCAGGGCGGCTCGGTCATCTGGGAGAACCCGCACTTCGACGGCAAGCGCGCACGACGGAAGGGACGCTGACCCATGCTCGAAGGATTCGAGGACCTGGTCGAACTCGCCGAGGGCGAGGTCGTCACCCACTCCTACGTCCGCGACGTCCCGCTCCCCAGCGGCCGCGTCCTGGCGCTGATCACGCTCGACAACGACCGCGACCACACCCGGCCGAGCACCTTCGGCCCCGCCGGGCTGTTCGAGCTGGCCGACGTGCTGCTCGCCCAGCAGGCGCGCGCGAAGGCCGGCGAGATCCAGGCGGTCGGCGTGACCGGCAAGCCGTTCATCCTCGCCGCCGGCGCCGACCTCAGCAAGGTCGGCAGCATCCCGAGCCACGAGATCGGCCGCCAGCTGGCGCGCCTGGGCCACAAGACCCTCGGCCTGCTGCCCGAGCTCGGCGTCCCCTCGTTCGTCTTCATCAACGGGCTCGCGCTCGGCGGCGGCACCGAGATCGCTCTGAACGCCGACTACCGCACCGTCGACGCCTCGATCCCCGCGCTCGGGCTGCCCGAGGTCTTCCTCGGCATCATCCCCGGCTGGGGCGGCGCCTGGCTGCTGCCGAACCTGATCGGCATCGAGAACGCCCTCAAGGTGATCGTCGAGAACCCGCTGAAGAACAACCGGACCCTCAAGGGCCAGGACGTCTTCGACCTCGGCATCGCCGACGCGATCTTCCCCTCCGCGAGCTTCCTCGAGAACTCGCTGGTCTGGGCAGACGGCGTCCTCGGCGGGACCGTCGAGGTGAAGCGGCCGAACGTGCCCGGGAAGATCGAGCGCCTGGTCAAGTGGGACGCCGCGATCGCGATCGCCCGCAAGCAGCTCGAGTCGAAGATCGGCACCGTCGCCGCGTCGCCCTACCGCGCGCTCGACCTGCTGAAGGCCGCCAAGAGCAGCACCCGCGAGGAGGGCTTCGCCGCCGAGGACGAGGCGCTGGCCGACCTCGTCTCCGGGGACCAGTTCCGCGCGAGCATCTACGCCTTCGACCTGGTGCAGAAGCGGGCCAAGCGCCCCGCCGGCGCGCCGGACAAGAGCCTCGCCAAGCCGGTCACCAAGGTCGGCGTCATCGGCGCGGGTCTCATGGCCACGCAGTTCGCACTGCTCTTCGTCCGCCGCCTCCAGGTGCCGGTGGTCATCACCGACCTCGACCAGGAGCGGGTGGACCGCGGCGTCGCGAGCATCGTCGGCGAGATCGACACCCTGCTCGCCAAGGGCCGCCTCTCGCCGGACGACGCGAACCGCCTCCGCGGTCTCGTCACCGGCACCACCGACCGCGCCGACTTCGCCGACGCCGACTGGGTCATCGAGGCCGTCTTCGAGGAGCTCTCCGTCAAGCAGGAGGTCTTCGCCGACATCGAGCGCTACGTCTCCCCCACCGCCGTCCTCGCGACGAACACCTCGTCACTCTCGGTCGAGCGGATCGGCGAGCGGCTGCAGCACCCGGAGCGCCTGGTCGGCTTCCACTTCTTCAACCCGGTCGCGGTGATGCCGCTGATCGAGGTCGTGAACACGCCGCAGACCGACGACGAGACGCTGTCGACCGCGATGGTCACGGCGGCGAAGCTGAAGAAGAACGCCGTCATCACCCGCGACACCCCGGGCTTCGTGGTCAACCGCGTGCTGGCGAAGGTGCTCGGCGAGGCGATGCACGCCGTCGACACCGGCACCCCGTTCGAGGTCGTCGAGGCCTCGCTCGAGCCGTTCGGCCTGCCGATGACGCCGTTCGAGCTGCTCGAGCTCGTCGGACTCAAGGTCGGCGCGCACGTGCTCGACACCCACCACGCCGCCTTCCCGGACCGCTTCTACGACAGCGCCAACCTGCACCGCCTGGCGGAGCTCGGCCACGTCTTCGAGCGCGACGCCAAGGGCCGGGTGAAGGGCGTGGACAAGCGCGCCGTCGCCATCGTCCAGGGCGGCTCCGACCCGATGACCGCCGAGGAGCTGCGGCTGCGCGTCGAGACCGGCCTCGCCGACGAGGTGAAGCGGATGCTGGACGACGACGTCGTGCACGCCGCGGAGGACATCGACCTCTGCCTCATCCTCGGCGCCGGCTACCCGTTCCAGATGGGCGGCCTGACGCCCTACCTCGACCGCGTCGGCGCGAGCGAGCGCGCCTTCGGCGGCACGTTCCACGACCCGGCCATCCGCGGGGTCGAGTAACCGCAGGAACGCAGGAGGGCGCTCACCGGTCCGGTGGGCGCCCTCTCTCGTGCGTGGAGCGTGCTCAGTCCTCGAGCACTCAGTCCTTGCGCGCGTCGTCGTGCGCCGCGACCTCTTCGGGCAGCGGGCGCGCGACCGGGATCTTGCTGCCGAGCACCTGGGCGACGACGTCGCGGGCGATGTGCTGCGGAGTCAGTCCGACGTCCTCGAGGATCTCCTCGCGCTTGGCGTGGTCGAGGAACTGGTCCGGCAGCCCCAGCTCGGTGACGGCCGTGTCGACGCCGGCCTCGCGGAGGTCCTGGCGGATCCGGGTGCCGATGCCGCCGACGCGGACGCCGTCCTCGATCGAGATCACGAGGCGGTGCTCGGCCGCGAGGTCGATGACGCTGCGCGGCACCGGCACGACCCAGCGCGGGTCGACGACGGTGGCGCCGATGCCCTGCGCGGCGAGCCGCTGCGCGACGTCGAGGCCCATCGCGGCCATCGGGCCGACGGTGACGATCAGCACGTCCTGCCGCTCCGACCGCAGCAGCACGTCCACGCCGTCGACGAGGCGCTCGAGCGCGTCGATCTCGTCGCCGACGTTGCCCTTGGAGAAGCGCACGACCGTGGGGGCGTCCTTCACGCCGACGGCCTCGCGCAGCTCCTCGCGCAGCCTGACGGAGTCGCGGGGCGCGGCGAGGCGGATGTTCGGGACGACCTGGAGGATCGCGAGGTCCCACATGCCGTGGTGGCTCGGGCCGTCGGGGCCGGTGACCCCGGCGCGGTCGAGCACGAAGGTGACACCGGCGCGGTGCAGCGCCACGTCCATCAGCACCTGGTCGAAGGCGCGGTTGACGAAGGTCGCGTAGAGCGCGACGACCGGGTGCAGACCGCCGAAGGCGAGGCCGGCGGCCGAGGTCACGGCGTGCTGCTCGGCGATGCCGACGTCGAACACGCGGTCCGGGTACTTCTCGGCGAGGCGGTCGAGGCCGACCGGGCGGAGCATGGCGGCGGTGATGCCGACGATCGTCGGGTCCTCGTCCGCGAGGGTGACGATCTCCTCCGCGAAGACCGAGGTCCAGGAGCGGGCGCCGCTCGCGCTCAGCGGCTCGCCGGTCTCGGGATCGATCTGGCCGACCGCGTGGAACTGGTCGGCGAGGTCCTGGACGGCGGGCTCGAAGCCCTTGCCCTTCTGCGTGATCGCGTGCACGATCACGGGCGTGCCGTAGTCCTTCGCCTGCTGGAGCGCCTCCTCCATCGCGGTGAGGTCGTGTCCGTCGATCGGGCCGAGGTACTTGATGTCGAGGTTGGAGTACAGCGCCTCGTTGTTGATGAAGCGGCTGAGGAAGCCGTGCAGGCCACCGCGCACACCGCGGTAGACCGCCGCTGCGGGGCCGCCCAGGCGCTCGGAGACGGCGCGGGAGCCGCGGTGCAGCGTGCGGTAGGTGCGCCGGGTGCGGACGCCGTTGAGGAAGCGCGCCATGCCGCCGATGGTCGGGGCGTAGGAGCGGCCGTTGTCGTTGACGACGATGACGAGCCCGCGGGAGTTGTCGTCGCTGATGTTGTTCAGCGCCTCCCAGGTCATCCCGCCGGTGAGCGCGCCGTCGCCGACGACGGCGACCACGTGGCGGTCGGTCTGCCCGGTCATCGTGAAGGCGCGGGAGATGCCGTCCGCCCAGGACAGCGAGCTGGACGCGTGCGAGCTCTCGACGATGTCGTGCGGCGACTCGGAGCGCTGCGGATAGCCGGCGAGTCCGCCGCGCTGCCGGAGGCCGGAGAAGTCCTGGCGGCCGGTCAGCAGCTTGTGCACGTAGGACTGGTGCCCCGTGTCGAAGATGATCGCGTCGTGCGGCGAGTCGAAGACCCGGTGGATCGCGATGGTCGTCTCGACGACGCCGAGGTTCGGGCCGAGGTGGCCGCCGGTCTTGGACACCTCGCGCACGAGGAAGTCGCGGATCTCCAGCGCCAGCGTCTCGAGCTCGGTCCGGGTCAGGCGGTCGAGGTCGCGCGGTCCGGAGATGGTCTCGAGAACAGCCATTCGCGCCGCCTTTCCGGGGGATGTCTGAGGGGTGTGGACGTCTCCCGAGTCTACGCACGGGGTCCGGTGGAACAGGTGCGCGCCTCCCCGGCTTGCAGGGAGGCGCGCAGATCTGCTCGGAATCAGACCAGGGAGCGCAGCACGTACTGCAGGATCCCGCCGTTGCGGTAGTAGTCCGCCTCACCGGGGGTGTCGATGCGGACGACCGCGTCGAACTCGATCGGCTGCTTGCCCTCGGGCGAGTCGGACGTCGGCGAGGCGACGACGTGGACCGTCTTCGGGGTCACGCCCTCGTTCAGCGCCTCGATGCCCGAGATGCTGATCGACTCGGTGCCGTCGAGCCCGAGCGAGGCCCAGGTCTCGCCCTGCGGGAACTGCAGCGGGACGACGCCCATGCCGATCAGGTTCGAGCGGTGGATCCGCTCGAAGCTCTCGACGATGACCGCCTTGACGCCCAGGAGGCTGGTGCCCTTGGCCGCCCAGTCGCGCGACGAGCCGGAGCCGTACTCCTTGCCGCCGAGGATCACCAGCGGGGTGCCCTGCGCCTGGTAGTTCTGCGACGCGTCGTAGATGAACGACTGCGGGCCGCCCTCCTGCGTGAAGTCGCGGGTGTAGCCGCCCTCCACGTTGTCCAGGAGCTGGTTGCGCAGGCGGATGTTCGCGAACGTGCCGCGGATCATCACCTCGTGGTTGCCGCGGCGCGAGCCGTAGGAGTTGTAGTCCTTGCGGTCCACGCTGTGCTCGGCGAGGTACTGACCGGCCGGGCTGTCGGCCTTGATCGAGCCGGCGGGGCTGATGTGGTCGGTGGTGACCGAGTCTCCCAGCTTGGCGAGCACGCGGGCGTCGGCGATGTCGGTGACCGGAGTCGTCTCCATCGTCATGCCGTCGAAGTACGGGGGCTTCCGCACGTAGGTGGAGTCCTCGTCCCACTCGAAGATCGAGCCCTCGGGGGTCTGCAGCGAGCGCCAGCGCTCGTCGCCGTCGAACACGCCGGCGTACTGCGTGTCGAACATCGACTTGTCGATCGAGGAGTCGATCGTCGCCTGGACCTCGGCCGCGTCGGGCCAGATGTCCTTAAGGAAGACGTCGTTGCCGTCGGTGTCGGTGCCCAGGGCGTCGACCTCGAAGTCGAAGTTCATCGAGCCGGCGAGCGCGTAGGCGATGACGAGCGGCGGGCTCGCCAGGTAGTTCATCTTCACGTCGGGGTTGATGCGGCCCTCGAAGTTGCGGTTGCCCGAGAGGACGGCCGTGACGGCGAGGTCGTTCTCCTGCACCGCGGTCGAGATCTCCTCGAGCAGCGGGCCGGAGTTGCCGATGCAGGTGGTGCAGCCGTAGCCGACCGTGAAGAAGCCGAGGGCCTCGAGCGACTCGGTGAGCCCGGCCTTCTCGTAGTAGTCGGTGACGACCTTCGAGCCCGGCGCCAGCGTGGTCTTGACCCACGGCTTGGCCTTGAGGCCCTTCTGCGCGGCGTTGCGGGCCAGCAGGCCGGCCGCGAGCATCACCGAGGGGTTCGACGTGTTGGTGCACGAGGTGATCGCGGCGATCGCGACGGCGCCGTGGTCGATGGTGAAGCTCTCGTGGCCCTCGCCCAGCTCGACGGTCGTCGGCTTCGACGCGGTGGTCGGCGCGTGCGAGCGGTGGGTGTGCGAGTGCGAGCTGTACTCGTCCTGCGGCTGGAGCTCGCCCGGGTCCGACGCGGGGAACGACTCGGCGAGGGTGAGGTCGACGATGTCGTGGGTGACGTCGGTGTAGTTGTTGAGGTCCGACTCGAACTGCGTCTTCGCCGAGGTGAGCTCGATGCGGTCCTGCGGGCGCTTCGGCCCGGCGATCGAGGGGACGACCGTGCTGAGGTCCAGCTCGAGGTACTCGCTGAAGACCGGCTCGACCGCGGGGTCGTGCCAGAGCTTCTGCAGCTTGGAGTACTGCTCGACCAGGGCGATCTGCTCGTCGCTGCGGCCGGTGAGGCGCAGGTAGTCGAGGGTCACGTCGTCGATGGGGAACATCGCGGCGGTCGAGCCGAACTCGGGGCTCATGTTGCCGATGGTGGCGCGGTTGGCGAGCGGCACCTGGGCGACGCCGGCGCCGTAGAACTCGACGAACTTGCCGACGACGCCGTGCTTGCGCAGCATCTCGGTGATCGTCAGGACGACGTCGGTGGCGGTCACGCCGGCCGGGATGGCACCGGAGAGCTTGAAGCCGACGACCTTGGGGATGAGCATCGAGACGGGCTGGCCGAGCATGGCCGCCTCGGCCTCGATGCCGCCGACGCCCCAGCCGAGCACGCCGAGGCCGTTCACCATGGTGGTGTGCGAGTCGGTGCCGACGCAGGTGTCGGGGTAGGCGCGGAGGACGCCGCCGACCTCGCGGGTCATCGTGACGCGCGCCAGGTACTCGATGTTGACCTGGTGGACGATGCCGGTTCCGGGCGGGACGACCTTGAAGTCGTCGAACGCGGTCTGGCCCCAGCGGAGGAACTGGTAGCGCTCGCCGTTCCGCTCGTACTCGAGCTCGACGTTGCGCTCGAGGGCGTCGGGGGTGCCGAAGAGGTCCGCGATGACCGAGTGGTCGATGACCATCTCGGCGGGCGCGAGCGGGTTGATCCTGTTCGCGTCTCCACCGAGGGCCGCGACGGCCTCGCGCATGGTGGCGAGGTCGACGATGCAGGGCACACCGGTGAAGTCCTGCATCACGACGCGCGCGGGCGTGAACTGGATCTCGGTGTCGGGCTCCGACTCCGGGACCCACTCGCCCAGGGCGCGGATGTGATCGGCCGTGATGTTGGCGCCGTCCTCCGTGCGGAGCAGGTTCTCGAGCAGCACCTTCAGGCTGAACGGGAGCTTCTCGTGACCGGGGACCCGGTCGATGCGGAACACCTCGTAGTCGGTCGAGCCGACCTTCAGGTTGTCTTTCGATCCAAAGCTGTCTACCGCGGACACGTCGCCCTCTCCTTCGCTGACGTGGGCTCCGCCGACGGGCGCACCCACATATCCGTCTCCATCTTGGCGACCGCGCACAGCGCCCCGCCACCAAGGAGGACCTAACTATTTATCTTGACGTCGAGACAACTCTACGCGCGTTCGGCGGGCGGAGCCGCCTCGTCCCGCTCCGCCGCGCCGCGGTACTCCGCTCGCACGGCCAGGACGGTGAGCACCAGCAGCGGTGCGTAGAGGGGCAGGCCGAGCACGAGCTTCCAGGTGCCCAGGGCCGTGGCGTCGCCGGCGAGGAAGAGCGGGTACTGCACCGCGAGCCGCACGAAGAACAGGGCCGCCCAGGCGAGCGTCAGCAGCGAGAAGAGCCGGCGCTTCCGGCGGTCGTCCCGCCAGGCCGTTCCGTCGCCCATCAGGTAGCCGGCCGCGACGCCGATCAGGGGCCAGCGCGCGAGCACCGACACCAGGAAGACGAGGCCGTAGACGAGGTTGGTGATCAGCCCGGGCACGAAGTTGTCGACCGCGCGGCCGGTGATCAGCGCGAGGGCGGCCGAGATCACGACGCCGAGCAGACCGCCGACCGCCTGGATGACCGGGGTGCGCCCGAGGATCCGCGCGACGGTGAACAGCACGGCCATCCCGACCGAGGCGACCAGCGAGAGCACGAGCTCGCCCGTGATCGTGAAGAGGAGGACGAAGGCGACGCCGGGCACGACGGCCTCGAGGATGCCGCGCACGCCGCCCATCGAGCCGAGCAGTGCGCGGCCGTCGAAGGGCTCGCCGTCGGCGACGACACCGAGTCCGGAGCGGCGGGCGGCCTTGGCGATCGCCTCGCCGACCTCCGGCTGACCTGCGCGCTCCAGCCGCTCGGGCTGATCGGCGCGCTCGGGCTGCGGGTCGCCCTCGGCGCCCATCACGCTCAGCTCGCGCTCTGCTGGGTCTGGCCGCTGTCCGGCATCTTGAGCGGGATGAGGTCGCGCGGGGGCATCGGGCCGGAGCCGCGCACCACGACGACACTGCGGAAGAGGTCCTCGACGGCGGCCGCGGCCTGCTCGTCGGTGGCCCCCGCGCCGGCGATCACGCCGCGGAGGAACCAGCGCGGTCCGTCGACGCCGACGAAGCGCGCGACGCGCACGCCGCCGCCGGCCAGCGGGAGCTGCGCGACGATCTCCGGGCCGAAGACGCCCTCGCGCTCCTCGGTGCTGCCGCCCTGGCGACCGATCTGCTCGGCGATCTGCCCGCGGATCTCGTGCCAGAGGCCCGAGGACCGCGGTGCCGCGAACGGCTGCACCTGGAGGGTGGACCCGGCGTAGTCGAGGCCGACGGCGATGACGCGCTTGGTCGCCTCCTCGACCTCGAGGCGGATGTGCATGCCCTCGCGGGGCAGCACCTTCACCCCGCCGAGGTCGATGTAGGGGCGGACCGGGTTGGCCTCGCGCTCGTCGAGCGGGCCGGCCTCCGCGCGGTCGGCGGGCGCGGACTTCTCGAAGTCCTGCGCGGCGGTCTCGACGGCCGCGTCCTCGGTGCCGGCGGGCTGGATGTCGCTCATGCGTTCTCCTCGTTGGTGCGGGCGTCTGCTGGTGCTGCGGTGGCGTAGCCGGTCGAGCCGAAGCCGCCGGTGCCGCGGACGGAGTCCGGCAGCTCCTCGACGGCGGTGAAGCGGGCCCGGACGACGGGCAGGATGACGAGCTGCGCGATCCGGTCGCCCGCGGCGATGCGGTAAGGCTCGCGGGCGTCGGTGTTCAGGAGCGCCACGCGGATCTCGCCGCGGTAGCCGGCGTCGATGGTGCCGGGCGCGTTCACGATCGTGAGGCCGTGCTTGAAGGCCAGCCCGCTGCGCGGCACGACGAAGCCGACGTGACCGTCGGGCAGGGCGATCGAGACCCCGGTGCCGACGCTCGCCCGCTCGCCGGGAGCGAGCACGAGCTCCTCCGTGGAGCGCAGATCGGCTCCGGCGTCACCGGGGTGGGCGTAGAACGGGACCTCGTCCGCGCGGATCGGGACGTCGACGGTTTCGTTCACGTGACGAGGGTAGACCAATCGTCTGATGCAATAGGGACATGCCGTCCTACCGAGAGAGGCTGTGGCCCGCGCCCTGGCTCTTCGTCTCCACCGCCCTCGTGATCCCCGCCAGCATCCTGGTCTTCGCGCCGATCGACCTGTCCGTCGGCTTCCTCGTCGCGCTGGTGCTCTACGGCGGCACCGTCGGCACGCTGCTGGCCACGTCGCCGACCATCGAGGTCGTCGACGGCGAGCTGCGGGCGGGCCGGGCGCACATCCCGCTCGAGCTGGTGGGCGACGCGGTCGCCTTCACCGGCGAGCGGGCGTTCGCTCAGCGCGGACCGCGATTGGACGCCAGGGCGTTCCTCGTCATCCGCGGCTGGGTGCGCGACGTCGTCCGGGTCCCGATCGAGGACCCCGCCGACCCGACGCCGTACTGGCTGCTGTCGAGCAGGCGCCCCAACGACGTCGTCGCCGCGATCCGGGAGGGATCACGGCGACGGGGCGCTGGTCTTTCGGAGCCGGGAGAGGCCTAGGCGGCGCACTCCAGGCAGATCGGGCCGAGCTTCTCCTCGTGGTCGATCTGCGAGCGGTGCTTCACCAGGAAGCAGCTGACGCACGTGAACTCGTCCGCCTGCGGCGGAAGGACCACGACGTCCAGATCGAGGTCGGACAGATCGGCACCGGGCAGTTCGAATCCGCCCGGGTTGTCGGCGTCATCGACGTCGACGACACCGGACATCTTGTCGGGGACTCGCTCCTTCAGGGCCTCGATCGACTCGGAGTCGTCATCGGTCTTGCGGGGGGCGTCGTAGTCCGTAGCCATTCCCATCCACTTCTTAAATTCAGTCGTTCAACAAATCGGCGGGGACAGTGTGCATCAAGAAGTATCGATGCGCAAACCGCTTCGAACGCGTCTTGACAGCCGCTGCCGCGCCCTCCTCCGCACCAACTTTCGACCCGCCCGCGGTATTCCCGGGGAACGGCCCGTCGGCGTGCGATCCTGAGCCGGTTCGCGGCAGGCACGGGCTCGTCCGCGGCCAGAAGGAGGTCCAGCACGATGATGGAACTGAAGGTGATCGGCGTCGAGAGCGGATCGCTCGTCCTCGTCTCGGACGGCGGTGAGCGGTTCTCCGTCCGCATCGACGAGACGCTGCAGAGCCAGCTGCGCCCGCGCGTGCACTCGCTGCCCCCGCGGGAGAAGCGCGTGTCGCCCCGCGAGATCCAGTCGCACATCCGCTCGGGCCTCTCCGCCGAGGAGGTCGCCGAGCTCACCGGCGCCGACCTCGACTACGTCGCCCGCTTCGAGGGCCCGGTCACGGCCGAGCGCGAGCACATCGTCGCCTCCGCCCTGGCGGTCCGCGTCTACACCAGCGCCGACCCCGACCCGCTCGAGGAGGGCACGCCCTTCGGCGACGTCATCCGCGAGCGCCTGGGCGCCCTCGGCGCCGACGGCGAGCAGTGGTCGAGCTGGAAGGAGGAGGAGGGCTGGGTCGTCAAGCTGCTCTTCCGCTCCGACGAGATCGACCACGACGCCCGCTGGCGCTTCGACCCCAAGAAGGCGCTCCTCTCCCCCCTCACCGCCGAGGCGACCACGCTCTCCCAGCAGGGCGAGATCCGGCCGACGCTCATCCCGCGCCTGCGCGCCGTCATCCCCGCCGCGGTCGACGAGCTGGCGACCCGCTTCGACACCGACGCGTTCGCGAAGCCCGCGGAGCCGTCGCGCCCCGAGCGCACGGGCTCCGAGCGTGCGGGCTCCGAGCGCCAGGGGCCCTCGCGCCTCCCGCACTCCCGTCCCGCCGCCTCCCGGCCCTCCGACACCGAGCCGCAGCCGGCCCTGTCGGACACGCCGCGTCCGGTCTCCACGCTCCCCCGCCCGGTGACCAGCACGACCGAGCAGCGCGAGCGCAACCTCAACGACACGGCTGATCTCCTCGACGCGCTCCGGCGCCGTCGCGGGGAGCGCGACCACGCCTCCTCGGCGCGGGTGCGCGAGGAGCCGCAGCCGGAGGCCCCCGCGGTCGTCGCCCCGAAGGCCCCCGAGCCCGAGCGCCCCGCAGCACCCGCCGCCGAGCACCCCGCCGCGAGCGGACGCACCTCGATGCGCCGAGGCCGGGCCGCCATCCCGAGCTGGGACGAGATCGTCTTCGGGGCCCGCAGCGACGACTGACCGGTCGACGCCTGACCGGTCGACGCCTGAGAGGGCGAGCGCGCTCCCGGGACTCAGATCCCGGAGAGCGCGCCGAAGCCGAGCAGCGGCACCTGGGTCTCCTCGGGGGTGAGCGAGCCGTGCTGGCCGATCATCGACCGGCCGGAGGCGTCCTCCGCCGAGTAGTAGGCGATCGCCTTCCGCGCGGCGACGAAGACGTCGCCCATCCGCTCCGCCGCCGGGGCGCCGATCTCGCCGAACCAGCCGCTCGCCGCGACCTCGTCGCGGGTCGCGATCCAGGCGCGGGAGCCCTCCGCGTCGCTCCAGCGCGCCGCGACCGCCGCGGGATCGATCCCGGCCTCGAGGTGCAGCTGCAGGCAGCGCGGCTCGCCGGCCAGGTGGCGGACGCCCTCGAGGAGCGCGGGATCGCGCACGAGGACGTGCGACGAGGCGGGGACGTCGAGCACGCCGTGGTCGGCGGTGACGAGCACGCCCTCGCGGCCGGAGAGTCCGCGGACGAAGCCCGCGACCTCGCCGTCGAGCTGCTCCAGGGCGGTCGTCCACTCCGGCGACTCCCAGCCGCGCGCGTGCGCGGTCATGTCGAGCTCGGGGACGTAGAGGTAGACCAGCTGCCGGCCGCCCCGGTCGAGCAGGTCGCGCGCCGCGGCGAAGCGCTCGGCGACTCCCCCGGCGACCCGGTACTCGGCGCCGCGCAGGATCGCCCGGGTGAGCCCCGAGTGCGCGTAGCGGGCGGCGCCGATGACGCTCGCCGCGACACCCGCCTCGACGGCGCGCTCGAAGACGGTGGGGTGCGGCTGCCACTGCTCGGGGACCATCCGCTCGTCCCAGCCGGAGAGCTGGTTCACCAGGCGGTCGTGCGCGCGGTCGAGCACGCGGTAGCCGACCATCCCGTGCTCCCCGGGGCGCCGGCCCGTGGTGAGGCTCGCGAGGGCCGCCGCGGTCGTCGTCGGGAAGCCGGAGACGAGGGTCGTGGCCTTGGTGAGCGCGGGCGCGAGCGTGCGGGCGTGCCCGGCGCGCTGGCGCAGGTTGGCCGCTCCGAGGCCGTCGACGAGGACGACGACGATCCGCTCGACGCGCGGCGAGCCGAAGGTCCCCGGGCGGCCGAGGAGGGCGTCGAGAGCGCCGGGGAGGACGTCGGCGAGGCTCCGCCGCCCGGCGGGGACGGCCGGTAGCATGGGGGTCATCGCGCCCAGTTTCGCACGCTGCGCCCCTCCGCGGAGCGTGCCCCGCCGTGCCCGCGCCCGCTACCGAAGTGAGACATGAACGCTGCACCCCCTCCCTCCGGATCCTCCCTGACCGAGCGCATCGAGGACGTCGACGTCTCGGCCGAGATGGAGGGGTCGTTCCTCGAGTACGCCTACTCGGTGATCTACTCGCGCGCCCTGCCCGACGCCCGCGACGGCCTGAAGCCCGTGCAGCGCCGCATCCTCTACATGATGAGCGAGATGGGCCTGCGCCCCGATCGCGGCCACGTGAAGTCGGCCCGCGTGGTCGGCGAGGTGATGGGCAAGCTTCACCCGCACGGCGACGCCTCGATCTACGACTCGCTCGTGCGCCTCGCGCAGCCGTTCACGCTCCGGGTCCCGCTCGTCGACGGCCACGGCAACTTCGGCTCGCTCGACGACGGCCCCGCCGCCGCCCGCTACACCGAGGCCCGCCTCGCCGCCGCGGCGACGGCGATGACCGAGCACCTCGACGAGGACGTCGTCGACTTCGTCCCCAACTACGACAACTCGCACGACCAGCCCGAGGTGCTCCCCGCGGCGTTCCCGAACCTCCTCGTCAACGGTGCGAGCGGCATCGCGGTCGGCATGGCCACCAACATGGCCCCGCACAACCTGATCGAGGTCATCGGAGCGGCGCGGCACCTGATCGCGAACCCCGACGCCTCGCTGGACGATCTGATGTCGTTCGTCCCCGGCCCGGACTTCCCCAGCGGCGGCACGATCGTCGGGCTCGCCGGCGTCCGCGACGCCTACGCGACCGGCCGCGGCAGCTTCAAGACCCGCGCCCGCGTCTCGGTCGAGAGCATCACCGCCCGGAAGTCCGGCCTCGTCGTCACCGAGCTGCCCTACCTCGTCGGCGCCGAGAAGGTCATCGACAAGATCAAGGACGGCGTCCAGAACAAGAAGCTGAGCGGGATCGCCGACGTCACCGATCTCACCGACCGCGACAACGGCCTGCGCCTCGTGATCGGGATCAAGACCGGCTTCAGCCCGGAGGCGGTGCTGGAGCAGCTGTACCGCTACACCCCGCTCGAGGACGCCTTCTCGATCAACAACGTCGCCCTCGTCGACGGCCAGCCCCGCACGCTCGGCCTCAAGGAGCTGCTGCAGGTCTACGTCGGGCACCGCCTGACCGTGGTGACCCGCCGCTCCCGGTACCGGCTCCGGAAGCGCCAGGAGCGGCTGCACCTGGTCGAGGGACTGCTGATCGCGATCCTCGACATCGACGAGGTCATCCAGCTGATCCGCGCGAGCGACGACACCGCCGCCGCCCGGGCCCGGCTGATCGAGGTCTTCGACCTCAGCACGATCCAGGCCGAGTACATCCTCGAGCTGCAGCTGCGCCGCCTGACGAGGTTCTCCCGGATCGAGCTCGAGACCGAGCGCGACACCCTGCTCGTCGAGATCGCCGAGCTCGAGGCGCTGCTGGCCAGCCGCAGCCGCCTCGAGGCACTCGTGTCGGACGAGCTCGACGACGTCGCCCAGCGCCTCGGCACGCCGCGCCGGACGCTGCTCACCGAGGCGCGCCCCTCCGTCGCCACGACCGGACGCAAGACCGCCGCCGTCCTCGAGATCGCCGACCTGCCCTGCCGCGTGCTACTGAGCACCACCGGGCGGATGGTGCGCATCGACCGCGATCCGGAGGCGGCGCCGCACCCCGAGCGCGCGACCCGCCGCAGCAAGCACGACGCGGTGCTCAGCACGATCGACACCACCACGCGCGCCGAGATCGGCGCGGTGACCACCGCGGGCCGCCTGCTGCGCTTCTCCCCCGTCGACGTCCCGTCCGTCCCGTCCTCCTCGGTGCAGCTCGGCGCGGGCGTCCGGATGAGCGACTACCTCAGCCACCTTGCTAAGGACGAGCGCGTCCTCGCCCTGGTCGCCCTCGACGACCCGCGCCCGATCGCGCTGGGCACCCTGCAGGGCACGGTCAAGCGCGTCGCCCCGGGCGACCTGCCCAACCGCCCGGACATCGAGCTGATCGCCCTGCGGCCGAAGGACGCGGTCGTCGGCGCCGCGCCGTCGGCCGACGAGGACGAGCTCGTCTTCGTCACCGGCGAGGCCCAGCTGCTGCGCTTCTCCGCCTCGGCGGTGCGTCCGCAGGGCCGGACCGCGGCGGGCATGGCCGGCGTCAAGATCAGCGAGACCGACGAGGTCGTCTCCTTCGCGGTCGTCCCCGAGTCCGAGCGCGACGAGACGGTCGTCGCGACCGTCGCCGTGGACAGCTGGGCCCTCACCGGCACCGACACCGGCAGCGCCAAGGTGTCGGCGTTCTCGGAGTTCCCGCCCAAGGGCCGCGCGACCGGCGGCGTCCGCGCCCAGCGCTTCCTCAAGGGCGAGACCGCCCTCGGCGTCGCCTGGGTCGGCCCCGGCCCGGCGCACGCGCTCGAGGCCGACGGCAGCGTCGCGGCGCTCCCGGACTCCGGGATGAAGCGCGACGGCTCCGGCGTCGCCCTCGCGGCCCCGGTCGCCAGCATCGGCGCGGCTCCCGAGCAGTTCTGACCCCGCGCGGACGACGCGCAGGCTCTCCTCGACGCCGAGACCGCGGCCATGCGAAGACCGGCGATCGCATGCTGATCGAGTAGCCCTCGGAGAGGGCGTATCGAGATCCACCGCTCTGCAGGGCGTGGGTCTCGATACGCCCCTCCGGGGCTACTCGACCAGCATGGGGAGGGCCGCTGCGCGACTGCTCGACTGCTCTCCTGCATGCTGATCGAGTAGCCCTCGGAGAGGGCGTATCGAGATCCACCGTCCTGCAGGCACGGGTCTCGAGACGCCGCAGCGCGGCTACCCGACCAGCGGGGGGCGGAGAACGGGCGGGGCCGTCAGACGTCGATGCGGTCGCGCGAGAGCGTCTCGGAGCCGCGGACGATGAAGTCCTTGCGCGGCGCCACCTCGTTGCCCATCAGCAGCTCGAAGACCCGGCCCGCGTTCTCGGCGTCCGAGACCTTCACCCGGCGCAGCGTCCGCCGCGAGCGGTCCATGGTCGTCAGCGCGAGCTGGTCGGCGTCCATCTCGCCGAGGCCCTTGTAGCGCTGGATGGGGTCCTGGTAGCGCCGGTTCGCCTTCGACAGCCCGGCGAGGACGCCCTGCAGCTCCTTCTCGGAGTAGGTGTAGATCGTCTCGTTCGGCTTCTTGCCGGAGTTCATCACCACGACGCGGTGCAGCGGCGGCACCGCGGCGAAGACCCGGCCGGCCTCGACCAGCGGCCGCATGTAGCGGAAGAACAGCGTGAGCAGGAGCGTGCGGATGTGCGCGCCGTCGACGTCGGCGTCGCTCATCAGGATGATCTTCCCGTAGCGCGCGGCCGGCAGCTCGAAGGAGCGACCGGACCCGGCCCCGATCACCTGGATCATCGAGGCGCACTCGGTGTTCGAGAGCATGTCGGCGATGCTCGCCTTCTGCACGTTGAGGATCTTGCCGCGGATCGGCAGCAGCGCCTGGTACTCGCTGTTGCGGGCGAGCTTCGCGGTGCCCAGCGCCGAGTCGCCCTCGACGATGAACAGCTCGCTGTTCTCCACGTCGTTGCTGCGGCAGTCGACGAGCTTGGCCGGCAGCGAGGAGGACTCGAGCGCGTTCTTGCGGCGCTGCGTCTCCTTGTGCGCGCGGGCCGAGATCCGCGACTTCATCTCGGCGACGAGCTTCTCGAGCAGTTGCGACATCTGCGCCTTGTCCTCGCGCTTCGTCGAGGCGAAGACGGCGCCGAGGGTCGAGGTGATCGTCTGCGCGACGATCGCGCGCACCGCCGGCGTGCCGAGGACCTCCTTCGTCTGGCCCTCGAACTGCGGCTCGGGGAGGCGCACGGTCAGCACCGCGGTGAGCCCCGCGAGGGCGTCGTCCTTCTCCAGCTTGTCCGAGCCGGCCTTGAGCTTGCGGGCGTTCGCCTCGACCTGCGCGCGGAGCAGCTTCAGCAGCCCCTGCTCGAAGCCGGTCTGGTGGGTGCCGCCCTTGGGCGTCGAGATGATGTTGACGAAGCTGCGCAGCACGGTCTCGTAGCCGGTGCCCCAGCGCAGCGCGATGTCGACCTCGCAGGTGCGCTCGACCTCGGTCGGCACCATCGCGCCGCCGGGGGTGAGCACCGGGACGGTCTCGGTGAAGGTGCCGCTGCCGGTGAGCCGCAGCACGTCGGTGACGGCCGCGTCCGGAGCGAGGAACTCGACGAACTCCGAGATGCCGCCGTCGTAGCGGAACATCTCAGCGCGGCGCTCCTCCTCGCGGTCGTCGACGATGTCGATCGTGAGCCCCGGCACCAGGAAGGCGGTCTGCCGGGCCCGGGTGACGAGATCATCGGTCTGGAAGGCGGCGCCCTTCGTGAAGATCTGCCGGTCCGCCCAGTAGCGGACCCGCGTCCCGGTGACGCCCCTCTTCACCTTGCCGACGATCTCCAGCTCGGAGCCGTTCTCGAACGGCGAGAACGGAGCGTCCGGGGTCGGCTCGCCCGAGTCCGCGAAGCGGCCCGGCTCGCCGCGGTGGAAGGACATCCGGTAGGTGCGGCCGTCGCGGTCGACCTCGGCGTCCAGCCGCTCCGACAGGGCGTTCACGACCGAGGCGCCCACGCCGTGCAGGCCGCCCGAGGCGGCGTACGAGCCGGAGCCGAACTTGCCGCCCGCGTGCAGCTTGGTGAAGACGACCTCGACGCCGGTGAGCCCGGTCTTGGGCTCGATGTCGACCGGGATGCCGCGGGCGCGGTCGCGGACCTCGACGCTGCCGTCCTCGTGCAGCACCACGCTGATCTCGGTGCCGTGGCCGGCGAGGGCCTCGTCGACGGAGTTGTCGATGACCTCCCAGAGGCAGTGCATCAGCCCGCGGGAGTCCGTCGAGCCGATGTACATGCCGGGACGCTTGCGCACCGCCTCGAGGCCCTCGAGGACGGAGAGGTGCCGTGCGGAGTAGTCGGTGGAGGCCATCCGATCAGTCTAGGTTCGAGGGACGACACCCCGGCCGCGGCGCGGCGGAGCGCGATCACGGTGCTCGCGGGCTGGGAAGTGCGGCGGGGGACCTACGCGCAGAGCGAAATGCCACGGGATCGACTCTGCCGGGAAACATCCGCGTGCTTTGATGGTTGGACCAAGGGAAGGACGGAGCCGAGAGGCCGAGTCCACCGAAGTCGAAGACCCGAGCGCAGGAGGCCACGTCATGTCGACCACAGCAACCCAGAACGGCGTGGACGAGCTCGCTGGATCGCAGCAGCTCTCCGCGGCAGACCGCTGCGACAGCTGCGGAGCCCAGGCCTACATCCGTGTCGTGGTGAACAACGGAGAGCTGCTGTTCTGCGCGCACCACGGCAAGAAGTACCAGGAGAAGCTCTCCAGCATCGCCCAGAGCTGGCACGACGAGTCGGCGCGCCTCTTCGAGGAGCAGCGCCCCTAGTCAGTCCGCCCACCTCGCCGGTGGGGAGCGGGACTCCCTACCGGCCGACTCCGAGCCGCTTCGCGATCACTTCGCGGGCGGCTCGAGCTGTCTCATCCGCCGCGCGGATCCGCTCGTCCTGCGTCGAGTAGGCCAGACCGTGCCGCCCGGCCACCCGGGTCAGGATCGCGTCCGCGAGGGCGGGGTTCTTCGCGAGCACGGGGCCGTGGAGGTGCGTGCCGAGAAGCCGACCTGCGGCGTAGCCCTCCGCTCCCCCGCCGTCACCGGTGCCGTGCAGCACCCGGCCGAGGACGTGCGCGGGATCGATGCCCTCGAAACGGCGGGCGTGGTTCTCGAAGCCGACGAGGACGCCCGCCGCGGACTCGACGACGAGGTCGTCGGTCGTGCGCTCGGAGGTCACGGCACGACCGGGGAGGACCCCGATGCCCGCGACGACGGCCTCGGGCGTCGCGAACGACTCGGCGAGGAGCTCCCAGCCCGCGCCGACGGCGACGACCTCGGTCTCGTCGCGCACCCAGCCGTGGACCGTGTCGCCGACGGCGCGGAGAAGGTCGAGCACGGCGGGCAGGTCCTCGTCCGCTCCCGTGCCGGCCACGAGCACATCGGGGCGCTCGGCGAAGTCGGCCTTCTCGCGCAGCGGCAGGAGGCGGGCGTCGAGACCGGCCCAGCCGGCGCGTGCCGCGAGGACGCGGGCGTTCGCCGCATCGCCGTTGCTGTCCAGGACGTCGGGGGCGAGCACGCCGATCAGCAGGGTGGTCACGCGGTCTCCTCGCGGTTGGAGGCGAGCTGGAGGTGGGCGCGGGTGCGCCGCATCGAGTCGGCGGAGAAGACGATCGTCTTCCGCCCGTGGCTCGGCGCGGGCAGCGCGAGGAAGGCGTCGAGCGCACGGCCGAGGTCGTCGTCGACCGAGTCGATCGCGACCCCGTCGTAGCGCAGCTGCAGCGCGGCCTCGTGCGCCTTCGAGCCGGAGACGACCCGGACCCGCCCCAGGCGGGCGGTGTCGACCGGCCAGAAGTAGGAGGGGTCGCGGACGTCCGAGCCGAGGGCGAGCATGATCTGCTCGGTGCCCTCGGGGATCTCCGCGATGTTCAGGCGGTAGCTCGCCGGGTTCTGCACCAGGACGAACTCGACCTCCTGGCCGCGCACCGTCACGATCTCGCCGCGCCCGAACACGGGGTCGATCGACGAGAGCGCGGAGGCGGTCGTCGCCGGGAGGAAGCGGGTGCCGAGGATCGCGCGGGCCGCGGAGACCGCCGAGGCGGCGTCGACCGCGTAGTGCACGCCGCGAGCGGGCAGGCGGACGTCGAGGACGTCGCCGTCGCTCCGGATCGTCGCGGCGGCACCGGCCGTGGTCTCGACGACGGTCGTCGCACGACCCTCCTGGCCCTCGGCGTCGGCCGCGTAGCCGAGCCCCCCGACAGCCGCATCGCGGACGGCGGACGAGGTGCCGTACCAGCGCAGGCGATCGCTGGGCAGGCTCGTCGCGATGTCGGCGACGTGGCGGTCGTCCGCGTTGAGGACGACGGGTCCCGTGGCCCGGGTCGCGATGGTCGCGAGCATCCGGGCGACCATGGCCGGGTCGAAGAAGCGGTCGATCTGGTCGACGACCACGTTGGTGAGCAGCACGACGCGCGGGCTCATGCGCGGCGCGAGCCGGGCGCCGTGGCCCTCGTCCATCTCCAGGACGGCGATGTCCGCGTCGATCCGCCCGCGGAGGTCGGTGCGCTCGAGCAACGCCGAGGTCAGTCCCTGCGCGATGTTCGCGGTGGAGGGGTTGGTGAAGACCCGCAGCCCGTGGGCACGGAGCACCGCCACGAGCATCTTGGTCGTCGTCGACTTCCCGGCCGAGCCGGTGACGACGACGAGGCCGTCGGTGAAGCCGTCGAGCACGGCCGGGAGGAAGCCCGGCGCGAGGCGGTTCACGACGAGTCCGGGCACGGCGGAGCCTCCGCCGGGCTTGCGGACGCGCGCTGCGAACCGGGCGGCCCTCCCGAGGAGGACCGCCGGCGCGTAGCGGATCACCGGCTTACTCGAGGTAGTCGCGGAGCGACTGCGAGCGGGACGGGTGGCGGAGCTTGGCCATCGTCTTGGACTCGATCTGGCGGATGCGCTCGCGCGTCACGCCGAAGGTGTCGCCGATCTGGTCGAGCGTCTTGGGCATGCCGTCGCCCAGGCCGAAGCGCATGCGGATCACGCCGGCCTCGCGCTCGGAGAGGGAGTCCAGCAGCGACTCGAGCTGCTTCTGCAGCATCGTGAAGCCCACCGCGTCGGCCGGCACGACCGCCTCGGTGTCCTCGATGAGGTCGCCGAACTCGCTGTCGCCGTCCTCACCCAGGGGGGTGTGCAGCGAGATCGGCTCGCGACCGTACTTCTGCACCTCGATGACCTTCTCGGGGGTCATGTCGAGCTCTCGGGACAGCTCCTCGGGCGTGGGCTCGCGGCCCAGGTCCTGCAGCATCTGGCGCTGGACGCGGGCGAGCTTGTTGATGACCTCGACCATGTGCACGGGGATGCGGATGGTGCGGGCCTGGTCGGCCATCGCGCGGGTGATCGCCTGGCGGATCCACCACGTCGCGTAGGTCGAGAACTTGAAGCCCTTGGTGTAGTCGAACTTCTCCACCGCGCGGATCAGACCGAGGTTGCCCTCCTGGATCAGGTCCAGGAACTGCATGCCGCGGCCGGTGTAGCGCTTGGCGAGGCTGACCACGAGGCGGAGGTTCGCGCCGAGCAGGTGGCTCTTGGCCCGCTGCCCGTCCTTCGCGACCCAGCGCAGCTCGCGGACGAGCTCCGGGCTGAGGTCGCTCGAGTTGGCGAGCTTGTCCTCGGCGAAGAGGCCCGCCTCGATGCGCATCGCGAGCTCGACCTCCTCGGCCGCGTTCAGGAGCGCGACCTTGCCGATCTGCTTCAGGTAGTCCTTGACCGGGTCGGCCGTGGCGCCGGTGATCGCCGTCGAGTAGACGGGGACCTCGTCGTCGTCGCCGCCGAAGGAGAGGACGAGCGCGCCGCTGGGCAGAGGCTCGGCCGGAGCGGCGGCCGCGACGACCGGCGTCTCGGTGTCGTCCTTGGTCTCGGTCTCGGTCTCCTCGACCACGACCGCGGTCTCCTCCTCGGCGTCGGCGTCGCCGTCGACGTCCTCGGGCTCGGTGGGCTCCTCCTCCGTCGCGGCGGGGGCCGCGGCCTTGGTGGTGGCGCGGGCGCGCGTGGTCTTGGCCGCCGGCTTGCGCGCGGCGGGCTTCTTGGTCGTCGTCACGTCGTCGTCGACGGCGTCGAGCGTTGCGGTCTTGGTAGCTCTGGTGGCCATGGCGGCACCTCTCCATCCGTTGCGTCCCGGCTGCGGGCGAGGCCGGGAGGCGTCGTCCGTCGGTGGGCATTACGAGGACCCATGTCAAGTCGAGGGGATCGCACGCCCGACGTGGGCGCCGTGCTCCTCGACCCGAACGGGTCCTATTGACAATTATTGCACGCCTGAGTAGTGCGGCCGTGCGCTCAGGGCTTCGGCACTCCGGGAGGAGTCCGACGCGAGACCATGCGGGGCCTCGCGGAAGGACGGGGAAGGGCGGGTCCGACAGTCAGCGTCCTGCGCGGCCACGACGGAGACGGTCGTTCAATGCAACCCACAGAGGGGCCACCGTTATTCCCTCGTCCTCGGCGAGCCGGCGCCGCGTCCTGCGGCGAGCGGTGACCAGTCCGATCACTCCGAGGCCGACGACGACGTACTGGATGCACCAGGCGAGCCGGAAGTGGTCCATCGAGTAGAGCCGGGCGGAGTCCGCGCCCGGCCCTGCCAGCGAGTCGAGCAGCAGCCCCATCAGGAACATCATCGTGAAGCTCGCGAGGAAGCCGCCGACGTTCACCACGCCGTTCGCGGCGCCGAGGCTCCGGGACGGGTTGAAGGTGCGGGCGAAGTCGAAGCCGATCATCGATCCCGGCCCGCCCGCGCCGATCACGATCAGCAGGAGGACGATCAGCCAGTACGGCGGGACCCCCGGCCAGAGCAGGACGACCGTCCAGGCCACCGCCATCGCCGAGACGATGCCGAGCACGAGGTTGCTCCGCCGCATCGGGTGCCGGGCGGTGAGGACGCCGAGGATCGGGCCGACGACGATGCCGGCGACCACGACGATCGTCAGCGTCGGAGCCGCGACGCCCGGCTCCAGTCCGATCGCGTAGACGAGGAAGGGATACCCCCAGAGCAGCGTGAACACGGTGCCGGAGGACTGCGTCACGAAGTGCGACCAGAAGCCGAGCTGCGTGCCCGGGCGGCGCAGGCTGACACCCAGCTGGGCGATCGTGGCGCGGAGCGTCGGCGGCACCAGGACGATCGGCTCGGTCCGCGGCGGGACGTCGGTGATCAGCAGGAGCACGCCGAGGAAGGCGACGGCGCCGATCCCGGCGACGGAGAGGAAGGCGGGAGTCCAGCCCGCCGCGTGCAGGATCGCGGCGAACGGCAGGGCGGAGAGGATCTGGCCGACCTGGCCGATGTTGCCGATCCATTGCGAGAGCTGCGGGACGATCGGTCCGCTGAACCAGGTCACGGTCAGTCGGATCACCGAGGTGAAGATCGCGGCGTCGCCCGCACCCACCAGGATCCGTCCGACGATCGCGACGCCGAGGGACGGCGCGAAGGCCAGGACGATCTGGCCGACCATCATCAGCGCGGTCCCGCTGAGGATCAGCGTCTTCGGGCCGAAGCGGTCGATGAGGATGCCGACCGGGATCTGCATCCCGGCGTAGACGATCAGCTGGACGACGGCGAGCGAGGAGAGCATCGCGGCGGAGATGCCGAACCGCTCCGCCGCGTCGACGCCCGCCACTCCGAGCGTCGTGCGGTCGAGGACGGCGACCAGGTACGCGAAGGCACCGGCACCGAAGACGAACCAGGCTCGACGAGATCGCACTCGGCAGAGACTACCAAGCGCGGCTCGCCTGCTACTGGGCCGTGGGCTCCTCGCCGGGCCGCTTGATCGCCAGGAACTTCTCCAGCTCGGCCGCGAGCGCGTCGGCGGTCGGGACGAAGCCGTCCTCGTCGGTGAGCGGCGAGCGCAGGCTCGTCCCCTCCATGTAGGTGTCGTGCCGGGACTCGAGCGCCGCGACGAGCTTCTGCAGCTCCTCGTTCGAGCCGACCTGCTCGTCGACCTTCGAGAGGAACTCGCGGCCGCTCTCGCGGAGGCTGTCGGTCGGGAAGATCAGCCCGGTCGACGCCGAGATGCTCTCGAGCGCGGCGACGGCCGCCTGGGGGTAGGCGGTGTCGGAGAGGTAGTGCGGGATCAGCAGGGCGAAGCCGACGGCCGGGAGAGCCCGGTCGTAGAGGCGGAGCTCGAGCAGGTGCAGGACGTTCGCGGGCACCTGGGTGACCGGCTTCCAGACCGACATGGCCTCGATCAGGTCCTCGCGGTTGCCGCTGACCGTCACGCCGACCGGCCGGGTGTGCGGGACGGGCATCGGGATCGCGTGCACCCAGGTGGTGCTCGCGACCTCGAGCCGATCGATGAGCTCGAGCACCGCCCGGGTGAAGCGCTCCCACTGGTAGTCCGGCTCGAACCCGGTGAGCAGGAGGAAGGGCTGGTGCAGCTCGTCGTGCGCGAGCGAGAGGCGGAGGCTCGCCGGGGTGTAGTCGGTGAGGTGGTCCTGATCGAAGGTGATGATCGGCCGGCGTGCGCGGTAGTCGAGCAGCTGGTCGGGGTCGAACTCGACGACGGTCCGGTGCTCGAGCGTCCCGTGCAGGTGCTCGGCGAGCTGGCCGACCGCACCTCCGGCATCGGCGAACCCGGTGAGGCCGGCCACGAGGTGGAGGCCCCGCGGGACGTCGGCGAGGTCGCCCTCGATCGCGAAGAGGTCTGCAGGATCCGGCATGCGATCCAGCCTAGACGGCCCACCGGGGCGGCTCCCCGGCGGCGCTGAGCCCTGAGCGAACAGCCGCGACGGGGCGGCCGAGCGCCGTCCCGGCCGCGCCTAGCATTGCGCTCATGCCCCTCTCCTCTCTCGAGTACACGACCGTCCCCGCCTCCGATCTCGACACCGGCGCTCTCGTCCTCGGCGTCGCGCCCGGACCGGACGGCCCCCGTCTCGTCGGCGTCGACGGCTTCGACGACCTCGTCGCCGCGCTCCCCGCGCTCGGGGTGACCGGCTCCGCGGAGTCGCTGACGCGGGTCCCCTCCTCCGTCCGCGCCGGCGTGGTCGTCCTCGTCGGCCTGGGCTCCGCGGAGCCGAGCGCCACCGTGCTGCGCACCGCCGCCGGACTCGCGGTCCGCAGCCTCGCCGGCACCGCCTCGGTCGCCCTCGCCCTGCCCACCGGAGACGAGGACGCGCTCACGGCCGTCGCCGAGGGAGCCGCGCTCGGCTCCTACAGCTACACCGCCTTCCGGCACAGCACCCTCGACGCCGCGAAGGCTCCCGTCGAGCGCGTGCTCCTCGTGACCTCCGACGAGTCCGCCGACGCGGCCGTCCTCGAGCGCGCGCTGGTCGTCGGTCGCGCCGTGTCCGCCGTGAAGGACCTGGTCAACGCCCCGCCGTCGCACCTCTACCCGCAGACCCTGGCCGAGGCCGTGCAGGAGGGCGTCGAAGGGCTCCCCCTCGAGGTCACGGTCTGGGACGAGTCGGCGCTCGAGCGCGACGGCTTCGGCGGCATCCTCGGTGTCGGCAGCGGCTCGTCCCGCCCGCCGCGCCTCGTCAAGATCGCCTACACGCCCGACGGCGCCTCCTCCCCCGGGGGGACGGCCGAGCGGACGGCGCCCAAGCACCTCGCGCTGGTCGGCAAGGGCATCACCTTCGACAGCGGCGGACTCTCCCTCAAGCCGCCGGCCTCGATGATCGGCATGAAGGACGACATGACCGGCGCGGCGACGGTCTACGCGGTCGTGCGCGCGGTCGCCGAGCTCCGCCTGCCGGTGCGGGTCACCGCCTGGCTCTGCATCGCCGAGAACATGCCCTCCGGCACGGCCATCCGCCCGAACGACGTGCTCACGATCCGCGGCGGGAAGACCGTCGAGGTCCTCAACACGGACGCCGAGGGCCGCCTCGTGCTCGCCGACGGCCTCGTCGCCGCGAGCGAGGAGCAGCCCGACGCGATCGTCGACGTCGCGACGCTGACCGGCGCCGCCGTCGTCGCGCTCGGCAACCGCTACACCGGCGTGTTCGGCGACGACGAGCTGGTCGCCTCCGTGCTGGAGTCGGCGCGCAGCACGGGCGAGCTCTTCTGGCACATGCCGCTCCCCGCGGAACTGCGCCCGCTGCTCAACTCCGAGATCGCCGACATCGCCAACATCAAGCCGGGCAACACCGCCGGCGGCATGCTGATCGCCGCGCACTTCCTCCAGGAGTTCGTCGGCACCCGTGGCGAGGGCCCGGACGCGGCGCGCATCCCCTGGGTGCACCTCGACATCGCCGGCCCGGCGAACAACGGCGGCGGCGGGTACGGCTTCACCGGCACCGGCCCCACCGGGGTCTCGGTCCGCGCCCTCCTCGCCCTGGCCGAGGGCCTGGCGAGCGCGTAGTAGGGTCGACGGGGCGGGATCTCCCGCCTCGTCCCCCCTCCGAACGGCCCGCGCACAGGCGCGGAGATCCGCGGAGGCGAGGGGAACCGCACGTCGCAAGGGAGTCACTGGGTGTCGGAAGAGCGCTACGACCTGGTCGTGCTCGGAGGTGGCAGCGGCGGGTACGCGGCGGCTCTGCGCGCGACCCAGCTCGGGATGAGCGTGGCGATCGTCGAGCGCGACAAGCTCGGCGGCACCTGCCTGCACCGCGGCTGCGTCCCGACCAAAGCCCTCCTGCACGCCGCCGAGCTCGCCGACGGCGCCCGGGACGCGCAGAAGTACGGCGTCCTCGCCGGCTTCCAGGGCATCGACGTCCCCGGCGTCACGCGCTACCGCGAGGGCGTCGTCGCCGGCAAGTACAAGGGCCTGCAGAGCCTCGTCTCCGCCCGCGGCATCACCGTCGTCTCCGGCGAGGGCCGGCTGACCGGGCCGAGGACCGTCACGGTCGGCGAGCACGTGCTGCACGGCGGCTCGATCGTCGTCGCGACCGGCTCCGCCTCGCGCACGCTCCCGGGCATCGAGATCGGCGGCCGAGTGATCACCAGCGACCAGGCCCTCGAGCTCGACCACGTCCCCGAGCGGGTCGTCGTGCTCGGCGGCGGTGTCATCGGCGTGGAGTTCGCCAGCGTCTGGCGCTCCTTCGGTGCCGAGGTGTCGATCGTCGAGGCGCTCCCCCACCTCGTGCCGAACGAGGACGAGAGCGTCAGCAAGCAGTTCGAGCGCGCCTTCCGCAAGCGCGGGATCTCCTTCACCCTCGGCTCGCGCGTCACCGGCGTCGTCCAGACCGACGACGGCGTCTCGGTCTCGCTCGAGAGCGGGGCGAGCGTCGAGGGCGACCTCCTCCTCGTCGCGGTCGGCCGCGGCCCGGTCACCGCGGGGCTCGGCCTCGAGGAGATCGGCGTCACGCTCGACCGCGGCTACGTGATCACCGACGAGCGCCTGCAGACCTCGGTTCCCGGCGTCTACGCCGTCGGCGACATCGTGCCCGGCCTGCAGCTCGCGCACCGCAGCTTCCAGCAGGGGATCTTCGTCGCCGAGGAGCTCGCCGGACTGAAGCCGCAGACGGTGGCCGACCTGAACATCCCGAAGGTCACCTACAGCGACCCCGAGGTGGCGTCCGTCGGCCTGACCGAGGCGCGCGCCGTCGCCGAGTACGGCGCCGAGCGCGTCGCGAGCTACGACTACGGTCTCGGCGGCAACGCGAAGAGCACGATCATCGGCACCGCCGGCTCCGTCAAGGTCGTGCGCGTCGTCGACGGGCCCGTCGTCGGCGTGCACATGATCGGCGCCCGCGTCGGCGAGCTGATCGGCGAGGCCCAGCTCATCGTGAACTGGGAGGCGCACCCCGAGGACGTCGCCCCCTTCGTGCACGCGCACCCGACCCAGAACGAGGCGCTCGGCGAGGCGCACCTCGCGCTGGCGGGGAAGCCGCTGCACGCCCTCTAGGACCATCGCGGGACGGCGACCGGCCGTTCCCGCCTCACTAAACTGAAACCACGTACACAAGCGTCTTAAGGAGACAGGCTCATGAGCGAATCCGTCAGCCTCCCGGCACTCGGAGAGAGTGTCACGGAAGGAACGGTCACCCGCTGGCTGAAGAACGTCGGCGACCGCGTCGAGGTCGACGAGCCGCTGCTCGAGGTCTCGACCGACAAGGTCGACACCGAGATCCCTTCGCCCGTCGCCGGTGTCATCGAGGAGATCCTCGTCCAGGAGGACGAGACCGTCGAGGTCGGCGCCGAGCTGGTGCGCATCGGCGACGGCTCCGGAGCCGCGTCCGCGCCCGAGGCCCCCGCCGAGGAGCCGGCCGCCGAGGAGTCGCGCGAGGCCGAGGCCGCCGAGACCGAGCCGACCGACGAGGCCACCCCGTCCGTCGACGCGGAGACCGAGGAGGAGGCTCCGGCCCCCGCCGAGCCCGAGCCGGCCCCCGCCGCCGAGAAGGCCGCCGCTCCGGAGGCGTCCGCCCCCGCTCCGTCGGTCCCGGCTCCCGCCGCCGCCGCCCCGGCCCCCGCTGCCGCCGCCCCGGCGCCGGCCGCGACCCCCGAGCCCACCGACTCGAACCCCGGCTACGTCACCCCGCTGGTGCGCAAGCTCGCCGGCGAGAACGGCATCGACCTCTCCACCCTCACCGGCACCGGTGTCGGCGGGCGCATCCGCAAGCAGGACGTGCTCGACGCCGTCGAGGCCGCCAAGTCGGCTCCCGCCCCGGTCTCGGCTCCGGCCGCCGCCGCCGCGAAGGCCGCTCGCACGCCGCTCGAGACCTCGCCCCTGCGCGGCACGACGCAGCCGATGACCCGCCTGCGCAAGGTGCTCGCGCAGCGCGCCGTCGAGTCGATGCAGTCGACCGCCCAGCTCACCTCGGTCGTCGAGGTCGACGTCACCGCCGTCGCCCGCTTCCGCGACTCGGTCAAGAAGACCTTCAACGAGAAGACCGGCGCCAAGCTGTCCTTCCTGCCGTTCTTCGCCCTCGCGGCCGCTGAGGCCCTCAAGGCCTACCCGGTGATCAACTCGACGCTCGACGGCGACTCGATCGTCTACCCGGACCACGAGAACATCAGCATCGCGGTCGACACCGAGCGCGGACTTCTCACGCCGGTCCTGAAGAACGCGTCGGAGCTCACCCTCGCCCAGATCGCCAGCACCATCGGCGACCTCGCGGAGCGCACCCGCAACAACAAGCTCAAGCCCGACGAGCTGGCCGGTGGCACCTTCACCCTGACGAACACCGGCTCCCGCGGTGCGCTGTTCGACACGCCCGTCGTGTTCCTGCCGCAGACCGCGATCCTCGGCACCGGCATCGTCACGAAGAAGCCGGCCGTCGTGCAGGTCGACGGCAGCGACGCGATCGCGATCCGCTCGACCGTGTTCCTCGCCCTCTCCTACGACCACCGCACGGTCGACGGCGCCGACGCGGCCCGCTTCCTGGTGGCCATCAAGGAGCGCCTCGAGGAGGGCTCGTTCGAGAACGACCTCGGCATCTGACGCCGTCACGCTGACGCGCCGCACTAGCGGCCGCCGTCGGTGAAGACGTCGCGGAGAAGCCATGCGGCCTCCGTCCTGATCATCAGGACGGAGGCCGTCGTCGTTCCCGGATCCGAACCGACGGCGACCACGGCGGAGGCGCCGTTCACGTCCACGCGCACCGCGGTGACGGCGGAGGCCGGCGTGCGGAGCGCGGCGAAGGCGGAGCCCCCGTCGACGCGGATCGGCGAGTCGGGGGTGGTCAGCGCCTCCGCGCAGGCGCTGTCCGAGCCTCCGCAGTGCCGGGCCGCCGCGAGCAGGGCCGTCGCCGCCTCCTCCGCCCCGAGCTCCGCGCGCGGCGGCCGGACCGTCGGTGGCGCGGCGCTCGGCGTCGCCGGTGCCGGTGGCTGTGTCGGCGTCGCCACGGCCGTCACCGGCGGTGGCGGTGTCGGTATCGCTCCCGCGGTCGCCGGCGCGGTCGCGGCCGCCGGTACCGGCCTCGTCGGAGCGACAGGACTCGGCGCCGGGGTCCGCGTCGACGGCAACGGCGCCGGTGCCCGAGTCGACGCGGCCGTCTCCGCTCCCGTGCTCCGATCGGGGCCGAGGCCCGTCATCACCAGCGCGCCGACGAGGACGACGGCCGCGGTCACGAGGGGGCCGCGGCGGCGGACCGCCGCCGTGCGCACCCGATCGCGCCAGCCGTCCAGCGGATGCGTCCGGCGGTGTCGTGCAGGCGGGCTCTCGACGACCCCGGTCGGCCGCTCCCGGCCCGCCGCCGTCTCGGGCCGCTGCGCCGCGCGGAGCGGCAGCGGCGCCGCGGAGCGGTAGAGGAGCGCCTCCAGCGCCGCGAGGTCGTCGTCGTCCCGCGGGCTCCCCCGCCAGGCGGGGCAGCTCCGACGGCAGCGTCCGAGGAGCCCGATCACCGCGGCCACGACCTCGGCCTCGGTCGATCCCGTCGGCGCCTCGGTGAGCAGCAGCACCGGACGCCCCTCCTCCGTCAGCCCGATCGCTTCCGCACCGGGGAGCGGGTGGACTCCCGCCGCCGCCGCGTCTTGCAGTGCGCCGACGACCGGCGCGAGGAGGGTGACGACGACCCCCGGCAGCAGCACCGCACCGGACTCGAGCACCTGCTCGAGGGTCGAGACGACGGCCGGGGCGGTCAGGAGGACGGCTCCATCGACGTGCACCCCGACGTCGACGAGGCGCTGCCGATGCTCGTGCGGCGCGAGTCGCTCGATCCCCGACCCCAGCGCGCCCTCCGCCCGTTCCTGCGAGAGCAGGAGAGCGTTCAGGAGCCGGCCGTCGCCGTCGCGGACGACCGGCCCGAGCGCTCCGGAGCCCACCACGGCGTGACCGGCGATCCCCTCGAGCGGCCGTCCGCCGCTCCGTTCGCTCTCACCGCTCGCTGCCATGCTCCGAGGGTGCCGCTCGAGCCGGCTCGCCGGGGCGGCGGAGGTCCGATCGGTGGACGGATCGGCCGTCCTGTCGCTGGGGAGGAGGGGAGGTCCGGCGGATCCACTCGGATCGGTCTCCCCCGCCGGGTCCGCTCGGTATCCTGGAGGAATGGCACGCAGCACGGAACCGTCGACGAAGGCGGTCAAGGAACCAGGACGTCTCAAGCAGATGTGGCAGGTGTTCCAGATGACCCGCCGCTACGACAGCAGCGCGGTCTGGATCATCCTGCTGGCGCTGCTGGTCCCGATCCTGATCGGGATCCTCCTCGGCGTCCTCCTCGGCGACGGCAACGGCTTCGTCATCGCGCTCTGGATCGTCGTCGGAGTGATGGCCGGACTCGTCGCCGGCCTCGCTGTCCTCTCCCGCCGCGCCGAGCGTGCCGCCTACGGGCAGATCGCCGGGCAGCCGGGCGCCGTGGGCGTCGTCCTGCGCAGCGGTCTCCGCGGCACCTGGACCGGCGGCGAGATGCCGGTCGCCGTCAACGGCAAGACGCAGGACGCGGTCTACCGCGCCGTCGGCCGCGGCGGTGTCGTGCTGATCGCGGAGGGGCCGACCGGCCGCACCAAGCGCATGCTCGAGGACGAGCGCCGCAAGGTGACCCGCATCCTCCCCAACGTCCCCGTCACCTTCGTGAACGTCGGCCCCGACGAGGGCGCCGTCCCGCTGCACAAGGTCCCCCGCGCCCTCGCGAAGACGAAGAAGGTGCTGACTAAGGCGGAGGTGCTGGCCGTCAAGAACCGCCTCGCCTCGCTGAACACCTCGCTGCCGATCCCCAAGGGCGTCGACCCCTTCAAGGTGCGGCCGCAGCGCTCCCGCTGACGCGCGGGACGAGCACACGAACGGGCCGGTCGGGATCACTCCCGCCGGCCCGTTCGTCGTTCCCGGACGACTGCCCGATCAGTAGCGGACGAGCACCGTGCCGGCGACCTTGTCGTGGAAGCCGCGCTGATCCGAGTCCCAGACGAGGGCGGGGACGAGCACGGCGAGGAGCACCGACCGCACCAGCGGACGCCAGACGCCGACCCAGCCGCCGCCGAGGCGGACGACGCGCAGACCGAGCAGCCGGTGGCCGATGCTCCCGCCGATGGTCGGGATGAAGACCGCCTGCAGCACCACGAAGAGGACGATGCTCGCCCAGCGGTCGTAGCCGAAGAAGACGAAGGACAGAAGCGCGACGATCGCGAAGTCGACGGCGAGGGCGGCGAAGCGGCGACCGGGCCGGGCGATCGACATCCGGCCGGTCTCGGGGAGCCCGAGCCGCTCCCCCGGCCGCGTGCTCGGGGCGACATCGGCGAAGGTCCTGCGCTCGGGTGCTGGCATCCTCCGATGCTACCCGCGAAGGCCGCGCGCCCGCCGGGAGCGGAGGCCGGCCGCGACCCGCTCGGCGAGACCCCGTGTAACACGCCCGAAACACGAGGGACACGGCGGGGTAACCGCTAGTGACTACTGTGGAACGGCTGCGTCTGCAGCCACCCGTTACGCCATTGGAGACCTTTGCATGTTTAAAGATTCTTCCGAGGTGCTCAAGTTCATCAAGGACACGGACGTCAAGTTCCTCGACATCCGGTTCACCGATCTCCCCGGTGTCCAGCAGCACTTCAACATCCCCGCCTCGACGGTCGACGAGGAGTTCTTCTCCGTCGGCCAGCTCTTCGACGGGTCCTCGATCCGCGGATTCGCGAACATCCACGAATCGGACATGCAGCTGATCCCTGACGTGACCACCGCCTACGTGGACCCGTTCCGCGTCGAGCGCACGCTGATCATCGTCTTCGACATCTACAACCCGCGCAACGGCGAGATCTACTCGAAGGACCCGCGCCAGGTCGCCAAGAAGGCCGAGAAGTACCTCGCGTCGACCGGCATCGCCGACACCGCGTTCTTCGCCCCCGAGGCCGAGTTCTACATCTTCGACGACGTGCGCTACGAGGTCACCCAGAACTCCGCGTTCCACTCCGTCGACTCCGTCGAGGGCGCCTGGAACTCGGGCCGCGTCGAAGAGGGCGGCAACCTCGGCAACAAGACCCCTTACAAGGGCGGCTACTTCCCGGTCAGCCCGGTCGACAAGCAGGCCGACCTCCGCGACGACATCTGCCTCAAGCTGATCGACGCCGGCCTCATCCTCGAGCGCTCGCACCACGAGGTGGGCACCGGCGGCCAGGCGGAGATCAACTACCGCTTCGACACGATGGTCCACTCCGCGGACGACATCCTGAAGTTCAAGTACATCGTCAAGAACACGGCCGAGCAGTGGGGCAAGACCGCCACGTTCATGCCGAAGCCCCTCTTCGGCGACAACGGCTCGGGCATGCACACCCACCAGTCGCTCTGGAACGACGGCAAGCCCCTGTTCTACGACGAGAACGGCTACGGCGGACTCTCGGACGTCGCACGCTGGTACATCGGCGGCCTGCTCAAGCACGCCCCCGCTGTCCTCGCGTTCACGAACCCGACGGTCAACTCGTACCACCGCCTGATCCCGGGCTTCGAGGCGCCGGTCAACCTGGTCTACTCGGCCGGCAACCGCTCCGCGTCGATCCGCATCCCGATCACGGGCACGAACCCGAAGGCCAAGCGCATCGAGTTCCGCGCGCCGGACGCCTCGGGCAACCCGTACCTCGCGTTCGCCGCGCAGCTGATGGCGGGCCTCGACGGCATCAAGAACCGCATCGAGCCGCACGAGCCCGTCGACAAGGACCTGTACGAGCTGCCCCCGGAGGAGGCCAAGCTCATCCCGCAGGTCCCCGCCTCGCTCGAGGAGGCCCTGGCCGCCCTCGAGGCCGACCACGACTTCCTGCTCCAGGGCGGCGTGTTCACCCAGGAGCTCATCGAGACCTGGATCGACTACAAGCGCGAGAAGGAGATCAAGCCCCTCGCGCAGCGCCCGCACCCCTTCGAGTTCGAGCTGTACTACGGCGTCTGATCGACGCACCGCAGGGCTCGCGCACTGCACGAAGGGCCGTTCCTCCCCGGAGGAGCGGCCCTTCCGCGTTCCCGGACGGACCCGCGGGCGTCAGCGGTAGGTCGGCGCGTCGACCTCGACAGGGCCGTAGAAGCGGCGCTCGAAGACGGCGCGGGCCCGGCGGGTGACGCCGAGGTAGTCGTCCTCGAGCTGCGTCGCCGAATCGGCGGGGTACTCCAGGAGGCGTGCCACTCCGTCCAGCTGGCGGCGGTCGGCCGGCAGCACGTCGGCCGTGCGGTCGGTGAACAGGGTCATCGCCGAGCGCACCCGGGACGCGAGGAGCCAGGCCGCGCGCAGGCGCTCGGCGTCGGGCGGCGAGATCAGGTCCGCCTCCTCCGCCACGCTCAGCGCGGTCAGCGTCGAGGTGGTCCGCAGCGCGGGGATCGTGCGCGCGTGCTGGAGCTGCAGCAGCTGCACCAGCCACTCGACGTCGCTGAGCGAGCCGCGGCCGAGCTTGAGGTGGCGCTTCGGGTCGGCGCCCTGCGGCAGCCGCTCGCTCTCGACGCGGGCCTTGATCCGCTTCACCTCGCGGATGTCGCGATCCGAGATCGCCGCCGGGTAGCGGACGCCGTCGGCCAGCTCCTCGAAGGCGGCGATCAGCGCCGCATCGCCGGCCACCCCTCGAGCGCGCAGCAGTGCCTGCGCCTCCCACGTCAGCGACCAGCGGGCGTAGTAGGCGCGGTAGGAGTCGAGGGAGCGCACCAGCGGGCCGTTCTTGCCCTCGGGGCGCAGATCGGCGTCGAGGTCGAGCGGGAGGCGCGAGTCCTCGGTGAGGCGCACGAGCTCGGCGACCAGGAACTGCGCGTAGAGCTGCGCCTCGTGCGGATCCGCCTCGCCCGGTCGCTGCACGTACATCACGTCCGCGTCGGAGCCGAAGCCCAGCTCCGCTCCCCCGTAGCGCCCCATGCCGATCACAGCGAACTCCGCGAGGGATCCGCGGCGACCGGTGCTCGAGCGGCGGACGGCCGCGAGCACGCCGCCCAGGAGCGCGGAGATGATGTCGGAGAGGCTCGTCGCGATCTCCTCGATGGTGCTGAGGCCGAGGACGCCGCCCATCGCGGTGCGGAGCACCTCCCGGCGGCGCATGCCCCGCAGCGCCGTGGCGACGGCCTCGGGGGTGTCGTGGCGCGCGAGGACCGCGCGCACCTCCTCCGCCAGCCGGTCGGCACCGCGGGGACGCAGGGCCTCGTCGTCCTCCAGCCAGGCCGCGGACTCCGGGATGCGGTCGAGCAGCTCGCCGACGAAGCGCGAGCCGGACAGGACCGTCGTCAGGCGCTTCGCGGCCCCGGAGGAGTCGCGCAGCATCCGAAGGAACCAGGGCGTGCCGCCAAGGGTGTCGCTGAGGCGCCGGAAGGCGAGGAGCCCGTAGTCGGGGTCCGCGCCGTCGGCGAACCACTGCAGCATGACGGGGACGAGGTGGCGCTGGATGCTCGCGCGGCGCGAGACGCCCGAGGTCATCGCGGCGATGTGGCCGAGGGCGCCGCGGGCGTCCGCGAAGCCGATCGCCGCCAGTCGTGCCTCCGCCTGACCGGTCGACAGCTCGATCCCGCCGTCGGGCAGCGCCGCCACCGCGGAGAGCAGCGGACGGTAGAACAGCCGCTCGTGCAGTCCGCGGACGCGATGCTTGATCGAGTTCCAGACGACGAGGAGCTCCTCGGCGCTGCGGGCGAGGCCGCTCGCCCGGGCCAGGGTGCGCAGCTCGTGCTCGTCCCGCGGCATCAGGTGGGTGCGCCGGAGCCTGCGCAGCTGGAGCCGGTGCTCGAGCAGGCGCAGCGCCCGGTAGTCCTGCGCGAACTCCTCCGCCGCCGCGCGGCCGATGTAGCCGCGGTCGGCGAGAGCACCGAGGGCCAGCAGGGTGCCCGGCATGTGGATCTCGTCGTCGGTCTGGCCGTGCACGAGCTGGAGCAGCTGGACCGTGAACTCGATGTCGCGCAGCCCGCCCGGGCCGAGCTTGATCTGGTAGTGGACGTCGTTCTGCGGGATGTTCTCGGTGACGCGCTCGCGCATCCGCTGCACCGACTCGACGAAGTTCTCCCGCGACGCGCTCGACCAGACCTTCGGCGCGACGGCGTCGACGTAGGCGCGGCCGAGCTCGAGGTCGCCCGCGAGCGGGCGGGCCTTCAGCAGGGCCTGGAACTCCCAGCTCTTCGCCCAGCGGTCGTAGTAGGTGATGTGCGACTCCAGGGTCCGCACGAGCGCGCCCTGCTTCCCCTCCGGCCGCAGGTTGGGGTCGACCTCCCAGAGCTCCGGCTCGAGCGCGAGCGCGGAGGTGCCGCGCATCAGCAGGACGGCGAGCCGAGTCGCGATGTCGATCGCGCGGGCGTTCGAGAGGCCGCGCTCGGGGTCGCCCTCGGCCACGAAGATGACGTCGACGTCGCTGACGTAGTTGAGCTCGGAGGCGCCGGCCTTGCCCATCCCGATGACGGCGAAGCGGGTCGCCACGACCTCCTCGCGAGAGAAGCGACCGGGTCCGGAGCCCGCGATCAGGTCGGCGCGCGCCACGGCGAGCGACGCCTCCAGGGCCGCCCCCGCGAGGTCGGCGAGGGTCCGGGCGACGCGATCGATCGCCGCGACGGGATCCGCCTGGCCGAGATCGTGCACGACGACGCGGGTGAGCAGTCGGCGGTAGCGGACCCGCAGAGCCGTCCAGCCGTCCTCCTCGTGCAGCGACGCGACACCGTCGACGGCGCCGACCGAGTCGAGCAGCTCCTGCCTGAGCTCACCGCGACCCGGAAGGACCCGGACGGGGTCGAGGAAGCCGATGAGCTCGTCGGGCCGGCGCTGCAGGAAGTCCGCGAGACCGGAGGACGCCCCCAGGACGAGCAGCAGGCGCGTGATCGCGGCGTCGTCCGCGAGCACCGCGTCCATCCGGCCGCGGTGGCTGCGCAGCAGATCGAGCAGCGCGCCGAGCGCCGCGTCGGGATCGGCCACCGTCGCGAAGGCCGGCACCACCGACTCGAGCGAGCGGCCCGCGAGCTCCTCCGCCTCGGCGAGCCGAGCCCCGGTCTCGCCGAGTGCGGCGAAACCGAGGCGTGCGACCTCGCTCAGCGTGCGTTCGCGGGGCATGGCGGGAGGGGTCAGAGCATCTCGAGGTTGCTGCGCAGCTCGTACGGGGTGACCTGGGCGCGGTACTCGGCCCAGTCCTTCCGCTTGTTGAGCAGCACGAAGTTGAACACCTGCTCGCCGAGCGTCTCGGCGACGAGCTCCGACTCCTCCATCAGCGAGATCGCGCGGTCGAGGCTCGCCGGCAGCGGGCTGTAGCCCAGGGCGCGGCGCTCGGCGTCCGACAGCGTCCAGACGTTGTCCTCAGCCTCGGCGGGGAGCTCGTAGCCCTCCTCGATGCCCTTGAGTCCCGCGGCCAGCAGCAGCGAGTACGCGAGGTAGGGGTTCGCGGCCGAGTCGAGCGCGCGGTACTCGATGCGCGAGGACTGGCCCTTGTTGGGCTTGTACAGCGGCACGCGGACGAGCGCGGAGCGGTTGTTGTGGCCCCAGGACACGTAGCTCGGCGCCTCGTCGCCGCCCCAGAGGCGCTTGTAGGAGTTGACGAACTGGTTCGTCACCGCGGTGATCTCGGGGGCGTGCTTGAGCAGCCCGGCGATGAACTGGCGGCCGAGCTTGGACAGCTGGTACTGCGCGCCCTGCTCGTAGAACACGTTCATGTCGCCCTCGAAGAGCGAGAGGTGCGTGTGCATGCCCGAGCCGGGGTGGCCGGAGAGCGGCTTGGGCATGAAGGTCGCGTAGACGCCCTGCTCGATCGCCACCTCCTTGATGACCGTGCGGAAGGTCATGATGTTGTCGGCCGTGGTCAGCGCGTCCGCGTAGCGGAGGTCGATCTCGTTCTGGCCGGGGCCCGCCTCGTGGTGGCTGAACTCGACCGAGATGCCGAGGTCCTCGAGCATCCGGACCGAGCGGCGGCGGAAGTCGTGCGCCGTGCCGCCGGGGACGTTGTCGAAGTAGCCGGCGGAGTCGACGGGCTCGGGCCCCTCCGCGCCGAAGGTCGACGACTTCAGCAGGTAGAACTCGATCTCGGGGTGCGTGTAGAACGTGAAGCCGCGCTCGGCCGCCTTCGCGAGCGTGCGCTTGAGCACGTTCCGCGGGTCGGCGACGGCGGGCTGGCCGTCCGGCGTGGTGATGTCGCAGAACATCCGCGCCGTCGGATCGATCTCGCCGCGCCACGGCAGGATCTGGAAGGTCGACGGATCCGGGTGCGCCAGCACGTCGGCCTCGTAGGAGCGGGTCAGTCCCTCGATCGCGGAGCCGTCGAAGCCGAGACCCTCGGCGAACGCCCCCTCGACCTCGGCCGGCGCGATCGCGACCGACTTGAGCGTGCCGACGACGTCCGTGAACCAGAGGCGAACGAATTTGATCCCTCGCTCTTCAATGGTGCGAAGAACGAAGTCCCGTTGCTTGTCCATCAAGGCCCTTCCTGTTTCGCTCCCAGGCTAGTGGCTCCGCCCCTCCCCTGCTGGGCGCCCGGCCGTTCCCCGCGGAGCCCCGACGGGGCGCGGATAGACTCGACCGCATGTCAGCGCAGCCCGTGAAACGCGTGAGAACCCGCCACTTCCAGACCGCGAAGGACTCGGGGGTGCGGATCACCGGGCTCACCAGCTACGACGTGCTCACGGCCCGCATCTTCGACCAGGCGGGCATCGACTTCCTGCTCGTGGGCGACTCCGCCGGCAACACCGTGCTCGGCTACGACACGACCCTGCCGGTCACGGTGGACGAGCTGATCCCGCTGGCCCGCGCCGTCGCGGGCGCCGTCGAGCGCGCGTTCGTCGTCGCCGACCTGCCCTTCGGCTCCTACGAGTCGGGCCCGGACGACGCGCTGCACACCGCCTTCCGCTTCATGAAGGAGACGCACGCCCACGCGGTGAAGCTCGAGGGCGGCGTCCGCTCCGCGGAGCAGATCCGGCGGATCGTCGAGGCCGGCATCCCGGTGATGGCGCACATCGGCTTCACCCCGCAGAGCGAGCACGGCCTCGGCGGGCACATGATCCAGGGCCGCGGCGAGGGGATCGAGCAGCTGCTCGCCGACGCCCGCGCCGTCCAGGACGCCGGCGCGTTCGCGGTCGTGCTCGAGATGGTGCCGAGCGAGGCCGCCCGCCGGGTCACCGAGGAGCTCAGCATCCCGACGATCGGCGTCGGTGCCGGCCCGCACGTGGACGGTCAGCTGCTCGTGTGGACCGACTTCGCCGGGCTGACCACCGGCCGCGTGCCGCGCTTCGTCAAGCAGTACGCCGACCTGCGCGGTGTCCTCACCGGCGCGGTGACCGCGTTCCGCGAGGACGTCGAGGCCGGCGCGTACCCCGGAGCCGAGCACAGCTACGAGTAGCGGGGCGCGACCCGGCTCAGCGCGGGATCAGCGATCCTCCGCGTCCTCCTCGTCCCAGCGGCGGGTGTTCTCGCGCATCTTCTCGAGGGCGTGGGACGCCTCCTCGCGGGACGAGTAGGGGCCCGCGCGGTCGACGGACGGGGACTGGAAGCCCTGCTCCACCGCGCCGGACTTGAGGTTGTACCACCAGGAGTTCGCATCACCGTCAGACATGTCGCGATCCTACGCCGGGGCCGGTCGCCGGTCGCTCCCCCTCGCGCCTCGCTAGCATGGCCGGTATGACTGCTGCTGCGACCGCGATCGGAATCGACATCGGAGGGACCGGCATCAAGGGGGCGTACGTCGACCTCGGCGAGGGCGCCCTCCTCAGCGACCGGATGAAGGTCGCCACCCCCGAGGGCGGCCGCCCGAAGGACATCGTCGCCACGGTGCAGCAGATCCTGGGCATGCTCCCGGACGCACCGTCCGACACCCCCGTGGGGATCTGCTTCCCGGCCGCCGTGGTGCACGGGCGCACCATGTCCGCCGCGAACGTCTCGGACGAGTGGATCGGCCTCGAGGCCGAGAAGCTGTTCGAGGACGCCATCGGCCGCGACATCTTCTTCGTGAACGACGCCGACGCCGCCGGCTACGCCGAGTCGCGCTTCGGCGCGGCGAAGGACAAGAAGGGCCTGGTCCTGATGACCACGCTCGGCACCGGCATCGGCACCGCGCAGATCTACGACGGCGTCCTCATCCCCAACGCCGAGCTCGGCCACCTCGAGATCCACGGCGGCGACTACGAGAAGAAGGCCTCCTTCGCCGCGAAGGAGCGGGACGACCTCGACTACAAGCACTGGGCCAAGCGCCTGCAGCGCTACTACTCCCACCTCGAGGCGCTCCTCTGGCCGGACCTGATCATCGTCGGCGGCGGCATCTCGAAGCACCACGAGGAGTTCCTGCCCCTGCTCGACCTGCGCACCCCGATCGTGCCGGCCGCCCTGCGGAACAACGCGGGCATCCTCGGCGCAGCGGCCCTGGCAGGCGGCGGCGTCCGCCGCTGAGGCGGTACCTCCTTCCGCGGCGGTCCCCGCCCGCCGCGGCGCCGTCGGCCCCTACAGGTGGCCGCGTTCCGCAGGACGTCTCGCCTTCGGCTACGACGAAACGCTGGCACGCGTTTCACCGGTGAGCCTCGCTTCGCGAGAGCGGCCGGCAGGGTCGGCGCCTCTGACGTCCGCCCCTCCATGCTGGTCGAGTAGCCGCAGAGCGGCGTATCGAGACCCACGTCACCGAACGGCGGTCCCAGGCACTCGTGCAGCAGGGCGGGATCTCGATATGCACTCTCCGAGGGCTACTCGATCGGCATGCGCGCGAGGACGGCGCTCTTCAGGAGCATGCGGAAGCAGGGCCGAGGCGAGCCGGAGAAACGCGTGCCAGCGTCTCTCCGGAGCCGAACGCGAGACGCTCCGCGAAACGCGACCACGCACCCAGACCGACCGCGGCGCGGCGGGCAGGGACCGCCGCGCAAAGGGGCGCAGCCGGCCACGAGACGCGAAAGGCCCCGCTGTGCGGGGCCTTTCGTGGCGAAGGGGTCGGCTATTACGCCGGGTTCTGTTCACGCCGCGCCTCTCGGCGGGCGCTGGACGGCCATCTCTCTCGGGGGCACGTCGCCGTGACCCTCCAGCGGTCTACCCGAGGACCCGACGAGCAGCCGCATCGTCCTCTGTCTGACCTTGCTCCGGGCGAGGTTTACCGAGCGGACCGGATCACTCCGGCCCCTGGTGGTCTCTTACACCACCGTTTCACCCTTACCGCGGGCCGGGGCCCGTGGCGGTCTGTTCTCTGTGGCACTGTCTCGCGGGTCACCCCGGGTGGGTGTTACCCACCGCCCTGCTCTGCGGAGCCCGGACGTTCCTCGGCGCCGGGGCTCTCACCCCGGCGACGCGACCGTCTTGCCGGCCCGTTCGCGGAACCAGTGTACGGGCCGGGTCAGGCGAGCGTCGACTCGTCGCCGCGGACGAGGATGCAGCCGCTGTCGGGGCAGAGCACGACCTGGTCGGGCGCGGTGGTGCGGATCCAGGCGAGGTCGGACTCGGTGAGGGCGACGCCGCTCCCCTCCGACACCTTGCCACGCAGGAGCGCCGCGCCGACGCCGTAGCGGGCGCGCTGCTTCTCGTAGAGCTCCACCAGGTCGGCCGGGATCTTCTCGACGAGCGAGGCGCGGTCGCGGGCGAGCGCCTCCTGCTTGCCGGCGAGCTTCTCCGCCTGGGCGTCGCGCTCCTCGGCGAGGGTCGCGATGCCCGCGACGACCTCGTCGCGCTCGGCCTGGGCGGCGGCGACCTCGGCCTCGATGCCCTCGATCCGCTCCATCAGCGTCAGCTCGATGTCCTCGAGGTCGCCGCGGCGCTTGACCAGCGAGGTGATCTCTCCCTCGAGTGCGGCGATGTCCTTCGCGGACGAGGCGGTCTGCAGGCGGTCGCGGTCGCGGGCGAGGCGCTTGTCGACGACCTCGACGTCGGACTCGATGCGGCCGAGCTCGGTGCGGGCGTCCTCCAGCCGGCCGTTGCGCTCCGCGAGGGTGCGGCGGGTCTCGTTGTCGCGGGTCTGCATCGCCTTGATCGCCGCGATCTGCGGCAGGGTGGCGACGGCGTGACGGAGCTGGTTGCCCCTCGTGTCGAGACTCTGCAGAGTCAGGAGCTCTCGCTGGTCGGCGGGGCTGGCAATCACGTCGCGGTCCTCGTTCCCGGCACGGAGGGTGGGCGTGCCGGCTCCATTCTCGCGCGCTCGCGGAGCGTCAGTGGACGATCGCGAAATCCCAGGGGTCGGTGCGGGTCTCGCTGACGTCGACGACGACCCCGGGAAGCGCGGTGCGCAGAGCGGTCGCGGCGACGTCGAGCCAGAGCCATTCGCTCGCCCAGTGCGAGACGTCGAGGAGCGCCGGGCCGGTGCCGTGGCGGGCCTTCTCGCGCGCCTCGGAGGCCGGGTGGTGCCGGAGGTCGGCTGTGATGTAGACGTCGCTCGTGCGGACGGCGGGGCTGTCGAGGAGGGAGTCCCCGGCTCCGCCGCAGAGCGAGACCCGGCGGACGGGCGCCTCGTAATCGCCGGCGGCACGGACTCCTCCGGCGGTCGCGGGCAGCAGCTCGGCCACGGCGCGGGCGAGACGGCCGAGCGTGACCTCCTCGGCGAGGTCGCCGACGCGGCCGAGGCCGACCGACGGATCCTCGCCGGGGACCAGCGGCGTCGTGCCGGTGAGCCCGAGCCGGGTCGCAATGACGTCGGAGACGCCGTCCGCGACGATGTCCGCGTTGGTGTGCGCGGAGACGAGCGCACAGCCGTGCCGGATGAGCTCGGCGAGCAGGCGGCCCTTGTAGCCGTCCTCCGCGATCGAGGTGACCCCGCGGAGCAGGAGCGGGTGGTGGGCCAGGAGGAGCTGGTAGCCGCCGTCGACGGCCTCGGAGACGGTGTCGGCGACGACGTCGACCGTGAGGAGTATCCGCTCGACCTGCGCAGCCGGGTCACCGGTGACGAGACCGGGAGCGTCCCAGTCCTCCGCGGCCCCCTCGGGCCAGAGACGGTCGATGACGGCGTGGACGTCGCGCAGCGTGGCCATGCGTCCAGGGTAGGGCCGCCGCTCCCCCTCAGGAGTGCGCCTCAGTGCGCGTGGTCGGTCTCGACGGCGCGGATGGCGGCGTCGGAGCTGCCGACCTCGTCGTCGAGGTCCGCGGCGAGGAAGTCCTCCGACTCGGGGAGGCGCACGGTGAGCCCGGCGTACTGCTCGACCGCCAGCTCGCCGCTCAGCCCGGACGCCGCGAGGACGTGGCCGCCGACGGTGCCGCTCGTGTCGACGAAGTGGGTGTGCAGCCCGGCGACGCTGATCCCCTGGAACGGCTTCGGGCCGTAGAAGCCGACGATCGTGCCCTCGACGTCGCTCAGGTGCACCTCGCGCTGGTCGCGCATCGCGTCCGCCAGGCGGAGGTACGGCTTCACCTGGGCGATCGGCTGCCGCAGCGTCAGGTACTCCACGCGGCCTCGGAGACGGACGCCGACGAACACGTTCGGGCTCGGCACGGTCCGCCGCACCGCCGTCAGCAGGGCGTCGAGCGACGGCACCGCCTCGACCGACTCCGTGCTGTCCGGAGCGAACCGGGCCAGCTCGGCGAACGCGATCGTGTCCTCCGGCTCGAGGACGACGACCGAGCCGTCGCCGCGGAACAGCCGGTGCACGCCGTCGAGCACGACGAGCTCGCCCTCCATGTGGTCGCCGCAGCCCAGCCCGAAGTCGCCGGCCTCGTCGGCCTCGGCGCGCGTGACGACGCCGTCGAACAGACCGGCCAGCAGCGCGTCGACGATCGAGAACTGGGTGATGAGGCCGCGCGGCGCGGTCGGAGTCGGCATCCCGCCATTCTGGCGGAGCGCTCAGCTCTCCAGCGCCAGCCGGTACCGCTCGCGCGCCGTCCGGAGACGAGAGAAGCCCCGCACTTCCGGAGAAGTGCGGGGCTTTCTTTCTTGCGGTGGATCCGAGGGGATTCGAACCCCTGACCCCCTGCATGCCATGCAGGTGCGCTACCAGCTGCGCCACGGACCCTTGGTGCGCTTCTCGGACTCGAAGTACCGGCCTTGCGGCCCGCTCCTCCGCCCGGCGGAAGCAACTCGAATAAACTACAACACGAAGCGCGTGGAGTGAAATCGAGCGGCGACGCCGGGCGTGTTCCTCAGTTCGAGGAGGCCGCGGAGTCGGCGGGAACGGCGTTCGCCAGCGTGATCGGGACCACGGGGCAGTCCTTCCAGAGGCGCTCCAGCGAGTAGTACATCCGGTCCTCCTCGTGGAAGACGTGGACGACGAGGTCGCCGAAGTCGAGCAGGATCCAGCGTCCCTCGGCGCGGCCCTCGCGGCGCAGGAGCTTGGCGCCGGACTCGTTGAGGCGGTCCTCCACCTCGTTGGCGATGGCGACGACGTTGCGCTCGGAGCGCCCCGTCACCAGGAAGAAGATGTCGACGAGCGGCAGCGGTCCCGAGACGTCCAGCGCGACGAGGTCCTCCCCGCCCTTGGAGTCGGCGGCGGTGGCCGCGAGGTCGAGCAGGGCGCGGGCGGAAGCGGTCGCAGTCATGAAGCCTTCAGTGTCGGTGGTGGATCAGAAGATGTTGAGGACGAAGCCGCCGATGAACAGCGCGATCGAGGCGACCAGCAGCACGGCGGCGGTGATGGCCAGCACGACGGGGACGCTGACGGCGCGGCGCTTCTGCGGGGCGATCATCGCGGTGCCCGCGGCGTGCGTGGAGACGGCGCTCGACGCCCGGACGGGCTCCGAGTCGGAGGCGGGCTGCTCGCGGTCGATGCGGTCGACGTAGCGGTCGACATCGGGCGAGTCGTAGAGGTTGGGGTGCTGACCGGTGGAGCCGAGGCTCCGCGGCAGGTCGAAGGAGCCCGTGACGAGCACCTCCCCCGTGTCCGTGCGGGCCGGAGACGCGTCGCCCGCGGTCGGCAGGATCAGGGCGTTCGTCGTGGTGACGGCGCCCGTCGCGGCGACTCCGCTCGCGATGAGGGAGTCGAAGGAGGCGTCGACCTCCTCCTTGGACTTGCTGTCGAGCTCGTCGGTGATGGCCAGGTGCTCGATCGGCGGGTGGAAGCTGCCGGTGATCTCTGTGGCCTTCTCGTCCGCGATGTCGAGCGTGCCGACGGTGGCGAAGAGGGCGGTGTTGAGCTTGGGCTGCTCGGGCTCGTCGTCCGACTGCTCGGACTCGTCGGCCGGCTGCTCGACGTCGGACACCTCGGGAGCGGTCTCCTCGGCAGCGGTCTCCTCGGCGGCGGCGTCGGGCTCGGTCTTCGCCGACTCCTGCGCGGCGTCGGCAGGCGCGGCCTCGGGGGTCGCGGCGACCTGCTCGGCCTGCTGCTGGGCGAGCAGCGCGCGGAGCTCGCGGCGGGTGAGCGTGCTGCGATCGACGCCCTCGGGCAGCACGACCTCGATGGCGGAGGTGCTGAGCTCGGGCTCGGGGGCGGGGGTCGGCGCGACGACGGGGACGCGCAGGGCCTGGGTCGCGGTGAGGACGGGCATCTCGCCCGCGGCAGTGACGGACGCGGTCGCGGCGCGGCGGGAGGTCGTCGGTGCGGCGGCGGGCGCGGCGCCGGCCGCGGCTCGCTCGCGCTCGCGGATCTCGCGCCGGGTGAGCGGCGCGCCCTCGTGCTGAACTGTCATGTCGTGCTCCGATACAGGTGGTGCTTCGAGATGTACTGGACGACACCGTCGGGAACCAGATACCAGACCGGATCACCCCGGTTCACGCGGCTCCGACAGTCCGTCGAGGAAATCGCTAGCGCCGGAATTTCCAACAAGGATACGTCCTGAGCCGGCAATCCCGAAACGGACAGGGCATGACCCGGCCGGCTGACGGCGACGAAGTGCGCCAGCTCCCAGAGCTCGTCGTAGTCCTTCCAGCTCAGGATCTGCTCGACGGCATCGGCTCCCGTGATGAAGAACAGCTCGGCATCGGGGTGGGCGAGGTGGATGTCGCGGAGCGTGTCGATCGTGTACGTCGTGCCGATGCGGTCGATGTCGACGCGGCTGACGGTGAAGCGCGGGTTGGACGCGGTCGCGATGACCGTCATCAGGTAGCGGTGCTCCGGCGGCGTGACCGTCTTCTTGTGCCACGGCCGGCCGGTCGGCACGAAGACGACCTCGTCGAGGTCGAAGGACTGCGCCACCTCGGAGGCGGCGACGAGGTGCCCGTGGTGGATCGGGTCGAAGGTGCCACCCATCACGCCGATGCGCGGACGCCGCGGGTCTCCGCTCGCGGCGGACGTCACGATCGCAGGGCCGCCGGACTAGTGGCCGTGGCCGTGGGAGTCGTGCGAGCCGGCACCGGTCTTGTGCGAGTGGCGGTTGGCGACGTCGCGGTAGCTCCACGTGACGAAGCCGAGCGCAGTGAAGGCGACGACGGCGATCAGCCCGTAGACGATGGTCGGCATCGGCAGCTCGGTGTGCGCTGCTTCAGCGAGGACGGTCGTCACGAGGGACATGCGGTGCTCCTTGGAATCGGGATCGCCCACTCAGGGCGTCGTCGAGTCTACCCGGACACCGCCGCGAGCCGGGTGCGGCGCTAGGAGCGGACCTGACCGGACCCGCGCAGCAGCCACTTCGTGCTCGTCAGCTCGGGCAGCCCCATCGGGCCGCGGGCGTGCAGCTTCTGCGTCGAGATGCCGACCTCGGCGCCGAAGCCGAACTCGCCGCCGTCGGTGAAGCGGGTGGACGCGTTCACCATCACCACCGCGGAGTCGACCTCGGCGAGGAAGCGCTCGGCGCTGCGCAGGTCGTCGGTGACGATCGACTCGGTGTGGTGGGTGGAGTAGCGGGCGATGTGGTCCATCGCCGCGTCGAGATCGTCGACGACGGCGACCGCGATGTCGAGCGAGTAGTACTCGGCCGTCCAGTCCTCCTCGGTGGCGGGCACCGCATCGGCGATGATCGCGCGAACCCGCTCGTCGCCGTGCACGGTCACTCCGGCGGCGGCGAGGCGGCCGAGGACGGGCGGCAGGAGGCGCTCGGCGGCGTCCCGGTGCACCAGCAGCGTCTCGAGCGCGTTGCAGGTGCTCGGGCGCTGGGTCTTGGCGTTGTGCACGATGTCGACGGCCCACTGCTCGTCCGCGGTCGCGTCGAGGAAGACGTGCACCACTCCGGCGCCCGTCTCGATCACCGGCACGGTCGACTCGGTCACGACCGACTCGATCAGACCGGCGCTGCCGCGGGGCACGAGCACGTCGACGTAGCCGCGGGCGCGCATCAGAGCCTTGGCGCCCTCGCGGCCGAAGTCGTCGACCGTCTGGATCAGCTCGGCGGGCAGGCCGACGGAGGCGACCGCCTCCTGCAGCAGCTCGACGAGGACGCGGTTGGTGTTCTCGGCCGCGCTGCCGCCGCGGAGGATCACGGCGTTGCCGCTCTTGAGCGCGAGGGCGGCGATGTCGATCGTGACGTTGGGGCGCGCCTCGTAGATGGCGCCGACGACGCCGAAGGGCACGCGCACCTGGGTGAGCGAGGCGCCGTTGGGCAGGTTCGAGCCGCGGACCGTCTGGCCGACCGGGTCGACGAGACCGGCGACCGCGACCACGGCGTCCGCGAGGGAGCCGAGGCGCGCCTCGTCGAGACGGAGGCGGTCCTGCAGCCCGGCGCTCATGCCGTTCTCCCGGCCGTTCGCGAGGTCGAGCCCGTTGGCCGGGACGACCCGCTCGACGGATCCGCGGACGGCGTCGGCGATCGCGAGCAGGGCGCGGTTCTTGAGGTCGGTCGTCGCGCTGCGGAGGGACCGCGAGGCCGTGCGGGAGGCGGCGAACCGCTCGGTCAGGACGGAGCTGTCGAGGGTCGTCTGCGGCATCCGGCCAGTGTATTCGCCGACGGCGCCTCGCCGAGGGCGGTGCCGAGGAGTCAGACCTCCTCGGCGTCGCCCACCAGGTCGTCCTCGTCGGAGACGCGCCAGACGCCGCCCTGGCGCTCGCGGTCGAGCTCGGCGCGGGCGGCCGCCTTGGCGTCCATCCGCTCGAGGTAGTTGTCGCGACGCTCGGCGCGGGTCTTGCGGTTGTTCTCCTCGAGGCGGAGGTCGGTGCCGCGCGGGGCGGTGATCAGCTCCGCCGTCGAGGTGAGCGTGGGCTCCCAGTCGAAGACGACGCCGTCGCCCGGGCCGATGACGACTGTCGAGCCGGCGACGGCCCCGGCCGAGAAGAGGCCGTTCTCGACGCCGAGCTTCGCGAGCCGGTCGGCGAGGAAGCCGACGGCCTCGTCGTTCGTGAAGTCGGTCTGCGCGACCCAGCGCTGCGGCTTGGTGCCGAGCACGCGGTAGACGTTGCCGTAGGAGCCGCCCTCGACGCGGATCTCGTAGTCCTTCTCGTCGACGGCGCGCGGGCGGATGGTGATCCGCTCGACCTTGGGCTCGGCCGCGAGGGCGAGACGGTGCTGCTCGACGATCTCGCCGAGGGCGAAGGTCAGCTGGCGCAGTCCCGAGTGGGAGACGGTCGAGATCTCGAAGACGCGGTAGCCGCGGGCCTCGAGGTCGGCGCGCACGAAGTCGGCGAGCTCCTGGGCCTCCGGCACGTCGACCTTGTTCAGGGCGATCAGCTGCGGGCGCTCGAGGAGCGGCACCTGGCCGTCGCCGACCGGGTACGCGGCCAGCTCGCCGAGGATGATGTCGAGGTCGGTCAGCGGGTCGCGGCCCGGCTCGAGCGTGGCGCAGTCGAGCACGTGCACGAGAGCGGTGCAGCGCTCGACGTGGCGGAGGAACTCCAGGCCCAGGCCCTTGCCCTCGCTCGCGCCCTCGATCAGGCCGGGGACGTCGGCGACGGTGTAGCGCGACTCCCCCGCCTGGACGACGCCGAGGTTCGGGGCGAGGGTGGTGAACGGGTAGTCGGCGATCTTCGGCTTCGCCGCGGAGATGGCCGCGACGAGGCTGGACTTGCCGGCCGAGGGGAAGCCCACGAGCGCGACGTCGGCGACGGTCTTCAGCTCGAGGACGACGTCGCCCTCCCAGCCGGGAGTGCCGAGCAGCGCGAAGCCGGGGGCCTTGCGCTTGGTGGTCGCGAGCGAGGCGTTGCCGAGGCCGCCCTGGCCGCCGGGGGCGATGACGAAGCGGAGCCCCGGCTCGTCCATGTCGAGCAGCTCCTCGCCCGTGGGCGACTTGACGACGGTCCCGACCGGGACCATCAGCTCGAGGAGGTCGCCGTTGCCGCCGGCGCGGTGGTCGCCCATCCCGGGGCCGCCGTTGGCCGAGGAGCGGTGCGGGTGCCGGTGGAAGGCGAGCAGCGTGGTGGTCTGCGCATCGGCGACGAGGACGATGTCGCCGCCGTGACCGCCGTTGCCGCCGTCGGGGCCGGCCAGCGGCTTGAACTTCTCGCGGCGGACGGAGACGCAGCCGTTGCCGCCGTGCCCGGCGCGCAGGTGCAGCGTGACGTTGTCGACGAAGGTGACCATGGTGTGTTCCGTCCGATGGGGAGGTGGCGGCGTCGGAGTGTCCGACGCCGGGTGCCGAGGTGCGCGGCGCCCACGAGCCCGGGGCTCGCGGTGAGGGTGCCGCAGCAACGCGCAAGGGGCGAGCCGAAGCCCGCCCCTTGCGTCCTGTGCCTGCTCGGCCGAGGAGAGCTGCCTAAGCGGCGGCCACCACGATGTTGACGACCTTGCGGCCGCCCTTCTGGCCGAACTCGACCGCACCGGCCGAGAGGGCGAACAGGGTGTCGTCCCCGCCACGACCGACGTTGACGCCGGGGTGGAAGTGGGTGCCGCGCTGGCGGACGATGATCTCGCCCGCGCTGACGACCTGACCGCCGAAGCGCTTCACGCCGAGACGCTGCGCGTTCGAGTCGCGACCGTTGCGGGTGGAGCTTGCGCCCTTCTTGTGTGCCATTTCTCATCTCCTCGAGACCGGGGGGCCGCAGCCCCGTGCTGATGCTCTGCGGAGCGATGGCTCCCGCCGCAGATCAGCGAAGTGTGGGTGTTACTTGATGCCCGTGACCTTGACGCGCGTGAGGTCCTGACGGTGCCCCTGGCGCTTCTTGTACCCGGTCTTGTTCTTGAACTTCTGGATGATGATCTTCGGACCGCGGAGCTCCTCGAGCACCTCGGCCGTGACCGACACCTTCTCGAGCGCCGCGGCGTCCGAGGTGATGGAGTCCCCGTCGACGAGGAGCACGGCAGCCAGCTGCACGGTGCCGTTCTCGTCGGCCTTGATGCGGTCCATCGTCACGATGGTGCCGACCTCGACCTTCTCCTGCCGGCCACCGGCGCGCACAACTGCGTAAACCACTTCTCGTACCTGTTTTCTCATCTGGACGGCGCGTGAGCGCTGTCCGGGGCTTGTAAGGACGGGGTCGGACCCCGGTCTTCCCGGTCGTACCCGTCTCTCGTACGGGACGAGGGGACCGGCACCGCGGCTCGCATCCCGTGAGGGACCGAGCGGCAACGGAAATCTGCGTGAGCACATGGATCGCGCCACACCAACGGTCAAGAGTACGGGATCCGTGCTCCCCGGTCAAACGCGCACCGCCCCGGAGGGGGTGCCGCCCGACCGACGACCCCGTCACGATAGTGCAGGCCGTGCCGCGGATCGGGCAGGCGCGCCGCCTACGATCGACGGATGGCGATCCTCCTCGACGCGGCGCGCTGGCCCGCCCATGACACGCTCTGGGCCCACCTCGTCAGCGACTCCTCCCTCGAGGAGCTGCACGCCTTCGCGCGCCGCGTCGGGCTGCCCGAGCGCGGCTTCGACCTCGATCACTACGACGTGCCCGCCGCGCGTCGCGAGGAGCTGCTCGCGGCGGGCGCCGTGCCCGTGGGCAGCCGGGAGCTGGTCGAGCGGCTCCGCGACAGCGGCCTGCGCGTGAAGGGCCGGGACCGGGACGCGGAGAGGGCCCGGCGCCGGCTCTCGCCGGGCACCGGGCCCCACTGATCGTCGCTGGTCGCGCTACTGCGCGCGGCGCGGCGTCTGCTCGGGCACGACCGCGATCCCGGTGAGCGCCGCCGTGGTGACCCGACGGCTCTTGGCGCGGCCCTGGCCGGGCTGCTTGGGTGCGGGCAGCGCGTCCAGGACGGAGTCGAGCAGGTGCTCGGCGACCGCGCTCGGCACCCGGCGCTCGGTCACGACCGGAGCGGGCGGGATCGGGATGTCGAGGATCGGGACCACCGGGGCCTGGGCCGCAGGAGCCTCGGCCGCGACGGGCTGAACCGCGGGCTCCTGCGCTGCGGGCTCCTGGGCCGTCTCGCGGGCGGCGGGAGCGGACTCCTGCTGCTCGCCGGACTCCGGCGTCTCCTGGCGCGGCTCGCGGTCGCGGCCTCGGCGACGGCGCTCGCCCCGGGCGGGACGCTCGCGGCGGCCGGACGACTCGCCCTGACGCTCCGCGGACTGCTCGCCCGACTGCTCGGCGGACGGATCGGCCGGCTGCTCGGCCGGCGGCGTCTCCGCGGTGGTCGTGGCCTCGTCGACGAGGGCGACGGCCTCCTCCGCCGCGTGCCGGACGGCGGCCGGGTGGATCGTGCTCGCCGCGATCTGCGCGAGCGCGTTCTTGGCGTCATCGGTGATGGCGTGGGTGCTGACCGGCTTGGAGCCGTTCTGCGCCCCGGCGCCGTTCTGGGCGCTGTAGCCGTTCTGAGCGGCCTGGCCACCGCGGCCGTTCGAGGGCTGCTCGCCGACGGGCTTGCCGCCGCGGCGGCGCTCCTGCTGCGGAGCAGCGGTCGAGCGGTGCTTGACCACCGGGTCGTGCTGGACGATGACGCCGCGGCCCGCGCAGACCTCGCAGTTCTCGCTGAAGGTCTCCAGGAGGCCGAGGCCGAGCTTCTTGCGGGTCATCTGCACGAGGCCGAGCGAGGTGACCTCGGCGACCTGGTGCTTGGTCCGGTCGCGGCTCAGGCACTCGACCAGGCGCCGGAGCACGAGATCGCGGTTGGACTCGAGCACCATGTCGATGAAGTCGACGACGATGATGCCGCCGATGTCGCGCAGCCGGAGCTGGCGGACGATCTCCTCGGCGGCCTCGAGGTTGTTCTTGGTGACCGTCTCCTCGAGGTTGCCGCCGGAGCCGACGAACTTGCCGGTGTTCACGTCGACGACCGTCATGGCCTCGGTGCGGTCGATCACGAGCGAGCCGCCGCTGGGCAGCCAGACCTTGCGCTCGAGGGCCTTCTCGATCTGCTCGGTGATGCGGAACTCGTCGAACGCGTCCTGCTCGCCCGAGTAGACCTGCACCCGCTCGAGCAGGTCGGGAGCGACCTGGCTGAGGTAGAGCTCGATGGTCTCGCGGGCGTCGTCGCCGGCGATCACCATCTTCTCGAAGTCCTCGTTGAAGACGTCGCGGACGATCTTGATCAGCAGGTCGGGCTCGCTGTGCAGCAGCGCCGGCGCCTGGCCGGTCGCGGCCTTGGTGCTGAGCGCGGTCCACTGCGCGGTGAGGCGCTCGACGTCGACCGTGAGCTGCTCCTCCGTGGCGCCCTCGGCGGCCGTGCGGACGATGACGCCCACGTTCTCGGGGAGGACCTCCTTGAGGATCTTCTTGAGGCGCGCGCGCTCGGTGTCCGGGAGCTTGCGCGAGATGCCGTTCATCGAGCCGTTGGGCACGTAGACGAGGTAGCGGCCAGGGAGCGAGATCTGGCTGGTGAGGCGGGCGCCCTTGTGGCCGACCGGGTCCTTGGTGACCTGGACGAGCACGCGGTCGCCGGGCTTGAGCGCGAGCTCGATGCGGCGGGGGCCGCCGGCGTTGTTCGCCGCGTCCCAGTCGACCTCGCCGGAGTAGAGCACGGCGTTGCGGCCGCGCCCGATGTCGACGAAGGCCGCCTCCATGCTGGGCAGGACGTTCTGCACGCGGCCGAGGTAGACGTTGCCGATCAGCGACGCCTCCTGCGAGCGGGCGACGTAGTGCTCGGCGAGGACGCCGTCCTCGAGCACGCCGATGCGGATGCTGTCCTCCTTCGAGCGGACGACCATGACGCGGTCGACGGCCTCCCGGCGGGCGAGGAACTCGGACTCGGTGACGACCGTGCGGCGGCGGCCGGCGTCGCGGCCGTCGCGGCGGCGCTGCTTCTTGGCCTCGAGGCGGGTCGAGCCCTTGATGCGCTGCGGCTCGGTGATCAGCTCCGGCTCGCGCGCCTCGCGGGGCTCGCGCTGCTCGCGCGGCTGACGGACCCGGACGACGGTGTTCTCGGGGTCGTCGGAGCCGCCGCGGTCGCTCTCGCCGCTGCGGCGGCGCGAGCGGCGGCGGACGGAGCCCTGCTCCTCCTCCGGCTCGTCGCGCTCCTCGCGGACGCCGAGCGGCGCGCCGCGGGGCGGGAGTGGGGTCAGCTGGACGTAGTCCGGCAGGATCGGCGCCTGGAAGAGCAGCGACGTGCTCGGCAGCGGCGGGCGGCGGGGCGCGGACTCCTCCGTCGCGGACTGCTCGGCGTCGGCCGGCGACTCCGGGCCGGCGGTGAAGAAGGCGGCGCCGGTCGAGGCCGGCCCTTCCGTCTCGCCGGACTCGGCGCTCGCGTCCGGCGCGGTGGTCTGCTCGGTGTCCTGGGCTGCCGTGTCCGGGGCGGTGGTGTCCGACCCGTTCTGCTCGGCGTCGTTCGTGTCGATGATCGTTTCCCCTGTCGCTGATGCGCTCGATCCGGCCCGTCGGTTCGTCCGACGGCCACCGAAGAGGCGACTGATCTTCCTGGCCCCGCTGCGGGGCTCGTCGCGGTCCGGTTCGGATCCGCCCGTGCTGTTGTCTTCCACCATTCCTGGTGCACTCCTCGGCCGGGTCGTGCGCCGCGCCGTCGACCCGGATGCTGTTCTCGAGCGACGGGCCTCGGCCCGCCGCGAATCCTTCCGCTCCCCCGGTCCCGTCGCTCACGTGGCGCAGGACTCCGGTTGCAGCTTCTCCTCGGAACTGACTATCCGACACGTGGAGATGCGTCGCGCTCATTCGCGGAACGCTGTCGATCTCCTGTGGCCCGGTGCTCGCCCGGTAAACCTTCTTCGCGTCGGTGCGGGATCTTCCGGGCCGACGGCTCCGATTATCGCACGCATTCCCAGAGCCGCCGATTCGCCGCGTGCCATAATCCCCCGGTGTCCAGCGATCCCGAGGTGCCGAGCGCCCCCACCCAGCAGCGTCCGGTCCTCTTCGCGGTGCTCCTGATCGTGCTCGGCGTGATCGGCTGGATCGCCGCGTTCACGCTGACCCTCGACAAGTTCACCTCGCTGAGCGGGTCGTCGGAGGCCCTCGGCTGCGACTTCAGCCTGCTCGTGCAGTGCAGCGCCAACCTGAAGTCGGCGCAGGGCGCGATCTTCGGCTTCCCGAATCCGCTGATCGGCGTCGCCGCGTGGATCGCGCCGATCGTCGTGGGTGCCGGGCTGCTCGCGGGGGCGCGCTTCGACCGCTGGTTCTGGGCGCTGTTCAACCTCGGCTTCGTCTTCGCGCTCGCCTTCGTCGGCTGGCTGATCGCGACGAGCATCTTCGCTCTCGGGACGCTCTGCCCCTGGTGCATGCTCACCTGGGCCGTCGTCATCCCCGGCTTCTGGCTGGTGACCCTCCGCAATCTCCGTGAGGGCGTGTTCCCGGTCCCCGCCGCGGTCCGCCGCTTCGCGGGGGCCGCCTACGGCTGGGTGCCGTTCATCACCATCGTCTGCTACCTGGCGATCGCCGTGATGGCCCAGGTGCGACTCGACGTGCTGTCCTACCTCTGACGCTGCCGGGCTGACGCCCGACGCCGCCCCCGGGAGGCGGAGGATCTCGATACGCCCTCTCCGCCGGCTACTCGATCAGCATGGTTGCCGGCTATCGCGCTGCCTTCAGCATGCGCGGGGTCCCAGGCCGCGGGACGCGCCCTTCCTTGCTGGTCGAGTAGCCGCGCAGCGGCGTATCGAGACCCACCGTCGTCAAGACAGGAGTTTGCACACTCACCTGCCGACCCCGGTGGATCTCGATACGCCCGCTCCGCGGGCTACTCGATCAGCATGCTCGCACGCGGGCGACCGCCTCGGAGGCGCATCCGGGAAAGCGCGTGTCAGCGCTTTCCCGTCGCCGAGCGCAGGACGCTCTGCGGAACGCGTCCGCCTCCGAGAGCCGACCGCGGCGTCGCGGATTACCGCGGCGCAAGACGGCACCGCGGCGGTTCGCTACGCGAACCAGAGCGCGAGCTCGCGCTCCGCGGATTCAGCGGAGTCGGAGCCGTGCACCAGGTTCTGCTGGACCTTGAGGCCCCAGTCGCGGCCGAGGTCGCCGCGGATGGTGCCGGGGGCGGCGGTGGTGGGATCGGTCGTGCCGGCGAGGGAGCGGAAGCCCTCGATGACGCGGTCGCCGGCGATGCGGAGGGCGACGATGGGGCCGCTCTCCATGAACTCGACGAGGGGCTCGTAGAACGGCTTGCCCTCGTGCTCGGCGTAGTGGGCGGCGAGCAGCTCGCGGTCGGCCTCGACGAGCTTGATGTCGACGAGCGAGTAGCCCTTCGCCTCGATGCGGCGGAGGATCTCGCCGGTGAGGTTGCGGGCGACGCCGTCGGGCTTGACGAGGACGAGGGTCTCCTGGATGGCCATGGTTCGGCGGTCTCCTTAGGTCGGGGTGGGGTCGGTGGGCCCGTCCGCCGCGCGGCGGCTCTGGGTGTCGAGCTTGGTACCGGTGACCATGCAGTACGTCCACAGGGCGACGAACGCCGCGCCGATGACGAACATGATCGGGACCAGGGCACCGGTGGCCACGATAACGAACTGGAGGACCCAGCCGATCCGGAAGCCGGCCGGCCGGTTGAGGAGGCCGAGCGTCGCGACGAGGGCGAGGCAGACCACCGCTCCCCCGACGAGGACGATCACCGGGTCGGCGGCCTTCAGCCCGAAGGCGACGAGTGTCGCGAGGAAGACGATGACGGCCTCGAAGCCGAGGACGATCGAGCCGAGGCTCTCGCGGACGGTCCGGGTGCGGCGCGGCCGGCCGGCCCTCACGCGCCGAGCCAGTTCTCGTCGCGGGCGACGGTCATCGTCCGTCCGACGAGGGTGATCGACCCGGTGACGAGCAGGGCGCCCCTGTCGGTCCGGGCGGCGAGGAGGCGGCCTGCGGTGAGCGCGCCGTCCGGGTCCTCGGCGACGCGGACCGACTCCGCGGGGAACACGGTGCGGGCCAGCTCGGCGAGCTCCTCGGCCGGGACTCCGCGCTCGCTCGGGGCGGTCGTGACGATGAGCTCGTCGACGACCGGCAGGAGCGCGCGCAGGATGCCCTCCGCGTCCTTCTCGGCGAGGACGCCGAGGACCGCGGTGACGCGGTCGAAGTCGAAGTAGCGCTCGATCGCGGAGGCGAGGGAGGCCGCGCCGTGCGGGTTGTGCGCCGCATCGACGACCGTGCGCGGCGACTGGCCGACGATCTGGAGGCGGCCCGGCGAGGTCGCCGCGGCGAAGCCCTCGTCGAGGACGTTCCCGGTCAGCTCCTGCGTGCCGCCGCCGAGGAACGTCTCGACCGCGGCGATCGCGACCGCCGCGTTCTCGGCCTGGTGGTCGCCGAAGAACGGCAGCAGAAGCTGCTCGTAGCGGGTGACGAGACCGCGGACGGAGACGAGCTGGCCGCCCACGGCGACCGTGGTCGACTCGACGTCGAAGTCGGCGCCCTCGAACACGATCGTCGACTCGGTCAGCTCGGCCGCCTGCCGCAGCACCGCCTCCGCCTCAGGGGTCTGCTTCGCCGACACGACGGCGGCGGCGGGCTTCACGATGCCGGACTTGGTGCGCGCGATCTCCTCGATCGTCGCGCCGAGCTGCCGGGTGTGGTCGAGCGCGATCGGCGTGAAGACGGCGACCTGCGCGTCCGCGACGTTCGTCGAGTCCCACTCGCCGCCCATGCCGACCTCGATCACCGCGACGTCGACCGGAGCGTCCGCGAAGGCCGCGTAAGCCAGCACGGTGAGCGCCTCGAAGAACGAGAGCGTGCTCTCGCCCCGGCCGACGAGCTCGGCGTCGGTCATGGTGAGGTAGGGCTCGACGTCGAGCCAGTTCGTGGCGAGGCCGAGGTCGGAGATCGGCGCGCCGTCGATGACGATGCGCTCGTTGAAGCGCTCGAGGTGCGGGCTGGTGAAGAGGCCGACCCGCAGCCCGTGGGCGCGGAGCAGACTCTCGATCATCCGGCTGGTCGAGGTCTTGCCGTTGGTGCCGGCGACCTGGATGACGGGGTAGGCCTGCTGCGGGTCGCCCATGTAGTCGACGGCGCGGCGCGTCGGTGCGAGCCGCGGGCGGGGGCTCGCCTCGCCGAGCCGCTTCAGCAGGCTCGCGTAGACGGCGTCGGCCGCCTCACGCGCGAGCCGGGCGTCCTCCTCGGAGTAGCGGTCCTTGTCAGACATCGGAGGCCTCCACCTTCTCGACGCGGATGATGGCGGTCCCGGCGGGCCCGAAGGCGATCGCACCCTCGCCGCCCTCCAGCGCGGTGGTGAGCGCGGCGAAGGCGAAGCCGGTCGCGAGGGTCTCCTCGGCGATCCAGAGCGCGTGCGGCTCGAGGGCCGCCATGCTCATCTCGTCGAGGACGATCTCGAGCTCGATGCGGTCGCTGACCTCGAAGCCGGCGGCCTTGCGGGCGTCCTGCACGGCGCGGATCAGGTCGCGGGCCAGGCCCTCGGCCTCCAGCTCCGGCGTGGTCGCCGTGTCGAGCAGCACGAAGCCGCCGCGCGGCAGCAGCGCGATCGCGCGGTCGTCGGCACCCGAGCCGCCGACCTCCAGGGTCAGCTCGTACTCGCCCTCGACCAGCTCGACGCCGCCGGCGGTGACGACGCCGTCGGTCTCGCTCCAGTCGCCGGCCTTCGCGGCCTTGATGACGGTCTGCACGCCCCTCCCGAGGCGGGGGCCCGCGGCGCGCGCGTTGACGGAGAGGCGGGAGGTGACGCCGTAGTCGGCCGCGCTGGACTCGACCAGCGGGACCAGCGACACCTCCTTGACGTTCAGCTCGTCGCGCAGGATCGCCTCGAACGGCGCCAGCTCGGCGGCGTCGTCGACGACGACCGTGAGCCGCGCGAGCGGCAGGCGGACCCGGAGGCCGGCCTGCTTGCGCAGCGACAGCGCCGTGGACGAGATGCCGCGGACCGCGTCCATCGCGTGCACCAGCGTCTCGTCGACCGGGAACTCGGCGGCATCGGGCCAGTCGGCCAGGTGCACGCTCCGCCCGCCGGTCAGGCCCTGCCAGATCTCCTCGGTCATCAGCGGGAGCAGCGGGGCGGCGACCCGGCAGACGGTCTCGAGCACGGTGAAGAGCGTGTCGAACGCCTCCGTGCCGCGGCCCTCGGCGTCGACGCCCTGCCAGAAGCGGTCGCGCGAGCGGCGGACGTACCAGTTGGTCAGCACGTCGGCGAAGTCGCGGAGCGCGGCCGCCGCGAGGGTCGAGTCGAGCGCCTCGAGGTGCCCGGTCACAGTCTCGATCAGGTCGTGCGTCTTGGCCAGCAGGTAGCGGTCGAGCACGTCCTCGGAGTCGGTGCGGCGGCTCGCGCTGTAGCCCTCGCCCGCGGCGTCGACCGAGGCGTTGGCGTAGAGCGAGAAGAAGTACCAGGTGTTCCAGAGCGGCAGCAGCACCTGGCGCACGCCCTCGCGGATGCCCTCCTCGGTGACGACGAGGTTGCCGCCGCGCAGCACCGGGCTCGACATCAGGAACCAGCGCATGGCGTCGGAGCCGTCGCGGTCGAAGACCTCGGCGACGTCCGGGTAGTTGCGCAGCGACTTCGACATCTTCTGCCCGTCGTTGCCGAGCACGATGCCGTGGCTGACCACGTTGCGGAAGGCCGGCCGGTCGAAGAGCGCGGTCGAGAGCACGTGCAGCGTGTAGAACCAGCCGCGGGTCTGCCCGATGTACTCGACGATGAAGTCGGCCGGGTTGTGCGAGTCGAACCAGTCGGAGTTCTCGAACGGGTAGTGCACCTGCGCGAACGGCATCGAGCCGGAGTCGAACCAGACGTCGAGCACGTCGCTGATGCGGCGCATGGTCGAGCGGCCGGTCGGGTCGTCGGGGTTCGGGCGGGTGAGCTCGTCGATGTACGGGCGGTGCAGGTCCTCCGGGCGCACGCCGAAGTCGCGCTCGAGCTCGTCGAGCGAGCCGTAGACGTCGATGCGCGGGTAGTCCGGGTCGTCGCTCTTCCACACCGGGATCGGCGAGCCGAAGTAGCGGTTGCGGCTGATCGACCAGTCGCGCGCACCGGAGAGCCACTTGCCGAACTGGCCGTCCTTGACGTTCTCGGGGACCCAGGTGATCTCCTGGTTGAGCTCCTCCATCCGGTCGCGGATCGCGGTGACGCGGACGAACCAGCTGGAGACGGCCTTGTAGATCAGCGGGTTGCGGCAGCGCCAGCAGTGCGGGTAGCTGTGCTCGTAGCTGGCCTGGCGGAGCAGGCGGTGCTGCGCCCTGAGGAGCTGCGTCAGCGGCTTGTTGGCCTCGAAGACCTGCAGGCCGGCGACCTCGCTGATCTGCGGCAGGAAGCGGCCGCCGTCGTCGACGGAGATGATGACGGGGATCCCCGCCGCCTCGCAGACCTTCTGGTCGTCCTCGCCGTAGGCCGGCGCCTGGTGCACGATGCCGGTGCCCTCGCTGGTGGTCACGTAGTCGGCGACGAGGATGCGCCACGCGTTCTGCGTGCCCCACTGCTCGGTGTCGGCGTAGTGGTCCCAGAGGCGGTCGTAGCTGATGCCCTCGAGCTCGCTGCCGCGGTGCGTGCGCGAGACGGCGGCCAGCGCCGACTCCGCGTCCTCGTAGCCGAGGTCCTTGGCGTAGGCGCCGACCTGGTCGATGGCGAGGAGGTACTCGGCCGAGAGCTCGCGCTCCTCCGGCTCGCCCTTGCCGTCGGCGGCGCCGTTCGGGCCGGCCGCCAGCACGGCGTACTCGATGTCGGGGCCGACGGCGAGCGCGGCGTTGGTGGGCAGCGTCCACGGGGTCGTCGTCCAGGCGAGGGCGCGGACGGCGGTGAGGTTCAGCGCCTCGGCGGTCTCGCCGACGAGGGGGAAGGTGACCGTGACCGTCTGGTCCTGGCGCATCTTGTAGACGTCGTCGTCCATCCGCAGCTCGTGGTTCGAGAGCGGGGTCTGGTCGCGCCAGCAGTAGGGCAGCACGCGGTGGCCCTCGTAGGCGAGGCCCTTGTCGTAGAGCCGCTTGAAGGCCCAGATCACGGACTCCATGAAGGTGGGGTCGAGGGTCTTGTAGTCGTCGTCGAAGTCGACCCAGCGCGCCTGGCGGGTGACGTAGTCCTGCCACTCCCCCGTGTAGCGCAGCACCGACTCCTTGGCGGCCGCGTTGAAGGCGGCGACGCCCATCTCCTCGATCTGCGACTTGTCGGTGATGCCGAGCTGCCGCTCCGCCTCGAGCTCGGCGGGCAGGCCGTGCGTGTCCCAGCCGAAGCGGCGGTGCACCTGCTTGCCGCGCATCGTCTGGAAGCGGGGGAAGACGTCCTTGGCGTAGCCGGTCAGCAGGTGCCCGTAGTGCGGCAGGCCGTTGGCGAAGGGCGGGCCGTCGTAGAACACCCACTCCTGAGCGCCCTCGCGGGAGCGGATCGACTCCTGGAAGGTGTCGTCGGCCTTCCAGTAGGCGAGGACCTTCTCCTCGATCTGCGGGAACCGCGGCGACGCAGGGACGCCGCGGCCGAAGGCGGAGCCTGTGCTCGTTGGGACGCCGGTGCTCGCGTCGTCTCCGGCGCTCTCGGCATCGCGGGGGGTGGGCGGGGTCAGGGGGTAGGTCACGTGCGGTCTCCTGGCAGTGCTGCTGGTCTGCACGAGGACGGCCCGCCCGGATCTCAGACCCCGGGCCGGGTCGCGGTACCACCTCGCTTGAACCGCCCAGGACCGGCCCTCACGGGCTGTCCCTGGTCGCTCCCACTCGATCGGCTGTCACGGGCCGTACCCGTCCGGGTCTACTGGGCCGCGGCCGGGGCCGGGCTGTTCTTCCGGAGACTCACCGGTGATGGCCGGGTCGAAGTCGTCCAGCCGTTATCCTAGCGCGTCGGCGGTCGCCGGACAGGGGCGGAGGCGGTCATGGCGCAGACAGCGGGAGCGGGTCGCGGACGGCCGCGGGCGTCGTCGCGCTCCATGCTCGAGGACGCGGCTCTCGATCTCTTCGTCGAGCAGAGCTACGCGGGCACGACGGTCGAGCAGATCGCCCAGCGCGCCGGCGTCTCGCGCAACACCTTCTTCAACTACTTCACCTCGAAGAGCGACGTCTTCTGGGTGCTCGTCGACGACCGGCTGGCCGAACTGCCGGCGGCGCTCGAGGCGGCCTCCCCGGACGCGTCGACGATGGACGCTCTGCGCGGCGCGCTGCTCGCGGTCGGCGCGGGCTTCGGTCCGTCGAGCGTGCCGTGGGCGCTGACCCAGACCGAGCTGATCGGCAGCGTGCACGAGCTGCAGGCGTCGGCTCTCTCGCGGCTCGCTCGGCAGGCGGCGATCGTCGCCGAGTTCGTGCGAGCGCGGGCCGGACGTCCGCTGCCCGCGCACGTGGCGCACGCCGTCGCCTACGCGAGCGTCGGTGCGGCGGTCGCCGCGGTGCAGGCCTGGGCGGCCGCGGGGCCGACCCGCGGGGAGCTGGTGCCCTACCTCGACGAGGCGCTGACGCCGGTCTGCCGCGGTTTCGCGCCCGTCGTCGGCTGACCGCGCCCGCCCGTCGCGGCGTCCCGGCCCCGCGGTAGGATCGTCGCGGCCGGTGAGCGACACGCTACGAGAGCCCCCACCCAGGCATCATCACCACCGACGCGGTGCCGCCCATATCGAACCGGAGAACCATGACCGTCGCCGACCGCCTCCCCGCCAAGCCCGCCCTCGAGGGCCTCGAGAGCAAGTGGGGCCTCGTCTGGCAGACGGACGGCACCTACCGGTTCGATCGCACCGGCCTCTCCCGCGCGGACGTCTACTCGATCGACACCCCGCCGCCGACCGCCTCCGGCTCGCTGCACATCGGGCACGTCTTCTCCTACACGCACACCGACGTCGTCGCCCGCTTCCAGCGCATGCGCGGCAGGAGCGTCTTCTACCCGATGGGCTGGGACGACAACGGCCTGCCCACCGAGCGCAGGGTGCAGAACTACTACGGCGTCCGCTGCGACCCGACCCTCCCCTACACGCCCGGCTTCGTGCCGCCGTTCGAGGGCGGCGACAACAAGAGCAGCAAGGCGGCCGACCAGAAGCCGATCTCGCGCCGCAACTTCATCGAGCTCTGCGAGCGCCTCACCGTCGAGGACGAGAAGCAGTTCGAGGACCTCTGGCGCACCCTCGGCCTCTCGGTCGACTGGACGCAGAGCTACCGCACCATCGGCGAGGAGTCGCAGGCCGCCTCCCAGCGCGCCTTCCTCCGCAACCTGGCGCGCGGCGAGGCCTACCAGGCGCAGGCGCCGACCCTCTGGGACATCACCTTCCGCACCGCGGTCGCTCAGGCCGAGCTGGAGGACAAGGACCAGCCCGGCGCGTATCACCGCATCGGCTTCCACCGCGACGGCGCGGAGGACGTCTTCATCGAGACGACCCGCCCGGAGCTGCTGCCCGCCTGCGTCGCGCTCGTGGCGCACCCGGACGACGAGCGCTACCAGGCGCTCTTCGGCACGACCGTGCGCACCCCGCTCTTCGACGTCGAGGTGCCGGTGCTCGCGCACCACCTCGCGCAGAAGGACAAGGGCTCGGGCATCGCGATGATCTGCACCTTCGGCGACCTGACCGACGTCGTCTGGTGGCGCGAGCTCGATCTGCCCAACCGCGCGGTCATCGGCTTCGACGGCCGCCTGATCTCCGAGGCGCCCGCCGCCATCGAGAGCGAGGCCGGCCGTGCCGCCTACGCGCAGCTCGCCGGCAAGACCGTGTTCTCCGCGAAGCAGACCGTCGTCGCGCTGCTCACCGAGTCGGGCGAGATGGTCGGCGAGCCCCGCCCGATCGTGCACCCGGTGAAGTTCTTCGAGAAGGGCGACAAGCCGCTCGAGATCGTCTCGACGCGCCAGTGGTACATCGTCAACGGCGCCCGCGACGCGGCGCTCAAGGAGCGTCTGCTCGAGCTCGGCCGCGACGTGCGGTTCGTGCCCGAGTTCATGCGCGTCCGCTACGAGAACTGGGTGAACGGCCTCGCCGGCGACTGGCTGATCTCGCGCCAGCGCTTCTTCGGCGTGCCGATCCCGGTCTGGTACCCGCTCGACGGCGACGGCAACCCGGTGTTCGACGCGCCGATCGTCCCCGAGGAGTCGGCACTTCCCGTCGACCCGTCCTCGGACGCCGCCCCCGGCTACTCGGAGGACCAGCGCGGCGTGGCCGGCGGCTTCCAGGGCGAGCTCGACGTGATGGACACCTGGGCGACCTCCTCGCTCACCCCGCAGCTCGCCGGCGGCTGGGAGCGCGACGACGAGCTCTGGCAGCTGGTCGCGCCCTACGACCTGCGCCCCCAGGGGCAGGACATCATCCGCACCTGGCTCTTCTCGACCCTGCTGCGCTCGCAGCTCGAGGACGGCCGCGCGCCGTGGAGCACCGCGACGGTCTCCGGCTTCATCGTCGACCCCGACCGCAAGAAGATGTCGAAGTCGAAGGGCAACGTCGTCACTCCGGCCGGCATGCTCGAGCAGCACGGCTCGGACGCGGTGCGCTACTGGGCCGCCTCCTCGCGCCTGGGCACGGACGCGGCGTTCGACCCGCAGAACCCGACGCAGATCAAGATCGGCCGCCGTCTGGCGATCAAGGTGCTCAACGCGGCGAAGTTCATCCACGGCTTCCCGCTGCCGGAGGGCGCGACGGTCAGCGACCCGCTCGACCTGAGCATGCTCGCCGCCCTCGACGGCGTGGTGGCCGACGCCACGACGGCGCTGGAGAACTACGACCACGCCCGTGCGCTCGAGATCACCGAGGCGTTCTTCTGGACGTTCTGCGACGACTACCTGGAGCTGGTGAAGGAGCGCGCGTACGGCGAGGACGGCGCGTCCGCGGCCGCCGCCCTGCACCGTGCGCTGGACGTCCTGCAGCGGCTGTTCGCGCCGTTCATCCCGTTCGCGGTCGAGGAGACCTGGTCCTGGTCGCACGACGGCTCGGTGCACGTGCAGCCGTGGCCGGAGCAGGCCGCTCTCGGCGGCGACCCGGCCGTTCTCAGCGCGGCCAGCACCGTGCTGACCGCGATCCGCCGGGCGAAGACCGATGCGAAGGCCTCGCAGAAGACGCCGGCCCGCTCCGCCGTCGTCACCGCGCCGGCCGAGCTGGTGGCGTCGCTGCGACTCGCCGCGGGCGACCTCGCGGCCGTCGGCCGGATCTCCGCGCTCGACTTCGCCGAGGGCGACGCGCTGGCCGTCCAGATCGAGCTCGAGACCGAGCCGACCGCCTGATCACCCGGGGGGCGGGCCACGGTCCGCTCCCCCTCTTCTCGAGAGGAACACCCCATGCAGCTCGGAACGCGCTGGCCGGTCGGCGGAGACACGCCGTCCACCCTGCCCGAGATCGTCGTCACCGCCGTCCGCGACGTGGAGGGCGAGCTCGCCTCCGCCGGCACCGACAGCTCCGCCTGGCGCTGGACGCTGACCTGGCTCGAGGGCAAGCCGGTGCTCGAGCTCGACGACGGCACCACCATCACCTACCGCCCGGACGAGGACGCCGCCTACATCACCCAGCCGCAGGGCCGCGTCGAGGGCGAGGACGACGACTGGGGCTGAGCCGCTGACGGCGTGGATCTCGAGACGCGCGCTGCGCGCGCTACTCGATCAGCATGAGCGGGCGGCGGCGGCTCTAGGCTCGCTGGATGAGCACCTCCGCCGCCGTCGCCGTCCTCCTCGAGCCGAGCGGGCTGCCGCACGGGCTGCCCGACTTCGCGGCGATCGAGCCGGAGGCGTACCGCCCGGCCTTCGAGGAGGCGCTGCGCCGCCACCGGGCCGAGATCGAGGCGATCGCCTCCTCCCCCGACGAGCCGACGGTCGAGAACACGCTGGTGGCGCTCGAGCGCTCCGGCCGGGAGCTGCGCCGGGTCAGCGCGGTCTTCTTCACGGTGGGCGCCTCCGATCGCACGCCGCTGACCGACGCCGTCGAGGAGGAGCTCGCTCCCCTGCTCTCCGCGCACGACGACGCGATCACCCTGGACCCGCGCCTCTACGCCCGGGTCCGCTCGCTCGCCGACCGGGCAGCGACACTCGACCTCGACGACGAGACCGCCTACCTGCTGGAGCGCGTCCTCCTGCGCTTCGAGCGCGCGGGCGCCCTCCTCGACGACGCCGGCAAGACCCGGCTCAGCGCGCTGAACGAGCGGCTATCGAGCCTCACCACCCGATTCGACAAGAACCTGCTCGCCGACACCAACGAGCGGGCCGTGCTGCTGGAGCGCGCGGAGCAGCTCGACGGACTCGACGCCTCCGAGATCTCCGCCGCCGCCCGTGCCGCCGCGGACCGCGGTGCCGACGGCTACCTCGTGACGCTTCCCCTCTACTCCGGGCACCCGTGGCTCGCCCGCCTGCGCGATCGCTCCGTCCGCGAGCGGATCGTGCGCGCCTCCCTCGGCCGCGCCTCCGAGAGCGGACCGCACGACAACCGCGAGGTCCTGCTCGACATCGTCGCCCTGCGCGCCGAGCGCGCCGTACTGCTCGGCCACTCCTCGCACGCCGCGTTCGTGATCTCGGGCCAGACGGCCGGGACGCCCGAGCGCGTCCGCGCCCTCCTCGAGGAGCTCGCGATCCCCGCCGCCCGGAACGCCCGCGCCGAGCTCGAGCAGATGCAGCAGCGGGCCGACGGCGAGCAGGACGCCGCGGGGCAGCCGCGCTTCACGCTCGAGGCGTGGGACCGGGCCTACTACGAGGAGCGCGTCCGCACCGCCCGCTACGCCGTCGACTCCAGCGCGCTCCGCCCCTACTTCGAGCTCGAGCGCGTCCTGCGCGAGGGCGTCTTCGCCGCCGCGACCGGGCTCTACGGCGTCCGGTTCGCGGAGCGGCCCGACCTGGTCGGGCACAGCGCGCACGTCCGTGTCTTCGAGGTCGCTGAGGAGGACGGCACCCCGCTCGGTCTGTTCCTCTTCGACCCGTTCACGCGCGACTCGAAGCGCGGCGGCGCCTGGATGAACTCGCTCCGGACCCGGACGACGCTGCTCGGCGACTCCGCCGTCGTCGTGAACACGCTGAACATCTCGGCGCCCGGCGACGGGGAGCCGGCGCTGCTCAGCCTCGACGAGGTCGAGACCCTCTTCCACGAGTTCGGGCACGCGCTGCACGGCCTCTTCGCGACCACGCGCTACCCGCGCTTCGGCGGGACGAGCGTCTTCCGCGACTTCGTCGAGTTCCCGAGTCAGGTCAACGAGATGTGGATCCGGCACCCGGAGCTGCTGCCCGTCTACGCCCGGCACGTCGAGACCGGCGAACCGCTGCCGGCCGCCGTCGTCGAGCAGCTCGAGGCGGCGGCGCTCTGGGGCGAGGGCTTCGCGACCACGGAGTACCTGGCCGCCGCTCTGCTCGACCTCGCCTGGCACGAGACGTCGGCCTCCGCCGACCGTGCCGACGTCGTGGAGTTCGAGACGCGCGCGCTGGAGGCCGCCGGGCTGCTGGACCCTGCGATCCCGCCGCGCTACCGCAGCACGTACTTCAAGCACGTCTTCTCGGGCGGCTACTCCGCGGGCTACTACTCCTACATCTGGAGCGAGATCCTCGACGCCGACACCGTCGAGTGGTTCGAGGAGAACGGCGGACTCGACCGCGCGGCCGGCGAGCGGTTCCGGCGGCGGATCCTCGAGATCGGCGGCTCGCGCGACCCGCTCGTCGCCTATCGGGAGTTCCGCGGGCGCGACGCGCGCACCGAGCCCCTGCTGCGGCGCCGCGGACTCGCCTGATCCGAGGGCTCGTCCCAGGGGTCAGGAGTGGCGGGCCACCCGACGCGGGTGCAGCCAAGCCAGCACGACCAGCCCCACCACGAGGCCCCAGAACGCGGAGCCGATCCCCGCGACCGCGATGCCGGACGCGGTGACGAGCAGGGTCGCCGCGGCCGGGAGGCGCAGTCGCGCGTCCTCGACCGCGGCCTGCACCGACGAGACGAACACGCCGAGCAGCGCCAGCCCGGCGACCGCCTCGATCAGCAGCGGACTGGCGGAGGAGACGAGCGCCGCAGCCGCTCCCGCGACCGCGCCGAGCACCAGATAGGACGCTCCCGCCGAGACCGAGGCGATCCACCGCCGCTCCGGCTGCGGCGAGGCCTCCGGACCCGCGGTCAGAGCAGCACTCAGCGCCGCGTAGTTGACCGGCACTCCCCCGAACACCGCGGAGACGCCGGAGGCGAGGCCGCTCGACACGATCGCCGGACGGGAGTGCGCCTCGAAGCCGAAGCTCGACAGCACCGCGATGCCGGGGATGTTCTGCCCTGCCATCGTGACGACGTAGAGCGGCAGCCCGATGCCGACCATCGCGCCGATCTCGAAGACCGGCACGACGAACTCGGGGACCGGCAGCAGCGGCGCCCCGGCGAGGGCGGCGCCGTCCGTGACCAGCAGCAGCACGATCGCGAGCGCGATCGCCGCCGGCACCGCCCAGCGCGGCAGCAGGCGGAGCAGGATCAGCCAGAGCGCGATGACCGGCAGCGCGAGCAGCGGGATCTCGACCGCGGCCCGCACGGGCGCCAGCACGAGCGGGAACAGGATGCCGGCGAGCATCGCGTTGGCGAGCGGCCGCGGGATGCGCGCCACGAGGCTCCCGAGTGCCGGCCAGAGCCCGGTCACCACGATCAGCGCGGAGGCGACGAGGAAGGCGCCGACGGCGCGGTCGAAGCCGCCGGGCAGGGTCGCGGTGGCGGCGAGCAGCGCCGCGCCCGGGGTGCTCCAGGCGAAGGTCATCGGCACCCGGTAGCGCACACTCAGCGCGATGCAGAGCACGCCCTGCAGCACGCAGACCGCGAGCAGACCCGACGCGGCCTGAGCATCGGTGGCGCCGACGGCGACGACGCCCGCGAGGACGATCGCGAACGAGCTGGAGAAGCCGGTGAGGGCGGCGACGATCCCGGCGAGGAGCGGCTGGACGATGACGGTGCCTCCGGTCGCTGACCCGGCCGAGCGCTGGGTCGGCGGACGCATCGGCGATGCGCTCCGCCAGAGTAGGGAACCGCGTCGCGCCCGGGCGCACGAACGCCGGGCCAATCAGCGCGAACTGGTCACGCGACGGCCCGGCGGAGGCGGCTCAGGCGCTCTTCTCCTGGCGGCGGGGAGCATGCGGCACGATGGTCGGCGCCGCGTTGTCGAGAACCGCGGCGCGGGTGACGACCACGCGGGCGACCTCGTCGGAGGACGGCACCTCGAACATGATCGGGCCGAGCACCTCCTCGAGGATGGCGCGGAGACCGCGGGCGCCGGTCTGCCGCAGCACGGCGAGATCGGCGATCGCCTCGAGGGCGCCGCGGTCGAACTCGAGCTCGACCCCGTCGATCTCGAACATCCGCTGGTACTGCTTGACCAGCGCGTTGCGCGGCTCGGTCAGGATCTGCATCAGCGCGACCTGGTCGAGCTGCGTGACCGTGGTGACCACAGGGAGGCGGCCGATGAACTCGGGGATGAGCCCGAACTTGTGCAGGTCCTCCGGGAGCACCTCGCTGAAGATGTTGATCTCGTCCTGCTTGTTGTGCAGCGGGGCGCCGAAGCCGATGCCGCGCTTGCCCGCGCGCGAGGAGATGATGTCCTCCAGCCCGGCGAAGGCGCCGGCCACGATGAACAGCACGTTCGTCGTGTCGATCTGGATGAACTCCTGGTGCGGGTGCTTCCGACCGCCCTGCGGCGGCACGGAGGCGACGGTGCCCTCGAGGATCTTCAGCAGCGCCTGCTGCACGCCCTCGCCCGAGACGTCGCGCGTGATCGACGGGTTCTCGGCCTTGCGGGCGATCTTGTCGACCTCGTCGATGTAGATGATGCCGGTCTCGGCCCGCTTGACGTCGTAGTCCGCGGCCTGGATCAGCTTGAGCAGGATGTTCTCGACGTCCTCGCCGACGTAGCCCGCCTCGGTCAGCGCCGTCGCGTCGGCCACGGCGAACGGGACGTTCAACCGCTTGGCCAGCGTCTGCGCGAGGTAGGTCTTGCCGCAGCCGGTGGGGCCGATCAGCAGGATGTTGCTCTTGGCGATCTCGATCTCGTCGTGGATCGCGTCCGCGGCGGTGATGGTGTTGCGCACCCGCACGCGCTTGTAGTGGTTGTAGACCGCGACGGCGAGGGCGCGCTTGGCCTGCTCCTGGCCGATCACGTACTCCTCGAGGAAGCCGTAGATCTCCTTCGGCTTCGGGAGGTCGAACTCGTGGCTCGTCTCCTCGCTCGACTCGGAGAGGCGCTCCTCGATGATCTCGTTGCACAGCTCGACGCACTCGTCGCAGATGTAGACGCCGGGACCGGCGATGAGCTGCTGGACCTGCTTCTGGCTCTTGCCGCAGAACGAGCACTTCAGCAGGTCGGCGCTTTCGCCAATACGTGCCACGGGGATGCCCCACTTCCTTGTCGTGCGTCGGTGCTCTCGGGCGGCGGTGCCGTCGAGCGTCTCGCAGAGGGCGGTCATGCGGAACCGCCGAACTCAGGACCGAGCCTAGCCGCTGAGCCGAGGGGGCTCGGCAGGCGGGCCGGATCGGCGGACCATTGCCCCGTCCGTGTCGGTTTGCTACGGTCCGGCGGCGCGCATCCGCCCGCCGGCACGCGGAAGGGCCGGGCGGCGGATCGCTCCGCCTCCCGGCCCTTCGACGATCGGTCGCTCTCCCGAGGTCAGACCGTGAGGGCGGGAACGCCCTTGCGGCTGGTCAGGATCTGGTCGATCAGTCCGTACTCGAGCGCGTCGTCGGCGCCGAGGATCTTGTCGCGGTCGATGTCCTTCTTGACCTGCTCCGGGGAGCGGTTGGAGTGGAAGGACAGCGTCTTCTCGAGCCACTCGCGCATGCGCATGATCTCCGCGGCCTGGATCTCGATGTCCGAGGCCTGGCCACCGCCCTGCTGCACGGCCGGCTGGTGGATCAGGATGCGCGCGTTCGGCAGCGCCAGGCGCTTGCCGGGCGTGCCCGCCGCGGTGAGCACCGCTGCGGCCGACGCGGCCTGACCGAGGACGACGGTCTGGATGTGCGGGCGGATGTACTGCATGGTGTCGTAGATCGCCGTCATCGCGGTGAAGGAGCCACCGGGCGAGTTGATGTACATCACGATGTCGCGGTCCGGGTCCTGGCTCTCGAGCACGAGGAGCTGGGCCATGATGTCGTCCGCGGACGCGTCGTCGACCTGCACGCCGAGGAAGATGATGCGGTCCTCGAAGAGCTTCGCGTAGGGGTCCTGGCGCTTGTAGCCGTAGGCCGTGCGCTCCTCGAACGTGGGGAGGATGTAGCGGGAGGAGGGCGCGGCTCCGGAGCCGAAGGCCGTCCCGCCGAAGGTGGGTGTGTTCATTGTCTCTTCCTGATCTCTCGGCGCGTCGGGGTGCTCAGCTGTCGGTGGCGGTTCCGCCGCCGCCGGCGACGTCGGTCGCCGAGGAGCGGATGTGGTCGACGAAGCCGTAGGCCAGGGCCTCCTCGGCGCTGAACCAGCGGTCGCGGTCGCCGTCCTCGTTGACCTGCTCGACGGTCTTGCCGGTCGCCTTCGCGGTGATCTCGGCGAGGCGCTTCTTCATGTCGAGGATCAGCTGCGCCTGGGTCTGGATGTCGGACGCGGTGCCGCCGAACCCGCCGTGCGGCTGGTGCAGCAGGACGCGCGCGTTCGGCGTGATGTAGCGCTTGCCCTGGGTCCCCGCGGTGAGCAGGAGCTGACCCATGGACGCCGCCATGCCGATGCCGACCGTCACGATGTCGTTCGGCACGAACTGCATCGTGTCGTAGATCGCCATTCCCGCGGTGATCGAGCCGCCGGGCGAGTTGATGTACAGGAAGATGTCCTTCTCGGCGTCCTCGGCCGCGAGGAGCAGGAGCTTCGCTGCGATCTCGTTCGCATTCTCGTCGCGCACCTCAGAACCGAGCCAGATGATCCGGTCCTTGAGAAGGCGGTCGAAAACACTGTTGGGCATCGCCATATCGGCCATGTGTCGCTCCGTTTCAGTTGTCGCTTCGGAGGCGAATCTATCGGACGGCACCCGGGCGACCCGGCCGTGTTCGCCGGGGGCGGAGCCGGAGCGGCCGGTGTTCGCCCGGGGCGGACTGCGGACGGGACCCGGGCCGGGGCTCGACCCCGGACTCGGGCCGAGACGACGAGAGCCGCCCCCGGTGATCCGGGAGCGGCTCGTGTCGTTCTGCGTCGAGGACTACTCGGCGGCCGGGATCTCCTCGGCGGCCGGAGCCTTCTTCTTCGCGGGGGCGCGCTTCTTCTTGGGGGCCGGAGCGGCCTCCTCCTCGGCGGGCGCCTCGGCGGCGGCGGGGGCCTCCTCGACGACGGCCTCCTCGACGACCTCGGCGGCGGGCGCGTCGACCTCATCGGTCGCGGCGTCGGCGTCCGTCTCGTCCGCGTCGTCCCCGGGGACGGCGGTGAACGCGGTCAGGTCGACGGCGTTGCCCTCGGTGTCGGTGACCTTCGCCTTGCCCAGGACGATCGCGAGCGCCTTGTTGCGGGCGACCTCGCCGACCATCTGGCCGATCTGGTTGTTCTCGGAGAGGATCTTGATGAACTCGTTCGGCTCCATGCCGTACTGCGCCGCACCCTGGATCAGGTACTGCGTGAGCTCGTCCTGGCTGACCTGGACCTTCTCCTGCTCGACGACGTGGTCGAGGAGGATCTGGGTCTTGAAGGTCTTCTCGCTCGCCTCGGTCACCTCGGCGCGGTGCTCAGCGTCCTCGAGGCGGTTCTCGCCCTCGAGGTGGCGGTGCACCTCGTCCTCGACGAGCGCGGCGGGGACGGGGACCTCGACGAGGCCGAGGAGGGCCTCGACGAGCTTCTCGCGCGCCTGGCCGCCCTGACCGAAGGTCTTCTGCTGGGCGGCCTGCTCCTTGAGCGAGTCGCGCAGCTCGGCGATGGTGTCGAACTCGCTGGCGATCTGCGCGAAGTCGTCGTCGGCGTCGGGGAGCTCGCGCTCCTTGACGGCGGTGAGCGTGACGGCGATCTCGGCCTGCTGGCCGGCGTGGTCGCCACCGAGCAGCGGAGCGGTGAACGTGGTGCTCTCCCCCGCGGTGAGCGAGTCGAGCGCCTCGTCGATGCCCTCGATCAGCTCGCCCGAGCCGAGCTCGTAGGAGATGGCGTTGGCCGTGTCGACCTCGACGCCGTCGATGGTCGCGATGAGGTCGATCTGCGCGAAGTCGCCGGTCGTCGCGGGGCGATCGACGGTGACGAGCGTGCCGAATCGGCTGCGGAGCTTGTCGAGCTCGGCGTCGACGTCGGCGTCGGTCACCTCGGCCGCATCGACCGTGAGCTCGAGGCCGTCGTAGGCCGGGACGGTGATCTCGGGGCGGACGTCGACCTCGATGGCGAGCTCGAGGTCGCCGGTGAAGTCCTTGTCGCTCGGCCAGGCGACGATGTCGGCCTGCGGGCGGCCCAGGGGGCGCACCTCGGTCTCGCGGACGGCCTCGCGGTAGAAGCCGTCGAGCCCCTCGTTGACGGCGTGCTCGAGGACGGCGGCCTTGCCGACCCGCTGGTCGACGATCGCCGGCGGGACCTTGCCCTTGCGGAAGCCGGGGACGTTGATCTGCTCGGCGATGTGGCCGTAGGCGTGGGTGATGCTGGGGCCGAGCTCGTCCGGGGTGACCGAAATCGCGAGCTTGACGCGGGTCGGGCTCAGCTTTTCTACCGTGGTCTTCACGTGAGGGGATCTCCTGTGCTGGTTGGTGTCGGCGCCGTGTGACCGGTCGTCACGGGTCGATGTCGTCACGATGAGTACTCGTGGTCGGGGCGACAGGATTCGAACCTGCGACCTCCCGCTCCCAAAGCGGGCGCTCTAGCCAAGCTGAGCTACGCCCCGGTTGCGCGGGCCGGTGCACCGTGCCGATGAGGACTCTCGTCGAGCCCTTCCTGCACGGTCACTGGCGCGACACGCCGAAATGGCCTTCGCAAGTGTACTGCACCGCACTCCTGCGGCCGGAACAGGCGCGCGGGGGCGGCTTCGCGGGTCGGCGTCGCCGCCGCTTCGCCTCGTGTACTACAGTGTCCTGGTGCCCGGTCGAGACGACGGGCCCCGCCCGAGAGGGCGGCCCGCGGCGGGTTCTCCGGACTGCCGATTCCGGGGCTGTAGCTTAGTGGTAAAGCCTCTGTCTTCCAAACAGATGATGCGAGTTCGATTCTCGTCAGCCCCTCCGATTCTTTCTTCCTTCTTGCTCGTCGAGTAGGCGCGCAGCGGCGTATCGAGACCCACCGTCCTCAGCAGGGATGGATCTCGACACGCCCTCTGCGAGGGCTACTCGATCAACATGCGCCGGCGAACCTCGATCGGGCGGCTTCCCATTGCTGGTCGAGTAGCCGCGCAGCGGCGTATCGAGACCCACCGTCCTCAGAAGGGATGGATCTCGACACGCCCTCTGCGAGGGCTACTCGATCAGCTGGGCTTCCGCGCGCTTCCGCATGCTGGTCGAGTAGCCGCTTAGCGGCGTATCGAGACCCACCGTGCTCAGCAGGGATGGATCTCGATACGCCCCCTGCAAGAGCTACTCGATCAGCATGGCGGCGGAGCTCAGCGGACGGTGACGGCGACCGGGGCGCTCGACGCGGTGTTGCCCGCGGCGTCCGACGCCTTCGCCACGACCTGGTGCTCGCCCTTGGGGAAGCCCTTGGTGGAGACGGTCAGCTTCCAGGTGCCGTCGGCCGCCTTCTTCGCCGTCCCGATCCGCGTGCTGCCCGTCCAGAAGACCAGGGACGTGGTGTCGGCGTCCGCGACCGCGACGAGGGTGACCGTTCCGACGACGGTGCTGCCCGCGGTCGGGCTGGTGACGCGCGAGGACGGTGCGGCCGTGTCTCGGGCCGGAGTCGGCGTCGGCGTCGGCGTACGCGTCGGGGTCGGAGAGGCAGTCGGAGTCGGAGTCGGAGTCGCGGTCGCGGTCGGAGTCGGCGATGCAGTCGCAGTAGCAGTCGGAGTCGCGGTTGCAGTCGGAGTCGCGGTTGCAGTCGGAGTCGCGGTTGCAGTCGGAGTCGCCGTTGCAGTCGGACTCGGGGTGGCGATCGGAGTCGCAGTCGGCGTAGCGGTCGGAGTCGCGGTCGGCGTGGCAGTCGCGGTCGGCGTAGCAGTCGCGGCCGGAGACGGAGTCGGGGTGGTGGTCGGGGAGGCCGTCGCGGTGGGGGACGCGGTCGGGGTCTCGGCAGGATCGGTCGGCTCGGGGACGGCTGTCGGTGCCGGGGAGGCGCTGGGCGTCGGCACGCTCGTCGGCTCAGCGGTCGGCGGAGCGGACGGCACGGGCGTCGACGTCGGCTCGGACGCCGCCCAGTCGGGCACGGCCTCGGGTCCCCAGAGGATGTCGGCGATCAGGGCCTGGCCGCGGGCGTTGGGGTGGAAGTAGTCGACGGTGGACACGATGTCGGGCGAGACGGTGGCGGCGGTGAAGGCGCCGTCGTCCCAGACGCAGCGGGAGCCGACGGCGGAGCAGGCCGCGGCGAGGGCGTCGTTGAACTGACGGGTGCGCTGCGCCGCTGCGGCGACCGCCGCGGTGTACGCGTCACCGGTCTGGACGACGTTGTCGGCCGTCGCCCCGCGGGTCGTGCGGCAGAGCCGGTTCGCGGGCCAGCCCGCCTCGGCCGGTCCCCCGCGCAGGCCCGCCCACTCGGACGCGATGTCCGGCATCGAGCCGACGAGGACCGTCGCCTCCGGCCAGGTCGAGCCGATCTGACGCAGCAGGCTCGACGCCGACGCGCTGAAGGACGCGGCGGGAGTCATCGCGTACCCGTCGGCGGCGCCCGTGAGGTCGGGGTGGCAGAGGTCGTTCCCGCCCACCAGGAGGGTGACGACGTCGGGGTCCGCGCCGGCCGAGGCGGCAGCGGTCACGGTCGAGGCGACGGCGTTGATCCGGCTCCCCGACTTGGCGTAGTTCGCCGTGGTGACGACGCTGCCCGGGTTCACCTCCTGGAGGCGGGTGGCGATCGAGCGGACCGCACTCGCGGTTCCCGTCGACCAGGAGTTGACCGGGCAGTCGGCGCGGGTGCCGCAGCTCGAGGCGCCACGGGTGATCGAGTCGCCGAAGGAGACGACCGACAGGGTCGGGGCCGGTTCGGCGGCCGCGGCGGGCACCGCGGCCGCGCCGACGAGGAGGGCGATGAGGAGGAGGACGGACAGGGGGGAACGGCGGGCCGGGCGCGGGGGCATGACTCTGCTCTCGTGGGGCGACGTGGTGCCGCGGCGGCGGAGCGAGGCGGGGGCGCGGGCTCCGTCGACCGGGCGACCGGGGGGACGGGGAGGGGAACCGCCGGATCCGCCCGGAGAAGCGCCGCTCAGGGAGCCCGGCCACTCCGGCGGTGCCGGCTGCTCAGAGCCTTGCCGACGGCGCAGCACCGCGATACCGCCTCACGACCGGCCTGCTCCCCCCATAGGTGAGGCGCGGCACGGGTCGAATCCTTCGGTGCGTCCTGCACCGCTCCGACGAGGACCGCCGCGGTCCCGTGGGGCGCCTGACGGCGGCCCCTGCTGGTCAGCGGACCGTGACGGTGACGGGGGCACTCGTCCCCGTGTTGCCCGAGCGGTCGGTCGCGGTGGCGACGAGATCGTGCTCGCCCTTCGGGAAGCCCCTGGTCGACACGGTCAGCGTCCAGCCGCCGTTCGCCGCGTGCTTCGCCGAACCGAGGCGGCGACCCTCGCTCGAGAAGACGAGCGAGGCGGTGTCGTCGTCGGAGACGGCGGCCAGGGCGACGTTCCCCGAGACCGAGTCGCCGGCGAGCGGGCCGGTGATGCGCACCGTCGGCGCGGTCGTGTCCTTCGTGCCGGCGAGGCCTCGGCTCGGGGTCGTGCTCGGAGTGGAGCCGGGCGCCGGAGCGCGGGTCGCTGCGCGTGCCGGGGTCGTGGGCCGAGCAGGAGTCACGGTCTTCGTCGCTCGGCGCGCGCCGGCCGGGGCCGGAGTGGCCTTCGGCGCGGGGGTGGTCTTCGACGACGGGGTGGTCGTCGGGGCGGGAGTCGTCGTCGGAGTGGGCGTCGTCGGGACCGGTGCGTCGGTGACCGCCGGCACCGGCGGGGAGACCGGAGCACCCTGGGTGAGGCGCGCGGCCCAGGCGGGGACCGCCTCGGGACCCCAGAGCACCCGCGCGATCAGGGCCTGGCCCTGGACGTTCGGATGGAAGGAGTCGACGCTCGAGACGATCTCGGGGCTGATCTCCGTGCGGCTGAGGGCGCCGCCGTCCCAGACGCAGTGCGGGCCCTCGGCCGCGCACGCCGAGGCGAGCGCGTCGTCGTACTGCCGCGTGCGCTCGGCCGCGGCCATCACCGTCGAGGTGAAGGCGTCACCGGTCTGGACGACGTTGTCGGCGAGGGCCCCGCGCGTCGTCCGGCACAGCTTGGCCGACGGCCAGGTCCTCGCGCCCGCGCCGGTCTGCACCGCGGCCCACTCGGACGCCACGTCCGGGACCGACCCGACGAGGACGGTCGCCTCCGGCCAGGCGGACCTGATCCGCTGCAGCGCACTCGTCGCGGACGCGGCGAACGCGTCGGCGGGCGTCATCGCGTAGCCGTCGGCGGCGGCCCGGAGATCGGGGTGGCAGAGGTCGTTGCCGCCGATGAGCAGCGTCACGACGTCGGGTCGGGCCCCGGCGGCCGCCGCGGCGGACACCGCCGAGGCGACTCCCGCGATCCGGCTGCCCGACTCGGCGTAGTTCGTCGACGTGACGGTGCGACGCGGGTTCAGCTCATGGAGGCGGGTGGCGACGGAGTGGACCGCGGGTGCGGAACCGGTGGCCCAGGAGTTGACGGGGCAGTCGCCCCGGCCTCCGCAGGTGGTGGCGGCGCGGGTGATCGAGTCGCCGAACGAGGCGACCGAGAGCGCGGGGGCCTCGGCGGCGGTGGCGGACGGGGCGGCTGCTCCTCCGGCGAGGAGCAGTGCCGTGAGAGCGACGGTGGACAGGCGGGAACGGAGGGACATGGCTCTTCTCAAGGACGGTGATCAAGGAGGGCGGAGCACAGTCGTTCGACCGTCGGCTCCAGCGGTCGACCGACCGCCGTGAGGACCGCGGACGATGCCGGCCGAACCTCGTGGGGAAAGGTATTTCCGCTCCTCCGCAGGCCGCCACCTTGTGGCACGGATCGACTCGACTGGCGTTCATCGAGCAGTTGTCGGCATTTGACCACGTGGCGCACTCTGCCGATCGGTGCGCCTCCTTCGAGCTAGCGGCCGACGGCGGCGGTCTGCTGGAGGTCCGCCGGAGACGGGCTCCCCTCGGACGGCTGCGCTCCGGCCGGACGGCCGAGCGTCACGCGCTCGGTGACGTTCTCGGGCATGCCGACCCGCGTCCTCGACTCGTCCGGGGCGCCGCTCGTCGAATCGGCGATGCCGATCTCGTCGAGCGTCGGGAGGTCCGCCGGAGCCGGAGCCGGAGCGCCTGCGGAGTGCGGGACCGCCCACGCGGGAACCGCCTCCGGGCCCCATAGGACGCTGGCGACCAGCGCCTGGCCGGCGACGTTCGGGTGGAAGTAGTCGACCGTCGAGAGGACGTCCTTCGTGATGGGCGTCCTGGTGAGAGCACCGCCGTCCCAGACGCACTGGGGGCCCGCTGCGGAGCAGGCCGCGGCCAGAGCCTCGTTGTACCGATCCGTGCGCTCCTCGGCTGCGGCGACCGCCGCCTCGAAGGCGGCCCCCCTCTGGACGTGATTGTCGGCCTTGGCTCCGCGCGTGGTCCGGCAGATGCTGAAGAGTCCCCAGATCAGCTCGCCCGGTGTGCCCTGGACGACCTCCCACTCGGACCCGATGTCCGGCACCGATCCGAGCAGCACGGTCGCCCGCGGCCAGGCCGAGCTGATCTTCCGGAGCAGACCCGACGCCGAGGCGGAGAAGTCCGCGGCGGGCGTCATCGCGTAGCCGTCCGGCCCGGCCGGGACGTCGGGGCTGCAGAGGTCGTTGCCGCCGATGAGGAGCGTGACCACGTCCGGAGCGGCCCCGGCCGCCTGTGCCGCCGAGACCGCCGCGGAGACCTCGGCGATGCGGCTGCCGGACTTCGCGCGGTTGTGGGTCGTGACCGTGCGCTGCGGAGCCACCTCCTGGAGGCGGGTCGCGATGGAGCGGACCTCGGGGGCGGAACCGGTCGACCAGGAGTTGACCGGGCAGTCGTCCTCCGTGCCGCAGGTCGCGGCGGCTCGGGTGATCGAATCGCCGAAGGCGACGACGGACAGCTCGGACGGTGTCGCGGCGGCGGCCGCGGGGGCGATCGCCCCTCCCGCGAGCACGGCCGCGGTGAGGCCGAGGACGATCAGGGGGGAACGGCGGGGACGATGCGGGGACACGATTCTCCTCGGGAAGAGTGGGACGGAGACAGAGGTGTCCGATCGATCGGCGAGCCGTCGATCCGAGGGCGGCGACCGCGCACCGGAGTGCCACGGCGGAACCTGTTCCCGAACGATAGAGACGCTCACCGCAGAGGCGGGAACTTCTGGCGCCGATCGGGCTCCTGGCGCTCCCTGACCGCCTCAGTCGGTCCCGGCGCCGGCCGCTCCCCGATGCAGCTCGGCCAGGTCGAGGTACGACGCGGCGTTGCGGCGGATCCCGTCCCGCTCCTGCTCGGACAGCTCGCGGCGCACCTTCGCCGGAACGCCCGCGACGAGGGAGCCCGGCGGCACGACGGTGCCCTCGAGCACCACTGCGCCGGCGGCGACGAGCGACCCGGAGCCGATCACCGCCCCGTTCAGGACGGTCGCGTTCATCCCGACGAGCACGTCGGACTCGAGGGTGCAGCCGTGCAGCACGGCGTTGTGCCCGACCGAGACACCCGAGCCGAGGGTCGCGTCGAAGCCCTCGTCCACGTGCACGATCACGCCGTCCTGCAGGTTGCTGCCGCGGCCGATCCGGATGCGCGCCCTCTCTGCGCGGAGGACGGCGCCGTACCAGACGCTCGACTCCTCCTCCAGCTCCACCGCTCCGACGAGGGTCGCGCCCGGGGCCACCCAGGCCGAGTCGGCGACGACCGGGGATCCGCCCGGCAGAGCGATCAAGCGGGCGTCCGGGTGCGCTCCTGCTGCCATGCGATCGGTCCTCCTCCTCGGCGGACTCCGCGGTCGCCGGATCCCAGTGTCGCAGGGGCGTCGGGCACCGCCCGGGCGGCGATCCTGGCCGGTCGTCGGACCCCGATCACGATCTGTCCCCGTCCGGGGCACGCGCGGAGGAGGCGGCACGACCTAGGCTGACCCCGGTCCGGGGGGATTTCCGTGACCGACGGAACAAGGGGACGGCAATGCGACGACGTACCGCACGGGCGACGATCATGGGAGCGCTCGCAGCCCTCCTCCTGGTGCCGATGGTGGCCACCGCGCCCGGCAGCTCGGCGAGCGCCGCCGCCGACACGGTGAAGCCGGTGGTGAGCATCACCGCTCCCGTGAGCGGATCGACGGTCGCGGGGACGATCTCCCTCGCGGCGACCGCGACGGACGCGGTCGGGACCACCCAGCTCTCGTTCTGGGAGGGCACCCGCCGTCTGGGCTACGCCACCGTGCAGGCGGGCGTCTGGACGCTGCCGCTCGACACGCGGACGCTGGCCGAGGGCTCGCACGTCTTCGTGGCCAAGGGCAAGGACGCGGCGGGGAACATCGGCAACAGTGCCGCCACGCGCGTCACCGTGCAGAACACCGGCTCGACCCCCGTTCCGACGACGAGTCCCTCCCCCACGCAGACCCCGGTCCCGTCGGCGACGCCCACCGCGACGACCACCCCCTCGCCGACCGCGAGCCCGACGACCGCGCCGAGCCCCAGCGCCACGCCGACCGCCACGGGCTCGCCGAAGCCCGACACGACGAAGCCGACCGCGCGCATCACCTCGCCCGCCACGGGGAGCACCGTCCCGCGGACCGTGACGCTCGTCGCCACCGCGTCGGACGACATCGGAGTCACCGCTCTCTCCTTCTGGTCCGGCTCCACCCGGGTCGGGAATGCCGTGCAGCAGGCCTCCGGCGACTGGTCGCTCACCACCTCGAGCCTCGCCGTGACCTCGCACGTGATCATCGCCAAGGCCCGCGACGCCGCCGGCAACATCGGCAGCAGCGGCTCGATCGCGCTGACCGTCTCGGCCACGGCACCGACGACGCCGCCGACCGCGACCCCGACACCCACCGCGACTCCGACGAGGACACCGACGCCCACGGCGACGCCGACCGCCACCGCGACCCCTACGGCCACCCCGACCGCGACGCCGACCCCCACGGCGACGCCCACCACTCCCCCCACCGTGCCCGGCGTTCCGGCGCCGCTCGCGCAGTGGGACTTCACCCAGTCGGCCGCGCCGTACTACTCCACGGCGAACGACCTGCCGCTGCTCCAGGCGGGCAAGACCAAGGCCACGACCACGTCGACGCCCTGGGGCTCCGGGATCTCGATGACCGGGTCGAGCTTCCTCCGCGTGCCGCTGGAGTCGGCGGGCCGCCTGACGATCGGCGCCACGGGCAACGCGGTCACCGTCGCAAGCTGGGTCTACATGACCGACGACAGCACCGGCTACGTCGCCGGCGCCTGGAACGAGCACGGTGAGCGCGCGGGCCGCTCCTACGGCCTCTTCTACGACCTCGGCCTCTACGGCGGCGACGAGCGATCGGCCTTCCACGTCTCGCGGACCGGCGGCCCGACCCCCGGCTATCCGTACTCCCGCGACTACTCGGCCTCGGGGAACACGTTCACTCGGAACACCTGGCAGCTGCACGTCGGCACCTACGACGGCACCTACGCGGTCTCCTACCTGGACGGCACCTCGGTCGCCTACCCGCGCTTCGTCGACAACAAGGGCGCGACCTACGCGAAGAACCCGTACCTCTTCACCGAGGGCCTGAACCCGAACGCCGGCGACTTCACGGTCGGCGCGGTCGAGCTCACCTCGGGCCCCGGCAACTACGCGAAGGGCACCTTCGCGAAGATCCGGGTCTGGGACAAGGCCCTCACCGCCGACCAGGTCAAGGCGCTCTACGACACGGAGCGCACGGCGCTGAAGTAGGCGCGCGGGGATGGCTGTCAGGTCGATGCTGATCGAGCAGCCCGCGGAGCGGGCGTATCGAGATCCACCAGCGCTAGAGCAAGGGTCTGCAGAGCCGCCCAGCTGACGGCGGTGGGTCTCGATACGCCCCAGCGGGGCTACTCGACCAGCATGGAGGGGCCTCACCGGCGAGACGCGGTGCGACTACTCGGCCGGCTCAGCGCGCGGCGCGGAGCCAGGCGAGGACCGCGAGCACGCGGCGGTGGTCCGAGCCGGAATCCTCGAGTCCGAGCTTCTGGAAGATCGAGGTGACGTTCTTCTCGACCGCGCCGACGCCGATGAAGAGCGCGGCGGCGATGCCGGCGTTCGTGCGCCCCTCGGCCATCGCCTCGAGCACCTCGCGCTCGCGCGGGGTCAGGAGCGCCAGCGGGTCGCGGTTGCGCTGGAGCAGCGAGGCGACGACCTGCGGATCGAGCACCGTCCCGCCCGCCGCGACGCGCTCGACGGCGTCGCGCAGCTCCTCCACCGAGGCGACGCGGTCCTTGAGCAGATAGCCCATGCCGCCCTCGCCCGAGCCGAGCAGCTCGTGCGCGTAGGTCACCTCGACGTATTGGCTGAGCAGGAGCACGGCGATCCGCGGGTGCAGGCGCCGGAGGTCGAGGGCCGCGCGGACGCCCTCGTCGCGGAAGGTGGGCGGCATGCGGACGTCGAGCACGGCCACGTCCACCGAGGACGGCTCCGCGGCGACGGCCGCGAGCAGCCCCTCGGCGTCGCCGTGGGCTCCGACGACGGAGAAGCCGGCGTCCTCGAACAGTCGGACCAGGCCCTCGCGCAGGAGGACGGAGTCCTCGGCGAGGGCGACACGGATCGGTGAGGCGGGCGGCACGCCCTCAGGATAGGGCGGGCGGCGGTGCGGGCAGGAACGGCACGTGCACGCCCACCGTGGTCGGGCCGCCCGGGGGCGAATCGACGGTGAACAGCCCGCGCAGCCCGCTGACGCGCCCGGCGACCCCCTCGAGACCGTGACCGGGCAGGGACGAGGCGCCGCCGACGCCGTCGTCGACGACCCAGACGTCCAGCCAGCGCTCCGGTCCGCCCGTCCCCCGCACGTCGAGGTGCACGCGGATCGAGCGGGCCGACGCGTGCTTCGACGCGTTCGCGAGCAGCTCGGCGACGACGAAGTAGACGCTGCGCTCGACCTCGGGCGGCACCTCCGTCACCGGATGCTCGACCAGCACCTCGACGGGCACCGGGCTCATGACCGCCAGCGAGTGCACCGCAGCGGTGAAGCCCCGGTCCTGCAGGATCGGCGGCGCGACTCCCCGGGAGAGCGCGCGCAGCTCGTCGAGCGCCGAGCGGACGTGCTCGCGCGCCTCGTCGATCAGCGCCGCCGCCGAGTCGGGATCGGAGCGCACCCGGTTGAGAGCCGATCCGAGGTCCATCTGCACCCGGATCAGCCGCTGCTGCGGACCGTCGTGGATGTCGCGCTCGAGCCGGCGCAGCGCCCGGTCCTCGGCGGCGACCGCCGCACCGCGGGAGACGCTGAGCTCCGCGACCTCGCGCTGCAGCGCCTCCGAGCCCCAGGGCCCGAGCAGCAGCCGATCGACCAGGAATCGCGCGAGGGTGAGCCCGCGGGTGACGAACGGCAGCGTCGCGAGGAACAGGACGACGAGCGCGACATCGGCCAGCACCAGGAAGGCCGTGGGCGGCCCGGCAACGCCGAGGACTGCGCTCGACTGCCCGGAGACGAGCCGGACGATCGCCGAGGAGTCGCCGGCGAGCAGCGCCGTCAGCGAGCCGAGGCCGGCCCAGCTCCAGAGCCCGAGGACCGCGGCGAAGACGAGCGCGAGCAGCGGCGCCACGACGAGCGTGTGCAGCAGCGCGAGCCAGTAGTGCCCGTCGACGACCGGGCCGTAGAGGGCGAAGGTGGCGGGCGCGACCGAGGCGGGCGGACGCCGCCACTGTGGTTCCTCGATCCGCGGGCGGCCGGCGAGCCGGTCGAGCGCTCGGGTCGCCCGAGCGAAGCCCCGGGCGGTGTGCAGCGCCAGCGGGAGGAAGACCGCGCCGATCAGCACGCCGATCAGGCCGAGGCCCAGAGCGAGGGCGACTCCGGTCGCGAACGCACCCGCCAGCGCCAGCGGCACGGCGAGCAGGAGCGACAGGGCCTCGCGGGGCAGCTCGCGCCAGAGCCGGAGGTACGCCGCGGAGGCCTCACCGAGGGCGGTCGGCGCTGCGGGCACGCGAGCCTCCTCCCCCGGTCCTCGCGGGCGCGCGGACATCCTCTCGAGGGTACCGGCGACCCTTCGCGGCGACGCGGGGGCTGACCCCCGGTTCCGTCCCGGAAGCGCACCGCACGTGCCGGGCCGGGACAGGCCAGGCTCCCCTTCTCCCGCCTTAGCCGAGCCTGCACTTCCTTGCGAACACTGGGCTGCGGCGTAGTGTTGACGATCAGTCACCCCCTCTCGAAAGGAACAGACGATGTCCACTGCATCCGTCACGTCGCTCACCTCGTCGAACCCGGATGTCGCATCCGGAGTCGCCCAGTTCCTCAGCCCGGTCGTCGTCGAGATGACCGCCCTGGCCGTCAACAGCAAGCAGGCGCACTGGCACGTGCGCGGCGCCAACTTCATCGGCGTGCACGAGCTGCTCGACGTCGTCGTCGGCCACGCGATCGAGTGGGCCGACCTGGCCGCCGAGCGCGTCGTCGCCCTGGGCCTCCCCGTCGACGCCCGCATCCAGACCGTCGCGTCGGCCACGCAGACCGCCCCGCTCACTCCGGGCTTCCAGCGCTCCGAGAACGCCATCGTCGAGGTCATCGGCCTGATGGACGTCGCGATCACCACGGTCAACACCGCGATCGCCGAGCTCGCCGACATCGACGCGAGCAGCCAGGACGTCGCGATCGAGATCGGCCGCGGCCTCGAGAAGGACCGCTGGTTCCTGTTCGCGCACGTCAGCGAGAGCTGAGCACGCGCCTCCCACGCCGCGACGGCCCGTCGGATCCTCGGATCCGGCGGGCCGTCCGTCGTTCACGATCCGGTCAGACCTCGTGCGTGACGCGTCCGGCGAGCAGTGTCGCGGCGACCGGCATCGAGCGCAGCTGCTCGCCGTCGGAGGCGAGCGGGTCGCGCTCGACGACGACCAGGTCGGCGACGTCTCCCCCCTGCGGAGCGAGCCGCCGGGTGCGGGTCGACGCGACGAGCGCCTCCGCGACCGTGACCCGCTGCTCGGGGTGCCACGGCTCGTCGCCGTCCCGGGCGCGGGAGACGGCGGCGGCGATCGCCACCCAGGGGTCGAGCGGCGCCACCGGGGCGTCCGAGCCGAGCACGACCGTCGCTCCGGAGTCGATCAGCGAGCGCAGCGCGAAGGCCCGGCCGGTCCGGCCCTCCCAGTAGCGGTCGGCGACCTCCCGGTCGTCCAGCGCATGTGCCGGCTGCACTCCCGCGACGACGCCGAGCCCGGCGAAGCGCGGGAGGTCGGCGTCGGAGAGCAGCTGCGCGTGCTCGATGCGGCCGCCGCCGACCTTGGCCAGGGCGTCGAGCGCGACCGTCGCGGCCGCGTCGCCGATCGCGTGGACCGTCGGCCGGATACCCGCCGCGGCCGCCCGCGCGAGCAGCTCGTCGAGCTCCGCGGGGTCCACGGTGAGGACGCCGCTGCCCTCGTGCCCGGCGTACGGGTGCACGCAGTACGCGGTCCGGGTGTTCAGCGAGCCGTCGATCAGCACCTTGAGCGGACCCATCCGGAGCAGGCCCTCACCGCCCTCGACCTCGTCCCCGGTGCGCAGGCCCTCCGCGATCGCCCGGTCGAGGTGGTCGCGGTAGACGCCGATGTCGACGCGCAGGGAGCGGGTGCCGCGGGCGATCCGCCGCGTCCAGTCCCCCGCGTTCCAGCGCATCTCGAGGTCGACGACGCCGACCACGCCGCGGGCTGCCGCGCGGCGCGCCGCCTCGTCGGCCAGCTCGTCGAGCTCGTCGTCGCTCAGCGCACCGAGCGCCGTGACGAGGCGGAAGCAGGGCTCCTCCCGAAGGATGTCGTCCTGCGCGGGGAAGCCGTAGCGGCGCAGCGCCGCGGAGTTCACCCAGGCGCAGTGCAGATCGCCACTGACCAGGACCACCGGTCGCTCCGGCGCCACCGCGTCGAGCAGCGCCGTCGTCGGCAGGTCGGGCCAGAGCCCGTCGCGGAAGCCGAAGCCGACGAGGGTCGCCGGCGAGTCCGGCGCCTGGGCCAGCCGCGCACGGACCGCCGCCACCGCCTCCGCCGCCGACCGCGACGTCGAGACGTCCAGGCGGGGCGCGGTCATCGACCACTGGGAGAAGTGCACGTGCTCGTCCCAGAGCCCGGGCAGCAGCCAGCGGCCGTCGAGGTCGCGCACCTCGGCGTCGCCCGTCCTGGTGCCGTCGAGAGCGCCGTCCGGAGCGATCGCCTCGATCCGGCCGTCGCGGAGCAGCACGGACACCGGCTCGTCGCGGCCGAGGAGCCGCGCGGTGCGCAGGAGCAGGCTCGGGGTCACGGGGTCCTCTCGGTCGTCGCTCATCACAGGCGGTTCAGGCGGTCACGACTGGCACACCGGGCACCAGTAGAGCTTGCGTGCACCGATCTCCTCGAGCAGGACGTTCGTGCCGCAGACCCGGCAGGGCAGTCCCTCGCGCTTGTAGACGTAGTTGCGCTCGGCCCGGCTGCGCACGGCGGCGGAGCGCTGCGTCTTCGTCAGGCCCCGGCGGGTGATCATCATCCCGGTCCGGATGCCGTCCTCGAGCAGGAGCGCCCAGTCGGCCCAGAGCTCGCGCGCGAGCTCGAGCGGCACCAGCTTGCCCGGCGTGTGCGGGTCGAGTCCGGCGCGGTACAGCAGCTCGGCTCGGTAGATGTTGCCGATCCCGCTGACGACCGACTGGTCCATCAGCACGAGCCCCACCGGCGTGGCCGTCTTGCGCAGGCGGTTCACGAAGCGATCGCGGGCCTCGTCGGAGTCGTCCGCCGCGGGGTCCGGGCCGAGCCGGGCGAGCAGCGCCTCCACCTGCGCGTCGTCCATCACCTCGCAGGCGGTCGGGCCGCGCAGGTCGGCGACCGTCTCCTCCGTCTGGATGCGCACGCGCACGGCGCCGATCGGCGGCGGCGGGAACTCCTCGAGATCGCTGTCGGTCTCGTGCTCGGTCTCGGAGAGCCGGACGGCCCGGCGGCGGCGCGGGGCGCCGATGCTGCTGCCCGCCTTGCCGTCGTCGAACAGCGGCGAGACGTGGCCGAGGAAGTCCCAGGCGCCGTAGAGACCGAGGTGCACGTGCAGCGTCGCGTCGCCCTCGAAGCGCAGCAGCAGGTGCTTGCCGACCGCGGTCGACTCGAGCACGGTGCGGCCGTCCAGCAGCGCGGCGCCCTCGACGAAGCGTCCCTGCGGGCTGCTGGTCGCGACGGAGTGGCCGACGATGTCGCGCTCGAACTGCAGCGCGATGCGGTGGACGGAGTGGCCCTCGGGCACCTAGCGGCCGCTCGCGGCGGAGTCGACCGTGCGGCCGGCGATGTCGCCCGTGGCCTCGTACTCCGCGAGCTGCGCGATGCGGCGCACATGGCGCTCCTCGAAGGAGAACGGCTCGGCGACGAAGGCGTCGATGAAGTCCGTCGCCTCCTCGACCGAGTGCTGGCGCGCTCCGATCGAGATCACGTTGGCGTCGTTGTGCTGCCGGGCGAGCACCGCGGTGCTGAGGCTCCAGACCAGCGCGGCGCGGACGCCCGCGACCTTGTTGGCCGCGATCTGCTCGCCGTTGCCCGAGCCGCCGAAGACGATGCCGAGCGCCTCGACGCCGGCCTCCTGGTCGCGCACGACCGCGGCGGCCGCGTTGATGCAGAACGAGGGGTAGTCGTCGAGCGGGTCGTACGAGGTGGGGCCGTGGTCGACCACGTCGTGGCCGGCGGCACCGAGGTGCTCGATCAGGTGCCGGCTGAAGTCCAGCCCGGCGTGGTCCGTTGCGATGTGGATGCGCACGCGCTCGTCCTCCGGAAAGCCGTTCGTGGCCCGTGGATCCGGGACCGGGAGTCAGGGTACCGCTCGCGCGGCGGCCCGGTCCTCAGCCGAGGACCGGGTCGCCGACGCGGATCGCGGCTCAGTCGAAGATCGGGTCGCGGGTGCGCGAGCGCTTGAGCTCGAAGAAGCCGTCGTACGAGGCCACGGCGACGAGGCCGTCCCAGAGCGAGAGCGCCTGCTCGCCGCGCGGGATGGGAGAGATGACCGGTCCGAAGAAGGCGATGTCGCCGATCGCGATGACCGGCGTGCCGACGTCCTGGCCGACCCGGCCGATGCCGTCGAAGTGCGAGGCGCGCATCGGCTCGTCGTACTCGTCGGTGTCGGCGAAGGCGGCGAGGCTCGCGTCGAGGCCGACCTCGGCGAGCGACTCGGCGATGACCGCGTCGACGTCCGTGCGGCCACCGTTGTGGATCCGCGTGCCGAGTGCGTCGTAGAGCGGCTTGACCTTCTCCTGCGCCTCGCGCTCGCCCACGGCGGCGACGAGGCGCGTGTAGCGCAGGGCGCGCGGGAAGAACGCGCGGTAGTCGTCGCTCACGTCCTGGTCCTCGTTGAGCACGGCGAGGCTCATGATGTGCCAGGTGACGTCGAGGTCGCGCCCCTCCGTCACCTCGTCCACGAAGCGGGAGGTCATCCAGGCCCAGGGGCAGGAGGGATCGAACCAGAAGTCAACGGCGGTCATGAGGCAACGCTACGCCTCTCGGCGCCTCTCGGGTGCGCGGGTGCGGCGCGGCCCTAGGGTGGATCGGTGGCGCCCGCACCCCGGCGCCGAAGCGGCAGCGCCGAGACGAACGGATGGAGCACCCTGTGCCTGGAGACAACCTCACCCGGAGCGAAGCGCAGGAGCGCGCCTCGCTGATCCAGGTCGACGCCTACGACGTCGCCCTCGACCTGACGCGGGGGGCCGAGACCTTCCGCAGCACCACGACCGTGCGCTTCACCGCGACGGAGGGGGCCTCCTCCTTCATCGACGCGATCACGAAGACCGTGCACTCGGTCACGCTGAACGGCGTCGAGCTGGACCCGGCCGACGTCGCCGACGGCGTGCGGATCCGTCTCGACTCGCTGGCCGCCGAGAACGTGCTGCGCGTCGACGCCGACGCGCTCTACACGAACACGGGCGAGGGCCTGCACCGCTTCGTCGACCCGGTCGACGGCGAGGTCTACCTCTACTCGCAGTTCGAGGTCCCGGACTCGCGCCGCGTCTTCGCGGTGTTCGAGCAGCCCGACCTCAAGGCCGCCTTCTCCTTCACGGTGACCGCGCCCGCCGCCTGGCAGGTCGTCTCGAACCAGCCCACCCCCGAGCCCGTGCCCGCCGGCGACGGCGTCGCGACCTGGAGCTTCGAGCCCACCCCGCGGATCTCCTCCTACATCACCGCGCTCATCGCGGGCCCCTACGTAGTCGAGACCGACTCGCTGGTCTCCTCCGACGGCCGCACCGTGCCGCTCGGCGTCTTCGCCCGCGCCTCGCTCGCGCCGTTCCTCGACGCGGACTACGTCTTCGAGAAGACCAAGCAGGGCTTCGCCTTCTACGAGGAGAAGTTCGGGGTGCCGTACCCGTTCGCGAAGTACGACCAGCTCTTCGTGCCGGAGTTCAACGCGGGCGCGATGGAGAACGCGGGAGCGGTCACCTTCACCGAGACCTACGTCTTCCGCTCGAAGGTGACCGACGCGGTCAAGGAGCGCCGAGTCGTCACGATCCTGCACGAGCTCGCGCACATGTGGTTCGGCGATCTGGTGACCATGAAGTGGTGGAACGACCTCTGGCTGAACGAGTCGTTCGCCGAGTACGCCTCCACCCTCGCGACGGCCGAGGCGACCGAGTGGACCGAGGCCTGGACCACCTTCGCCGCGATGGAGAAGAGCTGGGCCTACCGCCAGGACCAGCTGCCCTCGACGCACCCGATCGTCGCGACGATCAACGACCTCGAGGACGTCCAGGTCAACTTCGACGGCATCACCTACGCCAAGGGCGCCTCGGTGCTCAAGCAGCTGGTGGCCTGGGTCGGCGAGAAGGAGTTCCTCGCCGGCGTGCACGAGTACTTCGTGAAGCACGCGTTCTCGAACACCGAGCTGCGCGACCTGCTGGTCGAGCTCGAGGCGACCAGCGGCCGCGACTTGACCGAGTGGTCGGCGCAGTGGCTCGAGACGGCCGGCGTGAACACGCTCCGCCCCGAGATCGTGGTCGACGAGGAGGGCGCCATCGCCTCGTTCGCGATCCTGCAGAGCGCGGTCGCCGACTACCCGACGATCCGCCCGCACCGCCTCGCGATCGGCCTCTACGACTTCGAGGGCGACCGCCTCGTGCGCATCGACCGTCTCGAGCTCGACGTGGACGGCGAGCGCACCGAGGTGCCCGAGCTGATCGGCCGCACCCGCCCCGCGCTGGTGCTGCTCAACGACGACGACCTCGCCTACGCGAAGATCCGGCTGGACGACGCCTCGCTCGCCGTCGCGATCGAGCACCTCGCGAGCATCAGCAGCCCGCTCGCGCGCTCGCTGGTCTGGGGCTCGGTCTGGGACGCGACCCGCGACGCCGAGTCGGCGCCGCGCGACTTCGTCCGTCTCGTGCTCGGCAACATCGCGACCGAGACCGAGTCGACGACGCTGCGCACGGTCCTCGGCCAGCTCGTGAGCACCGCCTCGCAGTACGTCGCGCCGGAGCACCGCGACGAGGTCCTCGCGGAGGTGGGCGACCGGCTGTGGACGCTGGCGCAGGGCGCCGAGGCCGGCAGCGACGCGCAGTTCCAGTTCGTGAAGGTGCTCGCCGCGGTCGCCACGACGCCCGCGCACCTGGACGCGGTGCAGGCGCTGCGCGACGGGACCACGACGCTGCCGGGGCTCGAGATCGACACCGACCTCTCCTGGGAGCTGCTGATCGCGCTCGTGGCCGGCGGACGGGCGGGCGCCTCGGACATCGACGCGGCGCTCGCGGCCGACAATACGGCGACCGGTGCGCAGTCCGCGGCGAACGCCCGCGCGGCGATCCCGACGGCGGAGGCCAAGCGCGCGGCCTGGGACTCGGTGACGCTCGACGACTCGGCGCCGAACACCATCGTGCGCGCGACGGGTCTCGGCTTCCAGCACACCAGCGACCCCGCCGTCCTCGGGGCCATGGTGCCGGTGTACTTCGACGCCCTCCGCTCGCTGTGGGACGCGAAGAGCTACAAGATCGCGGAGTACCTCGTCGTCGGCTTCTACCCGGCGGCGACGCCGACGCCGGCGATCGTCGACGCCACCCGCGCGTGGCTCGACGCGAACCCCGACGTGCCGGCGCTGCGCCGCCTCGTGATCGAGAACCTGGCCGGCGTCGAGCGGGCCCTGCGCGCGCAGGAGCGCGACGCGGCGCTCTGAGCGCGCCGGCCCTGCTGATCGAATAGCGCGCACAGCGCGCGTATCGAGATCCACCGCTACCAGGAGGGCGGGTCTCGATACGCCGCTGCGCGGCTACTCGACCAGCATGGGCAGCTGGCGGATCACGCGCCGAAGACGCCCCTTCATGCTGATCCTCACGCGCCGATGGCGCTCCTCCATGCTGATCGCGTAGCGCGCGCAGCGCGCGTATCGAGATCCCCCGCCACCAGGAGGGGCGGGTCTCGATACGCCGCTGCGCGGCTGCTCGACCAGCATGCGAGGCGCGCGCAGCGCGCACTGGGAACCGCGTCGGCCGCGCCGGCTCCGCAGGACAGCGAGATGCGGGGGGGGTCAGCGCTCCGGAACCGCGCGGCGGGCCGGGCCGTCGTACGCGGACAGCGGGCGGATGAGCGCGTTCGAGGCGCGCTGCTCGAGGACGTGCGCGGTCCAGCCGACGACGCGGGCCGCGACGAAGAGCGGCGTGAAGAGCTCGGTGTCGAAGCCCATCAGGCGGTAGGCCGGACCGGACGGGTAGTCGAGGTTCGGCAGGATGCCCGTGCGCTCGGCCATCTCGGCGGCCAGCGCGTCGTAGAGCTCGAGCATGTCGTCCGCCCCGGCCTGGTCGGCGACCCGGCGGAGCGCCGCCTCCATCGTCGGCACGCGCGAGTCGCCCGACTTGTACACGCGGTGGCCGAAGCCCATCACCTTGCGCTTCGCCCCGAGCGCCTCCGCCAGCCAGGCCCGCGCGCGGGGACCCGCCTCCGGCCCGAGGCCGATCTCGTCGAAGACGTGCAGGACGGCCTCGTTCGCGCCGCCGTGCAGCGGCCCCTTCAGCGCGCCGACCGCCGCCGTCACCGCCGAGTGGACGTCCGAGAGCGTCGACGTGACGACGCGAGCCGTGAACGTCGAGGCGTTGAACGAGTGCTCGGCGTACAGCACCAGCGACACCCGGAAGGCGTCGACGACCACCGGGTCGGGCAGCTCGCCGAAGGTCATCCAGAGGAAGTTCTCCGAGTAGTCGAGATCGTCGCGCGCGGCGATCGGCTCCTGCCCGTGCCGGCGGCGCTGGATCGCGGCGACGACGGCGGGCAGCACCGCCCAGAGCCGCATCGAGCGCTCCAGGACCGCCTCCGGCGACTCGTCCTCGGGGTCCGTCTCGAACGCGCCCAGCACGCTGACCGCGGTGCGGACGACGTCCATCGGATGCGCCGTCACCGGCAGCACCCCGACCACCGCGCGCACCTCCGGCGCCGGCTCCCGGTGCGCGCGCTCGAAGGCGCGGAGCTCCTCGGTCTCGGCCGGAGTCGGCAGCTCGCCCTTCCACAGCAGCCAGGACACCTCCTCGAAGGAGCAGGACGCCGCCAGCTCCTGCACCGGATAGCCGCGGTACAGCAGCGAGTTCGACTCCGGGTCGACCTTCGAGATCGCCGTGGTGTCGACGACGACCCCCACGAGTCCCTTGCGGATGTCCTGCTCGGTGGTGCTCATCGCTCGCTCCTTCGCGATCGGATCGGCGGCCGGAGCCGCCGGGGTGGGTCGTGGCTCAGGCGCCGTGGTGGCCGGCGAGGCTGAAGTCGAAGACGCCCTCGTCGAAGCGGCTGTAGGACGCGTAGTCGAGCAGCTCGTAGAGCTCGGCCCGCGTCTGCATCCCGGCGACCTCGGACTGCAGCGAGCCCTCCGCCTTCAGCGCGTCGAGGGCGCGCATCGCGGCGCCCATCGCGATGCGGAGCAGCGACACCGGGTAGATCACGATGTTCACCCCGACGTCGGCGAGCTGCTGCGTCGTGAAGAGCTCGCTCTTGCCGAACTCGGTCATGTTCGCAAGCACCGGGACGTCGATCGCGGCGCGGACGGCCTCGAACTCGCTGAGGTCGCGCATCGCCTCGGGGAAGATCGCGTCGGCGCCGGCGTCGACGAGGCGCTTCGCCCGGTCGATCGCGGCCTGCAGCCCGTCGAGGGCGCGGATGTCGGTGCGGGCCATGATCACGAGACCCGGATCGCGGCGGGCGTCGACCGCGGCGGCGATGCGCCGCACGGAGGTGCTCTCATCGACGACGGCCTTCCCGTCGAGGTGTCCGCAGCGCTTGGGGTTCACCTGGTCCTCGATGTGCAGGGCCGTCACTCCGGCGTCCTCGAGCATCTGCACGGTGCGCGCGACGTTGAGGGGCTCGCCGAAGCCGGTGTCGGCGTCGATCAGGACGGGCAGATCGGTCATCCGCGCGATCTGCTGGCCGCGGCCCGCGACCTCGCTCAGCGTGGTCAGGCCGATGTCCGGCAGGCCGAGCTCGGCCGACAGCACCGCGCCCGAGACGTAGACGCCGTCGAAGCCCTTCTCCTCGATCAGCCGCGCCGACAGCGGGGTGAACGCCCCCGGCAGCTGCAGCAGCTCGCCGGACGCGAGCCGCTCGCGGAAGAGGCGGCGCTTCTCGGCGGGAGTCCGGGTGGAGTGGAGCATCGGGCGTCCTTCCCCTGGGGCGGAGTTCGGGTGCGGAGTTCGGGGGCCCGGGAGGCCCTCGTCGAATCTATCCCCCGGACGCCGCTCGGCGTCGTTCCGGCGTCACCGGAGCTCCTCAGCACGCGTCCCCTAACCTGGACGGGATGCTGCTCTTCGAGACCTCCACCCCAGACCCCGTCGCCGCGACCATCTCCTTCTTCGACTCCGAGCTCTTCTGGAAGAGCGTCGCCGTCCTCGCGATCGTGCTCGGCGCCCTGCTCGCCCGCGTCATCGCGCACTTCGTCGTCGGGCGGGTCGTCGACCAGATCGTCTCGGGGGTGAAGAAGCGCCAGCGGGTCGAGGACACGCAGGCGATCGCCGCCTCGCCCCTCGCCGCGGTCCGGGTCGTACAGCGAACGAGGACCCTCGGCTCGATCCTCAACAACATCAGCTCGATCCTCATCGTGGTCATCGCCGTCGTGATGATCGTGAACACCATCGACAACACCCTGATCGGCTCCTTCGCACTGCTGACCGCCGCGCTCGGTGCCGGGCTCGGCTTCGGCGCGCAGAACATCGTCAAGGACGTCCTCAACGGCCTGTTCATGGTCGCGGAGGACCAGCTCGGCGTCGGCGACGTCGTCGACACCGGCCAGGCCACGGGAGTGGTCGAGAACGTCGGCGTGCGGATCACCCAGATCCGCGACGTCAACGGCACACTCTGGTTCGTCCGCAACGGCGAGATCGTCCGCGTCGGCAACATGTCGCAGGGCTGGTCGCGGGTCATCATCGACCTCGCCGTGCCCTACGAGACCGACCTGGAGTCGGTGCAGAGCACGATCCTCAGCACCGCGAACGAGCTCGCGGCGAGCAGCCGCTGGCGGGCGCGGATCATCGACAAGCCCGAGCTCTGGGGCCTCGAGTCGATCGCCGACGACGCGCTGGTCATCCGCGTGGTGCTGAAGACCCGCACCACCGCCAAGGACGACGTGGCGCGCGAGCTCCGCATCCGCCTCAAGCGCGCGCTCGACACCCTCGACGTCAAGCTGCCCTCGCTCAGCGCGGTGGTGCTCAGCGGCTTCGAGGGCGCGACGAGCGTCGGCGGCGTGAAGGGACCGCGCACGACGCCGACCGCCACGGTCACGACCGAGCACGGGAAGCCGGTGCGCCTGCCGCGTGCTCTGCGGCGGCCGAAAGCGACCGAGGCCAGCGAGCGTCCGCAGGACGGCGGCTCCGTGCCGCCCCAGACGGGTCCGCGCTCGTGAGCGGGCTGCAGATCGGCGGCACTCCCCCGATGCGCTCCTTCTGGGAGCACCTCGGCGGGCGACCGACCTTCGAGCGCCTCGTGCGCCGCTTCTACGAGGGCGTCCGCGAGGACGCGGTCCTCTGGCCGATGTACCCCGAGCACGACCTCGAGGGCGCGATCCAGCGGCTCACCGGCTTCCTCGAGCAGTACTGGGGCGGACCGGGCACCTACAGCGAGGAGCGCGGGCACCCGCGCCTGCGGATGCGGCACCAGCCCTTCAAGGTGAACCCGGAGGCGCGCGACCACTGGCTCGCGCACATGCGGGTCGCGGTCGATGAGCTCAAGCTGGCTCCGTCCGACGACGCGATGCTCTGGGACTACCTGGAGCGCGCGGCGCACGCGATGGTCAACACCTTCGAGGAGTAGCGCTCGGCGCTTCCCGCCGGCGTCGGGTCAGGCGGGGGTGCGGACGAGCACGTGCCCGCGCCGCGAGGTGAGCCGCCGCCACTGGCCGCTCTCGAGCAGCGCGACGGGATCGTCGGCGCCGAGGAAGCCGAGCGCGAACAGCGCGAAGGCGGCGCCGGCGGGCACGTCCTCGAGACCGTCGAGCGGACGTCCCCAGACGGTGGAGCGCACGCGGCCGACGATCTGCTCGCCGGTCTCGGAGCCGACCGCCGCGGCGATCTCGTCGATGCCGTCGCGGGCGACCTTCTCGAGGAACGCCGGGTCGACCGGCTCGCGCCGCTGCCAGCCGCCGCGCGGCGGCGAGATGCCGGCCCAGGCGCCCGCCGTGGCGTCGTCGCCGTCAGGCAGCACGACCGGTTTGCCGTCCGCTCCCCCGGGCTCCCACTGCAGGCGGGCGAGCCGGTCGGACAGCGCGCGGATCGGCACCACGCGGTCGAAGGCGGTGGGCTCGTCGAGTGCGAAGACCCGCAGGCCGAGCACGGTGGAGGACCGGTCGAGCAGGCCGCGCGGCTGAAGGATCGCGGTGTACGCGGCCAGGATGCGATCCTGCGCCAGGAGGCGCACGGCGCCGTCCTCGACACGCGCGGACCGGCCGAGGAACACGCGCAGATCGGAGAGGCTGGGCGGATCCGCCAGGGAGAAGGACGACATCATCGCGTCGATAAACTTACCCGAGGCCGCTCTCCTGATCGGCAGACACCCCGGAGGTCCCGTGTCCGATCCGCTCTCCTCGTTCCTCACCGCCCTCGATCTCGTCGACACGGGCGCGCGCACCAGCGAGGACATCTCCACCGGGCCCTCGCAGTGGATGCCGGAGGGCCGCGTCTTCGGCGGCCAGGTGCTGGCGCAGTCGCTGATCGCCGCCGGCCGCACCGTCGAGGAGCGCAGCGTGCACTCGATGCACGGCTACTTCCTCCGCCCGGGCGACGTCTCGCAGCCGATCACCTTCTCGGTCGACCGGATCCACGACGGCCGCTCGTTCGCCACCCGGCGGACGCAGGCCTATCAGAACGGGGCGCCGATCCTCTCGATGATCGCGTCGTTCCAGACCGAGGACGAGGGACTGGACCACCAGACGCCGATGCCGGAGGGCGTGCCCGATCCGGAGTCGCTGCCGAGCACCGCCGAGGTGCTGAAAGGCGTCGACCACCCGGTCGGCAGCTTCTGGGCCACTCAGCGGCCGTTCGACGTCCGCCACGTCGAGCAGCCGGTGTATCTCCGCGCCGATCCGAGCCGCACGGCGCACCAGTGCGTCTGGATGCGCGCGCTCGGCCCGCTGCCGGACGACGCGCTGCTGCACCGCGCCGCGCTCGCCTATGCGAGCGACTACACGATCCTCGAGTCGACGCTGCGGCGGCACGGCGCGGCCTGGATCACCCCGGGGCTGCGCATCGCGAGCCTCGACCACGCGATGTGGTGGCACCGCCCCGCGCGCGTCGACGAGTGGCTGCTCTACGTGCAGGAGTCGCCGAGCGCCTCCGGCGGCCGCGGGCTCTCGCTCGGTCGGATCTACTCCCGGGACGGCCGCCTGGTGGCGAGCGTCGCCCAGGAGGGCATGGTCCGCGTCCCGCTCGGCTGAGCGGTCCGGCTCGCGCCGGGACCGCCCGCCGGAGGGGACGGCGTCAGCTCCGCTTGGAGAAGGCGACGGGCTCCTCGACGTACGGCGCCCAGACCTCCCGGAGCTCCTCCGGGATGCGCTCGGGGCGACCCGTGGCAGCGGTCACCATGACGAGCGTCGTCGCCGCCTTCGTGTACAGCACGCGCGGCTCGACTCCGATCGGCGAGTACAGCTCGTAGCAGACCTCGAGGCTCGCGCCGCCGATCCGCCCGATCCACAGCTCGATGTCGAGCGGGGCGCGCATGTACGGGATCGGTGCGAGGTACTCGATCTCCTGCCGCGCGATCAGGCTGATCGTGCGCGCGCCGGGCCGGGCGTCGAGCACCGCCGTCGCCCTCCCGCCCGGCTCCGGGGAGTCGGGGCGCCAGAACGCCTGGATGCGCGCCTCCTCGAGCAGGCGCAGCATCTCGGCGTTGTTGACGTGCGCGTAGGCGTCGAAGTCCGACCAGCGCAGCGGGATGGCGACGTGCAGGCGCATCAGTCGCGGGTGAGCTTGCGGTACGCGGAGCGGTGCGGCTTCGCCGCGTCCGGACCGAGGCGCTCGATCTTGTTCTGCTCGTACGACTCGAAGTTGCCCTCGAACCAGTACCAGTTGGCCGGGTCCTCCTCGGTGCCCTCGTAGGAGAGGATGTGCGTCGCGATCCGGTCGAGGAACCAGCGATCGTGGGTGATCACCACGGCGCAGCCGGGGAACTCGAGCAGCGCGTTCTCGAGGCTGCCGAGCGTCTCGATGTCCAGGTCGTTGGTGGGCTCGTCGAGCAGGAGCAGGTTGCCGCCCTGCTTGAGCGTCAGCGCCAGGTTGAGGCGGTTGCGCTCACCGCCGGAGAGGATGCCGGCGCGCTTCTGCTGGTCCGGGCCCTTGAAGCCGAACTGCGAGACGTAGGCCCGCGAGGGGATCTCGGTCTTGCCGACCTGGATGTAGTCGTGACCGTCGGACACGACCTCCCACAGGTTCTTGTTCGGGTCGATGCCGCCGCGGGTCTGGTCGACGTAGGAGATGTCGACCGTGTCGCCGATCTTGAGGTCGCCCGAGTCGAGCGGCTCGAAGCCGACGATCGTCTTGAAGAGGGTGGTCTTGCCGACGCCGTTCGGGCCGATGACGCCGACGATGCCGTTGCGCGGCAGGGTGAAGCTGAGGTCGTCGATCAGGACGCGGTCGCCGAACGACTTGTGCAGCTTCTTCGCGTCGATGACCTGCGAGCCCAGTCGCGGGCCGACCGGGATGACGATCTCCTCGAAGTCGAGGACGCGCGTCTTCTCAGCCTCCGCCGCCATCTCCTCGTAGCGCGCGAGGCGCGACTTCGACTTGGTCTGGCGGCCCTTCGCGTTGCTGCGGACCCACTCGAGCTCGGTGGTCAGGCGCTTGGCGAGCTTCGCGTCCTTCTTGCCCTGCACCTCGAGGCGGGCGCTCTTCTTCTCGAGGTAGGTCGAGTAGTTGCCCTCGTAGGGGTAGAGGTGACCGCGGTCGACCTCGGCGATCCACTCCGCGACGTTGTCGAGGAAGTACCGGTCGTGGGTCACGGCGAGGACGGCGCCGGGGTACTTGGAGAGGAACTGCTCGAGCCAGAGCACGCTCTCGGCGTCCAGGTGGTTGGTGGGCTCGTCGAGCAGCAGCAGGTCGGGCTTCTGCAGCAGGAGCTTGGTCAGCGCGACGCGGCGCTTCTCACCACCGGAGAGGCTGGTGACGGGCGAGTCCCCCGGCGGGGTGCGCAGCGCGTCCATCGCCTGCTCGAGCTGGGAGTCGAGGTCCCAGGCGTCGGCGGCGTCGATGGCCTCCTGCAGGGTGCCCATCTCGGCGAGGAGCGTGTCGAAGTCGGCGTCCGGGTCGGCCATCGCCAGCGAGATCTCGTTGAAGCGGTCGATCTTGCCCTTGATCTCGCCGACGCCCTCCTGGACGTTCTCGAGCACCGTCTTGGTCTCGTCGAGCTCCGGCTCCTGCATCAGGATGCCGACGGTGTAGCCCGGGCTCAGCCGCGCCTCGCCGTTGCTCGGGGTGTCGAGCCCCGCCATGATCTTCAGGATCGTCGACTTGCCGGCGCCGTTCGGGCCGACCACGCCGATCTTCGCCCCGGGCAGGAACGACATCGTGACGTCGTCCAGGATCAGCTTGTCGCCGACCGCCTTGCGGGCGCGCACCATCGAGTAAATGTATTCAGCCACTTCAGTCCCTCAACCGCTCGTACGTTCTCGGAGCCCCGCTCTCCGCCGCGGGCGTCCCGTTCGTCGGGTGCCCCTCGGCCGGAATGTCGCCGGTGATCGACCACCGCACACGGGAGCGCGGGCGGGAAGGTCGGAGGCCGGGCCGGTACCGAGGATACCGGCTGGACGCGCGGAGCGTTCGGCTCGCTGCTCCGGCTCCGGCCGTCGGCTCAGCCGTCGAGCGGGACGGTGCTGCCGATGAGGCAGGCGCCGGTCGCGATCGGCGCGGCGACGACCGCGCGGACGCCGTCCACCTTCGGCCCGTACTGCCCGATGAGGCAGGCGTCGCTCGCCTTCACCGAGACCTGCACGGAGTCGGCCTCGAGGCCGACCGAGGTCTCGTCGGCGGTGAGCTGCATCGACTCCTTCGCGAAGCCGGCGGCCACGAGGGCGTCGACGACGCTCCGGCCGGGCGTCTCCGGGTCGGAGCCGGCGGCGGCGGTGACGGTCTCCCGGAAGAAGGGGAGGTTCTCCTCTGCGGTGCCTCCGGGCACCAGCGCGACCGGGGCGGCGGGCTCCTCGGTGGACGGGGCGGCCGACGCCGACGGACTCTCGGCGGCCGGCGGCGCGGTGGGCGCCGTGCAGCCGGCGATCCCGGTCAGCAGCGCGAGCACCGCTCCCGCTCGCAGGCCGGCGCGGACGACGGTCCGTGTGCTCACTCGAATCCCTCCCGCGGCGGCCGGACGCGCGCCGAACGCCGCGTCAGAACGGGGCGTCGGCCGAGTCTAACGAGGCCTCGGACGGCTCCGACACGGAGGCGCGCGCTGCGCCCCAGTCGCCGCCGGAGGACGCGGAGGTCGCGCCCTCGACGGCGGCCGGCGCCTCCGGGCTCCAGCCGCTCGCGCCGCTCGTGGCCGCCTCCGGCGCGGCCGACTCGGGCGCTGCCGCCTTCGCCCGCCCGACCGTCCGGGTGCAGCGGGTCGTGCCCCAGGCCAGGTCGTGGCCGAGGCCCTCGGCGATCACGCTGACGTCCGTCCCCGTCTTGCCGCCGGACTCCCAGGAGCGGACGGAGAGGCGCCCGGTGACGAGGACGCGGTCGCCGCGCGCGAGCGAGGCCAGGGCGTTGCCCGCCAGCCCGTTGAAGGCGTTCACGGTGTACCAGTTGGTCGAGCCGTCCACCCAGCGCTGGGTGGAGCGGTCGTAGCGCCGCTGGGCGGACGCCAGGCGGAAGGTCGTCATCGCGGTGCCGCTCGCCGTGTCGACGCTGCGCGGCTCGGTCCCGATGACTCCGATGACGGTCAGGGTGTCGGTCATGCTGCTGTCCTCTCCTCGGTCGCCGCCACGGGCGGCGCTCCTCTGCTCCCGACGCGACTGCGAAGGGGACGCCGCCCGGGCGGAGGGGGCCGGGACCACCCGGGCGACGCAGGGACAGTGTCGCGACGAAGGGCCCGCCTCCGTGGTGGAGGCGGGCCCTTCGGTGGAGACCGGGCGACATCGTCGCCTGGGGAGGAGAGCTAGGAGGCGAGGATGTACTTCGAGTACGACCTGCGGATCTTGTTCACCTTCGGCAGCGCCACCGCGAGGCAGTAGCCCTGGCCGGGGTTCTTGGCGAAAAAGTCCTGGTGGTAGTCCTCGGCCTCGTGGTACACACCCAGCGGCGCGATCTCGGTGACGATGGGGCCGTCCCACCACTCGGACGCGCGGTCGCGGGCGGCCTCGAACAGCTCCTTCTCCTCGTCGGAGGAGTAGTACATGGCCGAGCGGTACTGCGTGCCGACGTCGTTGCCCTGGCGGTTGAGCTGCCGCGGGTCGTGCAGCGTGAAGAACACGTCGAGGATCACCTGCTCCGGAATCACCTCGGGGTCGAAGGTGACGGCGACGGCCTCCGCGTGCCCGGTGCGGCCCGTGCAGACGGACTCGTAGTCGGGGTTCGGGGTCGATCCGCCGGTGTAGCCGGAGACGACGTCGGTCACGCCGTCGAGGACGCGGTAGACGGCGTCCAGACACCAGAAGCATCCTCCGGCGAGTACGAATGTGCGCATTGCGTGTGACTCACTTCCTGTCGCATCGACGCGTCCGGGGCGCCGGGCACGTCTCTCGATCCAACACCTCCGGGGCTGTGCGCATTCCGCACGGCTCGGGCGCTGGAATAGAGTCGGCGCGTGAGCTACGACGCCGCCCCCGCCCGCTACGACGCCATGGACTACCGACGCGCAGGACGGAGCGGGCTGAAGCTGCCCGCCCTCTCGCTCGGCCTCTGGCACAACTTCGGATCCGACCGCCCCCTCGACACCCAGCGCGCGATCCTGCGCCGCGCGTTCGACCTGGGGATCACCCACTTCGACCTCGCGAACAACTACGGCCCGCCGTACGGCGCCGCCGAGACGGCGTTCGGCCGCCTGTTCGCCGAGGACTTCCGCCCCTACCGCGACGAGATGATCATCTCGTCCAAGGCCGGCTACGACATGTGGCCCGGCCCTTACGGCGACGGCGGCTCGCGCAAGTACCTGCTCTCCTCGCTCGATCAGAGCCTGACCCGGCTCGGACTCGACTACGTCGACGTCTTCTACTCGCACCGCCCCGACGCCGAGACGCCGATCGAGGAGACGATGGGCGCGCTGGTCTCGGCCGTCGAGCAGGGCAAGGCGCTCTACGTCGGCATCTCGAACTACAGCCCGGAGCAGACCCGCGCCGCCGAGGCCGCCCTGGCCGGCAGCGGCGTGCACCTGCTGCTGCACCAGCCGCGCTACTCCCTCTTCGACCGCCACATCGAGGACGGCCTCTTCCCGGTCCTCGACGAGATCGGCACGGGCTGCATCGTCTTCTCGCCGCTCGCGCAGGGCCTGCTGACCGACCGCTACCTCGACGGCACGGTGCCCGCGGGCTCCCGCGCGGCGACCTCGCGCTTCCTCTCCTCCGACCGGATCGATGAGAAGTACCTCGAGCGCGCCCGTGGTCTGAACGCGATCGCCGAGGGCCGCGGCCAGACCCTCGCGCAGCTCGCCCTGAGCTGGGTCCTGCGCGTGCCGACGGTCACGAGCGCCATCATCGGCGCCTCGAGCGTCGCCCAGCTGGAGCAGAACGTCGCGGCCCTCGAGGCCGGACCGCTGACCGAGTCGGAGACCGCCGCGATCGAGGAGTTCGCGGTGCACGGGACGTCGCTGTGACGCTCCCGGCCGACGTCTCCGAACCGGCCGCCGCGGGCCGGCGGCGATGTCGGTGGTCGCTCGTAGTCTGCGAGAGCACTCGGCCGGTGGGTGCTCCCGCATTCGACGACCAGCAGGAGGAAGCAGTGTCCCTCACCACCCTTCACGCCACCCGCGTCCCGCCCACCCTCACCCGCGTGAACGCCCGCCTCTGGCGCGTGAGCACCGGAGCCGGCTCGATCGTCGGCCACGTCGAGCTCGTCGAGGGCCCGCAGGGCGAGAAGTACCGCGCCCGGCTGCTGCGCGCGGGCATGCCGGCCGGCGCCGAGATCGGCGAGTTCTGGAGCGTCGAGGACGCCGTCGAGGTCTTCCGGGTCGCCTGAGCCCCGGCTCGGCGCGCCGATCCCCCGGGGGTCGGCGCGCCTGACCGGTGTGCCGCCGGGCCCCGGGCTAACGTTCGGCTCATGCAGTGGTGGAACGAATTCGTGACCTGGGTCCAGACGGCCGAAGGGCGCCAGTCGGTGTTCGTCGGCGCACTCGTCCTCCTCGCCGTGATCATCGGGGTGATCGTGGCCGCGCTCGTCCTCCGCTCGGCGATCGCGCGCCTCATCCGGCAGCAGGAGCACGAGCGCAAGAACGCGGTCATCGCGACGCTGATCGATGCCGCGGTCGACGCCTCCGCCTGGAACGTGCTCAGCCAGTCCGAGCGCATCCTGAGCGACCGCGCCGCCGCGCAGGCCGAGACGCACCTCCGCCTGCTCCCCGTCAAGGGCTCGGGAGTCGCCGCCAACTGGGCCGCGCACGAGCTCGCCGACCTCAAGCACACCTCGTCGACCGGCGGGTACCAGACGCAGGCGAGCGTCGGCGAGTTCCGCGACCGCCTCGTGCTCTGGCGCGACAAGCCGAACCGCGCCCGGAAGGCGTTCCTCGCCGACCTCGAGCGCTGGCGCTTCTCGGAGACCTCGCGCCCCGAGGCCGCGAAGACGACCGGGTCGACGTCGGGCTCGACGGAGGGCTCGGCCCACCGCGCTCCGGAGCCCGTCCGTCCGACTCCCTCCACGGCGGCGGCCACCCCGGTGGTCGTCGGCGCCGGTTCGAGCGAGCCGACGACCGCCTTCGAGCGGCCGTCGACGCCGACCATCGTCCTGCCGCCCGTCTCCGACGGACCGCACAACGACGAAACGCGCCGACTCATGGCCGACGTCGACCGACTCGACGTCCCGTCGCGCGAGCGGCCCGTCGAGGAGCTGCCGCCCGTCGAGCAGCGCGCCACGAGCACGGAGGCGGACTCCGCGGAGGAGCAGGACGAGCCCTCGGCCGAGCGCGATCAGAGCGCCGCGACCACCCGTCCGGCCGAGTAGCCGTCCCCGGGAAGAAGAGAAGGCCCCGATCGCGAGAGCGATCGGGGCCTTCTCCGTGGTGCAGTTCGTACGCCTCAGACGTGCGCATCTCGAGCACGAGCGACTCGACCGACCAGCACAGCGAGGGGCGCCGCGATGATCGTCCACGCGACGGCGATTCCGCCGAGGATGGCGAGGAGCAACATGGTCGTACCTCCGTTTCTTACGTCGTTGTAATTCCGGTGCTCGATCAGCCTAGGGGCGGGTGGAGGGGCGGAACGGCTGATGCGGCGAAACACGCCGGTGTTGCTCAGATATCCGCACTGTGCTAGCGCCGCCCGGACCGCGAGCCCGCGTCCGGGGACCTGCCGACCCGCGTCGGAGTGGCAGGAGCGGACGGGGCTCGAAGGTGAGGATCCGACGGGCGGGCGGAGCGATCGCCGCGGTCGTCGTGACCCGGAAGTGCCCCCGGCAGGACTCGAACCTGCGACCGTCAGATTGCCGGTCGATGCCTTGCCGAGCATGGCCACCCCTCCCCTTTCCTGCCTCTGATCAGGCCGAATCTGTACCACCGCCTTTCGGTGGCTGGCCGCAGATCGTGGCTTCTGGCCCTGTTTCCGTCGACTAAACGATGAGCGCCCCGACCCCCGTCACCCGGTAGCCACGAGCTGCAGGCGTGCGCGGAGGTCGGGGCCTTCGTGCGTCTTCACCCGGTAGTGCCGCTCGGTGATCTCGACGCCGGCGTGGCCGAGCTGCCGGGATGCCTCGCCGAGGTCCTCGACGAGCGTCGCGACGGACTTGCGGAACGTGTGCGGGGTCACCCAGTCCCAGTCGGTGCCTTCGGTGAAGCGGCGCAGCTGTTTCCGGAAGTTGTTCGGGTCGCGAACGGTCGACCGGTCGAGGAACAGGGACGGGAACACGAGTTCCCCGTCGCGGTCGCGGGCGGCGAGCATGTCGGCGACGAAGTCGGGGAGCAGGAGGCGGCGGCGCGACGTCGACGACTTCGGGTGCGTCTGGACGCTCATGCCGGCGCCCTTGGTCCAGAGGGTGGTCCCGTTGATCGTCGCGGTCGCGGCGTCGAGGTCGACGTCGGTCCAACGGAGGGCGAAGACCTCGCCGATGCGGGCGCCGGTGCCGACCATGAAGTCGATCGGGTCGACGACGTCCCAGCGGATGTTGCGCGGGTCGGCGGCCAGCGCGGTCCGGAAAGCGCGCAGCTCGTCAAGGGTGAGAGCGCGGACTTCGGGGTGGTCGTGGCGGATGGTGCCGACGTCGCGGATGGGGTTCGAGGGGATGACGTCGAAGCGGGCGGCCATGCCGAGGATGCCGGAGAGGACGCTCTTGACGAGCTTCGCGGTCGCGGCGCCGCGGGTGCGGGCAACGGCGCGGAGGAACGTGTCGCAGCGGGCGACGGTCATCTCGCGCAGGCGCACGCTGCCGAGGCCCTGGTTGATGTGCTCGAGCGTCTGCCTGTAGCGGCGCTCGGTGGTGGGGGCGCGCTGCCCGTCGATCTCGTCGGCCCACCACTTCTCCCCCGCGGCCCGCAGGCGCGTGTCGGGGGTGAGCTCGTCGTCGACGGGTGCGCGGCGTTCGAGGAGGGCGCGGGCGAGGAGCTCGCGGGCGTTCCCGGCGCTCTGCACGGACTTCCGTTCGATGATGCGGGTGACGCCGTCGTAGTCGCGGAAGCGGGTGCGGGCGATCCACGGGCCCTTCGCCTTCGGCTGCGGGGTGACGGTGACGAGGCCGTTCGATCCGATGGGCAGCGGCGGGCGTGGCATGGGTGCTCCTAGGCGGTGCGGTGGTCTCGGAGGTACAGCTCGAGGAGGTGGTCGGTGACGCCGAGCTCGAGAGCCCACACGCCGGGGTCGGGGCTGGTGCGGGCGACGTCGGCGAGGTGGTCGGGGGCGATGAGCTTGCGGGCGGCCCACCGGTCGGCGAGGCGCTCGACGCGGGGGCTGGTGTCGCAGTGGCCGAGGCAGACGTGGCCGAGTTCGTGGGTGAGGGTCTGGCGTTCGTGCCAGGCGCGGAGTCCGCGCCGGAGGATGATGACGCGCTCGTCGGGGAGCCAGAGGCCGTTGGCGGAGCGGAGCCGTCCGTGGAGGACGGGGATGCCCAGCCGGTCCGCGTGCTCGTACGGGTCGTACGTGCCGGCTGGGCGGTGACTCATGGGGTCCTGTCGTCGAGGTTCTGCTCGGGGTCGGAGCGGTCGGCCGCGAGGCGGTCGCCGTAGCGGGCTGCGAGCTCGTCTTCGGTGAGATCTTCAAGCCGACCTCCGACATTCAGCCGACGAACGTTGGATTTCTCGACGGCCTCGTCGACCTGGCCATCGCCGATGGGCTCGGTGAGCTCGGGGTGCTCACCCTCGGCTTCGATGACGCGGCGGAGGATCTCCTCCGCGAGCTGCCGGTCGGTGGCTTCGAGGAGCGCGACGTCGACGGTGGCGGTGTTCGCCTCGTCGGCGGTGATGAAGCCGGCGGCGACGAGGGCGGGGAGGATGGGCGCCCCGTAGGCGCGGCAGATGGCGACGACGGTCCCGACCTTCACCTCGCCGGAGAGCTGACGGACGAGCGTGCTGGGGTGCATCCCGGTCGCGAGCGCGACCGATCGCAGGCTCGTCGTCCCGGCCAATTGTTCGATGTGTTCCCGAAGCGCGTCATTCACGTGACGAGCATGTCGCAACTTTGCGACATCCGCAAGCGCTACTTTCGCGGAATCCCGCGAGGTGGGCTCAGCACATGTGCAACAACTCCCCCCGTCCGTGTTGCACTCCTGCGACACAAGTGCGCATACTTGCGACACCACAACGCGGAACCGCAACGAGGAGGACCGAATGGCAAGCACTCTCCGGATCAAGCCGGGGCTGCTCAAGAGGCTCCGAGAGCTTCGCGGCATCCCGACCGAAGAGCACCAGGCGCGCCTCATGGGCGTGCACCGGGCGACCCTCCGCCGGGTCGACGAGGGCGCTCAGCCGTCCGCGGCGTTCATCGTCGCGATGGTCGACACCTTCGGGCTTGGGATCGGCGAGGCCTTCGAGGTCGTCCCGACGGAGTCCCTCGGCGAGCAGGCGCGAGCAGTGCGGGCGGCGGCCTGATGGCCGTCCACCTCACCGTCTCCGACCTCGCCGCCGAGCTGCAGATCGAAGAGGACACCGTCTACCAGATGCGCAACCGGAACCCGGACGCTCTGCCCCCCGCCTTCAAGGTCGGGAAGTACCTGCGCTGGCGTCGTGAGGACGTCGACGCGTGGATCGCGGCTCAGCTGCCGACGTCGAACGTGACGTCGATCGGCAGCCGGCGCTCCGCCTAGACCGCCAGCAATCCCGCTGGCAGGGGCCGGCCACCACGACGTTCTGAGTCGCGGGCGGAGACCACCGGCCCCACCCCGCTCCCCCATCACACCCCGCGCCGTGGGAGGCGCTGTTCGTCGCGCCTTCCGAAGAGGCGCTCCGGGCACCACACCAGAAGGGAACCACCATGATCGACCTCACGGCGCCCGCCACCGACAGGGCGCTCCAGACCGACGCGGACGAGTACGCCGCCCTCGGCCACCGCCTCGACGTCCTCGCCGGCGTCGTCTCCGACAAGGCGGCTGCCTGATGCCCGGCCAGCGGGAGAAGTGGGCCGAGGTCGCCCGCCTCCTCTCCGAGGGGCACACCCTGGCGGAGGCCGGCCGTCTGGGCGGCGTCGACTGGCGCTCAACGAACGAGATCGCGAGACGCATCGAGGCGGGCCTCCCGCTTCATCTGCACGGTCGGTCGCTGGGCGTGTGGCAGCGGAACAAGCTGATCCTCGAGGCGGCTGGAACTATCTCCGACGCCCAGCTCGCCGCCCGATTCGGTATCAGCCGTGACGCGCTCCGGAAGGTCCTCGCCGGCGCCCCAGAGCGCGCGGCAGCCCCGCGGCCACAGCGACCCGCGAAGTCCGACCCGCTGTTCTTCCGATGCGGGAAGGGGCACGCGCTCACCCGGGCGAACATCGTCGCGGGCACCGAGAAGACGTGCCTGGTGTGCGCGAAGAAGTCGAAGCCGATGCCGTTCCGACTGGTTCCGCGCCGGGACGCGCTGATCGCCGAGCTCCTCGAGCGGATCGAGCGGGAAGTGGCCGAACTGACCGCCGACCTCCGACCGGAACTGGCGGCGGCGTGATGGACCTTTACCTCTGGATCATGGGGACGCTGCTCCTCGTCACCTACGCCTGCTGCATGCACACCAGGAGCAACCGGTGACCGGCCACGCCTGCCCCACGCCCGCGTTCTTCCGCACCATCGGTCAGCAGTGGACGTGCCCGCGCTGCTCGGCCCGCTGGGAGCTGCGCACCGAGTACGACTACGGCCTCGGCTACCTCGAGTCGTGGACGCGCCTCACCGCCGGCCACGAGCCCACCCCGCGACGCCAGGGCCCCTGGGCGGAGCTGCTGCTGCTCGTCACGGTCGTCCTCGTGCTCGTGAAGCTCGCGACGAAGCCCGCCGTCTTCGACGGCCTGTCCCTGCTGATCGTGGTCTCGCTCGTCGGCGCGGGGACGGCGTGGCTGGTTCGCGAGTCCCGCCGGTGAACGCGACCGACGTCGAAACCGAGGCGATCGAGCACCTCGACTTCGAGCACGAGGTCCCCTGCGACGCCCGCGACTGCAGCAGGGCGGCCGAGTACTCGATCAGCTGCCGCACCTGCGACCTCGTCCTGCTGGCCTGCAAGCCCTGCCTCCGCTGGTACCTCGACAGGAACAACGGGGCCACCGTCTTCGACTGCCGACGCTGCGACGCGAGATCGATCGACTTCCTCGCTCTCGTCCATATCCACACCCTCCACTGACCACCGCTCACGAAGGAGCCCACCATGTCCGTACAAATCTCCGGCCAGGTCCCCGGCGAGAAGCTCAACGGCCTCGTCGACCTCGCAGAACAGTTCATCGACGACGAGACCGGCCGCGTGCTCGTCATCGGCGTCGTCGAGCCGTCGAAGATCGTCCACAACGTCGCGAAGCAGGAGACCTACCCGGTCGTCCGGTTCAGCCAGATCGACGCCCTGCAGGGCGACCTCGACGACAAGTCCCGTATCGCGATCCTCGACGTCGTCACCGGCGGCGGCACGCTCGACGAGATCGGCCGCGCGCTCCTCGAGGCGGCGTTCAAGGCGAGGACCGGGCTCGAGCAGCTCGACTTCGATGCGCCCGACCTCGACGCCGACGAGTGAGCGACCCCGCCGAGCGCCTGCGCGTCGTCTCGTTCTCCATCCCCGGAGAGCCGAAGGCGAAGGAGCGGCCCCGGCACGGGAAGGGCGGCCGCACCTTCACCCCCGCGACCACCCTCCGCGCCGAGAAGGCCATCGCCGAACTGTTCAAGGCGTCGTGCGAGCTCGCCGAACCGCTCGCCTGCGACGTCGCCATGCGGCTCGACTTCCACCTCGTGCGCCGCGGCCGCCGCGACGTCGACAACCTCCAGAAGCTCGTGATGGACGCCCTCAACGGCATCGCCTACCTCGACGACAACCAGGTCGTCGACGTCCGCGCCACGAAGCGCTTCGTCGAGAAGGGCCACGCCGGCTCTCTCATCACCATCTGGGCCGTCGTGCCCGCAGGCACCCCGATCGCCTGATCACCCACCAGCAGAAGGACACCAGTCATGAGCACCCAGACCACCACCCAGCCGACGGCCGTCGACACCGACGACGAGTCCTACCGCGAGCCGATCGACGTCGCCGCGCTGGCCGCGGAGTACGCCCGCCTCGGCGCGGTCGCCGCGGACGCGAAGGAGCGGCAGGAGCAGATCGCGGAGCAGCTGCGTGACGGCCTCGACTTCGGGACGCACGAGGCGGGGAACCTCGCGGTCGCGATCCAGCACAACCGGCGGCCGAACACGGCGCAGATCGAGAAGGACTACCCCGCCGACCAGTACCCCGCGATCTACGTCTCGAAGCTCGACATGGCCGCGTTCCGGAAGTACGTCGCCCCGATCATCGTCGAGAACTACCAGGTCGAGGGCGCCCCGAAGGTCCTGGTGAAGTGATGGACACCGCTTCCGTTCACCCAAGTCGCGCGGCGCGCAGCCGCTGCAGGTCGACGGCGAACCAGGCAGCCTTCCTCCGTCCGAGTCGCCACTCGTTGAGCTCGCCCAGGATCGAGGGGAACGCCACACTCACCGCCCTCCGCACCTCGTCTTCACTGGATCCCGGTTGCGGTACCGCGGCGAAGACCTTCTCGAAGACCCAGTCCCCGACGGGCTTGTCCTTCGCAGGAAGCAACCAGACGAAACGCCACGCCTCGGCACCGACCTCGAAGACGTCCACGTCATCACTCAACCGTTGCGTGGTGTTGTGGAGGCTACGGAGCGCTTCCAAGATGCTCGCGAAAGCCCGATCGAACCGTTCTCTCTCCGCCTCTTTCCGCTGCGCCCGTTGCTGGAGAGCGAACAGCACAACCACTCCCGCCAAGGCGATGAGGGCGCTCGTCAGGTTCGGCGCGATGTCGTTGAACAATTCGGCAGCAGTCGAAGGGGTGTCGGGAGCTTCCACAGCGCTGAGCGTATCGGCGGAGCGGCTGCCGGGTGCGGTCGCGTGACCGACATCGAGCGCGCCTATATGGGCGTCATCGAGAAGGCCATGGCCGGCCACCCGCGCAGCCAGCAGAAGCGCATCGGCCCGTCCGAGATCGGCGACCCCTGCGACCGCGCCATCCTCCACAAGCTCGCGCAGATCCCCGAACCGCCCCGCCCGCCCGCGTGGAAGCCCGCGATCGGCACCGCCGTCCACGCGCAGCTCGAGGAGTGGTTCGACGCCGCCAACCCCGACAGTCACATGGAGTGGGTGACCGAGAACACCGTCTACGTCGGCGACATCGGCCCCGAACGCATCCTCGGCTCCTGCGACCTCTTCCACATCCCCTCCGGCACCGTCATCGACCACAAGATCATCGGCGCCAAGCAGCTCGCCCACTACCGCGCGAACGGGCCCTCCCCGAAGTACCGGATCCAGGCGCACCTCTACGGCCTCGGCTACTTCAAGGAGGACGGGTGGGGTATCCCCCGCGAGGTGATGATCGCGTTCCTCCCCCGCGACGGCGAGCTCGGGAAGTCCTACCTCTGGCACGAGCCGTGGAACGCCGGCCTCGCGCTCGAGGCCCTGAACCGGGCGAACCGCCTCGACCAGCTGTGGCGCCTCGTCGGCCTCGAGAAGGCCGTCGAGATCTCCACCGGCTGCGACGACCCCTACTGCGCCTGGTGCCGCCTCGACCGGGCCGCCGCGGACCGCGAGAAGGGAGGCCCCCTCTTCACCCTCTGACCCGCCCAACCACGCACGACCAGCACGGACCAGCACGACCACCCAGACAGCCCGAAAGGCGAAACCACTCATGTCCCTGTTCGACATCTCCGGCGGCAAGTCCGCCACCTTCAACACCATCGGCGAGACCGTCACCGGCACCATCACCCGCGCCCCCTCCGAGCGGCAGGCCACGAAGTACAAGACCACCGACCTCGACTTCTGGCCCTCCGGCGACGCCAAGATGCAGATCCAGGTGCCCCTCCAGACGACGTCGCGCGTCGACCCCGACGACGACGGCGTCCGCACCCTCTACGTCACGAAGTCCAAGGGCGACGCCCGCTTCCGCGCCATCGCCGAAGCGATCGCGGCGGCCGGCGCCGAGGACCTCGCGGTCGGCGGGATCCTGACCGTCACCTACACCGGCAACGACCCCGCGTCGCAGAACCCCGCGAACCCGAAGAAGCTGTACACCGCCACCTACGCGCCGCCCGCCTCCGGCTTCGCGCAGGCCGCACCCGCCACCCCGCCGGCACCGGTGCAGCAGCAGACACCCGCGGGGTTCCCGTCGCAGGCGATCCCGCAGCAGGCGCCGCAGCAGCCCGTGCAGGCGCCGTTCGTGCCGCAGACGCCCCCGCCCGCGGGGACCTGGCCCGACACCGCCCAGCAGCAGTACGCGCAGCAGGCGCCCCAGCAGCCCGCCGCCCCCGCCGCGCCGCCCGCGCCCGCCGCGCACCCGTCCGGCCTGCCCGGCGAGCTCGTCGAGAAGGTCCGCGCGCTCATCGGCATGCAGATCCCCGACGAGGGCATCGCGTCCGCGACCGGCATCACCGTCGAGCAGATCGCCTCGGTCCGCGCGAACTAGCACCACCCCGGCGGCGCCCACCCCTCACCCGGTGGGCGCCGCCCCACCCCCGCCGACACCCGCGCCCACAGGAAGCACCCCATGAGCAGCATCAACCAGACCGCGCACCAGCTCGCGGCCGCCGGCGTGTCCGTCATCCCCGTCGCACCCGGCACCGGCAAGCGCCCCCACGGCTCCTGGAAGCAGGCCCAGACCACCATCGCCACCCCCGCGGAGATCGACCAGACGTGGACCGCCGACACCCCCTACGGGCTCGGAATCGTCACCGGCGCTGTCTCCGGCAACCTCGAAATGCTCGAACTCGAAGGGCGCGCCATGGGCCGCCTCCCCGAACTCGCGCAGCTCGCCAACGACTCCGGCGTCGGCGCCCTCTGGGCCCGCGTGTCCACCGGCTGGCTCGAGCAGTCACCCTCCGGCGGCATCCACTGGCTCTACCGCACCGACCGACCCGTCGTCGGCAACACGAAGCTCGCCGCCGACGCCACCCACCAGACCCTCGCCGAGACCCGCGGGGAAGGCGGGTTCGTGGTCGCCGCGCCCACCCCCGGCGCCTTCCACGACACCGGCCGCCCCTGGCTGCGCATCGCAGGCGGCCCCGACAGCATCCCCACCCTCACCGACGACGAACGCGGCACCCTCCACGCCATCATTGGCACCCTCGACGAGACCCCCGCCCCCGAGCAGACCGCGACCCTCTCCCCCACCTGGACCGCCCCGTCGACCGCCCGCGACGGCGACGTCACCCCCGGCGACGACTACGAAGAGCGCACCGACTGGGCCGACATCCTCACCCCCCACGGCTGGACCCTCGTCTTCGCCCGCGGCACCACCCGCTACTGGCGCCGACCCGGCAAGGAAGCCGACATCTCCGCGACCACCGGCCACGCCCGCGACCGCGACCGCCTCTTCGTGTTCACCACCTCCACCGTCTTCGACGCCGAGACCCCCTACACGAAGTTCGGCGCCTACGCCGTCCTCGAGCACGGCGGCGACCACTCCGCCGCCGCCACCGCGCTCGCCGGATCCGGATACGGGCGCCGCGCCGAACGCCACCTCGCCGCCGTCCCCCAGCCCGCGCCCACCGCGCCCGCGACGTCGTCGTCGAGCAGCGGGTCCGCGCCGGCCGTGCACCAGACCGACGGCACCGCCGCCCTGCAGCCGTCCACCATCTCCTCCGGCACCGAAGCGCTCACCGACACCGGCAACGCCTACCTCACCATGCAGCGCCACGCCCGGCGCCTCCGCTACGTCACCGACACCGGCAAGTGGGCCGCCTGGGAAGGCACCCGCTGGGTCATGGCCCCCGACGACGCCCCCGCCATGGCCGCCGCCCTCGACACCGTCCGCGCGCTCCCCGAAGACTCCCCCGCCCTCCACCAGCACAAGAAGAAGTCCTTCGCCGCCCGCGCCCTCACCAACAGCGTCCGCATCCTCCGCGGCCTCGGCGAGATCCGCACCACCGCCGACACCTTCGACACCCAGAACGGGCAGCTCAACACCCCCCGCGGCGTCATCGACCTCGCCACCGGGCAGATCCTCGACCCCCACCCCACCCTCATGCACACCCGCCAGACCGCGACCGTCGTCGACTTCGAGCTCCCCACCCCCCAGTGGGACCGATTCCTCCACGTCACCTTCCAAGGCGACCAGCAGCTCATCCAGTTCATGCAGCGCCTCGCCGGGATCACCGCGCACGGCGACACCGCCCACCACGTCCTCCCCTTCCTCCACGGCGGCGGCCAGAACGGGAAGACCGTGTTCCTCGAGACCCTCATGCGCGTCCTCGGCGACTACGCGACCTCCGCCCCCCAAGGGTTCCTCCTCGCCGGCCGAGACAAGCACGAGACCGAGCTCGCCGACCTGCAGGGCCGCCGCCTCGTCGTCGCGTCCGAGGTAAACGAGAACACCCGCTTCGACGAAGCGAAGATGAAAGCCCTCACCGGCGGGGACCGCATCAAGGCGCGCTTCATGCGGCAGGACTTCTTCACCTTCGAGCCCACCCACACCCTCTGGCTGATGGGCAACCACCAGCCGGCCGTCGCGTCCGGCGGGTTCTCGTTCTGGCGGCGCCTGCGCCTCATCCCCTTCGAGCACCAGATCACCGCCGAAGAGAAGGTCGACGACCTGCAGGGCATCCTCGCCCGCGACGAAGGCCCCGGGATCCTCGCGTGGATCGTCCGCGGCTACATCGACGCGATCGCGCACGGCCTCGGCGACCCCACCGCCGTCCGCGAGGCGACCGCCTCCTACGCCGCCGAGGAGGACCACCTCGCCCGGTTCATGGAGGACCGCTGCAAGATCGGCGGCGGCGAGTACGTCCGCGTCCCCACAGCCGAGCTGCGCCGCGAGTACTCGAAGTGGTGCCGCGCCGAGCACGAGACCGAGATCCCCGGGCAGGCCTTCGGCCGGCGCCTTCGGCAGGAGTTCGCGCTCGGCGAGGCGAAGGCCAACGGGCGCCGCTTCTACACGAACGTCACCCTCTACGCCGACGAGACGACCGCCGACGAAGGCGACGAGAAGGGATCACCGTGGACCGGATTCTGACCGTGAAATCGGACCCTGCCCCCGACCAGGCCGGACAGGCGTCCCAGGGTCCGCAGGGTCGCAATGGGGCGAGTGAATTCGCCTCAACCTCGACTCGGAAATGGCCTCTGACCAGCGTTACAGGGTCCGTAGGGTCCGTAGGGTCCGTTATTTCGACTACGACGCAGCTCTATGAGGGAACTAAGGGAACTGACCTAACTCGCGCAGGGAGCGTTCAACCGAAAACGGCGCCCCTACAGACCCTCACCCCCCGGAGCAGGCCATGAGACGCGGCCCCGAAATCCCCAAGGACGACCAGTGCCCCCGCTGCTCCGAGCCCGTCCTCCTCTACGACTGGGACGACATCGACGGCGCCTTCCACGGCCCCAAGAGAGTCGACCCGACACCTATCTCCCCGCCCGACGAGGTCGCCTGCACCATCCTCGGCCGGCCCACCTACGTCCTCGAGAAGACCATCCTCGGCACCTACCGGCTCTCCCGCCGCTTCTCCCACAACCTCCGCCGCCACACCCCCTACACGGTCGCGATCCTCCCCGCCCACCAGTGCGGCGCCCGCTACCCGACCACCCTCGCCGACGTCGGAGCCGTCTCCATCGACGAGCTCGACACCCCACCCAGCAGCACCCCCCCGTTCTGAGGAGACACCGCCCATGACCACCCTGCAGCAGCTCGCCCTCCTCACCGCCGCCCCCACCATCACCCCCTGCGCCCGCCACCACGCCGCCCGCGACGTCCACGCCGACGACTGCCCCGGCACTGACGTCTGCCACGGCTGCTACCCCGCCGCCGCCCGCTACGGCCACCTCTGCGGCCCCTGCTACTCCCGCATCCGCTACTGGCTCCGCTACGGCCACGAACTCGCCATGCACGCCTTCACCCTCCGCACGCCCAGCCTCGGCTCCTCCCTCGCCCAGACCGACCGCGTCGACTCCACCCGCGCCTGGCGGCTCCCCTTCAACGAACAGGCCGTCGAAGCGACCGATCTGTTCTTCGGGCAGCTCGCCGACGTCGTCAAGAACCACGCCACCGAGCTGCACGTCGCCCCGCCCGCGTTCCTCTTCGACCGGTGGCGCCGCGACGAGGACATCAACGGCTTCCCCAAGGACACCGACCTCGGGAAAGCCGACGTCCTCCTTGCCGAGCTGATCCGGTTCGAGCTCGCGCACGGGCCGAAGATCGCGGCCCTCGACACGATCGTCGTCTGGTACGACGAGCTCGCCGAGATGATCCGCACCCTCCGCGGCCGCTTCCCGATCGACCCGCCGCCCACCCGGCCGAGGACGGTCCCCTGCCCCGTCTGCGACCAGCACCGCCTCGTCATCACTCGCGACATCGTCAACGTCGAGACCATCCGCTGCGAGTACTGCCAGTGGACCCCCGCCAGCGACGTCGAGACCGACGCCGTCCTCACCGAAGGAGCAACAGCATGACCGACCACGAGCCAGGCACCTACCCGGGCAACGACGGCCGCGTCCTCACGACCGACCCGACCCATGGTCGGATCCCCGCCGACATCCAGTGGGAGGTCGAGGACGAATGGCACCCCAAGGACCTCGGTCAGCGGGTCGCACTCGAGCGGACGATCTTCAAGGCCCGCGGCGGGACGCACACGCCGGCGACGCCGCGGCCGCTCAACCCAGAGTGCGTCGTCGGGAAGCACCCAGCTTGCAACGGCGACGGCTGGGACTACGCCGCCAACGAGCCCGTTGACTGCACCTGCATCTGCCACCGACCGGCCGCCGCCGCATGAGACTCGCCGTCGCGGTGGTGATCATCCTGATCATCCCGATCGCCGCCTACATCGCCAGCGGCGACACCGCCCAACTCGAGGAGACCCCCGCACCATGACCGACGAGGCGGTGTACACCGTCCGCTCCGCAGCACGACGAGTGCGCCGCTCCCGCTCGACTATCCAGAGGTGGATGCACCACGGCATGCCCCACCGCCGCCTCGGCTCCCACCACGTCGAAATCGACGAAGCCGACCTCACCGCTTGGCTCCGCCGAGCGCTCATCAACCAGAAATCTGCCCGATTTCGGCCGAGAAGTTGACAGCCTCGGTGTGCGACCATCTACCTTCATAATCACGACGAAACCCACCACCACCCGACAGGGCGGCACGGTGGGTTTCTTCGTTCCAGGGCCGACACCTTCCGGCCCGCAGCACCGGTACTGACCCTCCGGATTCGGGCAGCACGGGTCACCAGGGCGGGCGCCGGCAGCCACCGACACGTGGCGAAGCGCCCGCCCCACTCACACGAAGCCGGGCGCCCACATCGACGCGAAGCTCGCCACGGTCGCGACGATCAGCCCACACACCACGAGCACATGCCCGGTGCGCTTCCCCTCGCCGCTCATGGTGAAGTACGGCCGCTGGTCCTCCGGGTCCGTCGCGACCTCGGGCTTCGACGTCTTCACCAGCCCGACGATCTCGAGCACGAAGGCGATCACGTAGAGGCCAGCGACGACGTAGTTCATGAGCATCGCGCCAGCGTACCCAGACCCGCCCGGCACCCCACCCAACCGGCTGCAGCGCCGCGCCGACGGTGGCGGACGGGCGCCCCACCCCGGCAGGAGCAGCATGGCCCGCACCCACGGCCGCCGCGCCACCGAATTCCGCGCCGAGCACAAGACCCGCTGGAAGGCCCAGAACGCGGCCTGCGCCATCTGTGGCCAACAGCACATCGACTACGACGCGCCCGCCAACACGCCCGACGCGCTCGAGCTCGACCACCGGCTCCCCGTCATCACCCACCCGCACCTCGAGTTCGACCCCGGCAACGTCCAACCCACCGCCCACCGCTGCAACCGCGGCAAGGGCGACGGACCCGCCGTCGCGAGCATCGGCGAGACCTCGGAGGCCTGGTAGCCATGGACCCTGAATTCGCGATCCGCGTCGCTCTCATCGCGGGAGCTGGGTGCGGCATGTACCTCATCGCCCTGGTCATCTCAGCAACGCTCCGCCAGCGCTACCGCCGCCCGCTGCGGTGCGCCCTCGGCCTCCACGCCTGGCCGCGGTACGTCAACGCCTACACCCAGGCGCCAGCGCCCGTGAGATGCGCTCGCTGCACTCGAGCGTGCCGTCGCTGACTCCGAGGGGTAGGGGGGTCGCGATCGCTGGCCCCGACCGTCCAGGTCACTCCACCGGCAGAGATCTCCCCCATCGGGAGTGAGCATCGTGCGCACACCCGTTCGCGTTCGCAGGATCGAGGTGCTCGGATGGCTCAGACGCCGGACCAGCGCCGCGAGGCGGCCCGCGAGCGGATGCGGGAGAAGCGCCGTCGAGAGCGTGAGCAGCGCGACGCTGAGCGCGCCGCCGCGGCGAACGGGACGAACGCGGCCGCGGCCCGCGTGATGCGCGACTCGGTCGACTCCGCGATCGCCGCCGCGAAGTGGCTGAAGGAGTCGGACGCCGCGTCGATCGCTCAGGCCCGGCTCCTCGCCGAGGACGTCGACGTGTCCCTCGCTGAGGGCGACCGGCCGGCCGCGCGCGCCGCGCACCGGGCCCTGTCCCGCGTGCTGTCCGACCTCGGCGCGACCCCGTCCGTGCGGCTGCTGCGCGAGCTGCGCTCCCTGCGCTTCGTCCCCGATTCGGCTGGAGGCAGCGATGGCGGCAGCCAGCCAGACGCGGCCGAAGGCCCGAGCAACGTCTCGAAGTTCCAGCGGCCCGAGAAGCGGGCGCGGTAGGCGCTACGGCTCCTCCGTCCCTCGCCTCTACACGCCGCCGCTGCGGCCGCTGACCGCGGACACGTCGCTCGGCTTCGAGGTGATCGAGTTCGCGGACTGGATCCGCGACCGCCTCGAGGAGCTCGACGCGCACCGCGACCCGACGGACGACACCGACTACCTCGGCCTGTTCCCGCGGCTGCTCGAGTGGCAGCGGTGGCTCCTGATCCACGCCCTCGAGATCCTCCCCGGCCCGGGCGCCGTGTTCCGGTTCCGGACGGTGCTGCTGCTCGTCGCCCGGCAGAACGGTAAGTCGACGCTGCTGACGTCGCTGATCCTGTGGCGCATGTTCCAGGACGGCGCCCGCATGATCCTCGGGACGAGCGTGTCCCTCGACCACTCCGAGAAGGCGTGGAGCGAGGCCGTCGCGGTCGCCGAGGCGGTCCCCGAGCTCGCGAACGAGATCCAGGACCTCAAGGCGGGGAAGGGCTCGCAGCTGCTCCTCCTCGACGGCGGCGAGCGGTACAAGATCGCGGCCGCGAACCGTCGCGGCGGGCGCGGGTTCTCCGGCGACCTGATCATCTTCGACGAGCTCCGCGAGCACCAGGACTGGAAGGCGTGGTCGGCGACGTCGAAGACGTCCATGGCCCGCAAGCGGGCGCAGGTGTGGGGCGTGTCCAACGCCGGCGACGCCGCGTCCGTAGTCCTGCGGCACCTGCGCGACGTCGCGATCGGCGCGATCACCGGCGCCGTCCTCGACTCTCTGCCCGACGACATCGCCGAGGACGTCGACGTCGACTCCATCGGCCTGTTCGAGTGGTCCGCGGGCGACGTCGACGGCGTCCAGCGCGGCATCTGGGACCGCGAGGGGTGGGCGGAGGCGAACCCTTCGATGGGGCACACCGAGCTCACCGAGCGCACGATCGCCGCGGCCGCGCTGACGGACCCCGAGTGGGAGTTCCGCACCGAGGTCCTCTGCCAGTTCGTGAACTCGGCCGGCGCGGGCCCCTTCCCGAACGGCGCCTGGCAGCGCGCGCTCGAGCAGCGCGTGACCCGCGACCGGGCCCGGCCGGCGGCGTACTGCGTCGACGTGTCGCACGACCGAACGTGGGCGTCGATCGCGATCGCGTTCTGGGACGACCAGGGGCGGCGCCGCGTCGAGCTCGCCGCGCGCCGCGCGGGCACCGAGTGGGTCATCCCATGGCTCCTCCACGCCGACCGGCAGGTCGCCCCCGACCTGGTGACGCTGCAGACGCGCGGCGCGCCCGTGTCCTCGCTCGTCGCGGACTTCGAGCGGGCCGGTATCGCCCTCGAGCCGTGGCAGGACGCCGAGCTGTCGCGCGCGTGCGGCCAGTTCTACGACGCGCTGCGCCACACCCTCGACGACGGCGACGACGTCGTCACGCTCACGCACGGCGCGCAGGCGCCGCTCGATATCGCGGCGGCGACAGCGCAGATCAAGGCGCTCGGCGACGGCTGGGCGATCGACCGCAAGAGATCCCCGGAGGACGCCGCGCCGCTCATGGCCGCGATCGGCGCGCTCTGGCTGCTGATGACCAACCCGGCCCCCGTCCGGTCCGCCTACGAGGACTTCGACGTCCTCGTGCTCTGAACCCGAAGGAGGCGACGTGGGACTCCTCGATATCCTCCGCGGCACTCGACCCGACTACCGCGCCGGCGTGCCCGTCGAGTACATCTCGACGACGACCAGCAGCGTGCTCGGCCTGTCCACGGAGGAGCTCTGGGAGACGCAGCCCGCACTCCGCTCCGTCGTCTCCTTCCGCGCCCGGAATATCGCGCAGCTCGGGATCCACACCTTCCAGCGCCTCGACGACGACGACCGCCGCCGTACCCGCGAGGACCCCGTCGCGCAGCTGCTCAAGCGGCCGAACGCCTCGATGACGAGCTACGAGCTCATCTACGACCTCGTCTCCACCATCGACCTCTACGACATCGCCTACTGGCTGCTCGCCGAGAGCGACACCGCGTCCGGGTGGGAGATCCGCCCAATCCCCGCGGCATGGGTGGTCGGCAACGAGGGCGGCGACTTCTGGGCGCCCGAGAAGTGGATCGTCGCGCCTCCCGGCAAGGAGTCCTTCAAGATCGACGCCGAGAACGTCCTTCCGTTCGTCGGCTGGAATCCGATCGCGAAGAAGCAGGGGAAGTCGCCCATCGAGGCGCTCAAGTCCACCCTCGCCGAGCAGATCCAGGCGTCCGAGTACCGCCAGCAGGTGTGGGCCCGCGGCGGCCGCGTCGGCACTGTCATCGAACGGCCCGCCGGCGAGTGGGGCGAAGCGGCACGCAAGCGGTTCACCGAGTCCTTTAAGAACGCTTTCTCCGGACGCGGCAGCAAGGCCGGCGGCACGCTGCTCCTCGAGGACGGCATGAAGATGAGCCGCGTCGGCTTCTCCGCCCACGAGGAGGAGTACATCGACGCGGCGAAGCTCGCGATCTCCACCGTCGCGTCGGTCTACCACGTCAACCCGACCATGATCGGGCAGCTCGATAACGCCAACTTCTCGAACGTGCGCGAGTTCCGGCGCATGCTCTACAGCGAGACCCTCGGCCCGCTCATGGCCCAGATCGAAGACCGGCTCAACACCTTCCTCGTCCCCCGCGTCGCGGCCGCCGCGGGCATCTATGTCGAGTTCAACATCGCCGAGAAGTTGCAGGGCTCGTTCGAGGAGCAGGCCGCCGGGCTCTCCACCTCCGTCGGCCGCCCCTGGATGACCGCCGACGAGGCGCGCTCGCGCAACAACATGCCCGCCCTCGGCGGAGACGCCGCGCAGCTCGCCACACCGCTCAACGTCCTCATGGGCGGGCAGGCTTCCCCCCGCGATTCCGCACCCAAGTCGGGACGGAAGGCCCCGCGATCGCGTGTGTCGCTCAAGTCCGACGACCTCGACACCACCAGCTACGTCGAGAAGGCCGCCGAGGTCCTCTCCACGTTCTTCGCCCGGCAGCGCCGTGCCGTCCTCTCCGCCCTCGGCGCGAAGGCGGCCGGCGACTACTGGGACGGCGCCCGCTGGGACCGCGAGCTCTCCGACGACCTCTACGCCCTCGCGATGACCACGGCCACCGAGCTCGGGCAGGAGCAGGCGAAGCGCCTCGGCTTCACCGAAGGCGACTACGACGAGGACCGCACCCGCGCGTTCCTCCGCGCCGTCGCAGACTCGCGCGCCGGCGCCATCAACTCGACGACCAAGGAACGCCTCGACGACGCCATCGACGACGACGACGCGGACCCCGCCGACGTCTTCGCCGAGGCCGAGTCCGCGCGCAGCGGATCCGCCGCGACCGCGCTCGTCGCGGGCCTCGCCGGGTTCGCGCTCGTCGAAGCCGCGCAGCAGACCACCGGCAGCGCGGCCCAGAAGACGTGGGAGACCGGCGACAACCCCCGCCCCGACCACGCCGCGATGGACGGCGAGACCGTCGGCATCGACGAACAGTTCTCCAACGGCGCCGACTGGCCAGGCGACCCCGTCCTCGGCGCCGACGGCGTCTCCGGCTGCAACTGCGGCGTCTCGATCAGCTACTAGGAGGCTCCCATGGAGACCAAGACCGTCCCCGTCAGCGTCAAGGCGGGACCCGACGACGGCCTCGCCGAGGGCGAGTTCATCGTCTACCCGTCAACGTTCACCCGCACGCCCGACAGCTACGGCGACATCGTCGCGAAGGGCGCGTTCCTCGACACCATCGACGAGTGGGAGGCGTCGGGCAACGCTCTTCCCGGCCTCTTCGGTCACCGCCTCGACGACCCCGACTTCTACGTCGCCGAGGCGCTCGAGATGAGCGAGGACGAGCACGGGTGGCGCGTTCGCGGCAAGTTCGACCTCGACTCCCCGAAGGGCCCGCAGGTCTACCGGCTCGTCAAGGGCCGGCGCCTCTCGCAGCTGTCCTTCGCGTACGACGTCCTCGACGAGGGCACTGTCGAGCTCGAGGACGGCGCCAAGGCCAATGAGCTGCGGAAGCTCAAGGTCTACGAGTTCTCGTTCGTGCCGATCGGCGCGAACCAGGACACCTCAGTCGTCGCCGTGAAGGCGAACGCGGAAGCGCTCGTCGACGCGGCGAAGGCCGGCAGAACCCTGTCGGCAAAGAACGAGGGCGACATCCGCTCGGCAGTCGATCTGCTGAGCAACGTCCTCGCCACTCTCCCCACCGAAGACACGGAGAAGGCCAGCGGTCAAGCACCGGCCAAGTCCGCCGACGACGAGGAGCCCCACGGGGCCAAGTCGCCGGCCGACGAGGAGCCGAGCGTCAACCCGTCCGCCAAGTCGCGCTCCCGCGCGGCGACCGTGGCACTGCGTGAATCCACCATCCTCCTCAGCGAAAGGAGCGCCTGATGGCGACTCTCATGGAACAGCACGCGGCCGCGCAGAAGGCGGCCCGCGACTTCATCACCGGACTCAAGGCCAAGGGTGACGACGTCACCGACGAGGACCTCGCCGAGGCTGACACCCTCGCGAAGACCGCGGCCGACCTCGCCAAGAAGCTCGACGGCAAGCGCGCCCTCGACGACCTCTCCGCCGGTCTCACCGGCGCCGACGAGGCGCCCGCCCAGAAGCAGGCGAAGTCGCTCGGCGAGCACTTCATCAAGACCGTCGGCGACCAGCTCGCGGGGAAGAAGGGCAGCAAGTTCACCCTCTCCGCCCCCGAGTTCAAGGCCGCCGGAGACGTGCAGACCGTCGGCTCCGTGTTCGGCCCCGCCGTCACCGACGTCGACCGCAACATCGTCACCGGCGTCCGCCGCCGCCTGACCGTCGCGGACCTCCTCGGCAGCGAGACCATCTCGGGCTCGGCGATCACCTACTTCGTCGAGGGCGCGCTCGAGGGCGACTTCACCACCGTCGCGGAGAACGGCCAGAAGCCGCAGCTCCACTTCGCCGACCCGACCGCGGTGACCGAGGCGCTCAAGAAGATCGCCGCGTTCATCAAGGAGTCCGACGAGATCATCGAGGACCTGCCCTGGTACAAGAGCGCGGTCGACGGCCGCCTCCTCTACCACCTGGGGCTCTTCGAGGAGAACCAGCTGCTCTCCGGCAGCGGCGCCGGCACCAACATCCGGGGCCTGCTCAACCGCGTCGGCATCCAGACCGAGGCCGCCGCGAACCGCACCGACAACGCGGACGCCCTGTTCCGCGCCATCACGAAGGTCGTCACCGGATCCGGGTTCGACGCCGACGGCATCGTCATCAACCCGGCCGACTACCAGACGCTGCGCCTCTCCAAGGACGGCAACGGCCAGTACTTCGGCGGAGGGTTCTTCTCCGGCCAGTACGGCAACGGCGGCATCCAGGAGCAGCCGCCGCTCTGGGGCCTGCGCACCGTCGTCACCCCGGCGATCACCGCGGGCACCGCCCTCGTCGGCGCCTACGCCCAGTCGGCGTCCGTCATCCGCAAGGGCGGCGTGCGCGTCGAGTCGACCAACACCGACGAGGACGACTTCACCAACAACCGCGTCACCATCCGCGCGGAGGAGCGCCTCGCGCTCGCCGCCCGGCAGCCGGCCGGATTCGTGAAGGTCACCTTCTCGAGCGCCGCTCCGGCGTGATCCATCTGACGGGGTCGGGCCTCACCGCCCGGCCCCGTCAGCCACACCTCCGAAGGGACCCGCGCCATGGCGCTCAGAGAGTACGACTACCGCGGCAGCACCTACCAGTTCGACGACGAGGACGTGCCCGCGGGCGCCGTGCTCCGAGCCGCCACGAAGGCCGCCGCCGACCCGCGCAACACCGCCGCACGCAAGCCGCGCGACAAGCAGGCGCCCGCGCCCAAGACCAAGTAGGAGGCGCCGTGGCCGAGGCATTCGCCGACAAGGAGCAGATGGCCGCCCGGTCGCTGGGCGCCATCACCGCCACCACCCACCTCTACCTCGACGCCGCGCTCACGGCCGCGTCCGCGCTCATCCGCGAGCACTGCGGCTGGCACATCGCGAAGGTCGAGGAGCTGCAGGTCCGCCTCGACGGACCCGGCGGGGACCTCCTCGTCCTCCCCACCCTCCGCCTCGTCGACCTCGTCAGCGTCGTCGAGCGTGGCACCACCGTTGACGTCGCGACCCTCGACGTGTCCGGGCTCGGCCTCATCCGCGGCCGCCGCTGGACCGACCGCCTCGGCGGCATCGTCGCGACCTTCACCCACGGCTACGCCGACGTCCCCGCGACCGTCGCCGACCTCACCCTGCAGATCGCCTCCCGCGCCCTCGGCTCCCCCCTCGGCATCGTCCGCGAGCAGACCCTCTCCGCGTCCGTCACCTGGTCCACGACCGCCGCAGGCGTCGCCGGCGGCACCGTCCTCCTCCCCCACGAGCAGGAGCAGCTCGCGCCCTACCGGATCGGCTGGACCCCCTGATGCTCTCCACCTTCGCCCGCGAGACCATCACCCGCATCCGCTACCCGCGAATCACCGACGGCGGCGTCGACGTCGCCGACCGAGACCACCCCGAGCGCACCGCCATCACCGGCTGCTGGCTCGAACCCGCCCGGTCCGCCGAGAACACCGACGGTCGCGCCGCCGTCTTCACCGGCTGGACCGTCGCCGCACCGCCCACCGCCGACGTCCGCGCCGACGACCACATCGAATACCAGGGCATCGAGTACGAGGTCCTCGGCGACGTCCTCCGCGTCCCCTCCCCCACCGGCGCGCTCGCGCACACGCAGCTCACGATCCAACGCTGGGAGGGCTGATGGCCGGCAGCGTCCGCATCGAGATGAACTCGAAGACCGCCGCCGCGATTCTCAAGAGCCCCGAGGTGCAGGGCGAGCTCAAGCGCCGCGCCGACGCGATCCGCGCGGCCGCCGGATCCGACGATGACTTCACCGTCCTCGAGGCAGTCGGCCGCAACCGCGCTGGCGCCTACGTCATCACCTCCTCCCGCGAAGGCCGGAAGGCCGAAGCCGAGGACCGCGCGCTCACCCGCGCGCTCGACGCCGGAAGGTGAGCATGGCCGAGCCCGAGATCCTCGTCGCCCCCGACACCCGCACCGCCGTCTACCAGCACCTCGACACCTTCGCCGCCGGCACCGGCGCCCACGCCTACGGCCGCATCCCCTCGCCCCGGCCGAAGATCTTCACCCGCGTGCGCCCCGTCGGCGGCTACGACGAGGACCTCGTTACCGTCGTCCACCGCGTCACCGTCGAGGCGTACGCCTCCACCGAGGACGCCGCCATGAAGCTCGCGCTGCTCAACGACGCGATCATGATCGCCGCCGGCCGCGCCGGCCGCATCGGCGACGTCACCGTCCGCCGCGTCGACACCGAGTCCGCGCCCGACTTCCTCCCCGACCCGCTGCTGCCCGAAGTCGCGCGCGCGACCGCGACCTACGCGATCGCCGCCCGCCGCACAGCCCTCTGACTCCCCGCCACCCCGGCGAGGAACGGTCCCAACCACCACCCAGGACCGTCTCCGGACGGTCACCTCGTGCTGCCCAGAAAGGGGCCCCCATGAACACCGCAGGCAAGGTGATCTCCGGCAAGTCCAAGGTCACCGGAGGCGTCCTCACCGCCCCCACCGGCACCGCCGGACGCACCGACCCCAAGGGCGGCATCCCCGCCGGCTACAGCCCCAACGGTTACGTCTCCGAGGACGGCCTCTCCAAGACCGAGAACCGCGACGTCACGACCATCAAGGAGTGGTCCGGCCTCGTCGTCAAGCGCACCCAGACCGGGTTCGAGGTCGAGTTCTCGTTCGCGTTCCTCGAGTACCTCAACGCCGACGCCGCGAAGGCCATCTACGGCGAGGACGCGGTCGAGGTCACCCCCGCGACCACCGCTCACGGCGAGCAAATGATCGTCACCGTCTCCGGCGAGGAGGCCCCCCGCCTCGCGTGGATCTTCGACATGGCCGACGGCGACGCCGTCATCTCCATCGAGCTCCCCGACGCGCAGGTCACCGCCACCGGCGACACCTCCTACAACACCTCCGGCGCCGCGCTCCGCCAGGTGACCCTCACCGCCTACTACGACGACGAGATCGGCGGCTTCTACCGCGAGCTCTCCGACGACGGCATCAAGGTCACCGGCTGACCCTCGCCCCACGAACGCCGACCGGGCGGACGGGACCCCGCCCGGTCGGCTCCACCATCCACGGTCCCACCCATCCCACGGAGGTCCCCATGTTCACCGTCCCCGCATCCAAGGCGTCGATCAAGCAGAACCGCTTCGAGTTCAAGCTCCCCGGCGACGACACCACCTACTCGCTCCCGAAGCTGCAGTTCGTGAAGCCGAAGCTCGTCCTCCAGATCAGCGGCAGCTCCAAGGCCGACGTCGTCCGCCTGCTGATGGACCACTACATCCCCGACGCCTTCGAGCAGATCGAGTCCCTCGAGCAGCTCACCGCGCTCTACGAGGCGTGGGCCGACGCGTCGGGCATCACGCCGGGGGAATCGTCGGCCTCCACCGACAGCTAGTCGAACACGGGGAGGCCCTCCGCTACGACCTCTACATGGCCGGCCGGTCCATCGACCTCCTCGGCACACCAGAACTGTCGTGGCTCGACCTGCGCGCGATTATGCGCCACTCACCGCGCGGCTCCGCCTACTACCGGGCCGTGCACGGCGAACTCGCCGAGTGGGACATGACCGTGCAGCTCCTCGCCGTCGCCGTCGACCGCCTCGGCGCCGGCAACTGGCAGCGCGGCGGCGGCAAGGGCGGCAAGCCCAAGCCCATCCCCCGCCCCAAGGCGACCCGCCGCATCGGCACCACCGTCCTCTCTCTCGAGGCGATGGACCAGCTCCTCGGCTACACGCCGCGCAGCACCTGACCCCGGAAGGCGGTGACCGTGGCCGACACCGTCGAACTCGCCACCGCCTACCTCGCGCTCGTCCCCTCCATGGCAGGCGCGCAGGGCGTCATCGCGCAGGCGATCACGAAGGAAGCAGGGATCGCCGGAGACGCCGGCGGCAAGGAGGCCGGCGGCCGGTTCGGCGGGGCGCTCAAGGGCGCCCTGCCGATCGCGGCCATCGGCGCGACCCTCGGCGGCGCGTTCACCGGCTTCTACAAGGCGGGCGCCGTCTTCGACGACGTCTCCGACACCATCCGCGTCGGCACCGGCGCCACCGGCGAAGCACTCGCCGGGCTCGAGGACGACGCGAAGCGCGTCGCCGCCACGATCCCGACCAGCTTCGAGCAGGCCGGCGCGACCGTCTCCGACCTCAACACCCGCCTCGGCCTGTCCGGCGAGACCCTGCAGACCGTCGCGAAGCAGTACCTCGAGGCCGGCCGGATCCTCGACCAGGACGTCGACGTCCAGAAGACCACCGCCGCGTTCTCCGCCTTCCGCATCGAGGGCGACGCCGTCGAGGGCGGCATGGACGACCTCTTCCGGGTCTCCCAGGCCACCGGCGTCGGCATGAACGAGCTCGCGTCCGGTGTGCAGACCGTCGCGCCCGCGCTGCAGAACCTCGGCTTCGGGTTCGGCGACTCCGTCGCCCTCATGGGCACTCTCGACAAGGCGGGCCTGAACGCGACCGCCGTCCTCGGGTCCATGTCGAAGGGCATGATCACCCTCGCGAAGGACGGTGAGGAGCCGCAGGCCGCGTTCAAGCGCGTCACCGGCGAGATCCAGGGCTTCGTCGCCGCGGGCGACACCGCGGGTGCGCTTGACCTCGCCGGGAAGGTCTTCGGGACGAAGGGCGCCGCCCAGTTCGTCGGCGCCATCCAGTCCGGGAAGATCAACCTCGACGACCTGATGGGGTCCGCCGGCACCACTGAGGACACCATCCTCGGCGTCGGCAAGGCGACCGCTGACTTCGGCGAGTCCTGGACCATCGTCAAGAACAACGCCCTCCTCGCTCTCGAGCCGCTCGGCACCGCCGTCTTCAACCTCGCTGGCAACGGCATGGGGTTCCTCGCTGACCAGTCCATCGAACTCGGCCCGAAGATCGCAGGCGGCTTCGAGCAGGGCATCGAGGCGGCCACTGACCTCTTCTCGATCATCAAGACCGGCGAGGCAGACGGCGGCCTCGCCGCGTCCCTGCAGACCGAGGACGAGACCGGCCTGGTCTCGTTCCTGCAGGACGTCCGCGGCGGCGTCATCGCGATCTACGACCTCGTCATCGGCGGCGACTTCACCACCGGCTTCCAGAAGGCCTTCGACATCGACGAGGACGCCCCCATCGTGGGGTTCCTCCTCGGCGTCCGCGACGGCGCGATCACCCTCTTCGAGGCCATCGGCCCGCTCGCCGGGCAGGTCCTCGACCTGTGGACTTCGTTCTCCCCCCTGTCGCTGATCCTGCAGGCCATCCAGCCGATCCTCCCCGCCCTCATGGCGGCGTTCGGCGGGCTCGCGGCGACCGTTGGCGGGCTGCTCGTCACGGTCCTCTCGACCCTGATGACCGTCCTGCAGCCCATCGCCGAGGTCCTCATCGGCGCGCTCACCGGCGCGTTCTCGGCGCTGCTGCCCGTCATCCCCGTCATCGCGACGATCCTCGCGACCCTGATCGGCGTCTTCGCGCAGCTGCTCACCACGATCCTCCCGCCGCTGCTCGCGATCCTCGGGCCGCTCGTCGAGATGCTCGTCGGCCAGCTCGGCTCCGCGATCACGACCCTCATCCCGATCGTCCTCGCGATCGCCACCACCCTCGGCGACGTCCTCGGCCAGGTGCTCCTCGCGCTCGCGCCGCTGATCGCTCTCCTCGCCGGATTCATCGGGCAACTCCTGCAGGCCGTCCTCCCGCTGATCACCCCGATCCTCTCCCTCGTCGCCGCGCTGCTGCCGCTGCTCGAGCCGATCATCCAGCTCGTCGGCGCCCTGCTGACGCCGCTGATCGGGCTCCTCACGGCGCTGCTCGTGCCGATCCTCGCGCTCATCACGCCCCTCATCGACGGGCTCGCGTGGGCGCTCGGCATCGTCATCGGCGTCCTCGCGGTCCTCATCGACTGGATCGTCAAGGTCATCTCTTTCTTCGTCGACCTCGTCACCGGGGCCGGCACCGCAGGAGACGACCTCGTCGCGTTCTTCGAGGGCCTGCCCGACATGATCGGGGACGCCTTCGAGGCGCTCGGCCAGTGGCTCCTCGACGCGGGCGGCGCCGTCTGGCAGATGTTCGTCGACGGGCTCGTCGCCGCGGCGTCCGGGATCGGCGACGTCGTCGGCGACCTCATGGGCGGCGTCGCCGACTTCTTCCCCCACTCGCCCGCCAAGCGCGGCCCGTTCTCCGGCTCCGGCTGGACCGGGCTCCGCACCGCAGGCGAGGCCATCGGCGACCAGTTCGCCGGCGGCCTCGAGGCGAGCCAGGGCGTCGTCGGCGCGCAGATGGACGCGCTGCTCACCGTCCCCGACGCGCGCACCATCGTGCCGGCCATCGGTCTCTCCGACGCGCTCGCGCGCACCGCGGTCGCCGACCAGGCCGACCTCGCCGCGCGGCTCGGAGGCGAAGAGGGAGGGCCGCTCGTCGAGCAGCACATTCACACCAGCCCCGGCATGTCCGAGGAGACCGTCGGAACGGTCGCCGCGAACGCGATCAACTACGAGCTGAGAGGAGCGTGATGCGCACACCGAAGCTCACCGTCACGGTCGGCGCCGTCACTTTCCACGGGCGCGGCGCCGACCTCCCCGCGGCCGGCGGCTTCCTCATTGACCCCGTCGGCTTCACCGGCTGGGACGACGGCGTCGACGTCCGCCGCGATGACGTCGCCAAGCCCGAGGGGCACGGCTCCTTCGACGCCTCCGGCCGCCTCGGTCCCCGCACCGTCGCGCTCTCCGGCACCGCCCACGCGCCCAGCCCGGAAGAGCTCGACGCGCTCAAGGACCGCCTCACCGGACTCCTCGCCGACGGCGACGACGCGCTCATCCAGGTCCAGCGCGATAGCGGCTCGCTCTGGGGCCGCTGCCGCCTGGCCGCTCGCACCCGCTTCACCATCCGCAGCGGCACGCGCGCGAGCGTCGCCGACTGGCAGGTCCAGGTGTGGATGGCCGACCCTCGCAAGTACGGCGCCACCGAGACGTTCGAGCAGCGCGCCGCCTTCCACCGCGGGAACTTCCCCGCCCGTCCGATTCATCACATCCAAGGACTGCTCCCGAACGGCTACACGATCTTCGGGCCGACCGGCGAGTACACGGTCATCCGGGCGCTTGCCGCCGGCCACGAGCACACGATCGACATGCGCGACGGTTTCCTCCGCGTCGACGGGGTCGTCGACCTCGGCGGCGTGCGACGCGGCGACGTCTGGACTGTGCGCCCCGGCGAGCCGTACGAGTTCACCGCGACCGACCTCGCGGTCCTCAAGACCGAGGTCACCGACACCTACATCTGAGGAGGCCCCGATGGCCTGGCGGCACTTCATCTGCGACGGCCACTCCGGGCGATACCTCGCCGAGGTCACCGCCGAGGTCTCCGCCTCCTCGTTCAACCGGGTCATCAACGGCGTCTCCACCGGCTCGCACTCCTTCACCATCCGCCCGGACTCCGACCTTCCGTGGCGCGCGCTCGTGCTGCCGCTCTGGGACCGAATCTTCGTCTCCTCGTGGGAGGGGACGGTGAAGTACGCCGGCTACATCCACACCATCGACCCGTGGGCGCGCAGCTCGAAGACGTTCACCATCCGCACCTCTTGCGTCCGCGACTTCCTCAAGAACCGCTTCCTCTACCCCGTCGACGACGGCAGCTACCGCAACGGCACCCTCGAGGTGAAGGACCGCAGCTTCGCCGGCGCCGCCCGCGCACTCCTCGCCGCGGCGACCTCCGGGCACACCGCGAACTGGAACCTGCCCCTCGTGCTCCCCGAGGACGGCCCTGGCGTCGTCTCTCGCACCTGGTGGTACTACGAGGGCTGGACCGCGGAACGCGCGCTCACAGAGCTGCAGAGCACCAGCGACGGCCCTGACATCGACTTCGAGCCCCGCTGGACCATCTACGACCAGGCCGGCGCCTCGAACATCGAGTGGGTCGTCCGCTGCGGCACCCCGACGCTCCCCTCGAGCGCCCTCGACTTCAACCTCGACGCGCCCAACGTGCCCCTCACCGACGTCGTCTACCGCCTCAACGCCCAGCAGCTCCGCACCGGATCGGTCGCCTTCGGAAAGGGCTCCGAGGCCGACAAGCGCGTCGCCTTCGCGAACGGCCTCGAGGGCACCACGACGATGATCCGCGACCGCTCCGAGTCCTACCCCGAGATCGACGACGTCGACCACCTCCGCGGGCACGCGATGTCCGACCTGCGCTGGCAGCGCGAGCCGACCGAGCAGTGGCAGTACACCGCCCGCGGCGAGTACGAGCTCGACGTCCGCGACGAGCCCTCCGGCGTCCGCATCAAGAACACCCTCCTCGAGTCGATCCGCATCGGGAGCGTGATCCGCGTCTACACCGGCGGGGACCACCTCATCCCGCGCGGGTGGTATCCGCAGTACGTCATCGGCTACTCCTGCGACCTCACCTCCGCGGTGCCCCTGTCCGTCCAGCCGTGGAGGCCCTGATGCAGTACGACGACCTCGACAAGTCCGAGCTGCTGCGCCGCCTCGAGAAGCTCGAGCGGCTCGTCACCCAGGCCCCCATCGGCTACTCGTCCGTCACCCACGGCGCGCTGCGCATCCTCTCCGAAGAGGGCCTCGTCGTCGGAGAGGCCGAGGGCGAGAACGCCGGCCAGGGCTCGCAGAAGGTCTACGGCACGGTCGAGATCACCGGCACCCTCCGCGGCGACGGCACGATCGACTGGGACGGACCCGCCGACTTCACCGGCCGACTCGGCGTCACGGGCACGATGCACGTCACCGGCGGCGGCCGCATCGTCTCCTCCGACGTCGGCGACGTCAACTACTCGATGCAGATGTTCTACAAGGACGGCACCGGCAACGTCATCGCGTTCGGCGTCCCGATGGTCATCCAGGCGTGGTCGAGCGTCGTGCAGCTCAACGAGGACGCCCTCCGCATCTCGACCGTGGGCAACGCCTCCGTCCAGCTCAACAGGGACGGCCTACGCATCGAGGCCGGCGGCAACTCGATCACCATGAGCGAGGACAGCATGCAGATCGTCGGCAACGGCGGCGCGGCCGGGACGTGGCTCGAGTTCAAGGACGGCGACTTCTTCGTCCACAACCTCCCGACCAGCTGATGCCGACCGCTGACTGGCGGGCGTTCTACAACCCCGCGAACTTCACCACGCCGTTCCGCGCGCAGGGCCCCTTCTACTCGTCGTTCGGGCACCGCGGCCTCGACATCAACGCCTCCGCCCGCCGGCCGATCCCCGTCTGGGCGCCCGGCGACGTCTACGTCGTCAGCAGCACCGGCGGCCTCGGCCCCGTCGTCGGCATCCGCATTGACGACTCCGACAAGCGGGCCGCATGGGCGCACCTCTGGGGCATCACCGTCTCGGTCGGGCAGCACCTCGAGCCCGGCGACGTCGTCGGCTACGCCGCCGGCGCAGGCGACTTCCACGGCTCCGCATGGTCGGGCTCCCACAGCCACACCACGTACGGCTCGGCCGACGGCATCTGGCAGGGCATCACCGACGGCCTGATGGACCCGGACCCGGCGATCCGAGCGGCGCTCGCGGGCGACTGGCCCGACACCGGCGACGGCGGCGAGGAGCCTGGCGAGAATCCCAACGATCCCGGCGACCCCGGCGGCGGGAACCTCACCATTGGCGCCGACGGCCGCTTCACCCGGAGCGCCAACGGCGCCGGGAACGTCGGCCTCGGCGCCGACGGCCGCCTCACCCGCACAGACCGCGGCTCGGGCGACCTGCAGATCGATGCCAGCGGGCGCCTCTTCCGCGCGGCTTGACACGAGAGAGAGCACCATGCGCTACGACAACGCGAACGGCTTCCCCGTCATTGAGGACGACGACCGCGACCCGTGGGTTTCCTTCCGTCACCACCGCGCCCGCGGATCGGCCGGCGGCGTGGACCTCGTCGCGACCTACGGCACCACCCTCCGCGCCCCATGCCGGTCGGTCGTTGGCCTGATTCCGTGGGACGGGACCGGCGGCAACACGATCCGCTTCTGGCACCTCGACGAGGACGGCCGCCGCACCGGTGCGTACGACGAGTACCTGCACCTCTCGCGCTTCCTCGTGCCCGCCGGGACCGTCGTCGACTACGGCCAGCCCGTCGCGCTCTCCGGGGCGTCCGGCGTACTCCGCGGCGAGCGGCTGCTCTGGCGGTACGCCCCGCACCTGCACTGGCACCACTACGAGAAGGTCGGCGGTCCCCGCCTCAACCCGTGGGACTACTTCCGCGGCATCCCCATCACCACCCTGCCCAACACCTACACCCCAATCGAGGAGGACGACGTGTCGTTCGGAGAAGAGATCCCCTGGCGCGACGGCAAGCAGCCGGCGTGGGCCGTCATCCAGGCCGGCGCCATCAACGCCGAGCTCGCGGTCGCGAAGGCCGACCTGATGCTGCAGAAGCAGGACGTGCTGCTCGCGCGACTCGGGCAGCTCGACCTGATCCAGCACCGCGACGTCAGCGCCCCGCTCGACGTCGTGCTCGCGGATCTCCTCACGGGGGTGCAGAACACCGAGCGTCGCGTCGGTGACCTGCAGGCGGCGCAGGCGGCCAACCCCGTCCCGTCCGCGGTCGGCTGACCCGCGTGGACCGCTACCCGATCCCCGACGAGAAGCGCCGGCGCCTCGAGGCGCTCATCCGGATCATCGACATGGTCATCTACCTCGCGATCGTGGCGGGGGGCGTCTACGCGCTCTTCTTCACCCCGACGACCGTGGTCGTCGAGCTCGCAGGCTGGGACTGGCTCATCGGCGTCTGGTCGCTGCTGCTCCTCGTCGGCGGCGTGCTCGGCTTCGTCGGCCGCCTCACCCGCTACTGGGTGCTCGAGGTGCCAGCGGCGCCCGCCGCCGCGTTCGGGATCCTGATCTACCTCGTCATCCTCGGCCGCACCGCGTTCACCTCGATCACCGCCGCCGTCGCCACGACCCTCGTCTTCGTCGCGATGGTCGTCCTGCTCCGCCGATACGTCGAGCTGCAGATCTTCGCGTCCGACCCCACGCACCAGGACTTCCAGTCCCGCGTCGCCGAGGCGCTGCGGAGGCGAACTCAGAACATCGCGCCGCGCAGCGAGTAGGGAGCCCCGCAGTGCCGCCTATGGAGAACGTGAACGTGGTCGCCCTCGTCGTCGCCGTCCTCGGCGCCGGCGGCATCGGCGTCTTCTTTCGCGAGCTCGTGTCCATCATCACCCTCATCAAGACCGGCGTCTCCGCCAAGGAATCGAAGCGGAAGAACGACCTCGTCGCCCAGCGCGACCGCGAGTACGAACGCGCCGAAGCCGAAGCGCGCAACCGCCGCCGCATGGAAGAGCACGCGACCGTCATGCGCCGCGAGCTCATCCTCCGCGGCGTCGACCCCGACGACATCGAACGCTGGCCGCGCCTCGAATCCGTCCTCCCCGGCAGCGGAATCTCCGCACCCACCATCTCACCCAAGGAGTAATCCCGTGATCCAGAAGTACCTCGCCGCGCTGCTGCCCGGCTTCATCCTCATCTTCGGCGCACTGCAGACCGCGCTCGCCGACGAGCTCATCGACGACGTCGAGGCGGGCCAGCTGCTGGCCCTCGTCGCCGGCGCGATTACCACCTTCGGCGTCCCCCTGCTCAAGGGGCGGTGGGCCGGCGGCCTGAAGACCGGCGCCGCGATCCTCGCCGCGATCGCGACCCTGATCCTGCCGCTCATCTACGGCTTCACCTGGCAGGCCCTCGTCATCGTCGTCCTCGCTGCGCTCTCCGCGCTGGCGACCGAGATCGGCGTGAACGCCCGCCAGGACACCGAGCAGCGCGGACGCCACGAGGCGGGCCCGCTGCCCGTCGGCTTCACTGTCGATCCCGGACCCTCCGAGTCCGCCCGCGAAGCCTCCGTGAAGCGCATGCACAAGGAGCACGCCTTCCTCGGCCCTCGCCGCTGACCTGGTCAGCACGACGCACCCGTCGCCCGCGGCCGCGCGCGACACCTCCGAGCTCCACCCGGCCCCCGCCACTCCCGGCGGGGGCCTTCGCATGCCCGGCAGACGGGCGCCTGACGCCCGCTGAGGAGCATCACCATGCCCGGACCCACACCCGCCAAGTACGGCCCCGCCACGGACCTTTGGCCCGAGCGCACCCCGACGCGCGCTGAGGCCCTCACCTTCCCCGCCTCGCGCCAGAAGACCGTCGCGTTCACCCCGACCGCGATCGTCGACGCGCTGAAGAGCTTCACCGATGCCGAGTGGGACGCCGGCGTCGTCGTCTGGATGCTCCCCGGCACCGCGGCGCCCGACGGGGCCGGCGCGGGCTCGGACATCTGGATCGACTACGGGCGCACCGGCCGCAAGCGCCGGGCGCTCGTCATCAGCAGGGACGAATGGGGCTCCTGCACCTTCTCGAAGTCCGTGCGCATCCGGATGCCTGGCGTCGCCTTCGGCGCCATCGAGTTCAACGCGACCAACTACGCCCTCGGCTTGAACCGCGGCATCCTCCTCTCGGATATGACCGAGGGCGCCATTTTCAACATGGGCGAGCTCTGGTACTGGGGTGTCCAGTCCAGCGACAACAAGCCGACCTCGGGCGTCGAGCTCTGCAACCTGTCCATCCCGGACTCGACGCTCAAGCGGTACGTCAACAACAACATGGACGTCGCCGCGATCCGCTCCGGCGCGAACGCGAGCATCTCCGGCATCCTGATGAAGGGCCTCCACGTCGCGCCGGCGTTCCACGAAACGCCGAAGACGGAGGAGCAGCGCAAGAAGCCCTCGCACACCGACTCGTGCCAGGTGTCGGGCAACTCGCTGATGTCCAACTTCAAGTGGGTCCGCTCGATCATCTACGGCTCCACGAACGCCGCGATCCAGTCCACCGGAGCGCTGACCGGATACCACTTCGAGGACGTCCTCGTCGTCGGCACCCGGGCGACGAACATCGTCTACCCGCTGCCCGAGGACGCCGTCGGCTGGACCCTGGACGGATCCGGGCGGGTGAACCCGAACGCCCTGAACGGCGGGCCCACCGGCTGCACCGCGACCCGCCTCGTCGTGATCGGGACGGTCGGATCGTTCGACTTCCTCTGGCAGAAGGACTCCGTCCTGTCGGAGGCCCCGCAGTCCTCGCAGCAGCCGTCCAGCGGCGCCCAGTGGGGCGTCGACAACACGCTGCAGAACAAGCCGAAGTCGTGGTTCCTCGCCCAGGCTCCCGAGCAGACCCGCGAGTACCTCAAGGCCGTCTACGACAACGCCGCTATCCAGGCACCGACCAACCGGGCTCCGCTCGACTTCACCCTCGCGCAGCCGACGGTCACCACCTTCTCGGCCACCCTCACATGGGAGGCGTCCTCCGATCCCGAGGGGTCGCTCGTCAAGTACGACGTCGAGCGCACGCCCGGGGGCAGGGTGGGCAAGGCGCTCCTGACGACCACGTTCCGCGACTCGTCCGTCGAGAACGGCAACCAGTACATCTACCAGGTGTTCGCGGTCGACTCGGACGGCGTGCGGACCGGGTCCAACTCGCGCAGCGTCACGATCGGCTCGGAGACCCCGAGCGGCGAGCTGCCCGCTCCCGTGCTCTCGCTCGCGTCCATCACCCCCACCTCGGCGAAGATCTCCTGGACCGCATCGGCAGGCGCCGAAGGCTACGACGTGATGTCGGGTCCGACCGTGGTCCGCAAGGTCAGCCCGACGGTGCGTGCCTACGAGCTCACCGGCCTCACGCCCGGCGAGGAGTACAGCGTCTACGTGGTCGCCTGGTCCTCGACCGCCGGCCGGAAGTCGTCGAACATCCTCACCGAGGAGACGCCACTCAAGGCGGACCCGAGCCCGACCATCAAGGGCACGGTCGACGTGTGGGGCATGCTCACCGACTTCCGTCTCGTCTCGCTCGCCGGTCGCCAGGTCCGGCTCCGGTTCGCTCCCTCGGGCCCCGGCGTCGATGAGGGGCGCCTGTTCTCGAAGGTGCCCATCGAGGCAGTCGTCGCGGCAGACGGGGCGTTCAAGACGGCCCTCTACCCGACCATGACCGTCTCGCCGGAGGTCTGGTACACGCCCGAGATCAGCTACCTCGAGGCTGGTCAGGCGTCCCCGTACGAGCGGCTGCCGTGGAAGCTGCGCGTCCCCCGCACGGGCGGCCGGATCGGCGACCTGCTCCTCGCGCCGGCGCCGCCTGGCGTGATCGCTGTCGGGCTCGGCGAGCCGGACAAGATCTACCCCGCGTACATCGACCTCCTGACGGCGACCTACTACAAGAACGGAGTCCGCCAGTGACAGCAGAGATGGTCCCCGTCGGCGAGATCAAGGTCATGGGCGACGTGAGCGCCTCGATCCTGATCGGGACCGAGGGCACTCGCACGCAGCGCGCGATCGACGATCGCGTCCTGCCCATCGCCGAACAGGTGGTCTCCGAGAACCCGCAGGTGGTCGACGCTGCCGCGGCGCGGGTCGGAGCACTCAAGGCCTCCGAGCTCGAGCTCGTGCAGGGAAAGGGCCTCGTCAGCGACACCTCGACAGCCAAGGTGTCCTGGACCTTCCGCGAACCGCAGGCCGCCCTCCCGAGGTACGTCACGCCGACCGTTGTGCAGACGAGCACGAAGGACACCCCGGTCGGTGCGACCATCCCCGTCGTCAACCCGGCCACCGGGAAGCTCGACGGCGCGATCCTGCCGGACGGCCTCGCCCCCGACGACACCGGGGTCTCGTTGATCCTCGGTGCGCCGAGCTCAGCATCCGCCCGACTGCTCGCGCAGCAGTTCGGCGGGCGGCTGGTCTTCACCGACCCGCAGGCGGGCGGCGTCGGCGACGGCGCGACCGACAACACGGCCGCGTTCAACCGGGCGATGGTCCTGATCGGCGCGACCGGCGGGGAGGTCTTCTTCCCGCCGGGCGTCTACCGCATCGACGGCACCACGCTGCCCGTCCCGGGCGGTGTGACGCTGCGCGGAACGGGCATCCCGTACGCGGACCCGACCGACGCTATCGTGCGCTGCTCGGTCATCCGCGCTGGCGCCACCATGACGCGGCTGATCGAGCTCGGCGCGGACCCCACGTCCTCGCTCGCGACGAACACGTCGGCGTCGATGGTCGACCTCTTCGTCGACGGCCGTGACCTCGCCGACTACACCGTCCTCACGTCCGGGCGCCGGTGGATGATCGACCACTGCCTCATCTACTGGGGCCGACTGATCGGTCTCGAGGTCGAGGGGCAGAACGGCTCCTTCCACGGCTTCTCCACCGTCGCGCAGAACAACACCGGCTCCTGCATCCGAGTCACGCACGAGCCCGACAACAAGTTCTCGCACGGGCAGCTCCGCCAGCCCGGCCCCGACGGCGCCTGCATGATGATCCAGCCCATCGGGTCGTCGACGCTCGGCACCGGCAACATCCTCGTCGGCGACCTGCACATGTGGACCGGGCAGAACGGCGTCCCCACCCCGGGCTCGCTGATCACGCTCAAGCTCGACTCGTCGAAGACGATCGGCGGCGTCCACATCATCCGGAACCAGCTCGAGGGCGTCATCGGCGACCAGATCGTCATCATCGCCGACGGCACCTCGACCGCGCGGAACATCCTGATCGAGGCGAACAACGTCTTCCAGAACAGCGCGATCGTCGACAACTCGCGCAGCTTCCTCGCGATGAGCGGCACCGGCAAGATCCTCGACCTGTCCGTCGTCGGGAACATGCTCTACGGGCCGTCGACGACGAAGCGGTGGCGGTCGATCATCCACGACGCCGGCACCGGAGAACGCTCGCGGATGCTCCTCGCGAACAACGTCGGCCGCCGCGTGGTCACGCCCTGGACGAAGGCAGCCGGATCCGCCTGGTCCGGCCCCGAGCCCGGCATCAACGTCGGCATCGGCGCGGACGGGAACGAGTGGCGTACCCGCGTCGCCGACCGCACCACCCTCACCGGGGCCGACGGCGCGAAGACCGTCTTCACGGTCGCATCCGGGCTGCCGTTCCAGACCGCGCGCGCGATCAACCTGACCGCGATGTCGTCGGCCGCGGCGCGACCGCACTTCGTCGACCTCGCCGGCGGCACGCTCACCATCACCTTCGACGCGGCGCCCGCCGCCGGCGCGGACCTCCGCGTCGCCTACGACCTATGGCAGTGAAAGGACACACCCCATGCCACTCACCTACAACGGCGCAGTCGGAGACGACCTCGTCGCGATCCTCGCCGAGGTCAAGACCGAGTTCAACCGCCTCTCCGCCGGCACCGGATGGCGCGACATCTCGTCTCTCCTCGGCGCCGGATGGACGCTCGACGCGAACGGCTTCATCCGACTCATCCGTCGAGGCCAGCGCGCGACGATCGCCTTCGCGGGCCTGAACGGCTCGGCCTCGACGGTGTCGACGATCATCCCGACCGCCTCGCTCGCGGGCTTCCGGCCGGCCGTCGACGCGCGGGTCACCCTGTGGAGCTCGGCGACCCCTTACCTCGCCACCGTGTCCGCCTCGTCGAACGGCGGCGGGCTCACCACCTCGGCGAAGGTCGCTCACGGCTCGCAGCAGCAGGAGATCTCGTGGGAGGTCAACCCGACGCAGGCCTGGCCGACTGTCCTGCCCGGCTCGGCCGTCGCCTGACGACCGCTTCACGCACGAACGCCCCCTCGCTACTCCTTCGGGAGCGGCGAGGGGGCGTTCGTTCGGTTGTTGGCTCGACGCTAGAGTCACGGCATGGCAGCAGATCAGAACGGGATCCTCTTCGCCGAGGACATCATTCGGTACGAAGCCCGCTTCAATGACTTGGGGAAGGATGTCATCGGAAAGCAACCCTTCGGCCAGACCGCCGAGAAAGTCGGCCGCATCTTTGGTGATCTCCTTTCGATGCTATCTGCAGAAAACATCTGGGCTGTCGTTCAGGTTCGCTCGAACGTGATGGACGAGACGACCGATGGCGCCTTGAGGCAGATTGAAAGCCTCGCCGCCGCTTCGTCAGGTAGTGAAGCAGTAGATCGAATACTTGAGGTCGAAAGTTCCGCGGAGTCCCTTATCTTCTTCATTGAAGAGCAGATAATGAAGACAACTCGCTCTGGGACATTTCCGCCTGAATCGCTCAGGCTAATACGCAAATTCTCTGCGTTCCGCGTTCGTTTTGCGCTAATCGTTAGTGAAATCTCTACTTCGAATGAGCTTAATCGCCTGAGCGAGCGAGTTGATACGCAGGTAGGCCAAGCCATGGATGCGGCTAAGCGGGCAGAAACGGCAGCAGAAAATGCTGCCCGATCAGCGGGAGAGCGTGGAGCTACAGATCTACAAGCGGCCTTCAACAAGTACGCCACCGACGAGGACCGAACCTCGAAACGTTTTCGCAACGCGACCATGGTCGTGTTGGGTTTTGTTGTCCTGGCCGCAAGCGCGCTAGTTGCGGCCGAATATCTCATACCCGCAGATGGTAATGGGGTCTTTAGCTGGCGCCAGACTCTCTATCACCTTGCTTTTCTGTCCGCTCTATCTGCTTTGGCCGCTTATCTCGCGAGGCAAGCAACGCATCATCGGCAGTCCGCCGTCTGGGCCGAGGGCATCTCGGTTCAGCTCAAGTCTTTCTTGGCTTTTGTCGATCCAATGAACGATCAGCCCGCCCGGTCACGCGTCTACGAGGCGTTCGCTAAGCGCGTTCTCGGCTCTCCCCCTGATTTGGGGAAGACCGGCGACGAGACTGGCGCGAACCAGCTCCTGACGAGCCTCGCCGAGCTGATCGCCAAGCGTGCAAGCTGACTGAATGTGGCTACCGGCAATGCCCCGCGCGCGTCAGACCCAGGTGATGTCGGCGTCGGTGTCGGCGAGCCACGTGTCGACGTACTTGTGCAGCTTCCCGATCTTGTTGTCGCGAACCTTCACGGGCCGGCCGAGCTGCAGCGCGATCAGCATGCCGTGGAGGCGGTCGGTGACGACGGTCTCGCCCTGCGCCAGGAGCGCGAGCCCGGTGGCGAGGCGGCGGCGCGAGCGGGGCTCCCAGAGGCCGTTCGCGGTCGGGATCGCGGAGCGGAGGAACGGCAGCTCCTTGGTCCGATGGGTGAGCCACGCGGACGCGCGGGTGACGGGCTGATCCTTCGGCCAGTCGATGCCTTCGCCGAGGCCGCCGGCGGACTCGGGGTCGCGGCGGATGAGCCGGACCTCCTTCTGCGTCGGCTCCGGCGCCGGGACACGGCCGAGCATGTGCACGGCGTCGGGCGAAAGGATGAGCCCCTCGACGTCGTCCTTGAGGTCGTCGTAGGAGGCGTGGTCGCGGACCGCGATGCGCAGCTGCTTCCGGGGCGCCATGCGTCGCATGAACTCGTCGCGGTCGGCCGGGGACGCCCAGTGGATCGACTGCGGCCCCTGGATCAGCATCGTCTCGGCGGGGAGGCGCTCGGCGAGGCTGTAGCGGTGCTCGCTGTGCTCCTTGTAGAGGCCGCCGAAGTTGCCGCCGCCGTTGATGTAGACGGGGTCGGTCGCGGAGTACAGCCGGGGCGGCATCGTGTGGAAGGACGACGTCGAGAGGATGTCGAGCTTCCGCCAGTGCCAGTACCGGTACTGGCCCTGCGCGATCGCGGAGTCGCCGATGTTCGCGTAGTCGGGGAAGTCGGTGAAGTGCAGGCGCGAGGCGTCGCCGTGGAGCAGGTGCAGGGCGTCCTTGGTGCGCTCGAGCATCGTCGGGGCGTAGTCCATCGTCATCCGTTCTCTGTGGGTGGGGCTCAGCCTAGGGCGGAGCGGCTGTCGGTCGTTGGTCCTACGGTCGGGGCCATGGCGCACCACTGGACTCCGATGAGCATGGTTCGGCGGTCAGTACTCCCGAACGAGTGGTGGGTGGGCGACAAGCGCGAGCACCTCGGCTGGATCCGCCTCGTCGACTACCAGGGCCTCCCGACGTACGTGTGCGTGACCCGCCGCGACGAGTGGGTCGTCGGCGGCGGCGACACCCTGCGCGACGCCGCGGAGGCGTTCCTCGCGTGGAGCCGGGCGGAGCGCTGATGTCGGTGGTCGGGCGCAGGATCGTCGGATGGGAGTCGCCTACAATCCGAACCACCCGCACCGCCCCCGCGGCTACGTCGACTCGTCCGTGCAGGCCTACCGCGACGCCGGCGAGGAAGCGCCCTGGCTGCTCGCGTGGAAGGACGGCCGGGTGATGGTCGACCCGGAGACGGGCCGGTACCGCTACGACGACGAGGTGCGCGCGGAAGCCGACCGGCGCGGCCGCGGGGGCCGGCGCGCGTGACCGATCTCGAAGTCCTGGCGTTCGCGTCCGGCTACGGCCAGGGCGCGGCTGATAAGGACGAGATCCGGCGAGCGTTCGGCAGCCCGGCGCGCTTCTACCAGCGGCTCTCGCGCGTCCTCGAGAGCCCGGCCGCCGTCGAGGCCGACCCGCAGCTCGTGTACCGGCTGCGGCGCATCCGCAACCAGCGTTCGCAGACGCGAGCTGCGCGGGGTTTCCGATGAGTAAGCGATGGCTGGTCGTGTCGAGCGACCCGCGGGACCGGCCGGATCCCAGTGATTCCGTGCCCCCGGCAGGACTCGAACCTGCGACCGTCAGATTAGAAGGCTGCTGCTCTATCCGCTGAGCTACGGGGGCGTCTCGCCAGGCTACTACGGCGCCTTCACGAGGCGGCGTCGCCACGGCGCCGGCAGCGGGGCCGGGTCAGGCGCCCTGCACGAGACCCAGCACGCCGACGACCAGGGAGACGACGGCGAGCAGCAGCGAGATCCCGATCAGGATCGTGTGGACGCGGAGGAAGGTCGTGGCGCGGCCGGACGCGTCGCGGGCCCGCGGGTCCTTCCGCACCCGGCGGAGGAACGGCGGCCAGACGACGGCGTTCCAGACGGCGTTGGCGATCAGCAGCACGCAGACGAGGATCATCACGGAGATCGATTCTAGGAGGCGCTCCCCGCCGCCCCGGCCGTGTCGGTGGCCGCGGATAGACTTCGGCGCATGAGTAGCGCCCCCGACCGTCTTGTCTGGATCGACTGCGAGATGACGGGACTCGACCTCGCCGTCGACGAGCTCGTCGAGATCGCCGTGATCGTCACCGACTTCGATCTCGAACCCCTCGACGAGGGGCTGTCGATCGTCATCCGCCCCGACGCGTCGGCGCTGGAGAACATGGGCGACTTCGTCCGGAACATGCACGAGACCTCGGGGCTCCTGAAGGAGATCCCGAATGGCGTGAGCGTCGCCGAGGCCGAGTACGAGGTGCTCGAGTACGTGCTCAAGCACGTCCCCGCCGAGCAGCAGGCGCCGCTCGCCGGCAACTCCATCGGCACCGACCGGGCGTTCCTGGTCAAGTTCATGCCGCGTCTCGACGCGCACCTGCACTACCGCAACGTCGACGTCTCGACCGTGAAGGAGCTGGCTCGCCGCTGGTTCCCGCGCATCTACTTCAACGCCCCGGCCAAGCACGGCGGCCACCGCGCCCTCGCCGACATCCTCGAGAGCATCCGCGAGCTCCGCTTCTACCGCCGGGCCGTCTTCGTCCCCGAGCCGGGCCCCACCTCCGCCGAGGTGCAGGCCGTCTCGGCCGCCATCGTGGACGAGTTCGCCTCGCGGATGTAGTACTCTCGTACAGTTGCTTCGCGGGTTCGCCCCGCGGAACACCGTCCTGGTGGGTATAGCTCAGTTGGCAGAGCGCCTGGTTGTGGTCTAGGAGGTCGCGGGTTCGAGCCCCGTTACTCACCCCAGTTGTATGAGAACCAGTTCGGAAGGCCCGGAGTCGATGGCTCCGGGCCTTCCGTCTTTCCGCCGCCGGAGATCCGACCGCTCCCCTACCCGATCGATGACGAGAGGCCAGGCGATGCTCACCCTCGACGAGGCCGAGTTCGAGACGCTGGTCGTCGCCGAGCTCGACGCCCTCCCGGACGACATGGTCGACGGGCTCGAGAACGTGGTCTTCGTCGTCGAGGACCGCCCCGAGGACGGCTCGCTCGACCTGCTCGGCCTCTACGACGGCGTCGCGCTGACCGAGCGCGAGCGCTACGGCTTCGGCGAGATGCCCGACCGGATCATCCTCTACCGCGAGCCGCACCTCGCCGCCTGCGAGACCCTCGACGAGCTGCGCGACGAGATCCACGTCACCCTCGTGCACGAGATCGCGCACTTCTACGGCATCGACGACGACCGGCTGCACGAGCTCGGCTGGGCCTGACCCCTCAGCGGGGAGGAACAGCCTCCGGGTCGCTCGAGTCGAGCACCAGGTCGGCGCCCTCGCGGGGACGCTCCCGTTCGCAGTAGCGCCGGAACTGCTCGTCCCAGGAGTCCCAGTGCGGTTCGAAGAGCGCGCCGTCGCGGGCGAGCGCGCGCTGCTTCCGCTGCGCCTCGTCCGCCTCGATCCAGACGGTGAGATCGGCGAAGCGCCGGCTCCGCTCCCCCGCGGCGCCGCAGCCCTCGAGCAGGAGGAGCGGTGCCTCGGCGGCGCGCGGGCCAGCGGTCGTGTCGGCCGCCCAGTTCCAGGCCTGCCAGCGCGCGCCGAGCCCGAGCGCGTGCGGCCGGACGATCCGGTCCGCCGCGATCGCGACCGAGCGGTCCAGCCCCGACCAGCCGGGGTAGACGTCGTCCATCCGCACGAGCGTCGCCGCAGGAGCGCGGGCGGACCGCGACAGCTCCGCCAGCAGCGCCAGCGCGAACGTCGACTTCCCCGAGCCGCTCGGGCCGTCGAGCAGCACCGTGCGCGCGCGGCGGGCGACGAGGCCGACGGCGAGTGTCCGCGCGGTCGCCCCGGTGAGCTGCCGCGGGTCAGCCATTCAGCACAAAGCTCCAGGCGCCGGTCAGCACGGCCGCGGTGACCGCGACCGCCGCGATCGCCGCTCCGCCCAGCACCAGCAGCACGTCGAACGCGCCCAGGCGCGACTCCCGCGCCCAGGTGCGCGGCGTGCCCGAGCCGAAGCCCTTCGCCTCCATCGCCGTGGCCAGGCGGCTGCCGCGCCGGATCGCCAGCACCAGCAGCGAGAAGCTGCGGGCACCGAGGCTCTTGAGCGCGGCGGTCGGTCCGCGTCCGTCGGCCACGCCCCGCGCCCGGCGCGCCATCGCGAGGGTGCGCCAGTCGTCGGTGAGCAGGCCGACGAGCCGCATCCCGGCCAGGCCTCCGAGGACGAAGCGCGCCGGGAGCCGGAGGATCTGCGCGAGCCCGTCCGCGAGATCCGTCGGATCGGTCGTCGCGATCAGCACGACGCTCGGCAGGCCGATGGCGAGCACGCGCAGGGCGATCGCGGCGCCGAGGGCGACGGAGCCCTCCGTGACGGAGACGAAGAGGAACTGCCCCAGCACGGCGCCGCTGTCGCGGCCGTAGAGCACCGTCGTCACGCCGGCCAGCGGGGCCGCGATCCAGATCGGCGCGGTGCGGCGCACCAGGTCGCCGGGACGCAGACCGACGAAGGGCAGCACGAGCAGCTCGAGGACGAGCGCGGTGGCCGCGGACACGACGTCGACCGTCAGGATCAGGACGACGGCGATGACGAGGCTCGCGACGAGTTTCGCGACGGGGTTGGCACGGGCGATGCGGCCGCGGGCCGGGATCGCGTCCAGGAGCGTCATCCGGTCACCACCGTCGGCTCACCGAGGCGCACCACCGCGTCGGCGAGGGCCGACACCAGGTGCTCGTCGTGAGTGACGGCGAGCACGGCGCGGCCGTCCGCGCGCAGCCCGGCCAGCAGGTCGACGACCACGTCCCAGGTCCGTCGGTCCTGGCCGAAGGTGGGCTCGTCCAGCACAACGACCGCCGGCCGCCGGACCAGCGCCGACGCGACGGTGAGCCGCCGCTTCTCACCGCCGGACAGGGTGAACGGGTTCGCCTCGGCGAGGTGCGCGAGGCCGAGGCGTTCGAGCAGCTCGTCGGCGCGGCGCCGCTCCACCTGGTCCCGAGCGCCGAGGTGCAGCTCCTGGCGGACCCGCGCCGTGAGGAACTGGTGCTCCGGCTCCTGGAAGACCATCGCGACCCGGTCGGCGAGCTGCCGCGAGCTCCAGCGGTGCGGGTGCGGCGACGCTCCGTCGCGCACCGCCGGCGAGGCCACGACCTCTCCCCCGGCCGGCGGGAGGAGACCGGCGAGCGTCAGGGCGAGCGTGGACTTGCCCGCGCCGTTCGGGCCGAGGACGGCGGTCACCCGTCCGGCGTCGATCGCCAGGTCGAGGCCCGTCGCGATGAGGGGCGGCGGGCGGCCGAACACGGGGCGGGCGAGATCGAGCGCGGCGGCGGTGAGGGCGGTCGATGCGGGTGCCGGTGACTCGACGCGCCGCTCCGGGTGCTCGCCGGGGAGCCAGACACCCGCTGCCACGAGGACGCTGCGGGCGCGCTCGATCACCGGGCGCGGCTCGCCGTCCGCGACGACCGTGCCGTCGGCGCCGAGCACGACGATCCGATCGACCAGATCGATCCAGACGTCGACGCGGTGCTCGACGACGATCAGGGTGGCGCCGGTGCGCGCCGTGGTCCGCTCGACCGCGGAGCGCACCTCCTCGACCCCGCGCGGATCGAGGTTCGCGGTCGGCTCGTCGAGCAGCAGGAGGCGGGGCTGCATCGCGAGGACGCCGGCGAGGGCGAGCCGCTGCTTCTGCCCGCCCGAGAGCGCGGACGTCGAGCGGTCGAGGGCGACGTCGAGACCGACGTCGTCGAGCGCGCGACGGACTCGCGCCGGGATCTCCGCGCGCGGCACCCCGAGGTTCTCGCAGGCGAAGCCGACGTCGTCGCCGACGCGGGCCAGCACGGCCTGTGTGTCCGGGTCCTGGAGGACGAGTCCGGCCACTCCGCGGCGCTCCGCCGGAGAGGCACCGTCGATGCTCAGCTCGCCCTCGTCGGCGCCGTCCTCCTCGCCGCCGAGCACCCCGGCCAGCGCGTGCAGGAGCGTGCTCTTGCCCGCCCCGGACGGACCGAGGAGCAGGACGCGCTCGCCCGGCTGCACCTCGAGGTCGAGCCCGGTCACGGCCGCGGTCGACCGGCCCGCGTGGCGCCAGCTCCAGCCGCGGGCCCGGATCGACGCGCCGCTCATCGAGCGCCCGCGCCCGCCCCCTCGACCACGCGGCCCTCCCGCCCGGAGACGAAGCGGTCCAGCGCCCCGGAGGCGGCGAGGCCGCGCACTGCGAACCAGGGCAGGAGCCCGGCCAGCACGGCGCCGGAGACGAGAGACGAGACCACGTAGACCGTCCGGAACAGGCCGTCGACGGCGGGGTAGTAGATCAGCAGGTCGTTGACAGCGAGGGCGAGGCCCGCGCCCGCTCCGGCGAGCATCGCGACGAGCGGACGGCCGCTGCGGTAGAGGAAGAGGGCGAGCACGATCTCGGCGCCGAGACCCTGGACGAGTCCGGAGAGCAGGACGAGGAAGCCCCACTGCGTGCCGATCAGGGCCGAGACGACCGCGGCGAGCAGCTCGGTGTAGAGCGCCGCGCCCGGCTTGCGGATGATGAGGCCGCCGAGGACGCCGGCGAAGAGCCAGCCGCCGCCGAGGAGGCCGCCGAGGCCGGGGAGGAACTCGAAGGCGACGCCGAGGACGTTGGTCGCGAGACCCCACGCCCAGAAGACGATGCCGGCGGCGACGGCCACGACGCTGGCCACGACGATGTCGACGACCCGCCAGCGGATATCCCGGGGACGGCCGGCGGAGGAGGCCTTCGTGGGACCGGAGGTGGTCTGCGCTGCTGAGTTCTCCGCGGAGGTGTTCTGCGCTGCTGAGTTCTGCGCTGCGTTGTTCTGCGCTGGTGTGTTCTGCACTGACGTGCCCTTTCGTGGAAGCGAAACGGGGCACGGGTCGAAGAAGAGGAGATCGAAACGTTCCTTCGCTGGCATGACCCAGATCAGGTTCGACGGTCGAAGGCTGCTGCCTTCCTCTCAGCCCGGTGCACCGGACTCCCGTGTTCGTCAGCAATCATAGACAGCATGTCGTGGTCGGTGGTGCTCGTCCTCGCCGCGGTCCTCGTGGTGCTCCTGCAGGTGCTGCTCTGGCGGCGCCGCTTCCGGATCCGCCGCGAGCTGCTCAGCTACGGCACGCGGGTGTCCGGTCGGGTGGTCGCGCAGGATCCGGCCCGCGGAGACGCTGCGGCGGCTCGCGATCTCGGTCGACTGCTCGTCGCCTACCGCCTCGTCGACGGCGAGGAGCGGCACCTGGTGAAGACCCCGCAGCGGCGGGGCGACGCCTGGATGGCGGGCGAGCCGGTCGCGGTCATCTACGACCCGCAGCGGCCGAACGACGCCGAGCGGCTGATCGTCGGCTTCGGCCGGACGAAGAAGACCTGGTTCACGGCGCGGCCCCAGCGCTGAGGCCGCGCCCGGGCCGCTACTTCTTGAGTGCGCGGATGATCCGCGCGAGCGCCTTGCCGGACACCCAGACCAGCGGGACGCCGACGGCGAGCACCGAGACGATGTTCGGCTGGAAGCGCAGTCCCAGGTCGTCCTTGATGTAGGCGCCGATCGGCACCACGGCACCGCCGCCGCCGCCTCCGCCGCCCTCCTGGCCGTCCTCGGAGCCGCTGCCGCCGCCGAAGCCGAACCAGCGGAGCGAGACAGGGACGAGCGAGACGCCGTCGACCTCGATCGGGTCTCCGTAGCTCGTCGCGGCACCCGCGGAGGTCACTTTGTCGGCCAGGGAGACAGCGATGTTGGGCATGGCCCGACGCTACTCCGCGGGCCGAACGGGCGACAAGCGGCGCACCGGCGCGCACAGGACTCCCCCACCTCCTCCCCGAGGTCTGCTGCGATGATCGTCGGATGCCGTCCCGCCCGCGCCGCCGCCGACCAGGTCGCGCCGCGACCGTCGCGGTCGCGAGCCTGCTGCTGGCGGCGTTCCTCGCCTTCCACCGCGTGCTGTGGGACGCGGCCGGCTGGCTGTCGGTGGTCGAGACCGCGATCCCGTGGTCCGGACTCGCGGTGCTCCTCCTCGTGGCCGCCGCGGTCGCCCTGCGCTCGCGCGGTGCCGGAGCAGCGGTGACCGTGCTCGTGATGGTCTACGGCGTGCTCGTGCTCCCGGTGGCGCTCCCCGCACCGGCGGTCCGCTCCGGATCGTTCACCGTGATCAGCCAGAACCTCGGCACCGGCGACGACGCCGGAGCGCTGGCGGCGGAGCTGGCGGCGAGGGAGCCGGACGTGCTCGCCTTCCAGGAGCTGGCCGGCGAGGATCGCGAGGCGGTCGACGCGGAGCTCTCGGACGCGTACCCGCACTCGTACGTGGTCGGCACCGTCGGGCTGTGGAGCCGCACCGAGCTCTCGAACGGCGAGCCGCTCGACCTCGGCCTGGACTGGAACCGCGCCCTCGCGGTCGACGTCGACACCCCGCTCGGGGCGACGCGGCTCTTCGTGGTGCACCTCGCCTCGTTCCGCCTCGGCGATCACGCCGAGCGCGACACGATGCTGGGCGGCCTCGCCTCGACGCTCGCGGACGACGCGTCGGACCGCACGCTCGTGGTCGGCGACTTCAACACCGCGACGGACGACCACCTGCTCGCGCCGGTCCTCGACCAGGCGGCGCTGGTCCGCACCTCCGGAATCGGCTTCCCGGCGACCTGGCCGGCTCTGCTGCCGCTGGTGTCCCTCGACCACGCGCTGGCGGACGGTGTGCCCGCCGCGACCCTCGAGGTCCTGCCGCCGAACGGCTCGGACCACCGGCCGATCAGTCTGACGATCGGTTCCGCGTAGCGAGGGTGTCGCTGATGTCGATGCCCTTGGCCGACTCCGGGGCGGAGCGCGAGAGCAGCGAGGCCGGCCGGACGGCGCCGGTGCCGAAGCGCGCCGAGACGCCGTCGACCGCGAGCTCGGCGTCGCGCCAGTCGTCCGAGTCGCTCCAGAGCGAGAAGGCGACGTCGTCGCCCTCGACGAGCTGCTCGCCGCGGACGCCGATCAGGCGCACGGGCCGGCGCAGCGGGTTGGCCGCCTCGAGCAGCGCGGACGACGCGTCGTAGAGCACGCGCGCCACGTCCGTCGCCTCGGGCAGCGTCCGCGAGCGCGTCAGTGTGCTGAAGTCGCCGAAGCGGACCTTGACGGCGACGGTGCGGCAGCGCACGCCGGAGCGGCGCATCCGCACGGCGACCTTGTCGCAGAGGCGCAGCAGCTCGCGGCGGACCAGCTCGGGGTCGGCGACGTCGTCCGCGAAGGTGATCTCGTGGCCGGCGCTCTTCTCGATCTGCCGGGTGTCGACCGGGCGAGGATCGACGCCGTTGGACAGCGCGTGCAGGCGGCGCCCGGTGGCCTCGCCGAGGGCCGAGACGAGGGAGGCGAGCGGCGTGGTCGCCACATCGGCGACGGTCCGCAGGCCCCGGCGCACCAGCGCCTCCTCCGTGCTGGCGCCGACGCCCCAGAGCGCGCTCACCGGCAGCGGGTCGAGGAAGGCCTGCACCCCGTCGGACGGCACGACGAGCAGGCCGTCGGGCTTGGAGCGGCCGGAGGCGAGCTTGGCGACGAACTTGGTGCTGGCGATGCCGACGGAGCAGGTGAGACCGAGCTCGTCGTGCACCCTCCGGCGGATCTCGGTGCCGATGGCCCAGGGCGAACCGGAGATCCGCCGCGCACCGGCGACGTCGAGGAACGCCTCGTCGATGCTGAGCCGCTCGACGAGCGGGGTGAAGGAGTCGAAGATCGCCATCACCCGGCGCGAGGCCTCGCGGTAGCGGTCCATGTGCGGCTCGAGGATGATCGCGTGCGGGCAGCGGCGGAGGGCGACGGCCATCGGCATGGCCGAGTTGATGCCGTACTTGCGCGCCTCGTAGGTGGCGGCGGTGACCACCGAGCGCGAGCCGATGTGCCCGACGACGACCGGCTTGCCGCGCAGATCCGGGTGCTCGAGCAGCTCGACGGAGGCGAAGAACGCGTCCATGTCGACGTGCAGGATGCTCGCGCGCGGGTCGTCGAAGGGCTCGATGGTGACCTGCCGCCCGCTGCCGTCCTGCTTGCTCACGTTCCGCCCTGCTCGAGTGGCGCACCGCTCCCCGGACGGCGGTGCTTCCGAGGATCATGGTCGCACGCACCACCGACACCGGGCCGCCCTCGCGCGGACCCGCCCCGGTGGGAATGGCGGCGCCGCTCAGGCGGTTGACCCGAGCACCCACGATCACTCCATCGGAGAAGACATGACGCACGAGCACGAGCCCGCCTCCCCCGACTCCGACCTGAGCCTCTGGCTCGACCTGCAGGCCCGCGCCCACGCCGCGTTCGAGATCCGCCTCGACGCGGTGGTCGACTGGACGGCGCCGACCCCCGACACCGAGTGGGACACGCGCGCGCTCGTTCTGCACGTCGTCCGCGAGCAGCAGCGGGCGCACACGCTCCTCTCCGGCGGCGACGAGTCGCCGATCCGCCTCGAGCCCGTCGCCGCCGATCTGCGGAGCGAGTGGACTCGCGTCACGACCCTGCTGCGCGCGGTGTCCCGCGAGGTCGACCCCGCCGCGGAGCTCCGCCTCGGCCGCGACACCGTCACCGCCCTGGAACTGCTGCAGGAGCAGGTCGCCGACATCACCGTGCACACCTGGGATCTCGCGCGGGCCACCGGCAGCGAGGAGGCGATGGAGGAGGGCCTCATCGCCGCCGTGTGGGAGCTCTTCGCCCCGCAGGAGGAGACGCTGCGCGCGAGCGGGCTGTTCGCGGCGCCCGTGCCGATCGACGCCACCGCGCCGCTGCAGAGCCGGCTGCTGGCGGTCACCGGGCGCGACGACCGCCTCGCCGCCTGAGCCGCGGCGCCTGAGCGGCGCCGCACGAGCCGCACCACCTGAGAACGACCCCAGGCTGCCGACGGCAGGATGGGGAGGTCCGCGCCCACCGCGCGGACGGCACCAGGGGCCCAGCGCCCCGACGAGGAAGGGACACCCATGACACGCGTCGCCGTCATCGGAGCACACGGCAAGGTCGGCCAGCAGATCCTCCATCTGCTCTACGACGCCGGACACGAAGCGGTCGGAGTCGTCCGCAACCCCGACCACTCGGAGGACATCGTCCGCCTCGGCGGCGAGCCGCTCGTCCACGACCTCGAGCACTCGACCGCCGAGGACTTCGCCGGGCGGCTGGAGGGCGTGGACGCCCTCGTCTTCACCGCCGGCGCCGGACCCGACTCGGGTCCCGAGCGCAAGCGCACCGTCGACCTGGGCGCCTCCGTCCTCAGCCAGGAAGCGGCCGCGATCGCCGGCATCCGCCGCTTCGTGCAGATCAGCGCGATCGGCGTGGACGCCCCGCTCGACGACGACACCGAGGAGGGCTGGCGCGCCTACGTCGAGGCCAAGCGCGACGCCGACACGGCGCTGCGCGGCACCGACCTCGACTGGACGATCCTCCGCCCGGGTGGTCTGACCAACGACGAGGGCACCGGCCGGATCGAGCTCGGCGAGAGCGTCGAGCGGGGCAGCATCCCGCGCGAGGACGTCGCCGCCACCGTGATCGCGGTGCTCGCCGATCCCTCCTCGATCGGAAAGACCTGGGAGATCGTCTCGGGCGACGTCGCCATCGAGGACGCGGTCGCGAAGGGCGCCTGAGCGCTCACCGGCCCGTCGGGCGCCGGGAGCCCTGCACCTAGAGTGGGGCGGGTGAGCACTCACCCGCCCCGCCCCTGGATCCGCAGCTACGCCGAGGGAGTGCCGGAGGAGCTGGAGCTCCCGACCGGCTCGCTCGTCGACATCGTCACCGAGTCCGCGCGGCTCTATCCGCACCAGGTCGCGCTCGAGTTCTTCGGCCGCTCGACCAGCTACGCCCAGCTCGCGGACGACGTGGAGAAGGCCGCGGAGGGCCTGCGCCGGCTCGGCGTGCGTTCCGGCGACCCGGTCGCTCTGATCCTGCCGAACTGCCCGCAGCACGTGGTCGCCTTCTACGCGGTCCTGCGTCTCGGCGCGGTCGTCGTCGAGCACAACCCGCTCTACACGCCGCGTGAGCTGCGGCACCAGTTCGAGGACCACGGCGCGCGGGTCGCGATCGCCTGGGACCGCGTGGTGCCGCTCGTCCAGGACCTCCCCGAGGACCTCGGCGTCGAGACGATCGTCTCCGTCGACCTGACCCGGGCGATGCCCGCGCCGATGCGCGCGGCCCTCCGGCTGCCGATCCGCAAGGCACGCGAGTCGCGCGCCGCGCTGACCGGGAAGGTCCGCGGCGCGATCGAGTGGGACTCGCTGCTGCGCCGCCGGCTCGACCCGGCGCACCCGCGGCCGACGGCGGAGGACCTCGCGGTCATCCAGTACACCAGCGGCACGACCGGCGCCCCGAAGGGCGCGGAGCTGACGCACCTGAACCTCACGGCCAACGCCGCGCAGTCCCGCGCCTGGGTGCCGACGGTCCGTCGCGGCGACTGCGTCGTCTACGCGGTCCTGCCGATGTTCCACGCTTACGGGCTGACCCTCTGCCTCACCTTCGCGATGAGCATGGGCGCGCGGCTCGTGCTCTTCCCCAAGTTCGATCCGGACCTCGTCCTCAAGGTCGTCCGGAAGCACCCGGCGACGTTCCTGCCCGCGGTCCCGCCGATCGCCGAGCGGCTCGCCCTCCGTGCGAAGGAGAAGGGCGTCTCGCTGCAGGGCATCGAGATCGCGATCTCAGGCGCGATGCCGCTCGACCCGGACCTGGTCGAGTCGTTCGAGGCGCTGACCGGCGGCACGCTCGTCGAGGGCTACGGGCTCTCGGAGACCTCGCCCGTGCTGATGGCGAACCCGGTCAGCACCGCGCGCCGGGCCGGGACCGTCGGGCTGCCGCTGCCGGGGACGGACGTGCGGATCGTCGATCCTGAGGACCCGGAGACCGAGGTCGAGGCCGGCGGCCAGGGCGAGCTCGTCGTCCGCGGCCCGCAGGTGTTCCGCGGCTACCACCGCAAGCCTGACGAGACCGCGGCCGTGTTCACCGCCGAGGGCTGGTTCCGCACCGGCGACATCGCGACGATCGACGAGGACGGCTTTGTCACCATCGTCGACCGGATCAAGGAGCTGATCATCACCGGCGGCTTCAACGTCTCGCCGTCGGAGGTCGAGGAGGTGCTCCGCCGGCTGCCCGCCGTCCGCGACGTGGCCGTCGTCGGCCTGCCGGACGCCCGCAGCGGCGAGCAGGTCGCTGCCGCGGTCGTCCTCGAGCCGGGTGCCCACCTCGATCAGGAGGAGGCGCGCCGCACCGTGCGCGAGGCGCTCACGCCCTACAAGATGCCCAAGCGGATCGTCGTCGTCGACGAGCTGCCGCGGAGCATGATCGGGAAGGTGCTGCGCCGCGAGGTGAAGGCGCTGCTGCTCGAGGAGTCCTGAGGCCGGGCGGTCCTTCGCCGGCCTCAGGACTCGCGGGGGTCAGAAGTCGAAGCCTCCGCCGAAGTCGCCGCCCCCGAAGTCGCCGCCTCCGCCGATGTCGCCGCCTCCGCCGAAGTCGCCTCCGCCGTAGTCGCCTCCGCCATAGTCGCCTCCGCCGTAGTCGCCTCCCGCGTCGCCGGCACCGGCGTCGCCGCCGTCCGCTCCCGCGTCTCCGCCGTCTGCACCGTCGGCACCCTCGGCCTGGACCGACTCGCCGACCCCGTCGGGGATGAACGCGTCGGCGATGGCCGAGCCGATCACGAATCCGGCGATGGTGCCGAGCATCGACGAGGCGAGCACGCCGCCGAAGCCCATGCCGCCGGCACCGCCGCCGGAGAAGCGCCGCTCCATGAAGCCGGGCTGGCGCAGCTCGCTGCGGGTCGCGGACTGGGCGAGCGACTGCGCGTCGTCGGCGCGCGGGGCGTCGCCCGCGGGCGCACCCTCGCTGAGCTCGCGGAAGACCTGCTGGCGCTGCTCGGGCGTGAGCTGCTCGAACGCCTCGCGGTGCACCTGCTCGATCGCTTCGGGCGGCGCGGTGCGGAGGAGGTAGCGGTAGCGCTCGATCGCGATCTCGTCCTTGCTGCGCGCGGACTGCGCGGGAGGGGTGCCGTAGGACGGGGTGTCGGCGCGGCGCTCCGCGGCCGCAGGGGCCGGGTAGCCGGCGGCGGGGCGGCGCTCCTCGGGTCGCTCTTCGCGTCCCAGCAGTCGGTCCAGGAATCCCATGATCTCCTCCTCGGCGCGGCAAGATGCGCACGCACAGCGCAACGCTATGCCTCCCTCCGCAGGGATCGCTGAGGGTTCACTCAGAGCGAGCCCAGCGTCGGTCGTCAGCCGTCGACGGAGACAGGAGAGGTGGCGCGAAGCGCCACTCCGTCTCCCTGCTGATCGAGTAGGCCGCGGAGCGGGCGTACCGAGATCCACCAGCGTCAGAAGACGAGTCTGCAGACCCGCCCTGCTGACGACGGCGGGTCTCGATACGCCCCTCCGGGGCTACTCGACCAGCAGGAGGGCGCCGCCTCAGATGAAGGCCCGCGTTTCATGCTGATCGAGTAGCCCGCACAGCGGGCGTATCGAGATCCACCAGCGTCAGAAGACGAGTCTGCAGACCCGCCCTGCTGATGACGGCGGGTCTCGATACGCCCCTCCGGGGCTACTCGACCAGCATGACGGCGCGGCTCGCGGAACGCGAGACCTCCGCGGGGGTCAGGCGGACTCGCGGAGGACGAGCTGGTGGCGGACGGTGCGGTGCACCGACGGGCCGCCCTTCGGGAGCTCGCCGGCGATCATGGCGACGGCGAGGTCGAGGGCGTGCCGGGCGAGCTCGTCGAGGTCGACGGCGAGGGTCGTCAGCGTCGGGGCGAGCAGCCGCCCGATCGAGAGGCCGTCGATGCCGACCACCCGGACGTCGCCGGGCACGTCCACGCCCGCGCGGCGGCAGGCGGAGAGCACGCCGAGCGCGCAGAGGTCGTTGAAGGCGACGATCGCATCCGCGACCCGCGGCCGCGCGACGATCCGCTCGGTCGCCTCCGCCGCGGCCTGCGCGGTCGGGCCGTCCGCGCGGACGACCGAGGCCTCGAGCCCGTGCGCGGCGAAGGCGCCCAGCAGGAGCTCCGCCCGCGGGCTCGGCCGCGCGTCCCGCGACACGTCGACGACCACCGGACGCCGCACCCCCACCTCGGCCAGGTGCTCGGCCAGCGCCCCGACCGCGTCGGAATGGTCGAGCAGCACCGCGCCCCTCAGCGGGTCCCCGGTCGGATCGAGCTCGACGACCGGCACGGAGCCGAGCCGCTCGATCCACTCGGCAGCCCGATCGCCGAAGGTGCCGATCACGGCGTCCGTCTGCGCGCCGAGCGCCTGGATCATCCGGTCGGAGTCGGCGGCGAGGCCGACGTCCGCGAGCGAGACGTTCCAGCCCCGCGCCGCGGCGACCCGGACGACGGCGGAGGCGAGCTCCGGCGACCACGGGTTCCGCAGGTCGTCGACGACGAGCCCGAGCTGGTGCTCGCCACCCGTCACCAGGCCGCGGCCGAAGCGCGACGGCCGGTAGGACAGCTGCTCCGCCGCCTCGAGGACCCGCTGCTTCGTCTCCTCGCTGATGCCCGGCATGCCGTTCATCGCCCGGGTGACGGTCTGGCGGGAGACCCCGGCGGCCGCGGCGACGTCGTGAATCGTCGCGCGACCGCCGGCCTCGGCACCGCTCAGGCGCGGAGGTCGAGCCACGCCGTCTGCTCCGGAGTCAGCTCGATCGACAGGCCGCGCATCGACGAGCGCAGCTCGGTGATCGTGCGCGGTCCGAAGAGCGGGAAGGTCGGGAACGGCTGCGCGAGCACGTAGGCCAGGGCGATCGCCGTCGCTCCGACGCCGTGCTCGGCCGCCAGCTGCTCGGCCCGGCGGAGCCGCTCGAAGTTGTCCGGCCCGTAGTAGCAGCGCACCAGCTCGGCGTCGCTGGTGTCGTCCGGTCGGGCGCGGCCGGTGAAGAAGCCGCGGGCCTGCGAGGACCACGGCAGCAGCGGGATCTGCCGCTCGACCAGCCACTCCTTCGAGGCCCGGTCGGTGACGTGCACGCAGCCGTCCCACGGCACGTCGTACGCCTCGGCCAGGCCGAAGTGGTTGCTCAGCGCCTGGAAGCCGGCCCGGCCGTTGGCCCGGGCGTACTCCTGCGCCTCGTCGAAGCGCGCGGGCGTCCAGTTCGAGACGCCGTAGGCGCGGATCCGCCCGGCGCGCTGGTGCTCGTCCATCACGTCGACGAACTCGCCCACCGGCACCTCGAGGTTGTCGCGGTGCATCAGGTAGATGTCGGCGTAGTCGGTGCCCTGGCGCTCGAGGCTCTCGAGCAGCTGGCGGGTGAGCGACTCCGGGTCGCAGTACGGGGTGTGCGCGCCCTTGGTGATCACGACGACGTCCTCGCGGATGCCGCGGTTCCGGATCCACTGCCCGAGACGGCCCTCGAGCACGCCGCCGCCGTAGATGTAGCCGGTGTCGAAGGCGGTGCCGCCCTGCTCGACGAAGGCGTCGAAGATCGCCGAGGCGTGCGCGAGGTCGGGCTGGTTGTCGACGCCCATCACGAGCCGCGACATCCGCTTGCCGACGCCGGGGATCTCACCGGAGAGCATCGGGGCGTCCGCCGCGATGCGGAGCGGCCGACCGGAGACGGTGGGGATATCCGCGGTCTCGGCCTCGAACGGGAAGCGCAGGCCGACCGCGGAGCGCCAGCGGTCGAGCGTGCGTGCGGTCGCGAGCGTCTCGTCGAGGGTCATCTGCGGCACCTCGACAGCGCCGGCGGCCAGGGCGTCGGTCGTCGCGTCCGCCTCGAGCGCGTAGGGGCTCTCCCCCTCGAAGGCCACGAGGCGGGGCTCCTCGCCCACGACGCTGATCTCGATGCCCGTCTCCGCGGCGCCGAACCACGGGTCGGCCACGTGCAGACGGCCGCGAGTGCCGTGGACGGTCAGGGCGTTCACGTCGTCCAGGGCCACTCCGGTGCGGAGGGTCGCGGTGATGCCGCCGCGGTAGGTCGCGCGGGCGACGCTCCACTCGTCGACGCCGGTCGGGCCGAGCGTGCCCTGCGCGTCGAACTCGACGGGCTCGGCGACCGCGACGCCGGTCGCGGCCTGGACCACGGCCGCCGCGGCGGTGACGGTGTAGCCGCCGACGTCGAGGATGCCGCCGCCGGCCGTCGCGACGTCGTACAGCCGGCCCTCGCGGGCGCCGGTGCGGAAGGAGAAGGAGGCGTCGATGTGCACGACGTCGCCGATCACGCCGTCGCGGACGAGGTCGAGCAGCGCGGCGGTCTGCGGGTGGAAGCGGTACATGTACGCCTCCACCAGCGGCAGCCCGGCGCTGCGGGCGGCGTCGACCAGGGCCATCGCGGTGCCGTGATTGACGGCGAGCGGCTTCTCGCAGAGCACGGCCTTGCCGGCCTCGAGCGCCTGGAGGACGAGCGCCGCGTGGCCGGTGTGCACCGTGGAGATGTAGACGGCGCTGACCTGCGGATCGGCGAGGACCGCGGCGTAGTCGCCGGCGGTCGCGTCCAAGAAGCCGTGCTCGACGGCCTCGGCGGCGAAGGCGGCGGCGCGCCCCTGATCGGAGCTGCCCGCCGCGACGAGCCGGGCCCCGCGGCTGCTCGCCGGGAGCTGGGAGAGGAACCGGCGCGCGATGCTGCCGGGGCCGAGCACCGCCCAGCCCGGTGCGGTGGCGGTGGTCGTGGTCGTGGTCGTGGTGGAGTCGGTCATGCGTGGCCCTTTCGCGGCGTCGTCGACGTGAACGTTCACGCATCACGGTAGAGCGGCACGAGGGGTCGGGTCAAGCGTGGAGCGGTACGTCGCCGTGAACGTTCACCACGTGAAGAGAGACGCTCCCCCGCCACCGCTCCCGAGGGAGGCCGACTGACGGAGGAGCGCCGGGATCACTTCTGCTTCGGGACGACCACCCACACCACGAGGTACGCGATGATCTGCGGCCCGGGGAGCAGGCAGGAGAGCACGAAGAGCAGCCGGACCAGGAAGGGGCTCCAGCCGAAGCGGTTAGCGAGGCCGGCGCAGACGCCGGCGATGATCTTGCCCCGACGGGGGCGCACGAGAGTAGCCATGCCTCCACTCTGACGCAGGGCCGCTGAGTGGAGCATCAGGGGAACCCCCCGAACCGGCCTAGGGTGCGCCGTCCGGCCGCTCGGAGGCGATCCGCCGCGAGAAGCCCGCGGCGACGGTCGCATCCTCCTCCGGCCAGACCAGGCGGAAGCGCTCGAAGACGACGGTGCCGATGCCGCCCGGTGACTCGCGCTCGAAGTAGCGCCGGTGCCCGGCGAGCCAGGACTCCCGCGAGCGGTCGTTCTCGCCCTCGTCCCAGGCGAAGGCGTCGTCCACGCTGTCGAGGGGACCGAGACGGATCTCGACGGTCCGCAGCACGACGCGGGCGACACCGGCGCCGTCGCAGACGATCCAGTGGTCGCCGACGCGGGGCACGGGCTCGTCGCCGACGAGCGAGGCCGTCGCGGTCTTGACGCCGCGCCGCACCAGGGCGAGCAGCTCGTCGGCGAGCTCGACCGAGTCGCCGAAGGACTCGACGAGGGGCAGTTCCTCGGGCACGCCCGGCTCATGCACCCGGTAGGCGGCCCAGAGCGCTTCCGCCGCCGCGTGGTCCGGCTCGGGCAGCGGGGTGCGCGCCGGAGTGTCGGGGAGCAGCGGGAGCAGGTTGGCCCCGGCGAGGGCGGCCGGCTCCTCGGGGTGGTTGTCGGGGGTCTCGACGCGCTCGAACGGCCAGCGCTGCAGCAGCCAGCGTCGCGCGTAGGCGTCGAGCTCCTCCTCGAGGCGGGACCCGACGAGGCTCGGCACCACCCACCAGGACGCTTCGCCGTGGTCGTCGCCGACGGGCAGGACGCTCAGGGCACCGAGGACCTCGGTCCAGTCCGCGCCGACGAGGAGGTAGGCGAAGAGGCGCCGCTCGCGCGCGGCGGTCTCGAGCCGCCGGAGCGCGCGCAGGTCGTCACCCGGGGAAGCGGAGGGCAGGCCGCTCGGGTCGCCCTCGGGCAGCAGCGCGGCGAGCCAGCCGCGGCGCTGCCCGATCACCGGGTGCAGCAGATCCGCGTCACTCGTCACGAGCGGGCGGAGGAACGCCCCGCCCGGCAGATCGAGCCGAGCGGGGACGGACGCGTCGCCGGGCAGGGTGCTCACGCCGCCGTCCGTTCCCCGCGCATCGACTCAGCCGGCCGCGCGCTCGAGGACGAGCTCGCGGACGCGGGCCGCGTCGGCCTGGCCCTTCATCGCCTTCATCACCGCGCCGATGACCGCGCCGGCGGCCTGGACCTTGCCGTCCCGGATCTTCGCGAGCACGTCGGGCTGCGAGGCCAGGGCGGCGTCGATCGCCTCGATGAGGGCGCCGTCGTCCGAGACGACCGCGAGCCCGCGGGCGTCGACGACCTCCTGCGGGGTGCCCTCGCCGGCGATGACGCCCTGGAGCACCTCGCGGGCGAGCCGGTCGGTGAGGGTGCCGGCGTCGATCAACCTCGCGAGCTCGGCGACCTGCTCGGGCGACACCAGCTCGGCCGGATCCTGCCCCGCCGCGTTGGCGAGCCGGGCGACCTCGCCGGTCCACCACTTGCGAGCGGCCTGCGGCGAGGCGCCGGCGGCGACGGTCTCGCTGATCTCGACCAGGAGACCGCTGTTCGCGACGTCCTGGAACTCGAGGTCCGTGAAGCCCCAGTCGGCCTTCAGCCGGCGGCGGCGGGCGGCGGGCTTCTCGGGCAGCGCGGCGCGCAGCTCCTCGATCAGCTCGGGGCTCGGCACCACGGGCAGCAGATCGGGCTCGGGGAAGTAGCGGTAGTCGTCGGCGTCGCTCTTCGGGCGCCCGGCCGAGGTGCGGCCGGTGTCCTCGTGCCAGTGCCGCGTCTCCTGGGTGATCGTGCCGCCGGCGGCGAGGATCGCGCCCTGGCGCTGGATCTCGTAGCGCACGGCGCGCTCGACCGAGCGGAGCGAGTTGACGTTCTTGGTCTCGGTGCGGGTGCCGAGCTTCTCCTGGCCGATCGGCTTGAGCGAGACGTTCGCGTCGCAGCGGAGGTTGCCGCGCTCCATCTTCGCGTCGGAGATGCCGAGCGCGAGGACGATGTCGCGGATGGTGGCGACGTAGGCCTTCGCGTACTCCGGAGCGCTCTTGCCCGCGCCGTGGATCGGCTTCGTGACGATCTCGACCAGCGGGACGCCGGCGCGGTTGTAGTCGACCAGCGAGTACTCCGCGCCCTGGATGCGGCCGGTGGAGCCGCCGACGTGGGTCAGCTTGCCCGCGTCCTCCTCCATGTGCGCGCGCTCGATCGGGATGTGCACGACGCTGCCGTCGGCGAGCTCGACCTCCACCGAGCCCTCGAACGCGATCGGCTCGTCGAACTGCGAGATCTGGTAGTTCTTCGCCATGTCCGGGTAGAAGTAGTTCTTCCGGGCGAAGCGGCTGGACGGCGCGATCGAGCAGCCGAGCGCGAGGCCGAGGCTGATCGAGTAGCGGACGGCCTGCTCGTTGACGACCGGCAGCGAGCCGGGCAGGCCCAGGCACACGGGCGTCGTGTTCGTGTTCGGCTCGGAGCCGGCGATGTTCGGGGCGTCCGAGAACATCTTCGTCTTCGTGTTGAGCTCGATGTGCACCTCGAAGCCGAGGACCGGCTCGAAGCGCTCGAAGACCTCGTCGTAGTCCATCAGCTCGGGGGCGGACGCGTGCGCGGAGGCCATCAGACGGCACCTTCCTGGGGGGCGGAGAGCTGGGCGGCGGCGAGATCGGGCGCCTGCGAGAGCAGCGGGTGGCCCCACTGCTCCTCCAGGAGCGCCTCGAGCGCGCCGCCGACGGTGTAGAGCCGGACGTCCTGGCGGGCGGGGGCCAGGAACTGTACGCCGACCGGGAGGCCGTCCTCGTCGGCGAGACCGGCGGGGACCGAGATGCCGGGGATGCCGGCCAGGTTCGCCGGGATCGTGGCGATGTCGCCGCGGTACATCGCCAGCGGGTCGTCGAGCTTCTCGCCGAGCCGGTAGGCGGTGGTCGGCGCGGTCGGCGAGGCGATCACGTCGACCGAGGCGAAGGCGGCGTCGAAGTCGCGCTGGACCAGGGTCCGCACCTTCTGCGCGCTGCCGTAGTAGGCGTCGTAGTAGCCGGCCGAGAGCGCGTAGGTGCCGAGGATGATCCGGCGCTTCACCTCGGGGCCGAAGCCCTGCTCGCGGGTCGCGGCCATGACCTGCTCGACGGTGCCGCCGCCCTGCGGGGTGACCCGCAGGCCGAAGCGGACGGAGTCGAACTTCGCGAGATTGCTCGACGCCTCCGCGGGGAGGATCAGGTAGTAGGCCGCGACGGCGTGCTCGATGCTCGGCGCGCTGACCTCGACGATCTCGGCGCCGGCCTTCTCGAGCACCGCGAGGGCCTCGTGGAAGCGGGCGAGGACACCGGGCTGGAAGCCCTCTCCCCCGTCGAGCTCCTTGAGCACGCCGATCCGCAGGCCCTTCACGTCGGCGCGGCGGACCGCGTCGGCGAAGGAGGGCCACTCGTCGCGGAGCGAGGTCGAGTCGCGCGGGTCGTGCCCGGCGATGACGTCGTGCAGCAGCGCCGAGTCCAGGACCGTGCGCGAGACCGGGCCGATCTGGTCGAGGCTCGAGGCCAGGGCGACGGCGCCGTAGCGGGAGACCCCGCCGTAGGTCGGCTTGACGCCGACGGTGCCGGTGACGTGCGCGGGCTGGCGGATCGAGCCGCCGGTGTCCGAGCCGAGGGCCAGCGGCGCCTCGTAGCTCGCGACGGCCGCGGCCGAGCCGCCGCCGGAGCCGCCGGGGATGCGGTCGAGGTCCCACGGGTTGTGGGTGGGGCCGTAGGCGGAGCGCTCGGTGGTCGAGCCCATCGCGAACTCGTCCATGTTGGTCTTGCCGATCGGCACGAGGCCGGCCGCGCGGACCTTCTGCATGACGGTCGCGTCGTAGGGCGGGCGCCAGCCCTCGAGGATGCGCGATCCCGCGGTGGTCGGCATGTCGTTCGTGACGATGACGTCCTTGACCGCGAGCGGGACCCCGGCGAGCGGGTGCAGCGACTCGCCCTCGGCGCGGCGGCGGTCGATCGCGTCGGCCGTCGCGGTCGCGGCGTCGCCCGCGACGTGCAGGAAGGCGTGGACCGCGCCGTCGACCGCGGCGATGCGGTCGAGGTGCGCCTGCGTCGCCTCGCGCGAGGAGACGGAGCCGTCGGCGAGGCGCGAGGCGAGGGCGGAGGCGCTGAGGCGGACGAGCTCGTCGCCGTGGGCGCTCACTGCTCCTCCCCCAGGATCGCGGAGACCTGGAAGCGGCTGCCGTCGTGCTCGGGAGCACCGGAGAGCGCCTGCTCGAGGGTCAGCGTCTCGCCCACGACGTCGGGGCGGAACACGTTCTCGAGCGGGATGGGGTGGCTGGTGGCCGGGACGTCGGGGGTGGCGACGGCCTGGATCGCCGTCACCGAGTCGACGATCTGACCGAGCTCCCGGGTGAGGTTCTCGATCTCCTCGGTGGTGAGGTCGATCCTGGCCAGCGAGGCCAGATGGGCGACCGTGTCGGCCGTGATCTCGGACATGCGTCTCCGTCGGGTGGTTCGTGGGAATCGGCGTCCAGTCTATCCAGGGGCACCGACGCTCCCTCCGCTCAGGACCCGGGCGACGCGGTCGGCGAGGCGGTGACCGTGCCGGTGCCGAAGAGGCTCGTGCCGTGCTTCAGCAGCGCCTCGTAGGCGCCCTGGTAAGTGGTCGGCAGGTCGTCGCCGGGCTCGCCGTAGCGGGCGAGCAGCAGGCCCATCAGCCCGAGGGCCGGCGGGCTGAGCGGCTTGTCCCTGTTCGCGTTGGCCGGGTGCGGCGGGGTCGCCTCCGGATTCGGCGGCAGGTACTGCGGCACGGTGGTCGGCCAGTCGTCGATCTGCCGCGGGGTGTCGAGGGTGACGACACCGAAGAGGTCGGGCGCGTCCGCGTCCCTGGCGGTGAGCGGCTCGAGCCCGTGCAGGCGGCTGAGGGTGCGGATCAGGGCGCCGTGGTGCATCTCGTCGTGCAGGATCGTGCCCGCCCGGGTGTAGGCCGAGATCGCGATCGCCGGCACGCGGCAGCCGAGGCGGTCGAAGCCGAAGCCCATCTCGCCCTCGCGGCCGTCGCCGGGCGGGGTCGCGGCGGGCGGCGGCACGTGGTCGTAGAGACCGCCGTGCTCGTCGAAGGTGGCCAGCAGCAGGGTGTTGATCGCGTTCGAGCCCGTCGTCGACGCGCTCTCGCGGATCGCCGAGTAGATCTGGTGCAGCAGCAGCTCCCCCGCGCGCACGTCGGAGAGCGCGCTGTCGTAGAGCGGCTGCCCGTCGACCTCGTCCTCGTGCAGGACGCCCGTCGGCGGGTGCATGTCGTTGTGGTCGAAGACGAGCCGCGGCTCGACGAAGGCGTAGTCGGGCAGCCCGCCGCTCGCGACGTCCGCGTAGAACTGCTCCATTGGGGCGAAGTTGGTCTTCCAGTACTTCTCGAGCACCGGCGCGTGCAGGAAGCCGGTGTAGGAGACGACCTGCAGCGCGTCGAAGTAGACCCGCCAGCTCTTCCCGGCCTCCTCGAGGCGGTTGAAGACCGTCGGCGCGTCGGCGAGGTCGTCGGCGAGCCACTTCTCGTAACCGCCGCCGTGCTTGTTGGTGACGAAGCCGTGCGAGGTCGAGGCGTGGAAGAACGAGCGGTTGCAGAAGGTCTGCGAGGGGACGGCGCAGAACCAGTGGTCGAAGACGGCGAACTCGCGGGCCAGTGTCGAGAAGACGGGCAGCATGTCCGGCGAGAAGCCGCCCATGATCGTGCCGTACTCCTCGCGGGTGGGCTCCTCGCCCTTCTTCAGGTGGCGGAGGTTCTGCACGTAGTCCTCGAGGAACCCGCTCATCGTCGGCGCGGAGGCGTCGGCGGGCGCGTTGTAGGGAGCCGTCATCGCGCCGACGGACGCCCCGGCGTTCGACGGCGGGTCGATCGTGCCGAAGAGCTGGGTGTTGACGTGCGGGTACTCCTCGCCCGGGTCGGGATCGGGCTGGCGCATGACGGTGTCGGTCGCGCCCTGGTAGACGTGCGCGGCGACCGTGTCACCCGCGGCGGTGGTGTTGGAGTGCTCGCCGCTCTGCAGGCCCTCGAAGGTCGCGCCCGCGGGCGGGCCGCCGGCCGTGTAGAGCTGCCCGAGGATGTTGTCGAAGGAGCGGTTCTCGAACATCACGACGACGACGTGGTCGAAGCCCGGCTCGCTGCGCTCGGGCAGTGGCGATTCCGCCTCGCGGTCCCGGCCGGAGGCGACGGCCGCGCCGATCGCTCCGCCGGTGAGGCCCGCGGCGGCGACTCCGCCGGCGACCGCGCCGCCGGCCAGGAAGCGGCGGCGGGAGCGCGAACGAGGGGCATCGTCTCGCGGGGTGCGATCGCCGCCGCCGTCGGTGCCGCTCATGCGTCCCGCCCTTCCCGCGTGCTGCGGATCCGTGCCTCCCGGGAGTGTAGCGACGCGCCCGGGGCGGCGGCTCGGAGCATCATGAGGGCCTGATCGACGTCGAGGGGCGCGCCGCTGACGCCTGCCGCGGCGAGGGCTGCGGCCAGGGCCGGCCCGATCGAGCGCTCCCGGTCCTCCGGCGCGAAGGCGGGTGCCGTGCGCGGGTAGCGCGACAGCGGCCGGGCGGGCCCGGAGAGCGCCTCGGCGACGGCGAGCACGCCGTCGTCCGCCAGCGCCCGGCGGTCCGCGGCGAAGCGGGCGCGGTGCAGGAGGGCGGGAGTCGCCGGGCCGAGCCGGGCCGTCAGACGATCACCGGGCCGCGCGCTCGAGGCGATGAGGAGGGCCGGGACGTCGCCGGGGCGACCGGCCTGTCCGCGCGCGATGACGAGCAGGAGCACTCGGCGGCCGGCCGACTCCGCCGCCCGGACCGCGTCGACGGTCTCGTGCAGGAGCCGCTCGGCGACCCGCGCGTCCGCGGACCGCGAGGCGCTCGGATCGTCGGCGGCGGCGAAGTCGGCCGGATCGACGAGCGAGCGGGGCTCGACCAGGACGACCGGCGGCAGGGTGCCCGCGGCGGCCGCCTCCGCGAGACGGGAGAGCGGGAGAAGGACTCCCTCGGCGGCGGCGACGGCCGCGGGGTCGTGGTGCGGCCACTCGGGGTCGGCGAGCAGCGTGGTCGAGACACCCTGCCGGTCGTCGACGACCAGGCACCAGGGGGTGCCGACGTGCCTGGCCGAGTCGAGCAGTGAGCGGAGCGGGTCACGGCCGTCCGCGCGCCAGTGGTCGGCGCGCGCGAACGACTGCGCGAGCAGCGTGTGCACGGGGAGCATCGCGGGGGTGAAGCGGTCGCCCTCGGTTCCGGGGCCGGGGGCGGTCAGCACCTCGTCGGTGCCGCCCGCGAAGTCGGTGCCCGGCTCGCCGTCGAGGGCACCGAAGACCTCCCGGCGCGGCCGGCCGGCGAAGGAGACGACGACGAGGTGGTCGATCCGGGCCAGTGCGGCGGCGGCCTCGCGCTCGCGAGTCGTGAGCGGCACGGCGCGGGCGGCGGCGTCCAGCGCGGTCGAGGCGGCCTCGGCGAGGGAGCGGCGGAGGAACGCCCGCCGCTCCTCGCCGGGCCGGTCAGGCATCCGCGTCGGGGGTCTCCTCAGCGGCGGGCGCATCGGCGGTCGACGCATCGGCGGTCTCGTCGGCCGGCGCCTCGGCGGCGACCGGGTCGGTGCCGTCAGCGGCGGGCGCGTCGGCCACTGGCGCGTCGCCGGCCGTCTCCTCCGAGGCCGCCTCCTCGGGCAGCGCGATCGCCTCGGGCCCCTCGGTCACGAGCAGGTGGAACTCCGCGGCGGTGATGATCCGCACGCCGAGCGCCTCGGCCTTGCCGAGCTTGCTGCCGGCACCGGGCCCCGCGGCGACGTAGTGCGTCTTCTTGGAGACGCTCGAGCCGGCCTTGCCGCCGGCGGCGAGGATCGCCTCCTGTGCCCCCTCGCGGCTGTAGCCCTCGAGCGAGCCGGTCGCGACGACGGTCAGCCCGGCGAGCACGCCGCCCGCGGCGTCGGCCGCGCCGGGGCCGGGGTGGCCGGGCGTGGCGAACTGCACGCCGGCCTTCGCCCAGCGGTCGACGATCTCGGCGTGCCAGTCGACCTCGAACCAGGCGAGCACCGCGTCGCCGATGATGCCGCCGACGCCGTCGACCGCCGCGAGCTCCTCGCGGCTGGCCGCGCGGATAGCGTCGAGCGAGCCGAAGTGCCCGGCGAGGGCGCGGGCGGCGACCGGGCCGACGTGCCGGATGCTGAGCGAGACCAGGAAGCGCCAGAGCGGCGAGGTCTTCGCCTTCTCGATGTTGGCGATCAGCGCGAGGCCGGTCGTCGAGGGGACGTACTCGGCGTCGCCGCCGAACACCTCCGCCTCCGGGTCGAACGGGCCGTCGCGCTTCTGCCGCTTGCGCTTGAACGGGCCGACGACCTTCGCCTCGCCCCGGTCGTCGAGCTTCTGCAGCCCGGTCTCGCTGTCGCGGACGACGACCTCGATCGGGAAGACGTCCTCGATCCGCAGCTCGAACAGGCCCGCCTCGGTGTCGAGCGGCGGCTCCGCGGGCACGAACGGCTGGGTCAGCGCCGCGGCGGTCACCTCGCCGAGCACCTCGATGTCGAGCGCGCCGCGGCTGCCGATGTGCTCGACGCGGCCGCGCACCTGCGCGGGGCAGGAGCGGGCGTTCGGGCAGCGCAGATCGACGTCGCCCTCCTTGGCGGGAGCGAGGGTCGTGCCGCACGCGGGGCACTGCGTCGGCATCACGAACTCGCGCTCGCTGCCGTCGCGCAGCTCGATCACCGGGCCGAGCACCTCGGGGATGACGTCGCCGGCCTTGCGCAGGACGACGGTGTCGCCGATCAGCACGCCCTTGGCCTTCACCACGTCGGCGTTGTGCAGCGTGGCCTGGCGCACCTCGGAGCCGGCGACCTTGACCTTCTCCATCTGCGCGAACGGGGTGGCCCGGCCGGTGCGGCCGACGCTGACGACGATGTCGAGGAGCTTGGTGTGCACCTCCTCGGGCGGGTACTTGTAGGCGATGGCCCAGCGCGGGGCGCGGCTGGTGGCGCCGAGCTCGTCGTGCAGCTCCAGCTCGTCCACCTTGACGACGACGCCGTCGATCTCGTGCTCGACCGAGTGGCGCTCGCGGCCGTACTGCTCGACGAAGGCGAGGACCTCGTCCACCGACTCCGACACCCGGTTGTGCGCGCTGACCGGCAGCCCCCAGGAGGCGAGCAGCCCGTAGACCTCGGACTGGCTCTGCACCGGCGGGTCCGGCCAGGCGCCGATGCCGTGCACGTAGAGCGCGAGCGAGCCGACGCGCGCCTCGCCGGCGCGGAGGTCGAGGCCGGACTTCTTGTCGAGCTGCTGGCGGAGCCCGCCGCTCGCGGCGTTCCGCGGGTTGGCGAAGGTGGGGAAGCGGCGCAGGGCGCTGTCGCGGACCCGCTCCTCGTCGAAGGGCTTGCGGGTGGCGCTCGGCCGGGCCGACCAGCGCTCGCGCGCCTCCTCGACGGCCTCGTCCCGCAGGGTCTCCTGCAGGGCGTTCAGCGCCGCGAACTCGCGCACGGGGATGAAGACCTCGCCGCGGACCTCGACCAGCGCCGGGTGCCCCTCGCCCGCCAGCTGCTGCGGGATGCCCGCGACGCGCAGTGCGTTGACGGTGACGTCCTCGCCGGTCCGCCCGTCGCCGCGGGTGGCCGCGGTGACGAGGCGGCCGTTCTCGTAGTGCAGCGAGATGGCGAGGCCGTCGATCTTGAGCTCGGTCAGCCAGGCGACCGGGCGGGCGGCGGAGGCGACGGTCTTGTCGCACCACTCGCGCAGCTCCTCGGCCGAGAAGACGTTGTCGAGCGAGAGCATCCGCTCGGCGTGATCGATCGGGTCGAGACCGGCGGCGACCACTCCCCCGACGGTCTGCGTCGGCGAGTCCTCGCTGGCCAGCTCGGGGTGCGCCGTCTCGAGCTCGGCGAGCTCGCGGACCAGCGCGTCGTACTCGGCGTCGGCGAGCGGCGAGGCGTCGGCCGCGTAGTAGTCCTCGCTCGCCGAGCGGATCCGCGCGCGCAGCTCGTCGACGCGCTGCGCCGGATCGAGGTCCGCCGCCGGAGTCGCGCTCGCCTCGGGCGTCGCGGCCATCAGAGCACCGCCCAGCTCGCGGAGGTGCCGACGAGGTCGGCCGCGACCGTGCGGTCGATCGTGCACTGGCCGAGCACGCGGGTGCCGAGGTAGACGACGGCCGTCTGGCCGGGGGCGACGCCGTCGAGCGGCGAGTCGGGAGTGATCACGAGCTCCACCTTCCCAGAGACGTCCGACACCACGGCGGTCGCCGGGACCGGGTCGGCGTGTGCGCGGATCTGCACGTCGCAGCGGAACGGCGTCGACGCGTCCTCCGGCGCCGCGCCGGCCCAGGTGAAGCGCGCCCCGGCGATCTCGCCGATGCGCAACGCCTCCCGCGGACCGACGACGACCTCGTTCGTCTTCGGCCGCACCTCGAGGACGAAGCGCGGTCGTCCGTCCGGCGCGGGCACACCGAGGTGCAGGCCCCGGCGCTGACCGACCGTGTAGCCGTGGGCACCCTCGTGGGCCCCCACCACCGCGCCGTCGCGGTCGACGATCGCGCCGGTCTCGGGGGCGACGCGCTCCGAGAGCCAGCCGCGGGTGTCGCCGTCGGGGATGAAGCAGATGTCGTAGCTGTCCGGCTTGTTCGCGACGCTCAGGCCGCGGCGCGCCGCCTCCGCCCGGACGACCGCCTTCGACGGCGTCGAGCCGAGCGGGAACATCGAGTGCTCGAGCTGCGCGGTGGTGAGCACGCCGAGCACGTAGGACTGGTCCTTCGCCTCGTCGCTCGCGCGGTGCAGCTCGGGGCTGCCGTCGGCCGCGGTCTCGAGGGAGGCGTAGTGGCCGGTGCAGACGGCGTCGAAGCCGAGGTCGAGCGCCTTCTCGAGCAGGGCAGCGAACTTGATCCGCTCGTTGCAGCGCATGCACGGGTTGGGGGTGCGGCCGGCGGCGTACTCGGCCACGAAGTCGTCGACCACGTCGAGCTTGAACCGCTCGGAGAAGTCCCACACGTAGTAGGGGATCCCGAGGACGTTCGCGGCGCGCTGGGCGTCCATCGAGTCCTCGATCGTGCAGCAGCCGCGGCTGCCGGTGCGCAGCGTGCCGGGCATCCTGCTCAGCGCGAGATGCACGCCGACCACCTCGTGCCCCGCCTCCACCGCGCGGGCCGCGGCCACCGCCGAGTCCACTCCACCGCTCATCGCCGCAAGAACCTTCACCGTCCGAGTCTACGAGCGGGCGGCGGGCGTGCGGTGTGCGCGATTCGCGGCGGTCCGTCCCCCGTCGCGTCCGATCTGCAGGCGATCGCGCGCGTTCGGCGCAGACCTGCACGGAGGATCGGGCGACTCGCGCCGGACGCCTGCACAACGGACCGGGCGGGCGGGCGCGCGGAGGCGGCGTCAGCCGGGCAGCACGGCGCGGCTGGACAACCCGGCGCGGGCCGCCCGCGCGTACGCGTCCGGCAGCGCCGCGAGCAGCGCGTCGACGTCGGCGTCCGTCGTGGTCCAGCCCAGCGTCATCCGGAGCACGCCGCGCGCCTCGTCCTCGCTGCGGCCGAGCGCCAGCACCACGTGCGAGGGCTCGGGGATGCCCGCCGTGCAGGCCGAGCCGGTGGACACCGAGACGCCCGCCATGTCCAGGAGGAAGAGGAGCGAGTCGCCCTGCGCGCCGGGGAAGGCGACGTGCGCGTTGCTCGCGACTCGCCGGCCGGAGTCGACGGCCGGACCGGTCAGCGTCGCACCGGGGACGGCCGCGAGGATCCCCGCGACGAGCCGGTCGCGCAGGGCCGCCAGTCGCAGCGCCTCGCCGGGCAGCTCCGCGACCGCCTCCGTCACGGCCGACGCGAACGCCGCCGCCCCGGGGACGTCCTGGGTACCCGAGCGGACGCCGCGCTGCTGACCGCCGCCGTGCAGCACCGGCACGACCCGGGCGTCGCGCGCCAGGACGAGGGCGCCGGTCGCGATCGGCCCGCCGACCTTGTGCCCCGAGACGCTGACCGCGACGAGACCCGCGCCGTCGCGGGAGCCGGAGGCGCGCCGCACCGCCGCGATCTCGAGCGGCACATGGCCGAGCGCCGCGACCGCGTCCAGGTGCAGCGGCACGCCGGCCCGCGCGCAGACCGCGGCCAGCTCGGCGACCGGCGCGATCGTGCCGATCTCGTTGTTCACCCAGAGCGCGGAGACCAGCGCGACGGAGCCGGGATCCGCGGCGAGCGCCGCCTCGAGCGTCTCGGGCCGCAGCGTCCCCTCCGCGTCGAGCGCGAGCCACTCGATCCGGGCTCCCTCGTGGGCCGCGAGCCACTCCACCGTGTCGATCGTGGCGTGGTGCTCGCCGCCGGGCACGAGGATGCGAGTGCGCGCCGGGGACTCCGCGACGCGCTGCCAGTAGAGGCCCTTGAGCGCCAGGTTGATCGCCTCGGTGCCGCCCGCGGTGAGGATCACCTCGATCGGCTCGCAGCCGAGGGCGACGGCGATCGCCGAGCGGGCGTCCTCGAGCCGGCGGCGCGCCTCCTGGCCCGAGCCGTGCACCGACGAGGGGTTGCCGGGCTGCGCGGACGCCTCGGCGAAGGCGGCGAGCGCCGAGGCCCGGAGCGGGGTGGTCGCCGCGTGGTCGAGATAGATCATGGCGCCCTCCGTCCCGCGTCCGGGGTGCGGAGCAGGTCTCCGGCCCCTCACTACTGTAGGTCGCATGCAGACACGCGACTCCCTGGCCCGCCTCGGAGTCGTCGTGGACGCGGAGGGCGGTGAGCTGCGGGTCTGGTCGGAGCACGCGACCGCCATCGATCTGCTGCTCTACGACGAGAAGGACCCGAGCTGGGTCACTCGGACCGTCCCGCTGACGCGCGGGGAGGACGACGTCTGGTCGGCCCGGGCCGCGCAGCTGACCGTCGGCCGCCGCTACGCGATCAAGGTGGACGGGCCCTCGGGCGTCCCGGGTCGCTTCGATCCGCGGGTCCCCCTGCTCGAGCCCTATTCCCGCGGGCTGCACCGGGTCGCCGAGAACGAGTGGCGCTCCGTCGTCGTGGACGACTCCTTCGACTGGGGCTCCTCCGAGAAGCCGCGCACGCCGCTGGATCGCACCGTGATCTACGAGGCGCACGTGAAGGGCCTGACCAAGCTCAACCCGGCCCTGCCCGTCGAGCTGCGCGGCAGCTACGCCGGCCTCGCGCACGAGTCGACCGTCTCGTCGCTCCTCGACCTCGGGGTCACCGCCGTCGAGCTCCTCCCCGTGCACGCGTTCGTCTCGGAGCAGCGGCTGCTGCGCCAGGGGCTCACCAACTACTGGGGCTACAACACCCTCAACTTCTTCAGCCCGCACGCCTCCTACGCCTCCCCCGCCGCCCAGCGCGGCGGCCCGACCGCGGTGCTGCGCGAGTTCAAGGGCATGGTCAAGCTGCTGCACGAGGCCGGGCTCGAGGTGATCCTCGACGTCGTCTACAACCACACCGCCGAGGAGGGGCCACAGGGTCCGCGCTCGAGTCTGCGCGGGATCGACGACCAGGCGTACTACCGCCAGACCGGCGAGGGCCACTACATCGACGTGACCGGCTGCGGCAACACCATCGACTTCGGCCGGCCGGTCGCGCAGCGCCTGGTGCTCGACTCGCTCCGCTACTGGTCCGACGAGGTCGGGGTCGACGGCTTCCGTCTCGACCTCGCGGCGACGCTGGGGCGGGACGAGATCGCGCACTTCCAGCGCGACCACCCGCTGCTGCGCGCGGCCGTCGAGGACCCGTCGCTCGCCGACGTGAAGATGATCGCCGAGCCCTGGGACGTCGGCATGGGCGGCTGGCAGACCGGCAACTTCCCGGACGGCTGGTCGGAGTGGAACGACCGCTACCGCGACCGTGCGCGCAACTTCTGGCTCTCGGACATCGACTACGCCCGGCGTGCGGGAACGGCGCCGGTCGGCATCGGCGGCTTCGCGACCCGGCTCTCCGGCTCGTCGAACACGTTCTCGCTCGAGCGCGGGCCGCTCGCCTCCGTCAACTTCGTCACGGCGCACGACGGCTTCACGCTCGCCGACCTGGTCTCCTACAACGTCAAGCACAACATCGGCAACGGGGAGTCGAACCGCGACGGCGCCGACACCAACCGCTCCTTCAACCACGGCTTCGAGGGCCCGACCGCCGACGACGGCGTCAACCGGGGCCGGCGGAAGGCGATGCGGAACCTGCTCGGGACGCTGCTGCTCTCGGCCGGCGTCCCGATGATCACGGCCGGCGACGAGTTCGGCCGCAGCCAGCGCGGCAACAACAACGCCTACTGCCAGGACTCGGACCTCACCTGGCTGCGCTGGGACGGGCGCAGCGACTGGCAGCTCGAGCTGCGCGAGCACGCACGGACGCTCATCCGCCTCCGCCGCGAGCACCCGGCGCTGCGGCCCTCGCGCTACGGGCGCGGCGGTGCGGTGACACCGGGAGCCACGAGCATGCAGTGGTTCGACGCGCACGGGCGGACGATGTCGGAGCACGACTGGACCTCGGCGGAGAACCGCACGCTGCAGTACCTGGCCGCGTCGACTCCCGAGACGGAGGAGTTCGACCGCGTCCTGCTGATCGTGCACGGAGTCGAGGCGGACACCTCGGTGGTCCTCGCCGAGAGCGAGGGGGTCACCGGGTACACGCGACTCTGGAGCAGCGAGGAGTCGGTGCCGCTCGAGCACGGCGAGTCGTTCGAGCCGGGGCAGGTCGTCCGCGTCGCCGGCACGTCGATGCAGCTCTTCGCCGCGCACGGCCCGCGTCCGGCCGCCGCGAGCTGATGAAGGGCGGACCGGGGACTCCGGCGACGCTCGCGCTGACCGCGGCGGGGATCGCCTTCGTGCCGCGCGAGTACCGGCACGATCCCGGGGCGGCGAGCTACGGCGGCGAGGCGGCCCAGGCGCTCGGGGTGGAGCCGGAGCGGGTGTTCAAGACCCTGCTGGTCGACGTCGACGGCGAGCTGGTCGTCGGCATCGTGCCGGTGACCGGGCAGCTGGGGCTCAAGGAGCTCGCGGCGGCGGTCGGCGGCAAGCGGGCCTCGATGGCCGACCCCGCGCTCGCGCAGCGGCGCACCGGCTACGTGCTCGGGGGCATCTCCCCGATCGGGCAGAAGACGCGGCACCGCACGGTGCTCGACGAGACGGCGGAGCTGTACGACACCGTGCTCGTCTCGGGCGGGCGGCGCGGCTTCGACATCGAGCTCGCGCCGGCGGACCTCGTCGCCGCGACGGGCGCGACCCTGGCGGACATCGCGCGCTGAGCGGGGCGGGTCTCGATACGCCGCTGCGCGGCTACTCGACCAGCATTCATCTGAGACGACGCTTCGCGGCAGCTCCACCGGCATGCACTGAGGCCACGTCAATGCGGATCGAGCAGCCCGCGCAGCGGGCTTCCACGCTGATCGAGTAGACCGCGGAGCGGGCGTATCGAGATCCACCACCGTCAGAACCTGAGTCTGCAGACCAGCCCTTCTGGTGACGTCGGGTCTCGATACGCCCCTGCGGGGCTACTCGACCAGCATGTCGCGGCGCAGCCGCGTCCTTCAGCTCACCACTGAGACGCGAAGCGGCTTCCCCGCTCGAGACGCCGCTGCGCGGCTACTCGACCGGCATGGGGCGCGTCAGCCGGCCGCCGCGACCAGGCCGAGCTCGGCCGAGCGGGCGAGCAGCGGGTGCCGCGGCACGACGCGGACGGTGTAGCCGAAGGAGCCGCTGCGGTCGAGGACGATCTCGCCGGCGTAGGGCACGCGGCCGACCGCGTCGGCGGGCACGACCGCGCCCGACTCCTCGGCGACCTCGAGCTCGTGCAGGCGCACGTCGACGAGCGAGCCGTCCGCCGCGGTCGTGCCGGAGACGACCTGCACCACGACGTCCTCGGGCGAGAGCTCTCCGAGGCGCACTCCCGCGCGCAGGGCGAGCCGGTCGCCGCGCTGGGGCACCGCGTCGATGCCGCCGGACTCCACGGAGGCGACCGCCACTCCCGGCCAGCCCGCGCGGACCCGCTGCTTCCAGGACGACAGCTCCTTGGCGGGCTCGAAGTGGTCGGCCGCGATCTCGCGCCCGGCCTCCGCGGCGGGCTGGTAGAGCGCCTCGACGTACTGGCGCACCATCCGCTCGGCCGACAGCTCCGGCGAGAGCGTCGCCAGCGTGTGCCGGATCGAGCGCACCCAGCGGCGCGGCACTCCGTCGTGATCGCGCTCGTAGTAGCGCGGCACGACCTCGCTCTCGAGCAGCTCGTAGAGCGCATCGGCCTCGAGCGTGTCGCGCGACTCCGGGTCGAGGTCGCGGTCGGAGGACGGGATCGCCCAGCCGTTCTCGCCGTCGAAGTACTCGTTCCACCAGCCGTCGAGGATCGACAGGTTCAGCGAGCCGTTCAGCGCGGCCTTCATCCCGGAGGTGCCGCAGGCCTCGAGCGGACGCAGCGGGTTGTTCAGCCAGACGTCGGTGCCCGGGTAGAGAAGCTGCGCCATCGCGATGTCGTAGTCGGGCAGGAAGACGATCCGCCGGCGCACGTCCGGCTCCTGCGCGAAGCGGACCAGCTTCTGGATCAGCCGCTTGCCCTCCTCGTCGGCGGGGTGCGACTTGCCGGCGATCACGATCTGGATCGGGTGCTCCGGGTGGGTCAGCAGCGCGCGCAGCCGCTCCGGGTCGTGCAGCATCAGCGTCAGCCTCTTGTAGGTGGGCACGCGCCGGGCGAAGCCGATGGTGAGCACGTCCGGGTCGAGCAGCTCGTCGAGCCAGGCCGGAGTGAGGCCGCCGGGGTTCTGCTCGCGCCAGCTGCGGGCGGCGCGCGCCCGGGCGTCGCGCACCAGCTGCTCGCGCATCGAGCGCCGCGCCTGCCAGAGCTCGCCGTCGCTCAGGGCGCCGGACGCCCAGTCGGCGCGGGTGGTGTCGTCGGTGCCGAGCCGGTCGTGGGCGAGACCCCGGAGGATCGGATCGGTCCAGGTCGCCGCGTGCACGCCGTTGGTGACCGAGCCGATCGGCACCTCCGCCGTGTCGAAGCCCGGCCAGAGACCGGAGAACATCGAGCGGCTCACCTCGCCGTGCAGCTTCGAGACGCCGTTGGAGCGCTGCGCCAGGCGGAGCCCCATGAACGCCATGTTGAAGACGTCGCTCGCGCCCCCCGTGGTCGACTCGGAGCCCAGCGCCAGCACGTCCTCGATCTGCACGCCCGGCAGCAGCTCGGTGGTGAAGTACTGCTCGATCATCCCGCGGTCGAAGCGGTCGATGCCCGCGGGCACCGGCGTGTGCGTGGTGAAGACGGTGCTCGCGCGGACGACCTGCAGCGCCTGGTCGAAGTCGAGGCCCGAGCCGATCAGGCCGGAGATGCGCTCGAGACCCTGGAAGCCCGCGTGCCCCTCGTTGGTGTGGAACACCTCCGGGAGCGGCGTGCCCGAGACCTCGGCCCACAGCTCGAGGGCGCGCACGCCGCCGATGCCCAGCAGCAGCTCCTGCAGGAGGCGGTGCTCGCCGCCGCCGCCGTAGAGCCGGTCGGTGACCGTCCGCAGGGCGTCCTCGTTCTCGCGGACGTCCGTGTCGAGGAGCAGCAGCGTCACCCGGCCCACCTCGGCCCGCCAGACCCGCGCGTAGAGCGCGCGCCCGTCCGGCAGGGCCAGGACGATCCGCGCCGCCGAGCCGTCGGCCAGCCGCACGATCCGCAGCGGCAGGCCGTCGGGGTCGAGCGAGGGGTAGGACTCGAGCTGCCAGCCGTCGGCGGAGAGGCCCTGGGAGAAGTAGCCCGAGCGGTAGAAGAGGCCGACGCCCGTCAGCGGGACGCCGAGGTCCGAGGACGCCTTGAGATGGTCGCCCGCGAGGATGCCCAGGCCGCCGGAGTACTGCGGGAGCGCCGCGGCGATGCCGAACTCGGGCGAGAAGTAGGCGATCGAGCGCGGCGCCGACTCCGGCAGCGACTGGTACCAGCGCGGCTCGGTGCGGTAGCGCTCGAGGTCGTCGCGGAGGCGCCAGGCGTCGTCGACGAAGCCCTGGTCGCGGGCCAGCTCGGCGAGGCGCTCGGGCGCGATCGCGCCGAGGAGCGCGGTCGGGTCGCCGCCGCTGCGCTGCCACAGCTCGGCGTCCGCCCGCTCGAACAGGCGACGGGTCGGCTCGTGCCAGGCCCAGCGCAGATTGCCCGCCAGCTCGCCGAGCGCGGACAGCTCGGGCGGCAGGACCGATCGGACGGTGAAGCGGCGGATGGCCTTCACGGCACTCCTCGACTCTCTGCCGGTACGACGACCGGCTGATCCCGGCGACTGCGGACCCCGGCGAGCACCCCCTGCGGACGGCCGGGGCGGTCGCGCTCGCACACTGTAGCGGAGTGCCCGCGGGCGCCGTCGGCCGTGGCGCAGGCCCTTTTGCACAGCGGCGCGCGCGTTCGCAACCGGCGTGCCAAAGGCATCGCCGGTCGCTACTGTCGTGACGTGGCTCAGACACCTTTCGGCAAGGCTTCGCACGGCAAGGACGCACGACGAGCGGCTCGGGGAGGTGCGGCCCGGGAGGAGACTCCCGCCGCGCAGACACCCCCGTCGCCCGAGGCGGCGGCACAGGATGCGCAGGATCGCACGGCACCGGCTCCGGCCGCGCAGGCGCAGGCGCCCGTGGCACCGGGGACGGCCGACGCGGCGCCGGCTCCCGAGGCTGCGGCGGAGACCGCGGAGCAGTCGCCTCCGACCGGCTCCGGCTACCGGGTGCGTGCCGAGCGCATCCCGATCATCGACCCGCAGCCGCGGCTCGAGGACGACCGCTGGCCGGCGAAGGCCTTCGTCGGCGAGGTCGTCCCGTTCGCGGCGACGGCGTTCCGGGAGGGGCACGACCTGATCGGCGTCGACCTGCTGCTCACCTCCCCCGCCGGCACCGAATCGGAGCACCGGATGGCGCTGATCGCCACCGGCACCGACCGCTACGGGCGCCTCGTCCTCCTCGACGACGAGGGCGACTGGACGTATCGCATCCGCGCCTTCGCCGACGACTGGGCGACCTGGCTGCACACCGCCGAGGTCAAGATCCCGGCCGGCCTGGACATCGCCGTCACCTTCGCGATCGGCGAGGGCCTCCTCCGCACCGCGGCCGGCGACGACTCCCGCTCCGAGGCCGAGCGCTCCCTGCTCTCCGACGCCGCCGCCGCCGTGGCGGACGAGTCACTCACTCCCGAGGCGCGCCTCGCCGCCGCCGAGGACCCCGCCGTGCACGGCGCCTTCACCGCGCGTCCCGTGATGAGCCTCGCGAGCGTCTCGGAGCCGCGCACGGTGCACGTCGAGCGCACCCGCGCCGGCGTCGGCGCCTGGTACGAGTTCTTCCCCCGCTCCGAGGGCGCGGTCCGGAACGAGGACGGCACCGTCACCTCCGGCTCCTTCCGCACCGCGATCGACCGCCTCCCCGCCGTCGCGGCGATGGGCTTCGACGTGCTCTACCTGCCGCCGATCCACCCGATCGGCCGCAACTTCCGCAAGGGCCCGAACAACACGCTGAACGCCGGCCCGGGCGACCCCGGCTCGCCGTGGGCGATCGGCGCCCCCGAGGGCGGGCACGACGCGATCCACCCCGACCTCGGCACCGTGGAGGACTTCACCGCCTTCCACGACGCCGTCACCGCCGCGGGCCTCGAGCTCGCACTCGACTTCGCGCTGCAGGCCTCGCCCGACCACCCCTGGGTGACCAGCCACCCGGAGTGGTTCACGACGCTGCCGGACGGCTCGATCGCCTACGCCGAGAACCCGCCGAAGAAGTACCAGGACATCTATCCGATCAACTTCGACAACGACCCCCAGGGCATCCGCCAGGAGGCGCTGCGCGTCCTGCGCTACTGGATCTCGCTCGGCGTGAAGATCTTCCGCGTCGACAACCCGCACACCAAGCCGCTCGACTTCTGGGAGTGGATCATCCACGAGGTCAACGCCGAGAACCCCGAGGTCGTCTTCCTCGCGGAGGCGTTCACCCGCCCGGCGATCATGCGGGCGCTCGGCAAGGTGGGCTTCCAGCAGTCGTACTCGTACTTCACCTGGCGCAACACCAAGGAGGAGCTCGAGGAGTTCTTCACGAGCATCTCGCACGAGACGGCCGACTACATGCGGCCGAACCTCTTCGTGAACACGCCGGACATCCTCACCGAGTACCTGCAGTACGGCGGCCGCTCGGCCTACAAGGTCCGCGCCGCGCTCGCCGCGACGGCCTCGCCGCTCTGGGGCGTCTACGCCGGCTACGAGCTGATCGAGAACGTCGCGCGCCCCGGCGCCGAGGAGAACATCGACAACGAGAAGTTCGAGTACAAGACGCGCGACTGGGCCGCGGCCGACGCCGCCGGGACCACGATCGCCCCGTACATCACGCGGCTCAACGAGATCCGCCGGGCGCACCCCGCGCTCGCCCAGCGCCGCAACCTGCAGGTGCACGGCAGCGACGACGACGCGATCCTCGTCTACTCCAAGCACCTGGACCGCGCGTTCACCGGCACCGGCAGCGACGACACCCTCCTGGTCGTCGTCAACACCGATCCGCACTCGGCGCGCGAGACCACGGTGCACATCGACCTGCCGTCCCTCGGGCTGGACTGGAGCTCGACCTACGAGGTCGAGGACCTGATCACCGGTGCCGTGTGGACCTGGGGCAGCGACAACTACGTGCGGCTCGACTCCTTCGTCGAGCCCGTGCACATCCTGAGCGTGAAGGCGGACGGACGATGACGGTTCCCGAGGACAAGGGCACGAGCCCGGCCGAGAGCACGGACGAGAGCGAGCGCGGGACGGGGCCGGCGCAGAACGTCGTCCCCGCCGAGGCCGGCAGCCCCGCCGACGCGGCGGACGTCGAGCCGCGCACGGAGACGGTCGTGACGACCGGCACGAGCTCGGCCACGACCACGGGCGCGCACGTCGCGGAGCCCGCGGCCGAGGAGTCCGCAGCGCCCGAGCGGCTCACCCCGCCCGAGCCCGTCGCGCCGCCCGAGCGGCTCCTGCCGCCCGAGCCGACCACGGCGTCCGCGACCCCCGAGCCGCTCACGCCGCCGGAGCCGACCGCTCCGTTCGCGACCCTCGAGCCGCTGACGCCGCCCGAGCCGACCGCCGCGGCCGACGCACCGATCGCCGAGACGAGCGACTCCGACCCCGGCCCGGCGCCGGACGCCGAGGTCGACGCGCTCCCCGAGTTCCCCGAGTGGGTCCTCCAGCAGCTGGCGACCGGCAGCAACGCGCTCCCCCACGACGTTCTCGGGCAGCACCCGCTCCCCGGCGGCGGCGCGGTCGTCCGCGTGCGCCGGCCGCTCGCCGACGCCGTCACGGCCGTCCTGGCCGGCGGCGTCCGCGTCGAGCTCGAGCACCTGCACGACGGCCTCTGGCAGGGCGTCCACGACGAGGACCCGCAGGCGTACACCGTCGAGGCGCACTACGGCGACGGCTCCTCCTGGACCGCCGAGGACCCGTACCGCTTCTCGAAGACGGTCGGCGACTTCGACCTCTACCTGATCGGCGAGGGCCGGCACGAGCGGCTCTGGGAGGCGCTCGGTGCGCGGCACCGCGAGCACGAGGGTGTCTGGGGCACCTCGTTCGCCGTCTGGGCGCCGCACGCCCAGGCCGCCCGCGTCGTCGGCGACTTCAACGACTGGAGCGGCGAGGGCCACGCCCTGCGCAACCTCGGCGTCAACGGCGTCTGGGAGATCTTCGTCCCCGGCATCGAGCCCGGCGCCTCCTACAAGTTCGACCTGCTCTCGCGGGACGGCCGCTGGGTCCGCAAGGCCGACCCGATGGCCCGCGCCACGGAGGTGCCGCCGGCGACCGCCTCGCGCGTCCCCGTCTCCCACCACCAGTGGAGCGACTCCGGCTGGATGGAGCAGCGCGCGAGCGTCGACCCGCACACCCAGCCGATCAGCGTCTACGAGATGCACCTCGGCTCCTGGAAGCCCGGTCTCGGTTACCGCGACCTCGCCGATCCGCTGATCGAGTACGTCACCACGCTGGGCTTCACCCACGTCGAGTTCATGCCGCTCGCCGAGCACCCCTTCGGCGGCTCCTGGGGATACCAGGTCACCGGCTACTACGCCGCGTCGAGCCGCTTCGGCACCGCCGACGACCTCAAGTACCTGATCGACCGGTTGCACCAGGCCGGCATCGGCGTGCTCGTCGACTGGGTGCCCGGGCACTTCCCGAAGGACGACTTCGCGCTCGCCCGCTTCGACGGCGAGCCGCTCTACGAGCACCCGGACTGGCGCCGCGGCGAGCAGATGGACTGGGGCACCTACGTCTTCGACTTCGGGCACACCCAGGTCCGCAACTTCCTCGTGGCCAACGCGCTGTTCTGGCTCGAGGAGTTCCACGTCGACGGCCTGCGGGTCGACGCCGTGGCGTCGATGCTCTACCTCGACTACTCCCGCAAGGAGGGCGAGTGGCTGCCGAACCAGTTCGGCGGCCGCGAGAACCTCGAGGCGATCAGCTTCCTGCAGGAGGTGAACGCCACCGCGTACAAGCTCTACCCCGGCATCATGATGATCGCCGAGGAGTCCACCAGCTGGCCCGGCGTCACCCAGCCCACCGTCTCCGGCGGGCTCGGCTTCGGGCTCAAGTGGAACATGGGCTGGATGAACGACTCGCTGCGCTACATGGCGAACGACCCGCTGTGGCGCCAGTACCACCTGGGCGAGATCACCTTCTCCTTCGTCTACGCCTTCAGCGAGCAGTTCGTGCTGCCGATCAGCCACGACGAGGTCGTGCACGGCAAGGGCTCGCTGATCCAGAAGATGCCGGGCGACCACTGGCAGCAGCTGGCGAACGTGCGCGCCTACCTGGCGTTCATGTGGGCGCACCCGGGCAAGCAGCTGCTCTTCATGGGCCAGGAGTTCGGGCAGTACTCGGAGTGGTCCGAGGAGCGCGGGCTCGACTGGTGGATCCTCGACCAGCCCAGCCACCGCGGGCTGTGGAGCCTCGTCGGCGAGCTGAACCGGCTCTACCGCGAGGTCCCGTCGCTGAACGAGCTCGACAACGACCAGGCCGGCTTCGAGTGGATCGACGGCGGTGCCGCGGCGCCGAACGTGATCTCCTTCCTCCGCAAGGACAAGGCCGGCCGCGCGGTCGCGGTCATCGTCAACTTCTCCGGCTCGCCGGTGCACGGCTACCGCGTCGGCCTCCCCGAGGCCGGCCGCTGGGAGGAGCTGCTCAACACGGACGCCGAGATCTACGGAGGCTCCGGAGTCGGCAACTTCGGCGCCGTCGAGGCCCGCGACGAGCCCTGGGCGGGCCGACCCGCCTCGGCCGAGCTGATCCTGCCCCCGCTCGGCGCGCTCTTCCTGCGCCACCTGGGCTGACCGGCACCACCCCACCCGGAGGCGGGCGGAGCGGACGCACACGCGTCCCTCCGCCCGCCTTCGTCGTCGTGCCGGTCGGGCGGCCGCTCAGCGGACCGGGCCATGCTGATCGAGCAGCCCGCGGAGCGGGCCACCGCATGCTGATCGATCTGCATGCGCAACGGGCCACCTCATGCTGATCGAGTAGCCCGCGGAGCGGGCGTATCGAGATCCCCCGGCGTCAGAAGCCGAGTCTGCAGACCGCCCTGCAGAGGACCTGGGGTCTCGATACGCCCCTGCGGGGCTACTCGACCAGCATGCACGGACCCGCCGTGGATGGGAGATCGAACTCTCGCCGAGACCGACAGCTGTTGCGTAGGGGGCCAGGCGCGGGATAGCGTCGAGCTAGAGATCGTTCTCCCGCCCGCGCGCGGGGCACCACCGCGACTCCCCGATGAAGAGGACTCCCCCGTGAGAAGAAGAATCCTGACCGCGGCCGCCGCGGTCGCCACCGTCGCCCTCGCCCTGACCGGCTGCTCCTCGGGCGGTGGCGGCGGCGCGTCCGACGACCCGAACGCCGAGGTCCAGTTCTGGTCCTTCACCGGCATCCAGGCGAAGGACAACGTCAGCGAGTATCTGGCCAAGAAGCCCGACGCGAAGGTCAAGCTGACCGAGGTCGGCTCCTCGCAGGAGACCGCCACCGCCCTGACCGCCGCGCTCGCCGGCGGCAAGGTGCCGGACCTGGTCATGATCCAGGGCGACGACCTGCCCCGCTTCGTCGAGAACAGCGCCAACTTCCTCGACCTGCGCACCCTCGGCGGCGACGACCTCGACGCCTCCTATCTGAAGTGGGCCGCCGACGCCGGCACCGCGCAGGACGGCTCGGTCGTCGGCATCCCGACCGACGTCGGCGGACTGAGCTTCGCCTACCGCGCCGACCTCTTCGAGCAGGCCGGCCTCCCGACCGACCCTGCCGAGGTCGCCGCGCTCTGGAGCGACTGGGACGGCTTCCTCGCGACGGGCGAGAAGTACACCGCCGCGACCGGCAAGCCGTTCGTCGACAACGTGGAGACCAGCGTCTTCTACTCGACCATCAACCAGGTGACCGAGAAGTACTACTCCCCCGACGGCGAGCTGGTCTACGACACCAACCCGCAGGTCGAGGACGCCTTCGACACCGCCGTGCAGGCGCACGACGCGGGCATCAGCGCCGGCATCGCCGCGTTCTCCTCGGGCTGGGGCCCCGGGCGCGCGAACGGCGCGTTCGCCGTGACCGTCGCTCCCTCGTGGATCCTGCAGGGCATCAAGACCGACGCCCCCGACACCGCCGGGAACTGGCGGGTCACCACGGTCCCCGGCGTCGGCGGCAACTGGGGCGGCAGCGTCATCGCCATCCCGGCCCGCGCCGAGCACCCCGAGGCCGCCTGGCAGTACATCGAGACGATGATGTCGGCCGAGGGCCAGGAGGACCACTTCGCCACCTCGGGCACCTTCCCGGCGGCGACCGACGCCCTCGAGAGCGAGAGCGTCCGCGCCTACACGGACCCGTTCTTCGGCGACTCGAAGATCGGCGACGTGATCGCCACCTCCGTCGAGCAGTTCCCGTCCTTCGTCAACGGGCCCGACACCGGCGTGATCGGCGCGGCGCTCTCCGGCGCCCTGGTCGAGCTGGAGTCCGGCAACGTCTCGTCGGCGGACGCCTTCTCCTCCGGACTCGACAGCGCACGCCAGGCCGTCGGCGGCTGACGCTCCCCCGATGGACGACGACGCCCCCGAGCCCTGCGGCCCGGGGGCGTCGTCGTTGAGCGGTGCGGTTCGGCGACCTCCGGTCAGGCCTCGTCCCCGCGCGCCACCGCGGTGCGCCAGGTGTCGATGAGCACGACCGACCCGAGCATCACGAGCGCGAGCGCCACCGAGGCGAGAGTGTCGGTCAGCCAGTGGTAGCCGAGGTACAGGCGGGCGACGACCTGGCCGGCGATCATCCCGAGCGAGAGCGCGAAGCCGCCGATCGCCCAGACCGGCGAGGAGCGGCGCGAGGCGAGCAGGAAGGTCGTGATCAGGAAGAAGTCGCAGACGCCGGTCACGTGGCCGGACGGGAAGGAGAACGTCCCGTCGGCCCCGAGCAGCATGTACTCCACGGGCGGCCGCATCCGCTGCACCAGGTGCGCGGCGAGCTGGACGCTGAGCATCCCCGTGATCATCCCGCCCGCGAGCAGGAGCGGCCGCCAGAGGTGCCGGGCGAGCGCGATCCACAGCACGAGCACGCCGAGGATGATGATCGGCAGGAGGACCGGGCCGAACACCGTGGCCAGCGTGTCCATCACCACCGTCCCCTCCGCGAAGCGCTTCGCGCGGAACCACTCCGAGACCGCGGGGTCGAGCGCCGCCAGGCCGGTGCCCGTCGCGACCTGGACGATCAGCGCGGCGAAGAGCACGAGACCGACCGCCACCGAACCGCCTCCCGCGCGCATCAGGCGGCGGCGGGCGGGCTCCGTCATCTCCCGCTGCTCGACGAGGAATCGCTGGTGGAATCGGGCGCTCGGGGAGAGGGCGGCGGTGCTCATCCGCTCACCCTAGGGGTCGGTGGCGAGCGCCCCGGCCGCACTCCGCGGTCGGTGCTCAGCCGCCGATCCCCTTCCCGTACGTCGCCCAGCTGGTCGCGCGCATTGTCAAGAGCGGATAACCGCCCCTCGGATCGGGGACCATCGAGGGATGGCCACCAGCGGAGCACCCCTCGAGGGCCGGCACGTCCGATTCATCCGCTACACCCGCACCCGCGACGGCTGGACCAGCGAGACCGTGCACGGGCGCCTCGAGGGGCACACGCCGGCGACCTGGCAGCTGCGGGTCGTCGACGAGCTGCGCGAGCTGCCCCGGGACGAGTGGGCGCTCTACCGCCCTTGACCTGGCGCCCGCATCAGCGGCCGAGGGTGCTGCTCGGGTACTCGCCGAAGCGCGCGGCGTAGGCGGCGGAGAACCGGCCGAGGTGTCCGAAGCCCCAGCTGCGTGCCGTGCCGGCGACACTCGAGCGTGCCGGGTCGCCCAGGCGCAGGTCCGCGTGCACCCGGTCGAGGCGCACGTCCCTCACGTACTGCAGCGGCGTGGTGCCGAGCAGGCGCTGGAACGCGACCTGCAGCCCGCGCACGCTGAGGTGCGCGGCCGCGGCGATCTCGATCGGTCCGATCGGCAGATGCGCGTTCTCGTGCACGAACTCGACGGCGGAGCGCATCCCGGCGTTGCTCGGGGCGAGCAGGACCTCCGGGAGCGCCGCGCCCTCGGGCGGGTACAGCTCCAGGAACGCGGCCGCCGCCCGGCGGGTCAGCCGGTCCCAGAGCAGCGGCGTCACCCGGCCGGTGCGGATCGCCGTGGAGATCTCGCCGATCACCGCGTGCCACTGCGCCACGGCCTCCACGCCGTGGCGGTGCAGGTGGTCGAAGCGGAGCGCGCCCGTGCGGCGGTAGCCGTGCTCGCGGGCGCTGCGGTCGACGTGCTCACGGCTCAGGTGCACGAGCTTCTGGTCGTAGTCGGCGTAGGAGAAGACGAACGGTCGATGGGCCGGATTCAGGAGCGGCACACCACGCGTCACCGGCATCGCGTCCCGGTGGACGTCGACGATCCCCCTGCCCTCGACCAGCCACTGCACGACGTAGTCGCCGCCGGCCGGGTCCTCCCCGGTGGTCGCGCCGCGCATCTGCGAGGTGCGCAGCGTCATCACCGGGTCGCCGAGCGCCGCGTAGCGGAACGAGAACGGCTGCTCGGTGCCCGCCACCGACCACCCCGTCCCCGAGTAGAAGCCGCCGAGGACCTCGGAGGCGCGCTCGAGGTCGGTGCCGACCGCCTCGATGCGGATGCTCCCCCGATCCTCCCGTGCGGAGTCCGGAGCCCGATCAGTCGCCATGCGGCGCTCTCGTCCGCTCCGGCCCACCGGGCGGGTCGAGCACGGTCGCGAGCTGCTGCAGGGTCGAGAGCACGGACTCGACCACGGTGTCGTCGAGCTGCTCGACGAGCGCCGACGCCTCCCGGTCGGCAGCGCCGAACGCCTCGTCGATCGCCTCGCGACCGCGTGGAGTGAGGACGAGCCAGCGCCGTCGGCCGTCGGACTCGTCGTCGACGCGATGCAGGTAGCCGGCCGCGACCAGCCGCTTGGCGGCCATCGACGCCGCGGCGCGAGTGACGTCGAGCCAGTCGGCGAGCTGGCCGAGGGTCACCGGGGAGCGCCCGGTCCGCGCCACGTACTGCAGGGCCGCGATGTCGGTCGCGCCGAGGCCGAGCTGCACCCGCCCTCGGGCGGTCAGCCGGCGCTGGGCGTCCTGCGCGTGCACGACCGCCTCCACGAGGCGCGCGGCCCTCTCTCCGCTCGGCTCGAACTGCAGGTGCTCCGCCACTGCTCCCCCTTCCGCCCGTGCCGATCCGCGGCGTCCGCCGTCAGGGGCACCTCGCCGCGCGAGGAGTGCGCTGAGCGGACAACCGCACCGGAGGGGGATACCGACAAAAAAGTTACCTTGTCTGCGGCGACCCGGCAATCCGATCCGCCCCGGACCCCGGCAGAGAGGACGACCAGCATGGGCTCCTCAGACGATCGACACGTGCCGAAGTCGATCGATCCGCAGGATCGGGTTCTCGCGGGACCTCGAGTCGGTCTCCAGCGTCGGATGCCACCTCCTCGTGCGGCATGGACCGGCCCGGACGCGCCCGGCTCGAGGTGGGACCGGGCGTCCTCGTCCGTGTTGCTCCCCCAGCGGCGAGCCCTCCGTCCTCATGTCATCACTTCGGTGACACTGATGGGGATGCTGTCACCGTCTCGCACCTCCCTGAGCCGTCGTCGTGCCGGTGGTGGCCCCCGTGCCTGAGGACTCGGTCGACGGCGTGTTCGTCTCCTGGGTGGAGTCCCTGCCCGACGTCACGGACGAGGAGGCGGCGGTCCTCCAGGCCGTCGGCTTCCTGAGCGCGAGCCTGCGGATCTCCGCCGACGTCGCCTTCCTCACGCTGCGCGCCGAGGCGGCGGCGAGCGGCCTCGGCCTGCCGATCGTGGCCCGCGAGGTGCTCGTCCACCAGCGCAGCATCACCGCCCTCCGCTCCGAGAACTGCTCCTGCGGCTGAGGGCGACGCCCCGCCCGAACGCTGCCGACCCCGCCCCGACGCGGCCCCCGCATGCTGATCGAGCAGCCCGCGCAGCGGGCGTATCGAGATCCACCACGGTCGGAACCAGCAGCGCCGGTCCCCTCCACCTGCACCAGCGGGCCCCGCTGAGCCCTGCGCAGTGCTCGACACGCAACCTCAGGCCTCGCCCTTGCTGCCTCACGCGAGGAGCAGCTCGCGCAGCGGCCCGATCGCACCCCTCGATCCACCGAGGCGGCAGCCTCCACCCCGGTCGACGGCAGGTCTCGATACGCCCCTCCGGGGCTACTCGACCAGCATGTCCGGCACACCCCCGCGGGTCTACTCGACCAGCATGTTCGGCACGCCCCTGCGGGTCTACTCGACCAGCATGTTCGGCACGCCCCTGCGGGTCTACTCGACCAGCATGGTCGGCACGCCCCCTGCGGAGCTGCTCGACCACCACGGTCGGCACGCCCCTGCGGGACTACTCGACCAGCATGGCCGGATGCGGGATACAGCGGCTAGAGGTCGGCCTCTGCGGAGCACGAGCGCTGACGACAACGACTACTGAGCCGCCCGTCCCCAGAACCAGCCGAGTCCCACAAGGCGATGAGCGAGAAACGCTTGCCAGCGTTTCTCGCGAGCCGGACGCAGGACGCTCTGCGGAACGCACGCACACGATCTGCCGACCGCGGCGGGAGGAGCGCTAGCGCTCCTCCCACAATTCAATTCAGTACAGCAACCCCGTGAGCCGCGCTCGCGCCTTGTTCACACGCGGGTCGGTCGTGCCGACGATCTCGAACAGCTCGAGCAGGCGGGCGCGGACGCTCGCCTTGCCGTCGACGTCGAGGCGCGGGTACATCGAGAGGAGGCGGTCGAACGCGTCCTCCACGTGGCCGCCGGAGACGTCGAGGTCGGCGACGGCGAGTTGCGCGTCGAGGTTCGCGGGCTCGGCGGCCGCGGTCGAGCGGATGTCGTCGAGGGTGCGGCCCTGGAGCCGCTGCAGCAGCTTCACCTGGGCGAGTCCGGCGACGGCGAGGTCGTCGCGCGGGTTCTGCGCGATCGCGGTCTCGTACTCGGTGATCGCGGCGGAGTAGTCGCCGCGGTCGATCGCGTCGTACGCCTCCTGGTGGTGCGGGGGCAGCGGGGCGGCCTCGGGCTCGGCGCCCGGCTCGGCACCGGCGGCCGGGTCGACGGGAACGGTGCCGGTGACGCCCTGCTGCGCGGCGAGCTGGAGGACCTGCTCGAGCAGGTCGCGGAGCTGCTCCTCGGTGATGAGGCCGTTGAACATGGGCACCGGGCGGCCGGCGATCACCGCGGCGATCGTCGGGACCGACTGCACCTGGAACGCCTGCGCGAGCTGGGGGCTCGACTCGACGTCGACGCCGACCAGCACGAGGGCACCGGCGTAGGAGATCACGACCTTCTCGAGCAGCGCGGTCATGCTCAGGCTCTGGTCGGACCACGAGCCGCGCAGGTCGATGATCACGGGGACCCGCGAGGACAGCTGGACGACCTGGTCGAACTCGGCGTCACCGGCCGAGAGCAGCAGCGGGTTCGCGACGGGGGCGCCCTGGGGGGCCTCACCGCCGCCCGCGGGTGCGGAGGGCGCGGCCGGAGGGGTGCGCCGGTTCACGAGAGTGGACAGGTCGACGGCACCGCGCAGGTTGCCGGGCAGCGGGGGCAGGGGGGTGCTCACGGCAGCTGCACCACCGAGACGAGTCCTTGGCTCCATCCGAGCATGACGATCTTCTCCTCCGATCCGACGGGCGGTACGTAGAACAGCAACTGATAACCGTAGGTGGTCGCGATGCCCGTGGTCGACTTGTCGATCCCGAGCAGGGTCTGCGAGGCGCCGGACGTCGACACGGTCGAGCCCTCGGCGGTCGGGCGGACCGTCGCGGTCTCGGCGATGCTCGCGGCGACGAGCGCGCCGGAGTCGTTGGTGGCGAGGGCGATGGTGTCCGAGGTCCCCGCCGCGTTGGTGAACTCGATCGAGGCGGTGTCCGGCAGCGCCTCGCGATCGGCGTTCTTCTTGTCGACGCCGACCTGGCCGCGGAGGGTGTCGCCGTCGCCCGAGAAGGTCCCGGCGTACTGGCTGGAGTCACCGTTGGCGAGGATGTCCGCGTAGGCCGCGCCGACGTTCTCCGGAGCGAGCTTCATCAGCTTCGAGTCGGGGGCGACGATCGAGGTGCCGACCGTGACCGGCGCGACGTCGGGGATCCGCGCGTTGGCCTCGAGCGAGATCGCGTAGTCGACCTTATAGTCGACGCGGGGGCTCGCCTGGCTCATCATCAGGGCGATCGGCGCCTGCGTGGCGTCGGCGGTGTTCTGCACGACCGCCGTGACCAGCCGCGGCCAGCTGTCGGTGTCCTGCGGGAGGACGAGGCTCACCGGCGACGCCGGGATCGCCTGCGGCGCGTCGATCGTGCCGCCCTTCGTCAGGACCTCGTAGTTCGTGGTGCGCTCGGTCAGTGCCTCGCCCTGGAAGCGCTCCGCGAGGATGCTCGCGTCGCGAGCGGCGTCGGCGGCAGCCGCGACCTCGGAGACCGAGGCGACGATCGCCTCCGCCTGCTGGGTGGTGACGACCGGGGTCGGCTCCTCGGCGACGGGCTCGGCGCCCGGGGTCGCGGTAGCGGAGGCCGTCGGCGTCCCGGAGGCGCTCGCGGCGAGGTCGGGCCAGTAGTCGGAGCTGCAGCCGGCGAGCAGCACGGTCGCGCCGAGCGCGATCGGGAGCACCAGCAGCCGGCGGCGCCGCGAGGGCTGAGCCGCCGCGAGGGAGGACTGGATGCCGGCGCGGGCGCGAGGCAGCCGGACGCCGCGCGGCACCTTGCCCTGCGGGCCCTTGCGGCGCGGTCCGTGCTGGCGGCGCAGGTGCAGGAACGCCCAGATGTAGAGGATCAGCCCGATCAGCAGGAACACGGCTCCCCCCAGCAGCAGCGGACCGGCCAGCGGCGTCGCGGTGTCAACCGGCCAGCTCACCCGGATGTCGCTCGCGGCCGGGGCGGTCCCGTCGGTGGCGACGATCAGCGAGACGTCCTCCGGCAGATCGAGGGCGACAGTGATGCTGCCGGTGCCCTCGAACTGCTCGAGCCAGAGGTCGGAATCGCGGGGATCGACGACGACGGCGTTCGCGTCCGCCACGTCGGAGGCCAGCGTCAGCGCCGTCCCGGTCTCCTGCTCGGCGGACAGGCTGTCCGCGCCGTCCTCGCTGCTCGCGTAGTCGATGCGGTCGTAGTCGGAGCCGCCGACCCAGCCCAGCACGTCGGTCGTCGGCGCGTACGCCATCACGAGGTCGCCCTCGCCCTCGACCGTGATCGTCTGCCGGCCGGGATTGGCGCCGAGCGTGCTGCCGTCGATGACGGCGTAGGGGGCGCCGGACTCGAGCGCGGTCTGCGCGGTGAGCGACTCGGGTGGAGCCCACACCGTCCGCTGGCCGATGCCGAGCGCGATGAGCGCCGCGGCGATGACGGTGGCGATGATGGCGAAGACGAACCGCACGAAAGAACTCCTCCTGCGTTGCCGGATCGGGGGGTGGCGGCCCGGGACGGCTCCGGTGACGGCCGGACCGGGGCGCGACGGCAACAGACAAAGACAGTCCAGGTTAGCGGATGGGCTGAGCCGAACCCAGGGATCGGCCGAGAGCCCCGATCCAGGGGCGCGCGGTGCGGGTGTCGGCCCGGGCCGCGAGGCACCCGCTGACTAAACTCCCTGGAGTGCCGCGACCCCACCGCGGCCGTGTTCCGGAGGAGACGACGTGGCAAGCGACGAGGCCGAATTCACCCAGGTGTTCCGGGGCTACGACCGGGACGAGGTCGACAAGGCCATCCAGGGTCTGCGCCGCGAGCTCATCCACGCCAACACCCAGGCCGCCGAGAGCGGTCGCGAGGCCAAGCGCCTCTCCTCCCGGATCGACGGGCTCGAGAAGGAGCTGCAGCAGGTCGGTGCGCCCACCTACGCGGGACTCGGCGCGAAGCTCGAGCACACCCTCCGGGTGGCCGAGGAGCAGTCGGAGCGCATCATCGCGCAGGCGGAGAACGACGCCTCGGCGCTGCGCCGCTCGACCCGCGACGACCGCGACGGCCTGCTGAAGGACGCGCGCGACGAGGCCGAGCGCCTCGTGACGGAGGCGCGCCGCCGTGCCGACCGCACCCGCGAGGAGTCCGAGGCGCAGGCCGCCGCGACGCTCGGCAAGGCCGCGGACGACCGCGACGTGATGACCCAGGACGCCGTCCGCGAGGCCGCCGCCATCCGCGGCACCGTCGCCACCGAGGCCGCCGAGACCCGCGCGACCGCGAAGCGCGAGGCCGCAGCGATCCGCTCCGAGGCCGGCCGCGAGGCCGCCGAGATGCGCGCCGTCGCCGCCCGCGAGGTCGAGGTGGCCCGCGCCGAGGCCGCCCGCCTGGCGCAGAGCAACGAGCTGCTGCGCGCGGAGGTCGCCTCCGAGGTCGACCGCCTGCGCGCCGCCGTCACCGCCGAGGTCGCCGAGGCCCGCGCCGCGATCGAGGCCGAGGTCCTGGCCGCCCGCGCCGACCTCGAGGCCGAGGTCCTGTCCGGCCGCGCCGACCTCGCCGCGGAGCTGGCCACCGGTCGCGCCGAGGGCGCCCGCGAGTTCGCCGATCTGCGCACCCAGCTCGCCCGCGACCGGGCCGAGGCCGTCGCCCTCCTGGACGCCGAGCTCGCCGCGCTGCGCTCCGCCGCCTCCGACGAGGCCGCCGCGCTCTCGCGCGAGGTCGAGCAGGCCCGGATCGACCTCGTCGTCGAGCTCGCCGCCCGCCGCGAGGAGGCGGACCGCGACTACCTGCTCCGCCACCAGGAGGCGGTCGCCCAGACGCAGCGCTACCTCGACGAGTCGAACCTGCAGCTCGCCGACGCCATCCGCCGCGCGAACGACAAGCGCCTGGAGGCCGACGCGCTCCGCAGCGACGCCCTCGACGACGTCACGCGCCTGCGCCGCGAGGCGCAGGACGAGTCGGACGCGCTGCTCGACTCCGCGCGCGACCGCGCCCGCGAGATGATCGCCGACGCCGAGCGCCGCACCAGAGAGCTACAGAACACGGCCGAGTCCCGTCTCGACGAGATCCGCACCGAGCGCGACGCGATCGCCGGCTACGTCACGGGCCTCCGCGGCCTGATCGGGCACATCGACGGCCTGTCGGACGACGACGGCGGCTCGAAGGACGACGACGGCGACTCGAAGAACGACGGCGGCGGATCGAAGAACGACGGGGGCGCGGCGAACCGCTGACCGGCGTGGGCGGGCTCAGCCGAGCTCGCCCGCCCACTCCGTCGGCAGCGGCGACGACTCCGGCGCCACCACCCGCACGATCTCGTCGAGCACGCGGCGCGTCTGCGCCTCGCCGACCCAGAGGTGCTTGCCGCCCTCGACGGCGACCAGCTCGAGCTGCGGGACCGAGGCGAACCGCTCGGAGGCCGCCTCCGGCCGCAGGTAGTCGTCGAACTCCGGGATGAGCGCGACCAGGGGCCGTCCGTCCTCGCCCCAGGCCGCGACCTCCTCGGCCGTCGCCCGGTGCAGCGGCGGCGACAGCAGGATCGCGCCGTCGACGGGGTGCTCCCTCCCCCACTTCAGCGCCAGCTCGGTGCCGAAGGACCAGCCGACCAGCCAGGGGTGCGGCAGCCCGCGCTCGGCGACCAGCGCCATCGCCGCGGCGACGTCGGCCCGCTCGGCGATGCCGCCGTCGAAGGCACCCTCGCTCGTCCCGCGCGGCGAGCTCGTGCCGCGGGTGTTGAAGCGGAGCACCGCCACCCCGGCCAGGGCGGGCAGCCGCGCGGCGGCCTTCCGCAGGATGTGCGAGTCCATGAAGCCGCCGTGCGTCGGCAGCGGGTGCAGGGTGACCAGCGTGGCCACCGGCTCGCCCTCGAGCGGCAGGGCCAGCTCGCCGACCAGGGTCAGCCCGTCGGCGGTGCGCAGCTCCACGTCCTCGCGGCGGGCGGGGAGGACGACTCCTCCGCGGATCTCGTGCGTCATCGTGCTCCTTCGATCCGCCAGCAGTGGGTGTGCCAGTGGCGACGGCCGGCGAGGTCCGCGGCGTCGCCGAGTGCTCCGTCGCCGCGCCAGACGACGACGTGCACGAGGCCGATGTCGATGGTCTGGCCGCAGCCCGGGCAGAGGTAGTTCTTGACCGCGCGCGACGACGAGACGGGCTGGACGTTCCACTCCCGGCCTCGGCGCGTCTCGGTGCGGCGCCAGCCGGCGAGCATCTGCGAGAGGTCGCGCTGCTCGTCGTCGTCCTCGCGCCCGCGTCCGCGGGGTCGATTGCTGCGCGGCATTGCTCCAGTCTAGGAGCCGCCGCGCGAGCACTCGCTCGCAGCCGTCCCTCCCGGGCGGGTCAGTGCGAGGAGTCGTCCATCTCGAGCCGCGTCTCCTCGGCGTCGAGCATCAGCTGCGCCCGCCGCAGGATCCGCGAGGAGTAGACCCCTCGACCGCGCGCCTCCAGCAGCGCCTCGCGCTCGGCGCTGAGCACCGCCCGCCGCAGGTGCAGATACTGCCCCTGCGGGCCCAGCGGGCCGTCGGCCTCGCGCTCCACCTGCTCCCACGCGACCTGCGAGCGGGTCAGCGTGTCCCGGCGGACCCGCTCCAGCACCCGCTCGCCGACACTGCCGGCCGGCAGGTCCTCGACCGCCTCGGGCAGCGCCTGGATGCCGGTCGAGGCGACCTCGTCGAGCAGCGTGGCCAGCTCGCGGCGGTCGGCGTCGCCGTCGCTCCCCTGGATGCCCGTGACCCGGATGAGCGCCGGCAGGGTCGCCCCCTGCAGCAGGAGGGTGACCACCGCGACCGTGAACGCGATCAGGATCAGCTGCGAGCGGTACGGCGTCTCCTCCGGCAGCGACTGCGCCGCCGCGAGCGTGACCACGCCGCGCATCCCGGACCAGGAGAGGATGACGCCGCCGCGCCAGCCGAAGGCCTCGCTCGTCGTCGCCGCGAGGTCCGTCTCCCGCCGCTGGTACAGCCGTTCCGCGCGCTGCTGCCGGCGGACGAACCGCTCGTCACTGCTGGCGCTGTTGCGCAGGCGCATCACCCCGACCGCGAGCCGGCGGTTGATCCGCTCCGCCCGCCGGCCCGAGCCGCGCAGCCAGAGCAGCAGCGGCCAGACGAAGAGGGTGCGCAGCACGATCAGGATCACGACCGTCGCGAGCCCGAGGAGGACCGCGGTGTCGACGCCGACGCCGCCCGGCTCGATGTCGCCGACGATCGCCTTGATCTCGGCGCCCATCAGGAGGAACACGCCGTTCTCGAGCAGGAACTGCGCCGTCCGCCAGTTCACCCGCTCGCTGATCCGCGACTGCGGGCTGAGGAAGCGCGCGCTGTTGTGCCCGGTGTAGATGCCCGTGACGACCACTGCGAGGACACCCGAGGCGCCGAGCTCCTCCGCCGGGATGTAGGCGAGGAAGGGCACCGCGAACGAGACCGCGGTGTCCAGCACCGGGTCGCGCAGCTTCGAGCGCACGAAGACGGTCAGCACGCCCATCACCAGCCCGAGGACGACGGCCATCACGACCGAGTACACGAAGAGCACGCCGACCTCGCCGATGTCGATGGCGTCGCTCGAGACGGAGGCGCCCACCACCGCGGTCGCGGCCGTGGCGGCGCGCAGCAGCACGAGCGCCGACGCGTCGTTGACGAGGCTCTCGCCCTCGAGCACGGTCACGAGCCGGGGTGGCAGGCCGAGCTTCTTGCCGATCGAGGTGGCCGCGACCGCGTCGGTCGGACTGACCACGGCGCCGAGCGCAATGGCGGCCGGGAGGCTGAGGTCCGGCAGCAGCATGTAGAGGAAGAAGCCGACGACGAGCGCCGTGACGACGACGAGCAGCACAGACAGCCCGAAGATCGAGCGCAGATTCCGCCGGAAGTCGGCGAGCGGCACCTGGATCGCCGCGGAGTACAGCAGCGGTGGCAGCACCCCGGCGAGGATCAGCTCCGGCTCGACCTCGATCTCGGGGACGCCGGGGAGGTAGGACGCGCCGATGCCGATGACGACGAGCAGCAGCGGCGCTGCGACCCCGAGCCGACTCGAGAAGCGCGCGACGGTGACGACGGTGATGATCCCGACGACCCCGAGCAACGCGTAATCCACGCGATCAGGCTATCGGGCGTGCCGATTCCCCTGGGGACGGGCAGCGGCGGGGATCAGTACCAGCCGACGCTCTCCGAGTGCGCCCAGGCGCCGCACGGCGAGCCGTAGCGGCCCGAGATGTAGCCGAGGCCCCAGGTGATCTGGGTGTTGGCGTTGGTCTGCCAGTCGCCGCCGACGGTCGCCATCTTGCTGCCGGGGAGCGCCTGCGGGATGCCGTAGGCACCGCTGGACTTGTTCTCGGCGTAGACGTTCCAGCCGGACTCGCGGTTCCACAGCAGCACGAGGCAGTCGTACTCGCTGTCGGCCCAGCCGCGCTGCACGATCTGGTCGTAGGCGAGGGCCTTCGCCGAGCCGGGGTCCGGAGCGGCCGAGCGGGCAACGGGCGCCGCGGCGGCCGACTCCTCCTCCTCGTCGTCCTCGACGACGGCCTGCTTCGACTTCGTCGGAGTGGGGGTCGGCGTCGGAGTCGGCGTGGGGGTCGGCTTGGCCTGCGCGTCGAAGGTGTCGCGCTGGACGGTGCGCTCGACCGCCGCCTCGGCGACGACGAGGCGCTGGGCCGGGTCGCCGTTGAAGCGCTCCGGGGCCTGGTAGAAGGGCGACGCGACGGCGCCGCTGGACGGGTCGACCGCGCTGACGGCGACGAAGCCGATGGAGGCGGCGAAGGCGAGGAACGCCAGCGGGACACGGGTCCGGGACCGACGGGCCGCCGGGCGCTTCGAGGTCTCGACCGAGGATCGGGAGACGGGTGGCTGCGCGACGGACGTTCTCTGATGCATACCCACGATCACGAAAGCATAACGGAGGACCTCTCGATCCGCCAGTGCGGGGCCGACCGCTCAGCGCACCGCCAGCATCACGTCGACCACGGCGTCGAGCACGAGGTCCACCTGCGGCTCGGAGTAGCCGCCGCGCTGCGGCGCGAACGACACCGTCCGCACGTCGTCCACGGTCAGCACGGAGCCGTCCCGGAAGTAGCCGGAGACGCGGTCGGAGAAGGCGTCGACCTGGCGGATGTTGTAGCCGGTGGTCAGCACGCCGGCGCGGGTGAAGCGCTCACGCGCGGGCCGCGCCAGGCGGTTCACGATCTCCTGCGCGGTCTCGCGGGCGTTCCGGAGCCAGGCCTCCTCGCCCTGCGCCGCGATCGCGTACTGGCGCTCGCGCACCGCGAAGGCGTCCTCGAGCCGCTCCAGCGCGGCGTCGACGTGCGGTGCCGAGTAGCCGCCCTTCTTCAGCGAGAAGGCGGTGTGCCGCAGATCCACCGCGCGCAGGTCGGCCGGACCGCCCGAGAGCTGGGCGTAGGCGTCCCTGGCCGAGGCGAGGAAGGAGTCGACCTCGTCCGTGTCGTAGCCGGGCCGTGACTCGCGCGCGCGGGGGAAGGGAGCGTTCATCCCGTCATTCTGCCAAGACGGCGGCCCGGACCGGGAATCGGCGCGTCGACCGCGCCGCGAGGGGCCGGAGCCCGTGCGCTCGGCCACGGCCCGATCACCGCGCGCACGGTCAGTGCGCGAAGACGAAGTAGAGCACGTAGGCCGCGGCGGCCGACGGGAGGATCGAGTCGAGCCGGTCGAGGAAGCCGCCGTGCCCGGGCAGCCACGAGCTCATGTCCTTGATGCCGATGTCGCGCTTGATCAGCGACTCGGCGAGATCGCCCAGCGTCGCCGTCAGGAGGACGACCGCGCCGAACACGGCGCCGACCCACCAGGGCTGGCCGAGCAGCAGGAGGGCGAGGAGAACGCCGACGACGACGCCCGCGACCGCCGCTCCCGCGAACCCCTCCCAGGTCTTCTTCGGGCTGATCCGCGGCGCCATCGGGTGCTTGCCCCAGGTGAGACCGCTGACGTAGGCGCCGGTGTCGACGACGATCACGAGGATCAGGAAGGACAGCGCCCAGAACTGGCCGCCCTCCTCCGCGACGAGACGGATCGCGAAGGCGCCGAGGAACGTGACGTAGATCTGCACGAACGCGCCCAGCCCGACGTCGAGCAGGAGCTCACGACCGGTCGACCTCGTCCGGCGGAGGAGCTGCTCCCCCAGCCGCCAGAGCGCGACCAGCGCCGAGCCGCCCAGCACGGCGAACCAGGCGGCCTGCATCCCGCCGTAGTAGGCCGCCGGCACGGCGACCACGGCGACGACCCCGGTGGGGATGCGCGGGATGTCGCGGCCGGCGTGGCGCAGCGCGTTCGACAGCTCGAGCGCCGCGAGCAGCACCAACGCGCCGGCCAGCACCATGAAGAGCTCTTTGACGACCAGCAGGCTGACGACCATCGCGCCGCCGCCGATGAGGCCGATGACGGTCGCGGAGACGAGGTTCCGGCCCGAGCGCGCGGTGAGGCGCTCGTTGGTCGCCTCGAGCTGGGCACGGGTCGCCTCGAGCTGTCGCTCGACGTCGGCCCGGCCCTGCTGGGCCCGCGCGCGCAGGGCGTCGCGCGTGACCATGCGCGAACCCCGGGCGCCCGGAACGTGCGGCGCCGGAGCGTCGTCGCTGCTCTCGGGATCCTCGGGGTTCACGGGCACGGCACTACACCTCGAGCAGTTCGGATTCCTTGCGCTTGAGCGCCTCGTCGATGGCGTCCACGTGCTGCTTGGTCAGGGCCTCGAGCTCCTTCTCGCCGCGCGAGAGCTCGTCGTCGCCGATGTCGCCCTTGAGCGCGTCGAGGTCGCTCTTCGCGCTGCGGCGGATGTTGCGGACGGCGATCTTCGCGTCCTCGGCCTTGGTGCGCACGATCTTCACGAACTCCTTGCGGCGCTCGGCGGTGAGCTCGGGGAGGTTGATCCGGATGACCGAGCCGTCGTTCGTCGGGTTCGCGCCGAGGTTCGGCATGTCCCGGATGGCCTGCTCGATGTCGCGCAGGGCGCCCTTGTCGTACGGGGTGACCAGCAGCGTGCGCGCCTCGATGTTCTGCAGCGATGCGAGCTGCGAGAGCGGGGTGGGCGTGCCGTAGTAGCTCACCAGCACCTTCTGGAACAGGCCGGGGTTGGCCCGACCGGTGCGCACCGTGGAGAAGTCCTCCTTGGCGACTCCGACGGCCTTGTCCATCTTGACGGTCGCGTCGGCGAGTACATCCGAGATCACAGGGGGCTCCTTAAGAGAGGGAAGTGGTCAGTCTAGTTCGGGGCGGGGGCGCCCTAGTTGGAGACGAGGGTGCCGAGCCGGGTGCCCCGGATGGCGCGCGCGACGTTGCCGGCCGGCTCCATCCCGAAGACCTGCATCGGCATGCCGTTGTCCATGCAGAGGCTGAAGGCGGTCGAGTCGACGACCTTGAGACCGCGCTGCAGCGCCTCCTGGTAGGTGAGGGTGTCGAGCTTCTTCGCGTCCGGGTTGGTCCGCGGGTCGGCGTCGTAGACCCCGTCGACGCCGTTCTTCGCGACGAGCACGACGTCGGCGTGCGTCTCGAGCGCGCGCTGCGCGGCGACGGTGTCGGTGGAGAAGTAGGGCAGGCCCGCGCCCGCGCCGAAGATCACGACGCGGCCCTTCTCCATGTGCCGGATCGCCCGGCGGGGGATGTAGGGCTCGGCGACCTGCGTCATCGCGATCGCGGACTGCACGCGCGTCTCCGCGCCGGCCTGCTCGAGGAAGTCCTGCAGGGCGAGGGCGTTCATCACCGTGCCGAGCATGCCCATGTAGTCCGCGCGGCCGCGGTCCATGCCGCGCTGCGAGAGCTCGGCCCCGCGGAAGAAGTTGCCGCCGCCGACGACCACCGAGATCTCGACCTCGGTCGCGGCGTCGGCGATCTCGCGCGCCAGGGCGCTGATCACGTCCGGGTTCACCCCGAGAGTGCCGGCTCCGAACGCCTCCCCCGACAGCTTCAGCAGCACCCTGCGGCGCTTGCCCGTCGTCTTCGCATCCGTCTCCGTCATGGACGTTTCCTCCCGTAGACCCGTACAAACCTATCCCGCGCGGGGGACGCCCCGCGACCACGCCCGGGCGCCTCCCCCGGGCAGAGCGAAGGGAGTCCGGGTCGACTGAACGACCCGGACTCCCCTCGCTGTGCGTGCTACGCGCCGACCTTGAAGCGGGCGAAGCCCGACACGGTCAGACCGGCGTCCGCCACGACCTTGCTGATGGACAGCTTGTTGTCCTTGGCGTAGTCCTGGTCGAGCAGCGCGACCTGCTTGAAGTACGCGTTGACGCGACCCTCGATGATCTTCGGCAGGGCGGCCTCGGGCTTGCCCTCGCCGCGCGAGATCTCCTCGACGATGCGGCGCTCGTTGTCGACCTCCGACTGCGGCACGTCCTCGCGCGACAGGTAGGAGGGGTTGGCGAACGAGATGTGCTGCGCGATCGAGCGGGCGGTCTCCGCGTCGTCTCCCGAGTAGCCCAGGACCACGCCGACCTGCGGGGGCAGGTCCTTGTTGGTCTTGTGCAGGTAGACGGCGAAGTGCTCGCCGGAGACGGTGGCGACGCGACGGAGCTCGACCTTCTCGCCGAGGATCGCGGCCTCGTCGTTGATGAGGTCGGCGACGGTCTTGTCGCCGGCGGGGGCCGCGAGGGCCTCCTCGACGGTGGTGGCGCCGGCGGCGACGACCGCGTCCAGCACGCCCTCGGACAGGGCGATGAACTTGGTGCCCTTGGCGACGAAGTCGGTCTCGCAGGCGAGCTCGATCAGGGTGGCGACGCCGTCCTTCTCGGCGGCGGCGACGAGGCCCTCGCTCGTGGAGCGGTCGGCGCGCTTCGCGTTGCCCTTGGCACCCTTGAGGCGGAGGATCTCGACCGCCTTGTCCAGGTCGCCGTCGGCCTCGACGAGCGCGTTCTTGGTGTCGACCATGCCGGTTCCGAGCTGCTCGCGCAGCGTCTTGACGTCAGCGAGGCTGAAATTAGCCATAGTTCTGCGAACTCCTCTGTTGTGTCCGGTCGGCGCGGTGCTTCGCGCATCCGCGCCCGCCAGGACGTCGTGGTCTGCCGGTCCCGCGGCGACGGGCCTCGGTGTCGAGGACTCCATCACGCCGGGGTGTCGGCGGTTCTGCTTCGTGGTGAACGTGCACCGAATGAGCGGGGGTCGGCCGGGCGCTCTCGCGACCCGTCCGACCCCCGGCTCAGTGCGGGTGTCAGACGGACGCGGGGGTCTCGTCGGTCGCGGACTCGGTGGTCGAGTCGGCCTCGGCGGGCGCCTCGGCCTCGGCGACGGCCTCGTCGGCGGTCGCGAGCTCGGCGTCGGCGACCTTCTCGGTCTCGGCGCCGGCCTGCTCGGCGGGCTCCTGGACGTCGGACGCCGGGGCGTCGGTCGAGGCGGCGGAGTCGTCGCTCGTGGTGAGCAGCTCCTTCTCCCACTCGGCCAGCGGCTCGACGGCGGAGACGTTGCCCTCGGCCTCGGGCTTCTGGTGACGCTGGATGAGGCCCTCGGCCGCGGCGTCGGCGACGATGCGGGTGAGCAGGCTCACCGAGCGGATCGCGTCGTCGTTGCCCGGGATCGGGTACTGGACCTCGTCCGGGTCGCAGTTCGTGTCGAGGATGCCGATGACCGGGATGCCCAGCTTCTTGGCCTCGTCGATCGCGAGGTGCTCCTTCTTGGTGTCGACGACCCACAGGGCCGACGGCGTCTTCGAGAGGTTGCGGATGCCGCCGAGCGACTTGTGCAGCTTGTCGAGCTCCCGCTTCTTGATGAGGAGCTCCTTCTTCGTGAAGCCGCTCTTCGACGTGTCGTCGAAGTCGAGCTCCTCGAGCTCCTTCATGCGCGCGAGGCGCTTGGAGACCGTCTGGAAGTTGGTGAGGAGGCCACCGAGCCAGCGCTGGTTGACGTAGGGCTGGCCGACGCGGGTCGCCTGCTCGGAGATCGCGTTCTGCGCCTGCTTCTTCGTGCCGACGAAGAGGATGGTGCCGCCGTGGGCGACCGTCTCCTTGACGAAGTCGTAGGTCTTGTCGATGTAGGCCAGCGACTGCTGGAGGTCGATGATGTAGCTGCCCGAGCGCTCGGTCAGGATGAAGCGCTTCATCTTCGGGTTCCAGCGACGGGTCTGGTGCCCGAAGTGGACGCCGCTGTCGAGCAGCTGGCGCATGGTGACGACTGCCATGAGTCGTTCTCCTTCTCTGGGGCTCGGGCGCACGACGGCGCCGAACTCCCGTTCGGTTGTCCGCGACGGCCGGTCGGCACGTCGCCCTGGCGCCCGGCGCGCTCCCGCCCTCCTCGCACTGGGCGAAGGGGACCGTGGGGAGCGTTGGCCGAATGGGCGCGCGTAGTCACCCCGACGAGCGAGGTGCTCCGAGAAGACTAGCACCAGGACGGCCGCCTCCCCCGCGGGTGCGGGACCCGCGCGTCCGCCGCCCGGCTGCCGACCACCTCCGGCATGCGGAGACGCCTCCGGCACGCGGAAACCGTCCGATTCGACGAGCCAGAGCCGAGATCACGAGCCCGGGGTCCCGCTGCTCACCTCCGGCACGCAGAAACACCTCCGGCACGCGGAAGCCGCCCGATCCCACGAGCCCGGACCGAAACCTCGGGCCCGACGTCCCGCCGCGCGGCTCCGGCACGCAGAAACACCTCCGGCACGCAGGAACCACCCGATCTGACGAGCCCGACCCGCAATCACGAGCCCGAAGTCCGCCGCGCAGCTCAGCCACGCGGCTCCGGCACGCGGAAACGCCTCCGGCACGTACAACCGCTGGGATTCCACGAGCCGGAGGCGTTCTCGCGAGCCGGAGCTCGGAAAGGGGCGCGGTGCGGCCCTACTTGCGCGCCGACTTCATCACGGTGCGGATGTGCAGGGTGTCCATCTCCTCCAGCGAGCGGCCCTTGGTCTCGGGCACGAACAGGAACACGAAGAAGAACGAGATGAGGGCGAACGCCGCGTAGAGGCCGTAGGCGAGGGTCAGCGAGACGTCCTGCGACAGGATCGGGAACGTCACCGTGATCGCGAAGTTGGCGATCCACTGCGCCGAGGCGGCGAGGCCCAGGGCGGCGGCGCGGATCCGGTTCGGGAAGATCTCGCCGAGCAGCACCCAGACCAGCGGGCCCCAGGTCGCGCCGAAGAAGACCACGAAGGCGTTGGCCGAGACGAGGGCGATCGGGCCCCAGGCACCGGGCAGCGAGACGTCCTCGCCGCTGATCGTCGACTGGCTGAACGCGAGCGCCATCAGTCCGAGCGAGATCGCCATGCCGGCGGAGCCGACGAGCAGCAGCGGCTTCCGGCCGACCTTGTCGACCAGGAAGATCGCGACGAAGGTGACCACGACGTTCACGACCGAGGTGAAGACCGAGATGGCGAACGAGTTCGACTCGTCGAAGCCGACCGCGCTCCAGAGCGAGGTCGAGTAGTAGAAGATCACGTTGATGCCGACGAACTGCTGGAACACCGAGAGCAGGATGCCGACCCAGACCACCGGCAGCAGGCCGAGCGCCGGACCGCGCAGGCTCGAGCGCTGGGCGTTCTCGGCGTCCTCGTCGATCTTCTTCTGGATGTCGGCCAGCGCCTCGTCCACCTCGTCGCGCGGCGTGACCGTCGCGAGGACCTTGCGCGCGTCCTGCGAGCGACCCCGCGTGGCGAGGTAGCGCGGCGACTCCGGCAGCGTCAGGGCGAGCAGTCCGTAGATCACGGCGGGCACGGCGCAGGCGATGAACATCCAGCGCCACGCCGCGACACCGAACCAGTACGGCTCGGAGGCGCCGCCGGCGCCCTCGGCGATGACGGTGTCCGAGAGCAGCGCGGCGAAGATGCCGAGCGTGATCGCGAGCTGCTGCAGCGACGCGAGCGCCCCGCGGATCGCCTTGGGCGCGATCTCGGAGATGTAGGTGGGGGCGATCACCGAGGCGATGCCGATGCCCAGTCCGCCGACGACGCGCCAGAGGACGAGGTCCCACACGGCGAAGGCCGCGCCGGCGCCGATCGAGGAGATGAAGAAGAGGCCTGCGCCGAGCAGCATGACCTTGATGCGGCCCCAGCGGTCCGCGAGGCGACCGGCGAGGTAGGCGCCGACCGCGCAGCCGAGCAGGGCCGACGCGACGGCGAAGCCGATCAGCGCGGCTGACAGCTCGAACTCGCCCTGCACCGCCTCGACGGCTCCGTTGACCACGGACGAGTCGAAGCCGAAGAGGAAGCCGCCGACCGCCGCCGCGATGGCGAGACCGATCACCTTCCTCTTCAGTTTCGCCGCCGAGGGGTTCGGGATGGTGTCAGATCGTCCGCTGGTCATGGTCGTCTCCGATTCTCGCCGCCGGTGGGTGCGGTGTCTCCGCGCCCGCTCCGGATCACAGGCACGTTACTCCCGCCTGCCAATCCGCCGGGACGGGTTGCGGAGCGCTGCTTTCGCAGTCGCTCCTCCACAGGCGGCGTACTCCGGTGCTTCTCCCCCGGTCGGGCCGCGAGTCGCCCGCGCCTCTGCGCTGTCGGCGAGGGTGTCCGCATGGTTGCTCCTCTCCTCCTCCGCCCGGGCGTGTTCCTGGTGCTCGCCCTGCTCGCTCCGATGCTCTGGACCCCGCCGGTGGACGGCTTCTCCGTCGTCGAGCCGTGGCGGGCGCCCGCGCATCGCTACGCCGCGGGGCATCGCGGGATCGACCTCGCTGCCACGGCGGGGTCTCCGGTGCGGGCCGTCGCGGACGGGCGGGTGTCCTTCGCGGGGCGGGTGGTCGACAGGAGCGTGGTCAGCATCGCGCACGCCGACGGGCTGGTGTCGAGCGTGGAGCCGGTCGAGCCGTCCGTCGCGGAGGGTCAGGAGGTCCGCGCCGGGGACGTCGTCGGCTCGGTGGGCTCGGGCGGGCACTGCGACGGCTCGTGCGTGCACCTCGGGGTGCGCGAGGACGGGGAGTACGTGAACCCGATGCGGTTCTTCGGCGGGATCCCGCGGGCGGTGCTGCTGCCGATGGACGGAGTGGCCGCGCCTGCTGCGGCGACCTCAGGCGCGCGGGTGGGCGAGGCGGTAGGCCTCGCGGATCCGCTCGGTCGAGACGTGCGTGTAGATCTGGGTGGTGCCGAGGCTCGCGTGGCCGAGCAGCTCCTGCACGGCGCGGAGATCCGCTCCCCCGTCGAGCAGGTGCGTCGCGGCGGTGTGCCGGAGGGTGTGCGGGCCGGAGGGGCCGGAGCCCTGGCCGCCGTCGAGGAGCCGGGCGACGACGCCGTAGACGGTCCGCGGCGTGAGGCGGGCGCCGCGGCGGCCGAGGAAGAGGGCCGTCGTGCTCGTCCCGGTCGTGCTGGTCTCCGCGTCCGGGAGCAGCTGCGGGCGGGCCTTCTCCAGGTAGGCGATGAGCGCCTCCTTCGCCGGCACGCCGAACGGCACGACGCGCTGCTTGCTCCCCTTGCCGGTGACCAGCACAGTGAGCCGGCTCAGGTCGAGGTCGCCGACGTCGATCGCGACGAGCTCGGAGACGCGGATGCCGGAGGCGTAGAGCAGCTCGATGATCGCGAGGTCGCGCAGGGCCACCGGGTCCTCGGTCGCCCCGCGCGCCGCGACCACGTCGATCAGGTGCTCGGTCTGCGGCTCGGTGAGCACGCGCGGCAGCGGGCGCCCGCCCTTCGGCGTGCGCAGGCGCGCGGCGACGTCGATCGGCAGGCGCTCGGAGCGCTGCGCCCAGGACGAGAAGGAGCGGACGGCCGCGGTCCGCCGGGCGAGCGTCGCGCGGGCGACGCCGGTCTGCGACTCGTGCCAGAGCCAGTCGCGCAGCAGCTCGAGGTCGAGCTGGGCGAGCATCGGCTGCTTCCGGCTCGCGGCGAAGTCGATCAGCGTCGAGAGGTCGGCGCGGTAGCCGCGGGCCGTGGCGGGTGAGAGGGAGCGCTCGTCGAGGACGTAGCGGAGGAAGTCCTCGACGGCCGCTGCGAGCGGCTCGCCACGCGGGGGCAGGCCTGCGGGAGGCGTGTCAGCCATCGGTGCCCGGCATCCGCGACCACAGGTCGATGCGGCCCTGCTCGTCGAGGCTCTCGAGCTTCTCGATCAGGTCCGTGCCGAAGCGGGTGGCGATCGGCGCGGTGGCGCTCGGGACGAGCGAGGTGACGACGGTCTCCGGGTGCACGTGGACGAGCGAGAAGCTCTGCGCGCCGTCGATGCCGGCGAGCTCGCGCTCCGGAGCGCCGAGGTCCATCGTGTAGCTGGTCGCTCCGGCGACGAAGACCGGGACGCCGGCGAAGGTGGCGGCCGTCGGATAGTGCAGGTGCCCGCCGAGGATCGCGCGCACGTCGGTCCCGCGCACCACCTCCTCCAGCCGGTCCATTCCGCGGAGCTCGAGCACGGTCATCGCCCCGAGCGGCGTCGGCAGCGGCGGGTGGTGCAGCGCGAGGATCGTGCCGAGTGGAGCAGGCGTCGCGAGCTCGGCTCGGAGCGCCTCGAGCTGCTCGCCGGTGAGCGCGCCGTGGTGGTAGCCCGGCACCGCGCTGTCGAGCGCGATGAGCCGCAGCCCGCCGAGGTCGACGACCTGGTCGATCGGGGCATCGCTGGACACGTCGCCCGGCTCCTGATCGAGGAGCACCCGGCGGAACGCACCGCGCTCATCGTGGTTGCCCATCACCCAGACGATCGGGCAGTCGAAGCGCTCGCCCACGGGATCGAGGACGTCCTTGACCCGCCGGTAGGCGTCCTCCTCACCGCGATCGGCGACGTCCCCCGTGACGACGATCGCGTCGAGCCGACCGCCGCGCTCGACGAGCCGCGCGACGGCCTGCTCGAGCCGGGAGACGGTGTCGACGCGCCCGTAGAGCGGAGCGCCCTCCGCGAGGAAGTGCATGTCGCTGAGGTGCGCGACCACCCGGTCGGCGGCCCGGAAGTGCCCGAGCTGCGGATGCTCCGGCTGCGTCCTCGTCGTCATCTCGTCACCCATGCGGCTCCCCTCGCTGCTTGATCGACAGCGTAGGGCGCACCGCCGACAGCGCCGGCAGCGAACGGCGGAGGTCGGCCCGAGTGACGGCTCCCCCAGGCGTGCACTCCTGTGGCCGACCGTCGACGCGCTGCCGTGGACGGCGACCACGACGCTGATCAGAGGCCGCCGGAACTCAGGCGGCCGGGCGCCACCTCCCCTCCGCGTCGCGCTGGACGAGCCCGGTCGCGAGGCAGGTCCCGAGCAGGTCGAGCGTCTCGGAGACGGACAGGCCGGAGCGCTGCGCGAGCACCTCGGTCTCGTGCGCACCGTCCGAGCGGAGGACGTCCAGGACGCGCGACGCCGTCCGTGAGACCTCCGGTGCAGCAGCGAGTACCGCGGACATGCCGAGCAGCTCGACGACCTCCGGAGCCGACGTCACGCAGGTCGCGGCGTACTCGCGGAGGAGCCGGTGGCAGCCCGCCGAGGAGGCGCTCGTGACCGGGCCGGGCACTGCACCGAGCGGCCGCCCGAGCGCCGCCGCGTGGCCGGCGGTGTTCAACGACCCGGAGCGGGCTCCCGCCTCCACGACGACCGTGGCGGCGGTCGACGCGGCGATCAGCCTGTTGCGCTGGAGGAAACGTAGTTATGCGTTACAGCGTGTCGGAGCCTGACCGAGCGACCTAGAGTGGGGAGATGGCAAACGTTTCAGAGCGGGTGGACTTTGCGGGCTCGAAGTTTCCTCTGGAGCGAGTGAAGGAAATTTTGCACACAGTCGTCAACGAAGTGACGGCCAGGCGCGCGACTAAGCATCTCGCGGCCTACCCTGACGCCAACGAGTACTCACACGAGAGACACGCCGCCACAGTTGAAGGGCTCACTGCCCTTCGACTTCAGGTCACAGTGGGGAACGTCACGCGTACATATAATTCGTTCGCCGATTTGGATGCCCTTGCCGCTCCGTGGGATGCATTGGACGCTTACCTATACATCGGCTCGAACTCGACGGATACTCAACCGCAGAGTCTGTACGTTCGGGTGTACTCGCATGGACTCTCAAACATCGACGCCACGATCGAGGCTGAGGTCTACGACCAAATTTCGGTGATCGCTGAGATGGCCGCACAGGAAGGGATGCTTCCCCGCCCGAGTGAAACGCCCTCGATCTTCCTGGGGCATGGCGGAACCTCTGACTCGTGGCGCATCGTAGTCACCGAGCTAGAGAGAAGATACTCAGTTCAAACGTTCGAAAGTCGGCCGAGGTCTGGTCTTGGGATCCAAAACATCCTGAAAGATCTTCTCGACACATCGAACTTTGCTGTGCTCGTCTACACCGCTGAGGATGAACAGGCAGACACCACGATGAGGGCGCGCCAAAACGTCGTGCACGAGACCGGGCTCTTCCAGGGTCGCCACGGCTTCGAACGAGTGGCACTCCTCGTAGAGGAAGGGACGGTGAGCTTCTCCAACATGGACGGGCTCCAGTACATCCCATACACCCGAGGCAGAATCCTGGACGTCGTGCCCCAGATCTTTGAGCAAATCGCCCGAGAGTTTCCGGACCGGGCGTGACAGAGCCCCCGGCGCGACGGGTGCTCCCGGGGCTCGAGTCGAACGTAGCTAGGGCAGGCGGTCGGGGTGCCGCCAGTCGCGGCGTGCGCGCCCTTCTGGAGTGCGACGTCCGGCTGTGGCACGGCTAGAGTCTGGCCATGTCTGAGACCGTGCTCATCGCTGTCATCGCTCTCGGCGGACCGCTCGTCGGCTTCCTCGGGAGCATTGCGGGCACCGTCTTCGTGCCAGCGCTTCTGGATCGCAACGAGCGGAAGCGATTGCAGGCAGATGCGGTGCGAGAGAAGATGTGGGGCTTCCAGGAGATCGGGTATCAGCTTCTCATCGCCCGGCGCGACCACGACGAGAAGCTGACGTATTCGCTCAGACAGGATCTACAGGTGTCCGAGTTTCGGCTAACCAGTCTGCTTCAAGGCGACACTGAGCCACTTGCCGACGTTGTGGTCGATGTAGGAAACGCTCTGACGGTCAAGAGCTTCATCGACGCCACCAAGGCCATGGCGGCACTTCAGTCGGTAGGCCCTCCCTGGCTCAGGGGGACACTCGATGCTTCTACAGCTAGGCGGGAGTATTTCGTTTTGGCGGCAATGCAGTTGTCTGAAGCGGACGGGGGCGGCGAGAACACTCAGGCCGCGTAACGTCCCGAGGCGGTCGGCGACATGGCTTTCTGAGCCTCGTCCAGCGCGGCTTGGAGCTCCCGAATCTTCTGCTCCTTCGAGTGAAGTTGCCAGGTGGTCTGACGGACCGCCTGGCGTTTGATCATCGGGCCCGACAGCTTCCGGCTCCTCCTAACGGCGCGTCGTCCTGCTGCTCTTCCTATCAGCCCTCAGCCAGCGGCGATTGTTGCGATCGTAACGAAGTAGGTGATGACCCCTGTCACTACAGCAGCACCGATGGTCGACCAGACCAGCGTCGTCGTACTCTTACCCGACCGCCGGTGCTCATCTCTCGTTGAGGGCGTGATCTTCGCACTCCCCCTCGCCCAGACCTGCCGCGCAAGGTAGGTCGTTATCACACCTAGAGCTACAAGGATGAAGACGCAAAGGGCAAATGCAAACGCAACTTCGGACTCTTTGATCTGAGTGTCAAGCCCTAAGCTAAGAGTGAGAAGTCCCGCAAAACCGAAGCTAAATGAGAGCCCAATTGCGAAAAACTTCAATATGCTCACATAGGCCGCGAGAAAGGAACGCCCATATGTTTCGCGCAACAGGCCCGCAGTAGAGTCGACAAGGGCCCTTGCGGCGTCAGAGTCTTCGAAGGTGTCGATGGAGGCAAAGCTCTTGTTGAGCCACACGACCATATGCGGGTCGGTCGCGAGAAATGCCACTTCTTTCAACTCAGACGGGGTAGCCTCACGCAGGTCGTCGGCTGTCGTCGTTGTTGCTCCGCCCGCCGACAAAGTGACAGAGCCCGCGTTCTGGTTCAGGTGTGTCTTCACACTTTCAAGGTCAGGAAGAAACAAGCGGACAAAGTGGAGTGGCGAACTGTAACGGTACGCACTCAGTGACGGGTCTGGCGGGTTGCGTTCAAGCGGCATGAAGGAACACTAGCGAGCCCTTGGGGCATCGGGCGGACATGAGGGCGCGGGTTGACGGTAGCCAGTTCAGCCAGCTTCTGACTCCGCTGGCGCGGCATGCGCGCCTTTCTGACACGCGGCGTCCGCTCGAAGCTCGATCAGCTCCTCTTCTTGCTCAGCAATCTTGGCGTCCCGCTTCGCGAGGCCGCCGTTGGTCTGCGACCCCATCTCCTCGATCCGGCTGCCCTACTTGCCGATGGCGACAGTCGGACAGCCCGCCCGCGACACGGTGTCGCCCGCTCCGGGCGCCCCATCGGCGCACCTCGGAAGCACGACGTCGAGGACCTTGTTCGGCGTCGTCCCGTTGATGCGCGCGATGGCGAAACGTAAGTTATACGTCACGGAGGTGTGCCGTCTCCACGGCGTTCGGCTTCAAGCTCAGCGATCCGCTGCTCTAGAGCCTCGTCCACGAGCTTGCGGTACACGCCGTCTAGCTCCTGCTGCTCATCGATGAGCCGCTGCTGTTCGTTGATCGTCTCCTGCTGCTCGTTGATGATCCTCTGTTCACTCTCGTCGCTGAGCTGGCTGAAGAGAGCAATGAGCGCGATGAGCACTCCAAGCGCGTCGAGCAGGAGGGAGAGGAGAGTTCCAGGCGCCTGCCCGCTGTACTTCCCTTCGAGCGCGAAGACTCGGTCTCGGGTCGCTTCGAACGCAGGGAGGAGCTGCGGAGCCTCCTCCGCAATGCTCTTTTCGAGGGTCTGGAGGATGACGGCCGTTTCAGCGCCTTCGTTCGATAGGCGCTCGGCCTCCTGAAGAACATTTCTCAGATTCGTGAGCTGGTCCGCTCCGGCCGTCGTGGTCGCCGTGATGACCTCTTCCCCACTGGAACGGTCGTAGGTGAGGTCGAGGACGTGGGCCATGTAGGGGCAGTCCTCCACCGGGCATGAAGCATCTACGTCCTCGTAAGACACGCTCCGGGCGTTCGACCCCAGAAAGTTCCTGACCCTGAGGAGTCCGTGTTGAGGGCACTCCATGTAAACCGCCATGTGTCGGAGCGTAGCTGGAGCCCCCGACACGACGGGCCTCACGTACGGAGGGGTGCGAAGTTTTCGACAGATACGAACGTGGCCCCCGCGGCGTCAGCGGACGTCCCTAGTCGCGTCGCACGTCTGAGAACGTCTTCGAGCTGCCGAACCTCGAGCCGGGGTGGCGTCCGGAGGCGCTCAGCCGAGGACCCGACGCTCTGGTACCTGTGTATGAGGAACGGAGTCTCGACCCTTCGGGCGCGCCGAGTACCGCGAGGGCATCCCGAACGCCCCATTCCTCTCCTGGCGCATCCAAGGGGCGAGCCCGAACAAGATCGACACGAGTCGGACCTTGCCTAAGGCGGTGGAGGCGCTGCTCGACTAGAGCGGCCAAAGCAGTGTCCGGACGACCGTTTCTTCAAAGTTGTCCTTGGCCGACGCGGGGGCATGCCCACGGGCTGACTCGGCATGAAGGCGACCCGTGAAAACGAGCGGGCTCTCCGATTCCTTCAGCACCTCTCCGATCTCCGCGCCCTCGCGCCGAACTGGGCCGTCCCCAATGAGCTCCACGAGGTTCCAGCGGTTGGGTGCTGCCCAGTACACCATCCAGCGCCGACCATCTCGAAGCCGTTCAACGACGAAGCTGGGTTCGTCCTGCAACTTTTCGTCGTCTCCTACGAACGGCTTGAGAGACGACGACTTGGCGGGCGACACAAGGATGCGATGACTGGTCATAGCCGCACCCTAGCGTCGCACCGGACTCAGCGGCCTGAGCAGCGAGATCGATGTGGCGCTCTTTCTCCTCCACCACGGAGACCTTCGACTTCTCCGCCGAAATCACGCGCCCGACGAATCTGACACGGACTTCGACCATGACTGGAAATGAGAAGGTGCCCTCGCCCCCGAACTGGGGGTCCAAGCCTCCGATGTAGGCACAAACCGGCCGTAGATCGACGCTGATAGACGCAGACCGCCGCTGACCGACTTGCGAAGGGCATCCTTGGGGGAGGTTCAGGTGCAGCTACTGGCTCCACCCGCAGGCGAGAGCTTCGTGACTGTCGTAGTTGGGAAGTACAATCTTGACTAAGGAAGCGCACAGCCGAGACGGCCAGATAAGTACGGATCGGTGTCGCCCCGAACACGACGAAACCCCAGCACAAGGCCGGGGCTCGTCACTTCGCAATGTCACCCGGAGCCGGATTGCCGTCCAGTTCCCCAAACAGTAAGGAATGACACTCTCATGTCAAAAAACAACCGTGCGGGGGTTCCGCGTAACTACGAACATCGTAGCAACGGTGTGACGGTTTTGTCTGCTTTGACGGATTCGTCCGTGACGAAACTTGACTCCACCGTTTCCCGGCTGCGTTGTGTTCTCGACGCGTTGCTCGCCCTGTTGAAGGTTTCGCAGGGCTACGGATCGATGTGGACGGGTTGCCTCCGCCCGTGGTTCGAGGGCGTCGCGTCCGCGTAGCTGGTGAACGGGGAGGGGTGTCGCCGTCATCGTCGGCGCTCCTCCCTGCCGGAACTTCTGCACACAGTTCTAGTCCACAGGCTTCGAGTCCTGCGCCTGGACCGCGCCCAGATGGCCTCAGATTCGTGTGATTACCGAGGTCCTGCAGATCAGCGACCCCGACGCCTGAGTAGCAGCGTTGCTAGAGGGCCTTCGCTGTCTCGCTCTCCACGATGGCCTTCACTGTCGAGGCGAACCACTTCCCGCCCTTGGCGCTCGGCGTCCCCTCATCGTTGAGAGTCCGAGCGATCCCGTTGAGGCTGGTCCCGGCAGCGTGGAGGTCGAGCACGCGGCGATAGGTCGAGAGGAAGCTCTGATCGACCGTACGTCCAAAGATGACGCCTTCCGCCTTGCGTTGTGCCATACCCTCCCGGGTGCGCACAGAAATCAGCTCGCGCTCGTACTGAGCGGCTGATGCGAGCACGTTCCCGGTGAAGCGGCCTGCCGCGTTACTCGTGTCGATACCCGAGTCGAGAAGAACGATCCCCCAACCGCGGCGAGCGGACCGGTCGAGGATCCCCGCGAAGTCGGCTACTGAGCGGCTCACACGGTCGAGGCGTGTTGCCATCAGGAAGTCGGCCTGACCCTTGTCGAGGTGGGAGAGTGCCGCCTGGAGGCCAGGACGGCGAAGGTTCTTCCCGCTGAGCCCTTCGTCTGGCACGACCTTCAGATCCCAGCCACGCCGTTCCGCCTCTGCGGTCAGAGCAGCACGCTGAGCGTCGAGTGACGCCCCGTTCTCAACTTGATCCGTGGTCGAAACGCGGATGTAGCCGAAGGCGAGAAGGCGGCGGGTCATCAGCTGAGCATACACAAGAGGGTCCCTCTATGTACGACTCGATCGAGATCTCGCCCTAGAGACACCTCTGCCCTCAGCACCCTGGAGAAGGGGAATGCTGAGGGCAGCGGCTGCGCCCCGGCTCGAATCGGGACGACGGCCCTGGCCCCCTGGGAACACAAGGGGCAGGGAATCTGGGGAGATCAGCGGTGGAGCGGCGCTTCGCCTTCACCGCGTGTGCGCTGGATGACGCTGTGAGTCGGCATCGACGGCCCGAACTCGCGCTCGACCTCTCGGAGGGCTTCCGCCTGCTCAGCACGCCCGGGGAGTGCCCAAGCCCTCTGGCGAGCACTCTCGCGGGCCTCTACCCACTCAATCGAGCCGCGCACGTACTTCGACGCATCGTCAGGCCAGGGGCCGCGTCCGATCGGGGCGCTCGGGTCATCGAGCGTACGGACCCACGTGGGGAGAGCGCCGTTCCTGTCGAGTCCGGCTTCGAGTACCTCGTTGGTCACGACAAACTCATCCCCCCGAGCGAAAACCGTCGATGGACTCATGAAGCTGTTTGAAAGCCGAACAGTCGTTCCGGCCTTTCGGACGTGCACGGTCGTGCCAACAAGGCCGGACGGGGCGAGGTTCGAGATCGTCATGACGTTGCCTCCAGGGCGGTCGGTCGGGTGATGGCGCGGCTTGCGAGTGAGCGAAGGCTGGCGAGGTCTTGCTCGGGCGCGCCTGCATCCGCGTAGTGGTGAAGAAAGATGTCCAGGCCGTCGCCCGAGAGAGCACCATTGCCGACGCTATAGGCGACTGCGCGGCGTAGTGCATCGGCGTTGGCGAGGTCGTCCTCTGCTGACTCATCCTGAATCCCAAGGCGATCGGAAAGGACTGCGATCAGGTCGGCTTCCGTTTTGATAGCGCGGAGTCGGAGAGCATCATCGCCAGCAACGGCCGCACGCTCCCGCACTTGGGCCGCATCTGCGATGAGCGACCTGACGTGGCCTGCAAAGTTAGCTACCGTTGCCGCACTTTCGATTGCACTGAGAGCAGAGAAAGAATCTCGGACATGATTCGTGAAGTGCCGTGCGGCTGAGCTACCAGAAAAACCCAAGTCTGCCGCTACTCCTCGAATCGACCGACCCTCGAAGTAGGCGCGCTCTGCGTCATTACGGCGATCGGAGGTACAAATGGTGCAGGCGCGGGGCATGTCATAAGTCTATCGAACCGACGCGATCGCTGCATTCCTTGCATCCTTTGTGGCGCGCTGTGCAATCTTCTGGTCGGTCTGTCTCTGCCGTGCCATTTTCTTTCGAAGATCAACGATCCAAGGCTCCGGCACGTTCAACTGACGCGCCAGTGTACGGGCCGCGCGGAGCTTGAAGGGTGCGAGGTGTTCAGGGCGCAGATCTTCCTGTCGGCCGAACTTCGGCGAGTCCAATTCCGAGGTGGCATCCGTTGAACTCTCTGCCTTTCGACCTGTGGCGGCTTCTACTTCCTTCTGGGTGAGATTCCGCACAAGTCGAGTGCGTGAGGCGTAGCATCTACCCACCGCCCTCTCGATTCGCTCACTAGTGGCGACGGTGCTTGGAGAAACCATCTCGGTGACGGCCGTCCAAAGTCGATCGAGGTCTCTTTCTTCGGTTAGGTCAGCCCGTTCCGAAATCGTCTTGAAAATGTCGTTTTGAATCATGTTGTCTCCTAGAGGGTCACGCGGGGTCAGTTCGAGGACTGAAGAGGGCCTCCAGTTCGCATTGAAGCGCCGTGATCTCGTCCTCCTCGCCGTAGTCCGGGCCGCTCCCGCGAAGAGCGTCGATACGGGCACGAATCTGAGAGCCTCGTGCGAAGAGCGCCGCGAAGTCGGTCCCGTCCTCCGAGTGAGGGTTTCCGTTGAGCTGGTGGCGGTGGGTCATGAAGTTCTCCTTCTAGTGGGCCCGAGCTTGGTCCGTTTCTTGTTATACGAGGCTGGGCGGCCATGCGCCGGTTCGAAGCGAGAATTCTTGAGAAGAGATCTCAGACGATCAGATTCATGAAGGCGGCCTCCGCCTCGACAGCAGGTCGCGGAGCCGACCCCACACAGTGCGGCGGTGCACGATCGCCTTCGCTGGATAGCCGTGGAGCCGTAGCAGCTCGACCGCCGCCACGGCTCCACGCACCCTCAGCGTCTCCGTCACAGCGTCAATCAGCGCAGGGTCGGCTTCCTGCATCACCAGCGCGACCTCGGCGTTGACCTGCACCTCCTCGATGACCTTCGGCGCAGGCGCGCGCTTGTTCCAATCCCTCAGGACCCCTGTCGGCTGAGTTGAACGAGTGCGAAGATCAGCGACAGCCGCGCACCACTCGGTCCAGGCTCTAGCAGCGGCTGCGTCGCCCTGTGCGGCCCGTTCCAGGGCATTGACGGGGAATCGGAGCTTGGTTAAATACTGGGCCGCTACACGGGCCTCTGATCGCTCGACGGGACGAACATCCTGCGCGCTCGGACTCGCGTAGAAGCCGAGCTTCTTAGCCGTGCCGCACCAGAGGGCGAGCCAATCGTTGCGGAATGCCTCCACCTGGGCGTCAGAATCAAGAATCACGATGAGGTGATGGTGGACATGAAAGCCCTCTTGCACGGTCCAGGTGGCCTCAGCGGTGCGATAGGAGGCGGCAAGCGCATACTTCTTCCGAAGGGCAGCGTAAGCACGGCCGCGCGAGAGGTTCGACCACACGGTGGCGAAGCGCTGAAGCTGTTCAGAAGCCGGTGTCGTTGAGGTGTGGGCGATAGTTGCAGTGAGGAACACCAGCAGTCCGGGGAGCGCCTGTAGGGCGTCACCAAGTGCCTTCGCCTGGGGTGCCGTAGCTCGTGCGGCACAGGCCGGGCATCGGAGGAGATTATGACATCGGAGCTGCCTCGGCTTGGACACGGTGCCGTCCGAGTACTTCCTGTAGGAAGGGTTCTTGAACTTCTTGCCGCACGAAGGGACCCAGTCGTTCTTACTCGTGGGCTGGAGGCTCTGGCTCAGCTTCTGGAGGTCATTTCTAGCTGCCCACTCCTGGTCGTAGATGCTCCTCCCTGCAGGAGTACGTTCTAGTACTTCATCAAGGGCGCGAGGGGCCGTCGCGGGGGTGGTCGAGGTGGTCGTCATCGTGGTCGTCTCCGAGGTTCGTGACAGCCCCGAGCGCGCTGTCCTCCCTACTAGCAACCAAACCGACGCGACGTTCCGGTGCGCAGAGAAAAGGGACGCACTCTCCGACGACCAAGAAGGGAGTGCGTCCCGTGGGAACCCGAAAAAAGTCTAGAACATCGAGTCGCGGCGGGGGGATCTTTCGACCTGGACTTGTTAGCCTTCGGGCCAACAAGTGAGCCGGCTCAAATCAAGAAATAGTGCGCGGCTCAGGCCCGACCAGCGACCAGTCTTCTTCGTCCAGGCTCGTCGCCACCAAGTGCCGGATCTTCACACGTTCACTCCCCCGGCCCTTCGCCACTCGGACATCGAGCAGAGTGCGCACAAGCTCGCGCTGCTCATCGAGGCTGAGCCCGTGGAATCGCTCCTCAACCCGTGCACCGATCTCGACCATCTTGTTGAGGTCGACCTGACCCGGCACCCAAAGTTCTGCTCGAAGCTGGCCCAGGATGCCGGAGGACGCCTGTGCGGCCCTCTGCGCCTCGATCCGGGCCTCGATGGCTTCCCGGTCGTCCTTGAACTTTAGGAGCCGCACACGGGCGACAGCGGGAGGGAGCAAGCCCTCGTCGCGCTCGGAGTAGGTGTCGCTCACGAGGGCATGGTTGGCCTCCAGCTCGGCAAGGATGGTTGCGAGCGACTCCCCCGTCTGCACGCTCCCGCCCGGTGCAAACATCAGCCCTTTCACTACCTCCCGGATGACGAGCGGATCCAAAAACTTCTTCTGAATCTGACCATGCGAGGTGTCCGCCTTGCAGAGGTAGCCGCGGGAGAAGAAAAGCTTGGTACCGCAGATGTCGCAGAGAGCGAGCCCACTCATCAGGTGCTTCGTCCCGGGGCCGGGAGTGGTCCGACGTCCAGGGTCGGCCAGGATCGTCCGCACTCGTTCAGCTCGCTCAGGAGTGACGACGGGGGTGATCCACTTCGACTCGGTGAGAACACCTTCCACGAGGGCCTGACCGGCGTAGTGAGGACGGTTCAGGATGTCGCGGAGTCGACCTGGCGTCCAGCTCTTCATCGTCGCTGAAGGTACGCCACGGGCCGTGAGGTCGCGGGCGATGCCGCGCAGGCTATGGCCCTTCTCTACCCGGTCGAACACCTCGCGCACGGTCACGGCCTCCTCCTCGACAGGGGTGCAGCCATCCGTCTGATAGCCATAGCGGCGCTTTCCCGGGGTCGGCCGACCCTGAGCACGACGGGACTCGTTCGCTCGCTTCTGGCGCTCTGACTTGCGGGCCGTCTCGAACCTCGCCATGCCTGCGAGCATCGTCGCGCGGAGCTGCCCGTCCGCCGTCGCGAGGTTGATCTCGCCATCGATGGTCGTGACCGCCACTCCGGCATCGATGAGTGTGAGGAGGTCTCGGATGCCCCTGAGGAGTCGGTCCATGTCTGTTGCCACGACGACATCGAAGGCACCCGCTGCCGCACCGTCGAGCATGTCGGCCCAGGCGGTGCCAGGACCCCGGGGCTTGGTGGCGGAGACGTCGTTGTCTCGGTAGGTATGCACGACGGTCCAGCCCTGGCGCTCCGCCATCTCGGTGCACCGCGCAAGCTGCCGGTCGACGCCCTCCTCGCGGTCGAGGGACTGACGGACGTAGAGGACAGCACGCTTTGTCATACGCACAACTCTACTTCTGGTGCAGGAAGCGCCAGCGCGTCGGCGTGGTGCCCGGCGGTACCTCCGTCACGACCGAGCAGCCGGGCGTCGCGATCACGCGGTGCAGGAGGTCGGTGTGCGCCGTCGGGTAGAGCCGGTCCGAACCGCCGGCGAGGAAGGCGACCGTGCTGCCACCCGCACCGAGGGCGGCCTTGTGTGCGACCGCATCGATCCCGAAGGCGGCTCCGGAGACGATGAGGACGCCGCGCTCGGCGGTGCCGGCGGCGAGGTCCGCGGCGACGTGCTCGCCGTAGCCGGTCGCGGCGCGGGCCCCGACGACGGCCAGCCGATGCGGAGCGGCGAGGGCGAGCGGATCGCCGCGGCTCCAGAGCACGAACGGCGCGTGCTCCCCCAGATCGGCCAGCGGCGGCGGCCAGCCGTCGCAGCCCGGCAGCAGCAGGCGCGCGTCGAGACGGTGCGCGATCTCCAGGCGGCGGAGGAGCAGGGCCCTGTCGACCCGGGCGCGCCAGCGCGCCAGACCTGCGGCGAGGACCCGCGTTCCGCTGCGGGAGTCGTCCCCGTCGCTCTCTCCGTCGCCTGTCGAGTCGAACGAGTTCTCGGAGCGGCCGGTCTCCGCGGCAGCGTCATCCGCGCATCCGGTCCCCCTCCGGCGCACGTCCGCTGCCGACTCCGCGAGGATCTCCCCCGCCGACGCCGTCCCCACGACGTGTGCGAGCGCGCCGCCGGAGCCGAATCGCTCGATCAGCGTCCCGGCCACCGCATCGCCCGGTTCGGCGAGCGACGACCACGCCGCGCGCGCGAGCGCCTCCACCGGATCGGACTCGCTGTCCTCGGCAAGCAGCCGCCGCGCGAGGCGCATCTCGGTCCGGTCGAAGAGCTCGGCGACGGCCGTCACGAGCCCGCTCCCCGCAGAATCAGTGCGCGGGCGAGGTGGCTCGCAGCGGGGCGGTCGACCTCGTCGAGGTCGGCGAGCGTCCAGGCGAGGCGGAGCACGCGGTCGTAGCCGCGCATCGTCACCAGCCCGCGCTCCAGGGCCAGGTCGAGGGTGCTCGACTCCCGGGCGGTCGGGCGCTGCGGGCTCGCGCGGAGCCACGCGCCGTCGACCTCGGCGTTCACCGACCAGGGGGTGCCTGCCAGACGCGCCCGAGCGCGAGCACGCGCGGCGACCACTCGGGCACGAGCCTGCGCCGTCGAGAGGCCCGGCTCGTCGCGACGGACGGCGAGCTGTGCCGCCCCGATGCGCCGTACCGTCAGCCGGATGTCGACGCGGTCGAGCAGCGGACCGCTCAGCCGCGCCAGGTAGCGGCGCCGCACCGGCGGCGAGCACGAGCAGATCTCGCCCCGGATGCCGTGGCGCCCGCAGGGGCACGGGTTCGCCGCGAGCACCAGCTGCACGCGGGCCGGGAACTCCGCCATCACGTTCGCGCGGTGGATGCGGATCACGCCCGACTCGAGCGGCTGCCGCAGCGCGTCGAGGGCGACGGCGGAGAACTCCGGAGCCTCGTCCAGGAAGAGGACCCCGCGGGTCGCGCGTGAGACGGCTCCCGGGCGGATCCTCCCGCTGCCTCCGCCGACGATCGCGGCAGCGGAGGCGGAGTGATGCGGACTCTCGAAGGGCGGACGCCTCACCAGTGTCCCGCCGGTGTGCTCCCCGACCAGGGAACGCATGCAGGTCGCCTCGAGTGCCGCCTCGTCGTCGAGATCCGGCAGGATGCCGGGCAGGCGCGAGGCGAGCATCGTCTTCCCCGCACCGGGCGGACCCAGGAGGAACACATGGTGACCGCCCGCCGCTGCGGCGACCATCGCGGACGCCGCCTCCTCGTTGCCGATCACGTCCGCGAAGTCGAGCCGGGACTCCGGTTCACGAGCGGCAGGAGGCGCAGTAGAGCGCTCCGGCAGGACCGGCACGTCCCACTCCGCCCCGTGCCAGACGGCGGCCGCCGCCAGGGAGGAGACCGGGATCACGTCGACTCCTTCGACCAGCTCCGCCTCGAGCCGGTCGTCCTCAGGCACCATCACCCTGTATCGGCCGGCCCGCGCCGCGGCGAGTACCGCGGGCAGCACTCCCGGCACCGACTGCAGTCGCCCGTCGAGCCCGAGCTCGCCGATGTGCACGACCGCCGCGACCGATTCCCGGTTCACCTCCCCCAGCGCCGCCAGCGCCGCGAGCCCGATCGCGAGGTCGAACGCGGACCCGTGCTTGGGCATCGCCGCCGGCGACAGGTTCACCGTCATCTTGTACTCCGCGATCCCGCTCCCCGAGTTGATCGCCGCCGACCGCACCCGCTCCTTCGCCTGCGACAGCGCCGCATCCGGCAGACCGATGATCACCATCCCCGGAGTGCCGTCCGCCGAATGCGCCTCCACGCCCACGACGGCACCGGTGAAGCCGACCAGACCGACCGCGGACGTCCGCCCCAGCCCCATCACGCCACCGCCCGCACATGCCGCACCTGAGACGGCACACCCTCCGGCGCGACGATCCCGACCGCGTCGATCCGCAGGTGCCGCGAACGCTCGTCGTGCTCCCGAGCCCACGCATATGCGAGCCGCCGCAACCGCTGCGCCTTCACCCGCGTGATCGCCTCGATCGGCAACCCGAACCGCGTCGACGACCGCGTCTTCACCTCCACCACCACCAGCGCCGAACCCTCCCGCGCCACGATGTCCAACTCCCCCTCCCGCACCCGCCAATTGCGGTCGAGGATCTCGAAACCGCGCTCCCTCAGATGCGCCGCAGCGATCTCCTCACCGCGACGGCCCAACTCGTCCTTGTCCATGCAGAACCTCCTTGCGGAAGGGTCGCGGAGGGAGAAGGGGCACGGGGCGAGCGGCGGCAGAACTGGGGAGGGAGCGGGGAATCCGGAGCTGTGGAGGGCGGGCCCGGCGGCGTCGATCGGCGCGGGATCGTCCGTCGACAGTGGGTCTCGACACGCCGCCAGCGGCGGCTACTCGACCAGCATGAAGGCCGGGCGGTGCGTGATGCATGCCGGAATCGTGAGACCAGCCGCTGCCGGCCCCTTGTGAGGGTGGGTCTCGATACGCCACCTTCGGCGGCTACTCGACCAGCATGGGTGGTGCCGGCGGCGTCGCGAGGGAAGAGCCGTCAGCGACGTCCGTCTGCGAGGTTTCGATGAGCGCCACCGCTACTCGATCAGCGGAGGGAAGAGTGCGCTGCAAGCGCTCCTCAGCCGGAGAATGAAGCGCTGCAAGCGCTCCTCGGCAGGGGGGAGTGTGCGCTGGAAGCGCTCCTCAACCCGGAGAGAACGAGCCGAAGGCCCTACTCGTCGAGGGCGAGCTCTTTCGGGAGCTCGAACTCCTTGCGGGAGAGCTCCTCGACGTTGACGTCCTTGAAGGTGAGGACGCGGACGGACTTCACGAAGCGGTCGGAGCGGTAGACGTCCCAGACCCACACGTCGCGCATGGTCAGCTCGAAGTAGAAGTCGTGCTCGGTGTCGCGGCGGACCAGCTCGACCTCGTTGGCGAGGTAGAAGCGCCGCTCGGTCTCGACGACGTACGAGAACTGCGAGACGACGTCGCGGTACTCCCGGTACAGTGCCAGCTCGACCTCGCGGTCGTAGTCCTCGAACTCGTCCTCATCCATCGTCCGTCGATTCTACGCGACACCGCCCGGCGCCGGGACCGCCCTAGGCGGAGACGGCGTCGACTCCGGCCTCGCGCGAGCGCGACAGCCAGGTCACCCGGTGCAGCGGCGACGGCCCCACGCGGTCGAGGCCGGCCCAGTGCGCGGCACTGCCGTAGCCCTTGTTGCTGTCCCAGGCGTAGTCGGCGAAGTCGTCGTGGTGGCGCACCATCTGGCCGTCGCGGCCGACCTTCGCCAGCACGGAGGCGGCCGAGACGGAGGCGCAGTCGCGGTCGGCCTTGATCCGGGTGACGATCGTCAGCTCCGCCGCCCACGGGCCGAGCGCGGGCGTCAGCCAGTCGTGCTTGCCGTCCAGCAGGACGACGGCGCGCGACAGCTCCACGCCCTGGTCGACGAGGCGCTCGATGCCGCGCGAGGCGGCGCGGCCGAGGCCGGCGATGATCCCGGTGTCGTCGATCTCGTCGGCGGAGGACTCGCCGATCGCCCAGCCGGACACCCACTTCACCACGCCGGGCAGCAGCGCCTCGCGACGGGCGGGGGCGAGCATCTTCGAGTCGCGCAGGCCCTCCGGGAAGCGGCCGCAGCGCGAGCCGATCGCGACGACGCCGACGGAGACCGGTCCGGCGATCGCGCCGCGGCCGACCTCGTCGCAGCCGATGACGCTCTCGAAGCCCTGACGGAAGAGCCGGCGCTCCTCGCGGAGGTCCGGGTCGGCGACGACCACCTAGCGCCCGCCCGCGCTGGCCCGGTCGTCCTCCGACTGCTCGTCGGACGCCTCGGTGTCGACGCCACGGAACACCGAGGGGTAGTCGTCGAGCCAGGCCCACTGCTGCACCGGCCAGGTGACCAGGATCGCGCGGCCGACGACGTTGTCGATCGGCACGAAGCCATTGCCGGGCTTGTCGGTGTTGTAGCGGGAGTCGGCGGAGTTGTAGCGGTTGTCGCCCATCACCCAGAGCGAGCCCTCGGGCACGACCACGTCGAACGGGGTCGCCGAGACCGCCTGGACGCCGTCGGGGAGCTTCACGTACGGCTCCGAGATCGGATTGCCGTTGATCTCGACCTGGCCGAGCGGCGTGCAGCAGGTGACGTGATCGCCGGGCAGGCCGATGACACGCTTGATCAGGTGGTCGTTGCTGTCGGGCGCGGTGAGGCCGACGAGCGCGAGGGCGGAGTCGATGGCGGCCTGGAACGCGGGGACCTCGGGCTCGGTGGTCGGCGAGAGCCAGCCGCCCGGATCGCGGAAGACGACCACGTCGCCGCGCGAGATCGGGACGACCCCGGGGACCAGCTCGTTCACGAGGATGCGGTCGTTCTCGACCAGCGTCTGCTCCATCGAGGAGGACGGGATGTAGAACGAGCGGATCAGGAACGTCTTGACGAGGAAGGACACCAGCACGGCGACGACGACGATGATCAGCACGTCGCGGAGGAAGAGGAGCACCCCCCGTCGGCGACGGCGCGGGCGGTGCTCGCCGTCCGGATCGGCGGAGTGGCGGCCGCCGTCGTGCGGGAGGGTCACGGGGGCCGTGCTGTCTGTCATCGCGTGCCGTGGCCCCTACTGTGGTCGACCCGCGCGGTGCCGCGCCGGTCTGTGGATCACCGGGTCGTACCGCCCCGGAAAAGGGTCGGACCCCGGTCCATCATAGATGGGCCGGGGTCCGGGAATCGCTGTGCGGACGCCGCTCAGGAGTCGCGCTTCTCCTTGATCTTCGCCTTCTTGCCGCGGAGGTTGCGGAGGTAGTAGAGCTTCGCGCGACGCACGTCACCGCGGGTGACGACCTCGATGTGGTCGATCACCGGGGAGTGGACCGGGAAGGTGCGCTCGACGCCGACCTGGAAGCTGACCTTGCGGACCGTGAAGGTCTCGCGGACGCCCTCGTTCGAGCGGCCGATGACGACGCCCTGGAAGATCTGGATGCGCGAGCGGGTGCCCTCGACGATGTTGACGTGCACCTTGACGGTGTCGCCGGCGCGGAACTCGGGGATGTCGGTGCGGAGTGACGCCGCATCGAGTGAGTCGAGGATGTGCATGCTGTATCGCTCTCCGTGCCCGCCACAGGTCGAACACCGTTTCGTTGATGGAAGTCGGTCGTGCCCACGTCGTCGCGGCTCCCCTGTGGCAGAGCCTGCGCGAGGCACAAGCGCTCATTCTGCCATGGCGCCGGAGCCGGCGTCAAAGCGGCGGGCCGGCCGGATTCTCGCCGCTACGCAGAAGTTGCGGTAGTCGCGCTCGACTACCGCAACTTTCGAGGACTCGGCGGCGGAGTCGGAGGCGCCGCGAGCCCGGCGCGCGGCCTCAGAGGACGATCGTCTGGCCGTCCTGGGGGCGGTCCGGGTCGAAGCGCTCGTCCGTCACCGGCTGCGGCTGCGGGCCGCCCTGGGCCTGCACCTCTGCGGCCGCGGCGAACGCGAGGAGCGTCGCGCGCGCGTCCGTGAAGAAGCGCCAGACGGAGTGGGTGAAGGCGACGACGCCCAGGAGGATCGAGAGCAGGCCGAGCGCCCACGCCCCGGGAGGGAAGAAGCCGAAGGCGATCAGCGAGACGTGCCAGGCGCCGAGCGCCGCCACGTCGCCCCAGGCGGGGGTCCGCGAGGGCCGCACGGTCACCCGAAACGCCACGACGCTCGCGACGACGGCCAGAGCGACCGCCAGAATGGGGAGGGCGATGACCAGGCCGAGCACGGTCCAGCCGCTCGATCCTCCGAAGAGTCCGTACCCCAGGAGGATCCAGAGCGGCAGGACGACCGCCGCAGGGTACAGCCAGGAACCGAAAGCCCGTCTCGTGCGCATGCACCGACGGTACCCACGACCGCTGAAGAACGCCTCAGCGACCCCCGAGAGGATCAGCATGATCGAGCTGCGCACACCCGCCGAGATCGAGGAGATGCGCCCGGCCGGCCGCTTCGTCGCCGAGGTGCTGAAGGCGACGTCCGCCGCGGCCGCCGTGGGCGTCAACCTGCTCGAGCTCGACCGCCTCGCCCACGACATGATCCGCTCGGCCGGCGCGGAGTCCTGCTACATCGACTACCACCCCTCGTTCGGCGCCAGCCCGTTCGGCAAGGTAATCTGCACGTCGGTGAACGACGCCGTGCTGCACGGCCTCCCCTTCGACTACCGCCTGCGCGACGGCGACCTGCTGACCCTGGACTTCGCCGCCTCCGTCGACGGCTGGGTCGCCGACTCCGCGATCACCGTCGCCGTCGGCACGCCCCGCCCCGAGGACCTGAAGCTCGTCGACACCACGACCCGCGCGCTCGAGGCCGGCATCGCCGCCGCGCAGCCGGGTAAGAAGATCGGCGACATCTCAGCCGCCATCGCCGCGGTCGCCCGCGCCGAGGGGCTCAGCATCAACACCGACTTCGGCGGCCACGGCGTCGGCCGCACCATGCACGGCGACCCGCACATCGCCAACGACGGGCGCGCCGGCCGCGGCTACCCGCTGCGCCCGGGCCTGGTCGTCGCGATCGAGCCGTGGTTCCTGCAGAGCACCGACGAGATCTACACCGACAAGGACGGCTGGACGCTCCGCAGCCGCGACGGCTCGCGCGGCGCGCACATGGAGCACACGATCGCGATCACGGAGACCGGCAACATCGTCCTCTCCGCGCGCGACTGAGCCCAACCCCGGAGGTTCTCCCGCCGAGTACTGGACAGCAGCGGTATCCGACAGCAATACTATCCGCATGCGAGTCTCGGAGCTCAGCCGCCTCAGCGGCGTCAGCCTGCCCACGATCAAGTACTACATCCGGGAGGGGCTGCTGCCGCCGGGCAGGGCCTCGGGGCCGCAGCGGTCCGACTACGGCGACGAGCACCTCGCCCGGCTCCGCCTGCTCCGCGCGCTGATCGAGAGCGGCGGCGTCGGCATCGCCGGCGCGAAGCGGATCACTGCCGTTCTGGACGAGGGCGCTCCCCCGGCGGTCGCGTTCGAGGTAGCGCAGGACGTCGTCTCCGCGAACGTCGACTCCGAGGCCGTCGCCTCGGACGACGCGCTCGAGCGGGTGCGGGCCATCGTCGGGGACGACTACTGCGAGCACCCGGCCGTGCGGACAGCGGCTCGGGCGCTCGACGCCCTGGAGCTCTCCGGGGGCGGCATGACGCCGTCCTGGCTCGACGCCTACGCCCGGGCGGCGGCGATCGTCGCGAGCGCGGACCTGGACGAGCTCGAGGCGCGCAGCAGCGTGAGTGAGCAGACGTCGATCGCGGCGGTGGGCACGGCCCTCGGTGATGTCGTGCTGCAGTCGATGCGCCGGGTCGCCCAGGCCCGGGAGACGCAGCGGCGGTTCGGAGAGCGGCAGGACTCGACCTCCGCCTCCGAGCACAGCGCGGTGCCAGAGAACGCCGAGGTGGCGCGTTGACCGCCACGATCCAGCGTCCGGAGCGTGCGGCAGCGGTCCCCGCCCGCCCGCACCGCCCGCTCCTCGTCCTCGCCGCGGCGATGGCGGTCGGCGTCCTGGCCTGCCTCGTCCTGCTGCTCGTCGACCCGCGCGAGCTCGGCGGCCAGCCGCTCTGGGCGAAGCCGCTGAAGTTCTGCCTCTCCATCGCCGTCTACGCACTGACGCTCGCCTGGCTGATCGGCCTCGTCCCCGAGCGCCGCCGGCGACTCGCGCGGATCCTCGGCAGCATCGCGGTCGCCGGTCTCGCGATCGAGATGGTCGTCATCGGCGGCGCCGCGGCGGTCGGCGTCACGAGCCACTTCAACGTCACCACCCCGCTGCACTCGGCGCTCTGGGCGGCGATGGCGGTGTCGATCGTCGTCGTCTGGCTGGTCACGCTGGTGCTCGCGGCGCTCCTGGCGAGGGTGCCGCTCGGCGACCCCTCGCTCACCCTCGCGGTCCATGCCGGCCTCGTGATCGGACTCGTCGGGATGGCGCTCGCCTTCCTGATGACCGGGCCGACCGCGTCGCAGCTCTCGGACTACCAGGGAGTCGTCGGTGCGCACGCGGTCGGCGTGGACGACGGCGGCGCAGGTCTGCCGCTGCTCGGCTGGAGCACCACGGGCGGCGACCTCCGGATCCCGCACTTCCTCGGGATGCACGCGCTGCAGGGGCTGCCGCTGCTGGCCTTCGCGCTCGCACGGCTGGCGACGCGGGTGCGGCTGCTCGGCGACGCGACCCTCCGCCTCCGGCTCGTCGCGCTCGCGGCCCTCGCCTGGTCCGCCCTCGTCGCGCTGACCTGCTGGCAGGCGCTGCGCGGGCAGTCGATCGTGGCTCCGGATGCGCTCACCCTCGCCGTCGGCGGCGCTGTCGTGCTCGCCCTCGTGATCGCGGGAGTCGTCGCGGTCCGCCGCGCCTCCGCCGAGGTGGCGCGATGAGCCGGCTGCGCCGCGGCTGGACGCCGCCCGCCGTGATCTACCTGCTGCTCGCCGTCGCCGGCCTCGTCGGCACCTGGACGTACAACGTCCGGGCCGTGCTGGAGAGCGTCGACTTCCTCGGCGACCTCGCGGGCGGTGGACCAGCGGTCTCGTCGATCACGACGGACCTGCTGGTGGTGGCGATCGCCGCCGTCGCCTTCATGATCGCCGAGGGCCGCCGCATCGGCATGAAGCGGGTGTGGATCCTCGTCCTGCTCGCGCCCCTGGTCGCCCTGGCCTTCGCCTTCCCCCTCTTCCTCGCCCTCCGCGAGCGCCACCTCACCCTGACGCGCGCGACGTAACCCCCCTCCGCGAGATGCCACTTATGAGCGCGACACGCCGCAGAAGGTGTGCACAAGTGGCATCTCGCGGGATCGGGGCCAGGCGCGGAGGCGGGTCAGGGCAGGAGCTCCGGGCGGACGCGGCGGGTGCGCTCGACGCTCTGCTCGTGGCGCCAGGCGGCGATCGCTCCGTGGTTGCCGCTGAGCAGCACCGGGGGGACGTCGAGGCCGCGCCAGGAGGCGGGCTTGGTGTAGCTGGGGTACTCGAGCAGGCCGTCGGAGTGGCTCTCCTCGACCAGGCTCGCCGGGTTGCCGACGACGCCGGGCACGAGGCGGCCGACGGCCTCGATCATCGCCATCACGGCGACCTCTCCCCCGTTGAGGACGTAGTCGCCGAGGCTGATCATCCGCACGCGGGCGCGCTCGGCGGTGTGGTCGACGACGCGCTGGTCGATGCCCTCGTAGCGGCCGCAGCCGAACACGAGGGACGACTCCTGCGCGAGCTCGCGTGCGGTCGCCTGGGTGAAGACCTCGCCGGCGGGCGAGGGGAAGATCACCAGCGGGTCCGCCGCGGGATCGAGGATCGTGTCGAACGCCTCGCCCCACGGCTCGGGCCGCATCACCATGCCGGCGCCGCCGCCGTAGGGCGTGTCGTCGACGGTGCGGTGCCGGTCGTGGGTGAACGAGCGGAGGTCGTGCACGCCCAGCTCGATCAGCCCGCTCTGGCGCGCGCGCCCGAGCAGGCTGATGTCGAGGACGCCGAAGAACTCCGGGAAGATCGTGACGATGTCGATCCTCACGACCGCGGCTCCTCCTGGGAGTCCGGGGTCGCGGCATCCGCGGAGTCGGCCGGAACGGAGTCGGCTGTCACGTCGGCGGACTCGGCGTCGGCGTCGGCTTCGTCCTCGACCGGAGCGGCCGCGGCCAGCTCGGGGTCGGAGAGGTCGATACCGCTGAGGTCCACCTCGGCGGGCTCCTCCTCGGGAGCCTCCTCGAAGAGGCCGATCGGCGGCGTGACGGTGACGACGCCGGCGACCGGGTCGACGGACGGGACGATCGCGTTCACGAACGGGACCATCACCTCGCCGGACGGCGTGCCGACGATCAGGAGGTCCTGCGCGGGGAAGTGGTCGACGCGGCGGACCGTGCCGACCTCGCGGCCGTCGCGGACGACGGACATGCCGACCAGCTGGTAGTCGTACCAGGAGTCGTCGTCGCCGGGCTCGGTCTGCACTTCCTCGTCGATCCAGAGGATCGCCTTGAGGAGGGTCTCGGCGGCGTCGCGGTCGGCGATGCCCTTGAAGAACGCGACGGGGTGGCTGTTGTACCAGCGCAGCTCGACGAGCTCGAGCTTCTTGCCGTGCCACTCGGAGGTGCGCGGCACCTGGAGGGTGAAGGAGGCGCCGGGGGTGAAGCGCTTGTCGGGCTCGTCGGTGTAGAGCTCGAGCTTGATCGCGCCCTTGAGCCCGTGGGCCTTGGTGAGTCGGGCGACGCGGAGCTGCGTCGTGCCCGCTGCGGGGGCCGCCACCCTACTTGTCGGTGTCGACGACGTCGACGCGCACGCGTCGCCCGTCGGCGAGGGCAGCGACGAGAGTGCGGACGGCCTTGGCGGTGCGACCGGAACGTCCGATCACGCGGCCGAGGTCCTCGGGGTGCACGCGCACCTCGAGGACCTCTCCGCGCGGGGAGCTCGTAGCCACGACCTTGACCTCATCGGGGTTCTCGACGATCCCCTTGACGAGGTGTTCGACGGCGGGAGCGAGCATGGACTACGCCTCGGTGGAGGCTTCGTCGGCGGCGGGCGCCTCGGGCGCGGTGGCCTTGGCGGGAGCCTCGGACTTCGGCTTGAGGACCGGCTTCTTCTTGGCGTCGACGACGAACGGAGCCTTGGGCTCCTTCACCTGGACGGTGCTGACGGCGTCGGCGTCGCCCTTGAAGCGGCCCCAGTCGCCGGTCAGCTTGAGGATCGCGGCGACCTGCTCGGTCGGCTGCGCGCCGACTCCGAGCCAGTACTGCGCGCGCTCCGAGTCGACCTTCATGAACGAGGGCTGCTCGGTCGGGTGGTACTGGCCGATCTCCTCGATCACGCGGCCGTCGCGCTTGGTGCGCGAGTCGGCGACGACGATGCGGTAGTAGGGCGCTCGGATCTTGCCGAGGCGCTTCAGACGAATCTTGACAGCCACAATTCTCCTGTGTGGTCGTTGACCGTGAGGTCGATGATGGATGAACTGAGCCGTGAGCGTGGGGTGCACACCCGGCCGGAAGCTCGAGGGGGTTTCTTCGGCGGTGAGTAGAGGGTCGACCGCCTCGGACCCGACGGATCATTCTGCCAGAAAAACCCCCGGCCTGCGGCCCCGACACTGACACCCGTCACTCGGCGTCCGCTCCGGTCTCTGGTGCGAGGATGTGGGGGCGCGTCCCGCCCCGGTGGACGCCGGACTGACGAGGACGCCGTCATGGAGATCACCTTCGCCGAATCCGACCGCTCCACCCTCGGGATCGAGTGGGAGGTCGCCATCGTCGACCGGCAGACGGGCGACCTCGCCAATGTCGCCGACGTCGTGCTCGAGGCGCTCCGGGGCGAGGACGGATCGCCGCACCCGCGGATCACCGGCGAGCTGCTGAAGAACACCGTCGAGCTGGTCTCCGGGGTGCACCGCACCGTCCGCGACGCCGTCGCCGACCTGCAGGACCAGCTGCGCCAGGTGCGCGAGATCACCGACCCGATGGGCCTGGACCTCGTCTGCTCCGGCTCGCACCCGTTCGCGCAGTGGTACGACCAGACCATCACCGACAAGGAGCGGTACCACCGGCTCATCGACCGCACCCAGTGGTGGGGCCGCAACATGATGATCTGGGGCATCCACGTGCACGTGGGGATCGAGGACCGCGACAAGGTCCTCACCATCCTCAACGCGCTCCTCGACTACTACCCGCACCTCCAGGCGCTCTCGGCGTCCAGCCCGTTCTGGGGCGGCGTCGACACCGGCTACGCCTCGAACCGCGCGCTGATGTTCCAGCAGCTGCCGACCGCCGGGCTGCCGCCGCAGTTCGGCGCCTGGGCGAACTACGAGGAGTACGTCGACGACATGATGCGCACCGGCGTCATCGACGACCACACCGAGGTCCGCTGGGACATCCGCCCCTCGCCGCAGTGGGGCACGATCGAGATGCGCGCCTGCGACGGGCTGTCCTCGCCGGAGGAGATCGGCGCGGTCGCGGCGCTGATCCAGTGCCTGGTCGAGCACCTCTCCACCCAGCTCGACGAGGGCGGGACGCTCGCGACGATGCAGCCCTGGTACGTCCGGGAGAACAAGTGGCGCGCGGCGCGCTACGGACTCGATGCCGAGATCATCCTCGACGCCGCCGGGAACGAGCGGCTCGTCACGGACGACATCCGCGATCTGCTCACGACGCTCGCGCCGGTGGCGGAGCGGCTCGACTGCGCGGCGGAGCTGGCCGACGTCGAGCTGATCCTGGTCGCGGGAGCGAGCTACCAGCGCCAGCTGCGCACCGCGGCCGAGAACGACGGCGATCTGAAGGCCGTGGTCCGGGCTCTGGCGGGCGAGCTGCGTGACGGACTCAAGGACCCGCGGGCATGACACGACGGCTCCTCCCAGGCGCGCTGCTGCTCGGCGCGAGCGTGCTGGCTCTCGCCGGGTGCTCGAGTGCCAGCGGCGCTCCCGCCGGAGCGGGTGCGACACCCACGGCGTCCACCGCGACGGCCACTGCCCTACCGTCGCCGACCTCGGATCCGCTGTCCGACTCCGCTCCCCTCGCCCTCGGCGGCGCGCTGCCCGCCGGCGCGCGGGTGACCATCGTGGGCGACAGCATCGTCCGCGGTCTGGGGCTCGATCCCGGACAGGCCTGGCCGGCGCTCGTCGGGGACGACCTGGGCTGGAACGTGGTCAACCTGGGCTGCGACGGCGGCGGCTTCATCGAGCCCGGCGACTGCGGCGTCGCGATCGGCGACCGGGCCGAGGAGATCGCCGACACCCGGCCGGACGCGATCGTGCTGATCGCCAGCAGCAACGACCTCGGCTGGACGCCCGAGGAGGTCGCCGACGCGATGGGCCCGGCGGTGCAGGCGATCGCGGAGGCCTCCCCCTCCGCGAAGCTGATCGCGCTCGACTCGGTGTGGGGGCCGGATCCGCGACCCGAGGACCTCGACGCGTACGATGCGGCGCTCGTCGGCGCCGTGGACGCGGCAAGCGGGATCGCCCTCGAGTACCCGGACCCGCTGCGCGCCGACGGGCTGCTCGCCGAGGACGGCGTGCATCCGACGGCCGAGGGCCAGGTCGCGCTCGCGGACGCCTTCGTGCTCGCCGCGGAGAAGGCCGGGCTCGGGCAGGCGATCCCCGGGGACCAGCGGGCGACGGACGCGCCCGGCTGACCCCCGGGGAGCCACTCAGCGGGTGGTGCTGTTCTTGCCGTCGCGCCAGGAGAGCAGGTCGCGCACCGGCTGGAGGTCGATGTCCGGGCCGGTGATGCCGAGCGTGAAGAGCCGGGCGCCGAGGTCGAACTGCTGGTCGAGCACGCCGAAGGAGGCGTCGCCGACGCCCCCGCGGACACTCGCGCCGGTCGAGATCTCGATGGCGTCCATGTCGCGATCGACGCGTCCGCACCAGTCGGCGAGGACGCCGAGCTTGCGCTCGAGGGTGGGGACGTCGGAGAAGCTGTGCCAGATGTCGGCGTGCTCCGCGACGATGCGGAGGGTCTTCTTCTCGCCGCCGCCGCCGATCATCACGGGGATGTCGCGGGTGGGAGCGGGGTTCAGCTTGTCCCAGCGGGCGCGGATGCGGGGCATGGCCTCGGAGAGCTCGTCGAGGCGCGAGCCGGCGGTGCCGAAGTCGTAGCCGTACTCCTGGTAGTCGCGCTCGAACCAGCCGGAGCCGATGCCGAAGATCAGGCGGCCCTCGGCGCCCTTCGCGCTGATGTGGTCGACGGTGCGGGCCATGTCGGCGAGCAGGTCGGGGTTGCGGTAGCTGTTACAGGTGACGAGCGGGCCGAACTCGATGCGGCTGGTCTGCTCGGCCCAGGCGGCGAGCATGCTCCAGCCCTCGAAGTGCAGGCCGTCGGGCTCACCGGAGAGCGGGTAGAAGTGGTCCCAGTTGAAGGCGATGTCGACGCCGATGTCCTCGAGCTCGGCGAGCGTGTCGCGGATGACCTCGTAGGAGACGTGCTGCGGAGCGATCTGGACGCCGATGCGGACGGGGCGCGGAGAAGCGGTTGTCATGCCTTCACGCTAGACCTCGCGGCGGGCGGACTGCACGGCTCTCGTGCTGACGGCTGTGGGTCTCGATACGCCCCTGCGGGGCTACTCGACCAGCATGCAGAGCAAGCGGACCAAGGGAGGCCGGCCGGGGCGGCTACTCGCCGGCCGGGTCGGCGGACGCGGTGGGGGCGTCGTCGCTGGTGGAGCGGGCGAGCTTGACGGTGGTGGCGCCGTCGGCGTCGAAGAGGCGGAGGCGGCCGCCGTCGATCGAGGCCATCATCGCGTCGGCGAAGATCATCGGCAGGGCGACGCCGTCGCAGGCGATCATCGTGCTGGGGCCGGCGACGACGGTCAGCGCGCCCTCGCCGTCGATCGACCATTCGCCCTGCACGCCGTTGCACCCGTCGGAGCCGGTCCAGGTGCCGTCCTCAGCGAGGAGCAGGAACGGGACGTCCGGTGACTCGTAGGACACTCCCGTGACCCAGCGGCCGACGAGCTCGTCCGGCGACGGGGCCGAGGCGGCGTCCACTCCCGAGCCCTCGGAGCAGCCGGCCAGCCCGAGGGCCACTGCGGCCGCCGCGGCGACCGCGAGACCGGCGCGCAGGCCCCTCATCGGCCGAGGAGCTTCTGCAGCTGCTCCAGCTCCTCCGGAGTGGGCTGCGCACCCGCGCCGGAGCCACCGCCGAGGCCGAAGCCCGAGCCGCCCGCGTTCGTGGACTGCGGGCCGGAGCTGATCGCCGCGTTCTCCGCGGCGCGCTTGGCCGGGTTGCCCGACTTGCTGCTCTTCTTCTTCTGCGGCTTGGGGCGGCCCTGGTAGCCGGCACCGGGCACGGGGCCCATGCCGGGGACGTTCGGCACGCCGCCCTTGGCGACGGTCTTCATCATCTTCGCGGCCTGGTCGAAGCGCAGGACGAGCTGGTTGACGTCGGTCACGGTCATGCCGGAGCCGCGGGCGATGCGGAGGCGCCGCGAGCCGTTCAGCAGCTTCGGGTTCACCCGCTCGGCCTTGGTCATCGACTGGATGATGGCCTCGGTGCGGACGATCTCGCGCTCGTCGAACTGGTCGAGCTGCTCGCGCATGCCCTTCGCGCCGGGCAGCATGCCGATCATCTTCTTGATCGAGCCCATGTTGCGCAGCTGCTGCATCTGGCCGAGGAAGTCGTCGAGGGTGAACGTGTCCCCCATGATCTTCTCGGCGATCTTGCGCGCCTCGTCCTCGTCGAAGGCGCTCTGCGCCTGCTCGATGAGGGTGAGGACGTCGCCGAGGTCGAGGATGCGGCTCGCCATGCGGTCCGGGTGGAACTGCTCGAAGTCGTCGAGGCCCTCACCGGTGGACGCGAAGAGGATCGGGCGGCCGGTGAGCGAGGCGACCGACAGGGCCGCGCCGCCTCGGGCGTCGCCGTCGAGCTTGGAGAGGACGACGCCGGTGAAGTCGACGCCCTCCTGGAAGGCCTTCGCGGTGGCGACCGCGTCCTGGCCGATCATCGCGTCGATGACGAAGAGGACCTCGTCCGGGTTCGTCACCCGGCGGATGTCGGAGGCCTGCTTCATCATGTCGGCGTCGACGCCGAGGCGGCCGGCGGTGTCGATGATGACGGTGTCGTACTGCTTGTCGGTGGCGAACTTGATCGCGTTCTGCGCGACCTTGACCGGGTTGCCGACGCCGTTGCCCGGCTCGGGCGCGTAGACGGCGACGCCGGCCTGCTCGCCGACGACCTGCAGCTGCTGCACCGCGTTGGGGCGCTGGAGGTCGGCCGCGACGAGGAGCGGGGTGTGGCCGTCCTTGCCGAGGTACTTGCCGAGCTTGCCGGCGAGGGTCGTCTTTCCCGCGCCCTGGAGGCCGGCGAGCATGATGACCGTCGGCGGGCGCTTGGCGAACTCGAGGCGGCGCGACTTGCCGCCGAGGATCGCGACGAGCTCCTCGTTGACGATCTGCACGACCTGCTGCGCGGGGTTCAGCGCCTTGTTCACCTCGTCGCCGAGGGCGCGCTCCCTGATCTTGCCGGTGAACGCCTTGACGACGTCGAGCGCGACGTCGGCGTCGAGCAGCGCGCGCCGGATCTCGCGGACGGTGCCGTCGACGTCCGAGGCCGAGAGCTTGCCCTTCGTGCGCAGGTTCTTGAAGGTCTCGACGAGTCGATCGGAGAGGGTGCCGAAAGTAGCCATGATGCCGGGAATTCTACCGGAGCCTTCCCGGGGGTCGGACGACGGCGGCTCGCGTCGATTAACTGTACCGAGTGCAGGAACTCGTCTAGGGTGGCCGGGTGATCGAGACACTGCTCGCGGGCGACGCCGCGGATCCCCTGGACTACCGCGACGGCTGGGAGCTGCAGCGCCGGCTGCACGGCGAGGTGGTCGCCGGTTCCCGGCCGGGCACGCTCGTGCTCTGCGAGCACGCCGCCGTCTACACGGCGGGCAAGCGCACGGAGTCGCACGAGCGGCCGGTCGACGGCTCCCCCGTGGTCGATGTCGACCGAGGCGGACGGCTGACCTGGCACGGGCCGGGGCAGCTGGTCGGCTATCCCATCGTGCGGCTGCGCGAGCCGGTCGACGTGGTCGCCTACGTCCGCTCGCTCGAGGGCGTGCTGATCGACGTGCTCGACGACCTCGGTGTCGCCGGGGTGCGGGTCGACGGGCGCTCGGGGGTCTGGATCCGCCGGGGCGAGGGCGCCGACAAGATCGCGGCCATCGGCATCCGGGTGGCGCACGGCGTGACGATGCACGGCTTCGCGCTCAACGTGTCGAACAGCCTGGAGCCCTACTCCCGGATCGTGCCGTGCGGCATCGCCGATGCCGGAGTGACCACCGTCGAGCGCGAGCGCGGCGAGGCGCCGTCGATGGCGGCGGTGCGCGCCCGGGTCGAGGCGCGCTTCCGGGAGGCGGCACCCGCCTTCGCGGCCGTGGACGCGATCGCGGGGGTCGCGGCGTGAGCGCCGAGACCGGTGGCCGGAAGCTGCTGCGCCTCGAGGTGCGCAACGCCGAGACGCCGATCGAGCGCAAGCCCGAGTGGATCAAGACCAAGGCCGTGATGGGCCCGGAGTACCGGCAGCTGCAGTCGCTGGTGAAGGACGAGGACCTGCACACGGTCTGCCAGGAGGCCGGCTGCCCGAACATCTTCGAGTGCTGGGAGGACCGCGAGGCGACCTTCCTGATCGGCGGCTCGCAGTGCACGCGCCGCTGCGACTTCTGCCAGATCGACACGGGCAAGCCCGCGGACTACGACGCCGACGAACCGCGCCGGGTGGGCGAGTCGGTGGCGCGGATGAACCTCCGCTACGCGACGGTGACCGGGGTGGCCCGCGACGACCTGCCGGACGAGGGCTCCTGGCTGTACGCCGAGACGATCCGGCAGATCCATGCGCAGGCGCCCGGGACGGGCGTGGAGATCCTGGTGCCCGACTTCACCGGGCGCGCCGAGCACCTGCAGCGGGTGTTCGACGCGCGGCCGGAGGTGTTCGCGCACAACGTCGAGACGGTGCCGCGCATCTTCAAGCGGATCCGGCCGGCCTTCCGCTACGAGCGCTCGCTCGACGTGCTGACCCAGGGGCGCGACGCGGGGCTGATCACGAAGTCGAACCTCATCCTCGGCATGGGCGAAGAGCGCGAGGAGATCTCGCAGGCGCTGCAGGACCTGCACGACGCGGGCACCGACATCGTGACGATCACGCAGTACCTGCGCCCGACGCCGCGGCACCTGCCGGTCGATCGCTGGGTGCACCCGGAGGAGTTCGTCGCGATCAAGGAGGAGGCGGAGGACATCGGCTTCCTCGGCGTGCTCTCGGGCCCGCTCGTCCGCTCCTCGTACCGCGCCGGTCGCCTCTGGGCCCGCTCGATGGAGTCGAAGGGCCGGCCGGTCCCGGAGCACCTGCGCCACCTGGCGGACGCGGCCCTCGGCTTCTCCCAGGCGGTCTGACCCGCTCTCCCCGCGAGATGCCACTTGTGCACGCCTTGCACGGCGTGTCGAGTGCAGAAGTGGCATCTCGCGGACGAGGTCCTGGGGACCCTCGCTGGTCGAGTAGCTCCGCAGGGGCGTATCGAGACCCACGATCGTCAGCAGGGGTGGTCTGCAGACTCGCTGTCTGACGCTGGTGGATCTCGATACGCCCGCTCCGCGGGCTACTCGATCAGCAAAGGGGCCGGTCTTCCGAGAGGGCTGTTCGCCGAGTCGATCCGTCTCGGGCCATGGCCCGCCCGCAGAACTCGGTTCGCGTCCACTCTCGGCCCGGCGGTCAGTGGTGACTCACGCTGCGGCGGGGACTGAACTGCTTCGCGAGATGCCACTTGTGCACGTGTTTCTCGGCGTGTCGCGTACGCAAGTGGCATCTCGCGGAGGGGGCGGGAGGGCTCCCCCGGTCAGGCGACGAGCTGGGCGGCGAAGACGTGGGGGGTGAAGCCGGTGAGGTCGTTGATGCCCTCGCCCTGGCCGACGAGCTTGATGGGGATCCCGGTCTTCTCCTGGACGGCGAGGACGAAGCCGCCCTTGGCGGAGCCGTCGAGCTTGGTGATGACGAGGCCGGTGACGCCGGCGTGCTCGATGAAGGCCTGGGCCTGCATCAGGCCGTTCTGACCGGTGGTCGCGTCGAGGACGAGGAGGATCTCGGAGATCGGCGCCTGCTTCTCGACGACGCGCTTGATCTTGCCGAGCTCGTCCATCAGGCCGCCCTTGGTGTGCAGGCGGCCGGCGGTGTCGATGATGACCATCTCGATGCCGTAGGTCTTCGCGTACTCCACGGTCTGGTAGGCGACGGAGGCCGGATCCTGGCGCTCCTGCTGCGGCCGGACGATCTGCGCGTCGGCGCGCTGCGCCCAGGTGGCGAGCTGGTCGACCGCGGCGGCGCGGAAGGTGTCGGCGGCGCCGACCACGACGCTCCGGTCGAAGTTGCGGAGGAACTTCGCGAACTTGCCGATGGTCGTGGTCTTGCCGACGCCGTTGACGCCGACGACCAGGATGACCGCGGGCCGCTCGCTGAGCTTCAGGGTCGTGTCGTACTTGGAGAGGCGCTCCTCGAGCGACTCGCGGAGCATGCGCTGGAGGTCGCGCGGGTCGGTGGTGTTGTAGCGGGCGACCTTGGCGCGGAGGTCCTCGACCATCTCCTCGGTGATGTCGGGCCCGAAGTCGGCGGTGATCAGGGCCGTCTCGAGGTCGTCCCACGTCTGCTCGTCGATCGTGCGCTTCTCGAACAGGCCGCGGAGTGCGCGACCGAGCGACCAGGAGCTGCGTTCTGCCATGCGCCCAGGCTACCGGCGGGCGGACGTCCGATCTGCAGGCGATCCGCCCTTCGCGGCGCCTGCACCTGCGGCAGAACGGGCCTGCCGGCCGGCATCGCCTGCGAATCGGACGCGGGCGTCAGACCGCCGGAGCCTCCACGCGCTGACCGACCACCGCGGAGACACCGTCCTGGCGCATCGAGACGCCGTAGAGGGCGTCGGCGATCTCCATCGTGCGCTTCTGGTGCGTGATGACGATCAGCTGACTCGACGTGCGGAGGTCCTGGAAGATGCTGAGCAGGCGGCCGAGGTTCGCGTCGTCGAGCGCCGCCTCCACCTCGTCCATGATGTAGAACGGGCTCGGCCGCGACTTGAAGATCGCGACCATGAAGGCCACCGCCGCGAGCGAGCGCTCCCCGCCGGAGAGCAGCGACAGCCGCTCGATCTTCTTGCCGGCCGGGCGCACCGCCACCTCGATGCCGGTGGTGAGCAGGTTCTCCGGATCGGTGAGCCGGATGCTGCCGGTGCCGCCGGGGAAGAGCACCGGGAAGACGTCCGCGAAGGCGGCCTGGGTGTCGTCGAAGGCCGAGGCGAAGACCGTCTGCATGGTCTCGTCGAGCTCCTCGATGATCGTCAGCAGGTCGCGGCGGGTGTTGGTGAGGTCGGTCAGCTGCTCGGTGAGGAAGACGTGGCGCTGCTCCAAAGCCGCGAACTCCTCGAGGGCGAGCGGGTTCACCCGGCCGAGCTGGCCGAGCTGCTTCTCGGCCTTGTCCAGCCGGCGGCGCTGCTCGTCGCGGAGGAACGGGCGCGCGGGCGCCTCGGCGTCGGCCTCGTCGGGGACCGGGACCTCGGGGCCGTACTCGGCGACGAGCACGTCCTCGACCAGGCCGAGCTCGGAGCCGGCGCGCTCGAGCAGCCCGGTGAGCTGCAGGCGCTTCTCGTAGATCTGCAGCTCCAGGCCGTGCACGCTCTCGGTGACGCTCTGCAGCCGGTCGCGGAGCACGCCCTCCTCGCGGCGCAGCGCCTGCAGCTCCTCGTTCTGCTGCGAGCGCGCGGTCTCGGCGCGGAGCAGCTCGGCGCGCGACTGCTGCACCGAGCGGTCGACGGAGGCGAGCACGGCGGGGATCGCGCCGGTCACGTCGGCCGCGGCGTCGTGCTGGCGGCGGCGGATCACGGCGCGGCGGGCGGCCTCGTCGGCGGCGGCGCGGTCGGCGGCGAGCTGGCGCTCGAGCGACTCGCCGCGGGACTGCTCGGCTCGGACCCGCTCCTTGGCGGTCTCGACGCCGAGGCGCGCCTCGATCTCGCGCTCGCGGGCCGCGTCGACCTCGCGCTGGAGGCCGTCGCGGGCGCTGACGTCGAGGACCGGGCGCGGGCGCGAGCGGGCGACGTCGAGCTCGCCCTTCGCCCTCTGCGCGGCGGCCTCGGCGTCGCCGACCCGCTCGGTGGCGATGGTCAGGGCCTTCTCGCCGCGGCCGAGCTCGGCGGTGGCGCCCTCGAGCTGCGCGCGGACCCGGCCGAGGCGCTCGGTGTGCGCGGCGCGGGCGGCGTCGTGCTCGCGCAGGGCGGCGAGGGCGAGGCGCGACTGCTCCTTGGCGGCGCGCAGGGCGCCGGTCTGCTCGGCGAGGTCGAAGCGGAGGCGGTCGATCCGGCCCTCGATCTCCTCCAGCCGGCTCGCAGCCGCGTCGCGCTCGGAGACCAGCTCGAGGCGGCTGCGCTGCCCGCCCGCTCCCCCGCTGAGCACGGCGTCGGAGACCGAGGCGCCGTCCCGCGTGACGACGGTGACGGGGTGCTCGCCGCCGGCCAGCGCGGGCCAGAGCCGGCGGGCGGTGTCGAGGTCGTCGACGACGACGACCTGCTCGAGGAGGGCGAGGACGCCGTCGGGGCCGGTGACGAGATCGCCGGCGCGGGTCGCTCCCTCCGGCACCTCGATCGCGAGGGCGGGGCGGGCGGCGTCGCCGATCAGCAGCTCGACCCGGCCGAGCTCGCGACGGATCGCCTCGTCGAGCGCGGCCTCGGCGTGCGGCTGCGAGTCGGCGAGCACGGAGTCGGCGGCGGCACCGAGGGCCGCGGCGATCGCCGCCTCGTAGCCGGGGCGGACCTGGATCCGCTCGGCGACGCGGCCGCGGATGCCGTCGAGGCGGGTGGCGATCAGCTCGGCCGAGCCGTCGGAGACGTCGAGGGCGAGCGAGAGGGCGCTGCGGCGGGCGGCGAGTCCGTCGCGCTCGCGCTCGAGCGCGTGCAGCTCCTCGCGGAGCCGCTCGATCTCGCCCTCCGCCTCGAAGACCGAGGACTGCGCGAGCTCGTAGCCCTCGTCGAGCGTGCCGTCGGTGCCGCCGCCGGCCTCGCCGATCTCGTCCTCGAGCGCGTCGAGCTGGCGCTGGGCCGCCTCGCGGCGCTGCACGGCGGAGTCGAGGGTGTTCTGCGCGCGGAGGACCTCGCCGCGGACGGCCGCGAGGCGGGAGGCGGCGGTGTCGGCCTGGCCGGTCAGCTTGGACAGCTCGAGGTCGTGCCGGGAGACGAGCGCCGACTGCGCCGCGATCTCCTCGTCGGTCGCGTCCAGGGCGCCGCGAGCGCGCACCGTCGCCTTCTGTGAGTCGGTCCACGCGGTCTCGGCGTCGAGGACGGCGACGCGGAGGCGCTCCAGCTCGGCGCGCGCCTCCTCGACCATCGGCGCCGTGACGCGGGGCTGCACGGCGGGCTGCTCCGACTCCGCCTCGAGCAGGGCGAGGCGCTGGCCGGCGAGCGCCGCCAGATTGCGCAGCCGCTCCTGCACCGATTCGAGCTCGAAGGTGGTGCGCCGGGCGTCGTCGACCGCGTCGCCGACCATCTCGGACTCGATCCGGGCGGTGCGCAGCGTGCTCTGCTCGAGCCGCTCCTGCAGCACGAGGCGCTCGCTGTGCCGCTCGCTCTCGGTGCGGGCGAAGCCGTCGAGCGCGGTGCGGAGAGTGACGACGTCGTCGGCGAGCAGGCGCGCGCGGGCGTCGCGGACGACGGCGGCGATGGTCTGCGCCTGCCGGGCGACCTCCGCCTGGCGGCCGAGCGGCTTGAGCTGGCGGCGGATCTCGCCGGCGAGGTCGGAGAGGCGGGTCAGGTTCGCCTGCATGCCGTCGAGCTTGCGGAGGGTCTTCTCCTTGCGGCGGCGGTGCTTGAGGATGCCGGCCGCCTCCTCGATGAAGCCGCGGCGCTCCTCCGGGGTAGCGTGCAGGACGGCGTCGAGCTGGCCCTGGCCGACGATGACGTGCATCTCGCGGCCGAGACCGGAGTCGCTCAGCAGCTCCTGGACGTCGAGCAGCCGGCAGGCGCGGCCGTTGATCGCGTACTCGCTGCCGCCGTTGCGGAACAGGGTGCGCTTGATCGTCACCTCGGTGTACTCGATCGGCAGTGCGCCGTCGGTGTTGTCGATGGTGAGGGCGACCTCCGCGCGGCCGAGCGGGCCCCGGGTGGAGGTGCCGGCGAAGATGACGTCCTCCATCTTGCCGCCGCGGAGGGTCTTCGCGCCCTGCTCCCCCATCACCCAGGCGAGAGCGTCGACGACGTTGCTCTTGCCCGAGCCGTTGGGCCCGACGACGCAGGTGACCCCGGGCTCGAAGGCGAACGTGGTCGGCTGCGCGAAGGACTTGAACCCCTTGAGGGTCAGGCTCTTCAGGTACACCCGGCCGCCTCGCTCCGCTCGAAAACGCTCCCTACGGTACTCGACGGGCTCCGTCGTGCCCGGAACCGCGCGGTGCGGCCCGGCGGCGTGCACACTGGGGAGGTGACGAGCCCCACCGACCCCGCGCTCCGGATCCGCGAGCTGCCGATCCCCGAGCACCCGGGCGCCGAGGGCTGGGACGACTTCGTCACCCTCACCGCGATCGGCAACGCCGTCGAGGCCGAGGGCACCGGCACGGACGAGCTCGGCTTCCCCGCCGAGACGAACCTCGGCGAGTGGCGGCAGCAGGAGTTCGACCCGCGCCGCGCATTCCTCGCCGAGGTCATGACGGACGACGGCGTCCGCGCGGTCGGCAGCGGCGAGCTGCACTGGAGCACCGAGGAGGGCGACGACGCGGCCTGGCTGGCGTTCTCCGTCCTCGCCGCGGAGCGCGGGCGCGGGGTCGGCTCCGCCCTGCTGGAGCGGCTGACGGCGGAGGCGCACGCGCTCGGGCGCACCGTGCTGCAGACCTGGACGGCGCACCGGGCCGACCGCTCGGGGCCGCGCCGGGCCGCGCGCTCCGGGGCGGGCTCCGTTCCGGCCGACGATCCCGGCGCGCGCTGGCTCGCCTCCCGCGGCTGGGTGCTGGAACAGGTGGAGCGGGTCAGCGCGGTGCGGCTGCCGCTGGACCCCGTGCTCGCCGCGTCCCGGCGCCGCGGTGCCCTGGCGCACGCCGAGGGCTACGAGCTGCGGCACTGGAGCGGCGCGACGCCCGCGGAGCTCGTCGACGGGATGCTCGCCCTGCGCGCGAGCATGTCCGCGCAGGCGCCCACGGCCGGGCTGTCGGTGCCGGAGGAGACCTGGACCCGCGAGCGCCTCGAGGCGCACGACCGCGAGTCGACCGCCGGTGGACGGGTGGAGCTGACCTCGGTCGCCCTGCACGAGGACCGGCCGGTCGGCTACTGCACCGTCGACGTGCTGCCCGGCCGCGCCGCGCTCTGGGGCGCGACGCTCGTGCAGCCGGCGCACCGCGGGCACCGGCTCGGCATGCTGCTCAAGCTCGACGCGCTCGAGCACCTGGCCGTGGCCGATCCGGACTGCCGGGTCGTCTACACCTGGAACGCGGAGGAGAACCGGCCGATGCTCGCCGTCAACGAGGCCGTGGGGTTCCGCGCGATCGCAGTGGAGGGCCAGTGGCGGCTCGACGAGGTGGCGCCGTGATCCCGCTGGTGGAGCCCGGGCCGGCGCTGAGCGCCGCCGAGCGCGAGCGCTTCGCCCGGCAGATCCGGCTGTCGCCGCTCGGCGAGCTCGGGCAGCGCCGCCTGCGGAACGCGCGGGTGCTCGTCCTCGGCGCGGGCGGCATCGGCTCCCCGGTGATCACGGCGCTCGCCGCGGCCGGAGTCGGGCATCTCGGGATCGTCGACGGCGACGTCGTCGAGGCGTCGAACCTCGCGCGGCAGACGGCGCACGACGAGTCGTCGATCGGCTCGTCGAAGGCGGAGTCCGCGGCGGCGACCGCGCGGCGGCTCTCCCCCGGGATCGACGTGCAGGCCTTCCCCGTCTCCTTCACCGGTGCGAACGCCGACGCGCTCGTCGCCGGCTGGGACGTGGTGGTCGACGGCTTCGACACCTTCGGCTCGCGCTACCTCGCCTCGGACGCGACGACCCGGACCGGCGTCCCGCACGTCTGGGGCTCGGCGCTCGGCTTCGACGGCCAGCTGTCCACGTTCTGGGCCGACGCGCCCGGGGGCGGAGTCACCCTGCGCGCCCTGCACCCCGGGGCCGAGGACGCGGCGGACAGCTGCGCGACGGTCGGGGTTCTCGGCTCGCTCTGCGCGGCGATCGGCTCGGCGATGGCGAGCGAGGTGGTCAAGCTCGTGACGGGCGTCGGCGAGCCGCTGTTCGGGCGGGTCGTCGTGCACGACGCGCTGGACGGCACCTGGAGCGAGCTGCCGCTGGCCCGCGCGGTGCCGCCGGTGGCTGTGGTGCTCGCCGTGGCCGGAGCGGTGACCGCCGACGAGCTGCGGGCGCGGCTCGCCGGGCCGACGCCGCCGATGGTCGTCGATCTGCGAGAGGACGACGAGGACCGCTCCGTCGCGATCCCCGGGGCCGTGCGGCTGCCGATGTCGCGGTTCGATCCGGCGATGCTGCCCGCGGGGCCGCTGGTGCTGCACTGCGCCTCGGGAGTGCGCTCGCGGATCGCGGCCGACCGGGCGGCGGCGGCGGGGATCGCCTCCGACTCTCTGCTCGGCGGGATGGTGGGCTGGCGCTGATCCGGTCGGAGGTCCGATTCGCAGGTCTTCCGCGTTCCCTGTGCCGTCTCGCCGCGTGGCGCGGCCGACCGGAGCCGAGATCTCCTGCACAACGGACACGAGCCTGCAGAACGGCGAGGGCGCAGGGGTCAGCCGCCGGCGAAGGGCGGCAGGACGTCGACCGCGGCGCCGGCGGGCAGCGGCGTGGCGCGGTCGGTCGTCGAGACGCCGTCGACCAGGTAGCTGCAGCGCGCGAGGACGTCGGCCGCGGACGGCGCGGAGGCGACCAGCTCAGCCTCCAGGGCGGCCAGGTCGGCCACGCCGTCGAGCTCGTCGGAGGCGCGCCCGAGGGCGGCCTTCGCCGCGGCGAAGTAGCGGACGCGCACGCTCAGCCGCCGATCGCGCTCATGGTGCGCTCGGGCTGCACGAAGCCGGCCCGGTTCATCTCGTGGCCGGCCGGCTTGGCCCACATCGCGCCGCGCCAGAGCTGGGCGACGTGGTGGTCGTCGGCGCCGGAGCGCATCGCGCCGAGCAGGTCGGTCTCCTCGTTGGAGAAGAGGCAGCTGCGGACGCCGCCCTCGGCGGTGAGCCGGGTGCGGCGGCAGTCGCCGCAGAACGCCTCGGTGACGGAGGCGATGATGCCGACGGTGCCGAGCAGCTCGTCGGAGCCGATCGCGCGGACGTCGAAGAGCTCGGCGGGCGCGCCGTCGCGAGGCGCGGCGTTCGACGTGAGGACGAAGCGCTCCGAGAGCAGGTCGCGGATCATCGCCGCCGTGATCATGGTCGAGCGGTCCCAGCCGTGGTCGGCGTCGAGGGCCATCTGCTCGATGAAGCGGAGCTGGTGCCCTCCGGCGAGCGCCCAGGCGAGCAGCTCGGGCGCCTCGTGGTCGTTGATCCCGGGCAGCAGAACCGCGTTGATCTTGGTCTGCTTGAGCCCGGCGGGGCCGAGCGCGTCGATGCCGGCGAGGACCCGGTCGAGGAAGGGGCGGCGGGTGACCTTCGCGAAGGTCTCGGCGCAGATGGAGTCGAGCGAGACGTTCACGCGGTCCAGGCCCGCGTCGGCGAGCGACTGCGCGCGGCCGGAGAGGCCGATCGCGTTGGTGGTCAGCGAGATCTCGGGGCGCGGCTCGATCGCGGCGACGTCGCGGATGATGTCGACGAGGTCCTTGCGCAGCAACGGCTCGCCGCCGGTGAAGCGGATCTGGCGGACGCCGAACTGCTCGACGGCGATGCGGGCGAGGCGGACGATCTCCTCGCGGTTCAGCAGCGACGCGGGCGGCTGGAACGGCAGTCCCTCGGCCGGCATGCAGTAGGTGCAGCGGAGGTTGCAGCGATCGGTCAGCGAGATGCGCAGATCGTCGGCGACGCGGCCGTAGCTGTCGAGCAGCAGCGGGGTCTCGGGCCGCTCGGCCGGGAGGACCGCACCGCGTGGGCGGGGCCGGATGCCGGGGATCCCGAGTGCTGTGCTCATCCGGACAGACTACGCGCCGGATCCGGGCCGGAGCGGGCAAGATGGAGACGTCCCTGCCGCCGGTCAGGAACGCCTCCGCCCCGTCAGGAACGCCCCGCCCCGTCAGGAACGCTTTCGCCGGCCAGGACCTCCGAGAGGACCCGATGACCTCGATCGATCTGCACGCCGCCCGCGTGCGCGCGCTGCTCTCGCCGCTGGCCACCCGCGGCGCCCGCGAGACGCTGACGCTCGCTCCCGCCGCCGTCGCCGCCGACCCGGGTGCGTACGACCGCCGGGTGCTCGCGCGCTCGGTCGACGCGCCGCTGGATCTGCCGCGCTTCGACAACTCGCAGATGGACGGCTTCGCGGTGCGCGCGGCGGACCTCGCCGCGGCGAGCGCCGGCAGCCCGGTCTCGCTGCCCGTAGCCGCGCCGATCCCGGCCGGCGACCGCGCTCCCCGGCACGAGGCGGGCACCGCGGTGCCGATCATGACGGGCTCGCCGCTGCCGGCCGGGGCCGACGCCGTCGTCGCGATCGAGACCGTCGACCCCCCGCGCTTCCCTGCCCCGGGCAGCACCGACGCCCAGGTCGCCTTCTCGCGCCCCGTCGTCGCGGCGGCCTTCGTCCGCGCCCGGGGCAGCGACGCGAGGCAAGGCGAGCTCGCGCTGCCCGCCGGCACCGTCCTCCGCGCCGCGCACTACGGGCTGCTCGCCTCGCTCGGCCTGACCGAGGTCGAGGTGCTCCCCCGCGTCCGCGTGCTGGTCGTGCCGACCGGGCACGAGATCCGCGCGGCCGGCTCGGAGCTCGAGGACGCCCAGATCTTCGACGCCAACGGCTCACTGCTGGCCGAGGCGGTCCGCGAGGCCGGTGGCCTGCCGATCGTGGTGCCCTGCGGCAGCGACCGGGCGGAGGACCTCCTCGCGCTCCTCGACGCGCACGCGGCCGAGGCCGACCTCGCGATCACCGTCGGCGGGGTCAGCGCCGGCGCCTACGAGGTCGTCCGCGACGCGCTCGGGGCGGCCGGCTCCGAGTTCGGCCACGTCGCCGTGCAGCCGGGCGGACCGCAGGGCCTGGGCCTGGTCCGGGTCCGCGACGACCTGCACCTGCCGATCGTCTCGCTGCCGGGCAACCCGGTCAGCGCCCTGGTCTCGTTCGAGCTGTTCCTGCGCCCCGTGCTCCGCTCCCTCGCCGGCCGGCTGCCGGCCGAGCGTCCCCGGCTGCGCGCGCGGCTGGCCACGCCGCTCGACTCCCCCGGGCATCTGCACCAGATCCGGCGCGGCACCCTCGACGACGAAGGGCTCGTGCACGCCGTCGGCGGGCCGAGCTCGCACCTGCTCGCGTCCTACGCTCGATCGAACGTGCTGATCCACGTCCCGATCGGGACCGAGCACGCCGCGACCGGAGACACGGTCGAGATCTGGAGGATCGATGACTGACACGACGGACACGACCGGAAGCGGCGGGACGGCCGACGGCACGGAGCTGACCCATGTCCGCGGCGACGGCGCCGTGCACATGGTCGACGTCGGCGGCAAGCAGGTCACCTCGCGGGTCGCGGTCGCGGAGGGGTTCGTCGAGACGACTCCCGACGTCGTCCGCCTCCTCGCGCAGGGCGAGCTGCCCAAGGGCGAGGCGCTCGGCGTCGCGCGCATCGCCGGGATCATGGGCGCGAAGGCCACCTCCGCGCTGATCCCGCTCTGCCACCCGCTGGTGCTCGACGGCGTCGACATCGACCTCGAGCCCGGCGACGACCGGGTCCGGATCGAGGCGCGCGTGCGCACGAGCGGCCGCACCGGCGTCGAGATGGAGGCGCTCACCGCGGTCAGCGTCGCCGCGCTCACGGTCTACGACATGATCAAGGCCGTCGACCGCGGCGCCGTCATCACCGGGATACGGGTCCTGGCGAAAGAGGGCGGCAGGAGCGGCTCGTGGAGCCGGTCGTGAGCCGCACCGCGGTCGCGGTGGTCGCCTCCACCCGCGCCGCCTCGGGCGTCTACGAGGACCGCACCGGCCCGGCGCTGCTGGCCTGGTTCGAGAGCCGCGGCTGGAGCGGCCGCGTGGTCGTCGTCGCCGACGGCGACGCGGTGGGCGAGGCGATCTCCGATGCGCTCTCGGCCGGCATCGACGTGGTGATCACCACCGGCGGCACGGGCGTCGCACCGAGCGACGTCACTCCGGAGCAGACCGCGCCGCTGCTCGAGCGCGAGCTGCCCGGACTCGCCGAGGCGATCCGCGCGCGCGGGGCCGCGCACGTGCCCACCGCGGTACTCAGCCGTGGGCGCGCGGGAGTCAGCGGCCGGAGCGTCATCGTGAACCTGCCCGGCTCTCCCGGGGGCGTCCGCGACGGCATCGAGGTGCTGGAGCCGATCATCGGCCACGTGCTGGACCAGCTGGGCGGGGGCGATCATGTCCGCTGATCCCGTCGCCCTGGCCCGGATCGCCCGCGACCCCGTCACCGTCGACGAGTGCGAGCACGCCGTCGAGTCGCCGACCCACGGCGCCGTCGTCACCTTCGCCGGGATCGTCCGCGACCACGACGAGGGCCGCGGGGTGCTGCGCCTCTCCTACGAGGCGCACCCCGAGGCGCCGGCCGCCCTGCTCGCCTCGGCCCGGCGGATCGTCGAGCGGTTCCCGGAGGTGCGCGTCGCCGCGGTGCACCGGGTCGGCGACCTCGTGGTCGGCGACCTCGCGCTCGCCTGCGCCGTCGCCTCCGCCCACCGCGCCGCGGCCTTCGAGGCCTGCGCGGCCCTGGTCGACGACATCAAGGCGACCGTGCCGATCTGGAAGGAGCAGTCGTTCGTCGACGGCAGCTCGGAGTGGGTCGCGTCGCTCGGCTGATCGGCCGCGGCGGGCTCGGAAACACGAGCGTCACACGTCTGGGGTTCACTGGCAGGAGCGCGCCGTCGGCGCACGGAGCGGAGGGCGCGGCATGGACCTGAACACGATCCAGCGCGTGCGCGTCGTCCGCGAGCGCGCCGACCTGGCCGCGATGGGTCCGCGCACCGCGGTGATCGGCGGCGGGTCCTGGGTGTTCTCGCTCCCGCACGACCACCTCGACGAGCTGCTCGACCTGCAGGGCTTCGGCTGGGAGCCTTACCGCGAGACGGCCGAGGGCCTCTCGATCGCGGCGACCTGCACGCTCGCCGAGCTGTCGGCGATGCCGAACGGCGGCCGGGCGTCGCACCCGCTCTTCTTCCAGTGCTGCACGGCGCTGCTGGGCTCCTTCAAGATCTGGAACGTCGCGACGGTCGGCGGCAACATCGCCAACGCACTCCCGGCCGGGCCGATGATCAGCCTCACCGCGGCGCTCGACGCCGAGGCGCTCGTCTGGCGCGCGGACGGCTCCGACGCTCTCGTGCCGGTGGCCGAGCTGGTGACCGGCAACATGACCACCTCGCTCGGGCACGGCGACGTGATCCGCTCGATCGAGTTCCCGCGCCGGGCGCTGGCGGCGCGGACGGCGTACCGGAAGATCGCGCTGTCGCCGCTCGGGCGCTCCGGCGCGCTCGTCATCGGCCGGGTGGACGCCGACGGGGAGGTCGTGGTCACGGTGACCGCCGCGACGATCCGGCCCGAGGTGCTGCGGTGGACGGCGCTCCCGACGTCCGAGGAGCTCGACGCCGCGCTCGGCGGGATCACGACCTGGTTCACCGACCCGCACGGCGCGGCCGACTGGCGGCGCGCGGTGGTCGGCGTGCTGGCCGAGGAGATCCGCGGCGAGCTGGGCGGAGCGGACCAGCCGACGACGAGCGGCGAGACCACCTCGACCGCGGGAGGCGCCGCATGAGATTCACCGTCGACGGCGAACCGGTCGACGCGTCGCCCCGCCCCGGCCAGGTGCTGCGGACGCTGCTGCGCGACCACGAGCACTTCGAGGTCAAGAAGGGCTGCGACGCCGGAGACTGCGGCGCCTGCTCGGTGCTCGTCGACGGCACGCCCTTCCACTCCTGCCTCTACCCCGCGCACCGCATCGAGGGGCGCGAGGTCACCACCGCCGCCGGACTCGGCACTCCGGAGGAGCCCGGCGCGGTGCAGCAGTCGTTCGTCGACCACGCCGCGTTCCAGTGCGGCTTCTGCACGGCGGGCATGGTCGTCACCGCGAGCGTCCTCGAGGGGGCGCGGGAGGAGGACCTCCCCCGCCTGATGAAGGGGAACCTCTGCCGCTGCACCGGCTACCGGCCGATCCGCGAGGCGGTGTCCGAGCACGTCTGCGCGCCGCCCACCGGGCTGACCCCCGTGCGCCGCACCGGGCGCACCTCCGCCGACGAGTCACGGGTGGGCCGCTCGCTCGGCGCCCCCGCCGGCCGCCGCATCGTCTCCGGCCAGGAGCCGTACACGCTCGACGTCGCCGTGCCCGGGCTGCTGCACCTCAAGGTGCTGCAGAGCCCGCACGCACACGCCCGCATCCTCTCGATGGACACCGCGGTCGCCGCGACGATGCCCGGCGTCGTGGCCGTGCTGACCGCCGCGGACGTGCCGGACATCCTCTACTCCACCGCGCGGCACGAGTCGCGGCTGGACGACCCCGACGACACCCGGATGCTCGACACCGTCGTGCGCTTCCGCGGCCAGCGCGTCGCGGTCGTCGTCGCCGAGTCGGTCGGAGTGGCCGAGGCCGCCTGCCGCGCGATCGAGGTCGAGTACGAGCTGCTGCCCGCGGTCTTCGACCCGGAGGAGGCGCGCGCGCCCGGTGCCCCGCTCCTGCACGCGGACAAGGACCCGATCGCCTCGCGCATCGCCGACCCCGGCTCGAACGTGGTCGCCGAGCTGCACGGCGAGTACGGCGACGTCGCGGCCGGCCTCGCCGAGGCGGACGTCGTGGTCGAGGGGCGGTGGACCACCTCCCGCGTCGCGCACACCGCGCTGGAGACGCACGGCACGATCGGCTGGCTCGAGGGCGACGAGCTGGTGCTGCGCACCTCCACCCAGGTGCCGTTCCTGGTCCGCGACGAGATCGCGCGGATCTTCGACCGCGACCCCGCGACCGTGCGGGTCTTCACCGCGCGGGTCGGCGGCGGCTTCGGCGGCAAGCAGGAGATCCTCACCGAGGACGTCGTCGCGCTGGCCGTGCTGGCGACCGGGCGGCCGGTGCAGTTCGAGTTCACCCGCTCCGACGAGTTCACGATGGCGCCCTGCCGGCACCCGATGCGGGTCGACGTCACGCTCGGCGCGCGCCGCGACGGGACGCTGACCGCGCTGAGCGTCGACGTGCTCTCGGACACCGGCGCCTACGGCAACCACGGCCCCGGGGTGATGTTCCACGGCACGTCGGAGTCGGTCGCGACCTACACGGCGCCGAACAAGCGCGTCGACGCGCAGGCGGTCTACACGAACAACCTGCCCTCGGGCGCGTTCCGCGGCTACGGCCTCGGCCAGGTGATCTTCGGCATCGAGTCCGCGATGGACGAGCTCGCTGGCGAGCTCGGCATCGACCCGTTCGAGCTGCGGCGGATCAACGCGGTCAAGCCGGGCGAGCCGCTCGTGGTGACGCACGTGGAGGGCGACGACATCGGCTTCGCCTCCTACGGGCTCGACCAGTGCCTCGACCTCGCGGAGGCGGCGCTCGACCGCGCGACGGGGTCCGAGGCTCCCGAGGGACCGGGCTGGAGCACCGGGCGCGGCATGGCGGTCGCGATGATCGCGACGCTGCCTCCGCGCGGCCACTTCTCGGAGGCGACCGTGTCGGTCGACGCCGAGGGCGTGCTCACCATCGGAGTCGGCACCGCGGAGTTCGGCAACGGGACGACGACCGTGCACACGCAGCTCGTCGCGAGTGCGTTCGGGGCCTCGGCGGACCGGGTGCGGATCCGCCAGTCCGACACCGCCGCGGCCCGGTACGACACGGGCGCGTTCGGCTCCGCGGGGACGGTCGTCGCCGGCAAGGCCGTGTACAGCGCGGCGCTGCGGCTCCTCGCCGACCTGCGCTCGCTGGCGAAGCGGCTCACCGGTCACGACGGGAGCGAGTTCGAGCCGGACGACGAGGGGCTCCTCGCCGCCGACGGCACCCGGGTGAGCTACGCGGACCTGGTGCTCGCGGCCGGCGGACCGGTGTCGGCCACCGGCAGCGAGGACGGCGCGCAGCGCTCGCTCGCCTTCAACGTGCAGGGCTTCCGCGTCGCGGTGCACGCGCCGACCGGCGAGGTGCGGATCCTGCAGTCGGTGCAGGCGGTCGACGCGGGCTTCGTGATCAATCCGGCGCAGCTCCGCGGACAGGTCGAGGGCGGCGTCGCCCAGGCGATCGGCTCGGCGCTCTATGAGGAGGTGATCCTCGACGGCGAGGGCACCGTGACCACGGCGATCCTCCGGAACTACCACATCCCGCAGATGGCCGACGTGCCCCCGACCGAGGTCTACTTCGCGGATACGGCCGACGAGCTGGGCCCGTTCGGCGCGAAATCGATGAGCGAGGCGCCCTACAACCCGGTGGCGCCCGCCCTCGCCAACGCCGTCCGCGACGCCGTCGGCGTCCGGCCGCACGCCCTGCCCGTCTCCCGCGACCGCGTCTGGCGCCTGCTCCACCCCGACGCGCCCCCCGTGCCGACGGTCGACGCAGGCGCGCCCCCCGGCTGACCCGAGCGGCGGCCGTGGCCACGGCCGCCCATGCTGGTCGAGTAGCCCCGCAGGGGCGTATCGAGACCCACCACCGCCAGCACGCGGTGTCTGCAGACCGCCCCACGGACGACCGTGGATCTCGATACGCCCGCTTCGCGGCCTACTCGATCAGCAAGAACGGGCGGGCCGCCGCACGGGTCGCTCCCTCAGCGGCGGAGGGTGGTCCGCAATCCGGGCCGTGCTCAGTCAGACGCGCGCCGCCAGCTCCGCGCTCGCGCGGGCGACCTCGCGGGCGATCGCGTCCTCGTCCGCGGAGACGAGGTGCCCGTCCGCGACCACGGGCCGCCCGTTCACGAGCAGCAGCGTCAGCGGCGGCTGCGCGCCGAGCGCGAGGGCCGCGACCGGATCGGCGATGCCGGCGTGCTCGATCCCGTCGATCCGCCAGAGCGCCAGGTCGGCGAGCTTGCCCACCTCGATCGAGCCGATCTCGTCCTGGCGCCCGAGCACCCGCGCGCCGCCGATCGTCGCGATCGAGAGCGCCTGCCGCGCGCTCATCCGGTCGGCGCCCGCGCGGAGCCGGTTCATCAGCACGGCCGCGCGGATCTCGGAGCCGAGCTGCCCGGACTCGTTCGACGCTGCCCCGTCCACACCCAGCCCGACCGGAGCCCCGGCCGCCAGCAGCTGCGGGATCGGCGCGATGCCCGCCGCGAGCCGCGCGTTCGACGACGGGCAGTGGGCGACTCCGGTACCCGTCGCGGCGAACTTCGCGATCGCGTCGTCGTCGAGGTGCACGCCGTGCGCCATCCAGACGTCGTCGCCGAGCCAGCCGAGCGACTCGAGGTAGTCCGTGGGCGACATCCCGAAGGTCTCGCGGGTGTAAGCGTCCTCCTCGACCGTTTCGGAGCCGTGGGTGTGCAGCCGCACGCCGAGCTGCCGAGCGAGGACCGCCGACTCGCGCAGCAGGTCCGGGGTCACCGAGAACGGCGAGCACGGCGCGATCGCGACGCGCACCATCGCCTCGAAGGAGGCGTCGTGGTAGCGCTCGACGGCCTCGCCGCTCGCCTGCAGCGCCGCCGCGGTCGTCTCGACCGCGAAGTCCGGCGGCAGCCCGCCCTGCGACTCGCCGAGGTCCATCGAGCCCCGCGTCGCGTGCAGGCGCAGCCCGAGCGTCGAGGCGGCGTCCACGATCCCGCCCACGATGTCGCCGGACCCGCGCGGGAAGACGTAGTGGTGATCACCGACGGTGCTGCAGCCCGAGCGGGCGAGCACCCCCATCGCACCGAGCGAGGCGGACCGGGTCAGATCGGCGTCGATCCGCGACCAGGCGGGATACAGCGCGATGAGCCAGTCGAAGAGGATCGAGTCCTGCGCCCAGCCGCGGGTCAGCCACTGGTACAGGTGGTGGTGAGTGTTGACGAGCCCCGGGGTCAGCAGGTGGCCGCGGCCGTCGACCCGGGTGAGCACGACCGGCTCCGCGGGCGGGAGCCCGGTCGGCGCCCGGCCGTCGAGGGCCCAGGCGGGCGGCTCCCCCGCGCCGACGGCGACGATCCGCCGGTCGTCGACGACCACGTGGCCGCCGGGGTGCTCGGCCCCGGCGGCGTCGACGGTGGCGACGTGGGCTCCGGTGATGACGTGACGCTGCATCCCCCCAGAATGCCAGCGCGGTGTTTCGCTGCGGTTTCCATCGGAGGATCCGCACCCCGGAGCGGAGCGCGCCCGCCCCTCAGCGCATCCGCCCTCGGTACCGACCTCTAGCTCGAGGCGTGGATCGGACCCGACCGCCCCGCCAGCGGCGCCCCGGATGCCCCGGCGCGCACCGCCAGCACCTCCGCGAGGATCGAGACCGCCGTCTCCTCCGGCGTCGACGCGCCGATGTCCAGGCCGATCGGCGAGTGCAGCCGCGCGAGCGACTCCTCCGCCACCCCGGCCTCGCGCAGCAGCCGCAGGCGCCGCTCGTGCGTGCGCCGCGAGCCCATCGCGCCGATGTAGGCGGCCGGCAGGGTCAGCGCCGTCTCGAGCAGCGGCACGTCGAATTTCTCGTCGTGGGTGAGCACCGCGATCACCGTGCGCTCGTCCACCTCCGTCGCCGCGAGGTAGTCGGACGGCCAGTCGACCACGACCTCGTCGGCGCCCGGGAACCGCTCCGCCGTCGCGAAGACCGGTCGCGCGTCGCAGACCGTCACGCGGTAGCCGAGCAGCGCCCCGGCCGCGCAGAGCGCCGCGGAGAAGTCGACGGCGCCGAAGATCAGCAGACGCGGCTTCTCGGCACTCACGACGTAGGTCACCTCGAGCTCGGTGCCCTGGCAGGCGATCTCCACCGTCGCCGAGCGGCCCGAGGCCAGGCGCGCGGCCCGCTCGGCGAGGATCCGGCGCACCGTGTCCTCGTCCAGCGACGGTCCCACCACGTCCTGAGCGCGGGTCGCGCCCGTCAGCACCAGGCCGACGAGCTCGGCCGGCCCGCCGACGATCATCGCCAGTCCCGCCGGCCGCCCGGCCCGCGCGGCCCGCAGTTCGGCCAGCACGGCCCCCGAGCTCGCGTCGACGACGTGGCCGAAGACCCGCAGCTGCCCGCCGCAGGAGAGACCGGCCGCGAAGGCCGCCTCGTCGTCGAAGCCGAAGTGCTCCGAGCCGGAGCCGCCGGAGCCGAGCACCTCCTGCGCGAGCGCGTAGGCCTGGGCCTCGACGCAGCCGCCCGAGATCGAGCCGATGGCGCTGCCGGCCGCGTCGACCGCCATCGAGGAGCCGAGGGCACGCGGCGCCGAGCCGAAGACGTGCGTGACGGTGACCACGGCGACGCTCTCGCCCGCCTCGACGCGCGCGAGGAGCGGTACGGCGAGTTCGAGCACGGCGGCCTCCGACGTCGACGGGCGGGAGGGCGCGGAGCCGGGTCGTGCGGCCGGCGGGCGCTCACACGCGGGAAACATGCCGAGTATATGGTCGAACCCATGCCCGACGACTCCCCCTCGCTCGACCTCGTGATCCGCTCCTCCGCCGTCCTCACCGAGAACGGGACGCGGCCCGCCAGCGTCGCCGTCGCGGGCGGCCTCATCGTCGCCGTCGGCGACATCGACGCGCCCTGGAAGACCCTGGAGGAGGTCGTCCTCCCCGCCGGTCAGGTGCTGCTGCCGGGGATCGTCGACACGCACGTGCACGTGAACGAGCCCGGCCGCACCGAGTGGGAGGGCTTCGCCTCCGCCACCCGCGCTGCCGCCGCGGGCGGGGTCACCACGATCATCGACATGCCCCTGAACTCGATCCCGCCGACCACCACCGTCGCGGGGCTGGACGCCAAGAAGGCCGCGGCCGGTCCGCAGGCGCTCGTCGACGTCGGCTTCTGGGGCGGGGCGATCCCGGAGAACCTCGGCACCCTCCGCGCGCTGCACGACGCGGGCGTCTTCGGCTTCAAGTGCTTCCTCTCGCCGAGCGGCGTCGACGAGTTCCCGCACCTCAGCACCGAGCAGCTGTTCGAGGCGATGGCCGAGATCGCCGCGTTCGACGGCCTGCTGATCGTGCACGCCGAGGACCCGGACGAGCTCGAGGCGAGCGCGAACAGCGGCGGCACCTCCTACGACGCCTTCGTCGACTCCCGGCCGCCCGCCTCCGAGAACTCGGCGATCGCGAGCGTGATCCAGGCCGTCCGCGAGACGGGCGGGCGGGCGCACATCCTGCACCTGTCCTCTGCCGAGGCGCTGCCGCTGCTGCGCGAGGCGAAGGCCGAGGGGCTGCGGATCACCGCGGAGACCTGCCCGCATTACCTCACCTTCGATGCGGAGACGATCCCCGACGGCGGCACGCAGTTCAAGTGCTGCCCGCCGATCCGGGACGAGCGCAACCGCGAGCTGCTCTGGAAGGGACTGCTCGACGGCACGATCGACCTGATCGCCTCCGATCACTCCCCCGCCACGGCCGAGCTCAAGTTCGCGCACGACGGCGACTTCGGCCTCGCCTGGGGCGGCATCTCCGGGCTCGAGCTGAGCTTCCGCGCGGTCTGGACGGGCGCGCGCGAGCGCGGGATCCCGCTGGAGCAGGTCGTCGCCTGGATGTCGACGGCGACCGCCGCCTTCGCCGGGCTCGGGCAGAAGGGGCTGCTGCGGGCCGGCGCCGACGCCGACCTGGTCGCGTTCGAGCCGGAGGCCGCGTCGCCGGTGGACGTCGACGCGCTCTCGCACAAGAACAAGGTCTCCGCCTACGACGGCCGCGTGCTGCGCGGCGCCGTCGCGGCGACGTGGATCGGCGGAATCCGGGTCACGGGCGGCAGCGAGGCGCCGGTCGGCCGGCTGCTCGACCGGCCCTGACCCGTCACCGGCAGCGGAGTCGGAGCGACGAGGCCGGGCCGCGTGTTCCGGTCACGTTTCCGCCGTGTGAACTCCCGCGGTTCCGGGCGCGGTTCCGGGCGGATCGCACAAGACTCGGGTGAGGCGGGCGCCGGACGCTGAGTGCTCCGCCGGTGCGACGGCGGCTCCGCGCGCGGCATCCTGGCAGACGGGCACCGCCCGGCCGCGGCCGCGGACTCCGCGCACCGCCACGAACCACCGAACGCGAACAGGAGCGGACATGTCGATCATCCTCGGAGACCACCAGTACGGGAAGGCCGAGAACCGCGTCGTCCGGATCTACCGCGACAGCCCCCGGCACGAGATCCACGACGTGAACGTCTCGACCGCCCTGCGCGGCGACTTCGCGGCCGCGCACCTGACCGGCGACCAGTCCGCGGTCCTCCCCACCGACACCCAGAAGCAGACCGCCTACTCCTTCGCCAAGGAGAAGGGGCTGCGCTCGATCGAGGCGTACGGCCTCGAGCTGGCCCGGCACTTCGTCGACGGCACCGCGACCGTGCACGGCGCGCGGATCGAGATCGAGGAGTTCGCCTGGGAGCGCGTCCTGGTCGACGGCGCCGAGCACGACCACACCTGGGTCCGCAAGGGCCAGGAGGTGCGCATCGCCTCCGTCACCGTCGAGGGCACCGGTGACGCGCAGCAGGTCTGGATCACCGGCGGCTTCAAGGACCTGACGATCCTCAAGTCCACCGGCTCGGAGTTCCACGGCTTCCTCACCGACCCGTACACGGTGCTCCCGCCCACCCGGGACCGCGTGATGGCGACCTCGCTGGTCGCGAAGTGGCGCTTCGCGCTCAGCGACGAGGAGATCGCCGCGAGCGACTGGGAGGCCGTCTACGCCGGAGTGAAGGCGCTGATGATCAGCCGCTTCGCCACCGTGCACTCGCTCGCCCTGCAGCAGACGCTCTTCGAGATGGGCAAGGCGGTGCTGGAGGAGTTCCCGCAGATCGTCGAGGTGCGCCTCTCGGCTCCGAACAAGCACCACTTCCTCTACGACCTCTCGCCCTTCGGCGTGGAGAACGACAACGAGGTCTACCACGCCGCCGACCGGCCGTACGGGCTGATCCAGGCGGCCGTCACCCGCGACGACGCGCCGGACGCCGGGCCCGCCTGGTACGCGTACTCGGGACTGGTGTGAGCGGAGGGTCCGGTCCGGGCGCCGGCCCGCGCGGCGTGCACCGCGGCCACGTCCTGCACGTGGCCGGCCGGCCCACCGTCGAGACGGCCGCCGAGGCGCTGGTCTCGATCCCCGACGGCGCGCTCGTCGTCGGCGACGCCGGGACGATCCTCTGGGTCGGACCGCACGCGGCCCTCCCCCGCGACTTCGCGGACTGGCCGGTCACCGGCGACGCGGGCGCGTTCCTCCTGCCGGGCTTCGTCGACACGCACCTGCACTTCCCGCAGACGTACTCGACCGATGCGTTCGGCGGCGGGCAGCTGCTGGAGTGGCTGGACACGGCGATCTTCCCGGCGGAGTCGCGGCTCGCTGACGAGGAGTTCGCGAGCCGCATCGCACGCGCCTTCACCCGCCGCCGGGTGAGCGCCGGGACGACCGCGGCGATGGTCTTCGGCTCGGCGTTCCCGCACGCGCAGGACGCGCTGTTCGAGCGGAGTGTCGAGGCGGGCCTGCGGACGGTGTCGGGTCGCGGACTGCAGACGGTCGGTCCGCCGTCGGCCGCGGCGCTGCTGACCGGCGAGGACGAGGCGCTCGCGCTCGTCGCCGAGGAGGTCGACCGCTGGCACGCGGTCGACACCGGTGACCCCTCGACGGCGCTGCAGCAGGTCGCGATCGTCCCCCGCTTCTCGCTGTCGGTGACGCCGACGACGCTCGCCGGGCTCGGCGAGCTCTACGACGGCGTCCGCGACCGCGGCGTGTACGTGCACAGCCACCTCAACGAGAACGACCGGCCGGGCGACGGGGAGATCGCGGCGGTCCGGGCGAGCTTCGGCACCCGCAGCTACCTGGACACCTACGACGGGCTGTTCCTGCCCGGCTCGCAGCGCGGCGGTTCCTCGCTGCTCGGTCGGCGGACGATCCTCGCGCACGCCGTGCACTGCCAGGACGAGGAGCTTCACCGGATGGCTGCGACCGGCACCTCGATCGCGCACTGCCCGACCTCGCAGCAGTTCCTCGGCTCGGGGACGATGCCGTGGCGGCGCACCGCGGCGGCGGGCGTGACCATCGCGCTCGGCAGCGACATCGGCGCCGGCGACGAGTGGCTGCTCGCGCGGGTGGCGAACGACACCTTCAAGGTGCACCTGTCGGAGGAGGGCGACGCGTCGATCGCGCTGCACCCGGCCCAGCTGCTCTTCACCGCGACGCTGGCCGGCGCGCGGGCGCTGGACATGGAGGAGCGCTTCGGCAACTTCGACCTCGGCAAGGACGCGGACTTCCTCCGCATCGAGCCCGACCGCTGGGAGCCGCTCGCGGAGGTGCTCGCCCTCGGCGTCCGCGCCGACGACCCCGAGGAGGCGACGGATCAGCTGCTGTTCGCCCTGCTCCTGGGCCTGCGCGAGCCCGCCATCGCGGCGGTCCACGTGCAGGGCCGCCGCGTCGTCGCTCCGTCCCTGTAGCCCCGGAGGGGGCTTCATGTCGGTCGACTAGCCCCGCGGCGCCTCTGCTGGTCGAGTAGCCCCGCCAGGGGCGTATCGAGACCCACCCGTCAGAACGGTGGGCGGATCTCGATACGCGCGCTCCGCGCGCTACTCGATCAGCGAAGAAGGAGCTGCCGCGCTGAACCGGCCGCCCCCTGCTGGACGAACAGCCCCGCAGGGCCCGCCTTCATGCTGGTTGCACAGCCCCGCAGGCTTCCCCTCCATGCTGGTCGAGTAGCCCCGCCAGGGGCGTATCGAGACCCACGCGTGCGGACGACGGTGGATCTCGAAGCTTCTATTTGTCAAGGTCGGCAGAGGAGGGGGAAGAGTTCGCGGCAGAGGGCTCGTTTGAGGAGGC
>NZ_JALGRT010000004.1:0-451964 GCF_022815525.1 Rathayibacter sp. VKM Ac-2927
AGACAGCCCTGCCAGGCGTCAGATACGCAGACGAGTCAGAACCCCGCGACACACCAAGGCAATCACCGATACGCCCGTTGCGCGGGCTACTCGATCAGCAGGGGACGCGGTGCCGCTGCGCAGGTGTGGGGGGGGTGGTGATCATGCTGGTCGAGTAGCCCGCAGGGCGTATCGAGACCCGCCATCGCCAGGCCGAGGGTCCTCCGCTTCATGCGGGTCGAGTAGCCCCGCAGGGGCGTATCGAGACCTTCCCCGTCGGCGCAGTGCCTCCTCCACAGCCCCAGTTCGGCCCCCGATCGTCCCTTTGCGCCCTTGAGCCGGCCCGCGTGTCGGTAGTCCTTGATTCAATACTCGTATGACGGATTTCGGATCGACAGAGGCAGTGCTCGCGCACCTGCGCGTGCTCAGCGACCGTGCCGCCGCGAACGCCCGCGCCGCAGCCCAGCCGCGTCTCGCCGAGGCCCGATACCTCTACGACTTCCATCGCACTGCACTCGCCCATCCCGACGCCTTCGCCCGCGGCGCGACCCCCAGCGAGACCCGCGACCTCGTCGAGCGCTCCATCCGCGCGGAGCTCGCCGTCGCGGAGGGCTTGTCGGAGCAGGTGATCGCCCGGCGTCTCGAGAACGCGCAGCTGCTCTTCGAGCACCTGCCACTCATGCGCGCCCTGCTCGCGCAGGCGCGCCTGCACTGGGAGGAAGGGGAGGCGATCTGCTCGACCGCCAGCAGCCTCCCCGAGGGGTCCCGCGCCACTCTCGATGAGCGCGTCGCGGAAGCGGCGCCGTCGATGACGCTCACGCAGCTGCGCCGAGCCCTGCGCCGCTGGCGGGAGGAGCTGCACCAGGAGTCCCTCGCGGCGCGGCACGCCCGCGCCCGGACGGACCGGGCCGTGTGGGTCACGCCGGACGTGGACGGAATGGCGACGCTGTGCGTGTACGGGCCAGCCCCTGCGGTGATGGGGGCTTACGACCGCGCCGACCGGATGGCCCGTTCTCTGCGCGATGCGGGAGATGAGCGCACGCTCTCGCAGCTTCGCGCGGACGTCGCCGTGGATCTCCTCTGCGACGGCGACATCATCGGCACCACTCCCGACGCCGAGGACCGCCCCGACCCGACGTTCGTTCCCGGTGTCCGGGCGGAGGTGCGGCTCACGCTCGCGGCGTCCACGGCCGTGGATCTCGATGACGAGCCCGCTGAGTTGGACGGCTACGGCCCCGTCCCTGCCGACGTCGCGCGGGAGCTGATCCGGACGGCGGCGTCGTTCACCCGGGTGCTCACCGAACGGGACACCGGTGCCGTCGTCTCCGTCGGCCGGACCCAGCGCGTCCCGCCGTCACGGATGCGGCTGCACCTGCAGCTGCGGGATCAGACCTGCCGCTTCGCCGGCTGCTTGCGCACCGCCGCACGCAGCGAGGCCGACCACACCCTCGAGTGGCGCAACGGCGGCGAGACCTCCCTCGAGAACCTCGTCTCGCTCTGCACGGCGCATCATCACCTCCGGCACGGCGACCGATGGACCTACACGAAAGGTGACGACGGAACGATCGTGTGGACGACGCCGACCGGGCGGCGCGTCAGCAACCGGCCGCCCCCGCTGCCGGGGCGGCCGCCGGACCTGCGGCCGCGACCGCATTTCGTCGACACACCGCCGCCGTTCTCACGGTGGTGGATCTCGATACGCCCGCGATGCGGGCTACTCGATCAGCATGCAGCTCGCGCAGACCACTTCGGGCGGTTCGGCACGGGCTCGCGCTTGCTGGTCGAGTAGCCAGCGGGGCGTACGAGGCCCACCGCGATCGGGCGCGCCTCCGCCGAGGCGCACAGGGGAACCCCAGAAAGGTGCCAGGCGGCGCATCGGGTCGGAGCCGTAGGCTCGGTGCGTTCTGAAACCGCTCCCACACCCCGGGGCGGCGACCCCCACGACGCCAAGGACGACGCCGATGAACCGCATGCCGAGCAACCGCACCACCGTGATCACCGCGCTGGCCTGCGGCCTGCTGCTCTCGACCGGAGTGGCCGCCCAGGGCGCCGCCGCCGACACGGCCGCCGCGTCGCTCGAGGACCACCTCGGCCCGGACAGCGCCGCGGGCGACACGCTGCTGGTGAACGGGCGCGCGTACCCGCTGCAGTAGCGCGGACCACGGGGCGATCCGGCTCATCGTCGCGCCGCCCAGGACGAGAAGCGATCGCTCGCGGGCGGGGGCGACGGAGACCTGATGTCTCTTCGCTGTCGGATCCTCCCGCTGTGCGCAGCTCCGTGTCCCCGGGGCAAGGACGCGGGGCGAGATCAGGGCGAGTAGTTCCGCTCTGATTCCTCCGAGAGGCCATCCGGTTCACCGCGGAACCGGGGGTTGGTCGGGGGGCACACCCCAGTAACGGCGCGGAAACAGCGGCGACCGTCCTCGAGAAGAGGACAAAACGGACCCCCCGAAGTGGGTCATTTGCGGACCCTGTGAATCTCATCACACTGAGCTGCCTTCGCAGGACCGCAGATCCATGGACGACCAGCAGGCGCAGCACCATCACCCGAATCGCCGCTCGTCTTGGAGTCCCCATGCCCTCACCTCAGCCTGCCCGTTCGCGCCTCCTGGCGCCCTTGACCGCCCTCGCCGTGGGCCTCGGACTGCTGGTCGCGCCGGCAGCCGCAGCATCGGCGGAGGAGCAGCCGCAGACGACCATCGCGGGGACGTGGCACACGGAGGGGCCTGTCGTCGCGACTCCTCCGAGCTCGTCCGCTCGCCAGACCGGCGCCGCAGCAGCTCCTCCGGTCAACGACGACCGGGCGAACGCGACGAACATCCCGTCGCTGCCCTACTCGTCCTCGGGGGCCCCCTACGACGGCGCGACTCTCGAGCCGGGCGAGGAAGCGAACTGCCGCACGACCGATCCGGACAACTCCGAGTACCCGACCGACGGCTACGACTCGATCTGGTACAAGTACACCTCCGACAAGCGCCAGACGCTGAGCTTCTCGGCCGCGATCACCGGGCAGTACAGCCTCGTCAGCGCCTACGTCGACGGACCCGTCACGCCGGCCACCCGCCTCAGCTGCAGCGAGACCGACTACCGCCGCACGAACTACCTGCAGGCTCAGGCCGGGGTGACCTACTACTTCCAGGTCAGCGCGCGCGAGTCGTGGGACGGCGATGCTCCCTCGGGCACGGCGAGCCTCACCGTCACCTCGAGCGCCGCGATCCCGAACACGACCTACTCCACTGCGACGGCCGTCACCGCTCTGCCCGCCACCATCACCACCACGAACGCGAAGGTCGACTTCAACTGGTACCAGCCCTACTCCGGCTGCGACTACAACGCGTTCATGGGGTCGCTTTGGTACAAGTACACGCCGACCAGCACGGCGTCCGTCCGCGCCGACGTCGGCAGCAGCGCCATCGAGGCGAACGTCGGGGTCTACTCCTCCGACGGCACGACTCCCGGACAGCTCCTCGAGTGCCCGGTGGGCCAGTCGGTGGAGCCGGAGGGCTACAGCTTCTCGCGGGACCGCGCGAACACGCACTTCGTCGCCCAGGCCGGCAAGACCTACTTCATCCAGGTGTCCGGCTTCGAGTTCAATTCGGGCCCCATCACGCTCCAGCTCACCAAGGTCGGGACACTGACGTCGGCAGCTCCGACGGTGACCGGGTCCGGCGCGGTCGGCGACACTCTCACCGCGGTCCCCGGCACCTGGGGACCCCAGCCCGTCGAGCTCAGCTACCAGTGGCTGAGCGGGACCTCTCCCATCAACGGGGCGACCGAACCGCAGTTCGTCGTGCGCGACAACGAGCTCTACAACGGTGAGGTCAGCGTCCGCGTCACCGGCACGAAGGCCGGGTACGCCCCGTCCGCGCGGGTCAGCGCTCCGGTACCCGTCACCGAAGGCTCGCTCACGAACTCGGTGCCGACCGTGACCGGGTCCGCTGCGATCGGCGGGACGCTCACCGCGAACCCCGGCAACTGGGGCCCCGAGCCCGTCAACCTGGCGTACCAGTGGAAACGCAACGGCACCGCGATCGCGGGCGCGACGGGGAGCAGCTACGTCGTCACCTCCGCCGACTCCGGCACCGCGCTGACCGTCAGCGTCACCGGCACGAAGTACGGCTACACGACCGCGACCCGCACGAGCTCGGCCACCCAGGTCGGGCTGCCGCTGCAGACGCTGATGCCGACGCCGACGATCACCGGCAGCACCACCGTCGGGTCGACGCTCACCGCGAATCCGGGCACCTGGGACTCGGGCGTGACGCTGAGCTACCAGTGGAAGAAGAACGGCGGCACCTACATCTCCGGTGCCACCGCGAAGACGTACGTCCTCAAGGCGAGTGATGCCGGAGCGACGCTGACCGTGAGCGTCACCGGCACCAAGACCGGGTACTCGCCCGCCACCAAGACCAGCGCGACGACCGCCGCCGTCACCAACGGCGCGGTCATCACGGGAGCCACGCCGACCATCACCGGCACCGCGACCGTCGGGCAGAAGCTGACCGCGGTCCCCGGCACGTGGACGCCCTCGCCCGTCACGCTCGCCTACCAGTGGCAGCGCAACGGCACCGCGATCAGCGGAGCCACCGCGAGCACCTACACGCTCGTCGCGGCCGACGCCGGCGCGGCGATCACCGTCGCCGTCACCGGCACCAAGTCCGGCTACACCGCCGTCACGAAGACCAGCGCCGCGGTCACCGCGAAGGCCGCGCTGCAGACGCTGATGCCGACGCCGACGATCACCGGCACGACGAAGGTCGGCTCGACCCTCACCGCCAACTCCGGGACCTGGGACGCGGGCACGACGCTGACCTACCAGTGGAAGAAGAACGGGGGCACCTACATCTCCGGCGCCACCGCGAAGACCTACGTGCTCAAGGCCTCCGACGCCGGCGCCACGATCACCGTCTCCGTCACCTCCACGAAGACCGGCTACTCCCCCGCCACCAAGACCAGCGCCACCACCGCGCTCGTCACCGGCGGCGTGCTGACCGGCGCGACCCCGACGATCACCGGGACGGCGAAGGTCGGCCAGACCCTCACCGCGGTGCCCGGGACCTGGAGCCCCGCCCCCGTCACGCTGAGCTACCAGTGGAAGCGCGGCGGAACGGCGATCTCGGGCGCGACGTCGGCGACCTACAAGACGGTGTCGGCGGACGCGGGCAAGGCGATCACGGTGACGGTCACCGGCACGAAGGCGGGCTACACGACGCTGAGCAAGACCAGCGCGGCCAAGACGGTCGTGAAGTGAGGCGCCGCGAAGTGAGCACCGACGCGAAGTAATCCCCCGGACACCTGAGGGAGGCGCGGGCGTGCGAGGCTTGATGGTCGCCGCCCGCCCCTCCTCCCTCAGGACACCGTGAACACCCCTCCGCGCACCAGCTCCAGCACCCGCACGACCTCCCCCGCAACCTTCCCCTGGATCGGCCTGCTCACGCTCGCCGGCGCCGTCTTCGTGTCGGTGACCAGCGAGTTCCTGCCGACCGGCCTCATCCCGGACATGTCACGGGACCTCGGCGTGAGCATCCCGCTGACCGGTCAGCTGGTGACGATCTTCGCGGCGACCGTCGTCATCGCGACGACGCCGCTGACGCTGGTGACGCAGCGGTTCTCGCGGAAGAGCCTGCTCCTCGTCGCGCTGTGCACGATCGCGGTCGCGAACGTGCTGGCCGCGCTCGCGCCGACGTTCGCGCTGCTGGTCGGCGCGCGCATCCTCGGCGGACTCGCGCACGGACTGTTCTGGGCGATCGTCGCCGCCTACTCGGCGCACCTCGTCGCTCCGGAGCACCTCGGCCGGGCGACCGCGATCACGGCCGGCGGCGGCTCGGCGGCCTTCGTCCTCGGCGTGCCGGTGGGCACCGCGCTCGGCCACGCGTTCGGCTGGCGTCCGACGTTCGCGATCCTCGGCGCGATCGTGTTGCTGCTGGCGCTGCTCGTCGTGAAGTTCCTGCCGGCGGTCGATCACAGCATCCCGCTGCGCACCGGCGAGATCCGGCTGCCCGCCCGCAAGGACCGCAGCCTGCCGCGCATCATCGGCGTGTGCGTGGTCATCCTGCTGGTGCTGATCGGCCAGAACACGCTCTCGACCTACGTCACGCCGTGGCTCGAGAACGCGTCGTTCTCCCCCGACAGCGTCCCCCTCCTCCTCTTCGCGTTCGGCGGCGCGGGCGCGGTGGGCCTCGTGCTCGCCGGCTTCGCGACCGACCGCTTCCCGCGCTCCGGCTTCGTGGTCGCGGCGATCGCCGTGGTGCTCGCGCTGGTCGCGCTCGGCCTGGCCGCCGGCTCGCAGGCCACGGTCGCGATCGTCGTCGCGGCGATCATCTGGAACATCGCGTTCGGCGGCATCCCGGCGATGCTGCAGACGCGGATGCTGCGCACCTCCTCGTTCCAGCTGCGCAGCCTCGCCGCGGCGCTGCAGACGACCGCGTTCAACATCGGCATCGGCGGCGGCGCGATCGTCGGCGGGCTGACCATCGACCTGAGCGGACTCGATCTGCTGCCGTGGGTGGCGATCGTGATGATCGCGGTCGGGCTCGTGGTGAGCCTGATCGTGGAGGCGCGCTCGTCGGCGGCGGTGCGGCGGGAGCAGGCCGCGGCGGTCCGCTAGGGCGAGGCGTCTCCTCCCCGCGGACGACGACCTGCCCGACGAGTGTGGGATAGCGTGAAGCGCATGAGTCAGAGCACGATCCCCGTTCCCGGGCAGCCGTACTACGGTGCTCCTCCGCTCGCCGCGATCCGGCGCTTCTTCTCGCAGTACGCGCGCTTCCGCGGCAGGGCGAGCCGCGCGGAGTACTGGTGGATCATCCTCGCGGGGACCCTGCTGAACCTCGCGCTGCAGCTGATCGACGGCTCGGAGCCGGGGCTGCAGCTGTCGTTCACGCCGTTCCGCTCGGGCGAGCTGGACTTCGCAACGCCGTGGGTGGCCGTGCTGGCCGGGGCGATCGCGCTCGGCACGCTGGTGCCCTCGCTCGCGCTGATCTGGCGGCGGCTGCACGACGTGAACCGCAGCGGGATGTGGATCTTCGCGCTGTTCATCCCCATCGCGGGCGCGGTGTTCCTGCTGATCCTGTTCGTGCTGCCGCCGCGGCCGGAGGGGACGCGCTTCGACTGATGCTCGCGGTGTCGCTCGCGCCCTCTACGGTGAGGGCGTGACTGCGCGCGGCAACGACTTCGACGCCCTGCGGCTGGTCGCCGCGCTGATGGTCGTCGTCGGGCACGGCGCGGTGCTGCTGGGCGAGCCGGCGCCGCGGCTGCTCGGGCTGCCCGTGCACTCGCTCGGGGTCTCGGTGTTCTTCTGCGTCAGCGGGTTCCTGATCGCGGGGAGCATGGAGCGCGCGCCGAGCGCGGGGCGGTTCGTCTGGCACCGCGTGCTGCGGATCTTCCCGGCGCTGATCGTCGTGGTCGCGCTGAGCATGCTCGTGCTCGGGCCGCTGGTGACGTCGCTGCCGGCCGGGGCGTACTTCTCGTCCGGGCAGACCTGGGCCTACGCGCTCAACGTGCCGCTGCTGGCGCAGTACGAGCTGCCGGGCGTCTTCGACTCGGCGGTGCACGCGCGGCCGGCGGTGAACGGCTCGCTCTGGACGCTCGGGGTGGAGTTCTGCTGCTACCTCGGGGTGCTGGCGCTGCGGTGGGTGCCGGGGCGGGGGCGGGCTCGCGGGGTGCTCGCGGTGCTGGCGCTCGTGGGGCTCGCGGTGGTGACGGAGCTGGGCGGAGCGCTCGGGTCCTCCGCGGAGCTGTGCGCGTTCTTCGCGGCGGCCGCGGCGGTGCGGCTGCTGGTGCCGGCCGCGTGGCTGCGCTGGCCGGCCGGCGTCGTGGCGCTCGCGGTGCTGCTCCTCGCGGCCGGGACTCCGCTGCAGCAGGTGGCGCTGTGGGTCGCGCTGCCGGTGCTCGTGATCGTGGTGGGCACCGGATCGCTGCCGGTGCTGCGGCGGGCGGCGCGGTTCGGCGACTTCTCCTACGGGCTGTACCTGTGGAGCTATCCGGTGCAGCAGCTCGTGCTGGAGGTGCTGGGGCGGCTGCCGATGGCGGCGGACCTGGCGCTCGTCGTGGCGGTGACGCTCCTGCTCGCGGTGGCCTCGTGGTGGCTGGTCGAGCGGCCGGCGCTGCGCTGGAAGGACCTGCGGTGGAAGGACGCGCGGCTGTCGGGGCGCTCCATGCTGATCGAGTAGCCCGCGCAGCGGGCGTATCGAGATCCGCCGGTGCCAGGACGTGAGTCTGCAGACCCGACCTGCTGACGAGGGCGGGTCTCGATACGCCCCTTCGGGGCTACTCGACCAGCATGAATTCGGCGCTGCCGTATCTTGCGCCCATCGCCCTGCGGAGCTGCTCGATCAGCGCGGAGGGCCGCCGGTGCAGGGTCGGTTCATGCTGATCGAGTAGCCCGCGGAGCGGGCGTATCGAGATCCGTCGGTGCCGGGACGTGAGTCTGCAGACCCGGCCTGCTGACGACGGTGGGTCTCGATACGCCCCTCCGGGGCTGCTCGGCCAGCAGAGAGGGCAGCCCTGCAGGGGCTACGCGCACCAGTCGCGGGAGACGCCGTTCACGCTGCGGGAGGTGTCGCCGGTGCCGAGGTCGACGAGGACGGTGGAGGTGGCGCTGAAGCCGGGGACGTCGGGGTAGTCGTCGGGGACGCCCTCGGCGGAGACGGCCTCGACGGCGGCGAACTGGCCGTTGGGCGAGAGGCAGACGCCGCGGATGCGGCCGGTCGGCGAGGTGCGGAAGATCTCGGTGGTGCCGCTCGCGTCGACGCGGACGACGGAGTACTGGGCGGTGCCGGTCTCGGGCGAGTAGTCGGCCTCGAGCTCGAGGTAGCTGGAGGAGTCCAGGAGCAGCAGCTGCACGGGCGAGGTGGTCGGGCCGACGTCGGCGGGCGGCAGGGCGAGCGTCTCGACGGAGCCGTCGGCGAGGTCGATCACGGAGCCGGAGTCGGGGTCGGCGACGACCAGCCGGTTCGCTCCGGGGACGAAGCCGCGCAGCTCGGCGTGCTGGCCGAGCGGGCTGATGGTCCCGGGGGTGAGCAGGTCGACGAGCAGCACGGTGTCGTCGAGCGAGTGGGTGACGACGGAGGTGGTGCCGGGCACGAACATCCAGTCGGTCGCGCGCAGCGGGCCGCCGTCGATGCCGGTGATCGGCACGGCCTCCGCCTTCTGGTCGGTGAGGTCGTAGGCGTAGAGCGCGCGGTCGAGCGGGCCGGTGGGCGCGGAGCCGGTGAAGGTCCAGCCGAGCACGCCCTTCTCGGGCGAGGCGTGCAGCTCGCGGACGACGCCGGGGCCGGGCAGCGGGATGACGCCCTCGGAGCCGGTGTCCAGGGTCAGCGTGCGGATGAGGGTCGTGTCGTCGGGCTCGAGCGTCACGACGACGAGCACGGGGCCGACGACGGCGTAGTCCTGGATCCGGTCCGCCGTGTAGAGGACGCGGGTGTCGCCGCCGGAGAGCGGGCGGACGCGGATCGCGTCGGGCTGGGCGGGATCGTCCGCGGTGCGGTCGAGCGTGTAGAGGTCGGGGTCCTTGGTGGTGAACGCGGCGGAGAGGTCGGACTCGGCGCCGGTCGCGGTGCCCTGCGCGTCGTCGATCGCGATCTCGTACTCGGTGGCGTAGCGGAGGGTGTCGTCGAAGGTGACGGTGAGCACGCCGCCCTCGAGCTCGGCGGTGTGCGGGGTCTCCGGAGTGATGCGCACCCGGTCGAGGGCGTCGGGCTCGATCGCCTGGTCGAGGTGCACGCGGGCGCGGCCGCCGTCGCGCTCGACGACGCCGGAGGTGCTGACCTCGAGCGAGGCGACGCGCGGGCCCTTGGCGATCGTGGCGGCGGTGAGGCCGCCGACGGCGAGGACGAGGACGGCGGTGACGCTCCAGAAGACGCGGGAGAACGCGCGCTCAGTAGACATAGGGCATCGCCGGCTCGTCGATCGGCGTCACGACGTCGGGCTCGAGGACGACCGCCTCGGCGCTGGTGACGCTCGGGTTCGCGCCGAAGCCGCCGGTCACCTCCAGCCACTCGCCCTCGGTGTACGTGTCGGCCCAGCCCGGCTGGTGGATCGGCACGCCGACCGGCTGCGCGTCGACGGCGCAGCAGGTGACGATGAAGCGGGCGACGTAGAAGACGTTCTCCGGGTCGCTCGCGTCGGGGGTGACGAAGCCGCTGACCGTCGCGGTGCGGCCGGCCAGGAACTGCTCGCTCGCGCCCTGGCGCAGGAGCGTCGCCCAGTCGCGGACGGTGAAGGACGCGGTGTCGCCGGTGGGCGCCTGCGCGGTGACCGAGGCGTCGACCGCACTGGTGTTGACCTCGCGCTGGGTCGCGGTCGAGGCGGTCAGCGCGGCGGGCGGCACGACGAGCAGCGCGACGGCGGCGCAGGCGATCACCGCGAGGCTCCCGAGCGCGGCGAGGCCGGCCCGCCAGCGGCGGCGCGGGGCGTGCTCGTGGAGGTGGTCCTCCGCATGCCCGTCGTCCTCCTCCGCCCCCGGCACGATCGCGAAGGCGCAGATCAGCAGCACCGCCGCGACGGTGGCGAGGATCACCGAGAACTCGAAGTAGCGCGGATGGATGTAGAGGCCGAGGCGGCCGGTCGCCGCGAGCCAGAGCGTCGAGACGACGCCGATCAGGCTGAGGACGACGCCCTTCCAGCGGGCGAGCAGGCGCTCAGAGCGCATGGTTCACCGCCAGGCCGAGGACGGCGGCGCAGAGGCCGACCAGCGCGGTGATCTGCACGAGGGTGCGCGCGGAGAAGGTGGTGCGCAGCAGCGCGAGCATCTTGATGTCGATCATCGGGCCGAAGACGAGGAAGGCGATGATGCCGCCGGGCAGGAACGTCGAGCCGAAGGAGAGGACGAAGAACGCGTCGACGTTGGAGCAGATCGAGATCACGAAGGCGAGCACCATCAGCGCGAGCACCGACCAGAGCGGGTCGCCGCCGAGAGTGGTCAGCACGTCGCGCGAGACGCCGACCTGGATCAAGCCGGCGATCGCGGCGCCGACGAACAGCGCCGGCAGCATCGCGCCGGTCTCCTCCGCGAAGAGCAGCACGCTGCGGCGGGCCTTGGCGCGGACGGTGCGGGAGGGCCGCTCGCCCGCCTCGCAGGCCGCGCGGAACCGCGGGGTCAGCAGCGCCATCGGGTCGGTGTGCCGGCTGAAGATCCAGCCGACCAGGTTCGCGATCACGAAGCCGCCGACGATGCGCCAGACCAGGATCCCGTCGGCCCAGCCGAAGGCCTGGTAGGTCGTGACGATGGTGATCGGATTCACGATCGGCGCCGCGAGCAGGAAGGTCATCGACTCCGAGACGGACAGCCCCTTCACGATCAGCCCGCGCGCGAGCGGCACGTTGCCGCACTCGCAGACCGGCAGCAGCACGCCGAGCAGCGAGATCACCAGGCGGCGCGGCAGGGCGCGCTTCGGCAGGATCCTCAGCAGCACCGCCTCCGGCACCCAGAGCTGCACGGCGATCGAGAGCACGATGCCGAGGAAGACGAACGGCAGCGACTCGATGACGACGCTGATCGCCAGGGTGAGGAAGTCGCGCACGGCGTCGGAGAGGACGTCGCCCGCGGCGTCGGGCGAGAGGACGCGGAGGAGCGCGGCGGCCGCGACGAGCGCGAGGCCGAGGCCGACCCGGCGGAGGAGGACAGCGCGGCGGGCGAGGACGGAGCGGTCGCTTCCGGGCGGAGTCGTTCCGCGCTCGGAGGTGGCGGTCGCCCTGTCGATCGTCATCCGGACCATCGTAGGCGGGCGGCACTCACCGCGCGCCGGGCACCGGACGCCCCGGCAGCCAGCACCGCACGGCGTCGCGGTAGCGCCGGAACTCGGCGCCGAACCGCGCCTCGAGGTCCGCCTCCTCGAGCGGGCGCACCGCGAGATTCCACACCAACGCGCCCAGCAGCGCGTAGACCACGACCAGCCAGGAGGACAGCAGCAGCCCGACCGCGACGCCCTGGCCGATCCCCGCGACCGCCATCGGGTTGCGCACCCAGCGGTAGGGGCCGGCGATCACGAGGCGGTTCGTCATCGCGACAGGCAGCGGGGTGCCGTCGCCGAGCAGCGACATCGTCGCCCCCGACCACAGCCCGAGCGCGCTCGCGAGCACGAGCAGCGCGAGGCCGACCGCGCGCAGCGGCTCCGGGAACGCGACGGCGAGCCCCCAGCGCGACTCCAGCGCCGCGACGACCAGCGGGATCACGACGAGCGCGCCGCCCCAGAACACCGCGATCTGCCCGAGCGTCGCCGCGAGGTGCGCGAGCGGCGTCCGGCCGCGGGCGGCGAGCCGGAAGGCGAACGGCCCGGAGGCGAGCCAGCGCGTCGGGATGCGCCCGAGCGTCAGCAGGCAGAGCGCCGCGACCGAGCCGCCGGACGCGGCGAGCATCAGGAGGACGCCCCGGCCGGCCTCGCCGGTGACCGTCGCGACGACGGCGAGCGCGACGGTGACGAGCAGGGTCCAGACGGTCGCGGTCCACGCCGCCCAGCGGAGTCCGAGCGCCGCGACGGCGGAGGCGCCGACGAAGAGCGGCAGATCGAGCACGGCGACCGGCACCGGATCCAGCGGCCCGAGCGTCGCCAGCCGCACCGCCGGGACGAGCGCGACCGCCAGCCACCAGGCCGCCCCGCCGAGCGCCTGCACGGTGAAGTAGACGCGCCCCCACCGCACGGCCGCCCCTCGATGCATGGCAGCAGAGTACGGCAGCGCGGTGGCGGGGCACGCGGGTGCAGGATGAGCGCATGACCCTCCTCCGCGTCCGGATGCGCCCGCGCGCCGTCGACGAGCCGCACCGGGTGTCGTCGCCGCTCGAGCTGCTCGTGGACCTGACCTTCGTCGTCGCGATCGCGCAGATCGCCGCGCAGCTCGCACACGCGACGGAGGAGGGGCACCTCGGCGAGACGGTGCTCCCCTTCGCGATGGTGTTCTTCGCGATCTGGTGGGCCTGGATGAACTTCACCTGGTTCGCCTCCGGCTACGACACCGACGACGTGCCCTACCGGCTGCTCACGCTCGCGCAGATGGGCGGGGTGCTCGTGCTCGCGGCGGGGGTGCCGACGGCGTTCGAGGAGGGCGACTTCACGGCGATCACCGTCGGCTACGCGATCATGCGGTTCGCGCTGGTCAGCCAGTGGCTGCGGGTCGCGGTGTCGACGCCGAGCCAGCGGGTCTCGGCGCTGCGCAGCGCGGGCGGGTTCTCGCTCGTGCAGGTCGGCTGGCTGTTGCGGCTCCTCCTGCCCGAGCAGTACGGAGTGGTGAGCTTCGTCGTGCTGGCGGCGCTCGAGCTGGCGGTGCCGCTGTGGGCGCTGCGGGCGGGCGAGTCGAGCTGGCATCCGCACCACATCGCCGAGCGCTACGGGCTGTTCACGATCATCCTGCTCGGCGAGGGCGTGCTCGCGGCCGTGACCGGGGTGCAGCAGGCGGTGACGGAGTCGGGGGTGAGCCTCTCGCTCGTGGTCGTCGCGGCCTGCGCGCTGGTGATCGTCTTCACGCTGTGGTGGCTGTCGTTCCTGCACCCCTCGGGCGAGCTGCTCGAGCGGCGGCGCGACCTCTCCTTCCGCTGGGGGTACGCGCACTTCGTGATCTTCGCGGCGCTCGGCGGTCTGGGCGCCGGCCTCGAGTCGGCGGTCGCGGCGACGGCCGGGCACCTGGAGGCGAGCGACACCGTGATCGGCGCCGCGGTCGCCGTGCCGGTCGCCGCCTTCCTGGTGATGCTGTGGGCCGTGCACCTGCCGCTCGCCGAGGGCCGCCCGCTCCGCGCCGCCCTCGTCCTGCCCGCCGCCCTCGCGGTGCTGGCGACCCCCCTCCTGGCCGCGCCCCTCGGCGTCGCCGCCGCCCTGACGGCGATCGCCCTCCTCTGCGCCGCCCTGGTGGCCACCGCCCTGACGCCCACGCGGGTCTGACCCCCGCCGCGCGATGCCACTTGTGCACGCGACACGCCGTGAAAGGCGTGCACAAGTGGCATCTCGATGGCCGGAGAACGAAGTCGACCCCGGATGTTCATCCACCCCCTCTAGGGTGACGTCACTCAGGACCGGTCCGCCGGCGATGGACCGGATCCGGTTGCCGCGATCCCGCGAGGGGTGCCGGCCGGCAGTCGCCTCGCCCGTTCGCGGTCGCTCCCCCGAGGCCGCACGACCGCGGCTGGAGTCAGCATGGCGCACCCCCTCACCCCCACGCAGCACCTCCCCTTCGCGCACGGCGGCGGCGCCGTCGTCGGGATGCTCTCGACCTTCCCGCCGACCCGCTGCGGCCTCGCCACCTTCGCCCAGTCGCTCGGCGACGCGCTGGCCGCGGAGCACGGCGCGACGATCCACACCGTCCGGGTGATGGACGAGCTCGCCGTGCCCGGCTCGGCCGTCGGCCGGAGTGTCGTCGCCGAGCTCGTCGCGGGCGACCCGGCGAGCATCGCGCACGCCGCGGCGGAGCTCAGCCGCAGCGATGTCGCCGTGATCCAGCACGAGTACGGCATCTACGGCGGCCCGGACGGCGACGAGGTCCTCGCGCTGATGGAGCAGCTCACGGTCCCCGCGATCGTCGTGCTGCACACCGTCCTCGAGACCCCCAGCGACTCGCAGCGCTCGGTGCTGGAGCGGGTCGCCGCCCTCGCCGACGCGGTCGTGGTGATGACGGCCGTCGCCGCCGAGATCCTCGAGCGCCGCTACTCCGTCGACACCCGCAAGGTCGGCGTCGTCGCCCACGGCGTGCCGGTCTGGACGGGCGGCGCCGAGCGCACCGCGCCGCGCGCCGACTCCGGCGACACCCCGCAGATCATCACCTGGGGCCTGATCGGCCCCGGCAAGGGCATCGAGTGGGGGATCCGCGCCACGGCGCTCCTCCGCGACGCCGGCGTCGACGCCCGCTACACGGTGTTCGGGCAGACGCACCCGAAGGTCGTGGCCTCGCACGGGGAGGCGTACCGCGAGTCGCTCGCCGCGCTCGTCGCCGAGCTCGGTCTCGGCGACCGGGTCGTCCTCGACGGCCGCTACCTCGACCCGGCCCAGCTCGCCGCCGCGGTCGCGGAGGCCGACGCGGTGCTGCTCCCCTACGACTCCCGCAACCAGGTCACCTCCGGCGTGCTGGTGGAGGCGCTCGCCGCGGGGCGCCCCGTCGTCGCGACCGCGTTCCCGCACGCACTCGAGCTGCTGACCGCGCCGCGCGGCCGCACCGTCGCGCACGAGGACCCAGCGGCGATGGCCGACGCGCTGCGGGAGGTGCTCGACGGCGTCGCGGGGGCCGCGTCCGACGCCACGGGGCCGTCCGCCACGGAGCTGCCCGCCACAGGCCTGTCCTCGGAGGCGCTGTCCTGGCCCGCCGCGGCCGGCCGCTACCTGGACCTGGTCGAGCGCCTCCGGGTGGAGCGCGCGGCGTGACCTCCCGAGCGGACGGCGCAGCGCCGGTCCTCTCGACCGCACTCCCCTACTCCCACCTCGACGCGCTCACCGACGCGGGCGGGCTCTTCGAGCACGCGCTGCTCGACGTGCCGCGGCGCGAGCACGGCTACTGCGTCGACGACGTGGCGCGCGCGCTGATCGTGGTGGCGCAGGAGCCGGAGCAGTCCGAGGTGACGCGGCGGCTGACCGAGCAGTACCTGCGCTTCCTCGAGCGCGCGACTGCCGCGGACGGCACGGTGCGCAACCGCGTCTCGGCCGAGGGCGACTCCCCGGAGGAGCCGTCGCTCGGCGACTGGTGGGGCCGCGCCGTCTGGGCCGCGGGCGTCGTCGCGGCGCGGGCGGAGCTGCCGCTCAGCCGGCACCGCGGGATGCGGCTGTTCCAGCGCCTCGCCGCCCAGCGCTCGCCGCACCTGCGCGCGATGACCTCCGCCGTGCTCGGCGCCGTCGAGGTACTCGAGGCGCATCCGGAGAGCGCTGCCGCCGCGCAGCTCGTCGCGGACGGCTCGTCGCTGCTGCACCACGCGGCCGAGGCCGACTGGCCCTGGCCCGAGCCGCGGCTGCGCTACGCGAACGGCTGTCTCCCGGAGGCGCTGCTCGCGGCCGGCGCGGCTCTCGGCGATCCCGTGCTGCTCACCCGCGGCTTCCACCAGCTGGCGTTCCTGCTCGCGCTCGAGTCCGGCGAGAACGGCCTGTCGGTCTGCGGAGTCGCCGGCCGCGGCCCCGGCGAGACCGGCGCGCTCTTCGACCAGCAGCCGATCGAGGTCGCGGCGCTCGCGGCCGCCTGCGCCCGCGCGCTGACGATCGAGGAGGACCCGCTCTGGCGCGACGGCCTGGCCGCGTGCTGGGCCTGGTTCCGCGGGGTCAACGACTCCGGGACCGTGATGATCGACCCGGTCACCGGCGCCGGCTACGACGGCCTGACGCCGACCGGCCGCAACGAGAACCGGGGCGCGGAATCGACCATCGCCGCCCTGCACACCTCGCTCGTCGTCCGCCGCGCGGAGCCCGCGCAGGCGGCCGCGGCGTGACGCCCGTCCTGGGCACTCTGCGCGTCGGGATGCTCGCGCCCGTCGCCTGGCGCACGCCGCCGCGGCACTACGGGCCGTGGGAGCGGGTGGCGAGCCTGCTCACCGAGGGCCTGGTGCGCCGCGGGGTGGACGTGACGCTGTTCGCGACCGGCGACTCCGCCACCGCGGGCCGGCTCTCGAGCGTCGTGCCGGAGGGCTACGCCGAGTCCGGTGCCGACGGGCGGGTCCAGGAGTCGCTGCACATCGCGCACGCGCTCGCCCGCTCGCGGGAGTTCGACCTCGTGCACAACCACCTCGACTGGCTGCCGCTCGCGCTCGCCGCGCAGTGGCCGGTGCCGCTGGTGACGACGGTGCACGGCTTCTCCGGCCCGGGCATCCTGCCCGCGTACCGCGAGGCGCTGCGGCACCCGCTGACCGCGAACCTGGTCTCGATCTCGGAGAGCGACCGCTCGCCCGAGCTGGACTACGTCGCCACGGTGCACCACGGGATCGACCTGTCGGAGCTGCCGTACTCAGCGCAGCCCGGCTCCGACGACCTGGTGGTCCTCGGCCGCATCCACCCCGACAAGGGCACGGCAGAGGCGGTGCGCATCGCCGCCGGCGCGGGCCTGCGCCTCGTGATCGCGGGCATCGTGCAGGACGAGCGCTACTGGCGCGAGGAGGTCGAGCCGCACGTCGACGGCGACCGCGTGGTCTACGCCGGCTCGGTCGGGCCGGCCGAGCGCGCGGCGCTGCTCGGCTCGGCGGTCGCGCTGCTGCACTCGATCGGCTTCGACGAGCCGTTCGGCCTGTCGGTGGTCGAGGCGATGGCCTGCGGCACCCCCGTGATCGCGTACCGGCGCGGATCGATGCCCGAGATCGTCGACGAGGGCGTGAGCGGCTTCGTCGTCGACTCGGCGGCGGAGGCGGTCGCCGCGGTGCCGCGCGCCCGCCGGCTCGACCGCGCGCGGGTCCGCGAGACGGCCGTCCGCCGCTTCGCCGTCGAGCGGATGGTCGACGACTACCTCCGCGTGTACGCACGGGTGCTGGGACGCTGACCCCCGCGCCCCCCGCGAGATGCCACTTGTGACGCGATTCCTCGGCGTGTCGGGCTCATAAGTGGCATCTCGCGCGGAGGGTGTCGAGGTGCCTCCGATCGCGATCCGCCCCTACGCCGAGTCCGACGCCGCCGGTACCCTGGCCGTCTTCCTCGCCGCCGTCAACGAGACGGCCGCCGCCGACTACTCCCCCGAGCAGATCGGCGCCTGGGCCGGCGAGCGCGATGTCCCGACGTGGCACGCCGCGATGCTGGCGCGGAACGCCTTCGTCGCCACCGTCGACGGCGAGCTCGCCGGCTTCTCGGACGTCAGCGCCGACGGCTGGATCGACATGATGTTCGTCGCCCCGCGCTTCCTCCGCCGCGGCGTCGCGACCCGCCTGCTCGCCGAGGCGGAGTCGCAGGCACGGGACGCGCCGGAGCTGTCGGCGGACGTGAGCATCACCGCGCGCCCCTTCTTCGAGCACCACGGCTTCGTCGCGGTCACCGAGCAGCACCCGGTGCGCGCGGGCGTGGAGCTGGTGAACTGGCGGATGGTGAAGCAGCGCGGGTGAGGCGCGGCGCGGATCAGGCGCCACCGGCCTCCGGTCGGACATCGACGCGTCTATCGTCCGTCCATGCGAGTGGGCGTCTACATCGATGGGTTCAACCTCTACTACGGAGCGCGCCGGATCTGCGGCCGCGGCACACCGGGGTGGCGCTGGCTCGACCTGCGCGCACTCGCCGCGGGCCTCCTCACCGGTCCCGGCGCAGGATGGGGTGCGGTATCGAGCACGCGCATCGTCTTCTGCACCGCACGCGTCAGCGGGGCCTCTCATCCGCAGGGGCAACGCGATCAGGACACCTACCTCCGTGCACTGCAGCGGCATGGATCCATCGACGTCCTCGCTCTCGGGAGCTACGTCTCGCGGGTAGCGACCGCTCCACTCGCGACGCCGGACCGACGCGGGCGACCGGTCCTCAGCACCCCCTCCTGGCCGCTGATGATCAGGGACCGGGACGGAGCCGACGCCCCAGGAGCCACCTTCATGGCCTCGATCGCCCGACGGGAGGAGAAGGGATCCGACGTGAACGTCGCCTCGCACCTCCTGATCGATGTGCTGGAACGCTCGGTCGACGCCGCCGTCGTCATCAGCAACGACAGCGATCTCGAGTTCCCCATCCGCGAAGCGCGTCGTCGAGTGCCGGTCGGGGTGGTCAACCCCACTCCCGCCTACCGCGCCGGCGCGCTCGCGGGAGAACCCGGCGAGGGTGCGGGCGGTCACTGGTGGTACGAGCTGACCGACCACGACCTTCGGAGTTCGCAGCTTCCCGAGCGGATCGACAGGCTCTCCCGACCAGACGGTTGGTGACAATCCGGCGCCACGTCGCCGCCCGCAGGCGGCGTTCGGCTATGCTTTTCGAATACCACCCGGCCCCTCTGGGGCCGGGTTTTCTCTTTGTCTCGAGCGGAGGACGCCGGGTCAGGCCGTCTCGGGCGCCCGCAGCGTCGGCGGCACCAGGCCCTCGGCCGCCAGCAGGCGGGCCGCGCCGAGGGTTGCGAGGTCGTCGCCGTGCGCGCCGATCAGCTGCGCGGCCAGCGGCAGGCCGGACGTCGCGCCGAGACCGATCGGGAGCACCGTCGACGGGCCCATGGCGAGGTTCGCCAGGCAGCTCCAGCGGCCGATCGCCCGGCGGTCGGCCTCGGCGAGCGGGAACGCGGGCGCCGCGAACGGCACCACCGGCGCGAGCACGACGTCCACCCCGGCGATGGCCCGCTCCCACTCCGCGCGCAGCCGCAGCTGCTCGTCCCAGTCGGCCCACACCTGCGCCACAGGGGCGCCCGGGCCCCCGGGGTAGCTGATCTCGTGCAGGACCAGCCGGTCGAACAGCGCCTCGGCCTCCGCGGTGCCGAGCACGGACGGCCCGAGATCGACCACCGTCGCGCCGGCGGCGCGCAGTCGCTCGGCGAGAGCGGCGAGCGCCGCCGTCGTCTCGTCGTCGACCGGTGCGCTCTCCTCCGCGAGCCACAGCCCCACGGTCAGCTCGCTCAGCCGGGAGAACCGCGGCTCGGGCAGCGCCAGCCGCCACGGTCCGGAGGAGACCGACCCGGCGAGCACCGCGAAGAGCGCCGCGGTGTCGTCGGCGCTCCGGGCGATCGGCCCGGCGGCGGACGCAGAGGGCTCGAGCCGGGTGCCGACCGGCGAGGGCAGGTGCCCGCGCTTGGAGATCACTCCGCTGCTCGGCCGGTGCCCGCAGACGCCGTTCCAGGCGGCCGGCACGCGGATCGACCCGGTCAGGTCGCTGCCGAGGTCGCCCCAGGACAGGCCGGACGCGACCGCGGCGGCGGACCCGCCGGAGGAGCCGCCCGCCGTCAGCTGCGCGCCCCACGGATTGACCGCCCGGCCGTGCAGCGCGCTCGCGGTGTCGAACGAGTCGAGGAACGGCGGCACCGCCGTCTTGCCGAGGATCACGGCGTCGGCGGCCCGCAGCGCGGCGACCGCCGGGGCGTCCGCGACGGAGCGGTGCACGCTCTCGGCGGTGCCGACGCTGCCGTCGAGCCCGGCGACGTCGAACGAGTCCTTCACCGTGAGCGGGACGCCCGCGAGCGGCCCGAGCGGCTCCCCCCGCCGGCGGCGCTCGTCGACCGCGGCGGCGGCGCGGAGGACCGCCTCCTCGTCCCACGCCACGACCGTGCCCGACTGCGCGGCGACCGCGGCGAGCCGATCGGCGGCGACCTCGACGGCCGACACGGCCCCGACGGCGAGCGCGGCGCGCAGCTCGGCGATGCTCCCGACGCTCACGCCCCGGTGCTCACGACCGCTGCCCGCTTCAGCAGGTGCCCCGCCGCCGCGTCCGCCGCGAGCCGCGCGACGCACGCCTCGAAGTCGCCGAGGACGACGGTGCTCGACGAGGACAGCATCAGGTTGAACGGCGCGCCGAAGTTCTCGACCGTGAAGCCGTCCGCGTCGGTGAAGCCGCCCGCGCCGTCGGGGGTGACCGGTCCGAAGAAGTCGCGGGTGCGCTCGACCGCGGTCGCCCCGTCGGAGGCGTAGACGTAGCTGGCCTTGCCGCGCGCGACCGCGTAGCCGACCTCGAAGCAGGTGCCCGCGTCGGGGTCCGGCCCCCGGAAGTGGTTGAGGTTGGCGAGGATCGCGTCGGCGCGCTCGATCATCGCGATGTTGTTCGCGTAGATCAGATCGGCGAGCGCCTCGCCCTCGAGCGCGGGCCCCTGGTCGGCGTCGGCCTGATCGGCGTCGGCGCCCTTGTCCAGCGGCGAGATCGGCTCGAGCCCGTAGCGGCGGCAGGTGGCGCGCATCCGCTCGGCGAGGGCCGGCCCGTCGGGTGCGAAGACCTCGAAGCCGGCGAGGTAGACGCCGACAGTGGGCGTGGCGGTGGGCGTGGTGGTGGCGGGGGTGGTCATGGCGGTGCCTCTTCCGTGATCGCGACAGCAGGATCGGGAATGTCGCGATGACGAGGAGCCCCGCCTGTCGTTTTTCCCGTGCCCGTCGACACTATGCGGCGACGGATCACCGACTCGTTTCGCCAGGTTTCGGGCGCGTAAACCTTCCGTCGTCGGTTCGTCGGGGCGCGCAGGGGCCGCATAGGGTCCTTCGGAAACGGTCCCCCTGATCCGTCGCCCGCGGCCGTCCCGCCGCTGCCCCGCCGCTGCCCCGCCCCGCCCGAGGAGTCCCGCCGTGCCCGAGTCCACGCCCCTGCACCGCCTCAGCGGTGCCTGGCGTCTGGGCACCTGGCGGCTCTCGAACTCGCGCGCGCCCGCCGCGGGCTGAGCCGGCACCACCCCTCCTCCGCGCACCGACGGCTCCGTCGTGCGCGCTCCCGACCGCGCCCTGCCGCGGTCCGTCGCGGACGCCTCCAGCGCGCCCGCACCTCCTCTCGAGCGCCCCGCGCTCCCCTCCCCGTGAAGGTCGTCATGCCCGCACCCCTGCTCCGCCGCGCTCCCCGCGCCGTCCTCGCCCTCCTCGCCGGCGCCTGCACCGTCGGCCTCCTCGCCGGCTGCGCCGGCTCCGACAGCTCCGCGTCCGAGGGCGGCGGCACCCAGGCCGCCACCCTCCAGCTGGGCTGGATCGCCAACGTCGAGAACATGGGCCCGTTCATCGGCGAGCGCGACGGCGACTACGCCGACGCCGGCGTCGACATCACGATCACGCCCGGCGGCCCGAGCACGACCGTCGAGCCGCTCGTCGCCAGCGGCAAGGCGCTCGTCGGCCTCTCCTCCGCCGACGTCGTCGCCCGTGCCCGCAACGAGGGCGCACCGCTGGTCATCGTCGGCGCGACCCTCCAGGTCAACCCGATGAGCATCATGTCGCTCGCCTCGTCGCCCGTGAACACGCTCGACGACCTGGTCGGCTCGCGCCTGTGCATCCAGACCTCGGGCGTCTCGATCATGGACGGCATCCTCACCGCCAACGACATCGAGCCCTCGGACGTCGAGTACGTGACGGCCGACTTCGACCCGTCGCCGCTCGTCGCGGGCGACTGCGACGCGTTCGTCTCCTTCCTCAACAACCAGCCGGTCACCCTGAAGCTGCAGGGCATCGACACCGTCGCCTTCCCGCTGAGCGACTACGGCTACGAGGCGTGGGGCAACGTGCTCTTCACCACGGAGGAGGCGCTCGCCGACGAGACGCAGCGCGCCGCCGTGAAGGCCGTCGTCGAGGGCACCATCGCCGGCTGGACCACCGCGCTCGCCGACCCCGACGACGCGGCCGCCTACGTCGTCGACGGACCCGGCAAGAGCCAGAACCTCGACCTCGAGCAGCAGAAGCTCGCCGCGGAGGCGTTCGTCCCGCTCGTGCAGACCGCCGAGACCGAGCAGAACGGCCTCCTCACGATGAGCCCCGAGGGCATCGCCGCGAACATCGCGACCCTCGAGGGCCAGGGCGTCGAGGGCGACCTCGACTCGCTCTTCGACACCTCGATCCTCGACGAGATCCACGCCGGCTGACGCCGCGCCCACCCTTCTCCACCGACACGCTCCTCCTGAAAGCGAGACCTCCCATGCCCGTGCACTTCTCCGAAGACCCCTGGACCCGCGTCACCTCCGTCCGCGGCTACCCCGCCGACGAGCTCATCTCGACCCTGCAGAAGTCGATCCGCCGCGGCGACACCCAGCTCGCGCTGCTCGTCGGCCGCGAGATGTTCGAGTCCAGCGCCGACCTCGAGGAGATGATGTGGGCCCGCCTCAACGTCGTCTCCTGCGAGGACGTCGGCGACGGCAGCTACTCCGAGCCCGTCGTCGTCAACAGCCTCTACCTGATGCACCAGCGCCTCGACCGCTCGTTCGGCGACCGCTGGCTGTTCGCGACCCACGCCATCCGCTTCCTCTCCGAGCGCACCAAGGACCGCACCTCGGACGAGCTCGCGAACCTGACCATGCACCTCATCAACGCGTCCGAGAAGCCGTTCGAGATCCCGGAGTACGCGCTCGACGTGCACACCCGGCGCGGCCAGCTCGCCGGCCGCTCTGTCGACGACTTCTGGGGCGATGGCGGCGGCTCGGAGCTGGTCAACGAGGTCGCGGGCCGCGACAGCGCGCTGAAGGACGAGATCCTCCGCCTCCGCGCCGCCGGGGAGTGGAAGGCGTGACCCTCGGCCTCTCCGCCGCGGGCGTCGTCAAGGAGTTCGACGTCGGCCGCGGCACGGTGCGCGCGCTCGACGGCGTCGACCTGGAGACCCGGGAGGGCGAGTTCACCGCCCTCCTGGGGCCCTCGGGCTGCGGCAAGTCGACGCTCCTGCGGATCTTCGCCGGTCTCGAGGGCGTGAGCGGGGGCGTCGCGCAGCTGCACGGCGCCGACCCGGAGCGCGCCCGGATCGACCACCGCGTCGGAGTGGCGTTCCAGGACTCGGCGCTGCTGCCCTGGCGCAGCGCCGCGTCCAACATCGCGCTCGCCTACGAGGTGTCGGGGCGGCGCACCGACCGCGCCGCGATCGCCGCGCTGATCGAGCTGGTCGGCCTGACCGGCTTCGAGAAGGCCAAGCCCGCGCAGCTCTCGGGCGGCATGCGCCAGCGGGTGTCCCTCGCCCGCGCGCTGGCCATGGAGCCGGACGCGCTGCTGCTCGACGAGCCGTTCGGCGCCCTCGACGAGGTCACCCGGCACCGGCTGAACCTCGAGCTGCAGCGGATCTGGACCGAGCGCGCCACCACGACGCTGCTCGTGACCCACAGCATCAGCGAGGCCGTGTTCCTGGCCGACCGCGTCGTGCTGATGGCGGCGCGACCGGGCCGGATCGTCGAGATCGTCGACATCGACCTGCCGCGCCCGCGCACCGCGGAGCTGCAGCAGACACCGGAGTTCCACGCCTACTGCGACCGGCTCTCCCGCGGCCTGTTCGGCGAGACGATCGCGGCGGGAGTGCCGCGGTGACGGCGCTCGCCCCGCCGGAGCAGCCGAGCACCCGCACCAGCGCCGTGCTGATCCGACGTCGGCCGCGCGGCCTCGCCGGCCGCGTGGTCCCGATCCTCGGGCTGATCGCGCTGTGGTGGCTCGTCGCGCTCGCCGCCGCTCCCCTGCGCGTCGTCCCGACGCCGTGGGCCGTGGTGGCGGCGTTCGTCGACGACCTGTCCGTGCTGCCGATGAACGTCGGCGCGACCCTCGCGAACGCGGGCATCGGCTACGTCGTCGGCAACGCGGTCGCCGTGCTCGCCGCGATCCTGTTCGTCCAGGTCCCGTGGACCGAGCGGGTGCTGCTCCGGATCGCCGTGATGAGCTTCTGCGTGCCGCTGGTGGCGATCACGCCGATCCTGGTCGTGGTCTTCCCGGGCGACATGCCCAAGCAGATCCTGGCCGGGCTGTCGGTGCTGTTCACCACGCTCGTGTCCTGCCTGCTGGGCCTGCGCTCGGTGAACGGCGCGACGGTCGACCTCGTCCGCTCGATGGGCGGCTCGGACCGCGTGGTGCTGCGGAAGGCGCGGCTGACGGCGATGCTCCCCGGCCTCTTCGCCGGCCTGCAGATCGCCGCGCCCGCCGCGATCCTCGGCACCATCCTCGGCGAGTACCTCGGCGCCTCCCGCGGCCTCGGCGTGATGCTGGTGCAGGCGCAGTCGTCGTTCCAGGTGCCGCGGACCTGGGCGGTCGCGCTGACGATGTCGGCGCTGGCCGGGCTCGTCTACTTCGCGGCGGGACTGATCGGCCGCGCCGCCACTCCGTGGGTCTCGCGCGACGTCTCGACCGCGGTCGGCCAGAGCATCGCGACCGCGTCGGGACTGCGCGGCGGCCGGAGCGCCGTGACGGCGCTCCTCGGGCTGCTCGGCTCGATCGCGGTGGTCGTCGCGGTCTGGTGGGGCGCGATCCTGGCGTTCGGCCTGTCGCCGTACTTCGCGAAGACGCCGCTGGACGTGCTGACCCACCTCTTCGCGGATCCCGACGCCGCTGCGAACCGCGGGATCGTCCTCGACGGCCTGGCGATCACGCTCCGCGACGCCGGGGTCGGCTACGTCATCGGCACCGCGCTCGCCTGCCTCGTCGCGGTGGGGATCGTGCTGTCGCGCTGGGTCGAGCGCACGGTGCTGCCCGCCGCCGTGGTGATGCGCTCGATCCCGCTGGTCGCGATGACCCCGCTGCTCGCCCTCGTCTTCGGGCGCGGGCTGCTCGGCGTGACGGTGATCGTCTCGCTGGTGACCTTCTTCCCGACGCTGGTGAGCGTCGCGGCCGCCCTGCGCGCCGCGCCGGTCCTCGCCTGCGACCTCGTCGTCTCGATGGGCGGCTCGACCGCGATGGTGACCCGCAAGGTCCGCCTGCTCTACGCCCTGCCCGCGATCTTCGCCTCGGCCCGCATCGCCGTCCCGGGCGCCTTCGCCGGTGCGACGCTGGCGGAGTGGCTCGCGACCGGCGAGGGTCTCGGCAGCATGCTCGTCCGCGACTACGCGGCCTCGCGCTTCAGCGCGCTGTGGTCGGAGACGGTGGTCGTCGTCGCGGTCGCCGTCGCGCTGTACGCGCTGGTGAGCGTGGTGGAGCGGCCCGTGGTGCGGCGCTTCGCGGCCGGGCAGGGGTGAGGGGCCGGGGGCGGATCGGGTGAGGGCCTGACGCCCCCCAACAGGGGGACCCTCTGCCGGTGCCCATTGCCGAGGCGGTGGCCGTCTCGCTAGCTTTCGAGCACCGATCCGTTCCCCTGTCGACCCCGACACCCCGCCCGCGACGCCGCGGCCGCGAGGGAGGAGGGATCGCGACGAGGGACCGGAGCGGCCCGATCCGCCCTCTCGAGAAAGGCGACACGATGTCGTCATCGCTCCACCTCTCCTGCACGCCGACCGCCGCGGTGGTGGCACTGTGAGGGCCCCGCGCCGCTCACGGGTCGCCCTGATCGCCGCCGCGGTGATCGCCGGCACCGTCGGCCTCACGCCCGCCCTCAGCGCCGCCGCCGCCCCGACCGCCTCGACGGACGTCACCTGCACCGACGGCGCTCCCGTCAGCGCCGTCGTCGCCGGCGACACCGGCGGCCCGGTCGCCGGCACGGGGGCCACGAACCTCGGACTGGCCGTCAACGGCACGACCGCCACCCAGACGACCGTCCCGGCCACCGGCGGACCCTTCGCCTTCGCCCCGGTGCCCGTCAAGACGGGCGACCGCCTCGTGGTCTGGGCCGGCAGCTCGGCCAACGTGCAGTACACCTACGACGTCACCGCCGCGTCCTGCGACGACGGGTCGACGCCCACGCCGACCCCGACCGCCACCGGCACCCCGACGGCCACGCCGACCGCGACGCCCACGGCCACTCCGACCGCGACTCCGACGGCCACGCCGACCGCGACCCCCACCGCCACGCCCACGGCGACCCCGACCGCCACGCCGACCGCGACTCCCACGCCCGGTAGCCCCGTGGTCGTCACCCGCATCGCCGGCGTCGACCGTCAGGACACCGCCGCGAAGGTCTCGGCCGCGACGTTCAAGGCGAACGTGCCGGTCGTCTTCATCGCCACCGGCGGCAACTTCCCCGACGCCCTCGCCGCGGCACCCGCCGCCGCGAAGCAGAACGGCCCGCTGCTGCTGGTCGACCAGGACTCGATGTCGCAGCCGGTCCGCGACGAGCTGCGCCGCCTCAAGCCGAGCAAGATCGTCGTCGTCGGCTCGAACCTGAGCGTCAGCGACCGCCTCGTGACCGAGCTCGCCGCCTACGCGAAGACCGGCGAGGTCCAGCGCATCGGCGGCGTCGACCGCTACGACACCGCGGCGAAGCTCGTCGAAGCGGCGTTCCCGAAGGGCTCCTCGCAGGCGTGGCTCGCCACCGGTGAGAAGTTCCCCGACGCCCTCGCCGCGGCTGCCGCGGCCGGCTCGGTCCGGGCGCCCGTCCTCCTGGTGAACGGCGGACTCAGCGCCGTCGACGACACCACCCGCTCCCTGGTGCAGGGCCTCGGCGTCAAGAAGCTGACCATCGCGGGCGACCCGCTCTCGGTCAGCACCGGCATCGAGAACTCGTTCCGCATCACGCCGATCCGCATCGGCGGCGTCGACCGCTACGACACTTCGGTGCAGCTGAACCGCGCCGCCTTCACGGCCGCGTCGACGGTCTACCTCGCCACCGGCGAGAAGTTCCCCGACGCCCTCTCCGGAGCGGCCGCCGCCGGCTTCACCCGCAACCCGCTCTACACGGTGAAGCCCGACTGCGTCCCCCAGCCCGTCCTCGACGACATCAAGAGCCTCGGCGCCACCAGCGTCGTGCTGCTCGGCGGCACCGGCACCCTGTCCGACGGAGTGGCGAGCCTGACGGCCTGCCGCTAGCCGCCCGCCGCCCACCCGGCCGCTCACTCGCCCGAGAAGGCTCGTTCCCCACCGCGAGAACGAGCCTTCTCGGGCGAGTCACTTCCTGGCGCTGCACAGCTATCGACCCCCTGTCCGCTTCCGGACACGTCCGCAAGCGGCTCTTCCGTCGGCGGCCGCGCGGCGTCAGACTCGACCGATCCCCTCTGCGTCCGCGGCAGCGCCACTCCCGCATCCACTTCAGGAGCCCGCCCGTGAGCACGAGCGCACCCCAGGCCTCCGCCGCGACCGAGGCCGAGACCGAGACCGGGACCGACGGAGCCGAGACCGCAGCCGCCGCCCGCCGCCCGCTCCGCGCCTGGCTGAGCGAGGGCTCCTACGGCCCCACCGATCTCACGCGGCGCGGCGTCCTGCTGGTCGTCGTGTCGGTCCTCGCCGTGCTCGTGCCGGTGGTGACCCTCACCCTGCTCGACGTCGACTCGCACGTCTCGCTCAAGGTCTGGATACTGGCCGTCACCGTGATCGCGCTGCTCGGGGCGCTGCTGCGCGTCGTCGCCGACATGCGGCCGGGCCCCCGCAGCGACCTCGACCGGGCCGGCAAGGCGGTCGGGGCGGTCGCCGCGCTGTTCACCGCGCTCGCGGTCATCATCGACTGGAGCCTGCTGCATCTGTAGCGGGGCACGCTGAGGGATCCGCGCTCAGGACTCGGGCAGGAACCGCACCGGCGGGTCCGCGATGGACAGCCCCGACTCGCGCAGTGCCGCCTCGACGGCGGCGTGCTCGCTCTCGGGGGCGGCGACCTGGACCTTGTCGACGCCGTCCGTCTGCGTGCCGTCGCTGCTGTCGGAGAAGCCCGTCACGCCGTGCCGCTCCAGAGGCTCGGCGAGCAGGGCGGCGTAGCGCTCCTGCTCCCCGGACCGGACCAGCGCGCTGATCGTCCAGCTGAACAGGGTCGCCCCGCCGACCGCGAGACCGGTCGCGGCCACCGCCGCCAGGGAGAGCCGCCATCGCCTGGTCCTGCGACCAGGGTGCCTCGCCGGCGCCCGTCCCGCCAGTGCGGGAAGCCGCGCTCGGGCGAACGCGGGGTGAACGGACGTCGCCGGGCACAATGGGACGGTGCCGCCCACCCCCGCCGACCCGCGTCCGGATCCGCAGCCGGACCCCGCCGCCGACCCGCGCGACGACCTGCCCGGCGACGGCCGCGACGAGACCGAGAACGAGCGGCTCGACCGCAACTGGAGCGAGATCCTGCAGGAGCTGCGGGTCATCCAGACCGGGACGCAGATCCTCACCGGGTTCCTGCTGGCGATCGCCTTCCAGCAGCGCTTCGAGGACCTCGACCTCTTCCAGACCGACGTCTACCTGGTGCTGATCAGCGGCTCGGTGCTCGCGACCCTGCTCGGGCTCGCGCCGGTCAGCCTGCACCGCGAGCTGTTCCGCCGCCGGGCGAAGCGGACGCTGGTGCGCGCGGCCGACGTCCTGCTGCGGCTGACGCTGATGGCGGTGGCGCTGGTGCTCGTGGGGACGGTGCTGCTGATCTTCGACGTCGTCACGACGCGGCCGCTGGCGATCACGATGGCGTCGATCACGGCGGTCCTCATCGCCGGGATCTGGCTGGCGCTGCCGTGGCGGATCCGGCGGCGCGGGTAACCACACGGCGGTTGCAGGGGGGTGGATCTCGAGACGCCCGCTGCGCGGGCTACTCGATCAGCATGAAGGCGCGGATCTACTTGGAAGAGACACGGGCCGGCCGGCATGCCGGTCGAGCAGCGCGCAGCGCGTGTCGAGACCCGTATCGGCGCAGGATGACGGACGCGCGGCGCGCGCCCCGCCCGGGCCGACCGCGCCGTCGCGCCAGTCGTCCGCCCATCGCCGCCAGCGCCGGGGCTTGCGCCCGCCCCGTCGCTCCGCAACGCCACCGCCCCGCCCGCCGCGCGCGGTGGCGGCTCGTCCCCCACCGCTCCCCCGTGCTGACCGCGACGTCACGCTGATCCCGCGGTCCGCCGCCACCACCAGCACCCGCCCGCAGCACGCCGGTCGCGCCACCGCCCCCGCGCACCGCCATCGGCGACCACTCGGCGCTGAGCGCACCCTGCACACCACCTGAGAGCACGTCACCGGATTGGACCCGCGCGTGCCCAATCCGGGGGTCAAGGCGCCTCGACCCGAAACGTATCTTGATGCCTGCTCCACCCGGACCGCCCGCCGGAGCAGCCCGGAGGGATCGGATCATGACGGAAGTGCGCGCGCTCGCCCGCCACCGTCACCCCACTCCGCAGACCCCGACCTCGGCAGCACCGCGCCCGCTCGCCCTGACGCTGATCCTCGTCCTGCTCGCCGCCGTCCTCGTCGTCCTGCCCGCGCCGCGCGCGGAGGCCGCCACCGTCCTGCTCCAGGAGGGCTTCGGCGGCACGAGCGTCGTCGACCCCGCCTGGCAGGCCCTCGACAGCGCCTGCATCACCCGCGCCACGACGGCGCCGCCCGCCGGCACCTCGACCCTCGGCGTCTGCGCCAACCGCACGCAGGCTCCCGCCGCCGCGACCACCCCCGGCTTCCTGCAGCTCACCGACACCCGCACCAACGCCAAAGGCGGCGCGGTCTTCAACCGCCCGATCCCCGCGACCGGCGGCCTCGACGTCCAGTTCGACCAGTACCAGTACCAGGCGGCGCTCGGCCTGCAGGGCGCCGACGGCATCGGCTTCTTCCTCACCGACGGCTCGCGCAGCCTCACCGCGGCGGGCGCTCCCGGCGGCTCGCTCGGCTACGGCCAGTCCACGACCGTCGACGGCGTGAACGGCGGCTACCTCGGCATCGGCCTCGACGTCTTCGGCAACTTCTCCAGCACCGGCGGCGGTCTCGGCGCGGGCTGCGCCACCCCGCCCACTCCTCCGGGCACGACCGCCAACCGCATCGTCGCCCGCGGCCCCGGCCAGGGCAAGACCGGCTACTGCTACATCGCGGGCACCGCCCCGCCCGGAACACTCGCCTCCCTCCGCCCGACCGTCAACCTCAGCGACACGGGCGCCCCCGGCACCGGCGCCGGACGCACCATCCGCGTCACCGTCTCGTCGGCCGCGTTCCCGGTGGTCACCGTCTACTACGGCGCCACCGCCGGCATGGCCGCCGCCTCGCTCACCCAGGCGCTGCAGTTCACGATGACCACCGCCGCCCCCTCCACCTACAAGCTCGGCTTCACCGCGTCGACCGGCGGATCGAGCGACACCCACCTGATCCGCAACGTCTCGGTCTCCTCCATCAACGACCTCGACGACATCTCGCTCGTGAAGCAGATCGACCGCACCACGACCCAGCCCGCCGCCTACAACGAGGGCTCGGTCATCCCCTACCAGTTCGTCGTCACGAACGGCTCGGTCACCGGCACGCTCAGCGGTGTCGCCGTCTCGGACCCGAAGGTGCCGACCGTCACCTGCCCGACGACCACCCTCGCCCCACTCGCGTCGGTGATCTGCACCGGCTCGCACACCGTGACGGCGGCCGAGGCGGTCGCCGGGAACCTCGTCAACACCGCGACGGCCTCGGCCACCAAGACGACTCCGGGCCAGACGACCGTCACCGTCACGAGCCGCACCGCGACCGTCACCGCCCCGATCAGCACGCCCGCCCCCGTCATCACCCTGGTCAAGTCCGGCGCCCTCACCGACACCAACGGCAACCAGCAGGCCGACGTCGGCGAGCAGATCGTCTACACCTTCCGCGCCACCAACACCGGCAACGTCACGCTGCAGAACGTCGCCGTCACCGACACGAAGGTCGCCTCGATCACCCCGGCGACCGCGACGATCGCCCCCAGCGCGCAGGCCGTCTTCACCTCCGCCGCGTACACGGTGACCCAGGCCGACATCAACAGCGGCACCGCGATCCCCAACACGGCCACGGTCACCGGCCGCACCCTCGCGGCGAGCCCCACGACCGTCACGGCGAGCTCGAGCACCACCACGCCCATCCGCTACGCGCCGGCCCTGACGCTGACCAAGAACGGCACGCTCAACGGCGCCGCCGCGATCGGCTCGACGATCTCCTACTCCTTCACCCTCGTGAACACCGGCAACGTGCCGCTGACGTCCGTCGCGATCGCCGACCCCAAGGTCACCGTGGTCTACGGAGCCTGGCCCGGCACCGCCGGCCAGCTCGGCATCGGCCAGCAGGTCACCGCGACCGCCAGCTACCCGCTGACCCAGGCCGACGTCGACGCCGGCTCGGTCGTCAACACCGCCACCGCGACGGGCACCCCGCCCACCGGCGCCGCCGTCACCAGCACCGCCACCCGGACGATCACGCTCACCCGCGCCGCCGACCTCGCCTTCACCAAGACCGCCAACCCCGCCTTCATCAGCACCGCGGGCACCGTCGTCACGTATACCTTCCGCGCCACCAACACCGGCAACACGACCCTCACCAGCGTCGGGATCACCGACCCGAAGTCCGGCCTCTCGGCGCTGACCTTCAGCTGGCCCGGCACCGCCGGCCGGCTCACGCCCGGCCAGGTCGTCAGCGCGACCGCCACCTACACGACCACCGCGGCGGACGTGACGGCCGGCACGATCTCGAACACCGCGACCGCCACCGCGACACCGCCGACCGGCTCCGCGATCACCCGCACCGCCTCCGTCACGATCTCGGTGATCCCCGATCCGCTGCCCGACGCGGCGACGGTCGTCCAGGGCGGCTCGGTCGTCGTCGACGTGCTCGCCAACGACGGCGCCGCGGCGACCGGCGCGACCTTCTCCCGGGCCCAGCTCTCGGCGACCCCCAAGGTCGTCGGAGGCGCCGCCACCCCCGCCCCCGCGACCCCGGTCTCCGGCTCGGTCACCTGCGTCGACAGCGGCGCCACCCGCGGGCAGTGCACCTACCGCCCGATCGCCGCCTTCGTCGGCACCGACGTCTTCGACTACGCGCTCTCGGGCACCTACGGCACCTGGAACGTCCGCGTCACGATCACCGTGACCGCGCTCAACCACGCGCCGATCGCCCGCCCGGACCGCGCCGTCGCGACCGCCGGAGGCCCCGCCGTCACCGTCTCGCCGCTCGCCAACGACACCGACGAGGACGCGGGCACCACGCTGACCCTGAGCGCCGTCGGCACCGCGAGCAGCGGCACCTTCTCCTGCACGGGCGCGACCTGCAGCTACACGCCCGCCGCGGCCTTCACCGGCACCGTGCCGATCGCCTACACCGCGAGCGACGGCGCGCTCACCGCGATCAGCACGATCACCGTGTTCGTCGATCCGGCACCGCTGGTCCCCCGCGGCTTCACCGACACCGACACGACCAGCGGAGCGATCGGCCTCGGCGCCTGGACCCGCTCCTCCGTCGTCGCCACCCCCGTCGCGAGCTGCACCGCGAACCGTCCGAGCACGCTCGTGAGCTGGTCCGCCGCACCCGGCGCCACCGGCTGGACCCTCGAGCGCCGCCTGGCCGGAGCGACGCCCGGCGCCTGGACCGTCGTCGCGACGCCCGCGGCCAGCGCCACCTCCTTCACCGACGACCGACTCGGCGAGGGCCGCAGCTACCAGTGGCGGGTCCGACCCGACCTGCAGCGCTGGCTCGGCACCGCGTCGGCCCCCTCGACCGCCGTCGCGCAGCCGGCCGTCGCCACCGCGAGGGGCTGCTGATGCCGCGGCCGCCTCGCCCCACGAACCCTCCCACCCGTCCTGCACACGCCCGCGTGAGGGAGACCAGGCCCGCACCGGGCACCCATCTGAAAGGAACCGTCATGACCGCCACAGCCTCCACCGAGAACGACTCCCGCAAGCGCGCCCCCTGGAAGAGGATCGCCCTCACCGGCGGTGTCCTCCTCGCTGCGGGCGCCCTCGCCGGCGCCGGCGCCTTCGCCGTCTTCACCGACTCCGGCACCGCGGTCGGCAACGTCGACGCCGGCCAGACCGACATCAACGTCACCGGCGGCTTCACCGTCACCGACATCGCGCCCGGCGACACGATCCAGCGCCCGCTGACCCTCGTGCTCCCGAACGCGACCAACGACGGCGACCTCGTCTCCACCGTGCGCTTCTACCAGGACGTCACCTCGGAGACCGCCGGCACCGACGACCCGCTGCTCGCCGGCCCCGGCGAGTCGCTCGTCACCGGCACGGACGGCCTGAACTACCGCCTGCTGACCTGCACCGTCGCGTGGACGACCGCCGCGACCGCCCCCGCGGTGAACGGCCCGTACACCTGCGCCGGGACCACGACGACGACCGGCAGCGGCAAGCTGTCGACCATCGGCGGAGTCGCCAACGCCGCGAACTTCACGCCGGCGAACTTCGGCCTCACCCCCACGGCGACCGGCACCTTCCCGTCGGACGCCGGCGACGTCTCGCTGAACACGCTGATCGAGCTCGTGCTGCCCACCGCGGCCGACAACGACTACGAGAACGCCGCCGCGCAGATCACCTTCACCGCCGCCGCGATCCAGCGCGCCGGCATCCAGAAGTAGCCGACCGCTCCCGCCCCGGCGCCGTGCCCGCCCGCACGCGCGGCCGGGGCGGGAGCACCTCCTCCTTCTTCCTCCTCCTCCTCCTCTTCTTCCCCTCGGAGCCCCATGCCAGCCCTGCGCGCGATCGGCGCCGTCCTCGCGGCGGTCCTCCTCGCGCCCGCGGTGTCCGCGGCGTCGGTCGCTCCGCCCGCCGCCCTGCTCGACGTGCGCGAGCTGACGGCTCCCGCCGCCCTCACCGGCCTCGCCCCCGGCGACACCACCGAGTGGGCCGCCGAGGTCACCAACGTCGGCTCGTCGGCGCACCAGGTGTCGGTCGCCTTCGCGGTCGACGGCGGCGACGCGCTCGCCACCGATCCGCGCGCCGGTCTCCAGCTGGACGTCGACCTCTGCCCCTCCGCCTTCACGATCGACGACGTCCTCGTCGCCGACGGCCGCTCCGTCGAGCGCTACCTCTGCCCCGAGGGCGTCGAGCCGATGGGCACCGGACCGGCCGCGTCGCTCGGCCGGCTCGACGGGTCCCGGGCGCTCGACCGCGGCGAGACCGTCGGCGTGCGGGTCCGGGTGAGCTTCCCGGCCGGCTCCGGCAACGCGCTCGAGAGCACGTCGGCCGCCCTGCGCGTGCTCGTGCGCGAGACCGGGGCGATCGACGACTCCGGCGCTCCCGGAGGCGGCCCTTCCGGGAACGGCGCGGACGACGAGGGCGCCTCCGGGAACGGCGCCCTCGGGAACGGCGGCCCGGGGAACGGCCTCGCCGTCACCGGCCGCGACGTCGGCGCCGCGCTGCTCGGCGGCCTGCTCGCCCTCGGCGCCGGGCTTCTGCTCGCCGCCACCGGCCGCCGGCGGAAGGAGGCTCGGTCGTGAGCAGCACGGACAGGAGCGACGCAGTCGTGAGCGGACCCGTCGCGAGCAGACCGGTCGTCGCGGGCCTCCGCCGCCTCCTCGGCCTGGTCGTCGCGCTCGTCGCGCTCGCCGGCGTCGCCGTCTTCGTCGCGTCCGCCCTCGGCGTCGTGCGCCTCGTGCCCGTGCTCTCGAACTCGATGGCGCCGGACATGCCCGTCGGCTCGCTCGCCGTCACCCTCCCCGTCGACCAGGCCGCGGTGCGCGCCGGCGACGTGATCGTCTTCACCGACCCCGACGTGCCCGAGCGCCGGGTGATCCACCGCGTCACGCTCGTCTACTCCGACGCCGAGGCCGCCGAGCTGCGCGGCTGGTCGCCGGGGCTCCTCGCGCTGACCACCAAGGGCGACAACAACCCGCAGGCGGACCCGTGGATCGTCACCATCGCGGATCAGCGGATCTGGCGCGAGGAGTCGGTCGTGCCGCTGCTGGGCTGGCCGAGCATCGCGCTCGCGCAGCCCCAGGCGCGCTTCGCGTTCTTCGCGGTCGGCGGCGCGCTCGTGGTCGGCGCCGTGCTCGTCGTGATCTGGCGCCGGCCGACGGAGGTGCGGTCGTGAGCGGCACGGTGGCGATCGGCACGCCCGCGACCCGCGCGCACGGCCGTCGGCGCGCGGTCCCGACCCGCCGCCGCTCCCGCGCACCGCTCGCCCTCGCCGCGGCGATCGCGCTGGTGCTCGGCGCCGGCGCCTCCGCGTCCGCCCTGTTCCTCGACCGCGCGACCGCCGGCGCCCAGGTCGGCGCGGGCACCGTCGTCGCCGAGTTCGACGCCACGGGAGTCACCACCGTGCAGGTCCCCGTCGCCGATCTGCTGCCCGGCGGCACGGCCCGGCGCCTCGTCGACCTCACCAACGCCGGCACCGTCTCGATGGGCGCCCTGCAGCTCGAGTCCGCCGCGACGACCGTCGGCGCGAGCGCCTCCGACGGCCTGCAGCTCGCCCTCGAGCGCTGCTCGGTGGCCTGGTCGTCCGACGCCGCGACCTGCCCCGGCACGACGACCACCGTCGCGGCCGACCGCCCCGCCACGGCCCGCATCGACCTGCCCGCCTCCCCCGCCTTCGCCATCGGAGCGACCGATCACCTCCGCCTCACCCTGCGGCTCCCGGAGTCGTCCCCGTCCGCCGCGCAGAGCACCTCCGGCACCCTGACCCTTGCCGTCCTCGGCATCCAGGCACCGGGCAAGCACCGCTGACGCCGCCGCCGACCATGCTGGTCGAGTAGCCCCGAAGGGGCGTATCGAAACCCGCCCTCCCCAGCACGGCGGGCCCGGCGACCCCACTCCAGGCGTCGCCGGATCTCGATACGCCCGCTCCGCGGGCTACTCGATCAGCATGGAGGGACGCGAGCTCCGCACAACATCAGCTGAGAAGGGGTGCCCTCCGCTGACAGAGGAGGCTCACCCGTCTCAGCTGATGTTCTGCGGCACCCACCACCGCCTGCACGCCCCCTGCCGGTCGAGCAGCCCCGACAGGGGCGTATCGAGACCCACCGCGACCAGGTCGGCAAGCCTGCAGACCTCACCTCTCGGCGCCGCCGGATCTCGGTGCGCCCGCTCCGCGGCCTGCTCGATCAGCAGGGGGGCTGCAGGGTCGCGAGCGCCTCGTCGAAGCTCTCCGCGGAGGCGAGCACGCCCTCCGGGCCGATCGCGATCCAGCGGCCGCGGTCGCGCAGCAGCAGGCCGAGCTCCTCGGACGGCCGGCGGCGGGTGCGGCGCAGCTCGAGGACGAACGCGCCGGGACCGGTCTCGCGGATCTCCGGCGTCCGGCGATCGGGCAGTCTCAGCGGTACACGCTCCACTCCTTCTTCATCACGCGGGTCTCCTGGCCGTCGACCGCGACGATCCAGGCGCCGTCGGTCTTCGCCAGCACGCGGCCGCGCAGATACTGCGGCTCCCAGCCGTCGGCACGGTGCACCCACTTCACGAAGCGGGCGAACCGGCCCGGCATCACATCGTCTCTGGACATCTGGTCCTCCCCGTCGTCGGGGCCGCGCCCGCAGCCGTCGCGGGACGACGGAGTCTCCGGATGCGGCCGGATGACAGGACTGTAGGACGCGCTCAGCGGCCAGGAGGAGACCCTTGACGGAATCGCCGGCGTGGGCAACAGCTGTCGGGAAGCGCCGCACTCAGCGCCCGAGCAGCCCCAGGACGCGCCGCTTGAGCGGGTGCAGGCGGTACGCCGCGTACCGCACCGCCGGGTGGGCCAGCGCGCGCAGCCGCCGCGGCAGCGTGCTCCGCGCGGCCACCGCCTCCGCGTAGATCGCCGCCTGGGTGCGCGCCGCCGCCGCGAGACTGAAGCGCTCGACGACCACCTCGCGCCCGAGCGCTCCGAGCCGCTCCCGCAGCTCCGCGTCGGCCGCGAGCGGCGCGAGGATCCCGGCGAGGCGCCCCGGCCCGTCGACGCCGTCGCCGAGCGAGTACCAGCCGCCGTCGAGGAAGAACGGCAGCGACTCCGGCGTCAGCAGCCGCCAGAACGCCTTCTCGCCCTGCACGACCAGCGGCTTCGCGAACGCCATCCCCCGCAGCGCGCTGCTGCCCATGCCGAGCACGATGTCGGCGACCGCGTACGCGTCGCGCGGGTCGAGCATCTGCCCGGTCAGCGTCACCAGCTCGCGCGAGCGCCCCGCGTTCACCCTGTCCGCCGCGGCCTGCAGCTCGCCGCGGACCGGGCCGTCGCCGACGACGATCAGCCGGAGCCGCGGCCCCTCCTGGCCCCGCTCGGCGTCGAGCCGCCCGACCGCCTCGATCGCCGCGAGGATCCCCTCGCGCTTGAGGTCGACGACCAGCCGCGCCACCGTGACGACCGCGATCTCGCCGTCCTGCACGTCGAAGCGCTCCCGCAGCTCCGCCGTCCGCTCGGCGTCCGCGACCGGCGCGTTCAGCTCGGCGTCCACCGGCGGCTCGATCAGGTGCAGCGTCGGCCGGCGCCGCGACTCCTCCTCGAGCAGCTCGACCACGCCGACGATCATCGGGAAGGCAGCCGGCACGAAGTCGGGCACCTCCGGGGAGAGCACCGTGGTCACCACGGGCACGCCGTCGATCAGGTGCGGCCCGAAGGCGGCGTCCATCGTCGGCGCCCACTCGTAGGCGTGGATCAGGTCGATCCGCCGCTCGTGGACGAGGCGCCGCAGCCGCGCCATGCTCCGGAAGGACAGGCGGGGCCCCTTCTCCGGCGCCTCCTCCCAGTCCAGCCCGAGCTCGGCGACCAGCGGGCGCAGATCGCCGTCCGGCCCGTAGACCACCGCCTCGTGGCCGAGCGCGGCCATCCGCCCGGCGAGCTCGATCCCGTTGATCTGGCTGCCGCCGACCTCCATCGTGTGCAGGCAGGTGAGGATGCGCATCAGACGGCCGGAGCGGGAGACGCGGCCGGGGTGGACGGGGCCGCCTGAGCCTGCGCCTGCGCCGCGACCTGGCGGCGGGCCTCGTCGATCGTCGCCAGCACCGAGACGACCTCGTGGTGCGGGTGCACCGGCGACTCCACGAGCCCCGCGGCGACATAGGAGGCGAACGCCGTCGCCTGGAAGGACAGCGCACCGTAGGGCCACGGCCCCTCGTCGGTCCAGACCTCCGAGTCCTGCCCCGAGCTCATGCTGCCGAGCGTCAGCGTCACGCCGCTCGGGCCGAAGAACGGGCTGTGCACCGCGAGCCGCCCCTCCGAGCCGAGGACCATCGCCTCGACCGGCAGCGACGTCTGGAGCGAGGTCGACAGCAGCGCGCGGGCGCCGGAGCCGGTGGTCAGCAGCAGGTCGGCGCTCGCGTCGACGCCCGTGCCCGGGTCGACGGTCCCGGAGGCGACGACCGAGACGGGCGCGCCGAGCACCGAGGACGCGAACGAGATCGGGTACACCCCGGCGTCGAGCAGCGCGCCGCCCCCGAGCTCCTTCGCCCAGAGCCGCCCGGTCGGATCGACGGGGACGGAGAAGCCGAAGTCGGCGGTGACCAGGCGGAGCTCGCCGAGCACCCCGCTCTCGACGACCTGGCGGATGACGTCGGCCTGGGGCAGGTAGCGCGCCCACATCGCCTCCATCACCAGCAGGCCGGCGGCGCGGCCCGCGTCGGTGATCTCGCGCGCCTCGTCCGCGGACATCGCGATCGGCTTCTCGATCAGCACGTGCTTGCCGGCCGCGATCGCGGCGAGCGCCTGCGCGCGGTGCAGCGGGTGCGGGGTCGCGATGTAGACGGCGTCGATCCCGGCGTCGGCGACCAGCTCCTCGACCGTCGCGTGCACCGTCGCGATGCCGTGCTTGTCCGCGAAGGCGCGCGTCTTCTCGGCGTCCCGGGCGGTGACGGCGACGGCGCGCTGCACCGAGCGCGAGTGGATCGCGGCCACGAAGGCGTCGGCGATGCCCGTGCCGATCACTCCCCAGCGCAGGGCGGGGACGGAGGCGGGGTCGATCGTTCGCGGAGCGGGGAGGGTCACGGGCACCGCTGCATCCTACGGGCGCGGCCCCGCGGGATCGAGGGACGGGGCGGCCCCTGAGGGCTCCGGCCACGGGATCCGCTCGAACAAGGCCCGCAGCCGCGCTCCGCGGCCGGGATGCACCGCGCTCACCCAGGCGATCCGGCCGAGGAGGTGCGCCCGGAGGTCGGGCACGCCCGCCCGGTTCTGCCCGCCCGGCCCGTGCACGGCGCAGTTGTGCAGGATCGCGTGCAGCCGGTCGACATCGGCCCGCCGGACGGCCGGGTGCGCGTTGACCACGATCCCGGTCACGCTCTGCCGCGTCGAGGCGGGCCGCAGCCGCGTCTTCCGCGGGTTCACGGCGTAGCCCGCGTCCTCCACGATCCGCGCCGCCCCGCGCGCGAAGGCCTCCGCCCGCCGGGCGAAGCGCGCGTCGCCACTGAAGGCGAGGTCGTCGGCGTAGCGGGTGTAGCGGGCGCCGGCCGCCTCGGCGTAGCCGGTCAGTCGCGCGTCGAGGCGGCGCAGCGCCAGGTTCGCCAGCGCGGGCGAGGTCGGCGCGCCCTGCGGCAGGTGCGCGAGGGCGAGGGAGCGGCGGAGCGCGGCCCGCTCCTCCGGCTCGCCGCCGGCGGGCATCCGGTGGATCGCGGCGACCGGCACCGCGTGGGTGCACAGCCCGGTCAGCGCGAAGGCGACCGCCTCGGGCAGCCCCTCGCCGCGCAGCAGCCGGAACACCCGCGCCGCGGTGACCTGCGCGAAGAAGCGCTGCAGATCGAGGGTGATCAGCATCGCCGAGCCCGCGTGCACGGCCGCCCCGGTGATCGCGCTGCGCCCCGGGACGAAGCCGTGCACGGCCGGGTGCACCGGCGCCAGGCCGACGATCTCATCGAGGACGCTCCGCTGCACCGCGCGCAGCCGCGAGCGCGGCACCTCGAGCAGCCGCGGTGCCCGGCCCGGGCGCTGCCGCCAGACGTGGTCGTAGTTCTGGAGAGCGCCGGGGTTGGGAGCACCGTGCGGCGTCCGGCGGTTCCACTGCCCGAGGTCGGCGAACCCGTCCAGCTGCGCCGGCGCGAGCCCGAGCAGCCGCGCGAGGTCGTCCCGGCCGTCGATCGCGGGCACCGGCGAGGAGGAGGGCACGGCCCGCGCGGGAACGGGCGCGAGGTGCGCGACCACCGGCTGCGCGCGCTCCGGGAGCAGCCCCGCGACCACCTGCGCGAGCTCGCGCGGCGCGTCGAGCGGCGGATGCGGGAAGGCGACGAGCACGGCGGTGACCAGCGGGCCGATCCAGCGGCGGCGGGCGCCGAGGGAGTCGGCGGCCGCGGCGCGCAGCTCGGCGGGGGTCCACTCCGCGCCGAGGAACGCGTGCGCGAGCGCCTCGACCACCGCGTCCCGTCCGTGCACGACGACCCCCCCGCCTCGTGCGCTCCAGCCTAGGCTGGGCGGCACCGCCCCTCCGGGCGAGGCGGACGGGGCACGCGCTGCTCCGTCCTCTCCGGGGTCACCCCGGGGCACGTGGATCGACCAGGCATCACGCCGCAGGCACCCACCCGCGCTCCGCGCGGCACAGCGCCCGCACAGCTCGACAGGTCGCCCGGAGGGACGGCCTCGCCGCCCCCGACCGGAGTGGTCCCGAAAACGCACTCCCTCGATCCGGGGGTCGACGCGCGCAGGGGCCCGCTCTAGCCTTCAGGCACGTGCACGTCGTGACGACGCCGTGAACGATCACGGAAGGAGCCCGGATGGACACCTGGAGGCACCGTCTCCCGATCGAGGACTGGACCCCGCTGTTCTCCGGCCCCGTCGACTCCGTGCCCGCCGAGGCGCTCGACGCCGCGGCGCGCATCCTCCGCCTCCTCCCGGACATCGAGCGGCTCACCATCGGCACCCCCGACGGCCCGATCATCGCCGAGCGCGGCTCGTCGGCCTCGGCCTGGCAGGCGGCCGACCGGGTCGCGATGGCCCTGCTCGCCTCCTCCCCCGCGGTGACGGGGATCACCGCCTCCGCGTTCGACGCCCGCGACGGCGTCCGGCACGCCACCCCCGCCGACCCGTTCCTCACCCGCGAGGGCGGCCGGGCCGCGGCCCTGCGCGCCTCGATCGACCTCGGCGAGATCTCGGCCGAGGAGGCGGAGCGCCGGCACGCCGAGCTCCTCGCCGGCGAGGACGCCGACGATCCGCTCGAGGCGCTCTGGGACGCGGACTCCGCCTCGCGCCACTGACGCGCGCCGGCGGGGCCGGTCGCCGCGCCGCTCAGGACCCCCGGCGGTCGAGCCGGTCCAGCCGCGCGTTGTACGCCGCGAGCTCGGCCTCGCCGTCCCGGTCGGCGCGGCGGTCGTAGCGCTTGGCCGTCCGCTCCTCCGAGCGCACCCACTGCGCGACGACGACCAGCGCGATCAGCACCATCGGGATCTCGCCCGCCGACCAGGCGATCCCGCCGCCGACGCCCTGGTCCGCGAGCAGTGCCTCCGTGTCGGTGTACCCGAGCGCCGTCCACCAGGGCGCGGCGAGGACGGTGGTCTGCGACATGATCGCCAGGCCGAAGAAGGCGTGGAAGGCCAGCGTCGCCAGCATCACCAGGAGCCGCAGCACGTGCCCCGGGCGGTCCGGCCCCGGGTCGACGCCGATCAGGACCCAGAAGAAGAGGTAGCCGGTCGCGAGGAAGTGCAGGGTCATCAGCACGTGGCCCTGGTGGCTGAACATCGCCCACTCGAACCAGCCGGTGTAGTAGAACGCGACGAGGCTGCCCGCGAAGAGCACCGCGGCGACCGGCGCCTTCGACAGCACGGCGAGGTAGCGCGAGTGCACGACCGCGAGGATCCACTCGCGCAGCCCCCGCCCGCCGTCGCGGCGCACCGGCAGCACCCGCAGCGCGAGCAGCACCGGCCCGCCGAGCACGAGCAGCGGCGGCACGACCATCATCAGCAGCATGTGCTGGATCATGTGCGTGCTGAAGTGCACCTGCCCGTACACGCCCGGCCCGCCGCTGGTCGTGTAGGCGAGGGCGGCGCAGCCGGCCACCCAGACGAGCGTGCGGCCGAGCGGCCAGGCGTCGCCGCGGCGCCGGAGCTTCAGCACCGCGTGCACGTAGAGGGCGGCGCCGACGACGGCGATCCCGAGCCAGACGGCGTCGAGGTGCCACTGGTCGAGCATCCGCGCGGGCGTCACCTCGGGCGGGTAGCGGAAGCCCAGCAGGCTGCGGCGCGCGTCGCCGCTCACCGGGTCCTGCGAGACCGGCGGCGCGCTGTTCGAGAGCGCCACCGAGACGCCGATGGTCAGCGCCATCACCAGCACCTCGCCGACCGCGACCGCGGTGAACGCGCGGCGGTCGGCCGGGTCTGCGCGCAGCCGCGGGATCAGCCGCAGCCGGTGCCAGGCCCCCGCGCCGCCGAGCGCGAGCAGCGCGACGGCCTTCACGATCAGCAGCTGCCCGTAGGGCGTGCCGAGGTCCTCGACCCCCTCGATCCGGAGCGACGCGTTGACGAGCCCGGAGAAGGCGACCGCTCCGAACGCCCAGCCGGCCAGCACCGAGTAGCGCGCGACGACCGTGCCGATCTCGCCGCCGACGGTCCGCCGCAGCAGGATCACCGCGGCGAGCCCGCCCGCCCAGGCCGTCACTCCGATCAGGTGCACCGCGAGGCTGTTCACCGCGTTCGCGTGCTCGTCCGCGCCGGCCGCGTGCCCGGAGAGCGAGAGCGGCAGGAGCGCCAGCACCGCGATCGCGGTCGCCGCCGCCACCCAGCCGAGCCGCCGGGAGAAGAGGGTGAGCAGCAGCACCGCCGTCGCGCACGCCGTCGACGCCACGAGCGTCTGCCCCAGCTCGAGCTGCGTGGCGTAGAAGACCAGCTGGGTCCGGAAGCCCGGCGCGTCCAGCGGCTGCCCGATCGCGTTCGCCGCTGTGAAGACGAGCACGGCGAGCGCCGACGCCACCCAGACGGCCGCCGACCAAGTCGCCCAGCGCAGCGCCCGGTTCTGCGAGTACGAGACGATCCCGGGCGCGATCCGCTGCCCGGGCAGGAGGAAGGTCGCGGCCGTGAGCAGGCCGATCGTCAGCGACGCGGCGGTGTCGTGCACGACCCGCGCGATGGGCAGGCCGCGGGTCACCAGCTCGCCGGGGTCGATCAGGCGGGTCTCGGTCGAGAACGCGCCGGTGTACGTCAGCCCGGCGAGCGCGACGGCGATCGCCGCGGGGACGGCGAGCAGCAGGGTCGCCTCCGCCGCGCGGAGCGGAGCGGCGGCCGGCCGCCCGGGCGGGAGGAGGTCGTCGTCGTCGGGGCCGTCGTGGCCGAGGGGCGTGGAGGACGGTGCGTGCGCCACAGCAGTGGCTCCCTTCGCGCGGCCGGTCCGGAGGGACGGGGCATCGCGCACAGACCCCGCCCGCGGGCAGGGGTCGATGAGGACGCGCAGCGCGCGTCGAGGATCAGGAGGCGGGGGCGGCGGGCGGCCCGCGGCGGGGCACGGCGTCGGCGAGCACGTCCGCCACGACCGGGAGGATCGCGCGCGGCGCGGTCGACGAGCGGCGCCCGGTCGCCGCCGCGAGGACGGGGACGGCCGGCACCCGCACGAGTCGCGCGGCCGCGTGGGCCGTCGTCGCGGCGACCGCGATCAGCAGCGCCTCGCCCCGGTGCAGGACGGCGATCGTGACGACCGCCGCGAGCAGGTGCGCGATCCCCATCGAGGAGTCGTGCCCGCCCGCGTGGGCCGTCGCGGCGCTGACGTCGATCGGGCCGCCGTGGGCGTGCGCCCCACCAACCGGCCCGGCCGCGGCGCCGATCTCGAAGAGCGCGTGGAAGAGCAGCTGGCTCACTCCGACCGAGGCGGCCAGGCGCGCGAGCGAGAGCCCGCGGCCGGCGAGCGCGACGCAGACCGGCACCGACAGCACGAGCGGCACCGCGAGTCCGAGGAGACCCGGCACCTCGCCGCCGCCCGCGACGTGCGAGAACAGGGCCGTGAGGGTCGCCACCGTCGCCGCCACGACACCGCGGAGGGTGCGGAGCGAGCGGGAGGACGACACCACTCCAGTGTCGCAGGCGGATCGGCGCGGGCACCCTTCGCATCCGAGCCCATATGCGCAAGAGTGTGCATACGACAATACGTCCGCGGTCGTCGCGGCGAGCGGAGCGCAGGGAGTCGCATGGGACACGACCACGGGCACGCCGGCTCCGCCGCCGCCCGCCACCGGCGCCCCCTCGTCATCGCCTTCGTGCTCACCGCCGCCTTCGCGGTCGTCGAGTTCGTCGTCGGCCTCACCACCGGCTCGCTCGCGCTGATCTCCGACGCCGCGCACATGGGCACCGACGTGATCGCGCTCGGGATGTCGATCGCCGCGATCTCGCTCGCCGCCCGCCCCGCCGCGAAGGCGCGCACCTACGGCTCCTACCGGCTCGAGGTGCTCGCCGCACTCGCCAACGGCGCGCTGCTCTTCGGCGTCGCCGGCTTCGTGATCGTGGAGGCGGTCCGCCGCTTCGCCGAGCCGCCCGCGGTGCCCGGCGCGCCGCTCCTGATCACCGCGATCATCGGCCTGGCGGTCAACCTGGTCAGCCTGCGCCTGCTCTCGGCCGGCGCGACGGAGAGCATCACCCTGCGCGGGGCCTCGCTCGAGGTCCTCGGCGACGCCCTCGGCTCGATCGGCGTGATCCTCGCCGCGATCGTGCTGCTGACCACCGGCTGGGCCTGGGCCGACCCGATCGTCGGCGTGCTGATCGGCCTGCTGATCCTGCCGCGCACCTGGTCGCTGACCCGCCAGGCCCTCGGGATCCTGATGGAGTCGGCCCCCGCACACGTCGACCTCGCCGCCGTCGAGCGCGACGTCCGCGCGGTCCCCGGCGTGCTCGCGCTGCACGACCTGCACGTCTGGACCATCACCTCCGGCATGGAGAGCGCAACCGGCCACATCGTCGTCGCCCCCGACGCCGACTACCGCGAGGCGCTCGCCGGCGTGCTCGCCGTCCTGCGCGAGGACCACGGCATCGACCACGCCACCATCCAGTGCGAGCCCGAGGCGTTCCCGGAGCGCCCGCACGCGATCTGAGCGCCGCCCCGCCGCTGCTCCTCCCCACTCCTCCGCAAGAGTTGTCGTACTCGACGCCCCACTACGACAACTTCTGCGGAGTCGCGAGCACGCCGACCGCCCTTCCGCCTGTTGACGTCAACATGTACAGTCGGAGGCCACGGGCGTGTTCACGTGAACAGCTCCCCTTTCAGAGTTGAAAGAGAGACGCATCGATGTCGATGTCCACTGCCAGACGCACTCGCCGGAAGGCGGGCCGGATCGCCGCGCTCGCCACGAGCGCCGCCCTCGCCGCCGGAGCGCTGCTCGCGCTCCCCGCGGCCGCCGCCCCCGCGCAGGCCGCTGACGCCTTCCGCATCACCCCCAACCCCGCCGCGGCGGGCGAGTCGTTCGAGGGCTGGGGCACGAGCCTGGTCTGGTTCGCGAACGCCACCGGGAACTACCCCGAGGCCCTCCGCGAGGAGCTGTATCAGAAGGTCTTCGGCGACGACGGCCTCGACCTCAACATCGCCCGCTACAACATCGGCGGCGGCAACGCCTCCGACGTGAAGGACTACCTCCGCCCCGGCGGCGCCGTCGAGGGCTGGTGGAAGCAGAACCCGGCCGGTGACGCCGCGACCTACGGCGGCACGAGCACGAACTACGCCGACCGCGACGCGCTCCTGGCGAAGTGGAACGCCGGCGACGCCTCCTCCTACGACTGGACGAGCGACGAGACGCAGCGCTGGTGGGTCGAGAAGCTCGCCGAGGAGAAGCAGATCTCGCATTGGGAGGCGTTCGCCAACTCCGCCCCCTACTTCATGACCGAGAGCGGCTACGTCTCCGGCGGCTTCAACGCCTCGAGCGAGCAGCTGAAGCCCGCCGCGGAGGCGAAGTTCGCCCAGTACCTCGCGACCGTCACCGCGCACATGGAGGACGAGTACGGCATCGAGTTCGACACCCTCGACCCGTTCAACGAGCCGAACACCAACTACTGGGGCACCCAGCTCACCAACGGCGTCCCGACCGGCGGACGGCAGGAGGGCATGCACATGGGCCCGACCCGCCAGGCCGACCTGATCCCCGACGTCGCCGCCGCCCTGGACGCCTCGTCGAGCGACGCCGGCATCGCCGCGATGGACGAGACCAACCCCAGCATCTTCAAGACCAACTGGGCCGCCTACTCCGCCGCCGTCCGCGCCGAGGTGGACCGGATGAACGTGCACACCTACGGCACCTCGGACCGCCTCGCCGTCCGCGACCTCGCCAAGCAGGCCGACAAGGACCTCTGGATGAGCGAGATCGAGGGCAACTGGGTCGCCGGCTACGACCCGGTCAACATCGAGAACGGCCTCGGCATCGCGGGCCGCATCAACGACGACCTCCGCGAGCTCGAGCCGAAGGCCTGGGTGCTCTGGCAGCCGGTCGAGGACCTCTACAACATGAGCCCGAAGGGCGAGAACCTCAACTGGGGCTCGATCTTCATCGACCTCGACTGCAAGCCGTACCAGGAGGCGGGCGCCGAGGTCTGGAAGTCCGCGCGCCGCGTCGCGGACGCCGGCGGCGACTCCACCAAGGCCCCGGTCTGCGGCGTCGAGACGAACTCGAAGTTCAACACGATCCGCAACTTCACCAAGTTCGTCCACGAGGGCGACCACCTGATGCCCACGAACGACACCTCCTCCACCGCCGCCGTCCGCGGTGACGGCAGCGGCGCGACCGTGGTGCACACCAACACCGGCGCGACGGCGAAGACCGTCGTGCTCGACCTCTCCCGCTTCGGCAGCATCGCCGCCGGCGCGACGGTCACCCCGTACGTGACGACCCAGGCCGCCTCGGCCGCCGCGCCCACCGGCAACGCGCTCGTCGCGAAGCCCGCGGTCGCCATCGACCGGGAGTCGCGCACCGCGACCGTCACGGTGCCCGCCAAGTCGGTCACGTCCTTCTCGATCGACGGCGTCTCCGGCGTCGCCGACTCCGCCCCGGCCCTCCGCGACGGCCACCGCTACCAGCTGGTCGGCACGCAGAGCGGCAAGGCGCTGACCGGCAACCCCACCGGCGCCGCGACCACGATCACCACCCTCGCCACCGACTCCACCGCCGCCGCGAAGCAGAGCTGGACCGTCCGCGAGGTCGCCCCCGGCGAGCGCGAGGCCACCCGCCGCGTCGTGCTGCAGAACGCCGACGGCCGCGTGCTCGGCGCCACGAGCGCCGGCACCGACCTGCGCACGCTCTCGGTCGACGCCGCGAAGGCCGACGCCGCGACCCGCTGGATCGTCAGCACCACCGACGGCACCGCCTACACACTGGTCAACGAGTCGATCGGGCTCTCGCTCGACGTCAACGGCCAGTCCAGCACCGAGAACACCACGGTCGGCGTCTACGGCTCGAACGGCGGAGCGAACCAGTCCTGGACGCTGCGCGACCTCGCCCCGTCCGCCGCGCAGGCGGTCGCCGTCCGCACCACCGTCGGCGTCGCGCCGACCCTGCCCGCCTCGATCGCCCCGCAGTACGCCTGGGGCACCGGCGCACCGGTCGCCGTCACCTGGCAGCGCCCGGCCGACTCGGCCTACGCCGCCGCCGGCCGCGTCGAGGTGACCGGCACCGCGACCGACCTCTTCGGCCAGTCGATCCCCGTCACCGCGCTCGTCGACGTCGGCGGCCTCACCGCCACCGACCCGGCGTCCCTCACCGTCGCCGCCGGAGCCTCCGTCGCCGCGGTGCAGGCCGCGGCCCCCACGACCGTGCCGGCCCGCGTCGGCGCCTCGACGAGCACCTTCGCGGTGCCGGTCACCTGGGACTGGACGCCGCTGACCACCGCCTCGCTCGCGGCTCCCGGATCGGTGACGATCTCCGGCACCGCGACGGCGGACGGCCAGACCCTCCCCGCCACGCTCACGGTGCTGGTCACCGCGGGCACGCTCCGCAACTTCAACCCCGATGCGGGCATCGTCGCCACCGCGACCTCGTCCGAGTCGGGCTACGGACCGGAGCGCACCCGCAACGGTGTCGACGGCGACAAGGGCTGGTCCAACTGGACGAGCGGCACCAAGGCCGCGCAGAGCAGCCTGACCTACACCTTCCCCGCCACCCGCCAGGTGCAGCAGGTGTCGGTGCAGTTCCAGCGCGACGGCGGCACCAGCTGGGCGCAGAGCTACCAGCTGCAGTACCAGGGCGCCTCGAGCAGCACGTGGACCGCGGTCCCCGGCTACGAGTCCGCGGTCGCCCTGGCCGCGCCCGCCGACGGCACCGCGCCGACGCTGAACGCGACCTTCGCGCCGGTGACGGCCAAGGCCTTCCGCGTCGTGATGAACGCCTACGCCAACACGCACCTGATCGTGTCGGAGACGAAGCTGTACGAGTCGGTGGCGTCGCCCGCCGCGGTCGCCACCCTCGGCGCCCTGCGCGTGAACGGGATCGGCGTCGCCGGCTTCGAGCCGGCCCGCGGCTCCTACGCCGTGACCGTCGACGGCACGACGATGCCGATGCTCACCGCGGTGGCCACCGACTCGGCGGCCCGGGTGCGCGTGACGCAGCCGACCACCGCGAACGGCGGAGTGGGCACGATCGCGGTCACCTCGGCCGACGGCACCGTCTCGCAGACGACGACCGTGACCGTGACGCTGAAGGCGCCCGCCGCCCTCGCCGTCGCGGTGACGGCCACGACCCGCTGCATCGCCGGCAAGGTCACCCTGACGGTCACGGCGCAGAACAACGCGACCGTCCCCGTCTCGATGACCGTCGCCTCCGCCTACGGCTCGAAGGAGTTCACCGGCGTCCTGCCCGGCAAGAACGCCTCCGCCGCCTTCTCGACGCGCGCCGCCTCGGTGCCCGCCGGCCAGGCCACCGTCACCGCGACCGCCACCGTCGACGGCGCCCCCGTCACCACGGTGATCCCGGCCGCGTACTCCGCACGCAGCTGCTGACGCCCTGCATGCTGGTCGAGTAGCCGCGCAGCGGCCCCCATGCCGGCCACGTAGCCGCGCAGCGGCCCCCGTGCTGGTCGAGTAGCCGCGCAGCGGGCGTATCGAGACCCACCCTCCGAACACGTGGATCTCGATACGTCCGCTCCGCGCGCTACTCGATCAGCATGCTTCCGCGAGCGGACCCGGAACGGGCCCAGCGCCCCCAGCAGGCCCCCGCACGCGTCCACTCGTCCACCCCACTTCCCGCGAACGGACCCGCATCGGGCCCCGTAACTCCGCCAGACCCCCTCCCACGTCCACTCGCCGGCGCCCCCTCCCTGCTGGTCGAGTAGCCGCGCAGGGGCCCCCTCATGCTGGTCGAGTAGCCCCGCAGGGGCGTATCGAGACCCACCGTCCTCAGCGCAGCGGGTCTGCAGACCCGTCCTTCTGACGGGGCGGATCTCGATAGGCCCGCTCCACGCGCTACTCGATCAGCACGAAGGCGCGAGCGGAGCCGGAACGGGCCGCGCGCCTCCTGCAGAGCCCCGCACGCGTCCACTCGCACGCCCCGCCTCCCGCGAACGGACCCGCATCGGGCTCCGCAGCTCCGCCAGACCCCCTCCCACGTCCGCTCGCCGGCGCCCCCTGCATGCCGGTCGAGCAGCCGCGCAGGGGCGTATCGAGACCCACCCGCCGAACACGTGGATCTCGATACGCGCGCTACTCGATCAGCATGAAGACGCGGACTCACACGGAACGCGGCGCGCCCCTTCCCTGCTGGTCGAGCAGCCGCGCAGCGGCGTATCGAGACCCGCCGTGGCCAGGACGCCGGCCCGTCAGTCCGTCACCGCGTCGTAGACCGCGAGCAGGCGGTCGAGGAAGGCCTGCACCGTCGCGCGCTCGGCCTCGTCGAGGTCGGCGACGACCGCCTCGACGCCCGCGATCAGCGGGGCGACCCGCTCCTGCGCACGCCGCGCCGACTCCTCCGAGGCCGTGACGATCAGCTTCCGCCCGTCCGTCGGGTGCCGCTCGCGGCGGACGTGGCCGGCCGCCTCGAGGCGGTTCAGCACGAGGGTCGTCGCCGCCGTCGAGACGCCGAGGCGCCCGGCCAGCTCGGTCGGCGTCAGCGGCCCTGCGGACATCAGATGCGTCATCGCGTCGAGCCCGACGGCGTCGACGGAGAGCGCACGGGTCAGCGACTGCTCGAAGAGCCGCTGCCGCTCCGTCACCTGGCGGACGCGGGTCCGGATGCCGAGATCGGGCGCGCTGTCACTCATGCCTCCACGATAACGGCGTAGATTGCCAATCTCATTGATTATCAACGAAGGCGGCAACCATGACCCGTGTCCTGATCTCCGGCGCCAGCATCGCCGGCCCCGCCCTCGCGTTCTGGCTGCACCGCTACGGCGTCGAGTCGACGATCGTCGAGCGAGCGCCCGCACTGCGGCTCGGCGGGCAGAACGTCGACGTCCGCGGCGCCGGACGCGAGGTCGCCCGCCGGATGGGCCTCGAGGACGACATCCGCGCCGCGACGACCGGCGAGGTCGGCACCCGCTTCGTCGGCCGCGGCGGACGCACCCTCGCCGAGTTCCCGGCCGGCACCTCCGACAGCGGCGGCGCGACCGCCGAGCTCGAGATCCTCCGGGGCGACCTCGCGCGGCTCCTCGTCGACCGCACCGTCGAGCACACCGAGTACCGCTACGGCGACCGCATCACCGGCCTCGACGACGACGGTGACGCCATCGGCAGAGCCGGCGTCACCGTCTCCTTCGAGCACGCCCCCGACGAGCGCTTCGACCTCGTCGTCGCCGCCGACGGCATCGGCTCGAGCACCCGCCGGCTCGTCTTCGGCACCGAGCCGGAGATCCGCTCGCTCGGCCTCGAGACCTCCTACGCCACCATCCCCCGCACCGCCGCGGACGACGACTGGTGGCGCTGGTACAGCGCGGCCGGCGGGCGCAGCATCACGCTCCGCCCGGACCCGCACGGCACGCTCCGCGTCGCGCTCTCGCAGGTGATCGACCGCCGGCTCGACCGCGCGAGCACCGAGCGCCGCTCGATCGACGAGCAGCGCGCCCACCTCCGCACGGTCTTCGGCGACGCCGGCTGGGAGGCGCGGCGCGTCCTCCGCGGACTCGACGAGGCCGACGACCTCTACTACGAGCAGATCGGCCAGGTGCACGCCCCGCGCTGGTCGAGCGGACGGGTCGCGCTGGTCGGCGACGCCGCCTACTGCGCCTCCCCGGTCAGCGGGATGGGGACGAGCCTGTCGCTCGCGGGCGCGTACGTGCTCGCCGGCGAGCTCGCGGCGCACGTGGATCCGCGCGACGGCTTCGCGGGGTACGAGCGCATCATGCGGCCCTACGTGACGCAGGCGCAGGCGCTGCCGCCGGGGGTGCCACGGGTCGCGAACCCGGTGTCGAGGCTCGGAGTGGCGGCGTTCGGGCTCGCGGTGAAGGTCGCCGCGACACCGGTGATCGGGCGGACGATGGGGCGGTTCTTCACGCCTCCCGCGGACGCGATCGCGCTGCCGGAGTACTCGCACCTGGAGCGCTGAGGACGCGGGATCTCGATACGCCCCTGCGGGGCTACTCGATCACCATGAAAGGGCGCGGCTGCCGGAGGGCGCAGCATGCAAGAGCTGCGGGCCCATCCAGGCTGGTCGAGTAGCCGCGGAGCGGCGTATCGAGACCCGACCCGTCAGTGGGACGCCGCCGGCTCGTCGCGCTTCAGGACGCGGCGGACGCCCGTGACGGCGGCGACGACGATCAGGCCGAGCACGAGGCCGAAGATCATCGAGACGAAGGTGTCGGCGATCCAGACGACGACCGGGCCGGCGCCCTCGACCGCGTGGGTGACGACGTGCACGAGGTCGTAGGGGCCGTGCCAGAAGGTCTCGGCCAGGTTCGCCGTGACGAGGTGCCCGCCGACCCAGAGCATCGCGAGCGTGCCGATGATGCTGATGGTGCGGAAGACGGCCGGCATCGAGGCGACGATGCGCACGCCGAAGCGCCGGACGCCGCGCGCCGCGTTCTTCATCAGCCGCAGCCCGACGTCGTCGATCTTGACCAGCAGGGCGACCGCGCCGTAGACGAGCAGCGTCATGCCGAGGCCGACCACGGCGAGCGCCCCGAGCGTCCCGCCGAAGCCGAGGTCGGTGTCGAGCCCGTCGAGCGCGATCAGCATGATCTCGGTGCTGAGGATCAGGTCGGTCCGCACGGCGCCGAAGACGAGCTTCTTCTCGTCGCGCGCCTCCGTCTCGCCCGCCGCATGGTGCACGCCGAACCACTCGAGCACCTTCTCCGCACCCTCGAAGCAGAGGAAGGCGCCGCCGACGATCAGCAGGTACGGCAGCACCCAGGGCGCGAACGAGGAGAGCAGCAGCGCGATCGGGATGATGATCACGAACTTGTTGACGAGACTGCCGAGCGCGATCCGCCCGACCACGGGCAGCTCGCGCGCCGGGGTCAGCCCCTGGACGTACTGCGGAGTGACGGCCGCGTCGTCGATGACGACACCGGCCGTCTTCGCGCTCGCCTTCAGGGCGGCGGTGAGGATGTCATCGACGACGGCGAGCAGGCCGACCGACATGGGTGCTCCTTAGCGAGGACGGGTGAGAAGCCTCACAGTATCGCCCGCAGCCGACACCTCCGAGCGACCCGGGCGGCCCCGAGCGCCTCAGCGCGGCGCCGGCCCCGTGCTCTCGCGCACGACGAGCTCCGTCGGCGTCAGGGTCACGCCCGAGCGCTCGCCCGACTCCAGCTCGCGCAGCAGGATGTCGACCGAGCGGCGCCCGGTGTCGCCGAACGACTGGTGCACGGTGGTCAGCGGTGGCCAGAAGCTCGCCGACTCCTCCATGTCGTCGAAGCCGACGACGCTGACCTCGCCCGGCACCGCCCGGCCGGCGTCGTGCAGGGCGCGCAGCACGCCGAGCGCCATCTGGTCGTTCGCGGCGAAGACCGCCGTCACGGCGGGATCCGCGGCCAGCTCCCGGCCGATCCGGTACCCCGACGCGCTCGACCAGTCGCCGACGAGCGCCTCGGGCACCGGGGCGCCCTGCGCGCGCAGCGTCGACTCCCACGCCTCCCGGCGCCGCTCGGCCGAGTAGGAGCGCTCCGGCCCGGCGATGTGGTGGACGGTGCGGTGGCCGAGCCCGAGCAGGTGCTCGACGGCCTGGCGCGCGCCCGAGACCTGGTCGGTGTCGACGACCGGGTAGCGGTCGCCGCCGGCCGAGTCGACGACCACGACGGGCAGGTCGGGCGGCAGCACGATGTCGGCCTCGTCGAGCAGGTGCGCCTCCATCACGATGATGACGCCGTCGACCGCCTCCTCGCTCAGGCGATGGAAGGCGACGGACACCTCGCCCTGGGTCGGGTGCGGCACGGGGATGAGGGTGATCGAGTACCCCGCGTCGGCCGCGGCGACCGCGATGGCGTCGAGGGTGCGCATGTTGCCGAAGGAGGACAGCGTGAACATGATCACGCCGATGCTGTGGAAGCGGCCGGTGCGCAGGGCCCGCGCGGCGCTGTTGGGCCGGTAGCCGAGGGCGCGCATCGCCTCGAGCACGCGCTCGCGCGTCTCGGTGTCGACGTTCTGCTTCCCGTTGGACACCCGAGAGACGGTCTGCCCGGACACGTTCGCGCGTCGCGCGACGTCGGCCATCGACACGCTCCGTCGGCGCGGGACGGCGGTCGCCGCGTTCGTCTCGATGGCCATGCCGTCCCTCCACGAGTCCCGCGCCGGAGGCGGAACATCGTTTCCCCATCGAAACCTAACGGATCGTGCGCGTGTTGACGTGGCCATGCTACGGTGGCGTCCTGCCATGTTGACGTGAACATGTCGGAACCGACCCCGAACGGAATCCCGCCGATGACGACGACGTCTCCCCCTGTCCCGCTGCGCGAGGTCACCCCTCCGGCCGAACCCCTCGCCGTTCCGCGCAGTCGCGCGAAGAGCGAGTGGAAGGGCCTGGCCTTCGTGGCCCCCTTCCTCGTGGTGTTCCTGCTGGTCTTCATCGCGCCGGTGATCTACTCGATCTACCTCAGCCTGTTCCGCGAGCAGCTCATCGGCGGCAACGCCTTCGTGGGCTTCGAGAACTACCTGGCGATCTTCCGCGACCCGAACTTCTGGGAGGGCTTCGGCCGCGTCCTGCTGTTCCTGGTCGTCCAGGTCCCGGTGATGCTCGTGCTCGCGCTCGTCGCCGCCCTCGCGATCGACAGCGGCCGGCTGCACGGCACCGGCTTCTTCCGCATCGTCGTCTTCCTCCCCTACGCGGTCCCCGCGGTCGTCGCGGTCCTGATGTGGGGCTTCATCTACGGCGACAACTTCGGCCTCACCGCCAACGTCAACGACCTGCTCGGCTCCGACCTGATCGCGCCGTTCTCGCGCGACTGGATCCTGGTCTCGATCGGCAACATCGTCACGTGGGAGTTCGTCGGCTACAACATGCTGATCTTCTACTCCGCGCTGAAGACGATCCCCGGCGAGCTCTACGAGGCCGCCGAGATCGACGGCGCCGGCCCGCTGCGGGTCATCCGCTCGATCAAGCTGCCCGCCCTGCGCGGCGCGATCGTCATCGCCTCGATCTTCTCGATCATCGGCAGCTTCCAGCTGTTCAACGAGCCGAACATCCTCCGGACGCTCGCGCCGAACATCATCACCACCTACTTCACGCCGAACATGTACGCCTACAACCTGTCCTTCGCGGGTCAGCAGTACAACGCGTCGGCCACGGTCGCCATCGTCATGGGCGTGATCACCGCGGTGATCGCCTACGTCGTGCAGCTCCGCGGCGCGCGCAAGGAGAACTGATGGCCATCGCAACCGCACCCCGCCCCACGAAGGCCGCCCCGGCCAAGCGCCCCGCCCGCCGCGGCTCCTCGGTCGCCCCGAAGAAGTCGATCGCCTTCACCCTGCTGATGTCGGCGTTCATCCTCTACAGCCTCGTGCCGCTCGCCTGGCTCGTGATCAACGCGACCAAGACCCAGGCCGGCCTGCTCTCGAGCTTCGGCCTCTGGTTCGACGGCGACTTCGTCCTCTTCCAGAACATCGCCGAGACGCTCACCTACCGCGACGGCATCTTTCTCCGCTGGCTCGGCAACACGCTGCTCTACGTGGTGGTCGGCGCGGGCGGAGCGACCCTGCTCGCCACGCTCGCCGGCTACGGCCTCGCGAAGTTCCGCTTCGCCGGGCGCAAGGCGGTCTTCGCGGTCGTCCTCGGCGCGATCGCCGTCCCCGGCACCGCGCTCGCCGTCCCGACCTTCCTGATGTTCAGCCAGCTCGGCCTCACCAACACCCCGTGGGCGATCATCATCCCCTCGCTGATCAGCCCGTTCGGCCTCTACCTGGTCTGGGTCTACGCGGTCGAGTCGGTCCCGACGGAGCTGCTCGAGGCGGCGCGGATGGACGGCGCGGGCGAGTTCCGCACCTTCTTCACCATCTCGATCCGCCTGCTCGCCCCCGGCATCGTCACCGTGCTGCTGTTCTCGGTCGTCGCGACCTGGAACAACTACTTCCTCCCGCTGATCATGCTGAGCGACCCGCAGTGGTACCCGCTCACCGTCGGCCTCAACCAGTGGAACGCGCAGGCCACCGGCGTCAGCGCCCAGCCGATCTACAACCTGGTGATCACCGGCTCGCTGCTGACGATCATCCCGATCGTCGTCGCGTTCCTCGGCCTGCAGCGCTTCTGGCAGTCCGGCCTGAGCGCCGGCAGCGTCAAGGGCTAGGCCCACCCCACGAACCCGTCCCCCGGTCGGAGCGTCCTGCCCCGCACCACTCCACCCGCACCACCCCACAGCACGAAGAAGTGAAGGGAATCACCATGAAGATCGCCCACTCCGCCCTCCGGCGGACCCTGACGGTCGTCGCGGCCGCAGCACTCGCCGCGGGCTCGCTCGCCGCCTGCTCGTCCGGCGGCACCACCGGCGGCGGCACGACCGCCTCCGGCACCGCGGCCGACCTCGACGCCGCGCTCGAGACCGGCGGGAAGATCACCTACTGGAGCTGGACCCCCAGCGCCGAGGCCCAGGTCGCCGCGTTCGAGAAGGCCTACCCGAAGGTCGATGTCGAGCTGGTCAACGCCGGCACGAACAAGGACGAGTACACCAAGCTCGAGAACGCGATCAAGGCCGGCTCCGGCGCCCCCGACGTCGTCCAGATCGAGTACTACGCCATGCCGCAGTTCGCGCTGTCGGACTCGCTGCTCGACCTCTCCCAGTACGGGATGAGCGACCTCGAGGACAAGTTCTCGGCGTCCACCTGGGGCAGCGTCAACATCGACGGCAAGCTCGTCGGCCTCCCGCAGGACTCGGGCCCCATGGCGATGTTCTACAACAAGACGGTCTTCGACCAGTACGGCATCGCCGTGCCGACCACCTGGGACGAGTACATCGCCGCGGCCAAGGCGCTGCAGGCGGCCGACCCGTCGAAGTTCATCACCGCCGACACCGGCGACGCCGGCTTCGCGACCAGCATGATCTGGCAGGCGGGCGGCGAGCCCTTCACGACCGACGGCACGAACGTCACCGTGAACCTCGAGGACGAGGGCACCGAGAAGTGGACCGGCGTCTGGAACCAGCTCGTCGAGGGCGGCCTCCTCTCCGACACCCCCGCGTGGGGCGACGAGTGGTACAAGGGCCTCGGCGACGGCTCGATCGCCTCGCTGATCACCGGCGCCTGGATGCCCGGCGTGCTCGAGTCCAGCGTCCCCGACGCCTCCGGTGACTGGGCCGTCGCGCCCATCCCGACCTACGACGGCACCGCCGTCAGCGCCGAGAACGGCGGCGGCGGCCAGTCGGTCACCAAGCAGAGCGAGAACCCGGCGCTGGCCGCGGCGTTCCTGCGCTGGCTGAACAGCGACGAGGCCTCGGTCGACGTCTTCCTCGAGAGCGGCGGATTCCCGTCGACCTCGGCCGACCTCAGCAGCCCGGACTTCACCGGCGCCGAGTCCGAGTACTTCGGCGGCCAGAAGATCAACGAGGTGCTGACCCAGGCCTCGACGGACGTCCGTCCCGGCTGGTCGTACCTGCCCTTCCAGGTCTACGCGAACAGCGTCTTCGGCGACACCGTCGGCCAGGCCTACGCCAACAAGTCGAGCCTCGACGACGGCATCGCCGCCTGGCAGAGCAAGCTCGTCGAGTACGGCAACGCTCAGGGCTTCACCGTCTCCGAGTAGCACTGTTCTCAAGTAGCACTGGCGGCGTTCGAGGCCGGTCGGATCGCTCCGGCCGGCCTCGACCCGTCCCACGATCCTGAGGGGGATCCCGCATGACCACCGCTCCCGACTCCGCCGCGCCGGCCGCCGCGCCGACCGGCGCGCCCCAGAGCCGCTTCGCCATCGGCGCGACCGACTTCGAGCTCGACGGCAGGCCGCACCGCATCCTGTCGGGAGCGCTGCACTACTTCCGGATCCACCCGGACCTCTGGGCCGACCGGATCCGCAAGGCCCGCCTGATGGGCCTGAACACCATCGAGACCTACGTCGCCTGGAACGCGCACGAGCCGCAGCGCGGAGCCTGGCGCGAGGACGCCGGGCTCGACCTCGGCCGCTTCCTCGACCTGATCGCCGCCGAGGGCCTGCACGCGATCGTGCGCCCCGGCCCCTACATCTGCGCGGAGTGGGACAACGGCGGCCTGCCCGCCTGGCTGCTCCGCGACCCCGAGGTGGGCGTGCGCCGCTCCGAGCCGCACTACCTCGCCGCCGTCAGCGACTACCTCCGCCGGATCTCCGCGATCGTGGCGCCGCGCCAGATCGACCGCGGCGGGCCCGTCGTCCTCGTGCAGATCGAGAACGAGTACGGCGCGTACGGCTCCGACAAGGAGTACCTCGCCGAGCTGGTCCGGGTCACCCGCGACAGCGGCATCACGGTGCCGCTGACCACGATCGACCAGCCGACCCCGCAGATGCTCGCCGACGGCAGCCTGCCCGGCCTGCACCTGACCGGCTCCTTCGGCTCGCGGACGGCCGAGCGCCTCGCGACGCTGCGCGAGTTCCAGCCCACCGGCCCGCTGATGTGCATGGAGTTCTGGTGCGGCTGGTTCGACGACTGGGGCACCCAGCACCACACCACGGACGCGGCGGCGTCGGCGAGCGAGCTCGACGCGCTGCTCGCGGTCGGCGGCTCGGTCAACATCTACATGTTCCACGGCGGCACCAACTTCGGCCTGACCAGCGGCGCGAACGACAAGGGCCGCTACGCCGCGATCACCACGAGCTACGACTACGACGCCCCTCTGAACGAGAGCGGCGACCCGACGGCGAAGTACTGGGCCTTCCGCGAGGTCATCGCGCGCTACGCGCCGGTGCCGAACGAGGTGCCCGCGGTCTCCCCGCCGGCGCCGGTGCTCACCGCGCCGCTCGTGCCGGGCCCCGCGCTGCTCGGACTCGACGCGGCCTTCGGGCCGGCGACGCGCCTGGAGTCGATGGCGAGCTTCGACGACCTCGGGCTGGCCGGCGGGTTCGCGCTGTTCACGACGATGCTGACGGCGGGCGACGCTCCCGCCCGGCTCGTCGTCGGCGAGGAGGTGCGCGACCGCGCCTGGGTGCTGCTCGACGGCGTCCCGGTCGGCGTGCTCGCGCGCGACGACCACGAGCGGGCGATCACGCTGCCCCGCGGCACCGGCGAGCTGGCGGTCCTGGTCGAGGACCAGGGCCGGGTGAACTACGGCGAGCGGATCGGCGAGCACAAGGGGCTGATCGGCGGCGTGCGGCTGGACGGCGCGGAGCTTCTCGGCTGGGTCGCCCGGCCGCTCGCGCTGGAGTGCCTGCCCGAGTGCGGCCGGGTGCCCGGGAGCGGATCGTTCGCCGCCGGACCGGGCCTCGCCTCCGGCTCCTTCGAGCTCGACGCGCAGGCCGACCTGCACCTCGACACGCTGCACTGGGGCAAGGGTCTCGTCTGGGTGAACGGCTTCCTGCTCGGCCGCTACTGGCGGCGCGGGCCGCAGCGCACGCTGATCGTGCCGTCGCCGGTCACCCGGGTCGGGCGCAACGAGGTGGTCGTGCTGGAGTTCGAGTCGATCGCGGAGCCGGAGATCCGGCTGCTCGCGCACGCGGACCTGGGGCACACGGAGATCTAACGGACGGGCCTGCGGGGCGGGGCGGGCCGGGCTGCGGCGGGAGTGTCCGAGGCCTCTGCTAGCCTCGGGCCGCCTCCGCCCCGACGCACGGCGGAGCAGAGGGGGAACCACCATGACGCACACCACCGCCGCCCGAGCCGGACTCGCCCTCACGGGCGCTCTGCTGCTCGCGCTGACCGGCTGCACCGCCGCCGCCGAGCCCGAGCCGACCGCCGAGGCTCTGCCGCAGCACACCGACGCCGAGCTGGCGACGATCTTCGACGACATCCAGTTCGTGCCCGCGGAGTTCACCAGCACCGAGGAGATGCTCGGCTCGGTCTACCCGGGGCTCACCGCGACGGACGCCTCCTGCCTCGCGCCGTTCGGCGTCGGCTGGGACGCGGACGACACGCTCATCGACGCGGGCCTCGCCTACGGGACGAGCGCCGACCGCTCGATGACCTCGGTCGTCGCCAGCACCGGCGACGCGGACACCGCCTCCGCCCTCGTCGCCTCCGCCGAGGACGCGCTCGAGCGCTGCGCCGACGGCTCCGAGCTGTTCGCCCTGCAGGGCACCCCCGTGCAGACCACCGTCGAGCAGACCGAGCCGACGATCACCGGCACCGACGAGGCCGTCGGCTGGACCGTCACCGGCGACGTCGGCGGCGCCCCCTTCACCCTCGTCGGCATCACCACCCGCGTCGGCGGCGACGTCGTCGCCCTCGTCGGCTGGGACCCGTCGACGAACACCTCCTACGTCCCCCAGGCCACCCAGCTCTTCGTCGACGCCCTCTAGCAGCGCGGCTCAGTGGCGAGGGAGAGCGCTCGGGCGCTGCAGAACATCAGCTGAGAAGGGGTGGCCTCCGCTGTCAGGGGAGGCACCCTGCTCTCAGCTGATGTTGTGCGCAACCCCTGCTGGTCGAGCAGCGCGCAGCACGTTTCGAGCCGCGAAGCCGCTTCGCGTCTCGGTGGTGAGGGAAAGGACGCGGCGGCGCCGCGTCATGGTGATCGAGTAGCCCCGCAGGGGCGTATCGAGACCCGCCGTCACCAGCAGGGCGGGTCTGCGGACTCGCGTTCTGACGGTGGCGGATCTCGATACGCCCGCTCCGCGGGCTACTCGATCAGCATGCTTCTCCCCATACGGACTAAGTGATCTTTCCTAGGAGACCCCCGTGGTCGGCGTCAGCTCAGCCAGGAGAGCCGGCCGCCGTGCGGCGCCGCGGAGGCGAGCGGCACCCCGTCCGCCGCGAGCAGGAACGGCGTGCGCTCGGGCGCTGTCAGCGAGGCGGCCTGCTCCCGGAGCGGCGGCAGCAGCGCCTCCGCCTCGAGCGTCACCAGGCTCGCGCCCGACTCGGCGACCGTCGCCAGCACCCGCTCCCGCGCGGCCCACGGCAGGTACACCAGCGTCCCGAGCGACACCACGACCGCGCGCAGCCCCCGCGGCACCGCGGCGAGTACCTCCGGCAGCGCCTCCGCCGCGTCGCACGCGACGATCGCGGGCGGGTCCTCCCGCAGCGTCGCCACGGCGGCCCGGAGCCGCTCGGTGCGCTCCGGCCGGTCCGGCGGCAGCAGCGCCTCCAGCCAGGCGCGGTCCTCGGCGGAGCCGACCTCGAGCGGACGCAGGTCCAGCCCGCGCCGCCACGCCACGACGGGGAGCCGCGAGGGCGCCGCTCCCCCGGTCACCGCGCACTCGAGCACCGGCTCGCCCCGCCCCAGCCGAGTCGCCCCCTCCGCCCCCGTGAACACGTACGAGTACCGCTCCGGCGCCAGGCACAGCCCGGCCGAGGCGCCGATCTCGATCAGCGCGACCGGCTCCCCCGGCTCCGTGATCCGCTCCAGCGCCGCGACCAGCGGGGCGCAGCGCAGCGCCTCGTTCGTCTGGGTGAGGCGCTCCGCTGCCACCGGCGCGACCCGCGGCCACTCCCGCCGCAGCCACTCCGCGAAGGCCGCGCCGTCCACCGCCGGCGCCCCGAGCAGCCGCGCCACCGAGAACAGCAGCGACGGCTGCCGATGGGAGGGCGGCAGCTCGTCGATCAGCGCCAGCAGCGCCTCGTCGCCGGCGACGGCGAGCGCCCACTCGACCTGCAGCTCGGAGGTCTGCGCCAGCTCGACGGCGGCGCGGCGGTAGCGGTCGGCGGTCGGCTCCATGCCTCCATCCTCCGCGATGCCCCACCTGCCGCGACGGCCCGCTCAGCGCTCCAGGTGCGGCGGGTGGTCGCCGTGCCGGTGCACGATCCGCCAGCCCTGCCCGTCGATGCGGCGGTAGACGTGGGTGACCCGGATGATCAGCGGAGCCGTCTCGCGCCCGTCGATCCGCGTCGCGCCGATCTCGCGGCCGACCGTGTAGGCCAGGTCGCCGGCGACATGGATCAGGTCGTAGTGCGGCGTCAGCCCGCCGCCGGCGAACCGGCCCGCGACCCAGCCGAGCGTCTCGTCGATCGCCGCGCGGCCCCGCTCGATCGTGCCGAACGCGCCGTAGAGCGTCGAGTCCGCGGTGTCGGCCCAGCAGTGGCGGTACAGCTCCGCGTCGCCCGCGGCCATCGCGGCGAGCGCCTCGCCGACAGCCCCGAGGGCGAGCACGAAGTCGGGCGGCAGCTCGGTGACGGCGGCGGCGCCGAGGGCGGAGGAGGCGGCGGCGTCCATGCGCGGGACTCTACTCCCGAGGACTGTCGGTGGTCGCCGGTAGAACGGACGCATGTCCGGCACCCGTCAGCGCACCCTCCTCGACGTGCGGCGCATCTACGCCGAGCCGGCCGCGCTCGAGCTGCCCCGCGGGCAGGAGATCGTCGAGCGCTGGCCCGCGGCCGAGATCGTGCCGGTCGACTCGCACTGGAACATCCCGGAGGTGCACGGCGACGAGGCGAACGTCGCGCGCTGGGTGCGGATCAAGACGGAGGCGCTCGTCGTGGGCGTCAAGAAGTCGCTGGTCACCCGCCCCAACGGCCGCTCCGCCGACTTCATCGCCCCCTCCTCCGCCAACGGCTGCGCGATGGCCTGCGTCTACTGCTACGTGCCGCGGCGGAAGGGCTACAGCAACCCGATCACGGTCTTCGCGAACATCGAGCAGATCCAGCGGCACCTCGCCCGCCACATCGCGAAGCAGGGCGTGAAGGCCGAGGCGAACCAGTGCGACCCCGACGCCTGGGTCTACGACATCGGCGAGAACAGCGACTGCTCGGTGGACGCGCTGCTGAGCGACAACGTCCGCGACCTCTGCGACCTGTTCCGGATGTCGCCGACCGCCAAGGCCTCGTTCGCCACCAAGTACGTCAACCGCGAGCTGCTCGAGTGGGACCCGCTCGGCCGCACCCGCCTCCGCTTCTCGCTGATGCCCGCCGAGACGGCGAAGGTCACCGACGTGCGCACGTCGCCGATGGCCGAGCGGATCGCCGCGATCAACGACTTCGTCGACGCCGGCTACGAGGTGCACGTCAACTTCTCGCCGGTGATCCTCACCGAGACCTGGCAGCGCGACTGGACCGAGCTCTTCGATCAGCTCGACGCGGCCCTGCACCCGCGGGCGAAGGCGCAGCTCGCCGCCGAGGTGATCCTGCTCACCCACAACGCGGGCCTGCACGAGGTCAACCTCGGCTGGCACCCGAAGGCCGAGGACCTGCTCTGGGCGCCCCGGATGCAGGAGTCCAAGGTCTCCGAGAACGGCGCCGTCAACATCCGCTACCGCCGCGACCTCAAGCGCGCGGCCCTCGACCGCTTCCTCGCCCTGCTCGCCGAGCGGCTGCCCTACTGCCGCGTCCGCTACGCGTTCTGATCGAGGGTCCGGAGGAAGAGCGACGCCCCCGCGGCCGCATCGGCGCGCAGCCGCTCCTCCAGCTCCTCGTCGCCCGCCCCCCGCATCTGGGCGGCGAAGTGCCCGGCCCACCGGCCCTGCGGATCGAGCAGCATCGACACCGCTCCGCGGGCGACGGCGGCAGGTGGCCGTCGATAGCTGACGGCCGGCAGCTCCAGGATCGATTGCGCGGCCTCCCGCGGACCACCGGGGTTGAAGAGCACGACGAACATCAGGTCGTAGGCGTCCTTAGCCGTGGACCGCGACAGAAGTGCGGCTGATTTCGCGGTCAGGTATCCGGCGAGGGAAGCGAACCGCAGTTCGACGCGGTCAGGAGCGTCGACGTGGTCCGCTCTGACGCGCGGAGAGACGGAGAGTTCTCGAAGGATCGGCTGGACCAGGGCCGCAGCGGGCCCCTCCAGGTTCTGCACGGCAGCGCTCTCGGCGCCGGGGAGGCTGACGGTCTGTCCCGGCTGATCGACTACGTCGCACAGCAGATCCAGGCGCACCAGAGCGTCGCCGAGAACCGCGTCCCACTGCCACCCCGCCGCCCCTCTCCGGGCCCGGAAGCCGGACGTCCGCAGCACCCGATCCAGCCAGCCGAAGTCGAGCTCCTCGCGGTCGTAGACGAAGCCGAGCTCGAAGAGGAGATCGACATCGGTGGTCCCCAGGTGAGCGGCGGGCGCCGAGGGGGCGAGGAAGTCCGGGTTCAGCCCGCCGATGACGACGAAGTCCTGCGCGTGCGCTCCGGCGAGCAGCGCGAAACGGACCAGCGCGTCCTCCGCTCGGGCGCGCGCCGCTCTCGTCCTCGCCTCAGAAGCCAATGACCCTCTCCCTCAAGAACTCCGCCGCCTCGGCGCTCCGGCCCCCCGCCCGCAGGAGATCGGCGTAGACGCGAACCGGCGACGCGACCGTCACACCCTGCACGGACGAGGCCGAGGCCAGGATCTGAGGGGGCGAGGCAAGGAGGTGGATCCGACCGCCGGTCTCGACCTCGACCGCGCCCCCCTCGCCGCTCAGATCCTGGCAGGCTCGGTCGAAGTCCTCTGCCGTGACGCGGATCAACAGGTCGGGGACCCTGGTGAGGAAGGGTGCGAGCCGATCCGCCGCAGCGCTGCCGGAGGCGCACCAGCCGGTGGTCACGGTGCGCTCGACCAGGTCGAGGGAGTCCGCGACGTCTCGCCAGGGGACGTGGAACTGGCGCGACTCGTCCGCTCCCGCCGCTCGAGCCGAGTGCCCGGCCCAGTCGCTCAGCAGCCTGCCGGGGTCGCGGAACTCCCGGCCGGCCGTCCTCCCGCGCTCCGGACCCACCTTCGCGGTGTAGCCCTCCGCGTCGAGAGCGGCGAGCGCCTTGGAGGTCTGCTGATAGGAGAAGCCCGTGGCGGAGACCAGCTCGGCAGCCCGCGCCGCGGAACCACCCGGCCCTCCCCCACCGCGGACGAGAGCGGCGAGCGCGGCCTCCGCTGTAGCGAGCCTCGCGGCGCTCCACGCCCCGACGCGCGGGGGCCTGCGGCGCTCGGGCGGCAGCCGCACGATCAGGAGATCGGGATCGATCCGGATCACGGCGCTCCCCGACTCGTCAGCCCACGATGCGCCCTGCTCATGCAGGAGTGCGCGTGCGCCGGGCGACATCCCGCGGGCGAGGAAGACGGGCACGTCGTTGCGCCCTCCCGGCAGGTCGCGCTCGCGCGCCCGGCGCACGTCGGCCGGCAGTCCCTCGCCGATCCACACCGGAACCAGCGACCATCGCGCCGGCCGACCGACGACGACCCTGCCCGCGTCCACCCGCGGTGACGCCTCCTCGGGCAGGGCGCTGCGCAGGAGCTCCAGCAGCGACTTCTCTCGTCTCTCCACGGTTTTCATCTTACTTGGAGAAAACCTTTCTTTCTCGAAAATAATCGAGTCCAGGCTTCGGGGGAGAGAAGTACGGTCTGAGTGCGTCGGGGCGCCCGGCATCGCATTCCTGGGAGTCCGCCCGCCGTGCCGCGGCGCCGCTTCGCAAAGCGGATAGCGGCCCCCGTTCCAGGGCCGCTCCCCGTACCTTCGGAGAACGGTCGTTCCTGCGACCACTCGCTCGACTCCCCCCTCCGCCCGGCACCCGGCAGAGGGAGTCGCCGCCAGGGCCCTTCGAGCCCGGCGGCGGGTCGGCCTCCTCCGACTCGCACGACGTCCCGGCGCTCCGCCGGTTCCCCCACGTCCCGTCGCGGCCGACACCGCGACTCCCACACAGAACGGCGGCTCCGCACATGGGCGCTCTCCTCTACGGCACTCCGGCCACCTCCCACGAGATCGACGACCGCGCGCTCGCGCACCTGCAGATCGTGATGATCAACAAGTTCCGCCGCAACGAGGCCTTCGCCTTCCAGCTGGACGCCTCGAGCGCGCACGGCACCGGCCGCCAGACGCTCTGGCTGCACCCGACCATCCCGCTGCAGTTCTCCTTCCACGGCAGCCGCGTCCCTGCCATCAACGCCGCCTGGGTGCGCGCGCTGATGGAGGAGGCCAACAGCGGCCGCGGGCTGCGCATCGTCCCCGAGCCGGCGCAGCAGCCGGACTCCGCCGTCGCCACCGCCGCGGCCTGATCCCGTCACGCAGCCGGGGGGCGGGGAGACGATGATGCACGGCACCGAGCACTGGGCCCCCGACTTCCTGCGGCTCGCCGGGCCGGCGCACCACGACGCGGACTTCGCCTGCTCCACGACGCTCGACGGCGTCACCGGCTCGCTCTGCGTCACCGAGGGACTGCTGGTCCTGGGCGGCACGCAGCCGACCGTCCGGCTGCGGGCGCTCGACATCCGCTCCTGGTGGGACACCTCGACGGGCGGCACGTTCTCGCTCGCCGTCGAATCCGGCGCCCGGCACTCGGTGGTGCTGCTCTCGCAGTTCCGCGGCGCCACGGTGGTCGCCATGACGCAGGCCTTCGGGCCGCGGAAGCGCCGCGCCGCCGCCTAGGTCGTCTCCGCAGGCTGTATCCGCCCAGCGAACTTCCGCGCCGCTGCTCTCGACCTCGATGCGCACGCATGCGACGCTTGGGGGTGATGGACGACTCGAACGGCGAGGTCATCCGCTCCGACATCGGCGGGCGGGACTTCGAGCAGGCACGCGCGCTGCTCGAGTCGGTGTACAACGGGCACCGCTTCTCGGTGGAGCCGGGCGAGGACTTCTCCTACCGCTACACCTCGGTCGGCGACGGCGACGTCACGCTCCGCGGCAGCCAGTTCGCCGGCTCGATCGAGGGGCGGATCCAGACCGACGGCGAGTACGTCGTCTCCTGGCTCACCGCGGGCGAGGGCGTCACCGACCTCGACCAGGCGCCGATGCGCCAGATCTACGGCCGCCCCGCGATCTTCGTCACCGGCCGGCCGAACGCCTTCGAGTTCCACGACTACCGGCAGAACCTCATCCACTTCGACGGCGGCTACCTCGAGGGCGTCGCCCAGGAGGTGGAGGGCACGGCGGGCGGACCGCTGCTGTTCGACACCACCGCGCGCCCCGAGGGCGAGGCGCTGCGCCGCTGGTCGGCGACCGTCGCCGCGGTCGCCCGGGTGATCTACGACGTCGACAGCTCCGCGCTCCTGCGCCAGGAGGCCGACCGCGCCGTCGCCGTCGCGCTGCTCGAGACGTTCCCGCACGAGTCGCTCGCGGCGCCGACCGACCTCGCCGTGCCGCGCAGCGGGCGCCTGCGCACCGCGATCGAGTTCATGTACGCGCATGCGCACGAGCCGATCCGCACCGAGACGATCGCCGAGGCCTGCGGCGTGGGCCTGCGCACTCTGCAGTCGGAGTTCCGCCGCGAGTTCGGCTTCACCGCCGTCGACTACCTGCGCCGCATCCGGCTCGACGCCGTGCGCAAGGAGCTGCGCGCCAAGGCCTCGGGCGAGGTCAGCGTGACCGAGGTGGCGCACCGCTGGGGCTTCGCGCACCTCGGCCGCTTCTCGGCGTCGTACGCGCACCGCTTCGGCGAGCGGCCGAGCACGACGCTCGAGAAGTGACGCGCACCCGAGTGACCGGCGCCTAGAAGAAGTCCCCGCCGCTGTCGTGGTCCTCGCTCGCGCGGGCCTCCGTGGTGGGCCGGGCCGGCAGCAGCCGCCGCGTCTTGTCGCGCATGGACTCGACCGCCTCGTCGTCGTCGAGGTCGATCCCGCGGTCGAGCGCCGGGCTGGTGAAGAGCTGGCTGGCGGGCCCGAGCAGCAGGCGGGTCTCGCCGCGCAGCCCCTCGTCGGAGAGCCCCGGGACGACGACGAGGTCGGACTTCCCGACGTTCGCCAGGGCCTGGGCGTACTCGACGACCGCGGTGCACACCGCGTCCCCCAGCAGCACGAATCCGCTCGCGTAGTACAGCTTCTGCATCGTCTTCCCCTCTCGCGCGCACGACCGCGCCGAGATCCGACGCTAGAACGCGGCGCTGAGAGCTCCCACCCCCTTGACGGAGGGCCCGAGAGCTCCCCTCCCCCTACTCCTCCGCGCCGCCGACGGGCGTGCGGTTGAGCGTGTAGGCCTGCTCGCTGCCGGCCACGCCCGCGACGATCACCGTGATCGGCGCCGTGTAGGTGCCGAGCGGCCAGGTCAGCAGCAGGTCGGCGGTCTGCTCCTGGGTGCGGCCGTCGACCGGGACCCAGGCGATGGTCTTGCGGTACGAGCCGTCGGCGAGGTCCCGGTTGGTGCGCAGCAGGAGAGTCTGCGACCCGTCGGAGCCGACGCTCGAGGAGACGACCGAGAAGTTGGGGCCGTCGGCGGCGGTGATGCGCAGTGGAGTCGCGCGCGAGTCGCCGGAGCCGGAGCGGGTCATCCGCGGCGCGACGGTCAGGGTGACGAGCTCGCCGGCGGTGAGCTGCCCGGTGATCGCGATCGCGAGCGGGCGGTTCACGTTGATCTGCTCCTCGCGGAAGCTCTCGGCGGTGAAGGAGGTGTACTCGACCGAGCGGACCGACGGCGGGGGCGGCGGCGTGGTCGAGGCCGCGGCGAGCGGGGCGGCGGCGGCGACCGCGACGATCGGGACGCTCCAGGCGGCGGCGGTCGTGAGCGTGCGGCGGCCGAGGGTGCGGGACGCGGTGGTGCGGGACGCGGTGGTGCGGGATGCAGTGGTGCGGCGGGAGGGGGCGGTGGTCATGTCGTCTCCAGACGTCGGCGCGGTGCGTCCCCCTTCCGGGGACACGCGCCCACGCTAACCGACACCTGACGGCCAGCCGAGTCCCTGCGAGCCCTCTCAGCCCGAGTGCCACCCCTACGGGGGAGGTGGCGCCCGGGAGCCCCGCCGGGAGCGCTACTGCTCCGCCGCGCGCGCCACCGCCTCCAGCCGGGTGACGTGCTCCGGCCACCACTCGGCGGGGACCGGCGGCAGGTTGTCGCCCGGCGTGCGCAGCCCGACGCGGCCGTCGATCAGCTCGCGGACGATGTCGGCGTGCCCCGCGTGCCGGTGGGTCTCGGCGGTGAGGTGCACGAGGATCCGGTGCAGCGTCACGTCGCGGTTCGTCCACCACGGCACGACGCCCGGAGCGTCGAGGTCGAGCGCGGCGACCGTCGCGTCGGAGTGCGCCCAGACCCGGCGGTACTGCTCCACCACCTGCTCGCGGGACTCGTCCGCCGTCGCCCACATGTCGGAGTTCGGCTCGGACTCGTCCTCCATCCAGGGCATCGGCTCGGGGAACGGCCGGCCGAAGACGGCGCCGAGGTAGCCGGCCTCCGTCCCCGAGACGTGCTTCACCAGGCCGAGCAGGTTGGTGCCGGTGGGCACCAGCGGCCGGCGGAGGTCGTACTCGCCCAGGCCGTCGAGCTTCTGCAGGAGGGCGTCGCGGCCCTCCTGCAGGTAGCGGAGGAGAGTCTGCTTCTGAGGGGCGCTGCTCGGATCGGTGCTCATGCCCCCCAGCCTGGCCCGGGCCTCAGAGCACCGCCACCCGCGCGTCCTCGCGCACGACCTCGGTCAGCACGGTGCGCCGGGTCTCGGCGCCGACGGGCGACACCTCGCCGGTCAGCACGACCTCGGCGGTCGCCTCCCTCGTGGCGCAGTCCGGCCCGACCCAGAGCTCGACGAGCCCCGGCTCGACCGAGCGCACGCCGCGGCGGTCGGTGAAGGCCAGCCGCGCGGAGGGGACGTCGAAGCGCACCAGCGCCTGCTCCCCCGCCGCGAGCTCGACCCGCGCGTAGCCGAGCAGCTGCGCGACCGGGCGGGTCACCGAGGCGACCACGTCGCGCGCGTAGAGCTGCACGACGTCGACGCCGTCGCGCTCCCCCGTGTTGCGCACCCGCACGGTCGCGGTGAAGGCGCCGTCGGTGGGTGCCTCCGGCGCTCCGGGATCCGCCGACTCCAGCGCCAGCTCCGACCGGCTGAAGGCCGTGTAGCTCAGCCCGTGCCCGAACGGCAGCACGGGCGTGCTGTCGGCGCTGGTCACGTCGGAGGGCCCGCCGAGGATCGGGTGCAGGTAGGAGAACGGCTGCGCGCCGGCCGAGCGCGGCAGCGAGACCGGCAGTCGGCCGGACGGCGAGACGCGGCCCGAGAGGACGCCCGCGATCGCGCCGGCCCCCTCCTCCCCCGGGAAGAACGCCTGCAGCACCGCCGCGGGGGCGGAGGCGCCGCGGATCGCCCATTCGATCGCGTAGGGGCGGCCGGTGAGCAGCACCAGGGCGACCGGCGTGCCGGTGGCCACGACCGCCTCGACCAGCTCGCGCTGACGGCCGGGCAGCTCGAGGCTCTCGACGTCGTTGCCCTCGCCGACGGTGCCGCGGCCGAAGAGCCCGGCCCGGTCGCCGACGACGACCACGGCCACCTCGGCGCCGCGGGCGGCCTCGACGGCCTCCGCGATCCCTGCGGTGTCGGCGGAGGAGTCGTCGCCCTCCACCGAGCAGCCCTCGGCGAGGAGCAGCTCGCTCCCCGGGAACTCGGCGGCGAGCGCCTCCCGCACCGTGCGGATCTCGAAGCCGAGCGGCACGCCCTCGTGGTGCGCCAGCACGTGGTTGGCGAAGGAGTAGCAGCCCATCAGGGCGGGCGCGCTGTCGGCGTTCGGGCCGATCAAGGCGATCCGGCGCGGCTGGGCGAGCGGAAGTCGCCCGTCGTTCGTCAGCAGCACGAGCGACTCCTCGGCCAGGCGGCGGGCGAGGTCGCGGTGCGCGGGCGAGTCGAGGTCGATCGACTCGGGCGCGTCGTCGAAGCGGGCGTCGAGCAGGCCGAGCCGCTCCTTCTGGGCGAGCACCCGCAGCAGCGCGCGGTCGACGATCCCCTCGTCGGCGCCGCCGGAGCGGATCCGCTCGGCGAGCGGCGCGAGGAAGGCGTCGCCGGTCGGCAGCTCCACGTCGATGCCGGCCTCGAGCGCCAGCTGCGCGGCCTCGCCGAGGTCGGCGGCGACGGCGTGCATCAGGTGCAGGAAGGCGACCGCGAAGTAGTCGGCCACCACCACGCCGTCGAAGCCCCAGCGCTCGCGGAGCACGCCGGTGAGGTAGGCCGGCGTCGCGCCGACCGGGTCGCCGTCGATCTCCGCGTAGGAGTTCATCACCGAGCGGGCGCCGCCGTCGCGGATCGCCATCTCGAACGGCGGGAGCAGCACGTCCGCGATCTCGCGCGGTCCGGCGTGCACCGGCGCATGGTTGCGGCCGCCGCGCGAGGCGGAGTAGCCGATGAAGTGCTTGAGCGTCGCGTCGACGCCCGCCGACTGCAGGCCGCGCACGTAGGCGGTGCCGATCGTGCCGACCACGTACGGGTCCTCGGCGATGCACTCGTCCACGCGACCCCAGCGGGGGTCGCGGATCACGTCGAGCACGGGGGCGAGGCCCTGGTGGATGCCGAGCTCGCGCATCGAGCCGCCGATGGCCGCGGCCATCTCCTCGACCAGCTCCGGGTCGAACGAGGCGCCCCAGGCCAGCGGAGTCGGGAAGGTCGCCGCCTTCCACGCCGCCAGCCCGGTCAGGCACTCCTCGTGCACGATCGCCGGGATGCCCAGCCGGGTCTCCTCGACCAGCCGGCGCTGCTCGGCCCACAGCCACTGCGCGCGCTCGACCGGGTCGACCGGGCGGGTGCCGTAGACGCGGGTGAGCTGGCCGATGCCCTCGCGGGTCGCGTCGGCGTAGCCGGTGGAGGTGGCCATCTCGCCGGCCAGCGGCGCGACGACCTCGCCGCCCTGATCGACCCAGTAGCCGACCAGCTGGGTCAGCTTCTCCTCCAGCGTCATCCGGCCGATCAGGTCGGCGACGCGCGCGGACGGGGCGGGAGTCTCGGTGGTGGGGCTCTCGTTCATGGGGGTCATCCCTTCACCGCTCCGGTGAGTCCGCCGACGATGCGGCGCTCGAAGACGCTGAAGAAGATCAGCGCCGGGATCATCGACAGCGACACGAAGGCGAGCACCTTCGCCGTGTCGACGGAGTACTGCGACGAGAAGGCCTGCACGCCCAGCGGCAGGGTGAAGCTCGACTCGTCGCTGAGGATGAACAGCGGCAGCAGGTAGCTGTTCCAGCTCGCGATGAAGGCGAGGATGCCCGTCGTGATCACGCCCGGCATCGCCAGGCGGACGACCATCCGCCAGAAGAAGCCGATCCGGCTGCAGCCGTCGATGAAGGCCGCCTCCTGGATCTCGTCGGGGATCGCCCGCAGGAACGGCACCAGGATGATGATCGTCGTCGGCAGGCCGAACGCGATCTGCGGGAGCACGACGCCGGCGAGCGAGTTCATCAGGCCGAGGCTCTTGATCACCAGGTAGAGCGGCGTGATCGCGACGGTCATCGGGAACATCAGTCCGGCCGCGAAGAGCGCGTAGAACACGCCGCGGCCGCTGAAGCTGTAGCGGGCGAGCACGTAGCTCGCCATCAGCCCCAGCACGACGACGCCGAGGGTGGTCGCTCCGGCCGCGATCGCCGAGTTGCCGACCTCGCGCCAGAAGATGCCGCCGGTGATGACATCGAGGTAGTTCTGCACGTTCCACGGCGCGGGGAACCCGGACGGGTCGGTGGTGATCTGCGCGTTCGTGCGGAATCCGCCGATGATGATGTACGCCACCGGCGCGAGCATCAGGGCGATCACGACGACCGCGACGACGTAGGCGATGATCGTGCCGCGCCCCAGCGGGCGGCGGCGGGGCTTCGGCGGCCGCGGCGAGAGCGGCGTGGTCGCGGTGGGCGGCTTCGTGCCCGGGGGCACTGCTGTCAGGGTCGTCATCTCTTGGCTCCGGCCTTCCGCGTGTCTCCCGTGAGGGCGCCTTCGGTGTCCCGCCGCAGCACGAAGCGCTGGTAGAGCAGCGCGACGATCAGCGAGACGAGGAACAGGACCACGGCGACCGCGTTGCCGTAGCCGTAGTTGCCGGCGTTGCGGCCGTTGGTGACGAGGTACGTCGCCATGGTCGAGGTGCCGGCGGTCGAGGACACGTACTGCCCCCAGATGATGTAGACGAGGTCGAACAGCTGCAGCGCGCCGATGATCGACAGGAACGCCCAGATCCGCAGGGTCGGGGCGAGCAGCGGCAGGGTGATCCGCCGCTGCACCTGCCAGTAGGACGCGCCGTCGATCGACGCGGCCTCGGACAGCTCCTCCGGGATGCCCTGGAGGCCGGCGAGGAAGAGGATCACGGCGAAGCCGATGTACTTCCACGTGATGATCAGCATCAGGGTCCAGATGGCGATCGCCGGGTCCGAGAGCCAGTCCTGCTTCAGCGCGCCGAGCCCGACCTTCTCGAGGAAGCCGTTGACGGCGCCGCTGGTCTGGAGCATCAGGCTCCAGCCGGTGCCGACGACGACCTCGGAGATCACGTAGGGCACGAAGATCAGGACGCGGATGATCGACTGCCCGCGCAGCTTGCGGTTGAGCAGCAGCGCGATCAGGATCGCGGCCGGCCCCTGCAGGACGAGCGAGAGCACCACGATCGTGCCGTTGTGGCTGAGCGCCTCGTGGAAGGTCGGGTCCTGCAGGATCGTCAGGTAGTTCTTGAACCCGACGAAGTCGGTCGGGACGCCGTAGCCCTGCCAGCTGAAGAAGCCGTAGTAGGCCGCCATCACGACCGGGAAGATCACGAAGGCGAGGAAGACGATCAGCGCCGGGCCGACGAGGATCGCGACCTCGAGGCGGCCCGACCAGCCGAGGCCCCGGCGGCGTCGCTTCGCCGCCGGGGCCTCGGGGCGCGCGTCCTCGCGGAGCGCTGTGGTCGTCACGGTCAGGCCTTGGCCGCGGCGGCGTCGACGGCCTCGACGAGCTGCTCCGGGTCGCTCTTGCCGGCGAGCAGGTCGACGACGGCGACGTTCAGCGCGTTGCCGACGTTCTGGCCGTAGACGGTGTCGAGCCACTGCGAGACGTAGGGCGCCGAGTTGTACGCGGCGAGGATGTCCTTCAGGTACGGCTCGGTGACGGCCTCCTGCGCGACGGTGTTCACCGGCGGCGCGTTGAAGGCGGCGTAGTACTCCTTCTGCACGTCGGAGGTGGCGAGGTAGTTCAGGAAGTCGACGCACTCGTCGGGCGCCGCGGTGGAGCAGGAGTAGCCGTCGACGCCGCCCATGATCGAGCCCGGCGCGCCGGCGCCGCCGTCCACCTCGGGGAAGGGGAACCAGCCGAGGTCGGGCAGGGGCTTCTCGTCGGGGGTGAGCGAGGCGATGACGCCGGGGTTCCAGGCGCCCATCAGCTCCATGCCGGCCTGGTGGTTGGCCAGGAGTCCGGCCGAGGATCCGGCGCCCTGCTGGGCGGCGGTGGTGAGGAAGCCCTCGTTGAACGGCTCGGTGCCGGCGAAGGACTGCAGGTCCTCGCCCGCCTTCAGCCAGCAGTCGTCCGAGAAGTCCTTGGAGTCGGCCGCCTCGGCCATGGTGTCCGCGCTGCACTCGCGCAGGGCGAAGAAGTAGAACCAGTGCGCTGCGGGCCAGGCGTCCTTCGCGCCGAGCGCGATCGGCTGCGCTCCAGCGCTCTTGAGCGCGGTGACCGCGGTGTCGAGCTCGTCGAGGGTCTTCGGCGTCTCGGTGATGCCGGCCTCGGTGAAGAGGTCCTGGCTGTAGAAGAGGCCGCCGGGGAGCACGGCCACGGGCATCGCCCAGACCTTGTCGTCGAGCGTGTTCGCCAGGAACGAGCCCTCGGGGATCTCGCTGCGCGCCTGGTCCGAGATGCCGCCGGTGAGGTCCTTGACCAGGCCGCCGGCGACCATCGCGGCGAGCTTGCCGCCGCCGCGCTGGAGGAAGATGTCCGGGGCGTCGCCCGAGTTGAGCGCCGTCTGCAGCTTGCCGTCCAGGTCCTCGTTCTGGATGGCCTGCGACTCGATGGTGACGCCCGGGTTGGCGGCCTCGAAGTCGGCGATCGTCTTCTCCCAGAACTCCTGGCCGGGGCCGGTGGTGGAGTTCTGCCACAGGGTCATCGCGACGGTGCCGTCGGAGGATCCCGCGTCCTGGGCGGAGCAGCCGCTGAGGGCCGCCGCCGCGCCGAGCAGGGCCACGGTGGCCACCGCCGTCTTCCTGAATGCTGATCTCGTGAACTTCATCGTTCGAACCGTTCTCTTCGCTGAGAGGCGCCGCCAGGGAGAGCGGCGCCGGGGTGCGCCCGTCCAGGACGGGCCCGATCAGTCTCAGAGCGGCCGAAAGGATCGGCAAACGTTTTCGAAACCATTTTCGAAGCGCCGGGCTGAGGATCCGGATCGCGCTCTCATCGGCGCGCTTCCGGGGTCTAGGGTCGACCGCATGTCCCTCCGCCCGACCATCCACGACGTCGCCGCCGCCGCCGGCGTCTCGGTCGCGACCGTGTCGAAGGCGATGAACGGCCGCTACGGCATCGCGCCCGCGACGGCGAACCGCGTGCTCGAGATCGTGCGCGAGCTCGGCTACGAGTCGAGCCTGGTCGCCAGCAGCATGCGCTCGCGGCGCACCGGGGTGATCGGCGTGCTGGTCGCCGGCTTCGAGCCGTTCAGCGCGGAGATCCTCAAGGGCGTCGGCTCGGTGCTGCGCCGGTCGCGCTTCGACCTGCTCGCCTACAGCGGCTCGCACGAGGGCGAGCAGGAGGGCTGGGAGCGGCGCTCGCTCAGCCGGCTCAGCGGCACCCTGATCGACGGCGCGATCGTGGTGACGCCCTCGGTGGTGAGCACGCCGTCGGACATCCCGCTGGTCGCCGTCGACCCGCACACCGGCCGCGCCGACGTGCCGACGGTCGAGTCGGACAGCTTCGGCGGCGCCCTCCAGGCCGTGCGGCACCTCGTCACCCTCGGCCACCGGCGCATCGGCTTCGTCGCCGGCCGCGTCGACCTCCGCTCCGCCCGGCTGCGCGAGGCCGGCTACCGCGCCGGGCTCTCGGAGGCGGGGATCGCGTTCGACGAGCGGCTGCTCCGCGTGGGCAGCTACCACCACGACACGGCGCGGCTGCCGGCCTCGACGATGCTCTCGCTGGCCGACCGGCCGACCGCCGTCTTCGCCGCGAACGACGTCTCGGCCCTGGCGATCATCGAGACGGCCGCGCACCTCGGGCTCGACGTGCCGCGCGACCTCTCGGTGGTCGGCTTCGACGACGTGCCCGAGGCGGCCCGCTTCGATCCGCCGCTGACCACGATCCGGCAGCCGATGCAGACGCTCGGCGCGACGGCGGCCGAGATGCTGATCACGCTGATGGCGGGCGGCACCCCCGCCTCGCTGCACGTGCAGCTGCCGACCCAGCTGGTGCGGCGCGCGACGACCGCGCCGCCCTCGATGCGGAGGACACCCTGATGCCGGACGCGCTGACACCGGGCGACCTGACACCGGGCGAGGACGGGGCCGAGCCCCGCGACGCGCACGACGAGCTCTTCGACGCGCTGGTGTTCGTCGACCTCCCCGTGCTCGACGCGCTGCTCGACACCCGCTTCGTGATCGAGCACCCGACCGGGCTCGTGCAGTCGAAGCTCGACTGGATGGACGACATCGCCGAGGGCCTGAAGGAGTACCACGCCATCGATCACGTCGAGAGCGCGGTCTCCGGCACGGCCGCGCACCCGGTGCTCGTCTCGCGCACCCTGACCGAGGCGACGATCGGCTCGCTGCACGCCACCTGGCGGCTGCAGCTCACCAGCCGGCTGGTGCCGATCGGCGACGAGTGGGTGATCACCCGGACGACCGTCAGCACGTGGTGAGCCTCACTCCACCCCCTTGAGGGCGCTCGCCATCTCGATCCGGCGGACCCGCCGGGTGAGCAGGAGCGTCGCCGTCGAGGCGAAGCCGAGGGTGATCGCGGACGCCGCCAGCACGCTCGGCAGCGACACGTACGGGGCGTAGACCGCGCGGTCGTCGCTGAAGATGTCGGTGTAGCGGCCGAGGAACCACAGCCCCGCCGGGATGCCCGCGAGCCAGCCGAGGACGGCCGTGATCGCGTTCTCGGTCAGCGCGAGCGTCCGCAGCTCGCCGTCGCGCGTGCCGAGCACCCGGAGGGTCGCGTAGGAGCGCTCACGCTCGGAGAACCCGAGGGCGCCGAGGTTGTAGAGCGAGACGACGACCAGGAGGATCGCGAGCACCTTCATCAGGGTGAACACCCCCGAGAGCGCCGCGACCACCGACTCGGCGTTCGCCCGCTGCTCGGACAGGGCGAGCACCGGACCGGCGGCCGCCGAGGCCGGCGCGCCGTCGAGCGGAGCCTGGGTGAGGTACGCGGTGGGCGCGAAGTCCTCGCCGAGACCGGTCCAGGCCGCCTCCGAGAGCAGCAGGCCCTGCGGCTGCGACACGTCCGCGACGGCCGCGACCATCGCCGCGACCGGACCCGCGCCGCCGACCTCGAGGTCGACCCTCGAGCCGACCCCGCCGCCGGTCGCCTCCTGGATCCGCGAGGTCACCACCGGCCCGTCGACGAGCGACAGCGGGGTGCCGGAGGCGTCGCGGAGCAGGTAGAGATCGCCCGGCCCGAGCACCGTCAGCACGTACTCGGCGGGGCCGGCGCCCGCCCCGGTCAGCCGGAACGGGCGCTGCTGGATCCACTGCCCCGGCCCCGCCTGCGCGGCGAGCTCGGCGAGCTGCTCGGGCGTCGCTCCCGGCGCCACCTGCACCGAGGCGGCGTACCGGTACTGGTCGCCGTAGCCGCGCTCGATCTGGCGCGCGAGCGACTCCGGGATCCCGAAGCCGGCGACCAGCAGCATCATGCAGCCCGCCGCCGCGACGACCCCGACCGCGACCCGCACCGGGTTGCCGGCCGCATCGCGCAGCGCCCAGCGCTCGCCGAAGCCGATCCGCGACCACAGCGCGGGGAGGCGCTCGATCGCCATCCGGTGCGAGTGCTCGGCGGGCGGGCGCATCCCCTCGGCGGGAGTGAGCCGGCGCGCGCGGGCGGTGACCGCCCAGGCGCCCGCGCCGCAGGCGAGCACGAGACCCGCGGCGAGCGCCGGCGAGGTCCAGGTGTAGGCGATCCGCCACTCCGGCAGCGCGAAGCTGCCGCGCTGCGTGTCGAGCACGTAGAGCGAGAGCACGGGGGCGAGCGCGCCGCCGAGGAGCACCCCCGTCCCGACGACGACCGAGGAGAGCCCGGCGTAGTAGAGACCGATCGCGCGCCGTCCCATGCCGAGTGCGCCGAGCGTGGCGATCTCGGTCCGCTGGATGTCGACGAGCCGGCGGATCGAGGTGAACACGGCGAGGAGCGCGACCAGCACGAAGAGCGCGCTGAACAGCACCGCGAGGCCGCGGATCTGCTCGATCCGGTCGTAGACGGGCGCGATCGCCGCGTTCGTGCTCCGGTCGGCGACGCCGAGGTAGCGCTCGCCGAGGATGCCGGGGGCGGCCTCGCGCACCGTGTCCGCGTCGCCGAGCACGCGGAGGGTGTCGCCGACGAGGGGCACACCGAGGGCGGCGGCCGTCTCGGGCGCGATCACGGCGGCGGCGTAGCGGCCCGGCTCCGGCGCGATCATGCCGGGCTCGGTGAGCGCGAGGGCGTCGGGCACGAGCACCAGTCCGCGCACCTCGAGCGTGCTCGCGACGCCCGCCCGCGAGAGCGGCACCTGGTCGCCGACCGCGATGCCGTTGAGCCGCGCGTAGCCCTCGTCGATCCAGACGCCGCCGCCGTCGGCCGACAGCGCGGCGCCCTCGAGCACCAGGGGCACGTCGACCGCGTCGGACCCGGTCGTCGTGGTCGTGGTCGTGGTGAGCAGCGTCCCGGTGCCCTCCGCGAGCGGATGCGCGAGCGCGAAGGTCGTCGTCCGCGCGACCGCGGTCACCCCGGGCAGCGCCGCGAACGCCGCGACGTCCTCGTCCGTCGAGCCGAGCGCCGACACCCAGGCGTCCGGGAGCGCGTTCTCGGCCGCGAAGGAGTCGATCTCGACCTGCATCCCCCGCCACGCGCCCTCGAGGCCCGCGTAGACCGTGACGCTCAGCGCCGACATCAGCAGCACCGACACGAACTGGCTGCTGTAGCGCAGGAGGTCGCGGCGGAGCTTGCGGACGAGGAAGCGCACGTCAGGCGGTCTCGGCGACGAGGTCGCCGTCGTGCAGGCGGATCAGCCGGTCCGCCGTCCGCCCGATGCGCTGGTCGTGCGTGACGACGACGACCGCGGTCCCCGCGTCGCTCGCCGTCTCGCGCAGCAGCGCCATGATCTGCTCGCCGGTCTTCGAGTCGAGCGCGCCGGTCGGCTCGTCGCAGAGCAGGAGCGCCGGCCGCTTGGCGAGCGCGCGGGCCAGCGCGACGCGCTGCATCTCGCCCCCGGACAGCTGCCCGGGGAAGTTGCCGGAGCGGTGCCCGAGCCCGACCCGCTCGAGGCCCTCGTGCGCGCGGTGCTCGGCGCTGACCCGGTCCGTCGTCAGCGCGGCGGCGAGCGCGACGTTCTCCATCGCCGTGAGGTTCGGCACCAGGTTGTAGAACTGGAAGACGAAGCCGACGCTGAGCCGCCGGTACTCGGTCAGCTGCCGGTCGCGGAACGACGAGATCAGCTGATCGCCCACCCGGATGCGCCCGCTGGTCGCGCTGTCCATCCCGCCGAGCAGGTTGAGCAGCGTGCTCTTCCCCGAGCCGGAGGGGCCGAGGACGACCGTGAACCGGCCCTGGTCGATCGTGAGCGACGCGCGGCGCAGCGCGGTGATCCGGCGCGTCCCGGCGCGGTACGACTTCGACACCGCCTCCAGCTCGATGAACGCCGGGCCCGTCGGGACAGCCGGGCCCCTCGAGACAGCCGGGCCCGTCAGCACTGCAGGATCACCGCGCCGTAGTGCGTGCCCGCGCCGGTGCCGACGAGCAGCAGCTGCTCCCCCGGCTGCGGCTTCGCGCGGTGCAGCGCCAGCGGGATCGCCGAGCCGATCGTGTTGCCCACCTCGGGGAGGGTGATCGTCATCGTGTGCCGGCCCCAGAGCCGCGCCATCCCCTCCATCCCCGCCTTGCTGGTCTGGTGCGGGATGACCCGGTCGATCCCGGGCGTCCCCTTGCTCAGGCCGGGTCGCACGGTCTCGAGGAACCGCGGGAAGTTGCGCAGGGCGTCCACGAGCAGCTGGCCGCCGTGCATGTCGAACTTGAAGTCGGCGACCCGCTCCGGCGCCTCCTCGATCCGGATCCGCGAGCCGAAGCCGCGGATCTCGGCGTGCCGCACCCCGCTGACCTGGGTCTTGAACCGCGAGGTCACGATGCCCTGGCCGGGCGTCTCGGCGCGGCCGATCACGACCGCCGCGGCGGCGTCGCCGAAGAGGATCGCGCTCTCGGCCTGCGCGAAGTCGATGCCGCGGCTGCCGCCCTCGGTCGACACGATCAGCACCCGCTCCGCCCGGCCCGAGCCGATCAGGAAGCCGGCCTCCTGCAGCGCGAACAGGAACGACAGGCAGGTGGCGTGCAGGCTGTAGGCGAAGACGTCGGCGAGCCCCAGCCCGGCCGCGATCAGCGCGCCGCCGTCGGGGATCGCCTGCAGCGAGGTCCCGGAGGCGTTCAGCACGACGTCGACGTCCTCGGCCTCGATCCCGGCCGCGGCCAGCGCCCTCCGCGCGGCGAGCAGGCCGAGCTCGAGCGGATCCTCGTCGTCGGCGAGCCAGTGCCGGGTCTCGACCCCGGTGCGGCGGATCGCCTCCTCGGTCGAGATGCCGCAGAGCGCGGCGACCTCGGAGGTGGGCACGATGCGGGCGGGGAGCGCCTCGCCGGTGCCGAGGATGCGGATGGGGAGCACGTCGGACACGAGGGCGTCCTTCCTGTTCCGGATCGGCGGAATCACCGGAGCGAGTCCTGTATAGCGCTGTTCACGTTTCCGCGGGATGAAGTTCTGCATTCGGCGGTGCCGTCGAATTGACGACGGAGAGAGGCGCCGCCACTATGGGCCGGGGCGAGAGGGGCGGAATGAGCGAGAAGAACTTCTGGGTCGTGATCCCTTTCTTCGACGAGGAGAAGCTGATCGGCGGCACTCTCGAGGCGCTCGCCGCTCAGGACGACCGCGACTTCGAGCTCCTCCTCGTCGACAACGCGAGCACCGACGGCTCCCGCGCGGTGATCGACGCGTTCTCCGCTCAGCACCCCGAGATGAGCATCCGCACGATCGAGGAGGCGCAGAAGGGCACAGGCGCCGCCTCCGACACCGGCTTCCGCCACGCGATCGCTGCGGGCGCCGCGATCGTCGCGCGGACCGACGCGGACTCCCTGCCCGACCCCCGCTGGGTCGGCCTGCTGAAGGCGGATTTCCGCACGGGGGCGCGGATCGTGGGCGGCAAGGTGAAGCCGCGGACCGACGAGCCGGAGTACCGCTGGTACGACGGAGTGATCGGCGCGGTGCTGATCGGGATCATCGAGCGCGCGCCCCGCTACCTCTACCGGCGGCCGGGCCAGCGGTACCCGATGTTCATGGTCCCGGGGCTCAACATGGCGATCGACGCCGACCTCTACCTCGAGGTGGACGGCTTCCCGCGCTCCAGCATCGACGACACCGACGAGGACCTCGAGCTGCACCTGAAGGTGTGCCAGCTGATCCCCGGCGGGCAGGCGAGATTCGATCGCGAGGCCGTGGTGCGCTGCTCCATCCGGAAAGGCAAGAAGCTCGGCTATCTCGGAATCCTGCTCTGGTATTGGGGCCGCAAGAAGCGCACGGACGTGGTGGACATCCGATGAGTGGCAGTGTTTCTACCGTATTTCCCGGAAAGACTTCTGTCCTCGGAAAGGGGACGTCGTGCGGATACTGATCACCGGTGCGACCGGATTCCTCGGCGGTCACGCCGTGCGCGCCTTCCTCGACGCCGGCGACGACGTGATCGCCACCGGCCGCAACCGCGCCGCCCTCGAGCGGCTCTCGGCCGACGGCGCCGAGACGGTGCCCGACGACCTCGCCGGACTCGCGAGCCGGACGATCCGGGCCGACGTCCTGGTGCACTCCGCCGCGCTCTCGAGCCCGTGGGGCACCTGGGCGCAGTTCCACGAGGCGAACGTCGCGGGCACGGCGGCGATGATCGACCTCGCCGAGCGCAGCGGCATCCGCAGGATCGTCTTCGTCTCGTCGCCGAGCATCTACTCGGCCCGGCGGCACCAGTACATGGTGCGCGAGGACGAGTTCGATCCGGCCAGCCGGATGAGCCTCTACATCCGGAGCAAGATCGAGGCCGAGCGGCTGCTCCAGACCGCGCACGCGGCCGGCCGGATCCCCGAGCTCGTCGTCCTGCGTCCGCGCGGCCTGATCGGCGTCGGCGACCCGAGCCTGATCCCGCGCTTCCTCGCCGCGAGCCGGCGCCGCGGCATCCCGCTCTTCGACGGCGGGCGCAACGTCGTCGACGTGACCTGCGTGGAGAACGCCGCCGACGCCCTCGTCCTCGCCGCGCGCACCCGGCACGCGGGCGGGAGCGTCTACAACATCACCAACGGCGAACCGGCGCCGCTCGGCGAGCTGCTGCGCCGCTTCTTCGCGGCGATGGGCGAGGAGCCGCGCTTCATCACCGTCGACCTCCGCGTGCTGAGCGCCCTCGCCGTGCTGCTCGAGCAGGTCTACGCGCGACTCCCCTCCGGCGCCGAGCCGCCCTTCACCCGCTACACGGTCGCGACCCTCGCCTACGCGCAGACCCTCGACATCTCCCGGGCGCGGGCCGAGCTCGGCTACCGGCCGGCCGTGCCGCTGGCCGAGGGCATCCGCCGGGTCGGCGAGCACTATCGAGAACAGCGTGCCTGAGCAACGCGGGTCGCTCCGGGTGTTCTCCTGCGGCGACACGACGTTCCCGCTCTCCCGGGTGTTCCGCGGCGAGGGCCTCCCGCGGCGCACCTTCCCCTCGGCCGCCTTCCTCTACACGCACCCGGACGGCCGCCGCGTGCTCTTCGACACCGGCTACCCGCCGACGCTCGAGGGCACGGGACCGGTCGGCGCGCTCTACCGCCGGATCCTGCCGGCCCGGATCGCCCCGGGCGAGACCGTCGACGCGCAGCTGCGGCGCGAGGGGATCGAGCCCGGCGCGATCGACTTCGTCGTGCTCTCGCACCTGCACCCCGACCACGTCGGCGGGCTGGCCGCCTTCCCGGACACGACGCTCGTGCTCTCCGCGGGACAGCTCGAGAAGGTGCGGCGCAGCCGGATCACCGACGGGGTGTTCGCCGCGCTGATCCCGCCGTGGTTCGCCGACGCGACCCGGATCGTCGTCGACGAGCAGCCGCGGACCGAGACCGGCGGGGTGAGCGGCTTCGACCTCTTCGGCGACGGCCGCTTCGTGGTGACGCCGCTGCCCGGGCACGCCCTCGGCCACCTCGGCGCGCTCGTCGAGGGGCGCGTCCTGCTCGCCGGCGACGCGGCCTGGGGCCGGGAGTTCCTGGAGTGGTCCGACCGCCTCCGGCCGCTGCCCCGCCTGATCAGCGACGACTCCGCCGCGCACCACCGCACCTCGGCCGAGCTGCTGCGGCTGGAGGCGTCGGGCGTGACGCTCTGCTTCAGCCACGACGCGTACCCCTCGCCGATCCTCCTGCCGTGACGGGCCGAGTGCGCTGATGTGCGGAGTGCGCTGATGGGCCGGCTGCGGATCGTCCGGGCCTTCGCGCAGGCCCGGTGGGGCCGCCGGTTCCGCTCGCGCGCGGCCCTCGAGGCGGCGCAGCGGCGGCTGCTCCGGCGGCACCTCCGCTTCCTCGAGCGGCACTCCCCGTACTTCGCGCCGCTCGTGCGTGGACTCGGCGCTGGGCTCGACCCCGAGGATCTGGCGCGACTGCCGACCATGACCAAGGCCGTCGGGATGGAGCACTTCGACGCGATGAACACGGTCGGCGTGCGCCGCGACGAGGCCCTCGCGCTCGCGCTGGCCGGCGAGCGATCGCGGGACTTCTCGCCGACCCTGAACGGCGTCGCGGTCGGGCTCTCCTCGGGGACGAGCGGACACCGCGGCCTGTTCGTGATCAGTCCGCGCGAGCGGGAGGAGTGGGCCGGCACCGTCCTCGCCCGCTTCCTGCCGCCGGGGCGGATCCTCGGGCAGCGGATCGCGTTCTTCCTCCGCGCCGACAACTCGCTCTACGAGACGGTCGCCTCGCGCGCGGTCGCCTTCCGCTTCTTCGACGTCTACGACTCCGCCGCCGCGAACGTCGAGAAGCTCGGCTCCTTCGCACCCACGCTCCTCGTCGCGCCGCCGTCGGTCCTGCTGATGCTCGCCGCGGCGGCCGAGCGGGGCGAGCTCGTCGTCGCGCCGGAGCGGGTGATCGCGGTCGCGGAGGTGCTGCAGCCGGGCGACGCGGCCGTGCTGCGGAGCGCCTTCGGCGTCGCGGTGATCCACCAGGCGTACCAGTGCACGGAGGGGTTCCTCGCGCACACCTGCCGCCTCGGCACCCTGCACCTCAACGAGGACGCCGTGCTGGTCGAGCGCGAGGAGCTGGGCGACGGCCGCTTCGTGCCGATCGTCACCGATCTGCGCCGCCGGGCGCAGCCGATCGTCCGCTACCGCCTCAACGACGTGCTGCGCGCCGCCCCCGCACCGTGCCCGTGCGGCAGCGTGCTGACGGCCCTCGACGCGATCGAGGGGCGGGAGGACGACGTGCTGCTGCTGCCCGGGACGGACGGCGAGCCCGTGCGCGTCTACTCGGACGTGGTCGTCCGCAGCATGATGTTCGCCGAGGGGTTCCGCGAGTTCCGCGTCGTGCAGTCGGGGCCGTCGACCCTCACCGTCGCCGTCGATGTGCTGACCCCGGCGGTGCGCGCGTCGGTCGCCGCCGAGTTCGCGCTGCTCGCCGGCCGGCTCGGCCTCCGCCCGCCGACCCTGGTCTTCGAGGCGTACGCGCACGACCCCGCCCTGAAGCTGCGGCGGGTGCAGCGCAGCACGCCCTGACGAGCGGCGGGACGGTTCAGCCGCAGCTCAGCTCGCGAACTCCTCCGGCCGGTCGTGCTCGGCCAGCGAGAGCCGGACCCGCTCGATGTCGGCGTCCGACGGCAGCTCCGAGGTGACCGCGGCGATCGCCGTGCCGACGTCGACGCGGCTGGCCGGCAGCCCGCCCTCGGCGGCCAGGCGCGTCGCGACCTCGGCGACCTCCTCGTCGGAGAGCCGGCGGCGCAGCAGCGCGATCAGCGGCACGAAGTCCTGCTCGGGCAGCCCGGCGGGGTAGCCCGCGCGCAGCCAGCGGACGACGCGCGTGACGAGTCCGGCGCGCTCCGAGGCCGGGCGCTCCGCCTCCGCGAGCTCCTCCGGGCGGGCGAGCGGCCAGCCGGCGCTCGCGAGCCGTGCCGAGACCCGGACGAGGTCCTCGGGCAGCGCGGGGCCGAGGAGCGTCTCCTCGATGCGCTGCCGCATCCTCGCGGCGGAGAACTCCTCGCCGGCCGCGTCGGCGCGCACCGCGTCGGAGAGCAGCTGGCGGACGACCTGCTCCAGCTCGTCGCGGGTCAGGCTGCGCTGGAGGAGGCCGAGCAGCGGAACGTAGTCGGTCTCCGGCACTCCGGAGGGGTAGCCCGCACGGAGCCAGCTGACCACCCGGGCGACGACGCCGTCCGCGGGAGCGGGAGCCGCCGCGTCGGGCGCCGCCGGGTCGGTCGCCGCCATGGTCAGCCCTTGGGGACGAAGGTCGGGAAGACGTGCTCGAAGCTGACGGCCTGGCCGAGGCCGGTCGCGATGATGATGCTCAGACCCACCGCCACGGCGGCGACCACGATCACGAAGCAGAGCACGCCGAGCGCGCGGAGCAGCGGCGCGGGGAGGCCGGGAGCCTGCGCGGTCGAGGCCGCGGTTCCGCTGGCTCCGTCACCGCCGGCGAGGGCGAACGAGCGGACGCCGACGGCGAAGAGCACGGGCAGGCCCGCGCCGAGGAGCACGGCGATGAGCGCCACCTGGCCGGCGGCAGTGAAGAAGAGGGAGAGCACGGGTCGGTCCTTTCGAGTCGGTACGGAGGGATCCGGGCTAGACGCCGGCGGTCTGCTTCGCCGCGGTGCCCGCGTCCGACCACTCGTCGTTGACGTTGTGCGCGCCGATGCTGTCGCGGCGCGAGCGGACGTAGATGAAGACGGCGACGGCGACGAGGACGGCGGTCATCAGGATGCCGCCGGCGGCCCCGCCGACCAGGTGGCCGATCCACCACATCACGGCGCCCATCAGCGCGGCGGCCGGGAGCGTGATCAACCAGGCGATCACCATCCGCAACGCGACGCGCCAGCGGACCTGCGCGCCGGGGCGGCCGACGCCGGAGCCGAGGATCGAGCCGGTCGCGACGTGCGTGGTCGAGAGGGCGAAGCCGAGGTGGCTGGAGGCGAGGATGACCGCTGCGGAGGCGCTCTCGGCGGCCATGCCCTGCGGGGTGTCGATCTCGACGAGGCCCTTGCCGACGGTGCGGATGATGCGCCAGCCGCCGATGTAGGTGCCGAGCGAGATGGCGAGCGCGCAGCTGAGCTTGACCCAGAACGGGACGGACTCGGTGTCGCTCCAGCCGCCGGCCGCGATCAGCGCGAGGGTGATGACGCCCATGGTCTTCTGCGCGTCGTTGGTGCCGTGCGCGAGCGAGACGAGCGAGGCGCTGCCGATCTGGCCGATCCGGAAGCCGCGGTGGATGCGGCGGTCGGCGAGGTTGCCGATCACACGGAAGACGAGCCAGGTGCCGATCGCGGCGACCGCGCCGGCGAGCACCGGGGACATCAGCGCGGGCAGGATCACCTTGCCGACGACGCCGTCGAGCTTCGAGCCGTCGCCGGCCCAGTTGACGCCGTTGAGGCCGAGGCCGGCGAGCGCCGAGCCGATCAGGCCGCCGAAGAGGGCGTGCGACGAGCTGGAGGGCAGACCGAGCAGCCAGGTGAGGAGGTTCCAGACGATGCCGCCGATCAGGCCGGCGAGCACGATCAGCAGGAGCGCCGAGCCGCCGCCCTCGAGCAGCGCCGGGTCGGGCGCGCCGGTGGAGTCCTGGATCTTGACGACCGCGTTGGTGACGGTCAGCGCCACCTCGATGCTGAGGAACGCGCCGACCAGATTGAGGACGGCGGAGAGCGTGACGGCCACCTTCGGCTTCAACGCGCCGGTCGCGATGGACGTGGCCATCGCGTTCGCCGTGTCGTGGAAGCCGTTGGTGAAATCGAACGCCAGAGCGGTGACGATGACGAGCGCGAGAAGGATGAAGGGATCCACGGAGGAGATCCTCTCGCCCGCGCAGGCCGCTCGGAAGGGTTCGCCGGGGCGTTCACCGGCTGTTCACCTCTCCGAGCGGCGCGCCGGGCTACCCTGTGCAGTTTCTCAGGGTAGGGGCGTCCCGCGGGGCTCGCTCAGTTCGAGGAGTGCGGCAGCGGCGGCGTGAGGTCCGGCACGTGCTCGGGGTCGGCGTCGGGCTGCTGCTCGGGCTGCTCCTCGGGAGCCTGGTCCTGCTCCTGCTCGTCGCGCGCCGCGCTCGGCAGCGGCGGCGTGAAGTCGGGCGTGACCGACGGGTCGGCCGCGCCGACGGCGATGTGCTCGCGCTCGACCACGTGCTTCGGGGCGGAGGGAGCGCTGCGCTTCTCGGCCTGGGCGGCCTTCTTCGCCGCCTTCTCCTGCTGGCGCTTGAGCGTGTCGGTCTGCTCGGCGAGCTTGCGGGCCTTCTTGCGCAGCTTCTTGCTGGAGTCGCGCACGGCGTCGTGGGCCGCGCGGACCGACTTCTCCGCCTTCGCCAGAGCCTTCTTCGCGCGCTTCTGCGCGGCCTTGTCGTCGGTCTTCTGCGACGACTTCTTCGAATCGGACTTCTTCTTCTGCGCCATGCCGGCTCCTCACACTCGTCGACCCGATCGGTCGTGGGTCCACCGTAGCGAGCGGGCACCGCACGGGGCCTGGGCAGAACGGCCGGCCGGGGAGTACAACTGCCGCATGACCGATGCGATCTCCCCGCGCGACTTCCGCGCCGCCCCCGGCACCGCCGACTGGCGGGTCGTCGGCGACGGCGCCCGCGCCTACTTCCGCACCGGCGATCGCGGGGCCGGCTCCTTCGCCGCGGGCGCCGCCCTGGTCGCCGCGATCGCCGTCCTCGCCGAGCAGGCCGGCCACCACCCCGACGTCGATCTGCGCTACGGCGGCGTCGGCGTGCGCCTGATCAGCCACGACGTCGGCGACATCAGCGAGCGCGACCTGGCCCTCGCCCGCGAGATCTCGGCTGCCGCCCGTGCGCTCGGCCTCCCCGCCGAGCCGGCGGCGGTGCAGAGCCTGCAGATCGCGATCGACGCCGTCGACGTCGCCGCGGTCCGCGCCTTCTGGCGGGCCGTGCTCGGCTACTCCCCCGTCGAGGACGCCGACCTCGCCGACCCGCGCGCCCTCGGCCCGAACCTCTGGATCCAGCGGATCGAGGGCCCGCGACCCGAGCGCAACACGATCCACCTCGACCTCTACCTGCCGCGCGACGTCGTCGACGCCCGCCTCGCCGCAGCCCTCGCCGCGGGCGGGCGCGTCGTCGACGAGTCGAACGCGCCGGAGTGGTGGACCCTCGCGGACCCGGAGGGCAACGAGGTCGACCTCGCGCCCTGGCGGGACGACAGCGAGTGGAGTGCGTGAGGCCGTGACCCGGCGAGCCTGGTGAGGCAGGCTGGAGTCATGGTCTTCACTCCGAACCACGGCGGCTACTCCGGCAGGCACGGGCTGCGCCGCCCGATGCGCGGCCCCAAGCGCGACCGCTGGATGTGGTGGCGCCTCGGCTCCGGCGTCGCCGCGACCGTCGCCGGCCTGATCGCCCTGCTGGTCTTCACGAGCGGCCGGTACTGATCGTGTCGCGCGAGAGGGTCACGGGCATCGGCGGCTTCTTCTTCGCCGCGCGCGACCCGGCGGCGCTGGCGCGCTGGTACGCCGAGCACCTCGGCATCGACGAGGTGCCGATGGAGTACGGCGCCCCCTCCTGGCGCCAGGACGCCGGCATCACCGTCCTCGCCCCGATGCCGACCGGCTCCGAGCCGCTCGGCCCCGCCGGCTGGACCCTGAACCTCCGCGTCCGCTCACTCGACGCGCTCGTCGCCCAGCTCCGCGCCGCGGGCATCCCCGTCGAGATCGACCCCGAGACCTACCCGAACGGCCGCTTCGCCGACCTGCACGACCCCGAGGGCAACCGCCTCCAGCTCTTGCAGCCGGCGGGTGTGGACGCCTAGCGTCTCGCAGTCGCAGCCGCGTCAGGCGCGGTCGTGGAGGGTGATCAGGTAGCCGTCCGGGTCGGCGAAGGTGAAGGTCAGGCCGAAGGGGCCCTCGGCGGGGGCCGACGTGATCGGGACGCCGGCGGCGGCGAGATCGTCGTGCAGGGCGGCGACCTCGGTCGCGTGCAGCCAGAGGGCGACGCCGCGGCCGGGTTCGGCGGGGAGCTGGGTGCCGGGAACGATGTCCCGGATCGCGAACGGGATCGGCGCGGTGTCGAAGACGACGGCGTGCGGCGGGCCGGGGCGGCGGGAGAGGCCGAGGCGGGTCTCGTAGAACTCGGCGGAGCGCTCGAGGTCGCGGACCTGGAGGGAGAGGAAGTCGGGGCCGGTGATCGCCATGGGGGTGCCTTTCGTCGGGGGTGGGTGTCAGTTTCCTTACATCGAGCGTATGTCAGACTACTGACATGAGTCGACAGGGCGAGAGCACGGCACGGATCGAGCTGGACACCTCCGTCGGCTACGTGCTGAAGGAGGCGTCGAGCGCCCTGCGCGTCGCGATGGAGGCGGCGCTGCGGCCGCTCGGGATCACGGTCACCGCCTACTCCTGCCTGGAGCTGCTGGCGCACCGGCCGGGGCTGTCCAGCTCCGAGCTGGCGCGGGGCGCGTTCGTCACGCGGCAGTCGATGCACGTGCTGCTGCAGTCGCTCGAGCGCGACGGTCACCTGATCCGGGCCGAGACGGCGCCGAGCGGCCGGGCGCTGCCGATCCGGCTCACGGCGTCCGGCGAGGAGCTGCTGGGCGAGGCGAGCGCGGCCGTCCGGGCGGTCGAGGAGCGCATGCTGACGGGGCTGGACGGGGCGCGGATCCGCGAGCTGCACGCCCTGCTCCGCCACTGCGCGGAGGCGCTCGCCTGAGCCTGCGGCATCGATACCGTGCGCCGCTCGGCATTCTCCCAGTGGCGTTCCGGAGCTGCGCAGGTACTCTGGAGGGTCGCCGCGCGGCCCCCTGAGCCCCGGCTGACATCCCCCTGAGCACCACCTGCTGAGCGCTGCTGAGCGCCCCGCCGCCCCGACCCGCCCTGCCGCGCCCCCGTTCCCCCGCGGCGAACGACCCGGAAAACCACGACTGCATGCACCACTCCGACCACGCCCCGGCCCCCGTCTCCGCCGCGACCGCGCAGGCCCTCCCGACCCGCCGGCAGCTGCGCGAGCAGCGCGAGGCCGAGCAGGTCGCGGCGCGCAGCGTCGCCCGCACCGCCGCCGCCCGCACCGCCGCGGCGCGCAGCACGGCCCGGAGCACCGCCGTCCGCCGCCCCTCGACGCGCCGCGTGTCCGCCTTCGCCGCGATGACCTTCGTGGTCGGCCTGGCCGTCACCTCGACGATGCCCGCCTTCGCCGTCGGCGACACCCCGGAGTCCGCCGTCGCGACCGACACCGCGAACGCCGTCGCCGCGGCCCGCCCGCAGAGCTTCGTCGCCGCGGGCGTCGTGCAGCAGAGCGTCACCCGCGACGCCTTCGCCGCCGAGGCCAAGCCCGAGGTCCTCGTGCCCACCGCCTCCCTCGACGCGATCACCGCCGGCGCGGGCGAGTCGACCGCCGCGGCCGCTGGGGTCTCCGGCACCTGGGTGCTCCCGATCGCCGGCCACATCAGCAGCAGCTACGGCCCCCGCCCCGACCAGCCGGTCGCCGGCGTGAACCTCTTCCACAAGGGCACCGACCTGGCCGGCGCCTGCGGGACCCCGGTCCTCGCGGCCGCGAGCGGCACCGTCGAGGAGGCGGCCTACTCCGGCAGCTACGGCAACTGGATCCTGCTCGACAACGGCGGCGGCATCGAGACCGGCTACGCGCACAACACCGACCTGCTGGTCGACGTCGGCGACACCGTCGTCGCGGGCGAGGTCATCGCGACCCGCGGCTCGACCGGCGCCTCCACCGGCTGCCACCTGCACTTCGAGACCCGCGTCGACGGCGAGGCGGTCGACGCCGTGCCGTTCATGGCCGCCCTGGGCGTGCCGCTGGGCTAGCGCGCCGCGCTCTCCCGCAGAGGGCGCATCGCGAATGGACGCTGGACGGGCTTCGACCCGCCCACAGGACCCTGCTCGCGTCGTTCCGCGAGTCCGGTGATGCGAGTGGACGCCCATCGGGCTCGAGGACTCTCGCAGACCCCGGCTCGCGTCCAGTCGCGCAAGCCGCACAACGTGAGTGGACGCTCATCGGGCTTCGGTCCATGCGCAGGCCCCCGTAAGCGTCGACTCGCGTGGAGTCCCTGTGCCGCGAGGGGGACCGGACTGCGCGTCAGCCCAGCGGCACGGTGCGCGGGCCGGTCGAGACCGCGCCGGACCAGTGGGCGTCGGCGGGGTCGGTCGTCACGGTGATGCGCGCGTCCTGGTCGACGGCGATCTCCATCGAGCCGGTGTTGCCGCCGCCGTTGCTCGTCGTCCGGGTGGTGCCCGGGTCGTAGACGCAGGACGAGCCGGTGGTCATCAGGCCCTCGACCTCGACGATCACCTCGGCGTCGGCGGTGTCGCAGACGACCGAGACGGTCACGTAGAGCGGCTCTCCGGTGAGGCGCACGGTCCGCGGCTCGACGGTGCCGGTCTCGTCGACCCACTCGACGGCGGCGGTCGCCCCCTCGGGCAGCCGGACGGGCCCGATCGGGTGGTCGCCCGGCGAGGCCGAGGCCGAGGCGGTCGAGGAGGCCGCGGGCGCCTCCGAGACGGTCGGCGTCGCCTCCGCTCCGCTCTCCGCCGGGGCGGTGCAGGCGGCCAGCGCCAGCCCGGTGAGGGCCAGCGCGGCCCCCGTGGTCATCGTTCTTCTCCTGCTCTTCACGGCTCCCCCTGCTCGTGTCGGCGGTCGTGCCGGTCCCTCCGGTCTACCCGAGGCGGCCGCCGAGCGGGTCGGTCTCTGCGGCGGTTGCCAGGGACGCGGAGCACCGGTCGCGGCGGCTCCGGGCATCGGATCCACGGAGCCCGCGCCCAGATTCCCGAGTACTACTAGGTATATAGTGCACCTATGGATATCAGCAGCACCCGCTTCACCGATCGCGTCGTCCTCATCACCGGCGGCGGCTCCGGCCTCGGCCGCGCCACCGCCGTCCGCCTCGCCGCGGAGGGCGCGAAGCTCGCCCTCGTCGACGTCTCCGAGCAGGGTCTCGCCGCGACCGTCGAGGCGCTCCCCGAGGGCACCGAGTCGCTCACCGTGATCGCGGACGTGTCGAAGGCGTCCGACGTCGACGACTACGTCGCGCAGACCCTCGCGCGCTTCGGCCGCATCGACGGCTTCTTCAACAACGCCGGCATCGAGGGGCGCCAGAACCGCACCGAGGACTTCACCGCCGACGAGTTCGACAAGGTCGTCGCGATCAACCTCCGCGGCGTGTTCCTCGGCCTCGAGAAGGTGCTCAAGGTGATGCGCGAGCAGGGCTCGGGCATGGTCGTCAACACCGCGAGCGTCGGCGGCATCACCGGCATCGGCAACCAGTCCGGCTACGCGGCCGCGAAGCACGGCGTCGTCGGCCTCACCCGCAACTCCGGCATCGAGTACGGGCAGTACGGCATCCGCATCAACGCGATCGCCCCGGGCGCCATCTGGACGCCGATGGTCGAGAACTCGATGAAGCAGCTCGACGCCGAGAACCCGCGGAAGGCCGCCGAGGAGTTCATCCAGGTGAACCCGACCAAGCGCTACGGCGAGGCGGCGGAGATCGCCTCGGTCGTCGCCTTCCTGCTCTCGGACGACGCCTCCTACATCAACGCGGTCGTGCTGCCGATCGACGGCGGGCAGTCGATCAAGTACTGAGCCCTCACCTCGAAGCCGTCGCGGCGCGAGAGGATGGTCGGATGAACCCCACCGGGCGCCTCCGCGCCGCGCGCGACACCCTGCTCGAGCACCGCACCGACGCGGCGGCCGCCACGGACGCCTTCCGCTGGCCGGACGTCGGCCCGCACTTCAACTGGGCCGTCGACTGGTTCGACGAGATCGCCATCGGCAACGAGAAGACCGCCCTCTGGATCGTCGAGGAGGACGGCTCGGAGACGAAGGTCTCCTTCGACGAGATGCGCTGGCGCTCCGACGAGGTCGCCGCCTGGCTGCACTCCGTCGGCGTCGAGCAGGGCGACCACGTGATGCTCATGCTCGGCAACCGGCTCGAGCTGTGGGAGTCGATGCTCGCGATCATGAAGCTCGGCGCGGTCATCCTGCCCACCACGACGCTCCTCTCCCCCGCCGACCTGGCCGACCGCCTCGAGCGCGGCGAGGTCGCGCACGTGATCGCGGACGCGACCGAGACCACGAAGTTCGAGGGCCTCACGGAGGACGTGGGACTGATCGCGGTGGGCGGCGCGGCGGGCGTGCCCGAGGGCTGGCTCGACTACGCCGACTCGATCGAGGCCCCCGGCATCGCGCCGAGCGTCGTCGTCGACAGCGCCGACGCGTGCCTGATCTACTTCACCTCGGGGACCACCTCGAAGCCGAAGATGGTCGTGCACACCCACGAGTCCTACCCGGTCGGGCACCTCAGCACGATGTACTGGCTCGGCGTCCAGCCGGGCGACGTGCACTCGGCGATCAGCTCGCCGGGCTGGGGCAAGCACGCCTGGAGCTGCTTCTTCGCGCCGTGGAACGCCGAGGCGACGGTCTTCGTCTACAACTACTCCCGCTTCTCGCCGGTCGCGCTGCGCGAGCAGCTCGACCGCGCGGGCGTCACCACCTTCTGCGCGCCGCCGACGGTCTGGCGGATGCTGATCCAGTCCGACCTCGGTGCCCGCCCGCGCGCGCTCAGCGAGATCCTCTCGGCCGGCGAGCCGCTGAACCCCGAGGTGATCGCAACCGTCGAGCGCGACTGGGGCCTCACCATCCGCGACGGCTACGGCCAGACCGAGACCACGGCGATCATCGCCAACCCGCCCGGCGCCGAGGTCGTCTCCGGAGCGATGGGCCGGCCGCTGCCGGGCGTCGCGATCGCGCTGATCGACCCGGTCACCGGCGAGTCCTCCTCCACCGGCGAGATCTGCCTCGACCTGTCCACCGAGCCGGTCAACCTGATGTCCGGCTACCACGGCGACGACGAGCGCACCTCGCGCGCGCGGGCCGACGGCTACTTCCACACCGGCGACGTCGCCGTCCGCGCCGTCGACGGCACCATCACCTTCCTCGGCCGCACCGACGACATCTTCAAGTCGTCCGACTTCAAGATCTCGCCCTTCGAGGTCGAGAGCGTGCTGCTGCAGCACCCGGCCGTCGCCGAGTCCGCGGTCGTCCCGGCGCCCGACCCGACCCGGCACAGCGTGGTCAAGGCCTACGTCGCTCTGGCGGACGGCTGGGAGCCGACCGCCGAGACCGCCGCGGCGATCTTCCGGCACACCGACGAGCTGCTCTCCTCCTTCGAGCGGGTGCGCCGGATCGAGTTCCACGAGCTGCCCAAGACCATCTCGGGCAAGATCCGCCGCGTCGAGCTGCGCGAGCGCGAGGAGCAGGCCTTCGCCCGCGGCGAGGAGCTCGCGGCGGAGTGGCGGAGCGACCGGCTCTAGCCCCGGTCCTGCGTGCTCAGTCCTCCGTCGGGCGGCGGCGCTGCTGCTTGGTGGCGGAGCGCTGCTGCTTGCTCGCGAGGTGGCGGCGGCCGGAGCCGCGGGTGGGGCGGGTCGGCCGGCGCGGAGCGGCGGGCGGGGCGAGGGCCGCGGCGACGAGGTCGCGGAGGGTCGTGAGGGCGACCTCGCGGTTGCGCAGCTGCGAGCGCTCCTGCGAGACCGTGACGGTGATCGCTCCGGAGACCAGGCGCTGGGCGAGCCGCTGGAGAAGGCGCTCCCGCTGGTCGTCCGTGAGCGCGGCGGACTCCGTGACGCTCCAGGTGAGCTGCACGCGGCTGTCCGAGGTGTTGACGTGCTGCCCGCCCGGGCCGGAGGAGCGGGAGAACCGCCACTGCAGCTCGGACGCGGGGATCGTCAGGCGCGCGGACACCTCGAGATCCGCACCCACCTCGACAGCCATGCGGCAAGCCTGGCACGCCGAGCGCGGTCAGGCCGAGGGCGGACGGCCTCCGCCCGCGCCGCCGCCGCCGCCCGAGGGCACCGACCCGCCGGTCGGCTCGGTCGTCGTGTCGACGCGGACGGTGAGGGCGAAGCGGTAGCCGGAGGTGGCGTCGCCGGTCGCGGTCGGCAGCTGCAGCTCGCCGCCGTCGTCGCCGAAGACGTTGTCGTCGTCGAGGCTCACCTGGGCGAGGTTCTCGCTCGAGCCCTCGTAGCCGCTGAGCGCGTAGACCGCGGTGTAGGCGTCCTCGGGGACGGCCAGCTGCGAGGTCGCGATCGCGTTGCCGGAGTCGCTGATCGAGTCGACGTCGGGATAGACCTCGAAGTGGATGTGCGGCCAGCGGCCGGAGTAGCAGGCCGGGAAGATCGAGGTGTAGCCGACCTCGCCGTTCGCGTCGGCGACCTGCACGCCGCGGAGGTAGGTCTCCTCGGTGATGCCGTCGGAGTACATCGAGTAGCCGCCGGACGCGTCGCAGTGCCAGACGTAGACGGCGGCGTTCTCGAACGGCACGCCGCCGTTCGCGGTGTCGAGGATCGTCAGGGTGAAGGAGAGCGGTACGCCGGCCGCGGTGGCGCCGCCGTCGATGCTCGAGCGGATGTCGCTGCGGACGATGCCGGAGTCGCTCAGCACGTCGGGGCCGTTCGAGCCGTCGCCGGGGTAGGGGCCGGCGGTCTCGTCGGGGATCTCCCCGGTGGTCGCTGCGGCACTGCTGCTCGCGCTGCCCGTCGCGGTTCCGGAGGCGCTGCCCGCGACGGCCGAGCACGCGGCCAGCGCCGTGGTGGCGGCGCCGACTCCGATGAGGCCGAGCACGCGGCGGCGATCGAACATCCGGCGGCTCAGCAGGGTGCCGACGTCGAAGGAGAGGCCCTGGTCGACGACCTCGTCGTCGGGGCGGACGAGGTCGCGGCCCTCGTAGCGGAGGCCGTCGGGGGTGCGGTCGGGCTCGGGGATGCGGGACATCGGGGGATCCTTGTCACTCGGGGGCTCGGGGAACCCCAGAGTGACCGGCGCGGCAGGCGGGACCCTTTGCGTCGCCTACGAGCCTCCGATGTCCCGGCGCGACCGCCGCCAGAAGGCCTTGAGCCGGTCGACCTGCCGGTCGGTCCACGCGTTCGACAGCGCGAAGGCCGCGGCGGCGGGATCGCCTCCGCTGCTGATCCGCTGGATCGCCTCGAGCGCCTGCTGGGCGGGATCGCGGTCGTCGGGCGCGTGGGTGTCGGGCGCGTGGGGGTCCGGCGCGTGGGGGTCCGGAGGCGACCCGGTCACGATGCGCTCTCCGGGTACGGCGTGCTCGCCGCCGGCCAGTCCGAGGCCAGCAGCTCGCCGCGCAGCCGGTGGTACTGCTGCACGGCGCTGAGCGAGTCGGTGCGGAACGCGATCGCGACGGCGGCGTCGCGCCAGTAGCCGTCCCAGCCGCTGTACTGAGCGAAGACGCGGGAGCCGATGCTCTCCAGCAGCTCCCAGGCCCGGCCGGCGGTCAGGTAGCCGGCGACGTACGCGTAGCGGATCGCTCCGATCGTGCGCTCGGCATCGCCGGCGAGCAGCAGCACCGGCGGGCGGCCGCCGACCGGCTGCGCGCGCTCGAGCAGGTGGAACTCGCTCTCGCCGGTGAGAGCGGCGATCCGGGAGCGCATCCGCTCGGCGTCCTCCGAGGCGGAGACCTCGGCGAAGCGCGTCGACAGCGGACCGCGGGCGAGGACGTCGGCGACGAACAGCTCGACGTCCTCCGCCGAGGCGATGCGGAAGTCGCGGTCGAGCGCGCCGCGCTGCTCGGTGAGCGCGGGCATCGGCAGCTCCGGCCAGGGCGAGCCCTTGGCGCCGTCGGCGAAGCGGGCGCGGAGCGCGGCGGGCAGCTCGGCCCAGGTGGGCTGGAAGGTGAGCGAGGAGTTCCAGCCGCCGAAGGAGAAGTCGCTGACGGCGTCGAGGGCGAGCAGCTGCTGCTGGCGCAGGGTCGGCGCGGGCGTCCGCGCCTCGGCACGGTAGGCGGCCTGCTGCCGGCGGGGCGCTCCGGCGTCGCGGATCTGGAAGGCGATCGACGCGAGGGCCAGCCCGAGGACGAGGCCGATGCCGAAGGTGAAGATCGGCAGTCCGGTGCTGCCGTCCGCGCTCGCCAGGCCGAGCACGAAGCCGACGATCCCGAGCGGAGCGGCGACGGCCGTGACCAGCAGGGCGCGGCGGCCGATCCCGCCGCCGGGGGCGCGCCGGTGGGCGTCCGCGGCGCGCGCGTAGCGCAGGCGCGAGCGCACGGGGAACTCGACGTCTCCCGGGTGATTCTGCAGCGGCACGATCGGCAGCCTAGACGGGCAGCGAGGACGCCGCGCGTGTGGTTGCCTGGGGGCATGAAGCTTGCCGAAGCACTCCTCGAGCGGGCCGATCTGCAGAAGCGGATCGAGGCCCTCCAGTCGCAGATCGTCGCGAACGCCTCCTACCAGGAGGGCGAGGAGCCGACGGAGGACCCGTCGGAGCTGCTGGCCGAGTGCCTGCGCGCGCTGGACGCGCTGGAGCGCCTGGTCACCGCGGTCAATCTGACGAACACGGCGGCGACCACGCCCGACGGCGTGCGGCTGACCGCGGCGCTCGCCCGGCGCGAGGCGCTCCGGTCGCAGCACAGCATCGTCGTGCGCGCGGCCGACGCGGCGGCGGGCGACCGCGGCTACCGGCAGCTGCGCAGCGAGCTGCGGCGGCTGCCGGCGCTGCCGGTGCGCGAGCTGCGCGCGCGGGCCGACGTGCTCGCGCGCGAGCTGCGCGACCTCGACGCGGCGATCCAGCGCACCAACTGGGAGGTCGATCTGCTGCAGGAGTGAGCCGGAGCGCCCTGCGGGGCGCAGTCGGGCGGTGAGTCGGTAGGCGCACCGGAGCGAGCACACACCGTCGGGCCGGCGGTCAATCCGGCCCACTGTCACGCGGTGGGCAGCGTACGGCTCCGGCCATCACTCACAGCCCAGCACCGACGACCGGTGACCGCGCAGACAGGACATCTCATCACCACGTGCTGGCCGGGGCGCCGAGGGCGGGATCGGGGACCTCACCGCCTGTCTCATGTCAGCGCGCGCAGCTGAGTGGCGAAGAAGGCCAGCGAGCGGTCGACCTCGGGCAGCGCGGGCGTGCGGTTGAGGTGGCCGTGCGGCATGCCCTGCGCGAGGTAGCCGGTCGCGGCGACGCCCGCCTCCGCGAGCTGGCGGAGCAGGAGCTCGGCCGAGCCGCGGAGCTCGTCGAACTCGTTCACCAGGACCGAGGTCGGCGGCAGTCCGTGCAGCGGTGCCGCGCCGGGGAGGGCGTGCGGGGGCAGGTCGGAGAGTCGGCCGACGTAGGCGCGGACCATGTCCTCGATGCCGGCGGGCGGGAAGCGCAGCAGCGGCGGGAGCGGCAGCAGCTCGCGGATCACGGCGTCGTCGAGTGCGGGGTTCGGGAAGTGCGCGAACGGGTAGGCGAGCAGCACGTGGTCGGGGAGGCGGGCACCGGCGTCGCGCTCGCGGAGCGTCGCGGCGAGGGCCAGGGCGGCGCCGGCGCTGGCCCCGCCGATCGCGACGGGCAGCGCGTCGGGGGTCTCGGCGCGGAGGTGGCGCCAGGCGGCCTGCACGTCGTCGAGCGGGACGGGGAAGCGGACCTCGGCGCTCGCGAGGCGGTAGCCGACCGAGACGACGCGAGTGCCGGCGCGGGCGGCGAGCTCGGCGGAGACGACGTGCGACTCGCGCATCTCGAGGTCGCCGGCCTGGAAGCCGCCGCCGTGCACCCAGAGCAGCGCGGAGGCAGCGGGCTCTGCGGGCGCGTAGATCCGGAGCGGGATCGGGCCGTGCGGGCCGTCGATCGCCGCGTCGGAGACGGTGACGCCCGTGGGGAGCGACCACGGGCCGGGGTCCTCCTCGAACTCGGCGACCTTCGCCGCCTGCGCCGCGTCGAGCGGGTAGGCGACTCCGTCGAGCAGCGGCAGGCGGGCGGCGAGGTAGGGATCGAGCGGCAACGGTGCCTCCTGGAGGGTGCGGGGTACGGAGAACACGGTAGCCAGCGTTCTGCCGGACGGTGGATCTCGATACGCCCTCTCCGAGGGCTACTCGATCAGCATGACCCGAGCATGCTGGTCGAGCAGCGCGCAGCGCGTATCGAGACCCCGCTCGCCAACAGGAGCGGACCATGCTGGTCGAGTAGCGCGCAGCGCGTATCGAGACCCACGTCCGTCAGAACGGGGGCGGGACGTCCTCGAAGCGGGGGCCCGGCGGCGCCCCGGCCAGGGCGGGTGGGCGGATCGTGACGGTGCGGCCGGTCGGCGTGGTCCAGACGATGCCGCCGTCCGGGCGGGGGACGTAGGTCCAGCGGTCGCCGTGGCGGACGTGGTGGTGGCTCACGCACAGCGAGACGAGGTTCTCGAGCGACGTCTCGCCGCCGTTGCGCCACTCGATCGTGTGGTCCGCCTCCGACCTCGAGGCGCTGCGGGTGCAGCCCGGGAAGCGGCAGGTCTGGTCTCGGAGCTGCAGATGCAGGCGCATCTGCGGGGGCGGGACCCGGTAGGTGCGGCCGACGGAGACGACCGCGCGGGTGTCCGGATCCGTGAGGACGCGGGTGAAGGAGGCGCCGGTCTCGACCAGCGCGCGGGCGAGGTCGGCCGGGATGAGGCCGTAGCCGTCGAGGTCTGCGGGTGCGTCATCGAGTCCCGCGGCGGTCGACGCGGCGAGGGTGAGCCGCACCTCGGCTCGGATCCCGGGGACGTACGACTCGGACACGCGAGGACCGTCGCTCGCGGGTGTCGTCCCGGCGATGTCGCCGTCGCACAGCAGATCGGTGAGGGCATCGGCCTTCAGCTGAGCCAGGGTGCGCTCGTCGCCGCCCTCCCGGAGGGAGCGGGCGATGCGGTCGAGACGATCCCCGATCCCCATCGCGTCCGGCGCGGGGAGGAGCGCGCAGAGAGTCGCCATCCCGTCGATCTCGGGCGAGATCCACACGGCGCGGTCCTGGCGGGCGCGGGCATGGCGCTGAGCGAACGGCTCCTCGTGCAGCTCGTCGCGGAGCCGGGCGACGATCCGCCTCAGCTGCGTCGACGTCACGTCCGGCGCGACGCCCGCGGCGCGCTCGTCGAAGGCGGCGCGAGAGGCGGCGGGCAGGGTCGCGGCGATCGCGCAGATCACCTCGCTCGACTCCCAGAGGAGGCGTCCCTCCGCCACCGCGGCGCGCGTGCACGGCAGCTCCTCGACCAGCAGGATCGCGCGATCGATCACCTTCGACGCCGCCCGCTCCGACAGGCGCAGCGCGACCGCGAACTGCGCCCGGATCGACCGCTCGACGAGGCTGCTCGCCTCGCTCCGGGAGAGGCCGCCGCCCCGCGCGAACTCCTCGGGAGCGGTGAGCGCCGTGCGGTACGCCAGATGCACGGCCTCGGCCCGCGTGAGCAGGAACCGCGCCGACGTGACACCGAGGTCGGCGGCGACGCCGAGGACCGCGCCGACCGCGGCGACCGGCCCGGTCGGTTCCTCCGCGCTGCTCGCGCCGCTGATCTCATCCATACGAGTATCGAAGCAGGGACCGCCGACACCCGCGGGGCCGTCTCGAGCATCCCTCAGACAACTCCGCGAAAGAGCTCCTGTGGAGGAGCGACGGCGGCGGCTCGGGCCCCTCAGCGTGCAGGCGCAGCGCGCTCGAGGAGGAGGACCCCGTCCAGGAGGACCGTGTCCTCGCCGTCCGGGCCGGTCGCCGTCCGCTCGCGGGTCTCGACGAGCCGGGGCGTCCACTCGGCCGGATCGAGAGCGAGGGCGGCGAGCTCCTCCTCGGGCGAGGCGAGGACGGGCCCGCCCTCGTGCCGGTGCGCGTGCGCGGACCAGGGCGGCGCGGCCGCGTGCGAGACGACCGCGAGGACTCCGCCGGGCGCCACGAGCTCGGCGGCACGGCGCAGGATGGGGATCCGCGGCAGCTCCACCATCGAGTGCAGGAAGCTCGACGCGACCAGGTCGAAGACGCCCTCGACCGGCCAGTCGGCGCCGAGATCCGCCTGGCGGACATCGATCACGAGACCCCGGGCGAGCGCCTCGGCCCGGGCGCGCTCGAGCGCGGTCTCGGAGAGGTCGAGGCCGGTGACGGTCCAGCCCTGCGCCGCCAGCCAGAGGACGTCGCCGCCCTCGCCGCAGCCCAGGTCGAGGGCGCGGCCGGGGGTGACGTCGCCGACGAGCTCGACGAGGGTCGCGTTCGGCCGGCCCGACCAGACGCGGTCGGAGTCGGAGTAGCGCGCCTCCCAGTGCTCGCGGGCGGTCCCGGGCTCGGTGTCGTGCTCGGTGTCGTGCTCGGTGTCGTGCTCGTGCTCGCTGCTCATGTCGTTCCCTCCGGCGAGCGCGGCGCGTGCGTCCGGCTCCGCTCGAGGATGCCGGACCGCGCGCTCCGGAGCCAGCCGTCGTGCCGCTTCGGCACGGGCTCCTCCCCAGGTGCCGAGTGCGGGGCTCTCTCCACCGATCTCCGCGACCCCTTCCGCGACACCGCGGACGCCGATTAGCGTCGGCGGCATGAGCCTGAGCTTCGAAGAGATCATCGTCGACTGCACCGACTTCCGCGCCCTGGGGCACTGGTGGCAGGAGGCGCTCGGCTGGGACATCGTCGACGAGGACGACGAGGGGATCGAGCTGCTGCCCGCATCCGGCCGCGGCCCGAGCCTCCTCTTCCTCGACGTCCCGGAGCGGAAGACCGTGAAGAACCGCCTGCACCTCGACTTCGTGCCCGACGATCAGGCAGCGGAGGTCGACCGGCTGATCGCGCTGGGCGCCACCCGGATCGACGTCGGCCAGGGCGAGCAGTCCTGGGTGGTGCTCGCGGATCCGGAGGGGAACGAGTTCTGCATCCTCTCCGCACGAGAGTGACGGAGGGCAAGGATGCGTATGTATCGATAACCGTCTGAGAATGTCAAGGGTAGAACGATCGTTCTCGACACCTCTAGCATCGGCTTCGACGCGAGCCCGCCCCGGCCGCGCAGAGACGAGGAGAGACCCGTGAGCGCGAACGCCCTGCCCACGACGGCCCTGCCCGCGACGGCCCAAACCGCGAGAGCGGAGAAGGCGCAGTCCCCCGCACTGAACCGCACCGCCGGCCTCTACGCCTACGCCTACCGGCTGACGCTCTCGGAGTCGATGGCCACCGCCGCCCTGCACCAGGCCGCGGTCACCCTCCGCTCGGGATCACCGCGTGTCGTCGACGAGCAGTCGGCCCTCGAGATCGCACGGACGGAGATCGGCCGTCACAGCGTCGGCCGCCGCGCCGCGCTCGTTCCGGCGTCCGCTCCGGTCGGGCTCCGCGAGGACGACCTGCTCCGCTCCGCGTTCCACCGCCGCCTGCACGGCCTGCCCGCCCTCGAGCGCCAGTGCTGGCTGCTGCGCCACACCGGCGGGCACGACGTCGCGGTGATCGCCGACCTCCTCGAGATCAGCGCCGAGCAGGTGCGCTCGGCCCTCGGCAGCGCTGCGGCGATCCTCGTCGCGGGCGAGCTCGCCGACGCCGGCGCGGAGGACGCCGAGAACACCGCCCTCTGACACGCCGATCGCAGCGGCGGGTGCGGGAGGGAAGGAGCCCGAGGGACGCCGGGTCCAGCCGGCGGCGCCCCTCAGGCGTCTGAGACCGCGCGGGCGGCGCTCCCTCGGGAGCCGTCCGGGCGGAGGTTCGGGGTCAGTCGAGGTAGTCGATGTCGTCCCACGGCTCCTGCAGGTCGCCGGTGTCGCGGTCGTCGTCGGGGACCTGGACCTCTTCGAAGATCACCGGCACGCCGGAGGAGATCAGCACGCTGACCTGGCGGTTGCCGACCACGACGAAGTCGATGAGCCCGCCGCCGGCCTGGGTCGCGCGGGTCGCGGACTCCTTGAGATCGTCGACGTCCGTCCCCTGGGAGAGTCCGTAGGTCTTGCCCTCGATGGTGACGGTGGTTCGGATCATCTGGCGCGCCTGCTCCTCGACTCGGGAGCCCTCACCCTACGAATCGTGCCGAAGTGCAGCCAGGCCTTGCGGAGGAGGCGGCGGACTGCCACGCGCGCTCGCGGACTCTGCGCAGGACACGCGCGGAACGGCCCCGCTCACGCTCTCCCCGCTCGCGTCAACGGGGGTCACGGCGGGCCGGGCGGACCGTAGCGTGGCCGACGCACGATCCGAACACCCGCGGGAGCAGGACCGACCGCGGAACGAGCAACGAGGAGGATCCCATGACGGACAAGAGCACCCCCGACACTCAGCCGGTCGAGCCCGACGAGGTCGACCCCGAGACCGCGACCGACCCCGAGGGCGACCCGGTCGAGAACCCGTCCGGCTGAGCCGGGCGCGCGCCGCACGGCGCAGAGAAGGCTGAGAGCGCCGGACCCCCTGCTAGTCGGGGATCCGGCGCTCTCAGCCTGTGTTGTGCGGGTGCCGCGGTGCTGTCACCACGGCACCCGCCGGCCGGGAGGGGGAGGCTCGGCTCCCCCTCTCAGCGGCAGCGCCGCGTCGCGGTGATCAGCTGCGGTTGCGGCGTCGTGCTCGTCGCTGCTGGAGCAGCAGCAGTGCGCCGCCACCGAGGGCGAGGAACGCGAGCGACAGACCGGCACCGGTCTCGACTCCGGTCGAGGCGAGTCCGCTGGTCGGCGGCGTCCCGGACTTCGCCGGGATCACCGGCGGAGTGGAGGCCCGGGGCGTGCGCTGGACCGTGGGCGTGGGCGTCGAGGTGGGGGTCGGCGTCGGCGTCACCACGGGCGGCGTCGGCGTCGGAGTCGGGGTCACCACGGGCGGCGTCGTCGGCGGGGTCGTCGGAGGCGTCGTGGGCGGCGTGGTCGGCGGAGTCGTCGGCGGCGTCGTCGGAGGCGTCGTGGGCGGCGTCGTCGGCGGCGTCGTCGTCGGCGGAGTCGTCGGCGGGGTCGTCGGCGGGGTGGTCGGAGGCGTCGTGGGCGGGGTAGTCGGCGGCGTCGTCGGAGGCGTCGTCGGCGGCGTCGTCGGCGGCATCGTCGGAGGGGTCGTCGGCGGCGTCGTCGGAGGGGTCGTCGGCGGAGTGGTCGGCGGGGTCGTGGGCGGCGTGGTCGGCGGCGTCGTCGGCGGGGTAGTCGGCGGAGTCGTCGGAGGCGTCGTCGGCGGCGTCGTCGGCGGCGTCGTCGGAGGCGTCGTCGGCGGAGTCGTCGGAGGCGTCGTCGGAGGCGTCGTCGGCGGCGTCGTCGGCGGAGTCGTCGGAGGGGTCGTCGGCGGGGTCGTCGGCGGGGTCGTCGGCGGGGTCGTCGGCGGCGTCGTCGGAGGGGTCGTCGGAGGGGTCGTCGGCGGCGTCGTCGGAGGCGTCGTCGGCGGGGTCGTCGGCGGCGTCGTCGGAGGCGTCGTCGGCGGGGTCGTCGGCGGCGTCGTCGGAGGCGTCGTCGGAGGTGTCGTGGGCGGCGTCGTCGGCGGAGTCGTCGGCGGGGTCGTCGGCGGGGTGGTCGGCGGAGTCGTGGGCGGCGTGGTCGGCGGCGTCGTCGGCGGCGTCGTGGGCGGCGTCGTGGGCGGCGTCGTCGGCGGCGTCGTCGGCGGTGCCGTGGTCGGCGCGGTGGTCGGCGGGGCGGTGGTCGCCGGGGTGCAGGAGGACGAGACGAAGGTGTCGTCGTCGAGGGTCACGGCGCCGTTGCGGGCGAGGGCGCGGCCGTCGACGGTGACCGCGTTGGTCACGGTGATCGAGGTCAGCGCGAGGATCGAGCCCGCGAAGTCGGAGGAGGTGCCGAGGGTCGCGGAGCTGCCGACCTGCCAGAAGACGTTGCAGGCCTGCGCGCCGTTGATCAGCTCGATCCGGCTCCCGGAGCCCGTGATGAGGGTGGAGGCGGCCTTGAAGACGAAGACGGCGCCGTTCGCACCCTCGGCATCGAGGGTCACGGTGCCCGTGACTCCGATCGGGCCGGAGGCGGTGTAGACGCCGGGAGTGAAGGTGCGGCCGACGAGGTCGCCGGCGACGGACTCGGTGGTGGCCTGCGAGGTCAGCTGGTCGTAGGCCTTGACCAGGTCGGACTGCGCGCCGATCGCGTCGGCGTCCGCGGCGTGGGTCGCGCCGAGGACCTCGCCGGGCGGGAAGCCGGTGATCGCGGTGCCGGGGCTCACGCCGAGGTCGAGCGGCAGGAGCGTGTCGCCGGTGTTGGTGACGGTCGATCCGCCGAGGACCGAGAAGTTCCCCGCCCGACCGAGGGTCGGCGCCGTGGCCGCCTGGGCGGCGGTCGCGGAGAGGAGCCCCGCGGACAGGAGCAGGATCCCGGTCGACGCCGCGATCCCCACCTTCCAACGGGCCCGGTCTCGTCGGACGTGGGAGGGAGTTCCGTGCGGCATCGTTGCGCAGCGATCCGCCCACGACAGCGTGGGCTCGTGACACCCGAGGTGAGTGGAGTCGAACCGTAGCCCCGGGCCTGAGCAGGAGTACAGGGCGCGATCGCCGGCCCGGCGCGGATCTGCCGGGGATCCGGGCGTGGATCGACGGATTGTAACCCTAACGGGGGACTGCGTGCCGTTGCGCCGGTGTCCCCGGACACGTGACGCGGCCGAGGCCAGGATGACGCGGCGGCCACTTGCCCCGCCCCCGCTCGAGTGGGACCGTGGGCCGCAGCCGCCGACGCAGAGGAGCGCACCGTGGGAACCCTCGACATCGATCTGTTCAGCACCGTCGACGGGGTCGCGCAGGCGCCCGGCGGACCGGAGGAGGACCCGGGCGGCGGCTTCGCGTTCGGCGGCTGGCAGGCGCCGCTGGTCGACGAGGTGGTCGGCGAGCAGGTCCTGGACGGGATGGCCGGCATGGACGCCCTGCTGCTCGGACGGCGCACCTACGAGATCTTCGCGGGCTACTGGCCGCAGCAGCAGGGGCCGATCGCGGAGCTGTTCGACCGGATCCCGAAGTACGTCGCCTCCCGGGGGGCGCCGCCACTCCCCTGGTCCGGCTCGGTGCAGCTCGGCGCCGACCTGCCCGCCGCCGTCCGCGAGGTGCGCGAGCGCCACTCCGCCGTGCACGTGATCGGCAGCCTCGACCTGGTGCAGACGCTGCTCGCGGAGCAGCTCTTCGACCGGCTCACCCTGTGGCTGCACCCGATCCTGCTCGGCTCCGGCAAGCCGGTCTTCGGCGGCGGTGCCGTGCCCACGAACCTGCGGCTCGACGGGCCGGCCGTCACCTCGCCGCGCGGAGTCGTGCGCCTGCAGTACCTGCGGGTGGAGGGGACGCCCGGCACCGGGACGATGGGGCCCTGAGCCGCCGATCGACCCGCCGGCCTCGCGACCCTCCGGCATACTGACGGCGTGCAGGACGAGGACGACGAGCGCCAGGATCTCGAGCGCGCGCTCTACGCCCGCCCGACCGGGGACGACCGCGACGAGGCGCTGCGGGCCGAGGCGCTGCGGATCGAGGCGCAGCGGGCCGAGGCACTGCGGGCCGAAGCGCAGCGCCGACCCCTGGCCGCCGCCGCTGCCCCGGAGGCGCAGCCCGCCCCACGAGCCGCGGGACCCGCGCGGACGGCCGGCGAACCCTCGCCCGCCGTGCCCCCCGCTCGGTCGCGCCTCGTCCTCCTCGGCGCCGGGCTGCTCGTCGGCGGGCTCGCGATCGGCGCGGCCACCGCCTCCGTCATCGGCGCGGCCGTCCCGCAGCCGTCCTCGAGCGGGCCCGCGACGGCGACCGGGACCCCGACCCCGCGCGCGACCGACCGCTTCGCCGCGATCGTCGAGGGCTGGGCCGTCACCACCGACATCCCCACCGGCCTCTCGCTGATCTCGGGCGACGCCGAGGTCTACAGCCCCACCTTCGAGACCGCCCAGGACGACCGGCTGCTGCTCACGGCGCCCGACGCCACCCGGATCTGCCTCGCCCTCGAGCGCCCCGACGGCTCGCTCTCGGCGGGCTGCACCGGCCTCGAGGCCTTCTTCGCCGGCGACGCCCTCGACGTGGTCGGCACGGCGACCGGCGACGACACCCCGGTCTACACGCGCGTCACCCTCCGCCCCGACGGCAGCATCGAGGGCGGCTTCCAGCTGGTCGCGACGCCAGGCCCGGAGGCGTGAGCCGCGAATCCGCAGCGGAGACCTTCCCGCGGCGCACTCTCACCACGGCCGACGGCACCGAGCTCTCCGTCCTGGATTCAGGAGGCTCCGGCCCGATCGTCGTCGTCCTCCACGGCCTCGCCGGCAGCTCCTCCGAGTTCTTAGCCACAGCCCAGGCGCTGCCCGAGCACAGGGTGCTGCTGCTCGACCAGCGCGGGCACGGGCACAGCACGCGGCGGCCGGCCGACGTGTCGCGGGAGGCGTTCGTCTCGGACGTGATCGCGCTCATCGAGGAGGTCGGCCGGCCCGTCGCCCTGGTGGGCCAGTCGATGGGCGCGCACACCGCGCTGCTGACGGCGGCGGCCCGGCCTGAGCTGGTGTCGCGCCTCGTGCTGCTCGAAGGCGGCGAGGGCAGCGGCGACCCCGACCAGCATGCGGCGCTCGGCGAATGGCTCCGCGCCTGGCCGGTGCCGTTCGACTCCCGCGAGGCAGCGCTCGCCTTCCTCGGCGACTCCCCGCTCTCGCGCGCGTGGGTCGACGACCTCGAACAGGCGGCCGACGGCCTCCGCCCGCGCTTCGACCCCGACGTGATGGTGCGCGCGATCACCGCGGTCGCCGTGCCCCGGTGGGAGGAGTGGGAGAGAGTGACAGCCCCGACCACGGTGATCTACGCCTCCGACGGCCTCTTCACCTCGGAGGCGAAGGACGAGTTCATCCGCCGCGGACGCGACGTGACCCGCATCGACCTGGCGGGCGCCTCCCACGACGCGCATCTCGACGCGTTCGACGGATGGATCGCGGCGCTGCGAGCCGGTCTGTCGGGCTGAACGCGCCTGTCAAGCCAGCGCGGGCGCTCAGAGAAACCGAGGGCGCGGGCGCCAGGATGCGGGGACATCCGCCCGCTCCGCCGAGCACCGACCCGAGAGGCCCCGCCGTGCCCGCCAGCACCCAGAACGCCACCGCCGCCACCGACCCCGGCACCACCGCGCCCCAGGAGTACGACGTCGCCGTGATCGGCGCGGGCCCGGCCGGCACCGCCGCCGCCCTGCGCGCCGCCGAGCTCGGCGCGAAGGTGGTCGTGCTCGAGGCCGGCCGCGTCGGCGGCACCTGCGTCAACACCGGCTGCGTGCCCACCCGCGTGCTCGCGAAGACCGCGCGCATCGTCCGCGAGGCCCGCACCGCCGGCGACTACGGCGTCGACGTCGGCACGCCCGTCGTCGACTGGGCCGCGACCGTCCGCCACGTGCACGCGCGGGTCGACAAGGTCCGCTCGATCAAGCGCGAGGCGCAGCGCTTCGAGGAGGCGGGAGTCGAGCTGATCCACGAGGGCCGCGCTCGCTTCGTCGACGAGAGCACCCTCGTCCTGGACAGCGGCCGCCGGATCCGCGCGCGCTCGATCCTGATCTGCGTCGGCGGCCACTCGCGCCGCCTGCCGATCCCGGGCGCCGAGCTCGCCACCGTCCCCGAGGACGTGCTGGCGCTGCCGGCCCTCCCCCGCCGGGTCGCGGTCATCGGCGGCGGCAACACCGGCGCGCAGCTCGTCACGGTGTTCAACGCCTTCGGCTCCGAGGTGACACTGCTCGACGTCGCTCCACGCATCCTCACCACCTCGGACGCGAGCATCTCGGAGCACGTCGCCGGCGCCTTCGAGCGCCAGGGCGTGCGCGTGCACCTGGGCATCGAGACGGTCGAGCGCCTCGAGCGCGCGGAGGACGGCTCGATCGACATCACCTGGCGCGAGGACGGCTCGGCCCGCACCGAGCGCGTCGACGCCGTGATCATGGCGACCGGCTGGCCCGCCGACGTCGAGGACCTGGGGCTGGAGAACGCCGGCATCGAGGTCGTCCGCTCGGCGATCCCGGCCGATCAGTACTTCCGCACGATCGTGCCGCACGTGTTCGCGGTCGGCGACGCCAACGGGCGCGACATGCTCGTGCAGGCGGCGCAGTTCGAGGCGGAGGCGGCGGCCGAGAACGCGGTGCTCGGTGCGAACCGGCGCACCCCGCAGTTCCTGCTGCCGGCCGGCGGCTTCACGGACCCGGACTACGCGGGCGTCGGCTTCACGCAGGAGCAGGCGCGCGAGCGCGACCCGCAGTGCATCGTCGCGTCCGTGCCGTTCTCGAGCGTCGACCGCGCCGTGATCGACGACCGCGAGAGCGGATTCCTGACGCTGATCGCCGACCGCCGCCGCGAGCTGCTGCTCGGCGCGCACGCGGTCGGCGAGAACGCGATCGAGGTCGTGCAGTCCGTGACGACCGCGATGGCGGCCGGCGTCGACGTCGCGACCCTCGCGAACGTGCGGTTCGCCTACCCGACGTACAGCGCGGTGATCGGCATGGCGGCGCGGGCGCTGCTGGCCGAGCCGGCGCGGCCCGCCGAGCTGGAGTGAGCGGCGCTACCCGATCCCGGAGCGCGGCGCCAGCCCTCACCGGGTTCAGCGCCCGCTCCGAATGATGAGGGAAGGGCGACTCCCGCCCTTCCGCTCCCGAGAGGAACCACCGTGCCGATCCCCGCTGTCGACTACGCCCACATCCGCCTGACCGTCCGCGACATCGCCGTGTCGCGCGCCTTCTACGACTCCGTCTTCGGCTTCGACGTCGCCTTCGAGGCGCCGCCCGCGGACGCCCCCGAGGAGCAGAAGGAGCAGCTCGCGTTCCTCTTCGGCGGCGTGATCTACCAGTTCCCGGGCGGACTGCTGGGCCTGCGCCCGGTCGCCGACGCGGGCGACCGCTTCGACGAGGACCGCATCGGCCTCGACCACCTCAGCTTCGCCGTCGCCGACCTCGATGCCCTGAAGGCCGCCGCCGCCGCGCTCGACGAGCTCGGCATCGCGCACGAGCCGATCAAGGACGCCGGCGGCCAGAGCATCCTCGAGTTCCGCGACCCCGACAACATCGCGCTGGAGATCAGCTCGCCGAGCTGAGCGCAGCGCATGCTGGTCGAGTAGCCCCGGAGGGGCGTATCGAGACCCACCCATCGGACGACGGTGGATCTCGATACGCCCGCTCCGCGGGCTACTCGATCAGCATGAGACGGAGCCTTCCGGATGGTCTCGCCAACAGCATGCGAGCCGCTCGGATCGCATTCCATGCTGGTCGAGTAGCCCCGGAGGGGCGTATCGAGACCCGGCGTCTGCAGGACGGTGGATCTCGATACGCCCGCTCCGCGGGCTACTCGATCAGCAGGTGCCTCTCACGGGCGGCGCCAGAGGTACGGGGTCGTCGTCGAGACCTTGACGAGGCCCGAGCGCTCGAGGATGGGGCGGGAGTACTCGGTCGAGTCGCTGTGCACGAGGGTGCGGCCCGCCTCGAGCGCGGCGGCGGCGCGCGCGGCCGTCAGCGCGCGGTAGATGCCGCGGCCGCGGTACTCCTCGAGCACGGCGCCACCCCAGACGCCGACGACGTCGGAGTCCGCGACCGGCTCGAGCCGGCCGCCGCCGACCATGCGGCCGTCGACCTCGGCGACCCACAGCTCCATGCCGTCGCCGCGAGCGAGCCGTGCGACCAGCGCATCGGCGATGTCCGTGTCGACGTCCTCGCCGAACGCGGCGTCGATCATCGCGCTGAACGCGCGGACGTCCGGCTCGTCGACGACGCGGCGCAGGGTCGCGCCGTCGGGCACCGGGGCGTCGCGGGTGAGCGCCTCGAGCGGGCCGATCATGATCGACTCCGTCTCCTCGGCGACGAGGCCGTGACGCAGCAGCGCCTCGTGCAGACCGGGCGCCCGGTCGTGGCCGCGGGTCTTCCACTCGACCTTCCGGATCTCCGCGTCGGCGTCGAAGTGCGCGCGGGCCGCGGTGACGAGGGCGTCGATCGCCGCCTCGTCCGCCCCGCCGAGGTCGCGGTAGGTGACGAAGCCGCGCCCGCCGGCGAAGGTGACCAGCCGGAGCGGCCCGGCGCGCGTCACCGCCACGGCGCTCGGCGTCTCGGCGTCGGTGCGGAGCTGCTCGTCGTAGACGCGCAGGTACTGCGCGCGGAGGTCGTCGGGGTGGGTGCTGGTGGTCATCCCGCCACGCTACGGCCGGAGGGCGCAGATCGCCTCGGGGTGCCCATGCTGATCGAGTAGCCCGCGGAGCGGGCGTATCGAGATCCACCAGCGTCAGGACGGGAGTCTGCAGATCCGCCCTGCTGAGGACGGCGGGTCTCGATACGCCCCTGCGGGGCTACTCGACCAGCATGTTCGCCGGCGCCTCTTCCCGGTGGATCCTCCGATGTCAGAAAGCGAATCTGCAGATCCGCCCTGCTGGTGACACGGGTCTCGAGACACCCCTGCTGGCTGCTCGACCGGCAGGGGTGCGCACAACATCAGCTGAGAGCAGGGGGCATCCCCTGACAGCGGAGGCCACCCCTTCTCAGCTGATGTTCTGCAGCGCTCGAGCGCTCCACGCCGTTCGAGCGGGCCCTCCGGTGGTCGCACAGCACACGTTGCGGGCGTGTCGAGATCCACTCGCGTCAGAACGTGAGTCTGCAGACCCGCCGTGCTGATGACGGTCGGTCTCGATACGCCCCTGCGGGGCTACTCGACCAGCATGAGCGGAGTGACGCACCGGGGGTCAGCCGGTGACGCGGGCGATCAGGTCCTGGATGAAGGGGAGGACGTCGCCGGCCTGGTCGACGCTCGCGAAGGCGGTGGCGAGCAGCGGCCAGACGGAGCCGACGAGGGTGGCGATCACGGCGGCGACCGCGGCGACCCAGGCGAGGGCCGCGTTCCGGGAGACCAGGGCCAGAGCGAGGAACGCCAGGGCGACCAGGTAGCTCAGGACGATCGAGAGGGTGATCGCGCCGACCGGGACGTCGAGGACGCCCGCGGTCGTCGCGTCGGCCGCGCCGATCAGGCCGAGCACCGGGAGCAGCACGCCGACGACGACCAGGAAGCTGACGACGACGCCGGTCGCGAGGGCGGCCCAGGCCGCGCGCGGCTTCCGGCGCGAGCCGTAGGAGCGGGTGCGCACGGCCTACTCCGACCCGCGGCGCTCGGCGTCGGCGATGTCGGAGCCGTCGGCGGCCGAAGCATCGGTGGCCGAGGTGTCGGCGTCCACCGGCTCGACCTCGACGCGGACGACGAACTCGGCGGCGGGAGCATCGGCGGTGACGACGACGGTCTCGACAGCGTCGGAGTCCGAGTCCGAGTCCGCGTCGACGTCGGCGTCCCGCTCCACGCGGGCCGGCCGGGTCGCGACCTCGTCGGACAGCGAGTCCGCGGTGGCGTCCGACGCGGCGGCGCGGTCGGCCGCCTCGTCGAGGCGGTCCGAGGCGTCGTCGAGCGCGTCGGCGGTCCGCTCGCGGGCGGTGTCGAGCGCCGCGGCGCCCTTCTCGCGGGCGGAGTCGAGGGCGGCGCCGCCCTTCTCGCGGGCCGAGTCCATCGCGTCGCCGGCCTTCTCGACCAGCGAGGGGCCGTCCTCGCGCTCGGAGTCCGGCACCTCGATCGGGTCGAAGGGGCCGTGCACGTCGGTGACGTTGACGTTGACGACGACGCGCTCGCGGGTCAGCTGCGCGGCGGCCTTGCCGACCTGCTCGCGGACGGCGTCGATGACCTCCTGGACGGGGCGCGGGTACTCCGACACCAGGTCGAGGTCGAGGACGAGCGCGCCGTCGACGCGGGCGATGCTGACGCCCGGGCTCGTGCTGGTGCCCAGGACGGCGCGGGTCGCGCGGTCGAGGGTGCGGGCGGCGGCGCCGCCGAGGTGGTGGACGCCGGTGACACCGGCGGTGGTCTCCGCGGCGGCGGTCGCGAGCAGGCGCTCGATCGACTCGTCCTCCGGGTGCGCGCCGTCGATGGCGCGGAGGTCGTTCGTTCCGACGGTGTCGGTCATGGGGTACTCCTCAGTGGTCTTCCGGCCCTCCCGAGCGGGAGGGCCGGATCGTCCGGTGCGGCGGGTGCGCGGCACGGGGCGGCGCGGACGCCGCTACTGCACGCGGGCGCTGCTGCTCATCCTGGTGCGGAGGCCGCTGACGATCTGGATGACCACGGGGGTCTCCTCGCCCAGCACAGCGTCCCAGCTCTTCACCGCGTCGTCGATCGCGCGGCGGGTCCGCATCGGCGAGACGCCGCGGCGGGTGTGCGCGGTGACGCGGAGGACAGCGCGGTGCTTGACCTCGAAGGCGGTGACGTCGAGCGCGACGATCGAGGGATCGTGCGACAGCGCCTCCTCGAGGACGTGCTCGGCGACCTTCGCGTCGATGGTGACGGAGCCGCCGGTCGGCGTGCCCGCGCCGGAGCCGGAGCCCACGCGCAGCAGGGTCGACGTGCGTCCCCGGCCCTGGCGCACGATGAAGCGCACCAGCAGCAGGATCAGCACGAGGGCGACCACGGCCGTGACCCAGAGGATCCACGGCTGCCCGCCGGAGAGGGCGTCGGTGGTGGGCTCCGTCGCGTCCTCCGCGCCGGTGGAGACCGTCTCCTGGACGTCGGGGAACAGCGATCCGGCCGCGACGGCACCGCCGGCGAGCAGGAGCACGAGGCCCACGACGAACAGGAGGAGGCGGTTGAGGAACCGGTTGGTGGTGGTCATCGGACCGTCCCCTTCTCGGACAGGCGCACGCGGGCCGTGAGCTTCGGGCTGATGTCGTAGCCGGCGAGCTCGGCGTCGACCGCCGCGCGGATGCTGTCGACGTCGAGGCTGCGCCCGGAGGTGCGGCCGACGGTGACACCGGCCGTGCGACCGCCGATCGACACCGACACCTGGTCGGGGTCGACGTCGCCGGCGTAGGCGGCGGTGCGGGCGAGGCTCTGCGCGATCACGCGGTCGTCGATGACGGCCGCGGTGCGGTCGGCGGCGGCGCGGCGGCGGCCGCGACGACCCGGGGAGAAGGACACGACGATCAGGACGAGCCCGATCAGCGCAGCGACCACTCCGCCGGCCACGATCAGCGGGACGGGAGCGCTCGCGGCGCCGAGCACCGCGGCCGCTCCGTCCTGCGGGGCGACGAGCAGCGCGGGCTGCCCGAGGGCGGCGAGCACCGCCTCCGTGCCGATCCACGCGAAGACGAGGATGAGCAGGACCGCGAGGACGATCGCCGAGGTGGAGCGGGACGAGGTGATCTCGCGCCGGACGAGCCGGGGATAGAGGGCTCCGGTGGAGCGGGTCCCTGAGGCTGCGGGGGTCGTCACGAGACTCTCCTTCGCTCGCGCAGGTCGGCCCCGGTGATCCGGAGGTCGACGCGCCCGATGGTGGACCCGGTCAGCTCGAGGCAGCGGGTGCGGATGGTGGACTGGGCCGTGCTGAGACGGCTGAGGACCGTGCCGGAGCGGCGGTCCCCCTCGCCGAGCGGACGGATGCGCAGGGGGGCCTGCGCGGTGACGTGCAGCTTCCCCCCGTCGTCGTCCAGCTCGACCGAGACGTCCGACGCGTCGACGTCGAGCGCCTCCGCGGTGACGGCCGACACGACCCTGCGCACGGCGCGCGAGGTGATCGTCGTGCGGCCGTGGCGGGCCTGGTCGGCCATCACCGCCGCGGTCACGAGGACCGCCGCCCGCGGAGGGTGTCGGCGAGCGAGCTCAGGTCGAGCTTGCCCTCGACGACGCGGCCGACGCCGTAGCCGATGGCCATGGCGAGGGCGACCCAGAGGAGAGCCCAGAAGCCGAAGACCAGGCCGGTGACGGCGAGGACGGCGCCCAGGATCAGGCCGAGGTGGGACGGAGTCACTTGACGCGGCTCTCGGTGTCCTCGTCCTTGTCGTCCGAGGGGATGTAGACGTCGGCGACGGTCACGTTGACCTCGGTGACCTCCATGCCCACGACCGAGGAGATGGCCTCGGAGACGGCGGAGCGGATGCTGTCGGCGAGCTTCTGCAGCGCGACGGGGTACTCGGCGACGACGGTGATGTCGGCGGCGACCTGCTTCTCGCCGACCTCGACGGAGATGCCCTGGCCGCGGTCCTGCGCGTTGATCGCGTTGCGGATGGCGCCGATGGCGCGGGCGGCTCCGCCACCGAGGTCGTGGACGCCGGCGACCTGGCGGGCGGCGATGCCGGCGACCTTCTCGACGACGCCGTCGGCGATCGTGTTCTTGCCGGTCGAGGTCTCGGTGCCGTGCTTGGCCGAGGTGGTGGCGAGGGTGCTGGGGTTGACGTTGGTCATGATGCTCTCCCTGGTAGAAGGTGATGCGCGACTCGGTCGCGGTGACGACGATCCGTCGCACATGAATCAGACGTGCGGGGCTCCGGGATCGTTCCGCCGGATCAGCCAGTGCGCAGGAAACATCGAGCGACGACGCGCTCTGCGGCCAGCGCCGTCCACAGGCCCGCGGAGTTGCGCGGCAGCTGTCGGCGAGCCTCGGGGAGGAGGCGGTGGGCCGCGTGCTCAGCGGCGCAGCGTGTGGCTCGGCAGCTCCTCGAAGCGGGCCTGGTAGGCGCTGGCGAAGCGGCCGAGGTTGCCGAAGCCCCACTCGCGGGCCACGGCGGCGACGGTCGTCGAGCAGGGGTCGCCCTCGACGAGGTCGTGGCGGGCGCGGTCGAGTCGGACATCGCGCAGGTAGACGGACGGCGAGACGCCGAGGTGGCGCTGGGTGGCCTGCTGCAGGGTGCGGGTGTGCAGGCCGGCGGCGCGGGCGGCGTCGGCCGGGGTGATCGGCTCGTGCGCGTGGTGCTGCAGGAAGTCGAGGGCGACGCGGGTGCGCGAGGCGGAGGGGCGGCGCAGGACGGCGGGAACGTCCCAGGCGCGCCACGGGAAGAGCAGCAGCAGCGCGCGGGCCAGGTTGAGCTCGGCGGTGAAGCGGACGAGCGGGGCGATCGCCGCGCTCGCGAGCGCGGACGTGGCGTCGGTCACCGCGGTGCGCCAGCGGGCGAGGACGCCCGGGTCGGCGTCGGCCTCGTGGTCGAAGGAGACGGGCTGGCGCGGGCCGGAGTGCGACTCGGTCGCGACGTCCTCGAGGAAGCCGGGCGCGAAGTGCACGAGGTTCTGGCGGTGCGGCTGGTAGGCCAGGCCGAACTGGCGCTCGGCGGGCAGCAGGAACGGCGCGGACGCGGCTCCGGTGCGGGTGAAAGGCCGCAGGTTGAGCTGGCCGCCGCCGGCGCGGAACCAGCCGACGACGTACTCGCGCAGGTGCGCGATCTCGCCGGTCAGCGCGCCGGCGCAGTCGGAGGTGCGGAGCGTGACCCGCTCGCTCCCGCGGTAGGCGTAGCGGAAGGAGAAGGCGCGCGCGCCGGGCTGCACCCGGAACGAGCCGCCGCCGTAGGCCTCGGCGTAGACCGCGGACGCCTCGGCGGGGTCCGCTCCGGCGGCCTCGAACCGGCGCTCGGCGCCGACGGAGGAGTCGCTCACCGGGGCGAACGGGCTGCCCATCGTGAAGGTGGAGCCGCTGGGTGCCTGGGCGGGCGCTGTCGGCGACGGGGAGGTGTGCATGGTCGGGCTTCTCTCGGGGTCTGGGAGATCAGGGGCGGACGGGGGTCGGTCTTCGCCTCGGTGCTCTACAGATACAGACGGGTCGACGGCCGGAAACGTCACGGATCCGGGCCGTGCTCGCAATCCGGCCAGCGGATTCGTCGGTGACGGAGGAGGCTGGTAGGCATTCGGAGCAGCGGCTGCCGAGAACGCGCGCAGGCGCGCAACGACGGCGGAACGGCGGGAGGTGGCGATCGTGGCGGAAGCGCTGCCCGACGAGGCCCGGCCCGACGACGACCGGCCCGACGACGACCCGCTGCTCCGCGCCTCCGACGCCACGCTCGCCGCCCGGGCCGTGGACGGCGACATCGCCGCCTTCGAGCAGCTCGCCCGGCGCCACGGCGCGCTGATGCGGGTCTACGCCGAGAAGCTGCTGGGCTCCGAGGCGGAGTCGGACGACGTGGTGCAGGAGGCGTTCCTCACCGGCTGGCGCCGCCTCGGCGACCTCGACAGCCCCGCGCACATCCGGAACTGGCTGATGCGGATCGTCTCGCACAAGGCGATCGACCGGATCCGCGTCCGCCGCCGCCACGACGACATCGACGACTGGGATCCGCCCGCGCCCGCCGAGAGCTCGCCCGAGCGGATCGTCGAGGCGCGGCTCCAGCTGGACGCCGTCTGGGAAGCACTGGACCGATTGCCTCCCGATCAGCGACGCTGTTGGCTGCTCCGCGAGACCGCCGGCTACAGCTACCAGGAGATCGCCGACGCTCTCGAACTCCCCGTCTCGACGGTCCGCGGCCTGCTCGCCCGAGCCCGCCGCTTCCTGCTCCACGAACTGGAGGCATGGCGATGATCGACGCAGACGACGCCGTGCCCGAGGACGGCACGCCCGAGAACGGCGCTGCCGAGACCTCCGCGCCCGGCGGCGCGGTGCCCGACGACGACCTCGAGGGCCACACGCTGGAGGAGCTCGGCGAGTACCTCGACCGCGGACGCACCCCGGTCGATCCCTCGATCGAGGGCTCGGCCGCCTGCCGCCTCGCGCTCGCGAACCTCACCCGCCTGAACGAGCTGTCGGCCACCGCGCTGCGCCGCCGCGCCGACGCGGAGCCGGACCGCGACGAGGTCTGGATCGCCGGGCTGCTCGACGCGATCCGGTCCGAGGTGCGCTCCGGGCGCGACGTGCCGATCCGCCACCCCGACCCGACGCTGCGGCTCGCGCTGACCGAGGCGGCCGTGCGCGGGATGATCCGGCGCGCGGGCGACACGATGGGCGGCGTCATCATGGGCCGCTGCACGCTCGACGGCGACGTCGGGACCCCGGGCGCGGTGATCCGGGTCGACGTCACCTTCGCGCTCGAGTTCGGCGTGCCGGTCGCGACCGTCGCGGACCGCCTGCGCGAGCGGATCCGCTACGCCCTCGAGCGGCACACCGAGCTCGTCGTCGGCGCGATCGACGTCACCGTCGACGACGTGTATCCGAGCAGGGAGGACCAGCCGTGACCGACAGCACCGCGACCGACAGCACCGGGACGGACGACAGCACTCTCGACGGCGCCGCTCACGACGACACCGCGCTCTCGCAGCGTCTCACCGCCGCGATCCGCGATATCGAGGGCGTCGCCGGGGTCTACCCGGCGCAGCCGCTGCTCGAGGCGGCCGCCGACGCGCTCGCGGTGAAGCTCGCCCTGCGGCAGCCGGACGTGCTCGTCGACATCGACCGCTCGGACGGCTTCACCACCGTCACCGCGCACATCGCGGCGACCGCGGCGCTCCCCGCCCCCGAGACCCTGCGCGCCGTCGGCGAGGGGCTCCGGCGCCTGCTCGACTCGGAGCCGTCGGTGATCGGCCCGCTCGCCGTGAACGTGAAGGTCCGGCTGGTCGAGGACTCGGGGCGCGCCGCGGAGTAGCGCCGGTCAGGCGTCGATCGTGCGCTGCGCGCCGGGATCGGGGCTCGCACCCGCGTCGGCCAGCCCCCCGTCGGTCACCCTCACGTCGCTCGCCTCCACGTCGGTCGACGCGAGACTGATCCGGCGCGGCTTCGCCTTCGCGGCGATGGGGATGCGCAGCGTCAGCACGCCCGCCGTGTAGTCGGCTTGCACGCTCTCGGTGTCGAGGGAGTCGCCGAGGACGAGCTGGCGGCTGAAGATGCCCCACTGCCGCTCGGCGGCGACGGGGTCGGCGCCCTCCGGGAGGTGGCCGGCGCGCTCGGCACGCACGGTCAGCACGTTCCGCTCGACGTCGATGTCGATCCGCTCGGGCTGGACGCCGGGCAGGTCGAGCTCGACGACGAAGTCATCGCCCTCGCGCCAGGCGTCCAGGGGCATCACGGTCGGACGGGCGGCCGTGCCGAAGACCTGCCGGCTGAAGCGGTCGAGGTCGCGGAACGGGTCCTGCTGCAGAAGCATCATGGTCTCCTCACTCGCTGGAAATCGGTCGCCACCGGGCCTTTCGCCGGTGACATACAAGTATTTACAGCGGCGGGAGCGCTCGTGCAAGAGCGTCTCAGCGAACGCCGAGGAAGTCGCACCAGGCGGGCTGATCGGGGTCGTGACCGGGCCAGACCTCGACCGGCCGGCCATCGACTCCGTGCTGCGCCGCGAGGTCCGCGAGCCGCTCGATCGAGCGCTGCGCGGCGTCCGCGTCCGACGGGCGGGCCGTCCAGCCGCAGGGGGTGCGCTCGTCGAGGTTGCGCTGCAGGTCGGCGGCGTCGCAGGCGAGCACGATCGAGCGGTCGGCGAGGTCGATCCGGAACGACTGGTGGCCCGGGGTGTGCCCGCGGGTGTCGAGCGCGGCGACGCCGGGGGCCAGCTCGGTGTCGCCGTCGAGGAGCAGCACCCGCACGTCGGCCTCGAGCAGGTCGGCCGGGACGACGGTCTCGCGGCGGCCGAGACCCTCGCCGAGCCACTCCCACTCCCGGCGCTGCAGGGCGACCGGGGTGCCGGCGGGAGCGAGGCGCAGCCCGCCGGTGTGATCGAGGTGCAGGTGCGAGAGGGCGACGAGGGCGAGGTCCTCCCAGCGCAGGCCGGCCGCGGCGATCCCCTCGGCGAGCGCGTCGCCGGGCGGGACGACGGCGGTGTAGCTCTCGTAGTCGTAGTGCGCGGCGCGCTGCGCCGGGTCACGGACGCGGTCGAGGTGGAAGCCGCCGTCGATCAGGATCCAGGAGTCGCCGATGTCGATCGCCGCGCCGGTGACCGGCTCGAGGAGGAAGCGGGCCGGGTCGCCGCCGCGGAGCGAGATCGACTCGGCGATCGGCTCGTGACCGAGCACGAGCGGCACGAGGCGGTGGGGGCGATCGCCGGCGAGGGCGCCGGGCCAGTCCTCGGTGATCATGCGGTCCCCCTTCGCACTCGGATTGGATCCAATATAGTCGTGAATGAATCCACTGATCCACTCCCGCATGAGACGAGGGCTCGCATGACCGGCGCCATCCCGATCAACATCCCGATCACCACCGAGATGCTCCACTGGGGCCGCCGGCCGACCTACGAGATGGTCGAGCAGATCGTGGACGGCTACCCCTCCGACGTCTCGCGCTGGCTGATCGGCGCGCACACCGGCACGCATGTCGACGCACCCTCGCACTTCGTGCCGGGCGGCGCGACCGTCGACGAGATCGCGCTGGAGAGCGTGGTCGGGCCAGTCCGGGTGCTCGACCTGCGGCAGGTCGCGGAGGAGATCACGGACGAGGACCTCGTCGCGGCCGGCGCCGAGGGGGCCGTGCGCGTGCTGTTCCGCACGCGCAACTCGACCGACGCGCTGACCCGCGCGGTGAAGTCGGAGACCTGGGTCGGCCTCGCGCCGAGCGGTGCGCGCTGGCTGGTCGAGCACGGCGTGCTCTTCGCGGGCCTGGACTACATGACGATGGAGGCGCCCGCGCACACCGAGGAGTGGCCGACCCACGTGATCCTCTGCGGCGCCGGCGTCGTGATCCTCGAGAACGCGGACCTCGCGCAGGTCGAGCCCGGCGACTACCTGATGGTCTGCCAGCCGGTCGCCTTCGAGGGCCGCGAGGCCGCCCCCGCCCCGACGGTCCTGCTCCCCCTCCCGTGAGCCCCTCCCCGCGAGATGCCACTTGTGAGCGCGACACGCCGTGGAAAGCGCTCACAAGTGGCATCTCGCGGGGAGAGGCAGACTCGCGGAGGGGGTCAGACTCCTGCGGGCTCCAGGGCTCCCTGCTGCTCGCGGTCGAGCTCGGTGCGGACCGAGCGCTCGCCGGCGAGCTCGCGCGGGGTGCGCGGGGCGAGGAGGCCGACCACGATGAACGTGCCGAAGCCGATCGCCGCGGCGACGAGGGTGGCGTAGCCGTCGAAGCCGGCGCCGATCAGGTCGTTCGGGACGTAGAGGATGTCGTTCGGCACGCCGTAGAGCGTCGGGGTGAGCGCCAGGAAGACCAGGCGGACGACCAGGCCGACGCCGGCCGCCGTGAGCGCGGCGACGACCCCGGGGCGCTTCCAGAAGACGCCGAGCAGGAACGGCGCGGCGAGGCAGGCGAGCATGATGTCGAACGCGAGCGTCAGCAGGATGCCGGTCTGGCTGACTCGGATCGCGAGGAACGAGCCCAGGATCACGATCGGCACCATGGCGACGCGGGTCCAGCGCAGCAGCGGGTCGGGGCCGGTCCCGGAGTGGCGGCGGACCGAGAGCACGTTGCGCACGACGATCGCCGAGGTGGCGAGGATCGCGCCGGACGCCGTCGAGAACGAGGCGGCGACGACTCCGGAGAGCACCAGGATCGCGATGACCGGCGGCGCGTAGTCGTCGAGCAGCGTGAACAGCACCGGGCCGTCGGCCGCCGAGAGGCCCAGGACGGCGGTGGCACTGAGCGCGACGATCGCGAAGATCGAGCCGATCGCCGCGGTGCCGACGGCGGCGGCGTAGCAGGCGCGGCGGGCGACCTCGGGCGACTTGGCGCCGAAGATCCGCTGCATGAAGTCGATCGCGACGAGGTCGCCGATGCCGAGCGCGACGAGGGTGGCCCAGTTGACGGGGGCGCCCATCGCCGGGTCGGTGAGCTGCTCGAAGTCGAACGGCCCCATGCCCTCGGGGATGACGATGCCGTAGGCGAGCGCGACCCAGACCAGCAGCGAGATCGCCGCGACGACCGTGATCACGGTCTGGATGGCCGCGGTGTACGCGTCGGAGAAGAGGCCGCCGGCGATCGTGTAGCTGAGCACGAGGGCGACCGAGAGGATCACGCCCCAGGCGTACGGGATGCCGGCGAAGCGCTCGAGCAGGAAGCCGCAGGCCACCAGGTTGCCGGCCAGCAGGATCGTGAAGGAGAAGACCATGATCACCGAGGCGACGACCTCGGTGGTGCGGTCGTAGCGCATCCGGAAGAAGTCGGCGAGGGTGAAGAGCTTCATCGCGTTCATCGGCTTGGCGAGGAAGAGGCCCGTGATCAGGAGGCAGATCGCCAGGCCGATCGCGAGCGAGGCGCCCGCCCAGAAGCCGAACTGCGAGGTGAGGTCGGTGTTGCCGACGGTGGCGTTCGAGTCGACCGCGGCGGCCGTCAGGCTCACGGCGACGAGCGGGATGCCGAGGCGGCGTCCGGCGACGAGGTAGTTGGCGCTGTCGCCGTCGATCTTGCGGGCGACCGCGATGCCGACGGCGAGGATCACCACGACGGTGATCCCCACTCCGAGGATGATCATGCGTGCTCCGAGCTGCTGGGTGGTGCGGCGGGGTGTTTCTATCGGTTGATAGACACGGATCCTGCCGCGCGCTCGGTCGCGGTTCTTTTCGGGCGTGGGTCGATCCTGTTAACTCCGGCGCGCGTCCCCCTCCGCGAGAACGCGAAAGTTGCGGTAGTCGGCCGCGACTACCGCAACTTTTGGATGATGGGCGGGGGCTCGGCAGGCTCGGCGGGCGGGGCGGACGCGGGGTCAGACTCGGGCGAGCAGGGCCGGGCCCGCGGCGAGCGCCTCGGCGACGGCGGGGCGCGGGAGGTCGAGGACGCGGAGGGCCGCGAGGGCGACCGCCTCCGCGGAGGGGCCGGGCTCGGAGGGCTGCCGGCGGCGCTGCAGGATGACGTTCTCGACGAGGGCGAGCACGAGGGACGCGCCGGTCGCGGGGTCGGCGGCGCCGCAGGCAGCGACGAGGGTGCGGTACGCGGTCTCCAGCTCGGAGCGGCGGTCGCGGAACACGGCGAAGCGCTCGTCGCCGAGCTCGGGCAGCAGGTAGAGCGCGCCGACGTTGTGCTCGCCGGCCGCGAGCAGGCGGGCGTCGGAGACGCAGAGCGCCCAGAGGCGCGCGGCCGGCGGCTCGTCGCGGGTGAGCAGCACGGCGGCGGCGTCGAGCGAGGGCTGCACCGTGCCGAGCAGCAGCTCGAGCAGCACCGCGTGCTTGCCGCCGAAGTGGTGGTAGAGCGAGGCCTGGCGGATGCCGGCCGCCGCCGCGATGGCGTGCGTGCTGGTGCCGCCGAAGCCCTCCGTGCAGAAGAGCGCCGCGCTCGCCGCGAGGATGTCCGCCCGCGTGCCCAGCCCGGTGAGCGACGCCCCGGAGGCGCGCGGCCGTCCGGGGGGTGCGCTGGCCATGCGCTCGACCGTATCAGCGCCGTCGAGCCCCGCCGACTCTCCAAAAGTTGCGGTAGTGGCGCGCGACTACCGCAACTTTTGAGGAGTGGGCGGGTGGGCGAGGGGCGGGGGCCGGCAGACGAGGGGCGGGGGCGGGCGGACGAGGGGCGGGTGGGCGAGCAGGGCGCGCGCGAAACACGATCGCAACGTCGGGGTCACAGCGGCGACACGGGGGCGCGGTTGACTTCCTGTCGAGCGATAGAAACCCCGGCAGCGACCGGACCAGCAGACGGAGCAGGCGCAGCATGACGACATCAGGCACCTCGACCACGGCGGGTGCGCGCGAGCACGCCCGCGCCCAGGAGGCGGCGGCCGCGAGCACGCGCCCCGCGCCGCCGGCGGACGTCTCCCCCGACGACCTGCGCTGGTCCGAGCGGATCGAGGGCGGCGGCTACGGCCACCGCGTCCTCGCCCGCGGCACGCACCTCCGCCTGACCGACGTCACCGGCGACGCGTGCGTCTCACTCCTGGTCTACAACGCGCTGGAGCCGCACGAGCGGCTGAACGTCGCGGACACCGTCAAGGTGCAGTGGCAGGTCTACACGGGCGCCGGCCAGCTGCTGCTCAGCGACCAGGGCCGCGTGCTCGCGAGCGTCGTCGCCGACGACTCCGGCCGCCACGACACGATCTACGGCACCACCGCGCTGGCGCGGAACGTCGAGCGCTACGGCGACGGCTCACCGCAGGGCCCGTCGCCGGCCGGTCGCGAGCTGCTGCTGCTCGGCGCGGCCAAGCACGGACTGGGGCGGCGCGATCTGCCGCCGAGCGTCTCGTACTTCCAGGGGGTGCGGATCCGCGAGGACGGCAGCCCGGAGTGGCTCGGCGGCGCCGGGCCCGGCCGCTCGGTGACGCTGCGGCTGGAGATGCCGGCGATCGTCCTGCTGGCGAACACCGCGCATCCGCTCGACCCGCGGCCGGAGTTCACTGTCGGCCCGGTCGACGTGCACGCCTGGGCGGGCGAGCCGGCGAGCGCCGACGAGCGCGCTGACACTCCGGAGGGCCGCCGCGCCTTCCTGCAGACCGACGAGTACCTGAGCGCGAGGGGCATCGCATGAGCACCACCGGCACCGACACGAGCACGACCAGCACGAGCACCACCACCGCCTACGGCACCGAGACCCACCGCGAGACCGTCGCCGCCCGCGCCCCCTGGTCGCGCCTCCTGAAGCGCGGCGAGTTCCTGACCATCGTCGACGTCGACGGCAACCAGGCCGTCGACTTCCTCGCCTACGACGCGGAGGACCGCACCGCCTACTCCGCGGCCGCGACCCTGCAGGCGCAGGAGACGGTGTACCTGGTCACCGGCTCGGTGCTCCGCGACGCCGAGCACCGCCCGCTGCTCACCGTCGTGGCGACCGACGTCGAGCGCCACGACACCCTCGGCGGCGCCTGCTCGAAGGAGAGCAACGCCCTTCGCTACGGCTTCCACACCACGGCGCAGCACGCCTGCGCCGAGAACTTCGTCGCCGAGCTCTCCCGGCACGGGATGGGCAAGCGCGACCAGGTCTCGAACGTGAACTGGTTCATGAACGTGCCGGTGGACCCGGACGGCGCGCTCGGGATCGTCGACGGCATCTCCTCCCCCGGCCTCAGCGTCACTCTGCGGGCCGAGCGGGACACCCTCGTCGTCGTCTCGAACTGCCCGCAGATCAACAACCCGTGCAACGGCTTCGACCCGTCGCGCGCGGAGATGATCGTGCACAGCGGCGAGAACGCGGGAACGGGCAGCGCATGACCTTCGACACCCTCCTCGTCGCCAACCGCGGCGAGATCGCGGTCCGCATCCTCCGCACCGCGAAGGCGATGGGCCTGCGCACGGTGGCGGTCTACTCCGACGCGGACCTCGGCGCCGCGCACGTCGCGCTCGCCGACGAGGCGGTGCGGCTCGGCCCGGCCCCTGCGGCGGACAGCTACCTGCGGATCGACCGGATCCTCGACGCCGCCGCGCAGACCGGCGCCGGCGCCATCCACCCGGGCTACGGCTTCCTCAGCGAGAACGCCGAGTTCGCGCGCGCCTGCGCGGCGGCCGGCATCGTCTTCGTCGGCCCGACCCCCGAGCAGCTGGAGGTGTTCGGCGCCAAGCACACCGCGCGCGACGCCGCCGAGCGCGCGGGCGTGCCGCTGCTGGCCGGCACCGGGCTGCTCGACGACGCCGACCACGCGGCCCGCGAGGCCGACCGCATCGGCTACCCGGTGATGCTCAAGGCGACGGCGGGCGGCGGCGGCATCGGCATGCGCGCCTGCCGCGACGAGGCCGAGCTGCGCGCCGCCTGGCGCGAGGTGCGGCGCCTGGCCGAGGCCGGCTTCTCCTCCGCCGGCGTGTTCCTGGAGCGGCTGGTCGAGCGCGCCCGGCACGTCGAGGTGCAGGTCTTCGGCGACGGCGCCGGCCGCGTCGTCTCGCTCGGCGACCGCGACTGCTCGCTGCAGCGCCGCAACCAGAAGGTGGTCGAGGAGAGCCCCGCCCCCGATCTGCCGGACGCCGTTCGCGAGCGCATCGCGGAGGCGTCGCGCCGGCTCTGCGCCGAGGCCGGCTACCGCAGCGCGGGCACGGTCGAGTACATCTACGACCCGGTCCGGCAGGAGGCGGCGTTCCTCGAGGTGAACACCCGCCTGCAGGTCGAGCACCCGGTGACGGAGTCGCGCTACGGCATCGACCTCGTCGAGTGGATGCTGCTGCTGGCGCAGGGCGAGACGGCGTTCCTCGACGCGGTCCCGGAGCCGAGCGGCGCGGCCGTCGAGGCGCGGGTCTACGCGGAGAACCCGGACCTCGGCAACGCGCCGAGCTCGGGCACCATCACCGGGCTGCAGTTCCCGGACGACGTCCGCGTCGACGGCTGGATCCGCCCCGGCGGCAACGTCTCCACCTCCTACGACCCGCTGCTCGCGAAGGTGATCGTCAGCGGCGCGACCCGCGAGGAGGCCTGGGCCGCGCTCGGCCGGGCGCTCGCCGCCACCCGCGTCGACGGCATCGCGACCAACGTCGGACTGCTGCGGGCCATCGCCGCCGAGCCCTCGGTGCTCGCGGCCGAGCACTCCACCGCGACCCTGGACGACCTGCGCGACGCGAGCCCGCGGGTCGAGGTGCTGAAGGGCGGGATGCTGACCACCGTGCAGGACGCGACCGGGCGCCTGGGCTACTGGCCGGTCGGCGTGCCGCCGTCGGGGCCGATGGATCCGCTCTCGTTCCGGCTCGGCAACACGGCGCTCGGCAACCCGGAGGACGCGCCGGGGCTCGAGATCACGATGACCGGGCCGACCCTCCGCTTCCACACCGCCACCCGCGTGGTGCTCACCGGGGCACCCGCGCCGGCGACCCTCGACGGCGCGCCGATCCCGCAGTGGGAGCCGGTCGCGGTGCCGGCCGGCGGCGTCCTCGCCATCGGCACGGCCGAGAGCGGCATGCGCATGTACCTGCTGGTCGAGGGCGGGCTCGACATCCCGCTCGTGCTCGGCTCGGCCAGCACCTTCGACCTCGGCGCGATCGGCGGGCACGCGGGGCGCGCGCTCGCCCCGGGCGACGTGCTCGGGCTGCGGACGCCGAGCGTCCCGAACACCGTGGCGATCGTGCCGGTGGAGGAGCGCCCCGCGTTCCCGCGCGCCTGGACGCTCGCCGCGCTCGAGGGCCCGCACGCCGCTCCGGAGTTCTTCACCGAGGACGACATGGCCGTCTTCTACGCCACCGACTGGGAGGTGCACTTCAACTCGGCGCGCACCGGCGTCCGCCTGCTCGGCCCGAAGCCGCACTGGGCCCGCGAGGACGGCGGCGAGGCCGGGCTGCACCCCTCCAACATCCACGACACCCCGTACGCGGTCGGCGCCGTCGACTACACCGGCGACCTGCCGATCCTGCTCGGACCCGACGGCCCGAGCCTCGGCGGCTTCACCTGCCCGGCGAGCGTCGCGACCGGCCACCTCTGGCGCCTCGGGCAGCTCCGCCCCGGCGACACGGTGCGCTTCGTGCCGGTCACCGCGGCGCAGGCGACCGGGCTGCTCGACGCTCCGCTCGACGAGCCCGCGGCCGGCCGCGCGGCGGTCGACGACCAGGGCGTGCTGCACCGCCGGCCCGCGCACGACGGCGATCCGTCGCTGGTGCTGCGCCGGAGCGGCGACGCGAACCTGCTCGTCGAGATCGGCGAGATGAGTCTCGACCTCGCCTCGCGGATGCGCGTGCACGCCATCGCCGAGACGCTGGAGAAGGCGGCGCTGCCCGGCGTGATCGAGCTGACCCCGGGCATCCGCTCGCTGCAGGTGCACTTCGACCCGCGGACGACCTCGACCGACGCGGTCGCCGAGGCGGTGCTCGCGGCCGAGGCGCTACTGCCCGCGACCGCCGACCTGCGTGTGCCGAGCCGCACCGTGCACCTGCCGCTGGCGTGGGACGACCCGTCGACGCGCGAGGCGATCCGCCGCTACATGGCCGGCGTCCGCGACGACGCGCCCTGGTGCCCGTGGAACATCGAGTTCATCCGCCGGATCAACGGCCTGGACAGCGTCGACGAGGTCTACCGCACGGTGTTCGAGGCCGAGTACCTGGTGCTCGGGCTCGGTGACGTCTACCTCGGCGCACCGGTCGCGACTCCGCTCGACCCGCGGCACCGGCTGGTGACCACCAAGTACAACCCGGCGCGCACCTGGACGCCGCAGAACGCCGTCGGCATCGGCGGCGCCTACCTCTGCATCTACGGGATGGAGGGGCCGGGCGGCTACCAGTTCGTCGGCCGCACGGTGCCGATCTGGTCGACGCACCACCAGGCCGGAGCGTTCGAGACCGGCGTGCCGTGGCTGCTGCGGTTCTTCGACCGCATCCGCTGGTACCCGGTGGAGCCGGACGAGCTGCTCGAGCTGCGCTCCGAGATGGCCGCGGGGCGCCTGCCGCTGCGGATCGAGGAGGGCGAGTTCGGGCTCGCGGAGTACCAGGAGTTCCTCGCGGAGAACGCGGAGTCGATCGCGGACTTCCGCGCGGTGCAGGCCGGGGCGTTCGGCGCCGAGCGCGCCGCCTGGGAGGCGTCGGGCGAGTTCGACCGCGTGGAGGCGGTGCCCGCGCCGCCCGCGTCCTCCGCCGTGGAGATCCCGGACGGCTGCGAGGGCGTCGAGGCGCCGTTCGTGGCGACCGTGTTCCGGATCGACGTGGCCGTGGGGGATGCGGTCTCGGCCGGGCAGACGCTGGTCGCCCTCGAGGCGATGAAGATGGAGGCGCCCGTGACGGCTCCGGCGGCCGGGCGCGTGGTCGCCGTGGTCGCCGAGGTCGGGGCGCACGTGGCCGCGGGCACGGTGCTCGTGGTGCTGGAGACGAGGGCCGAGCAGGCCGAGGAAGAGGACGCAGCATGATGGACGACCCCGCGCTGGACCCCGCGATTCAGGACCCCGCGGCGCACGTCGCCGAGCGCTACCGGCGGCTGGCCGCCCGGCCCGAGGCGTTCATCGCCCTGCGGCCCGAGGCCGAGGTGGCGGCCGAGCTGGCCGCCGTCGATCCGGCGCTCCCGCTCGCCGGGCTGCTGTTCGCGGTGAAGGGCAACATCGACGTCGCGGGACTGGAGACGACGGCAGCCTGCCCGGCGTTCGCGTCCGCGCCGGCCGAGGACGCGACCGTGGTGGCGCGGCTGCGCGCGGCGGGAGCCGTGGTGCTCGGCTCGGCCAACCTCGACCAGTTCGCGACGGGCCTCGTCGGCACCCGCTCCCCCTACGGCGCGGTGCGGCACGCGGTCGACCCGTCGCGGATCTCGGGCGGCTCGTCCTCCGGCTCCGCGGTCGCGGTGGCGCTCGGCGGCGCGGACTTCGCGCTCGGGACCGACACCGCGGGCTCCGGCCGGGTGCCGGCCGCGTTCCACGGGCTGGTCGGGCTGAAGCCGACCAAGGGCTGGGTCAGCGCCGCCGGCGTCGTGCCGGCCTGCCGGAGCCTGGACGTGGTGACGGTGATGGCGGCGGATCCCGCGATCGCCCGACGCGCGCTCGATGTCATGGCCGGGCCGGACTCGCGCGATCCGCTCAGCCGCAGCGGAGTCGCCGAGCCGTTCGCCTCGACGGCGCGGATCGGCGTCCCGCGGCCCGGGCAGCTCGGCGAGCTGGCGCCCGGCTGGGCCGAGGCGTTCGACGCCGAGGTCGCCCGCTGGGCCGAGGCGGGGGCGACGCTGGTCGAGCTCGACATCGAGGTGTTCCTCGAGACCGCGCGGATGCTCTACGACGGTGCCTTCGTAGCCGAGCGCTACGCGGCGGTCGGCGAGTTCGTCGACGCGCACCCCGACGAGGTGGACCCGGTGGTCGGCGGCATCGTCTCGCGCTCGCGGGAGCTGCCGGCCTGGAAGCTCTTCCAGGACCAGGAGCGGCTCGACCGCGCGCGGGTCGCCTCGGACGCCGTGTTCGAGCGGATCGACGCGCTGCTGCTGCCGACGACGACCGAGCACCCGACGCTCGCGGCCGTCGCCGCCGACCCGATCGGCGTCAACTCGCGGCTCGGGCGCTTCACCAACTTCGCGAACCTGCTCGACCTGGCCGCCGTCGCCTACCCCGCCGGAGTCGTCGACGGGCTGCCGTTCGGCGTGCAGCTGATCGGGCCCGCGTTCACCGACCACCAGCTCGCCGATCTCGTCTGGAGCCGCTCATGAGCACCGCCGCCGCGAGCACCGTCCTCCTCGCCGTCGCCGGCGCGCACCTGCGCGACCAGCCGCTGCACCACCAGCTCACGGATCGCGACGCGGAGTTCGTCGAGGCGACCACGACGAGCGCCGACTACCGCCTCTACGCGCTGTCGACCGTGCCGCCGAAGCCCGGCGTCGTGCGCGTCGCCGAGGGCGGCGCGGCGCTCGAGGTCGAGGTCTACCGGCTGACGGAGGCCGCGTTCGGCTCGTTCGTCGCGGCGCTCCCGCAGCCGATGGCCATCGGCTCCGTCTCCCTCGCCGACGGCTCGCTCGTCAGCGGCTTCCTCGTCGAGCCGATCGCCCTCGCCGGCGCGGACGACATCACCGCCTTCGGCGGCTGGCGCGCCTACCTCACCCGCTGACGCGCGCCCTTCCCAGCTGGTCGAGTAGCTGGAGCGCGTTCCAAGCTGGTCGAGTAGCGCGAAGCGCGTTCCCTGCTGGTCGAGTAGCGCGGAGCGCGTATCGAGACCCGCCCACCGGACGACGGTGGATCTCGATACGCCCTCTCCGAGGGCTACTCGATCAGCATGAAGTGCGCCCGCTCCGCGGGCTCCTCTTTCAGCCTGGAGAGGCGCGCCTCATGCTGGTCGAGTAGCGCGAAGCGCGTATCGAGACCCACCCACCGAACGATGGTGGATCTCGATACGCCCGCTGCGCGGGCTACTCGATCAGCATGGAGTGCGCCCGCTCCGCGGGCTCCTCTTTCCGCCTGGCTTTCCGCGTCTCGAGACCCGCGCCTCACGCAGCGGCTAGATCGTCGGGAGGAGGATCTCGCGGACGAGGGCGTCGAGGCGGGCGTCGGCGTCGAGGAACTGGCGGAGGGTGCGTCGGGTGGCGCCGAACGAGCCGAACTCGTCGACGGTCATGCCGTCCTCGAAGTAGGCGCGGCGGAACTCGGGCAGCTCGAGCAGCGCGGCCAGGATCTCGGCGGGGACGGGGACGTCGATCTGCGCCGGGTCGACCTCGATGCGGTTCTCGTGGATCAGCAGCTGCCACTCGAACGGCGGCGAGACGACGAGGTCGCCGCCCACCAGCTCCGACCACTGCAGGTGGTTGCGGAACGCGGCCGAGAGGATGCGCGAGCGGTAGCCGCGCTCCCGGAAGATCCGGTACGCCTCCTTGAGCGCCGCGACGCCCGCCCAGTCGAGGTGGCCGGGCTGCACGAGGCGGCGGTCGGCCGCGACCGACGCCTTGATCCAGTCGTCGAGGCGCCCGCCCATGATGGTGACGACGGAGCCGAACTCGTGGTCCGGCAGCCCCTCGGCCGCGCGGCGGTCGAAGCCGCGCTCGATCGCCTCGGCGACGGCCACGGCCTGCGCGACGGTGAACGACACCGTCGCGTTGATGCTGACGCCGCGGTAGGTCGCCTCCTCGATCGCGCGGATGCCGATCGCCGTCGCGGGGATCTTCACGATGATGTTCTCCGCGAGCCCCGAGAAGTGCACGGCCTGCGCGACGAGCGCGTCGGCGTCGCGGTGCAGCCGCGGGTCGGTCTGCACCGAGAGGCGCCCGTCCCGTCCGCCGCTCGCGCGGAACGCGGGGAGCAGCAGCTCGGCCGCCTCGATCGACATCTGCTCGATGGCCAGCCAGCCGAGCTCGCTCTCCCCCGCAGTGGGGTGCTGCTCGGCGAGCGCCGCGATCCGCGGACCCCAGACGTCGAGGTGCTTCTCGATCGTGGTCAGCGCGATCACCGGGTTGCAGGTCGCGCCGACCGCGCCGAACGCGATCGACCGGCCGAGCTCCTCGAGGTCCGCGGAGTCGTTCCAGAGGCTGGTCGCCGTCGCGGCTCCGGCGCGCAGCGGCTCGTACGGGGCGGTCGCTGCGTCGGCGGTCACGGTGGCGCTCATGGTCTTCTCCAGGGGACGGGGCGCGTCGGCGCCGGTGGCAATGGTGCTCATTCTAGGCGGATTCTGTATAAATGTCCTGACATTAGGGCAGGCCTTTCCCGCCAGGCGCTCAGCCCAGCAGCGGCTTCTGCGCCGCCCGCTGCCGCGTGTACTCCTCGAACGCCCGCTGCGTGCTCGGCAGCTCGGACACCTCGGCGACGGGCACGTCCCACCAGCCCTCGCCGCTCGGCGCGTAGAGCAGCGGGTCGCTGTTGATGTGGATGAGGGTCGTGCGGTCGGACGCCTTCGCGGCGGCCACCGCGGCGCGCAGGTCGTCGATCGAGGACCCGCTCGGCGCCACCTCGATCACGTCGACGCCGTAGCTGCGCGCGTTCGCGGCGAGATCGAGCGGGATCTCGCGGTCGTCGAGCCCGCGGTACTGCGTGCCGTAGCGGCCGGAGCCGACGGTCTCGGAGAGGTGCCCGATCGAGGCGTAGCCGTGGTTCTGGATCAGCACCACGATGATCTTCAGTCCCTCGGCCACCGCGGTCACCAGCTCGGTGTGCAGCATCAGGTAGGAGCCGTCGCCGACCATGACGACGACGTCGCGGTCCGAGCCCGACGCCTCCGCCCCGCGCTTGACGCCGAGGCCGCCGGCGATCTCGTAGCCCATGCAGGAGAAGGCGTACTCGACGTGGTAGCCGAGGCTGTCGCGCACCCGCCAGAGCTTGTGCAGGTCGCCGGGCAGCGAGCCGGCCGCCTGCACGACGACGTCCTCGGGGTCGGTCGCGGACTGCACCGCACCGATGATCTCGGCCTGGCCGGGCAGCGCGAGTCCGGAGGGGGCGAACGAGGCGTCGACCGCGGCGTCCCACTCCGCCTTCTCGCGGCGGAGGCGCTCGGCGTACTCCTCGGAGACGTGGAACCGGCTCAGCTGCTCGCGCAGCGCCACCAGCGCCTCGCGGGCGTCGGCGATGATCGGCAGGCGGCTGCCGTGCTTGTAGGCGTCGAACGCGGCGACGTTGATGTTCACGAACACGACGCCGTCGTTCTGGAACACGGTGCGGCTCGCGGTGGTGAAGTCGCTGTAGCGCGTGCCGATGCCGATGACGACGTCGGCGTCGGCCGCGAGGCGGTTCGCGGCGGTGGAGCCGGTGGCGCCGATCCCGCCGAGGTACTGCGGGTGGTCCCAGGCGAGGGCACCGCCGCCGGCCTGGGTGGTGGCGACGGGGACGCCGGTGGCCTCGGCGAACGCGCGCAGCGCCTCCTCGGCGCCGGAGTAGATCACGCCGCCGCCTGCGACGACGATCGGATTCCGCGCGGCGGCGATCGCGGCGACCGCGCGCTCGAGCGGGCCGCGCTCCGGGACCGGGCGGCGCAGGTGCCACTCGCGCTCCTCGAGGAAGGCGACGGGGACGTCGAGCACCTCGGCCTGGACGTCCTCGGGCAGGGCGATGGTGACGGCGCCGGTCTCCGCCGGGTCGGTCAGCACGCGCAGCGCCGCGAGGGCGATCGAGTACAGCTGCTCCGGCCGCTGCACGCGGTCGAAGAAGCGCGAGAGCGGCCGGAACGCGTCGTTGACGGTGATGCCGATGTCGTGCGGCAGCTCGAGCTGCTGCAGGACCGGATCGGCGACGCGGGTCGCGAAGGTGTCGCTGGGCAGCAGCAGCGCCGGGAGCCGGTTCGCGGTCGCGAGGGCGGCGCCGGTGAGCATGTTGGCGGCGCCCGGTCCGACGGAGGCGGCGCTGGCGTAGGTCGCGAGGCGACGGTGCATCCGGGCGTAGCCGACGGCCTGGTGCACCATCGCCTGCTCGTTGCGCGCCTGGTGGTAGGGCATCAGGGTCGGGTCGAGGGCGTTCGCCTGCGCGAGCGCCTGCCCGATGCCGGCGACGTTGCCGTGCCCGAAGATGCCGAACATCCCCGGGATCGTGCGCTCGCGGTGGTCGCCGTCCACGGTCCACTGCCGGGCGAGGAACTCGACGAGCGCCTGGCTCACGGTCATCCGCTGGGTCTTGTCGGCCATCAGTGCTGTCCTCCGGTGGTGCTGGGTGTGCTGTCGGTCGTGTCTGTGCTGGTCGTGCTGTCGGGCGTGTACGGGAGTCGGGGGTCGATGTCCTGGTCGTCCCAGGTGCTGCGGATCCAGCCGTGCGCCGGATGGTCGCTGATCAGCCAGGCGCGCTCCTCGCCCGGGCCGGCCATCACGTTGAGGTAGTAGAGGTCGTAGCCCGGCGCCGCGACGGCGGGGCCGTGGTAGCCGAACGGGACGAGGGCGATGTCGCCGGTGCGCACCGTCGCGTCGATCGCGATCTCGCCCGCGGGCGACGTGGAGGTGCTGAACATCCCGAACGGCTCCGCGCTCGCGGGCGCCTCGACGCCGCGGCTGACGGCGGTCTCGAAGTAGTAGATCTCCTCGAGCCGCGACTCGTGGCCGGGGACGTCCTCGTCGTGCTTGTGCGCGGGGTAGCTCGACCAGTTCTCGGCGGGAGTGATCACCTCGCAGACGATGAAGCGGTCGGCCTCGAGCGCGGCCGGCGTGCCGAAGTTGTGCACCTGCCGGCTGGAGCGGCCGGCACCGCGGAGCTCGACGGGGATCTCCGCGCGCGGGATGTAGCGGCTCGGGTGCGCGGTCGCGGCGGGGGCCTCCGCGATCGCGACGCGGCCCTCCCCCGACACCGTCGCGGAGGACAGCATCGAGAGGTAGAGCACGTCGCTCGGGCCGTCGAAGACCGAGGCCCGGCCCGCGAGGACGGTGGTCTCCGCGGTGCCGTCGGCCTCGTGCCGGACGGTGAAGGAGCCGGCGAGCGGGACGACGAGGCGCTCGAGGCCCGCGGCGGGGAGCGCGAGCTCGACGCCGGGGGCCAGGTCCGCGACACGGAGTCCGGTGTGCTGCCAGCCGGGCAGGCCGGCGTCGACGACGGACTCCCAGCCGTCGCGGGCGAGCGCGCCCCGCGGGAACAGCCACTCGTTGTGCGTGGTCATCTCGGGCCTTCCGTCGTGTCTCGGGGGGGGTGCTGGCGGGGCGGGTCTCGATACGCCGCCTGCGGCGGCTACTCGACCAGCATGTGAGCCCGATGCGTCTGCGCGAGGGTGGAGCGCAACCGGTGAATCGCGTGCCAGCGATTCGACGTGCGCGGACGCAGGACGCTCTGCGGAACGCTCCCCCTTCGCGAAGCCGACCGCGGCCGAGCGACGACGAAGGAGGAGCGAGGCACAACGGCTCAGTTCTGAGGGAAACCCAGGTTGATGCCGCCGTGCGACGGGTCGAGCCAGCGGCTCGTGATCGCCTTCTGCTGCGTGAAGAACCGCACGCCCTCAGCGCCGTGGGCCTTCGTGTCGCCGAACAGCGACGACTTCCAGCCGCCGAACGAGAACGTCGCCACGGGCACCGGGATCGGCACGTTGATGCCGATCATCCCGACCTCGACCTCGTTCTGGAAGCGACGGGCGGCCCCGCCGTCGTTCGTGAAGATCGCCGTGCCGTTGCCGAACGCACCGGTGTTGATCAGCTCGACGCCCTCCTCGTAGGAGGCGACGCGGACGATCGAGAGCACCGGTCCGAAGATCTCCTCGGTGTAGGCGCGCGACGTCGTCGGCACCCTGTCGAGCAGCGTCGGGCCGAGCCAGAAGCCGTTCTCGTCGCCGTCGACCTCGATCCCGCGGCCGTCGATGACGACCTCGGCGCCGTCCTGCTCGGCGATGCCGATGTAGGACGCGACCTTGTCGCGGTGCGCCTCGGTGACCAGGGGTCCCATGTCGCAGCCGCGGCGCCCGTCGCCGATGCGCAGCTGCGACGCGCGCTCCTGGATCTTGGTGATCAGCTCGTCCGCGACCGGCTCGACCGCGACGACGACCGAGATCGCCATGCAGCGCTCCCCCGCGGAGCCGAAGCCCGCGTTGATCGCCGAGTCCGCGACCAGGTCGAGGTCCGCGTCGGGCAGCACCAGCATGTGGTTCTTCGCGCCGCCGAGGGCCTGGACGCGCTTGCCGTGCTTCGTCCCGGTCTCGTAGACGTACTGGGCGATCGGGGTGGAGCCGACGAACGAGATCGAGCGGACGTCGGGCGAGGTCAGCAGCCCGTCGACGGCCTGCTTGTCGCCGTTGAGCACGGTGAAGACGCCGTCGGGCAGGCCGGCCTCCTTCCACAGCTTCGCGAGCCAGATCGCCGCGGTCGGGTCCTTCTCGGAGGGCTTGAGGATGACGGTGTTGCCGGCCGCGATCGCGATCGGGAAGAACCACATCGGCACCATCGCCGGGAAGTTGAACGGCGAGATGATCCCCACCACGCCGAGCGGCTGCTTCGTCGAGTACACGTCGACGCCGGTCGAGACCTGCTCCGAGTACTCGCCCTTGAGGTGGTGCGCGAGGCCGGTCGCGAACTCCACGACCTCCTGGCCGCGGGTGATCTCGCCGAGCGCGTCGGAGATCACCTTGCCGTGCTCCGAGGTGATGATCTCGGCCAGCTCGCCCTTCTTCGCCTCCAGCAGCTCGCGGAAGGAGAAGAGGATCTGCTGGCGCTTGGCGAGCGACAGGTCGCGCCAGGCCGGGAACGCGGCCTTGGCCGAGGCGATCGCGGCGGCGATCTCGTCGGCGTCGGCCAGGGCGACCTCCTTGGTCGCGACGCCCAGCGCCGGGTCGTAGACCGGCGCGGTGCGGCCGGAGGCCGACGGCGACTCGCGCCCGTCGATCCAGTGCGGGACGACGGCGAGCTGGTGGAGCGGGGTGGTGCCGATGGTCTCGGACATGGTTCCTGTTCTCTTCTCGTAGGGGATGCGGTCAGCCGTGCACGAGCGCGGCAGCGGTGTCGACCGCCGCCGCGACGTCGCCGTCGGCCGGGTAGAGGAGCGTGCGGCCGACGACGAGCCCGCGGACGCCGGGCAGCGCGAGGGCCGCGCCCCACGCCGCGTAGGTCTCGTCCGGGCGGCCGGCGGGGTCGCCGCCGAGCAGCAGCGTCGGCAGCGTGGTCGCGGCCATCACCCGCTCCATCTCGGGGACGACGGGCAGCTTCAGCCAGGTGCAGGCCGAGGACGAGCCGAGCCCGGAGGCGATCGCGATCGAGGTGATCACGGCGTCGGCGGAGAGGTCGTTGACGACGGCGCCGTCGACCCACTCGCTCAGGAACGGCTCGAGCATGATCGGCAGGCGGGCCGCCGCGGCCGCGGTCACGGCCGCCGCGTTGGCCTCGAGCGTCGCGACCGAGCCGGCGTCGGCGAGGTTGATCCGCAGCAGCGTCTTCGCGAAGTCGAGGCCGTCGCGGACGATCCCGTCGATGTCGTAGCCGGTGAAGCGGTCGTCCATCTCGAAGGACGCGCCGCGCAGGCCGCCCCGGTTCATCGATCCGACGACGACCTTGTCGTCGAGCAGCCCGAGGAGCGCGAGGTCGTCGATGATGTCGGGGGTGCCGAGCACGCCGTCGACACCGGGACGCGAGAGCGCGGTGGCGAGGCGGTCGAGCAGCTCGTAGCGGTCCGCCATCGCCATCGCGTCGCCGCGCACGCCGAGCGCGCCGCGGGCGGGGTGGTCCGCGGCGACGAGCAGGAGCCGGCCGTCCCCGCCGAGCAGCGGCCGGCGGCGGCGGCCGGCGAGCGCCCGCGCGACGGCGGCCGGGTCCTCGGCGCGGAGCCGGCGCAGCTCCGCGAAGTCGCGATCAGAGCGTGACATCGGTGCGCTCCTCCAGGAAGGCCTCGACCTCGGCCGTGGTGGGCATCGCCGTCGAGCACTCGCGCCGCGAGGCGACGATCGCGCCGGCGACGTTCGCGAAGCGGAGGATCCGCTCCAGGTCCCAGCCCTCGACCAGCCCGTGGATGAGCGCGCCGCCGAAGCTGTCCCCGGCGCCGAGGCCGTTGACGACCTGCACCGGGAAGGGCGCGACCTGGACCGTCTCGGAGCGGGTCTTCGCGAGGACGCCGCGCGGCCCCTGCTTGACGATCGCGAGCTCGACGCCCCGGTCGAGCAGCGCGTCGGCCGCCCGCGACGGGTCGGTCTCGCCGACGGCGACCTCGCACTCCTCGCGGTTGCCGACCGCGACGGTGACCCACTCCAGCGCCTTGGCGACCTCCTGCGAGGCTCGCTCCGGCGAGCGCCAGAACATCGGCCGGTAGTCAAGGTCCAGCACGGTGAACGGGCGGCGGGCGCGCGCCTGCCAGGCCACGAAGTGCGCCGACCGGCTGGGCTCCTCCGTGAGCCCCGTGACGGTCGACCAGTAGACCGTCGCCCGCTCGATCGCGTCGAGGTCGAGCGACTGCGCGGTGATCGCCAGGTCGGGCGCCTTGGGCTTGCGGTAGAAGTACAGCGGGAAGTCGTCCGGCGGGAGGATCTCGCAGAACGTCACCGGGGTGGCCAGCTCGGGCTCGGTGCCGACGAACTCGTCGGAGACGCCGAGCCGGACCAGCTCGCGCTTCACGTAGCGGCCGAACGGGTCGTCGCCCGCCCGCGAGATCAGCGCGGCGGAGTGCCCGTGCCGGGCGGCCGCGATGGCGACGTTGGCGGCGCTGCCGCCGAGGTACTTGCCGAAGGTCTCGACGTCCTCGAGCCCGACGCCGTCCTGCAGCGGGTAGATGTCGACCCCGACGCGGCCGATGGTCAGCACGTCGTAGGGCGCGTCCGTCACTCCGGCCTCGCGGCGGCCTCGTGCGCGACCTCGGCGGTGACCGCGGAGTCGGGCATCGAGCGCTCGAGCTCGTGAGCGAGGGAGGCGAGCTCGGCGCCGCCGGCCATCAGGCTGGTCAGCTCGCCGAGGCTGATCTCGCTCTTCTCGAAGTTGCCGAGGCTGGTGCCGCGGTTCAGGAGGAGGAAGCGGTCGCCGACCGGGTAGGCGTGGTGCGGGTTGTGGGTGATGAAGACCACGCCGAGCCCGGCGTCGCGGGAGCGGGCGATGTACTTGAGCACCACGCCCGACTGCTTGACGCCGAGCGCCGCGGTCGGCTCGTCGAGGATCAGCACGCGGGCGCCGAAGTAGACCGCGCGGGCGATCGCGACGCACTGGCGCTCGCCTCCGGAGAGCGTGCCGATCGGCTGGTCGACGTCGCGCAGGTCGATGCCCATGCTCGCCAGCTCGCTCTGCGTGACCTCCTTCATCCGCTTCACGTCCAGGCGGCGCAGCGGCCCGCGCCCCTTGGTGATCTCGGAGCCGAGGAAGAAGTTGCGCCAGACCGGCATCAGCGGCACGACGGCGAGGTCCTGGTAGACCGTCGCGATCCCCGCCTGCAGCGCCGCGCGCGGCGACGAGAAGGTGACCGGAGATCCGTCGAGGAGCAGCTCTCCCTCGGAGGGGGTGTGCGCGCCGGCGAGCATCTTGATGAAGGTCGACTTGCCGGCGCCGTTGTCGCCGAGGACGCAGGTCACCTGGCCTGCGTTGACCGTGGTCGAGACTCCGGCGAGCGCGTTGACGGCGCCGTAGCTCTTGCCGATGTCGCGGACCTCGACGATCGTCGTGCCCACCGGGGTGCGGGGCGCGGCCGGCCGTCCGGTCGAGGGGCCGCTCGTCGTGTCGGCGCTCATCGCCCGCCTCCTGCTCGTGTCCGGACGAAGTTGTTGAGGAGCACCGCGGCGAGCAGCATGCCGCCGAGGACGGTGCGCAGCCAGTTGGTGTCCCACTGGGCGAAGGTGATGCCCTGGAAGACCATCCCGTAGATCAGCGCGCCGAGGGCGGCGCCGATCGCCGAGCCGTAGCCGCCGGTCATCAGGCAGCCGCCGACGACCGCGCAGATGATGTAGATGAACTCCTGGCCGACGCCGGTGTTCGCCTGCACCGTCGAGGTGCGGAAGAACGAGATCATGCCGACGAGCCAGGCGGCGCCGGCGGTCCCCATGAAGAGGCCGATCTTGGTCTTCAGCACGGGGACGCCGACCTGGCGGGACGAGGTCTGCGCCCCGCCGACGGCGAAGATCCAGTTGCCGGCGCGGGTGCGCAGCAGGATCCAGGTGGCCACGGCCGCCACGACGAACCACCAGAGCACCGAGACGTAGAAGGTGCCGCCGCCGATGCCGGCCGACGAGCCGAACAGCGGCTGGATGCCGTCGTAGCCCGGGACCTTAGTCATGCCCTGGATCGCGACCTGGCCAGTGATGATCTTCGTCACCGCCAGGTCGATGCCGGCGAGGGCGAAGAAGGTGCCGAGCGTCACGATGAAGCTCGGCAGCCCGGTCTTCATCACCAGGATGCCATTGAGGGCGCCCACGCCGAGGCAGACGATCAGCGAGACGAAGACCGCCACCCAGATGCTGAGTCCGTAGTGGGTGGTCAGGATCCCGACGATGAGGGCGGAGAAGCCCGTCATCACGCCGGCGGAGAGGTCGAACTCGCCGCCGATCATCAGCAGCGCCACGGCGACGGCCATGATCCCGAAGGTCGAGGCCGACTCCAGCCAGACCCCGGCGCCGGCGAAGCTCAGGAACTGCGGGGTGTAGAGGGAGAAGAACACGAGCACGGCGAGGGCGGCGACGAACGCGCCGGTCTCGGGCCGGGCCAGGATCTTGCGGAGCGGACGGCGCTCGAGGCGGGGCCTCGTCGCGATCGTCACGATGTCTGTGGTCGTCACTGCTGACTCCTGTCGGGGACGGCCGCGGCCGCTAGCGGGTGCCGTTCGCGGCGAACTCGGCGACCGCGGCCGCGTTCTCCTTGGTGACGAAGGCGGGGCCGGAGTAGACCGGCTGGCCGCCGCCGATGACGTTGCCGTTGGTCGTGTAGAGCTGGAGCGCCGTCACGCCGAGGAAGCCCTGGACGTAGGGCTGCTGGTCGACGGCGAAGGCGATCGAGCCGTCCTCGACCGCGGTGACGACGTCCTCGGAGAGGTCGAAGGTGCCGACCTGGGCCGAGCTGCCCGACTCCGACACGGCGCCGACGGCGTCGATCGCGTACTGGCCGCCGAGGGTGAGCACGCCGTCGATGGACGGGTCGGCCTGCAGCTTGGACTTGATGGTCGCCTTGACGTCGGCGTCGTTCGTGCCGTCCACCTGGAGGTTGCTCATGCTGCCGCCGAAGGTCGAGGCGGCCGCCTTGCAGCGCTCCTCGAGACCGACGTTGCCCGCCTCCTGGATGACGCAGAGCGCGTTGGTGGCGCCCGCCTCGGCGAGCTTCGTGCCGACCGCCTCGCCGGCGACCGTCTCGCTCTGGCCGATGTGGGTCAGGGCGCCGAACTCGGCGGAGCGCTCGATGCCGGAGTTGATGGTGACGACCGGGATGCCGGCCGCGACGGCCTTCTCGACGCTGTCCTTGACGCCGTCGGGGTTGGCCATCGAGACGACGATGCCGTCGACGCCCTGGGCGACCGCGTTGTCGATCAGCTGCGACTGCTTCGCCGGGTCGGGGTCCGCGTTGTAGGTGATCGTCGCGCTGTAGTCGGCGCCGGCCGCCTCGGCACCCGACTTCACGCGGTCCCAGAAGGCGTCGCCGGGGCCGGAGTGGGTGACGACCGCGTAGGTGTAGTCGCCGCCGCCGCTCGCGCCGCCGCCGGCGGTCGAGGCGGGCTCCTGGCCGGTGCCGGTGCACCCGCTGAGCAGCAGGGCCGCCGAGGCGGCGAGGCCCAGGCCTGCGAGGAAACGCTTCTTCATGAGAGCTCCTTCTCTGCGGACGGCGTCGTCTCTGACGGTCCGGAACGTCGTTGTCGGGTCGAGTATGAAATCACCGATTGCAAATGTCAATACATATTGTCATTGCGCTACGCTCGGAGCGGCTCACCGGTGAGTGGCATCGGGTGCCGAGCCGCTGTCAGGAGCATGGAGGAGCGCGCAATGGTGCACCGTTTCGGGGTAGGTCTGGTGTCGGTCGGCTGGATGGGACGCCTGCACACGCGCGCGTACCGCGCGGTCCCGGAGCACTACCCGGACCTCGGCGTCGCCGTGGACCTCGTGTCGGCGGCCGACACCGATCCTGGCACGCGCTCGCTGGCCGAGGACATCCTGGGCTATCGCCGGACGACGGCGGACTACCGGGAGGTGCTCGAGGACCCCGAGGTCGACATCGTCTCGATCTGCGCGCCGAACTTCCTGCACCGCGAGGTCGCCCTCGCCGCGGCAGCGGCCGGCAAGCCGTTCTGGATCGAGAAGCCGATGGGCCGCTCCGCCGCCGAGTCGTCCGAGATCGCGCGCGCCGCGGCCGACGCCGGTGTCGTCACCTCGGTCGGCTTCAACTACCGGCACGCACCGGCCCTGGCGCAGGCCCGCTCCCTGATCCGCGACGGAGCGATCGGCCGGGTCACCAACGTCAGCGTGCGCCTGCTCGCCGACTACTCCGCGGACCCGCTCGGCGCCCTCACCTGGCGCTTCCTGCAGGCGCGGGCCGGCTCGGGCGTGCTCGGCGATCTGCTCTCGCACGGCGCCGACCTGGCGCAGTACCTGGTCGGGCGGATCGACTCGGTCTCCGCGCTCACCGAGACCTTCGTGCGCGAGCGCCCGCTGCCCGGCTCGGCCGCGGCCGGCCACTTCAGCAAGGGCGCCGAGGGCGGCGAGCGCGGCGCGGTCGAGAACGAGGACTACGCGGCCGTGCTCGGCCGGTTCGAGTCCGGCGCGGTCGCGGTGCTGGAGGCGAGCCGGGTCGCGGTCGGGCCGCGCGCCGAGTACACGCTCGAGGTGTACGGCACGAAGGGCTCGCTGCGCTGGGACTTCCAGCGGCTGAACGAGCTGCAGCTCGCCGACGACCCGAGCGGCTACCGCACGATCATGGCCCAGCCGGGCTTCGGCGACTTCTCGCGCTTCCAGCCGGGCGCCGGGACGAGCATGGGCTTCGACGACCTCAAGACGATCGAGGCGTCGCTCTTCCTCTCCTCCGTCCTCGAGGGGCGCCAGCTCGCGCCGTCCGCCGCGGACGCGTGGTCGGCCGCCGAGATCGTCGAGGCGGCGCTGCGCAGCGACCGGTCGCGGGCGTGGGAGAGCGTCGCGGCCGTGAGCGGGGACACCACCTACGACGCGTGAGCCGCGGGGCGGCCTTCAGAGTGCGAAGGCCGCCTCGAAGGCGTCGAGCGCCGACTCCGAGTCGTTCGACGGCCACGCCTCGAGCCCGACGACCCCGTCGTAGCCGAGGGCGCGCAGCTCCTGCGCGACGGCCGGGTAGCGGATCTCGCCGGTTCCGGGCTCGCAGCGACCGGGCACGTCGGCGACCTGGATCTCGCCGATCCAGGGCAGGCAGCGGCGCACGAGCTCGAGCAGGTTCCCCTCGCCGATCTGCGCGTGGTACAGGTCGAGGTTCAGCCGCAGCCCCGGCCGGTCCACCGCGCTGACCAGCGCGAGGGTGTCCTCGGCGCGGGCGAACGGGGTGCCCGGGTGGTCGACGGCGGTGTTGAGGTTCTCGAGGGTGAAGACCCGGCCGCGCTCCTCGCCGAGCGCGGCGAGGCGGCGCAGCGTGTCCCCGGCGCGGTCGCGGTCCCCTGGCGTCACGTCGGTGCCGGGCCGGACGGGCAGGCCGCCCGGGGCGAGGCCGGTGCCGTGCAGGTTCAGCCGCGGGCTGTCGATGACCTCGGCCGCCGCGAGCGAGAGCTCGGCCGTGCGGAGCGTCTCGGCGATGCCGTCGGGGGTGATCAGATCGCCGGTGAGGTAGCCGGTCATCGACGAGAACGTCGCGCCGGTCGCCGCGAGCGCGGGCAGGTCCTTGGTGGACCAGTCCCAGATCTCGACCTCGAAGCCGCGCTCGTGCAGGCGGCGGACGCGGTCGGCGAACTCGAGCTCCGGGAAGAGCATCTCCGCGGAGGCGGCGAGGCGGACGGTCACGGCCGGCGCCCTACAGCTCGACGCTCACCGAGACGCGCTCGACCGCGGAGCGGGCGGCGGCGTCGGCGAGGACCAGGGCGGCGCGGCCGTCGGCGAACGTGGGGCTCGTCGACTCCTGGCCGCGGGCCAGCTTGATGAACTCGGTCAGCTCGGCCCGGTAGGCGACGGCGTAGCGCTCGAGGAAGAAGTCCTGGTACGGCGGCTTCGCCTGCACGCTCGTGCCGTTCGAGACGCTGACCAGGCTGGTGAGGGCGTTCGCGACCTCGATCGAGCCGTCCGCGCCGAAGGCCTCGATGCGCTGGTCGTAGCCGACCGAGCTGTGCCGCGAGTTGGTGATCGAGACGAGCGCACCGGAGGCGGAGCGGAGCGTGACGACGGCGGTGTCGAAGTCGCCGTGCTCGCGTGCGCCGGGGTCGAAGGTCGTCGTGCCGGTCGCGGTGACCTCGACGATGTCGGGGAGGAAGAAGCGCGCCATGTCGAAGTCGTGGATCGTCATGTCGCGGAAGATGCCGCCGGAGACGCCGATGTAGGCCGCGGGCGGGGCGGCGGGGTCGCGGCTGATGATCGAGAGCTGCTCGAGCGCGCCGATCTCGCCGGCGGCGACGCGGGCGCGCGCCTCGGCGAAGGCCGGGTCGAAGCGGCGGTTGAAGCCGAGGGCGATCGGCACCCCCGACGACGTGACGCGGGGCAGCAGGGTGTCGACGCGCGCGATGTCGAGGTCGATGGGCTTCTCGCAGAGCGCGGGGACACCGGCCGAGATCGCGGCCTCGAGCAGGTCGACGTGGGTCGCGGTCGGCGAGGCGATCAGCACCGCGTCGATCTCCCCGGAGGCGAACATCTCGGCGGCGTCGGTCGTCACGGTTCCGCCGTAGCGGGCCGCGACGGCGTTCGCGCCGTCGACGAACGGGTCGCAGACCCAGGCGAGCGTCGCCTCGGGGTCGGCGGCGATGTTCGCCGCGTGCACCTGGCCGATGCGGCCGGTGCCGATGAGTCCGAAGCGGAGAGGGGTGTCGGTCACGGCGATGTCCTTGCTGCCCGGGGGCGGTCTGGGTGGTGGGGTTCGGGAGGGGCGCGGTCAGGCCCAGGCGCGCAGGGCCTCGCGGTTGACGGCCTGGTCGTCGCGGCGCTCGTCGCGGAACGCGGCGATGTCGGCGTCGGGCGCGTTGAGGACGTCCTGCTCGACGACGACCCAGCCGTCGTAGCCCTGGGCGTCGATCGCGGTCATCACGGCGTCGAGGTCGATGTCGCCGCGGCCGAAGGCGACGAACGATCCGGAGGACCAGACCTCGCGCATCCCGCCGCCGGCCGCCAGGACCCGGCGCAGCTCGGCGACGTCGACGTCCTTGAGGTGCAGGTGGTTGATCCGGGGGCCCCAGCGCTCGACGGCCGCGACCGGGTCGCCGCCGCCGATCAGCAGGTGGCCGGTGTCGAGCGTGAGCCCGATGTCGACGGCGCCGAGGAAGCGGTCGATCTCCTCGGGCGACTCGATGTACGTGCCGGCGTGGTGGTGGAAGGTCGGCTCGAAGCCGGCCGCGCGGACGGCGGCGGTGGCGCGCTCGACGTTGGCGACCAGCCGCGACCAGCGGGCGTCGTCGAGCGGGTCGGCACCGGCGCCGCGACCGGGCGAGGAGCGCCGGGCCGCGGAGCCGTCGTCGGCGAGGGTCGGCAGCGGGAGCCGCGCGGGGCCGTGCTCGGACGCCTCGGCGAAGAGGCGGAGCGCGGCGTCGAGCTCGGGGAGCGAGGCCGCGAAGGCCTCGTCGTCCGAGAAGGGCAGCTGGATCCAGCCGCCGGCGATGTCGAGTCCTGACCGCTCGAGGCGCTGGCGCAGCTCTCGTCCGCGGCCGAGGTAGCCGGCCGGTCCGAGATCGACGCCGGTGTAGCCCGCCTCGGCGAGCACGTCGACGAGGTCGTCGGGCGAGACGACGTCGGCGCCCTCGGGGGTGAGCTCGAAGACTCCGAAGCTGACGGGGGCGCCGGCGACCGCGGCCTTCATCGGGACGCCCCGGGGACGGCGTGCGCGGCGGTGGCGTGCGACGGGGCGGCGTGCGCGGGGGCGCGGCGGATCATCTGGACCATACGACGGTGTACAACTCCTCGAGAGGGTGGTCTGTAATGTCGTTACAATAGCACAATGGGACGGACTGCTGAGCTGCTGAGCTGCTGATGTGCGCTGCATAATGTAGTGACGCCGACAGGTGTCGAGGACGGCCGGCGGTGAGTCGGCGGGCGGAGGGGGCGACATGGCGCTGCAGGAGGAGCACGCCCTGCCGATGGACCTCTTCATGGACCTCGACCGCTCCGGCCCGATCCCGCTCTACCACCAGATCGCGACCCGCCTCGAGCGGGCCATCCTCGACGAGACGCTCCCGGCCGGCTCCCGGCTCGAGAACGAGGTGTCGCTGGGCAACCGACTGGGCATGTCGCGGCCGACCATCCGCCGCGCCATCCAGGACCTCGTCGACAAGGGCCTCCTCGTGCGCCGCCGCGGCATCGGCACGCAGGTCGTGCACGGCAGGGTCACCCGCAACGTCGAGCTCACCAGCCTGTTCGAGGACCTCCAGCGCTCCGGCCAGAGCCCGACGACGAGCACCCTCTCCTCCACGGTCGGCACGGCCGACGAGAGGACCGCCGAGGCGCTCGGCGTCGAGGTCGGCTCGCCCGTCCTGCACCTCGTGCGGCTGCGGTCGGCGGACGGGGTCCCGCTCGCCGTGCTCGACAACACGCTGCCGGCCGACTTCGTCGACCTCGACCTCGGTGCCCTCGAGACGCACGGCCTCTATCAGCTGCTCCGGGCCCGCGGAGTGGCGATGCGCGTCGCCAAGCAGCGGATCGGCGCCCGCGCCACGACCCCGCGCGAGGCCCAGCTCCTCGACCTCCGCAAGGGCGCCGCGGTCCTGACGATGACCCGCACCGCCTTCGACAACTCCGGCCGCGCCGTCGAGTACGGCCAGCACTGCTACCGCCCCGACCTCTACTCCTTCGAGATCACCCTCGTCGACCGCTGACCCGCTGCCGGGCGGATCTCGATACGCCCTCTGCGAGGGCTACTCGATCAGCAGGAGAACGCGCGCCCTGCATGCTGGTCGAGTAGCGCGCAGCGCGTATCGAGACCCACGTGCCGGCGGTGGGCGGATCTCGATACGCCCTCTGCGAGGGCTACTCGATCAACATGAGGTGACCGCCCTCGACATGGCTGCTCGATCAGCAGGGACGGGCGCGAGCGCGCTGAACAGCACGGGCGGGCACGCCCGTTCCATGCTGGTCGAGTAGCGCGCAGCGCGTATCGAGACCCACGGGGTCGGAGGCGTCAGTTCCCGTCGCGGCGGAGCCGGGCCTCGCGGCCGGCGATGTGCACGCCCAGGCCGGTGATGCCGGCGGCGAACGCGACGATCACACCGAGCATCCCGTGGACGCTGCCCGCGCCGGCGGCGAATGCGCCGATGAGGAGCGCGATCGAGGCCAGCACGATCAGGACGGCGCCGGCGATCTCGCCGCCGCTGGATCTCCTCAGCACGTCTCGCATGCCTCCAGACTGCGACGCGCAGCGCGCCCGCCGCAAGGCTTCCGAGATGAACGGAGCACGAGAGCCCGCCGCCCGCTAGACGGCCACCCGCCCCCGCCGCAAGCCCGAGAGACGCCGAGCCTCCGCGACCAGACTGGAGGCATGCAGCAGCTGACCTACGCCTCCAAGAGCATCGTCACCACCGACGCCGTCACCGAGGCCCTCCTCGACCTCGTGACCGCGATCGACCGGCAGGAGCACTCGGAGGTGGTCAGCGTCCCCGCCTTCACGGAGGAGGGCGTGCTCATCGAGGCGAAGATGACGCTCGACGCGAGCAGCGAGCTCGTCGCGGTGCCCGTGGAGCGGGCCGTGAACGACGAGGCCGCCACCGAGGACGCCGTCGCGAAGGCCGTCGAGGACATCCGCTCGCGCATCAAGGACAACAAGCGCACCGTCGCCCGCCCCGTGATCGAGACGGAGCCGGAGCCGTACAACTACGAGGAGTTCTGAGCCGCCGCTGACCTCGGAGGTCTAGCCCAGCCGCCCGTCGAGGTCCTTGACCACGCGGCCCGACTGCAGGACCGCGCGCACCGCCGAGGGATCGCCGAGCGCGGCGATGTCGGCCAGCGGGTTCGCGTCGGTCAGCACCAGGTCGGCGAGCTTGCCCGGCTCGACCGAGCCGAGCTGCGCGTCCAGGCCCAGCAGGCGGGCGCCGCCGAGGGTGCCGGCACTCAGCGCTTCGAGCGGCGTGAGCCCGACGGCCACCAGCTGCGCAAGTTCGGCGAGATTGCGACCGTGCGGGTGCACGCCGGCATCCGTGCCGAGGGCGAGCGGGATCCCCGCCGCGACGGCCCGGCGCACCGAGTCGAGACCGCGCTCGCGCAGGAGCTCGCGCTGCCGGAGCCGCTCGACGGTGGTCGTCGCGGGGTCGAACTCGCGGACCAGGATGCTCAGGGTCGGCACGAGCGTCGTTCCGCGCTCGCGCATCAGCGCGATGGTCTCGTCGGAGAGGTCGTAGCCGTGCTCGATGCTCGTCGCGCCACCCAGCACGGCGGCGCGCGCGGCGTCGTCGGAGAGGGCGTGCGCGGTGATCGGCCGGCCGCCGCGCTCGGCGAGCAGCTCCGCGATCAGGGCGACCTGCTTCTCGGTGATGCCGACGTCGCGGGCGTCGTCGTTCGGTGAGCCGAGCCCGCCCGAGGTGGCGACCTTGATCACGTCGGCGCCGGTTCGGACGAGGGTGCGGACCGTCCGGACGACGTCCTCGTCCGTGTCGACGAGCCCGGGCGCGGGCATGCCCGGGCGCACGGCCCAGGCCGGCAGGCTGCCGTTGCGGTGGTGCGGATCGGCGTGGCCGCCGGTCGGCGAGAGCATGGCGATCGCGAGGTGCAGGCGCGGGCCGTCGACCGCGCCGCGCGCGACGGCCTCGCGGTAGCCCGGCGACAGCCCGTCGAGGTCGCGGGCGGTGGTCACGCCGGCGTCGAGCGTGCGGCGCAGGAGCCCGGCGATCTCGAGGACGTCCTCCTCCGGGAAGCGCTCGCGCGCCGCCTCCGGAGCGACCGGCACCATCGCGAGGTGCACGTGCACGTCGACGAAGCCCGGCAGCAGGAATGCGCCGGACACGTCGACCGCGCGACCCTCGAGCCCGGGATCCGCACGGCGCGGCCCCGCGTAGACGATCACGCCGTCGCGGATCTCCACCTCGGAGTCCTCGAGCGGAGCGGCGCCCGTCCCGTCGACGAGCGTCGCGCCGACGAGGCGGAGCACGCCCTCGGCGACGGGGGTGGCGGGCAGGCGGGCCGTCATGCGCTCTCCTTCGCGGCGACCGCCGCGGGACCCGAGAGGCTGAAGCCGGGCGAGCCCGGGTCGGCGTCGAGCAGGCGGCGGGTGTACCAGTGCTGGGGGTCGGCGTAGATCCGCTCGACCGGGCCGGCCTCGACGACCTCGCCGCGGTAGAGCACCACGACCTCGTCGCTGACGCGCTGGACGACGGCGAGGTTGTGCGAGATGAACATCATCGTCAGGCCGAGCGACTCCTTGATCCCGGCGAGCAGATCGAGGATCTGCCCCTGCACCGAGACGTCGAGGGCCGAGGTGATCTCGTCGGCGATCACGAAGGTCGGGTCGATGATCAGCCCGCGGGCGATCGCGACGCGCTGGCGCTGGCCGCCGGAGAACTCGTGCGGGAACCGGTGCCGCATGTTGGCGCTGAGGCCGACGCGCTCGAGCCAGGCGACGATCAGCTCCTCGTTCCGGCCGACGCGGGCGCGGACCGGGTCGATCGCCTCGGCCAGGGTCTGCGCGATGGTGCGCCGCGGCGAGAGCGAGGAGTACGGGTCCTGCGGGATCATCTGCGTGCGACGCCGGTAGGCGTGCATCGCCGAGCGGTTGGCGGCCACGATGTCGACGCCGTCCACGGTCGCCGTGCCGGCGGCCGCGCGGACCGAGCCGACCAGCACCTTGGCGAGGGTCGACTTGCCGGAGCCGGACTCGCCGACCACGCCGACGGTGCGGCCGCGCTCGACCCGCAGGTCGACGCCGTGCAGGACCTTCGCGTGGCCGAAGACCACGTCGAGACCGCGGACGTCGACCATCGCGGAGGACGCGGGGGCTCCGGCGGCCGAAGCGGCGGCGGCGCTCACGAGCGCACCTCCGGCGGCGTCGGCACGGTCACGACCGGCGTCGCGGCGAGCAGCTGCCTCGTGTACGGATGCGTCACGGTCTCCTCCGAGAGGTGGGCGATGTCCTCGATCCGCTCGACGATGCGGCCGTCCTTCATCACGAGGACGCGGTCGCAGAGCGCCCGGACGACGCCGAGGTCGTGCGAGATGAAGAGCACGGCGGTGCCGGAGTCCTCGTTCATGCGCTTGAGCACCGAGAGCACCTCGCGCTGCACCGTCACGTCGAGCGCGGTGGTCGGCTCGTCGGCGATCAGCAGGTCGGGCTTCGCGCTCATCGCCGAGGCGATCATCGCGCGCTGCTTCATGCCGCCGGAGAGCTGGTGCGGGTACTGCCGCAGGCGCCCCTCCGGATCGGAGAGCATCACTGAGCGGAAGCCGCGCAGGAGCAGGTCGAGCGCGTCGCGGCGGGAGTGGCGCAGGCGGATCCGCAGCACGTCGGAGAGCTGGGTGCCGAGGACCATGGCGGGGTTCAGCGCGGTGCCCGGGTCCTGGTAGATCAGGCCGATCTTCGCGGCGAGCACCCGGTCCGGGACGGGGCCGAGCAGGTCGGTGCCGCCGAGCTCGAGCCGGCGCGCGGACGCCTCGAGACCCTCGCCGAGCAGCTTCGCGACCACGGACGCCGTCAGCGACTTGCCCGAGCCGGACTCGCCGACGATGCCGAGCACCTCGCCGCGGCGGATGGTGAAGGAGAGGTCGGAGACGAGCTCGCGGCCGGTCGCGCCGTGGCGGACGGTGATGCCGTCGGCGACGAGCACGGCGTCGGCGGGGGCGGGCGCGGCGGTCGAGGAGTCGGTGGCCCTCGTCATCCGGGCCCGCGTCGTGTTCGAGCGCGGGTTCGCCGCCGCCGCCAGCCCGTCGCCGACCAGCAGCGCCGCGAAGGAGGCGACCGTGAGCGCGAGCGCCGGGCCGAGGATGACGACCGGGTTCACCGAGATGCGGCTCAGCCCGTCGTTGAGCAGCGTGCCCCAGTCGAAGGCGGGCGTCTGGGCGCCGAGGCCGATGAAGGAGAGGCCGGAGATCTCGACGAGCGCGCCGGAGAAGGCGCCGGCGACGAGGATCAGCGTCGGCTCGGCCATGTTCGGCAGCACGTGCCGCAGCGCGACGAGGTGCGTCGGCACTCCGGTCAGCCGGGCGGTCGTGACGTACTCGCTCGCCGCGATCTTGGAGGCGAGGTTGGCCGTGAGCCGCGCGAAGCCGGCGATGTTGGCGACCGCGATCGCGACCACCACCTGGACGACGCCCTGGCCGAGGATGGCGGCGACGATGATCGCGACGAGCATCGTCGGGTAGCTGACGGCCAGCTCGATCGCCCGCAGCCCGAGCTCGCGGACCCGCCGCGGGGCGAGCCAGACGCCGATGCCGACCGCGATGCCGACGATCGCCGAGAGCACGGTCGCGGCGAGCGCCATCAGCACGGTCGAGCGGGTGGCGACGAGGGTGCGGGCGAGCATGTCGCGGCCGAGGGTGTCGGTGCCGAGCGGGTGCTCGGCGGTCGAGCCGAGGCTGGGGCTGCCGCCGAGGCCGGTGGCCTGGCCCTCGAGCGCGATCGGGGCGATCAGCGCGGTGAGGGCGATCACGCCGAGCAGGCCGAGCCCGATCACGAGCCCGGGGTTCCAGGCGAAGGTGCGCGCGCCGGCGGGCTTCAGGCCGCGGACGGCGGGGAGGGACTCAGCCACGCTGCTCTCCGAGGGTGCGCGGGTCGATCAGACCCAGGATGACGTCGATCACGAGGGTGATCACGAGGGAGATGAGCCCGATCACGAAGACGGCCGCCCGGATCACCGGGTAGTCCTTGTCGATCGCGATCGCCTGGACGATCACGCCGCCGAGGCCGGGCCAGGCGAAGACCGCCTCGGTGATCAGCGCCGAGCCGAGCAGCGCGGTGAGGATGATGCCCGAGAGCGTCAGCGCCGTGGTGAGCAGGTTGGGCAGCATGTGCTTGGCGTAGAGGGTGAGCGCGGGCAGCCGCCAGCCGCGGGCGGTGCGCATGTAGTCCTGCTCGAGGATCACCGCGGTCTCGCGGCGGACGATCCTCGCGACGGAGCAGGTGCCGCCGACGGTGAGCGAGGCGATCGGCAGGATCGCGGCGGTGCCGAAGTCGTAGGCCGGAGAGTACGCGGGCGGCAGCACCTTGAGCAGCACCGCGAAGACGACGACGAAGCCGGTCGCGAGCACGTAGGTGGGGACCGAGGAGATCAGCCCGGTGACGGTGCTGAACACGGCGTCGAGCCAGCGGCGGCGGTCGCCGCGGGTCGCGACTCCGACCGCCATGCCCAGCGCGATGCCGAGCACGAGCAGGAGCAGCACCGCGGAGATCGTGATGGTCAGCGTGTACGGCACGGCCGTCATCACGAGGTCCATCGCGGGGATCGTGTAGCGGTAGGAGGCGCCGAAGTCGCCCTGCAGCACGCCGACGAGGTAGGTCCAGAGCTGCGCGGGCAGCGGCTGGTCGAGCCCGAGCTGGGTGCGCACCAGCTCGACCTGGTCGAGCGAGGCCGCCTCCCCTGCGATGGCGATCGCCGGGTCGCCGGGGATGAGCTGCACGATCAGGAAGGTGACCAGCACGAGCAGCGCCAGGTTGACGAGCAGGCCGAGGGCCCGGCGGAGGAGGAACCTCCGCCAGGCCCCGCCGAGGGTGCCGGCGCGGACGGCGCCCGGGCCGGGCGCCCCCGCGCCGGACGACCCGAGGCCCAACGATGCAGCGGTGGTGGCGGTCGTGGTGCTCATCGCGTCGTCTCCTCGTGTCGTCCGGCTCGGGTGGGCTGCTCAGTGGATCAGGGCGTCAGCGGATCAGGACAGGATCCGCATGGCCGAGATGTCCCAGTAGCCCGAGAACACCGAGGTGGCGAAGCCGGAGCGGGCCACGTAGCGGTGCGTGTCGGTGATCAGCGGCGTCATGTCGACGCGCTCGAGGATCGTCTTCTGGGCGGCGAGCAGGTTCTCGCACTGCGTCTCGGTGTCCGAGGCGGCCATCGCGGCCTCGTAGTAGGCGACGCCCTCGGGGTTGTCGCTGGAGGAGACGTTCGTGCCGCCGTCCGCGTAGGTCGGGCCGAGGTAGCGGGCGATCGTGGTGTGGATGAGGCCGGGGCCGGCGTTCTCCGCGGCGATCGCGACGTCCCAAGTGGCGGGCTCGGTGCGCATGGCCTTCGACCAGTCGGCCGGGTCGAGCGCCGAGACGGTGACGGTGGCGCCCGCGGCGCGGAGCGACTCGGCCAGGTAGTCGGCGGCCGGGTCCCAGTTCGACATCATCAGCAGGCGGATCGACTGACCGGTGAGCTCGGGCGTCGCGGCGGCGGGGTCGTACTTCTGCACCAGCGACTCGTCGTCCAGCGCGCAGCGGTAGCTCGCCGCGTTGACGGTGTACTGCGGCACGCCGAGGCCGTCGAGGCCGGCCGAGTTGAAGCCCTGGGTGTCGATCGCCTGGGCGACCGCGGCGCGGAGGTCCTCCTTGCCCTCGAAGATCGAGCCGGAGCCGGGGGCCTCGTTGAAGACGAGGTTGTAGGCCGAGCTGGCGAAGGTGACGGTCGTGTAGGCGGGGTCGTCCTCGAAGCGCAGCGCGTTCGAGTCGTAGAAGCGGGCCAGGTCGACTCCGCCGGACTCGAGCAGGTTGGCGCTCGTGTTGGAGTCGGACTGCACGGTGAGGTTGATCGTCTTCGCGGGCTCGCCCTCGACGTCCTGCCAGTCGGGCCAGGCGTCGTAGTCGTCGCGCAGCGTGTAGGCGGCGCTGACGCCGGCCGAGAGGTTCGAGAGCATGTACGGGCCGGACCAGGCGCCGTCGACGGTGCCCGCGGCGAGGCCCTCGGTGTCGGCGAGGCCGGCGGGGCAGATGATGCCGGTGCCGGGGCGGGTGACGCCGCCGAGCAGCTGCGAGTAGGGCTGGCTGAGCGAGATCGTCAGCGTGCCGGCCGCGTCGTCGGGGGTGAAGGTCGCGTCGCCGGAGCCGAAGGCCTGGTTCTTCCAGGTCAGCGCGCCCGAGTCGTCGAGGCCGGTGAGGTACGTGAAGGAGTCGGCGACGACGGTCGGCGTGATCGCCGTGCCGTCGGCGCAGGTGGCGTCGTCGCGGAGGGTGAACGTGTACTCGGAGGCCGAGACGGCGTTCCACTCGGTGGCGAGGCCGCCGATGTAGCCCTCGGTCTCGCCCTGGCGGAGCAGGGTGTCGAAGCCGAGGCGCGCGACGGTCACGTCGGCGTCGGCGGAGGCCTTCGCGGGGTCGAAGGTGGACGGCGCGTACCAGAGCTCCGCGTTGATGGTGTCGGTGGTGCCGGCGGTGCCGGTGGCGCTCTGCGGGGCGCTGGTGGTCCCGCAGGCGGTGAGCGCGAGGCTCGCGACGGCCGCCAGTGCGACGCCGGCGAGCAAGCTCTTCCTGACCATGGTGCTGTCCTCCAAGGGGTACGGGTGGTGCATCGGGGGCGGGGCGGAGTTGCTCGGGGGGGCCGCTCAACTTGGATCCAATCTAAGGCAATGCGGATCCCATTGTGTTTCGTCGGGATTACATCTGCCGGGCGATCCCCGCGGCCCCGTCGTGCACCGTCCGCCCGCCGACCACCGTGCGCAGCACGCGCGCCCCGGCGAACTCCTCCGCCGAGCACTCCCCCGGGTCGACCGAGAGCAGCACCAGGTCGGCGAGGAAGCCGGGGCGGAGCATCCCGCGGCGGTCCTCCGCGAAGGCCGCGTGCGCCGCGCCCCGCGTGTAGCCCTCGACGGCCTCGAGCACCGTGAGCGCCTGCTCCGGACCGAGCGGGTCGGGCAGGCGGCGCATCCGACGGCTCACCGCGGTCGCGACCACCCGGCGCGGGTCGAACGGGAAGTAGGGGGCGTCGGAGCCGAGCGCGATCACAGCGCCGGAGTCGCGCCAGTCGCGCATCGGGTTCACCGGGTCGGCCCGCGGGCCGAGCCGCCGCGTCAGTCCGGCCGCGTTGCTCCAGGCGATCGAGGGCTGCAGCGAGGCGACGACGCCGAGCCGGGCCGCGCGCTCGCGGCTCTCGGCGGAGGGCTCGAGGTAGGCGTGGATCAGCTGGCAGCGCAGGGCGGCGATCCGCTCGGGCGGGCCCGCCGCCTCGAGCGCGTCGAGCACCTCGGCGACCGCGCGGCTGCCGACCGCGTGCACGCCCAGGCCCCAGCCGCGCTGGACGCACTCCGCGGCGAGCCGCGCGAACTCGGCGGTCGCGATCCGCTGCACGCCGCGGCTTCCGTCTGGCCAGGGCTGCTCGAGGAGCGCCTGGCCCTTCATCCCCTCGCCGTCGTAGTAGACCTTGATCGGGCCGAGACGGAGCAGCTCGTCGCCGTCGCCGGTCGTGCCGTCGACGGTGTCGAGCAGGGCGAGCGCCTCGTCGACACCCGGGACCGCTTCCGTGCCGAGCTCGGGGTAGGGCATCGCGACGACGCGCAGCGACAGCTCGCCGCGCTCGTGGGCCGCGCGGTAGGCGGCGAGCTCGTCGAGCGTGACGGCCGGGTCGATGACGCCGGTGAAGCCCAGCTCGTGCAGCAGCGGCTGGATGCGGAGGAGGGCCGCGCGGCGGTCCTCGGGGGTGGGCGGGGTGTCGCCGAGCCAGTCCGGGGCGTCCGGATCGGCGTCCGCGTCGGCGAGCATCGCGGCCGAGAACGCGTCGGCTCCGGCGTCCGCGTCGAGCAGCTGCAGGGCCTTCAGGCCCGCGCGCTGGGCGTGCGAGTGCGCGTCGATGAAGCCGGGGAGGAGGGTGCCGTCGAGGTGCTCCTCGGGGGTGCCGGCCGGGGCGGCGGCGCGGACCTCCTGCAGGGTGCCGACGGCGGTGATCCGGTCGCCGTCGATCAGGAGCGCCTCGGCGAGCGGGTTCTCGGGGTCCATGGTGCGGACGCGGGCGACGAGGAGGCGGGGGGCCGGGGCCCCGTGGACGTCAGGCATCGGGCGGGACTCAGGCATCGATCGTCTCCCGGCGGTCGAGCCAGTCGTGCACGTCGGCGGCGGTGACGAGCGCGTCGCGCTGGAGGTACTCGATCGCCTCGAGGGTGGCGGCGTGCGCGCGCTCGCTCGAGCCGGCGACGCAGTCGGTGAGCACCCGGACGGCGTAGTCGTGCTGGTGCGCGTCCGCCGCCGTGTAGTGGATGCAGACGTCGGTGAGGCCGCCGACCAGCAGCAGCGTGCCCGCGCGGTAGGCCTTCAGCACGATCTCGAGCTCGGTGCCGAAGAAGGCGGAGTAGCGGCGCTTGCGGATCACGAACTCCTCGGGCCGCGGCTCGAGCCAGGACGCCAGCTCGGTGCCCGGGTCGCCCTCGAGGCAGTGCGGACCCTCGGCGCCGTCCAGCTCGCGGCCGATGTCGATCAGGTCGCGCTTGTGCACCTCCTGCACGAAGACGACCGGCACGCCGGCACTGCGGCAGTGCGCGATCAGGTCGCGCACCCGGGGTGTGCGCTCCGCCCGGCCGCTCATCACGGGGATGCCGGGGGTCGGCAGGTCCGAGGCGGCCCCGCCCTGGATGTCGACGACGAGGAGGACGGGAGTGCCGGAGACGGCGAGCATGCGGGTGGATCCTTCCGGGTGGTGCGCGGGTCGGGTGAGGTGCCCCCACGACCCCGGCGGCGCGAGGGCCGGGGCCCGTCGTCCGCCCGGCAAGTCTGACCAGGCGATCGTTCGGGCGGGGGTCGGCCGTGTTTCCCCGGGGTAAAACCTCGGGCTGCTCGGCTTGTGGAGGAGAGCCGGGCGCGGGCCGCTCCATCCGCGCCCCCTGATTCCTCAAAAGTTGCGGTAGTCGCGCGCCACTACCGCAACTCTTGAAGAGTCGGCAAGCGGCGGAGGCGGCCGGCCGTCATTCCTCAGAAGTTGCGGTAGTCGCGCTCGACTACCGCAACTTTTGGAGAGTGGGTCGGGCGCGGGCCGGGGGGCTAGACCGGGCGGGCGGCGCGGCGGCGGCGGTGCGGGAGCAGGGTGGCGACGGGGACCGGAGCGAAGCCGTCGGCGACGGCGACCCAGACGGTCGCGTCGGGGGCGTGGTCGCCGAGGAGCTCGGCGCAGACGCCGCAGGGCTCGATGAGGTGGCGGGAGCCGGCCGGGCGCTGCAGCACTCCGACGATCGAGACGACCGGGGAGCCGGCGACGACCGCGGCGCTCAGGGCGGCGGACTCGGCGCAGACGGAGGCCCGGCCGGCGCTCGCCTCGACGTGCAGGCCGGTCACGATCCGCCCGTCGGCGAGGCGGAGGGCGGCCGCGACCTCGTGGACGCCGGTCCGGTAGCGCGCGTCGAGGATCGCCGAGGCCGCCTCGAGCAGCTCGCGGTCCGGCGCGGACATCCCCGCGGGAGGCCCGTCGAGCACCGGCCGATCGAGCACCGGGCTCTCCGGCGCGGAAGGCCCCGACTCCGCCCCCTCGGTCACGACCAGCCCAGGATCCGCGCCATGTTGCCGCCCTCGACCAGCGCGCGGTCGGCCTCGTCCGGGATCGCCTTGGCGATCTTCATCCGCTCGAGGTCGAAGTCGCTGCCCGGCCACTCGGAGCCGAGCAGGATCTTCTCAGCGCCGAGCCGGGCGTAGGCGCGCTTGACGTCGGACATCAGCGTCGCCGAGGTCTCGAGGTAGACGTGCGGGTTGCGCTCGGCGACGATGATCGCCTCGGGCACGTTCCAGACCGCGCCCATGTGGGCGATGATCGTCGGCACTCCGGGGAAGCCCTTCGCGATCTCCTCGATGGCGAACGGCGCGCAGAACGCGTCGTCGAGCGCGTTGATCAGCACGGGCAGGCCGAGCTCGTCGCAGACCGCGAACAGCGGGTCGAGCAGCCCGTGATCGGCGACGTGGTAGCCGTGCAGGCTGGGGTGCAGCTTGAGCCCGACCAGGCCGGCGTCGGCGAAGCGGCGGATCTCGTCGGTCGCGTTCTCCCACTGCGGCATGACCTGGCCGAAGCCGAAGAGGCGGTCGGGGTGGGCCTTCACGAGGTCGATCAGGAAGTCGTTCTCGATGCCCTGCGCGAGGGAGCAGACCATCGCGCGGTCGACGCCGGCGGCGTCCATCCGGTCGAGGATGCGCTTCGGGTCGAACGGGGTGTAGGCGGGGGGCTGCTCGCCGGGGCGGACCCCGCTGAGGTAGTCGCTGCGGCCTCGGCGGTCCTGAGTGGTGTTGTACGCGTCGATGATCATGCGGCGTCTCCTTCTTCCGGTGTGGTGCGGGGGTGTCGTGCGGGGTGTTGTGCGGCGGGCGGCGTGTTGTTCGGGGGCGGGGCGGGCTGCTCAGCCGACCGCGGCCATCGCGCCCATGGCGACGAGCGCGGCGAGGGAGGCGAGCCTCCGGGCGGTGTCGAGGCGGCCGGGGCGTCCGGCGAGGGCGACGCGGAGCGTGCACGCCGCGTAGACGGCGACGGCGGCGCCGAGCGGCAGGGCGAGTCCGCCGCCGTGCGCGTGCCCGGCGCCCGCGAGCGGACCGGCACCCGCGGTGGGCGCGGCGTCGGCGAGGAGCACGAGGACGGCGGCGAGCAGCATCCCGACGGCGTGCAGCGCGTCGGCGCCGTGCCGCCGGACGCCTCGGCCGCGGCGCAGCCGGTCGACGAGGGCGGCGACGAGCGCGCAGCCCGCGAGCAGCGCGGACCAGAGCGGAGCGGGCAGGAGGTGCAGGGCGGGCAGGTGTACGTCGAGCATCGCGGCGAGCATGGCCGCCTCGGCGACGAGCCAGCCGCGGCCCACTCCCCGCCAGCCGGCCAGGCCGAGCGTGAGGGAGGCGGCGGCGCCCGCGAGCATCACGACCAGCAGCACGTCCACGCCGGCCTCCTGACCTCGATCGATCGCCACGGCGGGCGAGATTGGATCCAATCTAGGGCCGCGCGGATCCATGGGTCAAGCCGGACGCAGGAGTGGGCTCGCCGTTCGACGACACCGACCCCCTCGTGGGATCCAATACCTGCCATGATTGGATCCCGGCCGACCTGGCCGCTGATCGGAGGGGATCATCGCGTGACGACCCAGGGCGACAACGCACTCGTGGACGATCTGGCCGCCCGGATCCGGGCGAAGATCATGTCCGGCGAGATCCCGATCGGCGCCCCGCTGCGCCAGGCCGAGCTCGCGACGCAGTTCGGCATCAGCCGCACCCCGGTCCGCGAGGCGCTGCGCCAGCTGCAGACCGGCGGGCTGATCGAGGTCGTCCCCAACCGCGGCGCCGTCGTTCGCGTGCCGGTGCCGTGGGAGGTGCGCGAGGCCTACGAGGTGCGCGCCGAGCTGGAGTCGCTGGCCGCCCGCCGCGCGGTCGACCGCCTGGACGATGCGACGATCGCCGAGCTCCGCTCCGTCAACACGGCCATGTACGAGCGCTCGCTCGCCGTCGCCGCCGGCACCGCGGCCGAGCGCGACGGCAGCGCCAACGACCAGTTCCACGGGCTGATCTACCAGGCCTCGGGCAACACCCGCCTCAGCCGGATGCTGATCGAGATCAACGACGCCTTCCCGCGCAATGTGTCGGGCCTGGTCCTCCGCGAGAACTCGCGCCACCGCGAGGAGAACTTCCGCGAGCACGAGCAGATCGTCGAGGCCTTCGTCGCCGGCGACCGCGAGCGCGCCGCCGCGATCATGCGCGAGCACGTCCTCCGCGCGGGCGAGCACCTCGCGCACTGGTACGAGCGCCGCTCCTCGACGGTGTTCACGGGCTGAGGGGCGGAGTCGGCCGCACAACATCAGCTGAGAAGGGTGGGCCTCCTCCCACAGAGGAGGCCGGGTGCTCTCAGCTGATGTTGTGCGGCGGAGTCAGCTCCGCGGCACCGTCGACCCGCGGATCAGCAGCTCCGTCGGCAGCAGCGTCGCCCGCGGAACGTCGTCGCCGGCCAGCAGCCGCACCAGGACCTCGGCCATCGCGTCGCCGAGGCCGGCGGCCGGCTGGCGGACGGTCGTGATCGGCGGCTCGGCCGCCTCCGAGGAGTAGTCGCCGTCGAAGCCGGCGAGCGCCACGTCGCCCGGCACGCTCAGGCCGCGCTCGCGCAGCACCGCCAGGGCGCCGGAGGCCATCTGGTCGTTGGAGGCGAAGACCGCGTCGATCGGGCGGCCGGAGTCGAGCAGGCGCCGCATCGCCTCGGCGCCGTCCCGCGGCGAGTAGTCGCCGATCTCGACGAGCGAGGCGTCCAGGCCGCCCGCCTCGACGGTCGCGCGCCAGCCCGCGAGGCGGTCGATCGCGCCGGGCATGTCCTGGCGGCTCGCGATCATCGCGGGCGCGCGGCGGCCGAGGCCCAGCAGATGCTCGGTGACCTGGCGCGCCGCTCCGACGTTGTCGACGTCGACGAAGTGGCTGTCGTGGTCGTCGAGGCTGAGCGGGCGGCCGCCGAAGACGAGGGGGACGCTCGCGCCGATCCGGGCGTAGGAGTGGTCGCCGCTGTGGTGCGACACCACGAGGGCGCCGTCGACGTTGCCGCCGAGGAGGTAGCGGCGGGTCTTGTCGGGCGTCGCCTCGGAGGCGATCACGATGTTGAGCATGTAGTCGGTCGCGGCGAGGCGGGTCGCCGCACCTTGCACGACGGCGGCGAGGAACGGGTCGCCGAAGACCTTGCCGATCGACTCGGGCACCAGCAGGGCGAGGACCTGGGTCCGCCGGCTGGCGAGCGAGCGCGCCGCGCGGTTGGGCACGTAGCCGAGCTGCTCGATCGCGAGGCGGACGGCGGCCTGCGCCTCGGCCTTCACCTTCGGCGAGTCGTTGACGACCCGGCTGACCGTCGCCCGGGACACTCCGGCGAGCGCGGCGACGGCCTCGAGCGTGGGTGCGGCCGGTGCGGTGTCGTGACTCATGCGTGCCTCTCGAGCGGTGGACCCCCGGGCCCGAGAGTAGCCGAGCGGGCGCGTGCCCTTCGAGACACCCCTGCGGGGGCGCTCGCTCACCGGCCATGGCGGCCGGAGGCGTCAGGAGAAGAGTCTGCAGGCCAGCCCTCCTGGGGACGGCGGGTCTCGATACGCCCCTCCGGGGCTACTCGACCAGCATGCTGGCGGCCTCTCCATGCTGATCGAGTAGCCCGCCCAGCGGGCTTCCTATGCTGATCGAGTAGCCCGCGCAGCGGGCGTATCGAGATCCACCATTGCGCTGGGCTCCCGGGATCAGCCCTTGACTGCGCCGCCCATGATGCCGGCGATCAGCTGCTTGCCCGCCAGCACGAACAGCACGAGCAGCGGGATGATCGACAGCACCGCGCCGGCCAGCACGATCGAGTAGTCGACGTAGTAGCCCGACTGCAGCTGCGACAGCGCGGTCTGCAGCGTCGGGTTGGTCGGGCTCAGCACGATCAGCGGCCAGAGGAAGTCGGTCCACGCCATCATGAACGTGAACAGCGCGAGGATCGCCATCGCGGGCCGCGCGGCCGGCACCGCGACGGTCAGGAACGTCCGGAACTGGTTCGCTCCGTCGACCCGCGCCGCCTCGATCAGCTCGTCCGGGATCACGTCCACCAGGTACTGCCGCATGAAGAACACGCCGAACGCGGTGACCAGCGTCGGCACGATCACGGCGCCGAGGGTGCCGGTCCAGCCGAGCTGCCGCATCAGGATGAACAGCGGGATGATGCCGAGCTGGGTCGGGATCGCCATCGTCGCGATCACGGTGATCATCAGCCCGTCCCGCCCGCGGAAGCGCAGCTTCGCGAACGCGTAGCCGGCCAGGGTCGAGAACGACACGACCGAGAGCGTGATGATCCCCGAGACGACCACGCTGTTCAGCAGCGCCGTCCAGAACGGGATCGCGGTGAACACCTGCGCCGCGTTGGCCAGGAAGTTGCCGCCCGGGATCAGCGGCAGCGTCTCGCCGCGGGTCGCGTTGCTCCCGCTGGCCACCACGAACGACCACCAGAGCGGGTAGGTCGAGCCGAGGATGAAGGCGCTGAGCAGGCCGTAGGTGAGGAACCCCGGGCGGTCGACGCGGCCGGCGCCGGAGGAGCGCGGGCGCCGGGCGCGACGCTCGGGCTCGGCCGCGACAGGCGCAGCGGCGGGAGCGGTGGGAATCGTCGCGGTCATCGGTCGCTCGCCTTCTGCGCCGGTCGGCGCGTGCGCGTTCTCACGCGGTTCTCGACGGACGCGATCCGCCGCGAGATCGCGAAGTTCACCAGTCCGATCAGCACGATCAGCAGGAACAGCAGCCAGGCGACCGCCGCCGCCTCGCCGAAGTTCTGCCGGAAGAACGCCATCTCCCAGAGGTAGAGGACGGTCGTCTGGAACTGGCGGTCCGAGCCGCCGATGCCGCCGGCGTTCGAGACGTCGAACAGGCGCGGCTCGGCGAAGATCTGCAGCCCGCCGATCGTGGCCGTGATGATCACGAAGATCAGGGTCGGCCGGATGCTCGGGATCGTGATCGAGGTGAAGCGGCGGAACGAGCCCGCTCCGTCGAGCGCAGCCGACTCGTGCAGGTCGCGCGGCACGGCCTGCATCGCGGCGAGCAGGATGAGCGCGTTGTAGCCGGTCCAGCGCCAGTTGACCATCGACGCGATCGCGATGTGGCTGGCGAGGCGGTCGTTGGTCCAGTCGATCGGGGCGATGCCGACCAGGCCGAGCAGATTGTTCGCCAGGCCCTCCTGGTCGCCGAAGATGCTCGAGAAGATCAGCGCCACGGCGACCGGCGAGACGACGTAGGGCAGCAGCACGCTCATCCGCCAGAAGGTGCGGGCGCGCAGCGACTGGTCGAGCACCGCCGCGAGCACCAGGGCCACGGCGAGCTGCGGGATCGTGGAGAGCAGGAAGATGCTCAGCGTGTTGCCGATCGAGTTCCAGAAGAAGCGGTCGCCGAGCACCGCGGCGAAGTTGCCGAGGCCGACGAAGTCGCCCTGGCCCTGCAGCAGCTGCCAGTCGTAGAGCGAGACCACCAGCGTGTAGACGAGGGGGAACGCTCCCGTGATCGCGAACAGCAGGAAGAACGGCGAGATGTAGAGGTAGGGCGACGCCTTGACGTCGAAGCGGCTCATCCGCTGCTTGGCCGTCAGCGGCAGGCGGGGCGCGGGGCGGCGGCCGGGAGGCGGCGCGGCCGACGCGGTCGGCGGGGTCAGGGTGCTCGTCATGGGTCGCTCTCGTCGGTCGCTCTCGTGGGGGACGCGTTCGTGGGACACGTCGTGGGACACGTCGTGGGACGCGTCATGGGAAGGGGAGGGAGGGCCCCCGCCCGGCCTGCTACCGGACGGGGGCCCTGTCTGAGGGGAGCGGGTCAGTCGACCAGCTCGTCGAGGAGCGAGAGCGCCTCGTCCCAGCCCTTGTCGCCGTCGAGCTCGCCGCGGTCGACCTTCTGCAGCACCGGGCCGAAGACGTTCTCCTGGATCAGCGAGTCGTCCGGACCCTTGTACTGGGCGACGACGCCCTGGGCGCGCTCGGCGAGGATCGCGCCGGTCGGCGAGCCGTTCAGCGCCGGGTCGGGCGCGGCGGCGGAGGCGAGCTGCTCCTGGGCGGAGACGGTGCTCGGGAACGGACCGGTCGCGTCGAACGCGGCGATCTGCTGCTCCGGCTCACTCAGCCACGAGGCGAGCTCGGCGGCCTCGGCGGGGTGCTTCGACTGCGTCGGGACGGAGAGGAACGAGCCGCCCCAGTTGGCCGCGCCGCCGGGGAAGACGTCGGCGAAGTCCCAGCCGGTGGCCTCGGGGTCGCCGCCGCCGGCCTCGACCTGCGCCTTCACCTGGCCGAGCATCCAGCCCGGGCAGACGAACGTCGCGAAGGTGCCGTCGTTGAAGGACTTGCCCTTGTTCCAGTCCCAGGCCTTCTGCGCGGCCGAGAGTCCGGAGGCGGCGCCGTCGGTGATCCAGCCCCAGCGCTCCTGCAGCTCGGCGTTGCCGTCGATGTTCAGCTCGCCGTCGGCGGTGTAGTAGCCCTCGGGGAGCTGGTTGACCATCGCGTTCCAGACGAAGCCGGACTGGTCGTACCAGGCCTTGCCGGTCGCGTCGTGGTACTGCTTCCCGGCCGCGAAGTAGTCCTCCCAGGTCGCGTCCGCGCCGCCGAGCAGCTCCGCGACGGCGGCGCGATCGGTGGGCAGGCCCGCGGCCTCGAAGGCGGCGGTGCTGTAGCAGAGACCCTCGGGGCCGATGTCGGTGCCGTAGCCGATGACGCGGCCGTCGGGGTCGACGGCCTGCTCGTACTTCCAGTCGACCCAGTCGGCCTTGCGGTCCTCGATGCCGTGGTCGCGCAGGTCGACGAACTGGTCGGAGACCTCCATGATCGAGCCGAGCCAGCCCTCCTCGATGGCGACGACGTCGGCGAGGCCGGAGCCCGCGGCGAGCTTGGTGAACGCGTCGGTCCGCGCGTTGCCGCCGGTGTCGATGTTGTTCGGGACGATCGTGACGCCCGGGTGGGCGGCCTCGTACTCGGCGTAGAGGTCGTCGAACCCCATGGCGCCGAACGTGGTCACGGTCAGTTCGATGTCGCCGTCCTCGGCCGCGCCGGATCCGGACGAGCAGCCGGAGACGAGCAGGGCCAGGGCGGCGGCGCCGGCGATCGCCGTGGCGATCCTGGCGCGTCGTGATTCGAGCACGGTCACTCCTTCGTGATGGGTGTCAGGGCACCCCTGGGGGCGCTCCCACGGTGCTGTGCTGCCGCGTGTGAGAGCGCTCTCACGAGGTGTGAGGCGAGCATACGGAGCGGGTCGCGGGGAGGTCAAGACTTTTGTGAGAGCGCTCTCTTCCGCCTTAGCGGCGGGTGCCGGTGGAGGTTCGGCTCGCGGAATCGGCCTCGGCTCGTGGGTTCGGGCCGGACTCGCGAGCCGGAGGTGCTTCCGCGAGCCGGAGGCAGCGCCGGACGACGTCCGGCACGCGGAACGGCCTCGGGCACGTGGAAACCGGACGAAACAACGAGCCGGAGCTGATTCCGCGAGCCGGAGAGGTGCGAGCTCGAGATCCGCCGGGACCTCGGGCGACTCCGGACGGTTCCGGCACGGATCGAGCACGTGGAGCAACCCTCGGCACGCGGAGATCCGGCAGAACCGCGAGCCGGACGCGATCCCACGAGCCGGACACGGCTCGGGGCGCCGCCGGCACGCAGAATCACCCTCGGCTCGTGGAAACCCGCGGAAACGACGAGCCGGAGCCGATCGCGCGAGCCGGAGGCGGCTCCCGGATCGAAGGCGTCTCGGGCCCGCCTCTTGACGCGGCACTTGTTTTTCACAAGCATGGGCGCAGACGCCGCGGCTCGCGGCTCCCACTGACAAGGAGAGACCGCCATGCCCTCGATGTTCGTCAACCTGCCCGTCACCGACCTCGAGCGCGCGAAGGCGTTCTACGTCGCACTCGGCTTCTCGATCAATCCGGCGTTCTCCGACCACAACGCGGCCTGCGTCGTGGTGGAGGAGGACCACAACTACTTCATGATCCTGTTGCGCGAGTACTTCCAGACCTTCAGCGACCTGCCGATCGGCGACCCGGCCGTGAACCCCTCCGTCTCGACCGCGATCTTCCTCGACACCCGCGAGGCCGTCGACGCCGCCGTGACCGCGGGGCTCGCCGCGGGCGGCTCCGAGTCGCGGCCCGCGTCCGACTACGGCTTCATGTACCAGCGCCAGGTCTCCGACCCCGACGGCAACCTGCTCGAGTTCGGCTGGATGGACCCGGTCGCCGCTGCGCAGGGGCCGGAGGCGTTCACCGGCGAGCAGGCCTGAGGGCGATGGCCGCACGCGACTACGGGCAGTACTCGGCGCTCACCCGCGCGGTCGAGCTGGTCGGCGAGCGCTGGGCCTTGCTGATCGTGCGGGACCTGCTGGTCGGGCCGCGCCGCTACAGCGAGCTCGCGCAGGGGCTCGCGCGCATCCCGAGCAACGTGCTGGCCGGCCGGCTCAAGGAGCTGCAGGCGGCCGGGATCATCCGGCGGGCGCCGCGCTCGCGCATCATCGTCTACGAGCTGACCCCCTACGGCCGCGAGCTCGAGCCGATCGTGCTCGCGCTCGGCGCCTGGGGCTTCAAGGCGCTCGGTGATCCGCGCGAGGAGCAGGTGATCACCCCGGACTCGATGACGGTCGACCTGCGCACTGCGTTCCGGCCGCAGGTCGCGGCCGAGCTGCCGGCGACGGTGTACGCGGCGCAGGTCGGGCCGGCCGGGCTGCTGATCCGGGTCGACGGCGCGGCGCTGGACGTGTCGCGCGGAGAGGTGCCGGGCGGCGAGGCTCCGGTGGATCTCGCGTTCTCTACTGGCGCGGACATCCGACTGCTGCTCTCGGGCGAGCTCGCGCCGGAGCGGGCGATCGCGACCGGCGCGGTCACGGTGCTCCGCGGGCGGGACGCGCTGCTCGGGCGCTTCGCGAGCACGTTCCACCTCGCGGCGTGAGGGAGCCTTGCTGATCGAGCAGTCCGCGCAGCGGACCCCGTGCATGCTGATCGAGCAGCCCGCGCAGCGGACCCCGTGCATGCTGATCGAGCAGCCCGCGCAGCGGACCCCGTGCATGCTGATCGAGCAGTCCGCGCAGCGGACGTATCGAGATCCACCGCCGCTCGGAGGGTGGGTCTCGGTACGCCCCTCCGGGGCTGCTCGACCAGCGTGCGGCGGCGCGTCCGGGGCTGCTCGACCAGCATGGGGGCTGCTCGACCGGCAGGCGGGCGGAAGGGCTGGCCGCTGAGCGAGGGGCGGGTGGCCGCGCAGGGCGCCTCCGGGGCCGCGCGGCCGAGAGCCGACTGGGCGCGCGGCTCCCCCGGCGCCGGCGGGTGCTGGAGTGGCGGTTGCCCTCGCGCGCCGCGGGGCCGTCCCACGACCCGCGGAGGAACCCCCATGCCGTCACCGAAGCCCGCCAGCCGCACCACGAGTGAGCAGCGGAAGGAGCACGCCGAGCAGTACTCCGCCGCGGCGCGCTACGCGTCCGAGGCGTTCGGCACCTTCCTGCTCGTCGCGGGCGGCGTGGGCACGGCGATCTTCGCCTCCGCCTTCCCGGACAGCGGCAACGCGCTCGGCGTCGGCTTCCTCGGCGTCGCGCTCGCCTTCGGACTCACCCTCGTCGCGGGGATCTACGCCGTCGGCCACATCTCGGGCGGGCACTTCAACCCGGCCGTCTCGATCGGCTTCGCCCTCGCGGGGCGGACGGAGTGGCGGCACATCCCCGGCTACATCGTCGCCCAGATCGTCGGCGGTGTCGTGGGCGCCGGAGTCGTCGCACTGATCGCGGCGGACGGACCCGCCGGCTACTTCGACGCCGCCCGCGACTCCGGCTTCGCCTCGAACGGCTACGGCGCCGCCTCCCCCGGCGGCTTCGGGCTCGGCGCGGTGATCCTGGCCGAGGTCGTGCTGACGGCGGTCTTCGTCGGAGTGATCCTCTCCGTCACCTCCAAGAGCGAGTACAAGTCCGTCGCCCCGATCGCGATCGGCCTCACCCTGACCCTCGTGCACCTGATCAGCATCCCGATCAGCAACACCTCGGTGAACCCGGCCCGCTCGATCGCGGCCGCCGTCTTCGCCGGCCCGGACGCCCTCGGCCAGGTCTGGGTGTTCCTGCTGGCGCCGGTGCTCGGCGCGGCGATCGCCGGCCTCGCCTCGAAGACGCTGCACCGCACCCGCTGACGCGCGCGTCCGGCCTGTCGCCGCGTCGACAACGCAGAAGTTGCGGTAGTCGAGCGCGACTACCGCAACTTCTGAGGAATGGGGGCCGCCCGGTGGGCGGGGCGAGCAGCAGGACGGAGGCGGGCCCCGGGCTGCAACGCTCCGGCCGTGCAGAACATCAGCTGAGGGGGCCGCTCGACCGCGATGGGCGATGAGTGCGCGTCTCGGCTGATGTCGTGTCGCACCGATCGCGCGGGATCTCGATGCGCCCGCAAGCGGGCTACTCGATCAGCATGCTGCGGCGGGCGCGTCAGCCGAGGAGCATCGCGAAGCCCTGGGCGGGGAGGGTGACCGGGGTCGCACCCGTGGCGGGCGACTCGCTCACGAGGGTGCCGTCCTGCGCGTAGACGCGGAGGGTGCCGGTGCCGTCGACCGTGGTCGGCTGGGGCGTCGCGGTCGAGTTGCGGACCAGCTCGGTGCGGCCGGTGTCGCCGACGACCACCAGGCGCGAGACGACGGGGCGGACCAGCAGGGCGTCGAGCTTCGTCTCGCCGGACAGGGCGCGGACCTCGACGGTGGTCGAGCTCGCGGGGAGCGTGCGCCGCAGCTTCTGCGGCAGCAGGATTCCGGACGCCTCGGTGACGCCCTGCGCGCCGACGGTGCTGGTGAGCACGTCGAGCGGGCGGCGGCCGGAGTTCCAGAGGCTGATCGGGGTCTTCTCGGTGCCGCGCTCGGCGGCGAAGATCACGGCCTCGACCAGGCGGTCCTGGGTCGCGGAGCCGACGGGGATCGTCGCGGACCGGCGCCAGTTCGAGAGCGACAGGTAGGAGCCGCTCCAGCCGGACTCGCCGGTCCAGGCCGACTCCGGGGTGACGACCGTGCCGCCGCGGGCCGACTCGGCCTCGACGAGGCGGAGGCCGTCGCGGCTCGCCTGGGTCGTGACCGCGGTCGCGCGGGCGGCGACGGACGGGTGGGCGTCGAGCGCGAGCATCGAGAGCAGCCCGTGGATGGTGCTCTCGGCGCCGCTGTTGCGGTTGACGCTGCCGTCGGCCTGGACGCCGTCGTAGGTGACGCCGGTCGCCGGGTCGTAGACGGGGGCGCTGCTGAGGTTGAGCCCGAAGAACCAGGCGCCCTGCACGCCGGCGAGGTCGGTGTAGGCGCTGGAGCCGGTCGCGTCGGCGAGGGCCAGCGAGTTCTGCAGCCGGGAGTCCGCGCCGTAGGCGATCTGCACGCGGTCGGTCGGCGTCGGGTTCCAGCCGTTGTCCGGGCCGCCGGCGGTCAGCAGCTCGGGGGCGAAGCGCGCGGCGTCGACGACGGCCGGCTCGAGGAGCGACGCGTCGCCGAGCGCGACGGACGAGGCGGCCAGGCCGCCCGCCATCTGTGAGGACCAGGAGTGCCAGAGCGAGCGCGACTTCGTCCAGGGAAGGATCGCGCCGTACGGCCAGGAGGTGGTGTCCGCTTCCGTCGTGGTGCGGGCGTAGGCGGCGACGCCCTCGGCGAGCTTCGCGGTGCTGGCGCGCACGGCGGCGTCGTCGGGCGCGGCCACGACGTAGGCGGAGAGGCCGAGCAGCGCCTCCGCGGTGGCGTCGGCTCCGTCGACGATCAGCCAGGCGGGCACGTCGACGCCGTCGGCGACCGCGTACTCGCCGTAGCGGGTGAGCACCTCGCGGTCGACGGCGGAGACGCCGAGGCGGAGACGCTCCTGCAGGAAGGCGGCGAAGTCGGGGTCCTCGTCCTGGAACGCGGCGTAGCCCTCGCCGAGCGCCCAGAGGGTGCGGGCGAGCCAGTAGCTGTCCTCGGAGTCGCTCGGGTCGGGCAGCTCGACGGGCTCGGCGCTGGGGTTCAGCTCGCCGTCGGGCTGCATCCAGAGGACGACGTTGCCGGCGTCGTCGCCGTCAGTGGTCTGGAAGTAGGCGAGCGAGCGGAGGGTCTCGTAGGCCTTGTCGCGGCTCGCCGTCGAGCCGGTCTGCTGCCAGTGCCGGAGGTAGACGACGGCGGCGCGGGAGACGTCGTCGGTGTTGTAGGCGCCCTGCGCCCAGTCGCCGGTCGCCGGGTCGAGTGGGCCGCCGCCGACGCGCTCGAAGGTGCCGCCGTCGCGGGCGTCGGCGTAGGTCCACGGGAGTACGAGATCCGGCTCCTCGGCGAGGCGGTAGGTGCTGTGGCCGGGCTGGGGCTCCGGCGTGGCGGTGTCGAGCAGGAAGTCGAGGTGCGCGGTGTTGGTCAGCGGCTCGGCGGCCTGGGCGGGGGCCGCGCCGACGGCGAGGCCTCCGGCGACGAGGGCGGTCGCGGCCAGGACGGCGGCGGCGCGGGGTCTGAAGTTCGTCATTGAACTCTCTCCTTGAAGGGGGGTGGTGGCTGGGGGTGGGGGATCTCGATACGCCCGCTGCGCGGGCTACTCGATCAGCATGAATAGGCGCCCGCGGCGCGGGCTCGGAGGGGCATCGCCCGCGGGGCTCGGAGGGGCGATCGCATGCGGGGCTCGGAGGGGCGACTGCATGCTGGTCGAGTAGCCCCGGAGGGGCGTATCGAGACCCGGCGCCTGCAGGACGGTGGATCTCGATACGCCCGCGGAGCGGGCTACTCGATCAGCATGAAACGGCGCCCGCCACGCGGGCTCCTCCGCGCCTACTCGTCCGTGCGGAGCAGGCGGGCCGCGCCGATCTTGGAGTCGGCCATGCCGTAGAAGACGTAGTGGCGGCCGTCGATCTCCTCGATGGCGGTGGGGAAGACGACGTTGGGGACGATGCCGCTGCGCTCCTCCTCCGTCTCGGCCTCGAGCAGCGGCTCGGAGGTGCGGGCGATCACCTTCGAGGGGTCGTCGGCGTCGAGGAGGATGGCGCCGGCCGCGTAGTTGACGTGCTGCTGCTGCGAGAAGGCGCTGTCGATGGTGCCGGTGACGCCGTGGTGCAGCAGCAGCCAGCCCTCGGGCACCCGCAGCGGCACGGGGCCGCCGCCGATCTTCAGCTCCTCGTAGGCGAACTCGGGGCCCGCGACGAAGCGGTGCCGGGTCCAGCGGGTCAGGTTCGCCAGGTCGCGGTCCACCTCGTCGACCGGCACGTAGCTGATCCAGATGCTCTGCCGCGGGTCGTCGACGCCGGCGGGCAGCCGCACGCCCTCCCCCGGCCGGGTCTCGCCGAGGTCCCACATCGGCCGGTGCAGCACCGCGAACGAGCGCGTGCCGTCCGGCGCCGCGACGATCTCGGGGAAGAACACCGTGTCCTTGTTGTGGAAGAGCCCGAGGTCGATGTCGAGGTCGTCGTCGTAGGCGAAGGTCACCGGGCCGAGGCGCCGCCACTCGCGCAGGTCCTCCGAGACGGCGAGCGCCGTCCGCGGCCCGAGCGGCCCGTACGCGACGTAGGTCATCACGTGCAGGCCCAGCGCCTCGATGAAGGTGACCCGCGGATCCTCGACGCCGGAGTGCGTCGCCCCGCGCTCGAAGGCGCGGTCAGGCGCCAGCACGACGCCCTGGCGCTCGACGCCGACGGGCACGCCGTCCTCGACGAGCACGCGGGCCAGGCCGATCCGCGAGACGTTGCCGGCGGCGACCATCCGGGGCAGGAGGTACAGCTCGCCGTCGGGTCCGCGTCCGCTGCCGGGGTTGAGCACCCCCTCGGCCTCGAGCGGCTCGCCGGGGAGCGGCTCCATCACGACGCCGACGCGCTCGAGGCGGTAGGGGACGGCGGTGCGGGTGGTGGCGGTGGTGGTGCCGGGGGTGGGAGTCATGGTCATCCTTTCACTCCGGATCCGAGATCCGTCGAGACGAAGTAGCGCTGGAACACGATGAAGAGCACGACGACGGGGGCGGCCAGCACGACGGCGCCCGCGAGGATCGCGCCGAACGGGTTGTCGGTCGACGACGCGACGTTGGAGATGTAGTTGGCGAGGGACACGGCGAGCGGCTGCAGCGACGCGTCCTTCGTGATCAGGAACGGCCAGAGGAACTCGTTCCAGGGGCCGATGAAGGTGAGCAGCACGGCCGTGACGAGCGCGGGGCGCACGAGCGGCAGCGCGATGTTCCACAGCAGCTTGATCTCGCCCGCCCCGTCGATCCGCGCGGCCTCGAACAGCTCCTTGGGCAGCTGCAGGAAGTACTGCCGGAAGATGATCACCGCCGTCGAGTTGATGGCGAACGGCAGGATCATGCCCAGGTGGCTGTCCGCGAGCCCGTAGTCGCGGGCGATCAGCACGTAGAGCGGGATCTGCAGCAGCTGGAACGGGATGACCTGCACCAGCAGCGCGAGCGCGAACACGGCGTTCCGGCCGCGCCACTCGAGCATCGCGAGCGCGTAGCCCGCCAGCACCCCGAAGACGATCGTGCAGAGCAGGACGCCGCCGGTGAAGATCCCCGAGTTGATCAACCCGGTGAGCAGGTTGATCCGTTCGTTGACGTTGACGTAGTTGTCGAGCGTGAGGTTGCCCGCCTCCGGGATCGCCCCGGCCAGGGTGGGGTCGGGGTCGGTCTGCAGCGAGCCGATCACCATGTAGTAGAAGGGGAACAGGAAGACGATCGCGCCGAGCGCGAGCACGACGCCGCGCAGGATCACGGCCGATCGGCTCGAGGCCGGGCGCTTCCGCCGGGTCGGCGGGGCGGCGGCGGCGGGAACCGCGGAGGTCGCGCCTCCGGCACTGGCGAGCGTGCTCATGAGTTCCTCTCCCCGGCGAAGCGGTTCTGCAGGTAGGCGATGACGAGCACGAGCAGCACCAGCACGACGCCGATGGCCGAGGCCACGTCGGGCTGCCCCTGCTGGATGCCCAGCTGGTACATCAGCAGCACGGGTGAGGCGGAGGCGCCGTTGGGCCCGCCGCCGCCGGTGAGCAGGTAGGGCTCGGTGAAGAGGTTCGCGCCGGTCACGGTGGAGACGAGCAGCACCAGCAGGGTCGCCGGCCGCACGCTCGGCACGGTCACCGACCAGAACTGCCGGATGCGGCCCGCGCCGTCGGTCGACGCCGACTCGTAGAGCTCCTTCGGCACGTTCTGCAGCGCCGCCAGGTACAGCAGGATGTAGAAGCCGAGCTGCTTCCAGGTGACGTAGAGCGCGATGATCGGCATCGCGAGCTTGTCGTTGATCAGCCAGGACGGGTCCGGCGCGAGCGGCCCGAGCAGGCTGTTCACGAGTCCGTTCCCGTTGAAGAGGAACAGCCAGACGCCGACGACCGCGACACTCGCGGTGACGTAGGGCACGTAGAAGCTGACCCGGAGGAACGTGCGCAGGTGCACGACCTTGTCCAGCGCCGAGGCGAGCAGCAGCGAGAGCACCACCGTCAGCGGCACGTTGATCACCAGGAAGATCCCGATGTTGCCGAAGGAGCGGATGACCTGCGGGCTCGAGAACGCGGTGACGAAGTTGTCGAAGCCGACGAACGGGCGCTCGACCTGCACGCCGGGGGCCGCGAAGAAGAAGTCGTGGAAGGCGATGTAGACGGAGTAGCCGACCGGGAACGCGAAGACCGCGAGCACGAACAGCAGGTAGGGGCTGCCGAGCAGCAGCCCGAACGGCTGCGGACCGAGGACGCGGCGGAGCAGGCTCCGCTTGTCCTGGGGCCGCGGGGCTCCGGCGCCCTGCGACGCCGGAGCCTTCGGGGCGAGAGTCGTCATCTCACTGCCGTCCGGCGTGTCACTGCTGGCCGGCGAGCCCGGTGACGGTCTCCGCCGCCCCGTCGAGCGCCGACTGCACGTCGCCGTCGCCGAAGATCACGGTCTTGCCCCAGGCGTCGCGGATCGCCTGCAGCATCTGCACGGTGTTCGGGCCCGAGGGCACCTCGATGGTGCGGCTGGCCTGGTCGCCGAAGCGCTGGTAGGCGGGGTTGGCCTCGAAGTAGTCGGCGTAGGTGGTCTGCAGGTCGGTGCGCAGCGGCATCTGGCCGGTGGTCTCCAGCAGCGAGCGGTCCTGCTCCTCACTGGTGGCGAACTTCAGGACGTCCCAGGCGGTGCCCTTGTTCTCGCAGGCGGAGTAGAGGCCGACGTTCTTCGCGTCGCTGAAGGTCCAGGTGTCCTCGGCGGGCGTGCCGTCGGGGGTGGGCACGGAGACGGAGCCCCAGTTCAGGTCGTCGTAGACCGAGACCGCCCACGGGCCGACGATCGACATCGCGGCCTGGCCGTCGGCGAACGCGTCGCCCTGGTACTGCTCGCGGCCGGCGAGGCCCTGGTCGTAGAGGCTCTTCCAGAAGTCGGCGACCTGGTAGCCGGCGTCGTCGGCGAAGGTGGCCTTCCCGTCCTCGACCAGCCCCGTCCCTCCGGTCGCCGCGGCGTAGAGCGGCATGAAGTCGAACTGGGTCTGGAAGAACTCGCTGGTCGGCGCGGGCTGGATCGCGGCGGGCGCGGCTCCGGACTCGACGAGGGTCTTCGCGGTGGCGGTGAACTCGTCGTAGGTGGCGAGCGAGGGGTTCTCCGGGTCGAGGCCGGCCGCGGTGAAGATGTCCTTGTTGTAGAAGATGACGACCGGGTTGCTCTTCCACGGCATCTGGAAGTACTCGCCGTCGGCGTTCTGGTACTGCTCGGCGAGGTCGCCGCTGCGGGTCTCGATGTAGTCGACGCCGTCCTCGAACTCGGACAGGTTCACGAGTCCGCCCTGGCGCTCGAACTGGCCGACCGCGCTGGGCGCCGTGTTGAAGACGAGGCAGGGCGCGTTGCCGGCGGTGATCGCGGCGCCGATGACCTCCTCGCTGCTCTTGCCGGCCGGGATCTCCTGGCCGGTGATCTGCTCGTCGGGGTGGTCGGCGTTCCAGGCGTCGACCATCGACTTGCCCCACTGCACCTCCTGCTCGTTGTTCGAGTACCAGATGGTGATCGGGCCGGTCGCGGTCAGGTCGGTGGAGGCGCCTCCCCCACCGCCGCTGCAGGCGGTCAGTCCGAGGGTCGCGAGCGAGGCGATGCCCACTCCGGTCAGCCAGCGTCTCTTCATCGAGGCCATGGTGTTCTCCTTGTTCTGCGCGTGCGCGGCGGTGCGCAGGCGCGTCAGGTGTTCGGCGGGTCAGGTGTTCGGGGTGTCGGTGGGTCGGGACCGCGGTGGCGCGGTCGAGTGGCGGACCACGAGTCCTGCGGGCTCGAGGTCGACGTCGGGGGCGGTGCCGTTCTCGATCAGGTCGAGGAGGGTCCGCGCGGCCGCCTCGCCCCAGCGCGCGGGGCGCGTGCGGGCCGAGGTCAGCGAGGGGTAGACGTGCGCGGCGATCTCGGAGTCGTCGAAGCCGGTGATCGAGAGGTCGTCCGGCAGGCGCAGCCCGCGGGTGTGCGCGACGCCGAGGCCGGCGATGGCCATCGGGTCGTTGGCGAAGACGATCGCGGTGGGCGGCACGGCGGAGTCGAGCAGGGTCTCGGTGGCGCTCGCGCCCTGGCCGGCGCTGAAGTCCGTGACGACGACGGGACCCGGCTCGAGGCCGGCGTCGGCGCAGGCGCGCTCGAACGCCTCGCGGCGGCGGAGGGAGTGCAGCAGGTGACCGGAGCCGGCGACGTGCGCGATGCGGCGGTGGCCGAGCTCGGCGAGGTGCTGCACGGCGCCGGTGATGCCGGCGGTGTCGTCCATCACCACCGCGGGCGAGCTCGAGCCGTCGAGGCGGCCGAGCGTGACCGCGGGCAGGCCGAGCTCGGCCAGCAGCGCCGGGCGGGCGTCGGCCTCGCGCAGGTCGCTGAGGAAGACGCCGTCCACGCGGCGGTCGGCCGCGAGGGTGCGGTAGACCGCCTCCTCCGAGGCGCCCGGGTCGACGACGCTGAGCACCAGCACCCGGCCGTGCTCGGCGAGCACCCGCTCGACCCCCGAGATGAAGGCCGGGAAGAACGGGTCGGCGGCGATGACCTCGGGGTCGCGGGCGACCACGAGCCCGACGGCGAAGGAGACGCTGGTCGACAGCGAGCGGGCGGTGAGGCTGGGCCGGTAGCCGAGGTCGGCGGCGACGCGGAGGATCCGCTCGCGCGACTCCGGCGAGACGCCCGGCCGGTCGTTCAGCGCGAAGGAGACGAGCGCCTTGCTGACGCCGGCCGCGCGGGCGACGTCGAGGATCGTCGGTCGTGCCGCCATGGCCGTGCCTCCTGCTCGTCGTCGAGTCCGCGTCTGAACCGGTTTACTTAACCGGTTCAGGCACCGTAGCAGGCGCGTGCAGGCGGAGGGAAGCACCGGCGAGGCGCTGACCCCCGGATCGAGACCTGCGCCCGCCCGAACATGCTGGTCGAGTAGCCCCGAAGGGGCGTATCGAGACCGAACATCGCCAGCAGGGCGGGTCTGCAGACTCGCGTTCTGACGGCGATGGATCTCGAGACGCCCACTCCGCGGGCTGCTCGATCAGCATGGGGGCCCGCTGCGCGGGCACCTCGATCGGCATGCTTTCGCCAGCGGACCCGCGATGGGGCTCGCGCCGCGAGCAGGCCCCCGCCCGCGTCCACTCACGAGCGCCGACCTACGCGAGTGGACGCCTACTGGGCCCTGCGCTCCAGCAGGACCCCGTTCCGGGTCCACTCGCCGTACATGCTGGTCGAGTAGCCCCGCGGGGGCGTATCGAGACCCGACGTCGTCAGCAGGGCGGGACTGCGGACTCGCCTTCGGGCGGTGGTGGATCTCGATACGCCCGCTGCGCGGGCTACTCGATCGGCATGGGCCCGTCCCCGCGGGCAAGGCGTGGAGGCCCGCTGCGCGGGCTACCCATCAGCCGGGAGGCTCGCTCCGCGGGCTGCTCGATCGGCATGCAGACGGCCCGAGCCGTCGGCACGTCGAAACCCGACAGTTGCCGGAGAAGGTCTATGCATACGCATGCAGGGTGTGAGACAGTCGGTTGTCGCGACAGGCAACCCGAAACTGCCGTCGTGACGAAGACCTGAGTGGCACGGGCATCCCGAGCGGCGCACCTCGCGTGCGGCGCTGCCCCGCCGCTCTCACGCCCGCCGCCGGCCCGCCTCCTTCCGGAGCGCCCTGGCCGGCGCACCTCACCCCCAAGGACACCCTGATGAACGACACCCGCCTGCGCTCCACCCTGCCAACTCTGCCCACCTCGCCCGCCCTGCCCCGCCGCAGCGTCCTCTCCGGCGCCGCCTGGTCGGTCCCGGTGATCGCCGTCGCGATCGCCACGCCGGCCGCCGCCGCCTCGACCGCCCCCGAGGCCGACAAGGGCCCGATCACCGGCACCATCGCCTTCACGCCGGTCCAGTACCGCGGCACCCGCGCCGGCGACCGGGTCGAGTTCCCGGTGCTGACCGGTGTCGTCACCATCTCCCGCGGCCCGCTGCCGGCCAAGGTCTTCCTCAACTTCTCCGAGGTGAGCGAGGGACGCGTCGACCTGCGCCGCGACGCCGGCCGCTACGTCGCGGTCGACCCGGCGACCGGCCGCTTCGAGGTCCGCGGCGTCTACAACGCGATCGTCGGCGGCGACAACCCGTTCGGCTTCGTCTACGCGGGCGTCGAGGCGGAGGACGCCGACGGCGCCCTCTTCGGCTACACCGTCGCCGAGCTGATCGGCTGACCCGCCGACGGTCCCGCGAGGTCGGCGCGCGTCACCGGGCCAGGGCGGCCAGCTCCGCCCGGTTGTGCGCGCCGGCCTTGCGCAGCAGGTTCGACACGTGGAACTTCGCGGTGTTGCCGCTGATCCCGAGGTCGTCCGCGATCCGCTGGTTCGAGGCGCCGAGTGTGATCAGGTTCAGCACCTCGCGCTCGCGGGCGCTCAGCTCGGCGACGTCGAGCCCGTCCGGTTGAGCCGGCGGGTCGAGCGGCAGGCGGATCGACAGGGTCGAGCCCCAGCCCGCCGTCGACGCGATCGACAGCTCGCCGTCGAGGCCGCGCACGCGCTCCGCGATCGGGCGCAGCGCCTCGTCGCGGGTGGTCAGCTCGCCGCGGCCGTCGTCGCGGATCTCGACCAGCAGGTTCAGCCCGTCGCAGTCCCACTGGATCCGCACCCGCCGCGTCTGCTCCGACTCCACGAAGGCCAGCACCGCGCTCCGCACGATCGCGCGCGCCGCGTGCGCGACCTCGCCGGGCAGCGCGCGTCCCGTCGCCGGCGGCTCGACGAACTGCACGTCGAGATCGCCGAACCGCACCAGCGGGCTCAGGTCGCGCCGCAGCCGGGCGAACGCTCCGACCACCGGCTCGAGCATCGCGCTGCGCTGCTCGTCGGAGGCGGTGCGCAGCTCGACCAGCGCGTTCGCGGCGATGTCGATCGCGACGGTGCGGGCCGCCCGGTCGTCCAGGCGCTCGGCGCGCAGGGCGGCGAGCACCGACTCCAGCGCCACCGCGTGCCGGTCGGCCTGCTCGGCGACGGTGCGCGCGTGCTGCTGCAGCAGCGAGCGGGAGGCGGGGGTCTCGGCGGCGGTCTCGGCGGGCTCCATCCCTCGAACCTACCCGGCCTACCCGCACACGGCGCCACCCACCCGATCGGGTAGGCGGAACCGTCTCATCGGGTGGTGGGAGCCGGTGTCCCCCACGCGCAGGCTGGCCACATGCCCGCATCCACCGACGTCACCACCGACCCCGCCCAGGCCCTCGCCGCGATCGTCGCCGAGGTCTCGAAGGCGACCGCCGCGCTCACGACCGACCGCCTCGAGCCCGTCGCCGAGCTGCTCGCGGACGCCGAGCGCGTCTTCGTGCACGGCGCCGGCCGCTCCGGCCTCGCGCTGCGGATGACCGCCATGCGGCTGATGCACCTCGGTCTCGTCGTGCACGTGGTCGGCGACGTCACCACCCCCGCGATCCGCGAGGGCGACGTGCTGCTCACCGCGAGCGGCTCCGGCACCACCGGCGGCATCGTGCGCGCCGCGCAGTCCGCCGTCGACGCCGGCGCGCGGGTCGCCGCGATCACCACCGCCGCCGGATCCCCGCTGGCCGAGCTGGCCTCCGCCGTCGTGATCGTGCCGGCCGCCGACAAGCTCGACCGCTCGGGCGCGGCCTCGGCGCAGTACTCCGGCGGGCTCTTCGAGCAGGTCGTCGTGCTCACCGGCGACGCCCTGTTCCACGCGCTCTGGAAGCGCGGCGGCGCGAGCGCCGACGAGCTCTGGCCGCGCCACGCGAACCTCGAATGACGACCGACCCCACTCTCCTCCATACCCCCACCTCGACAGGAAGAAGCACCCCGTGAAGCTCCAGTTCGCCATGGACACCCTCAGCACCGACGCCGCCCTCGAGCTCGCCGCCGTGGCCGCCCCGCACGTCGACATCCTCGAGCTCGGCACCCCGCTGATCAAGAGCGCCGGCCTCTCGGCCATCACCGCCGTCAAGGAGGCGCACCCCGACAAGACGGTCTTCGCCGACCTCAAGACGATGGACGCCGGCGAGCTCGAGGCCGACATGGCCTTCAAGGCCGGCGCCGACCTGGTGACCGTCCTCGGCGTCGCCGGCGACAGCACCATCGCCGGCGCGATCGCCGCCGGCAAGAAGCACGGCAAGGGCGTCGTCGTCGACCTGATCGGCGTCCCCGACAAGGCCGCCCGCGCCCGCGAGGTCGTCGCGCTCGGCGCCGAGTTCGTCGAGATGCACGCCGGCCTCGACGAGCAGGCCGAGGAGGGCTTCACCTTCGAGACGCTGCTGCGCGACGGCGAGGCCTCGGGCGTCCCGTTCTCGGTCGCGGGCGGCGTGAGCACCGCCACCATCGAGTCGGTGCAGCGCTCGGGCGCCGTGGTCGCCGTCGCGGGCGGCGCGATCTACGGGGCGCCCGACGTGGGTGCGGCGGCTGCCGCGCTGCGCGCTGCCATCGCCTGATCGCCGCCATCGCCTGATCCCTCGGGGCGGCGTCGCGCGATTGCGCGCCGCCGCCCTCCTGCAGCTCAGCCCCTCAGACTCGCGCTAGGGAAGTCGCGGTGGCGCGATCAGTTCGAGGAAGCCGCCGAGCGCACCCTCGAGGTAGACGATGCGCGTACCCGCTCGGGCGCCGCTGGTCATCCGGTGGGGCGGACCGACCGGCCGCCAACCGTGCGCAGCACCCAGGCCCAGCACCCGGTCGAGGTCCGAGACCGTCAGCGCGATGTGCACCGTGCCGATGTCCGCGGGTGAGCCGGCTGCTCGAGCCGACCGAGGGGGGTCGTACTGCAGCAGCTCGACTCGGTGGTCTCCGAGTGTCACCACCGCTCCCTGGATCGTCGTTCCGTCGACACCCGTGGTCGCGACCGTGGTGTCCGCATCGAGCGTGAAGGTGCGGTCGAGTGTGAAGCCGAGACCGGAGCTCGATGAGCGAGAGGACATAGGCTCGCACGCATGGCAGCCGGCGCAGTGATGTACAACTTCGCGATACAGCTGGCCGATGTGGACCGCGGCGTCTACGAGGACATCACGCTGCGGGCCGCTCGGCACCCTTCCGAGACCGACGTGTTCATGATGACGCGCGTGCTCGCCTACTGCCTCGAATACGTGGAGGGGATCACCTTCAGCGAGGGGATCTCGTCGACGGCGACCGAGCCGGCGGTGCTGGTCCGTGATCTCACCGGCAGGTTGACCACGTGGATCGAGGTGGGCGCGCCGGATGCCGAGCGACTGCACTTCGGGAGCAGGCTGGCCGACCGCACGACGGTCTACACGCATCGCGACCCGGAGAAGGTGATCGCGGCGTGGTCCGGCAAGCGAGTCCACCAGCCCGAGCAGATCACCGTGCAGAGCTTCGACCACGGGTTCCTGGATGCCGCGGTCGCGGTACTCGAGCGCCGCAACTCGCTGACCGTGTCGGTCGTCGAGGGGCAGCTGTATCTCGAGTTCAACGGCGTGACGTCGAGCAGCGACATCCACGTGCATCAGCCGGGCTGAGCGTCGGCACCCTCGACGCGAACGGAAGGACCGAGTCGCGTCCTGTTGCACGTCGACGTCCGTCGACGACTGCATTCCAGGCGGAGGCACGGCCGTCACGACGGGCCGGGTGCAGTGCTCGTCGGTCTGCTGCTCGCGTACTAGGCGGTGCTGGAGGCGTTGATCGCGCCGACGTGCTCCTTGGAATCGTGGTACCGGGACCTGGTGCCGGCCAGGCCGGCTCGGGAGCCGGAGGAGAGCACGACGGTGAGGCCGCGACCCGTACTGCTGAAGTGTCCGACGTCGTGATCACGGCACCGGGAGCGGCCGTGGTCGCGGGGGTGACGAGGGAAGTCGATGTACAGCACCGCGGGTCGGCGGTCAGCAGAATCATGTCTTCGAACGAGGCAGAGAGCATCCAGTTCCCGGTGCAGCGGACTCACTGGGGCACCGGGGCTCTCAGCGACGCCGAGCCGGGCGGTCTTCTTGAACGTCTCAGTGCGCAGTGCGCGGTCGCCGCCGCCGCCGCCGCCGGTCGAGCCACCGTCGCCTGATTCCCGCGGCGCTGCGCGCCCTTCCTCAGGCACATCGCCCTCCTCCAGCGCCAGCCCTCCGACTTGACCCCTCCCGCCCCAGCCCTCCATACTCGTCAAAACGAACTTTGAGTTCACCTAGTGAACTCCGCATCCCTCAACGACGAGCGGAAGGAACACCCCATGGGGTTGGCTGTCTGGGCCCTCATCGCGTACATCGCGGTCATCGTGATCTGGAGCGTCGCGCTCAAGCGCGGCATCGGCGAGGCCATGGTGGTCGGCTTCCTGGTCGTCTGCGCCTTCGGCGGCGGCGACTTCCTCCGCCTGGTCCTGGTCGGCATGCAGGCCGCCTTCGATCAGGAGATCGTGTTCGCCGCGCTGGCCTTCACCTTCATCGGCTTCCTGCTCGCCTCCACCGGCGTCATCGACCGGCAGGTCGACCTGCTGAACTCGCTGCTCGGCCGCCTCCTCGGCGGCGCGGGCTACGTCGCCACCGTCGGCTCGGCGCTGTTCGGCGCGGTCGCGCACTCCGGATCCGCCAACGCGGCGACCATGGGCTCGGTCGCGATCCCGTGGATGAAGCGCTCGAACTGGCCGCCGCACGTGGCCGCGACGCTGATCGCCGGGAACGCGGGCAACGGCACCGTCATCCCGCCGAGCGCCTCGTTCTTCATCCTGATCGGCACCGCCACCGTCGCGCCGTACATCTCGATCGACCAGCTGCTGCTCGCGATGTTCGCCGCCGCCGCCTGGTGCATCCTCTGGCGCCTGATCGTCGTCTTCTACTTCGTGCGCAAGTACAAGATCGGCCGGGTCGCCGCCGCCGACATCCTGCCGTTCGCCAAGTCGTTCCGCCGCGGCTGGACCTCGCTGCTCGTCTTCCTCGGCATCATCATCCCCGTCGTCGTCACCCTCGGCCCCACCGGCGAGGCGCTGACCGGCGTGCTCGGCGCGGACGTGATGGACGCGATCAGCATCATCGTCTGGATCCCCGTGCTGCTCGGCCTCTTCGCCGCCGCGCTGGGCTGGCGCGGCCTGCCGAAGTCGGGCCGGGAGTGGTACGGCTTCGTCGCGAAGACCGCGCCCCGCTACCGCGACATCGGCGCGACCCTGGTCTTCGCCTTCGCCGGCGGCGCGGTGCTCACCGAGCTCGGGCTCGCGGAGCAGCTCTCCAGCGTGCTGAACGGGCTGAACGCCTCGCCCGTCGTGATGTCGGTGATCGTCGCCGTGATGGTCGTCCTGGTCGCCGGGCCGCTGAGCTCGACCGCGACCATCGCGACGATCGGCGGCATCGGCTTCAGCGTCCTCGTCGCCTCGGGCGTCGACCCGGTGCTCGCGGCGTGCGTCGTCCTCGTCGCCGCCTCCACCGAGGGCGCCTCCCCGCCCGGTGCCGCCGCGATCTACATCGCGACCGGCATCGCCCAGGTGAACCCGGTGAAGACGTTCGTCCCGCTGATCGTCCTCTACGTCCTCCCGATCCTGCTCATCGCCGCCCTCATCGGGCCGGGCTGGCTGCCGGTGCCGCACTGATGCGCGCCTGCACCCGCTCCCGCGTCCGCCCCGCCGCCGCTTTCCCGCCCTCGTCCTGGAGACACTGATGTCCGAAGAAACCGCCCCCCGCGACTCCCCGCACGGCCCCGGCCGTCAGCGCGTCATCTCGCTGATGACCACCGTCTTCGTGGTCCTCCTCGTCACGATGCTCGTGCTCGGCACGATCCTCGTCCTGCTGCAGATCGCCGGCCTGGTCGTCGTGAACGGCACCCTCATCGCCGGCGCCTCCGCCGCGCTCAGCCCGTGGACGTTCGGCGTCGCCGGCGTCCTCGGCATCTGGACCCTCCTCCTCTCCTACGCCCACGGCTGGAAGCCCGCCGACTAGGCGGCGCCCCCTCGACACGGAACGAGAACGACATGACCGAGAACGAGCCCTCTCAGAACGCCGCGGCACCGAAGACCCTCCTCGAGCGCTTCGCCGCCCTGCCCGTCGCCAACGTCGGCGACTCGATGGACCGCCTCGGCGTCGTCGACGCCGCGATCCGCCCCGTCTGGCGCGGCGCCCGACTGGCCGGCCCCGCCTTCACGGTGGAGGTCGCCGGCGGCGACAACGCGGGCATCCACGAGGCGATCGGCCGGCTCAGCCCCGGCGACGTCCTCGTCGTCAACGGCCACGGCGTGCAGGACCGCGCGCTCGTCGGCGAGCTGATCGGCGAGCGGCTGCGCAAGGTCGGCTGCATCGGCATCGTGATCGACGGGGCGCTGCGCGACGTCGACGACCTCGAGGAGATGGGCTTCCCGGCGTTCGCCCGCGCGGTCAGCCCGGCCGGCCCCTACAAGAACGGACCGTTCCGGCTCGGCGTGCCCGTCGCGATCGGCTCGGTCGTGGTCTCCCCCGGCGACCTCGTGCTCGGCGACTCCGACGGCCTGGCGGTCGTCCCGCGCGGCGAGGCCGAGGCCGTGCTGGAGCGGGCGGAGGCCAAGCACGCCACGGAGACCGCGACTCGGAAGAGCATCCTGGCGGGGCCGTGACCGGGGACGGGACCGCCGCCGGGGACGCCGGGGCAGCGGACGTCAGCGCCGCGGCCCGGGACAATGGTGGCCATGGCCCAGACTCCCGCGGACGCGTCCGCCTCGACCGTGCGCAGCGTCGACCGCGCGCTCGACCTGCTCGAGCTCCTCGAGCGCAGCGACTCCCCGTTGCGGCTGGTCGAGCTGAGCCGCGGCTCCGGGCTGCAGAACGCGACCGTGCTGCGGATCCTCGGCTCGCTGCAGCACCGCGGCCTCGTCGCCACCGAGAACGGGCTCTACCGGCTGGGGCCGGCGGCGCTCGGGATGGGGCACAGCTACCTCGCGACCGACCCGCTGATCGCCCGGGCCCGGCCGGTGCTGCAGCAGCTGGCGGGCAGCACGGGCCTGACCGCCTCGCTCTACGCGCGGATCGGCGACTCGCGGATCCTCACCGTCCGCGTCGACGGGCAGGACCCGCTGCGCTACCAGCTCCCGCTCGGCCGGCGGCTCCCGCTGCACGTGGGCGCCGGGAAGAACATCCTGGCCGCCCTGCCGGAGGACGAGCGCGACCGGATCCTCGAGGGGCTCGGCGACACCGACACCGCGGCCGGCGAGCGGGTCACGGCCCGCGAGCTGCGCGAGCAGCTCGCGCAGGTCCGCCGCGACGGCTTCCACATCTCCATCAACGAACGCGAGACCGGCGTCGCCGCCGTGAGCGTGCCCCTCGGGGGCGCTGCCGGTGACGTGATCGCCGCGATCTCGGCCTCGGGCCCCCTCGAGACCACCCCCCGCGCCCACCTCGAGGCGCAGGTGCCAGAACTGCGCCGAGCGGCGAACGCCCTCCAGCGCTGATCAGCCGGAGCGCGAGCGTCCGGCGAAGGAAGGACGCGCGATGCGCATCGGATTCATCGGACTCGGCGAGGCCGGAGCCCTCTACGCGGCGGCGGCCGCCGCCCACGGGGACACGGTCTCGGGCTACGACCCGGCCGCTCCCGGCACTCCCGAGGGGGTGGAGCGGACGGCTGACCTGGCGGGCGCCGTCTCCTCCGCCGACCTCGTCGTCGTGCTGACGGCGGCGTCGCTGAGCGAGCGGATCGCGGCCGACGCCGCCCCGCACCTGCGCGCGGGCGCCGTCTACGCCGACTTCACCACCGCCTCCCCCGCCACGATGGAGGCGGTCGAGCGGGTGATCGACGCCGCGGGCGCCCGCTTCGCGGACGTCGCGATCCTCGGCCCCGTGCCCGCGAAGGGCGCGCGGACCGAGACCATCGTCAGCGGCGCCGCGGCGGCCGACGTCGAGGCCTGGCTGTCGTCGCTCGGCGCCGAGGTCGAGCGGATCGACGGCCCGGCCGGCGTCGCGACCTCGCGCAAGCTGCTCCGGAGCGTGCTGATGAAGAGCCTCGCCGCGGTCGTCGTGGAGGCCGTCACCGCCGGCCGCGCCGCCGGCTGCGAGCCGTGGATCCGCGAGCAGATCGCCGCCCAGCTCTCCGGCGACGTCGAGGCCAAGATCGACCGCTACGAGACCGGCAGCCGCAAGCACGCTGTCCGCCGCAGCCACGAGATGACCTCCGTCGTCGAGTACCTCACCGCCCTCGAGGTCCCGTCCGAGATGTCCGCGGCCTCGGAGCGCGTCCTGCAGCGCCTCGCGGACGAGGAGGCGGGCGGCGCATCGCGGGCGTGAGCAGCGAGCGCTCCCTGCTGGTCGAGCAGCCCCGCAGGGGCGTATCGAGACCCATCCTCAGACGTCGGTGGATCTCGATACGCCCGCTCCGCGGGCTACTCGATCACCATGCATCTCCCGGACGGAAAGGGCGCAGCGGCGACCGCCCTCCATGTTGGTCGAGTAGCCCCGCAGGGGCGTATCGAGACCCGCCGTCGTCATGCGTTCGGGTCTGCAGACCCATCTTCAGACGTCGGTGGATCTCGATACGCCCGCTCCGCGGGCTACTCGATCAGCATGAATTCACCAGCGCGAACAAGGTGATCTGTCCGAGGAGACCCAGCTCGGGTTGTCTTCGAGGGCTCCGACGCGCCGCGCCCACCGCTCCCCGGTCCTAGCCCCGCTCGGCTCCGGGCTCAGCGCCCGCCCAGCTCGCGAGGTAGGGCAGGCGCCGCTCGAGTGCGAAGACGCGGGCGACCTCGGCGGCGTCGGCGCGGCGGCGGGCGGACTCCTCGTCGGTGCCCGACCAGGCGTAGGGGTAGGGGAACGGGTCGGTGAGGTGCGCCATCAGGTGCAGCACCATCTCGTCGTCGTCCTCGGCGGTGACGTCGGGGCTCGCGGTGCCGCGCTCGTTCCACTCGGCGCTCCAGCGGCCGGCGAAGTCTCGGCGGGCCGACCAGCGCGGGTCGCCGTCGTAGGCGAGGCGGTCCTCCCGCACGACGGACCAGTGCCGGTCCCGCGACGGCAGCAGCTCGCGCGCCGCCTCGACGACGGAGACGGGCGTCCAGCCGGCGGGGAAGAAGGTGCGCAGCGCGGTCGCCAGGACGAGCGGAGTCGGGAGCGTCGACGCGTCCGCGCGGCCGGCGCTCACCAGCGCGCACACCGCGAGGGTCTCCGGGTGCGGCCCTCCGGAGGCGCGGCCGAGCTCGGCCAGGTGGATCGCGAGGGAGCGGTGGAACGCGGCCGAGGCCTCCGCGTCGGCGAACGGCGGGGCGGGGATGCGGCGGTCGAGCCGGATCCGGGGGATGTGGCGCACGACGGGTCCTCTGGTCGGTCGGGTCTCAGGTCACGGCTGCCGAACGGCGCGCGGCCGCAGGCCGTCGAGAAGCACGTCGAGCAGCACCGCCCGGTCGGCGGGAGAGCCGAGGCGGACGGCGTGCTCGATGCCGCAGACGAGGTGCTCGAGGTGGTCGATCGTGAGGTCCGGGCGGACGGCGCCGGCGGTGCGCGCCGCCGCGAGCACGGCCGCGAAGGACTCGAAGATCTCGCGCTTGGCCGCGCGGACGGACTCGGCCTCGTCCTCCGGCGAGAGCAGCACCGCCTGGAGACCGCCGTCGGACAGCTGGAGGTCGAGCGCCTCGCGGAGGTAGACGGCGAGGGCGGCGCCGGGGTCGGGCAGCGCGACGGCGCGGCGCGAGACGGCGAGCATCGCGTCGAGGGTGTCGGCGGAGAGGGCCTCGACGAGGGCGTGGACGGTCGGGAAGTGCCGGTAGACGGTGGCGACGCCGACCCCGGCCTCGCGGGCGACCTCGTTCAGCCGCAGCGTGCCCCGGTCGTGGGTGCGCGCGACCTCGAGGATGCGCGCGCGGCTCCGCGCGGCGTCGGATCGGAGGACTGCCATGCGCCCCATCCTACGCAAGCGGATGAGTCATCCGTTTCGTGCTAGCGTCCGATGCGGATACATCATCCACTTCGAGAGACGAGGACCGCATGACGAGCGAGCACCCGAGCTGGGACACCGACCGACTCCCCGACCAGACCGGGCGCACCGTCGTCGTGACCGGTGCGACCGCGGGCATCGGCTACTTCGCCGCCGAGCAGCTGGCCGGCGCCGGCGCGGACGTCGTCCTGGCGTCGCGCTCGGCGGGCAAGCTCCGGCGGGCGGCGGACACCCTCCGCGACATGGTCCCGCGAGCCCGGGTCCGGACCGTCGTGCTCGAGCTCGGCTCGTCCGCCTCCGTCGACCGGGCCGCCGCGGAGCTCGCCGCGCTGCCCCGCCTCGACGGGATACTGCTCAACGGCGGCGCGATGAGCATGGACCCGCGCGCGGTCACCGAGGACGGGCTGCCGCTGCTGCTCGGCACGCACGTCGCCGCCAGTGCACGACTGGTCGCGCGGCTGCTGCCCGCACTCGCGGCCACCGCGGCCGAGCACGGCGGCCGGAGCCGGATCGTGCACACGTCGACGGGGTTCGTGCAGCAGTTCCCGATGCGGGTGGACGATCTGCGCCGGGTCCCGCGGGTGGGCATCAGCGCCTACACGAAGACCAAGACGGCGACCGAGATCTGGGCTTTCGAGCTCGACCGCCGGCTTCGGGCGGCGGGCGTCCCGGTCGCGTCGATCGTCACGCGGCCCGGAGTGGGCGTCGATGCGAAGACCCCGGAGCGCGCGGGGATCCGCGACGCGACGACCCCTCACCAGCGCAATCCGTACACGCCGTGGGCGCAGGGCAAGGACACCGCCGCCTGGTCGGCCGTGCGGGCGCTCACCGATCCGCAGCTGCAGGGCGGGGAGTACGTCTCCCCGCGGGGCCGCCTGCGGGGAGCGCCCGTGCTCGTCGCGCCGCCGGCCCGGACCGCCGCTCCCCCGGCGGACGCGGCCGACCGGCTCTGGCGCCAGGTCGAGGAGCTCGCGGGGGTCGGCGTCGACCTCTGAGGCGTGACCCGCGGTCAGCCCTCGAGCCAGTCGAGGGCTGCCGTGAGCAGCCGCACGTGCCCGGGCGAGGAGTACGACGCGGCGTCGTGGCCGAGCGCGTCGTAGACGGTGCGGCCGCCGCCCTCGCGCTCGAGCGCCCAGGCGATCGGGTGCCGCTCGCCGTCGTGCTCGTGCGTCGCGAGGATGCGGGCGGCGTCCGCGACCTCGAGCCAGGAGTAGCGCTCGTCCTGCACATCGAAGTCGTCGAGGCCCGCGGTGATCGGATGCGCGCCCGCGGCGATCGCGATGCGGGCGGGTCCGTAGTCCGGGTGCATGGTCGTGCCGCGGACCCAACGGCCGCCGAGGAGCGTCGCCCACTCCGGGGAGCCCCCGAAGCTCGTGGAGCTGACGTGGATCCCGAGCACCGGGACCGCCGACCGGTCGAGCAGGGCGAGCGCCGCCGCCCCCTCGGCGAGCGGGCTCGCGCCGCCGTCGCGCGGCTGACCGACGTCGACGACGAGCAGGTCCGGGAGCGGTGCGCGGCCGGAGCCGAGATCGGCGAGCGCCTGGTCGACGTCGCCGCGGATCTCGACCTCGTGCCCACGCGCCGAGAGCAGCGCGGCCAGGGCGGCCGCGGTCTCTCCGAAGGGATGCCAAGGATCAGCGTAGCGGCCGTCGCCGCGGAGGAGCAGGGCGGTCACGGCAGCTCCGTTCTCGAGCGGACATCGGTCGCGGCAGCGCGGTCAGCTCGCGCGCGGCATGCGGAGGTCCGAAGACCGCATCCGCCGAGCCGTATCGTCCCACGCGGGTTCCGCGAACTCGCTCTCGTGGAGTGCAGCCGCACAACATCAGCTGAGAGTGGAGGGCCTCCGCTGTCAGGGGAGGCCGGTCCGTTCTGGCTGATGTTGTGCGCGCCGATCCCGTCGCCGGCCGCGGCGAGTCGCCGCCCGGCCCCCGCGACTCTCCGAAAGCTGCGGTAGTGACGCGCGACTACCGCAACTTCTGGAGAGTCGAGGAGGGATGCAGGCCCGGCGTCAGAACGACGGGGCGCGGGCGATCCAGCCGGTGGCCTCCTCCAGGGCGCGGGTCACCGCCAGCAGCTGGGCCTCGCGGCCGTGGCGGCCGACGACCTGGACGCCGACGGGGAGGCCGTCGGGGGTGAAGCCGGCGGAGGTGACGACGACCGGGTGGGCGGTCAGGGTCAGGCGGTTGGCGAGCATCTGCCAGGTGAAGTAGCGGTCGAAGTCGTGGCCGTCCACGGACGGCACCCACTCGAGCTCCGCGGGTGGCGCGACGACGGGGGTCGCCGGCAGGATCAGCACGTCGTGCGTCTCGAGGACGCGGGCGGTGTCGCGGAAGAGGCGGGTGCGGCGCTCGTAGGCGTCGGCGAGCTGCGTCGCCGACATCGCTCGGCCCTGCTCGACGTTGCGGACGTAGTCGGGGCGGAAGCCGGTGGCGCCCGCGTCGACGGCGTGCCGGCCGCCGAGGAAGAACTCGAAGGTCTCGATGGTCTCCCAGGCCTCGTCGGCGCCCGCGAAGTCGGGCTCGTCCGCGTCGAGCACGGCGCCGAGTCCGGAGAGCTGCGCGGCGAACGCGGCGTGCACGGCGCGCACGTCGGGGTCGATCGGCAACCCGCCGGCGTCGTCGCTCCACGCGATCCGCAGGCCGTCGACCGCGACCGGGCGCGCGGCGTGCACCGGCAGCGACGACAGCGGCCAGACGCTCTTCTCGACCGAGAGCGCGTCGAGGAAGAGGGCGGCGTCCGCGGAGTCGCGAGCCATCGGGCCGGTCACGCCGTGCGGGGTCCAGGCGTTGCCGGTGCGCCCGCTGGCCACGCGGCCGGGGCTCGGCCGCACGCCGACGACGTTGCAGAACGCGGCCGGGTAGCGCAGGCTGCCGCCGCTGTCGGAGCCGTCGGCGATCGGCAGCATCCGCGCGGCGAGGGCGGCGGCCGCGCCTCCGCTCGACCCGCCGGCGTGGCGCGAGACGTCCCACGGGTTCACGGTGGTGCCGAAGACCGGGTTGAAGGTCAGCACCCCCTGGCCCATCTCGGGGGTGTTGGTCTTGCCGATGATCAGGGCGCCGGACTCGCGCAGCAGCGTCGCGAGCACGCTGTCGTGCGCGGCGGGCGCGGCGTCGGCGAAGGCGGCGGAGCCGTTCGTCGTCGGGAAGCCGGCGACGTCCATCAGGTCCTTCACCGCGGTCGGCAGGCCGTGCAGCGGGGGCAGCGGCTCGCCGGCGGCGAGCGCCTCGGCGGTGCGGCGGTCGGCGGCCTCCGCGGCGGCGAGCGAGACCGAGTCGGGCTGCTGCGAGACGACGGCGCGGATCGCGGGGTTCCGCTCCTCGATCCGCTCCAGGTGCGCGCGCATCACCTCGACGGCCGAGACCTCGCGGGAGGCGACGGCCGCGGCGAGCGCGACGGCGCTGCTGTCGGCGAGGTGCTCAGCCAGGCCCGCCATCAGCGGCCGCCCTCGTGACCGTGCTGCTGCTCCGCGTGCTCGTGCCCGGCGTGGGCGTCCGACGCGCCATCGGTGTGGCACGCGTGCGCGTCGCCCGAGCCCGCCGGCGCGCAGTGCGCCGACTCCGACGCCGGCACGTCCAGCGACGGGTTGCGGTCGAAGAAGCCGTCCGGCTCCAGTCGCAGGCTGATCCGGTCGACGGGCATGATCGGCCACTGCTCCGGGCGCGGGAAGTGGTGCACGCCGAGGACCGGCCAGAGCACGAGGCGCTCGTTCTCGAGCGAGCGGTCGGCCTGCTGCCAGACGTGCACGCCGTCGTCGCCGAGCTCGCCCTGGTTGGGGTACTCGCCGGCGATGAAGCGCTGCTCCGGGTCGAAGGCGCTCGCCCAGAGGTGCTGCCCGACGAAGGGCGCCTTCCGCTCGACGACGCTGCCCGGGCGGGCGTAGAGCTGCGCGGTGTTCTGCAGCGCGAGGCGGTAGGCGGTCGCCTCGCCGTAGCGGTTCTGCGCCGACTCGCTCTCGATCCGCCAGTGCAGGGCGCGCGACGGGTCGGCGCGGCGGGCGGCCACCGACTCCGAGGCCAGCGGCGTCTCGACGGCGAGGCAGGCGTTGCCGTACGGGTTGGTCGTCTCGTCGGGGTCGGCCTCGGCGTGCACCTCGACCAGGCGGTTGAGCGGGCCGTCGATCGCGGTGTCGAGGCGGACCGCGAAGTAGTGCTGGTGGATCGGCGCCTGCACGTTCGGCGCGACCATTCGCCCCGAGCGCGGCGACTCGCCGTCGGCGATGCCGCTCACCGACATCAGTCCGGTCAGCTTCACCTCGAGCTCGACCGAGCCGTCCTGGTACAGCGACCAGTAGAAGCCGTAGTCGTAGTTCGCGACGGTCGCGAAGCTGGAGATCACCAGGCGGCGGCTGCGGCGCACCTCGGCGCTGCCGGTGCGGGTGTTGACGTGCTTCCAGAGGATCGAGTCGTCCTCCTCGTGCAGGCAGATGCCGTTGACGATGGTCTGCGGCTCGCCGTGGCCGTCGAGGTAGTCGACGTCGAAGTAGCGGATCTCGCCGAGGCAGTCGCAGCCGAGCTCGAGGCTCGCGGTGAGCGGGCCGGCGCCGTACTCGCCCCAGTCGAAGAAGTTCTTGCGGTAGGCGGTCGGGTCGCTGTCGAGGTACGGCACGTACATCTCGTTGACGGCGGCGCGCGCCAGCACCGGACGCTCGACGTCGCCGTCGCGGTAGGTCAGCTCGTGCAGCACGAGGCCCTCGCGGTGGCTGAAGCCGACCCGGAACGACCAGTTCTGCCACTCGACGCGGTGCCCCTCGATCGCGAAGCCGGGGCCGTCGGCCTGCACGATGTCGAGCTTGGACACCTCGCGGTCGGGGCCCCAGGTGCCGGCGGTGTAGACGCCGGTCTCGCTCGCCATCGGGATCACGCCGTGGTCCTCGATCCGGATCACCTCGAGGGTGTCGAGGTCGAGGATCGGCACGAGGCCGGCGACCGGGCGGGCGTAGCCGTTGTCCTCGGGGAACTCGCGGTACCAGACCGTGCCCCAGCTGAGCCGGCGGTCGGCGAGGTCGTCGGGCACGAAGCCGGTGATCGACTCCGGGTCGACCCAGACCAGCGAGGTGTCGGTGATGCCGCGGAGGGCGAGCGCCTCCGTGAGCAGCGGGGAGTTGCGGGCCGCCTGGGCGATCAGGCGCGCCTCGTCGCTGGAGACGCCGGGGCGGCGGTGGTCGACGTCGGTCCAGACCTCGACGATCGCGGGGCTGTCGGGGCCGGCGGTCCAGCCGCGCACCTCCCAGGCGGCGCGGGCGTCCGGGTCGAGCACGACCAGGCGCACGGGGCGCGCGCCGCCGGGCGCGATGCCGCGGGCCTTCTCCTCGTCCAGGCTGATGCCCCAGAACCGCGGGCGGGCGCCGATGCGGTCGCTCGCGCGGACGGCGGCGACGAAGGACGCGATCTCGGCGGCGGCGAGGGGGTCGAGGGAGTGCGAGTGAGTGGTGAGGGTGCTGGTGCTGGTGGAGCTCATGGCGGCGGCGGTCCTTCGGTTCGGGGCGTCAGGCGTGCGGAAGAAAAGGGGAGTTCAGCGGGATAAGAGGAGCGGAGCGACGGGGCCGGTCCGACGAGGCGGGCGCGGTTCCCGGCCGCGACGGTCGAGAGCGGTCAGCCCGCCCCCGCGACGATCGCGCGGCCGTCGGCCCGCGGATCGCTGGCCGCGTCGAGCCGCCCGTCGCGATGCAGCCGCACGAGCTGCACGTGCCCGGCCTCGTCGATCGGGCCGGACGATTCGGCGACCGGAAGCCCGAGCTCTCGCGCCGCAGCGACCGCAGCCGGAACCCCCGGCTCCGCCACGAGCGTCAGCTCCTCGTGCCCGAGGTCCCGCGCCCCGACGACGAAGCGCGGCCGCTCGAGCACGGCGGCCGGATCCGCGGCCGGATCGAGCAGCTCGCGCACGAGCTGGGCGAGGATCCACGGCTGGGCGCTGCCGCCCTGGCAGCCGAGGCCGAGCAGCAGGTCCCCGCTCTCGGCGATGACCGGCAGCAGCGTGTGCGGCGGGCGCAGGCCCGGGCCGACCCGGCCGGGGTGGGCGGGGTCGGTGCTGAAGGCGGAGCCGCGGTTGTGCAGGACGATGCCGGTGCCGGGGTCGAGGATCCCGGAGCCGAAGAGCTGGTAGACGCTCTGGATCAGAGTGACGACGGTGCCGTCGGTGTCGGCCGCGGTGACCGCGACCGTGTCGCCGAGCGCGCGCCCGGCCCGCGGCAGGGAGCCGCGCGAGAAGGAGCGGGGGTCGAGCATGGCGGCGACGTCGATCGCTCCGCCGCGCGGGTCGCCGAGCGCGGACTGCCGCACGAGCGCCGCGTCGCGGACGGCCTCGACGAGCTGCGCCGTGTCGCCGGAGAGCGCCTCGGGCAGGACGCCGAGCAGCACCACGCCCTGGCTGGGCGGCGGAGCCACCCACCAGCGCACGCCGCCCTCGCGGGAGGCGGCCGGCTCGACCAGCTCGGCCTCGTGCGCGGCGAAGTCGGCGGGGGTGTGCGCACCGCCGAGGGCGGCCAGGCGCGCGGCGAGGGAGTCGGCGATCCGGCCGCGGTAGAACGCTCCGGGGTCGTCGACGAGCTCGGTCAGCGAGGCGGCGAGCGCGGGCTGCACCAGCAGGTCGCCCTCGCCGAGGAGCCCGCCGTCGCCGTCGCCGAAGACGCCGCGCATGCCCTCGTCGGCGAGCAGCTCGTCGCGGCGCAGGGCGATCGCGCGGCCGAGCCCCGCGGAGATCGGGAAGCCCTCGGCGGCGAGCGTCGCGGCCCGGCGGAGCGGGGTGTCGAGGCCGAGGCGACCGCCCAGACCGGCGATCGCCTGCCAGCCGGCGACCGCGCCGGGGATGGTGACGGTCTGCGGGCCCTGGCGCGGCATCCGCTCCTCGCGGGCGAGCGCCGCGACGTCGATGCCCGCGGGCGCCGCTCCGGCCGAGACCACCGCGACGACGTCCTCGCCGGGGCGGCGGACCAGCGCGATCAGGTCGCCGCCGAGGCCGCACTGGTGCGGGTAGACGACGGTGAGCGCGGTCGCGGCGGCCAGGGCGGCGTCGATCGCGTCGCCGCCGTCGGCGATCGCGCGGGCGGCGGCGTCGAGTGCGGCGGGATGCGGCGCCGCGACGGCGACGCGGGCGGGAGGCGGGGAGAGGGTCATGCGGTCACCGTCCGGTCCGGGCTGAGGAAGTCGAGGTCGGGGCGGTCGACGCCGTCGACGAGGTCGGCCAGCGCCTCGCCGATCGCGGGGCCGAACTTGAAGCCGTGGCCGGAGCAGGCCGCGGCGACCAGCACCTCGGGCCGGCCGGGCAGCGCGCCGACGACGAAGCGCTTGTCGGGGGTCATCGTGTAGAGGCAGGCGACGGCCTCGCCGCCGGCCGTGTCGATCCCGGGGACGAAGCGACGGAGCAGGCTCTCGAGGTGCGCGATCTCCGCCGCGGTCGGCGGGGCGACGGGCACGGCCGGGTCCCAGACCGGTCCCGCGTCGACGCCGATCTTGGCGCCGGAGCCGGCCGCCTCGGGCAGGCCGAAGACGAGCCCGTCCGGCAGGTCGACGGAGAAGCAGCCGAGCGCCGGCGGCTGCGCGACGCTCTGGCCGGCAGGGACGGTGAGGGTGAGGATCCGCTGCACCTCGAAGAAGCCGGCGGTCTCGGGCAGCAGCCGCTCGACCCAGGCGCCGCCGGAGACGACGAGGCGGCGGGCGCGCAGCTCGCCCGCGGAGGTGCGGACGGTGACGACGCCGGCGCTGTCTCCGGTGCCGACGCTCCAGTCGAGCACCTCCTCGTCGAAGCGCAGCTCGGCGCCGGCGGCGGTCGCGGCGGACTGCGCGAAGGCCAGCGCGCGGGCGGCCTCGACGACGCCGGCGTCGGGGTCGTGGACGACGCCGTAGTCGGCAGGCGGAACGAAGGAGGAGTCGGGCACGGGCACCGGCCGGCTGCGCCCGCCCTGCAGCGCCGCTTCGCCGCGGTGCGCGTAGAGGCCGCCGGTCGGGTGAACGAAGGGCGCGCCCGCCGCGGCGGACCAGCGGTCCCAGCCGCGGAAGGCGCGGTCGACCAGGTCGTTCCAGACCGGGCTCGGGTAGGCGCGACGGATCATCCGGGTCGCACCGTGCGACGAGCCGCGGACGTGGCCGGGGCCGAACTGCTCGATCCCCACCACGCTGCGCCCGCGCAGGGCGAGCTCGAAGGCGGTGGCGGAGCCGTGGATCCCGAGGCCGACGACGATCGCGTCGTGGACCGTGTCGTCGGAGACCGTCACGAGGTCACCCCCGCGACCGCGGCGAGCAGCGCCTCGACGTCCGACTCGTCGGTGTAGACGTGCGGCGACACCCGGACGACGCTCGCGAGGCCGCGGGCGCCGAGGTCCCACTGCGCGTGCGAGGCGGGCACCGCGAGCGAGTCGACGGCCGCCTCGCGCAGCCGCGCCGAGACGGTCTTGCCGGGGACGCCGTCGACGGTGAAGGTCACGATGCCGGACGGCGACACGGGCGGATCCGCCACGGTGACGCCGCCGATCGCGGACAGCTCGGTGCGCAGCCGGGCGCCGAGGGCCACCAGGTGCGCCTCGGTCGCCGCCGTGCCGCGCTCGTGCGCCTCGCGCAGCGCCTCGCCGAGTCCGAGGCGGAGGGCCACCGACGACTCCCAGGTCTCGAGGGCTCTCGCCGTGCCGTCCATCGTCCACTCCTGCTCGCTCGTCCACTGCGAGCCTCGCACGTCGGGCGCCCAGGCCCCGATGCCCTCGAGCAGGCCGCGGCGGAGGAAGACCAGCCCGGTCCCGCGCGGCCCGCGGAGGAACTTGCGTCCGGTGGTGACCAGGGCGTCGCAGTCGATCGCGCGGATGTCGATGTCGAGCTGACCGACCGACTGGGTCGCGTCGAGCACCGTGATCGCGCCGTAGCGGCGGGCCAGCACGCCGATAGCGGCGACCGGCTCGACGAGTCCGGAGGAGGTGGGGACGTGCACGGCGCTGATCACGGTGCGGCCGCTCGCGGTGGCGAGGGCGCTCTCCAGCGCCTCGATGTCGAGGCCGCCGCTGGAGTCGTTGGGGAGGAGCGTCAGGCGGACGCCGTCGTAGCGCTCGAGCGCGAGCAGCCGCAACGCCTGGCTGACGTAGCTCGAGCGCGGGGCGAGCACGGTGTCGCCGGGGCCGAGGCGGAGGGCGTCGAAGATCGCGCGGAGGCCGCTGGTCGCGCTGTCGAAGAAGGCGATCTCGTCGGCGTCTGCGCCGAGCAGCGCGGCGGCGGCGGCGTAGGCGGCGTCGATCCGGTCGGCGACGTGGTTCGCGGCCTCGTAGCCGCCGATCCGCTGCTCGAGGCGGAGGTGCGCGATGACGGTCTCGAGGACGGAGTCGGTCATCAGGCCCGCGCCGGCCGCGTTGAAGTAGTGCCGGCCGGCCGTGCCGGCGGTGCGAGCGCGCTCGGCGGCCACATCGATGGACGTCCGGGCGGGGGCGCCACCGGTGAGGCCGATCGTCATCTGCAGGTCCCTTCTCGCGGTCGCCGTACCGCCGACCCCTTAATGGATCCCATCGTACGCAGGTTGTATCCATTCTGGCTACCGCCGGATACGCTGAGGCGCATGAGCCACCCCGTCGTTGAGCATTCCCCCGAGCAGCGTGCCCGCGAGCTCGGCCTCGCGATCCCCGACTACCTCGACCCGCCCTACGGCGGGCGCTACGGCGGCAGCACCCTGCGGGCGTTCCACCGCACCGGCGACCTGCTCGAGCTCAGCGGCATCACCCCGGAGTCGCGCGACGGCGCCCTGCTGCACCCGGGAGCGGTCGGCGTCGACATCACCCTCGAGCAGGCACGGGAGGCGGCCCGCTACACCGCCGTCAACGCGCTCGGCATGATCCGCGCGGCCCTCGGCTCGCTCGACGAGGTCGTCGCCCTCTCGCGCGGGCTCTGCTTCGTGCTGTGCCCGCCCGGCTTCGAGCGCCTCAACGAGGTCTCGAACGCCGCGAGCGACCTCCTCCTCGACGTCTTCGGCCCCGACGCCGGCCGGATGGGCCGCGCCTCGATCGGCGCCACCGCCCTCTCCCGCAGCGCCTGCTTCGAGCTCTGGCTCAGCCTGGAGTGCCGGCCCCGCTGACACCGCGGGGTCTCTGCTTGCTGATCGAGTAGGCCGCGGAGCGGGCGTATCGAGATCCACCACCGTCAGAACGGCGGCGGTGCATCGACGAAGCGCGGTCGGCGCGGTGGGTCCGGCGGTCGCCCCGGCAGCGGCGGCGGCCGGTTGCTGACACGGCGCCCGGTCGGCGTCGTCCACACGATCGTCCCGGCGTCGTCCTTCGTGTACGTCCATCGGTCGCCGTGCCGGAGGTGATGGTGGCTGGTGCAGAGCGCGACGAGGTTCTCGAGGGAGGTCTCGCCGCCGTTGCGCCACTCGATCGTGTGGTCCGCCTCGCTGCGCGCGGAGGTGCGGAGGCAACCCGCGAAGCGGCAGGTCTGATCCCGTAACTGCAGATGCAGCCGCATCCGCGACGGCGGAAGACGCTGCGTCCGGCCCACGGAGACGACGGCACCGGTGTCCCGTTCGGTGAGCACCCGGGTGAACGACGCCGCCGTCCGGATCAGCTCCCGCGCCACGTCGGCAGGCACGGGGCCGTAACCGTCCAACTCAGCGGGCTCGTCATCCAGGTCCACGGCCGTGGACGCCGCGAGCGTCAGCCGCACCTCCGCCCGGACACCGGGGACGAACGTCGGATCGGGACGATCCTCCGCGTCCGGGGTCGTGCCGATGATGTCGCCGTCGCAGAGCAGATCCACGGCGACGTCGGCGCGCAGTTGAGAGAGCGTGCGCACATCCCCGGCGTCGCGCAGAGAACGGGCCATTCGGTCCGCACGCTCGTAAGCACCCATCACCGCAGGCGCCGACCCGTACAGGCAGAGCGTCGCCATTCCGTCCACATCCGCCGTGACCCAGACAGCGCGATCCGCTCGCGCTCGGGCATGCCGCTCGGTCAGCGATTGCTCGTGCAGCTCCTCCCGCCACCGGCGCAGAGCTCGGCGCAGCTGGGTGAGCGCGGAGGTTGTGGAGGAGGCTCGCTGCCGGGTGTCCGACGACGGTGGGTCTCGATACGCCGCCGGAGGCGGCTACTCGACCAGCATGAACGCGCCGCGGAAGGTGGAGATTCGACCAGCATGCAGGGCCGCCGAAGGCGGTTGCTCGACCAGCATGCAAGGCGGCCGAGGGCGGTTGCTCCACCAGCACGGAGGGCCTGCGCTCATGCGTCGTGCGGGCGCCGGTCATGCTGATCGAGTAGCCCGCGGAGCGGGCGTATCGAGATCCACCCGAAGCAGAACCTCGGTTGCCGCACGCACGATCGTGGTGGGTCTCGATACGCCCTCCGGGCTGCTCGACCAGCATGCGACGACGCTGCGAGCCGCTCGACCCGCATGTGGCGGCTGCTCGACCAGCAGGCCGCCCGACCGCCGAGGCGCCCGCGGCGCCGCCCTAAGCTCGAGGGCGTCGGTGGTCGGTGCAGCCCAGCAGGAGGACGAGTCGTGGACGTGGTTCTCGGAGTCGACGTCGGCACGTCCAGCACGAAGGCGATCCTCGTCGGCCTCGACGGGCGGGTCGTCGCCGAGGCGGCCCGCGCGCACGTCGTCGACCGGCCGCGGCAGGGCTGGGTCGAGATGGACTCCGGCGTCTGGTGGGCGGAGTTCCGCAGCCTCGTCGCCGAGCTCACCGCCGCCGCGCCGCACGGGGTCGTCGTCGCGGTCGGGGTCAGCGGCATGGGCCCGTGCGTCCTCCTCACCGACGCGGCCGGCGACGAGCTCCGCCCCGCGATCCTCTACGGCGTCGACACCCGCAGCGTCGGCATGCTCGACGAGGTCACCGCACTGCTCGGCGGCGAGGAGGCGATGCGCGCCCGCACCGGCTCCGGGCTCTCGGCGCAGGCCGCGGGCGTCAAGCTCGCCTGGGTCGCCCGCCACGAGCCGGAGCTCTGGCGCCGCGCCGTCCGCTTCACCATGCCGTCCTCGCGGATCGTCGAGCTGCTCACCGGCGAGTACGTGCTCGACCACCACTCGGCCAGCCAGTGCACGCCGCTCTACGACGTCGCCCGCGAGGAGTGGATCGACGAGTGGGCCGCCCTGCTCGCCCCCGGCCTGCAGCTCCCCCGCCTCGGCTGGCCCGGCGAGATCGCCGGCCGCATCACTCCCGAGGCCGCCGCCGCGACCGGACTGCCGGCCGGCGTGCCGGTGGTCTTCGGCACCATCGACGCCTGGGCCGAGAGCCTCAGCGCCGGCCGCCGCCGACCGGGCCGGGTGTTCCTCCAGTACGGCACGACGATGTTCCTGGTCGCGCCGATGGCCGCCCCGACCCCGCTCGGCGGGATGTGGACGACGGTCGGCGCCGCCCCCGGCGAGCCGACCGCGGCCGGCGGCATGGCCACCTCGGGCGCCGTGACCGACTGGCTGCGCCGGCTGACCGGCGCCTCCTGGGCCGAGCTGCTCGACGAGGCCGCGCGGTCCGGACCGGGCGCCGGCGGGCTGCTCGTGCTGCCCTACTTCGCGGGCGAGCGCTCGCCGTTCGCCGACTCCGACGCCCGCGGCGTGATCGCCGGGCTCGGCGTCGGCTCCACCCGGGGCGACCTCTACCGCGCCGTTCTCGAGGCGACGGCCTTCGCCGTCCGGCACCACCTCGAGGTACTCCGCGAGCACGGCGTCCGGGTCGAGGCGCTCGTCGGCGCGGGCGGCGGGGTCGCCGCCGAGCTCTGGCCGCAGATCGTCAGCGACGTCTGCGGCCTGGAGCAGGTGATCCCCACGGTCTCGGTCGGCGCGGCGTACGGCTCGGCCGTGCTCGCGGCGGGCCTCGTCACCGACGTCGACATCGAGGAGTGGAACCCCGCGGCGACGACCCTCGTGCCCGATCCGGCCGTCGCCGCGCTCTACGACGGGCTGTACGCGGACTTCCGCCGGCTCTACCCCGAGACCCGCGCCACCGTGCACCGCCTGGCGCAGCGGAGCCGGGACCTCGGGGCAGGCGGCTGATCTCTAGGCGTCCACGCCCGCCGGCGCGCTCCCGTCGTAGCCGCAGATCGCCGCGACCTTGCCCGCCGACGCGCTCGACGGATCGAACTCGTAGCCGAGCCACTCCCGCGCCATCCGCCGCGCCACCTCGAGCCCGACCACGCGCTGCCCCAGGCAGAGCACCTGCGCGTTGTTCGACAGCACCGACCGCTCCACCGAGTAGGAGTCGTGCGCCGTCACCGCGCGCACCCCCGGCACCTTGTTCGCCGCGATCGCGACGCCCAGGCCCGTGCCGCAGACCAGGATCGCGCGGTCCGCGGACCCGTCGGCGATCATCCGCGCGGCCGTGACCGCGATGTCCGGGTAGTCGGTGTGGCTGTCGGCGTCGACGCCGACGTCGGTGACCAGCGAGACGCGGTCGTCCTTCAGCAGATCGGCCTTCAGCGCCTCCTTGTAGTCGTGGCCCGCGTCGTCCGATCCGACGACGACCCGATAGGTGGTGGTCATTCCGCTCCTCCTTTTTCCGTGGCGGGCTCCGCACCGGCGCGCTCCGCGAGGACGTCGCCGACCGCGGTCAGGATCATCCCCATCGAGGTCGCGCCCGCGTCCGGTGTGCCCAGGCTCTTCTCGGCCAGGGGTCGTGCGCGGCCGACCTTCGGCCGCAGGTCCGCCGTCGCCGCGGCGCGCTCGACGGCGACGCCCGCCGCCTCCCGCCACGCCTCGACCAGCGACGAGCCGCCCGCCACCCGCTCGCGCAGCACGCGGGCGAACGGCAGCAGCGCGTCGAGCATGGTCTTGTCGCCCTCGCCCGCGCGCCCGAGATCCACGATCGACTCCGCGAAGGCGTCGACGCCGGCCACGACGTCCGCCGCCGAGTACTCCTCGCGCCCGTCGGTCAGCGAGGCGCCGAGCGCCTCGAGCGCCGCGCCCCAGAGCACCCCGGAGGTGCCGCCGGCCTGCTCCGCCCAGGACTGCCCCGCGCGGGACAGCAGCCAGGCGCCGCCCGCGCGCTCCTCGATCCGGTCGAGGCGCCGGGTCGCCGCGCCGATGCCCTTGAGCATCCCGCGGCCGTGGTCGCCGTCGCCCGCGACCGCGTCGATCCGCCCGAGGGTCTCCTCCTCGCGCTGCAGCAGCTCGCGCATCCGCTCGAGAGCGGCGCGCACGGTCTCGCCGAGCGCGACGGCCGCGTCCGTGGCGGAAGGAGCGGACTCCTCCTCACCCGCCGCGGCGTCCTCGCCCGAGGGCGCCAGCAGCGCCGCGACCGGCGCCGCGACCCGGCGGTAGGCCGGCGTGTAGGCGTCGGCGCGCCAGTAGCGCTCGAGCTCGTCGTCGAGCCACTGCAGCGTCAGCGAGACGCCGCCCATGTCGAGGCTGGTGACCAGCTCGCCGACCTCCGGCTCGACGGTCTGCAGCCCGGCCTCCTCCAGCCGGCGCGCGATGTGGCGCCAGAGCAGGAAGAGCTCCTCGTACTTCGTGGTGCCGAGCCCGTTGAGGATCGGGGCGACGCGCGTCGTGCCGCCCTCCGCTCGGGCACCCTCGGGAAGGTCCGCCAGGAGCCGGTCGACGAGCAGATCCGCCAGCTCCGCCGCGCGCAGCAGCTCGATGTCCTGGATGCCGGGCTCGCCGTGGATCCCGAGCCCGAGACCCAGGTGGCCCTCGGGCACGCTGAACAGCGGCTCGCTCGCGCCGGGCATGGTGCAGCCCGAGAACGCGACGCCGAGCGTGCGCGTCGCCGCGTTGCTCGCGTTCCCGATCCGCTCGACCTCGTCGAGGGACAGCCCCTCGGCGGCAGCCGCTCCCATCGCCTTGAACACCGGGAAGTCGCCCGCGATCCCGCGGCGCTTCCCGATCTCCTCCGCCGAGGCGATGTCGTCCGTGACGACGACGATCCGGGTGTCGATCCCCTCCTTGCGCAGCCGCTCGGCCGCGATGCCGAAGTTCATCGTGTCGCCGGCGTAGTTGCCGAAGCTGAACACCACTCCGCGACCCTGATCGGCCGCCTTCGCGACCGAGTAGGCCTGCGCCGCGGAGGGCGAGGTGAAGATGTTGCCCACCACCGCTCCGGTCGCGAGACCCGGGCCGACCGTGCCGCTGAACGCCGGGTAGTGCCCGGAGCCGCCGCCGATGACGACCGCCACCTGCGGCGACGCGCCGGCGGTGCGGTGCGCGACCACTCCGCCGGGCACGCCGCGCAGGCGGTCCGCGTAGAGGGAGAGGAAGCCGGCGAGCTGGTCCTCGGCGAACTCGTCGGGGTCGTCGTAGATCGTCGTCATGCCGTCAGCTCCGGGCGTCGGCCGCGACGACCGCCTCGGTCAGCGACGGGACGATCGAGACCTTGACCGAGCCGCCCTGGCTGTCGGCGACGAGGTCGAGCGCCTCCTGGAACTGCTCGAGCGGGAACTGGTGCGTGCAGATCTCGTCCATCGGCAGGACGCCGCTCTCGAGCAGCTTGATCGCGGCGGGCCAGCAGTTCGGGCCGAGGTGGGCGCCGAGGACGTTGAGCTCCTTGTCGTCGCTGATGATCGACCAGTCGACCGAGGCGTTCGATCCGAAGACGGAGTACTCGACGTAGGTGCCGAGCTTGCGCAGGATGTTGAGGCCCTGCGAGACCGCGGACGGGTGGCCGGTGGCCTCGATGTAGACGTCGGCACCGTAGCCGCCGGTGAGCTCCTTGACGACGGCGACCGCGTCCTGCTTCGTGATGTTGATGACGAGGTCGGCGCCGGCCTTGGTGGCGAGCGCGAGCTTCTCGTCGCTCATGTCGAGCGCGATGACCATCTTCGGGTTCTTCTGCCGGGTGCCCGCGATCGCGCCGAGGCCGATCGGGCCGGCGCCCGCGATGACCACGACGTCGTCGAACTGGATGCTCCCGCGCTCGACCGCGTGCATGGCGCAGGACAGCGGCTCGCTGAACGCGGCGACCTGCGGGGCCAGGTCGCGGCTGACCGGGTGGGTGAGCGCGCGGGTCGGGACCAGCACGTACTCGGCCATCGCACCGTCGAAGCCCTTGAAGCCGAACATGTCGTGCGGTCCGCACATCCAGTAGGCGCCCATCAGGCAGTAGCGGCACTCCCAGCACGGCACGATCTGCTCGCAGGCGATGCGGTCGCCCAGCGCGACGCCGCGCTTGGCGAGCGCCGCGTCGTCGCCGGCGACGACGGTGCCGACGAACTCGTGGCCCGCGATGCGGTCGCGCTCGGCCCAGGCGGGGCGGTTCTCGTCGCCCCAGAACTTGGCGGCGCCGTGGTAGCACTTCAGGTCGCTCGCGCAGACGCCGACCGCGTCGACGCGCAGCAGCAGCTCGCCGGCGGCGGGGACCGGCACGGGCACGGTCTCGAGGCGGTAGTCCTCCGGGCCGTGCACGACGACGGCGCGCATGGACTCGGGCACGTCGGAGCCGTCGAAGTGCCGCGTCTGCGGGGAAGGAGTGGTGATGGTCATGGGAAGCCTCCGAGGGGTTCGCGGGGCCGCTTCGTCGCGGCCTTCCCGAACCTACCCCGTCCAGAACACTTGTCAAGAACAGAATTTCTATTCTCCGCGGGACGTGGCCGATCTGCCGCCAATTCCGTCGCGGCCCTTGCGGAAATTCTGTGTTGAACATAATTTCTTCTCCGGAGGCGGGTTCGCCCATCTCCCGCAGCGACGGAGCCGCCCCCGGGGGACGCCGTCACGAGCACCACCACGACCAGCACTCCCGACCAGCGAACGGACACCGCGATGACGCGTGCACTCCCTCCCACCACGAGCAGGCCCCCGATCGGCGCCTCCCGGAAGCGCCTGATCCTCGCCGCGGTCGTCGTGGTCGTCCTCGCCGCGATGGCGTTCAGCACCAAGGTCGTGGGCGCCGACTCCGACCTGGGCGCCGGCCCCGCCGAGTTCTCGGCCGAATCCTGGGCCGCCGAGAACTTCCCCGTCATCCAGGAGGGCATCGCCGACCGCGCGGTCGACGCCGCCACCCTCGCCACCGCGATCGCCGCCGACAGCGCGGGCGCCGCGACCGAGTACGGCGTCCCCGGCGGCACCGGCCCCGAGTTCGCCACCACCTTCACCGGCACCGTCGGCGCCGGCCAGAACGGCATCTACCCCGTGACCGTCGAGGGCGTCCCCGGCGACGTCCTGATCCGCGTGCAGACCGGCCCCGCGATCAACGGCACCGACCTCCGCGACGCCACCGGCACCGTCGAGTTCGGCCAGTTCACCAACCAGATCGACTACCAGGACGCGGCGAGCGCCCTCAACGAGCAGCTGAAGACCACCGTGCTCGGCGCGGTCGACACCACCGCGCTCGAGGGGAAGACGATCCAGGTCACCGGCGCGTTCCAGCTGATCAACCCGGCCGGCTGGCTCGTCACGCCGTCCGAGCTGGTGGTCCAGTGAGCACCGCCGCGGCCCCGGTCGCCGGCATCGGCGAGGTCGTCCTCGAGGCCGTCGACGTGGTCAAGACCTACGGCGCCACCCGCGCGCTCAAGGGCGTCGGCTTCTCGGTGCACCGCGGCCAGGTCACCACCCTCTTCGGCGAGAACGGCGCCGGCAAGTCGACGCTGATGAAGATCCTGTCCGGGGTCGAGCAGCCCACCTCGGGCGAGATCGTGCTGAACGGCACCGCGGTCGCCTTCGAGGACACCGTCGACGCCCGCGAGCACGGCGTCTCGATCATCCACCAGGAGCTGAGCCTCGCCCCGAACCTCTCGGTGCGCGACAACATCTTCCTCGGCCGCGAGATCACCGGCCCGTCCGGCGTCGACTACGCCGAGGAGGCGCGCCAGGCCCGCGCGGTGCTCGAGGAGCTCGGCGAGGACATCGACCCGCTGACCCTCGTCGCCGACCTGCGGCTCGGCCAGCAGCAGCTGATCGAGATCGCCCGCGCCCTCTCCGTCGACGCGCGGATCCTGATCATGGACGAGCCGACCAGCGCGCTCAGCGCCGCCGAGGTCGAGGTGCTCTTCACCGTCATCCACGACCTCACCGCCCGCGGCGTCTCCATCGTCTACATCTCGCACCACCTGGAGGAGGCGCTGGAGATCACCGATCACGCCGTCGTCCTCCGCGACGGCTCGGTCACCGCGACCGCCGTCGCCGCCGACATCGACCTCGCCTGGGTCGTCCGCGCGATGGTCGGCGAGGGCTTCGACCTCGGCTCGCCGCCCACCGGCTACCCGTTCGGCGACGTCGCCCTCTCGGTGCGCGGCGTCAGCGTCGCGGACCCGTCGATCCCCGGCCGCGACGTGGTCGACCGCATCGACCTCGACGTCCGCGAGGGCGAGATCGTCTGCCTCTACGGGCTGATGGGCGCCGGCCGCACCGAGCTGCTCGAGGCGATCGCCGGCCGCACCGCCGTCACCGCCGGCACGATCTCGAAGAACGGCCGCGACCTGGCCGGGATGTCGATCGCCGAGCGGATCGGCGCGGGCCTCGGCCTCGTCCCCGAGGACCGCCAGCGCGACGGCCTGGTGCAGACCATGACCGTCGGCCGGAACCTCTCGCTCGCGAGCATCGGCTCCTTCGTGAAGGGGCTGTTCCTCTCCCCCCGCCGCGAGGTCGACCTCGTCACCGACTCGATCCGCACCGTGCACGTGAAGACCGCGGGCGGCGAGGCGATGATCGGCTCGCTCTCCGGCGGCAACCAGCAGAAGGTCGTCATCGGCAAGATGCTGGCCACGCAGCCCGACGTGATCCTGCTCGACGAGCCGAGCCGCGGCATCGACATCGGCGCCAAGGCCGAGGTCTTCCGGCTGCTCTCCGAGCGCGCCCGCGACGGCCTGGCCGTCGTCTACACGACCTCCGAGGTCGGCGAGTGCCTCAGCATCGCCCACCGCATCATCGTGCTGAGCCGAGGCCGGATCGCGGCCGAGTTCGGCTCGGACGTCTCCAAAGAAGACATCATGGCCGCCTCCGGTGAGGCCGTGATCTCGTGACCACTACGGAACGGAAGCCCTCAATGACCTCCACCGCGACCGGGCAGCGACGCCCCGCGCTCTTCAAGGACGGTTTCGACCTCGGCCGCCTGCTGCTGCAGGGGCGCGCGTTCTTCGCGCTGATCGCGATCATCGTCGTGTTCTCGATCCTCTCGCCCAACTACTTCACCGTCGGCAACATCCTCACGATGTCCTCGCACGTGGCGGTCTACGCGATCCTCGCGATCGGCATGCTGCTGGTGATCCTCAACGGCGGCATCGACCTCTCGGTCGGCTCGACGCTGGGCTTCTCGGGAGTGATCGCCGGCTTCCTGATGCAGGGCGTGCAGATCGGCGGGAGCACCCTCTACCCCGCGCTCTGGGTCGTGGTCGTGCTCTCCTGCGCGGCCGGCGCGCTGATCGGCCTGATCAACGGGATCCTGGTCGCGCGGTTCAAGGTCGCCCCGTTCGTCGCGACCCTCGGCATGCTCTACGTCGTCCGCGGCGTCGGACTGCTGATGACGAACGGCCTCACCTACAACGACCTCGCGGGGCAGCCCGAGCTCGGCAACACCGGCTTCGACTGGCTCGGGTTCAACCGCCTGCTCGGCCTGCCGATCGGCGTCGTGATCATGATCGTCGTCGCGATCGTGGTCAGCCTCCTGCTCAACCGCACGGTCTTCGGCCGCTGGCTGTACGCCTCGGGCGGCAACGAGCGCGCCTCGGAGCTCTCCGGCGTGCCGGTGAAGCGGGTCAAGGTCCGCGTCTACGTGCTCTCGGGCCTGTTCGCCTCGATCGCCGGCCTCATCCTCTCCTCCGAGCTCACCAGCGCCAGCCCCACCGCCGGCAGCTCCTACGAGCTCACCGCCATCGCCGCCGTCGTCATCGGCGGCGCGGCCCTCACCGGCGGAGTCGGCACCGTCCGCGGCACGCTGCTCGGCGCGTTCGTCATCGGCTTCCTCTCCGACGGCCTCGTCATCATCGGCGTCTCGTCGTACTGGCAGACCGTCTTCACCGGCGCGGTGATCGTCTTCGCGGTCCTGCTGAACGCGGTGCAGTACCGCGGGAAGCCGCGCAAGGGCGGCGGCTCCGGCCCGCGGCCCGCCTCCGACGCGGGCGCTCCGGCGCCCGTCCCCCAGACATCGGGCGCCCCGGCCGCCTAGGCCGGCCTCCCGAGAGAAGACCTCGGTCGGCCACCGCCGATCGGACCACAGTGAAAGGAACAGACCAATGAACCGCAAGCTGGCAACGGTGCTCGCCGCGGGCGCGGGGCTCACCCTCGTCCTGTCCGGATGCTCCTCCGACGCGGGGACCGCGGGAGAGGCCGCCGGCACCCCCGGCGCCTCCGAGGGCGGCCTCATCTCGATCATCGTCAACGACCCGGCCAACCCCTACTGGCAGACCGAGGGCGACGTCGCGTCGGCCGAGGCCGAGGCGCTCGGCTACACCGCCAACGTGGGCGCCTCGAAGGGCGACACCAACACCGAGAGCACCCTGATCGACACCGCGATCACCAACAAGTCGGTCGCGATCATCCTCGACCCGGCCAACGCCTCCGGCTCGGTCGGCGCGGTGAAGAAGGCCGACGCGGCGGGCATCCCCGTGATCCTGGTGAACGCCGAGATCAACGAGACCGGCCTCGCGAAGGCGCAGCTCGTCTCCAACAACGCCCAGGGCGCGGCCCTCGGCGCGCAGCAGTGGGTCGCGGACGTCGGCGACACCGCGAACTACGCGGAGCTGTTCGGATCCCCCTCCGACAACAACGCGCAGACCCGCTCGAACGGCTACGCGACCGTGATCTCGCAGTACCCCGGCCTCGTCGAGGTCGCGAACCAGGTCGGCAACTGGGACCGCACGCAGGGCCACGACAAGATGCAGTCGATCCTGCAGGCCAACCCGGACGTCACCGGCGTCATCTCCGGCAACGACGAGATGGCGCTCGGCGCGATCGCGGCGCTGAAGGAGGTCGGCAAGCTCGACCAGGTCAAGGTCGGCGGCTTCGACGGCTCGCCCGACGCGGTCGACGCCATCAAGGCCGGCGAGCTGCAGTACACCGTGCTCCAGCCCGTCGCGACCTTCGCCAAGGAGGCCGTCCAGCAGGCCGACTCCTTCCTCCGCACCGGCGAGACCGGCGCCTCGGAGGAGAAGCAGGCGTTCGACTGCATCCTCATCACGAAGGAGAACGTCGACAAGATGACGGCCCCCTTCACCCTCTCCGAGTAACCCACCCGTCCCTCCTCCCTCCGCGAGATGCCACTTATGAGCGCCTTTCACGGCGTGTCGCGCTCACAAGTGGCATCTCGCGGAGGGGGAGGGGACCTGCACGACGCCGAGGAAGAGGGCACAATGACGCACGTGACTCCGCCGCCCAGCGCCCCCCGGCGCTCCGACACCGTCAGGTTCCCCCTCGACGTCGTCTATCAGGCGGCGCGGATGTACTACCTCGAGGACGCGACCCAGGTCGAGATCGCCGCGCGGCTCGACGTCTCGCGGCCGACCGTCAGCCGCCTCATCGCCGAGGCCCGGCGCCTGGGCCTCGTCCGGATCAGCGTGATCGACCCCTTCGTCGACGAGAACACCGGCCTCGCCGACGCCCTCCGCGAGGCGCTCGGCCTGAACGCCGTGCACCTCGCCCCCGTGACGCACGCCGCCACCCTCGGCCGCGACCTCGCCGTCCCGGTCGCCGCCGCCCTCGCCGACATGCAGCTCGGCGTCGGCGACGCCCTGCTGATGTCGCTCGGCCGCACCGTGCACGACCTGGCCAGCTCGGGGATGCTGCCGCCGCTGCCCGGAGTGACGATCGTCCCCGCCGTCGGCGGCCAGGCCGAGCCGCAGTCCTGGTTCCAGACCAACGAGATCACCCGGATGGCCGCCGCCGCGACCGGCGCCCGCTCCAGCTTCCTCTTCGCGCAGGCCCTGCCCAGCCCGGCGATGCGCTCCGGCCTCGAGGCCGACCCCGCGTTCCTCCAGGTGATGGACCTCTGGAGCAGCGCCAAGGGCGCCCTGCTCGGCATCGGCGCCCCGACCGCCACCCGCCACGAGCTCTCCTCCGGCCTCCCCAGCGACCGGCACCTCTTCGACGAGGCCGCCGGCGACGTCTGCCTCAACTTCTTCCGCGCCGACGGCTCGGCCGTCGAGTTCCCCGGCAGCGAGCGGATGGTCCGCGTCTCCCGTGCCGACCTCGCCGCCCTCCCCCACGCGGTCGGCGTCGCCGTCGGCGTCGACAAGGCCCCGAGCATCCTCGGCGCGGTGCGCGGCTCCCTGATCAACGCGCTGGTCACCGACGCGGTGACGGCCCGCGCGGTCCTCGCGGCGGTGTGACGCCGGCCGCGGGCGGCGCTCAGGCCAGCGTCGTGGGCTGCGGCGTCACGGGGTAGGACAGCGGCGGGAGGTCGACCGCGGTCGGGCAGAAGGACGTCGAGCCGAGATCGACCTGCGTGGTTCCCGGAGCGCCGGGGACCGCGAGCACCATGACGGTCGCGGCCGTCGGCGCGCACGAGCCGGTGGTGTCGGTGAGGAACGTGAGGTAGGCGTGCCCGCCCGGCTCGACCGTGACCGGCTCCCCCGAGAACTGCTCGCCGGAACCCGCCTGGACCACGGTGTCCACCGGGGCGCCGGCGTCGTCGAGGAAGGTCACCTCCGGAGTGCCCTGCAGCACGCAGGCGCCGGTGCCCGCGTCAGTCAGCTCCACGATCACCGTCACCGTGTCCTGCACCTCGAAGGTGGACGTGCCGGCGAGCGCGCACGCCTCGGCGACCGCCGAGGGCGTGGTCGTCGCGCTCGCGGTGCCGCTCGGAACGGGGCCGGCGGACGCGGTGCCGCCGGCAGCGGTGCCGTCCGGACTCGGCGCCGTGCAGCCCGCGATCCCGACGGCGAGGAGGACGGCCACCCCGCCGAGAGCGCACGCACGACCGGGCTTCATCGCGGACCTCGCACGATCATCGGACGCTCCTTCGCAGCACGACCCCGCCGGAGGCCGCTTCACCGTGCCGGCGCTCCGCGAGCCTCCTCCCAGTGTGCGCGCACGAAGGGAGGAGCGGTAGTGGCCCGCTGACGCAAAACGACAGATGGCGAATAGCGCTCCGGAAACCTACTGTGGAGGGGCGGTCGAGGAGTGGGGGCTCCGGTGACGCCGCGGGCGGACCGACGCGGACGTCGGTGCCGAGGTGCTCTCGGCCGCATCGGGGGACTGCGGCCGGGAGCACCGGCCCGGGCGGGACGGCTCGGCCGGGCCGGAGCCCGTCACGTCCACGCGCACGGGCCTGCGCCCGCGAGTGGACGCGGGCGGGGGCCCGCTTCCGACTCGGGCCCCATCGGGCGTCCTCTCGGAGGATCATGCTGATCGAGTAGCCCGCGGAGCGGGCGTATCGAGATCCACCAGCGCCGGTCCTGGAGTTTGCAGACCCGCCCTGCTGATCACGGCGGGTCTCGATACGCCCCTGCAGGGCTACTCGACCAGCATGTCTGCGGGCGTCTCTTCCAAGGAGATCCACCCGCACGCTGCGTGGCGACCGCACTCGCCCCGGGGATCGACCCGCGGGCCCGCTCCGCCCTACGCTTCGACGATGACACGCACTGACGCGCCGGGTCGTCCTCGCAACACGGTCGGGCTGATCGGCTTCCTGCTCGCGGTCCTCCAGACGCTGACGCAGATCATGCTCGCCGGCGTCACCACCGCGATACCGGTGCTCGCCTACGGCAACGGCATCGACGCGACGAGCATCGGCGCGCTGTTCGCGGGCATCGCCCTCGTTCAGCTGCTGCTCGCCGCCGCCACCACCGGGCTCGGCGTCGCCGGCGTGGTCCGCCCGGGACGCCCGCGGATCCTCGCCGCGATCGCGCTGGGCGTCGGGGCGCACGGCGTCCTCGTGGGCCTGGCGACGCTGGTCCTGCCCCCGCTGGTCGGACTCGTCCTGCAGTGATCGCGCCGCGGTCTGCGACGGCCGCGGCGTCACCGGCCCGCCGGATCACGACCGCCCCGCGTCGCCCCCGGTCGTCCGATTCCGGACATGACCGCTAGAGGACGTTGCCTCCGCGACCCGGGGCCTGCCACTGTCGCAGAGCGACCGACGACGGTCCACGACTCGAAGGACCGGAGTTCACCGATGAGCGATTCCCTGTCGACCGATCACCCCACGAGCGAGATGACGCCCGAGGTGCTGGCGGCGTTCAGCGACGCCTGGTCCCGCCACGACCTCGAGGAGCTGATGAGCCACGTCACCGACGACTGCGTCTACGGCGCGTCCGTCGGTCCCGAGCCCGGCCGGACCTGGTCCGGGAAGGAGCAGGTCCGCGAGGGCTTCGCGCTGATGCTCGCCTTCGACACCGGCCAGGAGCGGCACGAGGAGGGGGAGCCCCTCATCGCCGGCTCGCGCGGCGCGGCCACCTGGTCCTTCACCGGGACCGGCCCCGACGGCGAGCCCCAGGTCACCCGCGGCTGCGACATCTACGAGTTCCGCGGCGGCAAGATCGCCCGCAAGGACGCCTTCCGAAAGGTGTACAAGGCCGACGCGCCGTCCGACTGACGATCGGAGCCCGCACGCGGCCTCACGTTGGTCGAGTAGCCCCGCAGGGGCGTATCGAGACCCCGGTGATCAGCAGGGCGGTCTGCAGACTCCTCTTCCGACGCTGGTGGATCTCGATACGCCCGCTCCGCGGGCTACTCGATCAGCATGCCTTCGCCCGCACGAACAAGGCGATCGACGTGCAAGAGACGCTCACAGACATGCTGGTCGAGTAGCCCCGCAGGGGCGTATCGAGACCCGCCGCGATCAGCAGGGCGGGCCTGCAGACTCCTCTTCCGACGCTGGTGGATCTCGATACGCCCGCTCCGCGGGCTACTCGATCAGCATGCCTTAACCCGCACGAACAAGGCGATCGACGTGCAAGAGACGCTCACAGACATGCTGGTCGAGTAGCCCCGCAGGGGCGTATCGAGACCCGCATGCCTTCACCCGGGCGATACCAGCGACTCCAGGCCTTTTCCGCGAGCCTGAGCGCGCCCGCCACCACCTCCGGCACGCGAAACGACCTCCGGCACGCCGTTCCGCGCGGATCCAGCGCGCCCGAGCCGATTCCACGAGCCCGAGCTCACCCTCCGGGACGCGAACCGGCCTCCGACTCGACGATCAGCGATGAATCTTGCGGCGCGGATGAACGCTCGCGGGGGCCGGGCAGTACCCCTCTTCGAGTCGCCGATCTGCGGCGACCGGAAGTCTCGAGGAGTTCATGATGAGCAGGACCTTGAAAGTCGGCATCACCGCTGTCGCCGTCGCGAGCGTGATGGCCGTCGCCCCCGTGCTGGCCGGCGCGAGCACTGTCGCTCCCGCCGCCGCGACCAGCGACGCCAGCAGCGCTCTGGTCAGCGCCGCCCGCTCGGTGGCCGCCAAGCTGCGCGTCGTCGGTCTCGCCGACGAGGGCACGGCGCTCGTGCAGTTCAACCCCCTCAAGCCCGGCACGGTCTCCGGCAGTGTCGCCGTCACCGGTCTGACCGGCGGCGACACCGCGCTCGTCGGCATCGACTACCGCGTCCAGGACGGCGAGCTCTACGGCGTCGGGAACACCGCGGCGAGCGCCGGCGTCTACTCCATCGACGCGACCACCGGCGTGGCCGCTCCGGTCACCCGGCTCACCGTGGCGCTCAGCGGCACCACCTTCGGCGTCGACTTCAACCCGGCCGCGAACGCCCTCCGCGTGATCAGCGACACCGGCCAGAACCTCCGCCAGCCGTTCGCGACTCCGGGTGCCGCGACCGTGGCCGACGGCGCGCTCAGCTACGCCGCGCCCGCCGTCGCCACCGGCGTCAACGGAGCCGCGTACACGAACAACGATCTCGACCCGAACACGGCGACGACCCTCTTCGTCCTCGACACGGCGCTCGACCAGATCGCGATCCAGTCCCCCGCCAACGCCGGCACGCTGGCGCCGACCGGGAAGCTCGGCGTCGACGCCGCGGGTGTCACCGGCTTCGACATCTACTCCGTCCTGCGCAACGGCGGCTCGATCGGCTCGATCGGCCTGGCCGCGGTGAATGGCTCGCTCTACGAGGTGGGCGTGCTCAACGGCACGGCCACCCGCCTCGGCACGATCGGCGCGGACGTCACCGACATCGCGATCCCGCTCGTCCAGCGCTGACCCGACCGGTCAGGCACGGCACCGACGCCGGCCGGCGCTCCGCGGGGAGTGCCGGCCGGCGTCGTGCTCGGCATCGACGTCACTGCTCCGAGGGGGCGGTGCGCGCCCGGAGGACGCCGAGGGCGACGAGCCCGGCGGCGAGGCCGGCCAGGACGAGCCCGGCGACGCCGACCGCGCCGGAGAGCTGCTCGGCCCCGGTCGCGGTCGCGCGGACGCTCGTGATGCTGCCGGCGACGAGGGCGCTGAGGATCGTGCCGCCGGCGGCGATGCCGACGGCGGTCGCGAGCTCGCTCGCCGTGTCCACGAGGGCCGCGCCGACGGAGGTGCGCTCGGCCGGGAGCCCGCGGAGCACGTTCGTCCCGGCGACGACGCCGACCACGCGCATCCCCGCCGCGACGAGCACGAGGGCGATCAGCACCCCGCCGTAGCCGAAGCGGCCGAGCAGCCCGAAGACGGCGAGCCCGGCGACCACGGCGCCCGCGCTCACCGCGGCGGCGCGCTCGAGGCCGACGCGCGCGACGAAGGGGCCGACGAAGCGACCGCCGGCGAGGAGGACGACGACCTGCGGGAGCAGGCCGAGCGCCGCGGCGGCCGGGCTCCAGCCCCAGGCGAGCTGCAGCTGGAGCGTGACCAGGTAGGAGAGCCCGCCGACGGCGAGACCGGTCGCGGCCTTGAACGCCAGTCCGCTGGAGACGAGCGGCAGGGCCACGAGGCGCAGGTCCAGCAGCGGATGCCGGGCGCTGCGCTGGCGGAGCACGAAGCCGGTCCCCGCGAGGACCGCCGTCGCCACGGCCGCCCACGGCGCCCACGGTCCGATCCCGGTACCGGTGCCGGCGCCGTCGCCCGTGGATCCGGTGCCGACGAACAGCGTCGGCGCGACGAGGGCGGCCGCGATCGTCACCGTGCCGAGCAGCGCGCCGACGACGTCGATCGGGCCGCGGTGCAGGTCGTCCAGGGCATCGGCCGGCACGCCCAGGCGGATGCCGATCAGCGCGAGCACCGCGATCGGCACGTTCACGAGCAGGAGCACCTGCCACGGCGCGACCGCCAGCACGAGACCACCGGCGGTGGGGCCGACCGCGAGTCCGACGAGCCCGGCGGTCGAGACGACGGTCAGCGCCCGGACCCGGAGGTCGTCGGTCCCGAACAGGCGGAAGGCGAGGGCCATCGACCCGGGCGTGGTCATCGCCGCCGCGATCCCCATCACGGCCCGGACGGCGATGAGCTGCTCCGTCGTCGTCACGGCCGCGGTCGCCAGGCTCGCGACGGCGAGCAGCACCAGGCCGGCGAGCATCACCCTGCGGCGTCCGAAGCGGTCGGCGATCACGCCGAAGAGGAGCATGAGGCCGCCGAACGCGACCGAGTAGGCACCCGTCACCCACTGCAGGCCCGCGGTCGACGCGTGCAGCTCGCGACCGAGCGTCGGCAGGGCGACGTTCAGGACCGAGTTGTCGAGCATCTCGAACAGGAAGACGGCCGAGAGTCCGGCGAGGGCGATCCAGGCGTCGCGCAGGCGGCGGGGAGCTGCGTCTCGCGGGGCGGATCGGGGGGTGTCGAGCACCATGGGCGCACTCCTTCACAGGGAAGAAGTGGCGGATCTCTCGATGCCGCGTGCGCGTGCAGACCGGCGCGGCCTGCGTTTTACCTCAGATGCGACGACCGTACACCCGGGGCGGGTCGACGGGCGACCACCGCCGCCGAGGTGGCCGGCTCAGCGGAAGGGCAGCGCCTGCTCCCGGCTGGTCAGCGTGCCGCTCGCGACCGGGCTCCGGCGCCCGCCCCCATGCTGGTCGAGTAGCCCCGCAGGGGCGTATCGAGACCCACCGTCGCCAGCACGGATGCCGGAAGCGGCTCAGCGCTCGGGCAGGCGAGCGGTGGTCCAGGCCAGGGCGTCCGCGACGGCGGCGGAGTCCGGGCCGACGACGGTGCCGTGGTCGAGGCCAGGGTAGGGGCGCGCCTCCAGGGCGGTGCCGTCGGCGGCGGCGGCCCAGCGCTCCAGCGAGGCGGGGGCGACGACGTCGTCGGCCTCGCCCCAGGCGACGAAGGTCGGGGTGCCGGGCGCGGTCGTGGCCGTGTTGCCCGCGAGGCGGCGCCGGAGCAGCGAGGCCGAGTCGCGGACGCCGACCGGGACGGCCCCCGCGGCGACCTGCTCCAGCCCGGCCGTGAGCTCGGCGGTCGGCGGGTCGCCCAGGCAGCCGGCCGCGACGGCCTCGAGGACGGGGGCGAGCGCCGGATCGAAGCCCTTCGTCGCGGAGTCGTCGCCGTACCAGGCGTCGTAGCCCGCGGCGATCCAGCCGCCGAGCAGCGCGGCCGCGACCGGGGGCGCCGTCGGCGCGATCAGCTCGCCGGGATCGACGGCGGGCGCGAAGGCGGCCACCGCTCGCACTGTCAGCTCGGGCGCGTACGACGCGGCGGTGCTCGCCGTCCAGAGCGCCGCGTGCCCGCCCTGCGAGTGGCCCCAGACCGCGAAGCCGGCGTCGAGTGCGCCGCCGGACAGCTCCCGGGTCGCGCGCACGGCGTCGAGCGACGCGCGCGCCTCCCCCTCGCCGACCAGATAGGGCATCGGCCGGTCCGTGCGCGGATCCGCGAGGTCCGGCGCGACGACGGTCCACCCTCCGCGCAGGAGCTCGTCGAGCCCGGGCACGGCCCCGCCGGTGAGCCAGCCGGGGATCGCGCTCGGCGAGCAGGCGGCCTGCGCGCCGGTCGTCCCGTGCTCCCAGACGAGGATCCGCCCCGCGGCGGCGCCGACGGTGGTCGGGCTGATCACCAGCGCGTGCGAGGAGACCGCGCGGTCCTGCACGTCGAGCGTGCGGAAGGTGACGCTCTGCACGACCGAGCCGGCCGGCGCCTCCCCCGCCCACGGCCCGACGTCGAGGACCGCCCCGGGCCGCGACGGATCGGCGGACGACGGCGCGGGCTCCGGCGCCGCCACGCAGCCCGCGCCGCCCAGGAGCACCCCGACGGCGAGCAGCGCGACGCCGAGCCCCCGCGCCCGCCCACCCGCGCGACCCGCCCTCACGCGTCGAGGGACCCCGAGACCAGCCCGGCCTTCCACGAGATCGTGCCGTGCTCGAAGTCCTGCACCGTCGTGCCCGCGGCGTTCACGTACTGGCCCGCCAGCGGGAAGCCGTAGGCCGGCCGCCACGCGGTCAGGATGTCGCCGAGCACGAGCCAGGTCCCCGTCGGCGCGTTCGAGAAGACGCGCACGCCGGTCGGGCCGTTCTGCATCCCGTCGGCGAACGGCCCCGACGGCGGCAGCGCGACCTGCCGCCAGAGCACGCCGGCGGCGACCGGTGAGCTCCACCAGCCGGTCGGCGTCTCGAAGCGGGTGCCGGACACGTGGTCGCGCCCGAGAGCGGTCGGCCCCACGGTGAAGACGGGGCTCACCGCCGCGCCGAGGGCGGAGTCGGCGTGCGCGTCGAAGCGGACGACCTCGTCGCGCGCGGGGACGCCGTTCTGGAGCATCCACTGCACCGCGAAGGCCGCCTGCTTCGGCGCGTTCGCCGTGTCGAAGACGCCGAAGGTGTCGGAGGCCCCCTGGTCCTTCAGCTCGTGGAGGTACATCGGCCCGGCGAAGGACATCTCGGCCCACTGCGTCACGCCCGACGAGAGGAACCGCGCCTGCGGATCCGTGCCCAGGACGCTCGGGTAGCCGTACTCCGTCGCCCAGATCTGCGACGACCCCGCTCCGGCCGCCCGCAGCGACGCTGCGAAGCCGATCACCTGGCGCACCGGAGTGAGGTCCCAGCGGGCGCTCTCGGCGAGGGTGCCGTCCATGTCGTAGGGGTGGAAGGCGTAGTGGTCCACCTTCGTCGCGACGATGCCCGCGGCGATCATCCGGCGGACGAACTCCGGCGCGAGCATGTCGCCCGCGGCGGTCGATCCCGGCCCGAGACCGCCGCAGACGGTCAGGGTCCCGGGGGCGGCCGCGCGGATCTCCTCGACCGCCGCCTTCACGAGCGAGGTGAAGAACACCGGATCCGGCCCGGGCCAGAAGTACTCCTTGCCGTTGGGCTCGTTCCAGATCTCGTAGGCGAAGATCCGCCCCTTGTAGCGGGTCGCTGCGGCCTTGACGAAGCGGCGCCAGGTGGTGAGCGAGGCGGGCCGGTTGTGCGGCTGCCCCTCCTTCTTCTGCGCCGCGGCCCAGTACGGGGCGCTGCCGAGCACGGCCAGCACCGACAGCCCCCGGGCGCGGGCGCCGTCGACGATCGGATCGAACAGCGACCAGTCGAAGGTGCCGCTCTTCTGCTCGGCGAAGAACCAGGAGAGGTCGAAGCGGAGGGAGTTCGCGCCCACCGCCACCATCCAGTCGAGGCTGCGGGTGCGCGACTCCGCCGTCTCCCAGAGGATCCCGGAGTTGACCGAGAAGCCCGCCCCCGAGCGGGGCGCGATCGCGCGGGGCGCGGCGGCGGCCGCGGCGCTCGGCAGCGCTCCCGCCGAGAGGGCGAGCGTGGACAGCCCCGCGGCGGAGATCAGTCCGCGGCGGGAGAATCGTGGTGCGTCGGACGGTCTGCTCGATGCCATGGCGCTGCTCCTCCACCGGTGCGCCGAGAGCTCTCCCCCGGCCGTGTCCCCCGATCATTCCCGCTCCCCGCGGATCCCGCCCCCGCGCGGATCCGGCCGCGCAGGGCGCTCCCGAGGGGCGCCGCCTCGGTAGCATCGATCCGGGTCGACGCGGGCGGACCCGTCGAGGGCCCGATGCGAGGAGGATCCGTGGCCGAGAGACCGGGAATCGACGCCGGCAGGCGCGAACGGCTCCCCGAACCCCCTCGGCTGGCCGGCACGGCGCCCGCCGAGATTGGCGGATTCGGGCGCCGCCCTGTCGCAGCGGCACGCCCCGGCGCCGCTCGAGGGGCCGCTCGAGGAGCCGCCCGATGAGCGCCGCGGAGACCGCCGCCGAGCCGTCGCTCCGCCGCCGGCGCTCCCCGCGGATCCTGCTGGTCTGCGAGGGCAACATCTGCCGGTCGCCCGCGGCCGAGCTCCTCCTCGAGTCCCTGCTCGACGGCGTGCCGGTGCGGATCGCGAGCGCGGGGCTCGGCGCCGCGCTCGATCGGCCGATGCCCGAGCCGATGCGCGCGGCGATCGCGGACTGGGGCGTCGACGCGCACGCCCTCGACGAGCACCGCGGCCGGCAGCTCACCCCCGAGCTGCTCGAGCGCTCCGATCTGGTGCTCACCATGACCCGGGAGCAGCGCACCGCGGTCGTGCGCCTCGCCCCGGCCCTCCTCTCCCGCGCCTTCACCCTCGCCGAGCTCGCCCGCCTGGCCGACGGCGCCCGCCCCGGCGACTCGACCGACCCCGGCACCCGGCTCCGCCAGCTGCTCGCCAGCGTGCAGGCCCGGCGGCCGCTCGCCCAGGCGGCCGCCGCCGCCGAGGACATCGCCGACCCCTACCGCCGGTCCCACGACTCCTACGAGCAGGCGGCCGCCGCGATCCGGGACGCGCTCGAGCGGGCCGCACCGGCGCTCCGGGCAGCGCTCACACCGGGCGACGGCGACCCAGCTTCCGCAGTCGCAGCGCCGGTCGCTCCACCCCCAGGAACACCACCGACGCCAGCGCGACGGTCGTAGCGAGCACGACGGCGGCACCGGTCACCAGCCCGATCGGGGTGTCCGGGAAGTCGACGCCGGCGCGGTCCAGGAAGAGGATCACCGGCATGTGCAGCAGGTAGATGCTGAGCGAGGTCTTGCCCAGCCAGAGCAGCACCGGGTTGTCGACGAGGTGCGAGACCCGCCAGACCGAGTGGCCGTCCTTGACCGGCAGCGCGAGCAGCAGGATCACCCCGAGCGACGCGATCGCCACGCCCGCGCTGATGAACCGCGGCACGAGCAGGTAGGCGGCCACCACCGCGACGAGCCCGACCGCGATCGCGATCCAGCCCGAGCGCCGGGCCGTGCGCAGCCCGCGCGGCCCGACCGCCTCGCGCTCGACGGCGATCCAGACGACGATCGCGACCATCCCCCAGCCGAAGCCGTCGGCCCAGACGGGCAGGCTGCGGCTGAAGACCGCGAGGGCGTTCGGTCCCCACTCCGAGGAGCCGTACTCGAGGCCCGACGCCTGCTGCCAGAGCGTGCCGGCGGTCTTCGAGACCAGGCCCACCGCGACGAGGACCGCTCCCGGTGCCGCCGCGACCGCGTAGAGCCCGAGCCGCGGAGCGACCCGGCCGAGGACCAGGACGCAGACCGCCACCAGCGGCGGCAGCAGCAGGTAGTAGGCGAGCTCGATGGTCAGCGTCCAGGCGGGCGCGATGCCGGTCTGGATCTGGGAGGGGAGGTAGGACTGCTGGAGGCTGAGGTGCAGGAGCACCCGCCACGGATCCTCGAAGCGGCCGATCGCGCTGTCGCCCGCACCGTCGCGGACGGCGTCGTAGGCGTTGGTGAGGTAGAGGGTGCCGCTGAGCCAGGCCACGACGAAGCCGACGGTCGCTCCCGGGAAGACGCGCAGCACCCGCGAGAGCGCGTAGTCGCCGAGCTTCCCGCGCATGCTCGTCCCGGCGACGACCGCCCGGGCGAACGGCCAGTAGATCAGGAAGCCGCTCAGCACGAAGAAGGAGACGACCGCCTGCGCAGTGACCTCGAGCCCCGTCCCGCGGAGGGCGCCGGGCGCCCAGTGCGAGCCGACGTGCGCGACGATGATGCAGATCGCCAGGCCGCCGCGGAAGCCGTCGAGGCCGATGACGCGCAGGGGGCGGCGGACGGGGGTCCGCTGGGTGGTGGCGGTCATGGCTGACGCTCCTGTCGGGGGGACGGCTGCGGAGTCGCGAGGGCGGCGGCGGTCCGCACTCCGGCCACCGGATCGGCGGGTGGCGGCGCGGGCGGAGCCACGCTGCAGAGCTGGGTCAGCAGCAGGCCGAAGGCGAGCGTGAGCGGGGTCATCGTGACGACCGGGAAGTCGACCTGGAAGGCGAAGAAGACCGTCCCGGCGTAGACCGCGAGGGCGAGGTCCGAGCCGGACCCCGAGCCCGCCCGCCGCGACCGCCGGACCGCGACGACCAGCACCACGAGCAGCAGCGCCACGAAGAGCAGCCCCGAGAGGATCCCCGCGCGCCAGACGATCAGCAGCGGCGTGTTGGCGACGTGGTTGAGCGAGTAGCCGTAGGCCGCGTCGGTGAACTCCCGCAGGTCCCAGCCCCGGCCGAACCACCAGTGCCCGGCCATCTGCCCCGGGTAGTTCGCCAGCGCGTCGACGCGGTCCGAGACGCCCGCGGTGCGCGAGTCGAAGGAGTCGACGAAGCGGTCGCGGAGCGCCGGCACCCAGTAGAGGCTCCCGAGCGCGAGGATCCCGCCCGCGACCGACGCGGCGCGGGCGCCCGCCGAGCGGTGCGAGACCACGAGCGTCACGGCGAGGCCGAGCACCAGCGCGCCCATCGCGCCGCGGGAGAACGTCCCGACGATCGCCGCGCCGAGCAGGACGAGCACCAGGATCCGCGGCCGGCCGCGCAGCTGCGCGCCGGCGATCCCGAAGGCGAAGAGGAAGAACAGCCCCGCGACGTTCGGGTCGACGTAGAGCCCGCTGACCCGGGTGAGCGAGGAGCCGTCCACCGTCACAGTCCGCAGGTTGCCGACCGCCGAGGTGTCGCCGTAGCCGAAGAGGGTGAGCGAGTTGAGCAGCTGCCCGCCCGGATCGAGCACCACCATGACCAGCGCGGTCGCCGCGCCGATCGCCGCGCCCGCGACGAAGGCCCGCAGCACCGTCCGCCGCATCCGCTCGTCGGCGACGAGCGCGAGGATCGTGATGCCGGCCGCGAGCGCCCAGCGGAGGTAGGTGAGCAGGGCGCCGATCCCGTCGAAGGTCACCACCATCGAGAAGGCCGAGACGATCAGGAAGGCCGTCAGCACGCCGAGCACCGCGGTGCTCTGCGGGCTGGAGCGGGGCCGCAGGCAGAGCACGGTCACGGCGAACCAGACGGCGAGCGCCAGCACGGCGTAGGTCCCGGTGCCGGGGACGGTGGCGAACGGCGCCGCGCCGAGCACCCCGCCGAGGGCGACGGCCGAGAGCGCGGGGACGCGGACGGCGAGGTGGAGCAGCAGCGGCGCGCTGCAGAGCAGGATCGCCACCGCGGTCGTCGCGACGCCGCCGCGGACGACGGCGAGCAGCAGCGCCGCCAGCGCGACGAGCGCGTAGGCGACGGCCGCGAGCACCGGCAGCGGTCGCCAGCTCATGGCGCCAGCCAGTCCTGGACCGCCCGGAGCGGGCGCTCCTGCCGCCAGTGCTCGATGTTCTGCTCGTAGACGTCGTCGCCGAGGCGGCGTGCGAGCGCGGAGTCGAGGAGGAGCCGGCGCGCCTGCTCGATGAAGCCCTCCCTGGTCTTCTCCACCGGGAGATCGAAGAGGGAGTCCAGGCTCCCCACGGCGGCGGGCGTGCCGACGACCGGCATCCCGCGCGCGACGGCATCGAGGATCTTCACCCGCACGCCTCCGCCTGTGGCGATCGAGGCGAGGATCCCGCGGCAGGAGGCGAGCGTCGCGTCGAGGTCGTCGACGAAGCCGAGCTCGCGGACCCCCTCCGTCACGGGCAGCGGCCGCTCGCCGTGCCCGATGACGAGCAGCTCGGCGCCGGGGATGCCCGCGCGGATGGCAGGCCACCACTGCAGCAGCAGGCGCACGCCCTCCTCGTTCGGCGGCCAGCGGCGGTCGCCGACGAAGGCGACCCGCGGCGCGGCGAGGTCGCGCCGGTGGCGGGACACCGGCGGGAGGGTGACGTCCAGCCAGCGCGTCCGCCGCACTCCCCGGCGCGCGAAGTCGTCCGCCTCGCCGGCGTCGTAGGTGGCGACCGCGACCGCCTCGCGCACCGCCCGCAGCTCGTCGCGGAGGATCATGCCGCTCTGCAGGCGCCCGAGGTTCCCGCGCGCCGCGCCCCAGACCAGCGACTCCGACACGACGGTGTTGATGTACAGCTTCTTCTGCACGCCGGAGCGGAAGTACGGCTCGGCGAGGTAGGTGTGGTCGGCGACGACCCGGTCGGCGTCGCTCGCGGTGATGGCGGCGCGCAGCTCGGGCAGGTCGAAGCGCTCGTGCACCAGGCTCCGCCCGCGCGCGAGCGCCCCGGCGACGAGGCGCACCGGCGACGGCGGCGACTTCTTCACGAGCGTGTTCCCGTTCCGCACGCCCGACTCGCGCGAGAGCGCGATGTAGCGGACGGGCCCGAGCTGCTGCGCGAGCGAGTAGACGAGCGAGAACATCGTCATGTCCCCGGTGCGCTCGAGCTCGGGGTCCTTGGCGACGAGGAACTCGGTGACGCCGCTCATGCGGATCCCTCCCCTGTCGCGCCCGGGACGGGAGCCGCGGCCGGCGCGACCGCCGGCGGGTCGACGGAGGCGCCGCCGACGTCCGGCGGCCCGCCCGCCCGCCGGTAGGAGTCGTGCAGGACGACGGCGAAGGCGCCGACCAGGAGCACCTCGCCGACGACGGCCGCGAGCGCCGCGGCCGTCCCGCCGGCGACGCCCGCGAGCACCGCGATCGCCAGGCACGCGGCGCGCAGCAGCAGGGCCGCCCCCGCGCCGAGGATGCGGCGCCGGTCGGCGCCCAGCACGTACAGCGCGGTGACCCACGCGTTCGAGACGGAGCGCAGACCGGCGAACGGGGCCAGCACGAGCAGCAGCACGCCGACCTGCGCGGTCCGCTGGTCCAGGAGCAGGACGCCGCCCACTCCCGCGGTCCCGAGCGCCATCACCGCGCCCAGCCCGAGAACGAGCCCGAGCGGCGGGCCGCCGTGCCGGCGCCCGCCCGCGTCCCGCAGCGACGCCGTGTACTGCTGGCCGAGCAGCTGCCCGACGATCGACGCCGCGAGCACCAGCTGCGAGGCGATCGCGTAGGCGCCGACGACCTCGTCGCCGAGCAGGAAGCCGAGGAGGAGGATGTCGCCCTGCAGGTAGAGCGCCGTGATGACCGCGTCGACGACGAGCAGCAGCTGCCCGCGCGCGCCCCGCGGCCAGCGCGGCCGGACCCCGCGGATCCCGCGGACGGCGACGACCGCGACGACGAGGTAGGGCAGGACGTAGGCGAGCATCAGCAGCTCGAGCGGGAGACCCCGCCCCGCGAGCAGCCAGAGCCCGACCGCTGCCAGGATCGAGCCGACCTGCCGGGCGGCGTCCCAGCGGGTCGGCAGCATCGGCTCGCCGTCGCGCAGCGCCCGGCTCTTGACCGCGTTGAACAGCATCTCACCGCCGGCGATCAGCAGGGCGAGCCCGGCGACGAACGACCAGGCGTAGACCATCGCGCCCAGCGCGAACAGGGCGAGGCCGAGCAGCGTGCGGGCGCTGCGCTCCGCCGCGTAGGTCGCCGCGTCCACGCGGACGCTGCGCACCAGGAAGATGTTCTCGGACGGAGCGGCGAGCACCGCCGCGGCGGCGAACGCCATCGCGTAGAGGCCGTAGTCGCCGAGGCCGACGGTCGCCACCAGGAACAGCATCCAGGCCAGCCCGGAGCCGCGGCCCAGCACCATCCAGCCGCTCGCGCCGGCGAGGGCGAGGATCCGCCGACGCCCCTGCCCCGCGGCGGCCGTCCCGGTCACGAGCGGGCGCCCTCGAGCAGCGCGGACCAGCGACGGGCGAACACCGCGAAGGCCGCCGCGCTGGTGAGCCGCTCCGCGAGGCCGGCCGAGCGCTCCGCGAGCGCGCCGATCGCCGCGTCGTCGGGCACCATGGCGTTGACCCGCTCGGCCAGCTCGCGCACGCCGCCCTCGACCACCTCGGCCTCGTCGCTGAGACCCGGGTGGCCGAGGGCGATGATCGGCGTCCGGTAGGCGAGAGCGCGCGCGACGACGCTCGACGCGACGTGGATCGTGGGACCGTAGGCGCCGCGCCGGCCGTAGGGCAGCACGATCGCGCGGACGCCGGCGAAGAAGCGGTCCTCGTCCTCGCCCTCCACGCCGCCCAGCACCCGCACGCCCGGCACCGGCTCCAGCGCCTCGGTGCCGCGCCCCGCCACCACGATCTCGATGGCCGGATCGACCGCGGCGCGGAGCGCGGCGAGCTGGTCGAAGCCCTTGCCGCGGTAGACGTACCCGAACAGCCCGATCGCGAGCGGGCGCTCCGCCGCCGGGGCGACGGCCGGCTTGACCGGGGCGGGCAGGAAGGCGACGTCGACGTCGCGGACGCGCAGCTCCTCCTCGATCGCCGCCGCCCCCGACGCGGTGAGGGCGAAGAGCGAGACGCCGCGCAGCACGCGCCGCTCGAGCAGGCGGTGCAGCCGCATCAGCGGGAAGTGGATCGCGTGGGTCGCGAAGTGGCTGCGGCCGACGAGCGCGGTGCGGAACGGCGTCCAGACCGCGAGCGGAGCGTCGTGCAGCGTGGCGGTGACGACGCTCGCCCGCGCGCGCACCCGACGGCTCGCGAGCAGCCAGAACGGCACGATCACGCCGCCGCTGTGCTCGGTGTGCACGATCACCGGACCGGTGGCCGTCGCGATCGCCCGCAGGACCTCGCGGCGGGCCCGTCGGACCTCGGCCACGCCGTCCGCCCCGGCCCCGCCGTGCCGCACCTCGACGACCGCGCCGGCCACCTCGCGGGCCCGGGCGATGAGGTCGTCGGCGTAGTCGCTCACTCCGCTGGAGCCGGTGCGCGGGGCGACGTAGACGAGGGTGACGTCCGACCAGCCCTCGGCGCCCTCGTACTCGCGGATCATCGCCGCCCTCTCGTGCATCAGTAGAACAGCCGTCGGAAGCGGGTCGAGTAGGCGAGCGAGGAGGTGCGCTGCCCGCGGACGACGGCGGGCACGCCCGCGACGATCGTCATCGCCTCCACGTCCGTGCGCACCAGCGAGCACGCACCGACGACGGCGCCGCGGCCGATCGAGACCCCCGCGACCACGGTCGTGCGCGAGGCCAGCCAGGCGTGGTCGCCGATGGTCACCGGCTCCTCGACGGCCTCGAAGGTGTCGGACTGCGGCAGGTGGTACGCGGTGATGATGTGGGTGTCGCTCGCGATCGCGACGTCGTCGCCGATCGTGATCCCGCCCCGCGCGTCGAAGAAGCAGCGGAAGCCGATCGAGCAGTTCTCGCCGATCACCAGGCGGTCGATGTCGAGGATCGACGTGCCGCGGCCGATCGAGGTGCCCGCGCCGATCCTCGCGCCCCACAGCCGCAGCACGCCCAGGCGTACGAGGTGGGAGGGGACGTGCGTGGCGACGATGTTGAAGGCGGCGATCCCGAGCTGCCGCCAGGCGCGGCCGGCGATCCCGGTCACGAGGGCATCAGCTCCCGCTTCGAATCGTCCGCACTGGCCGCGGGCTCCTCCGGGCGGACCTGCGCGATCGCCTCGACGTAGGCGCGGCTCTCGTAGCCGTAGGCGCGGCCGCGGTCGTCGGTCGCGGCGAGCAGATTCACCACGACGCCCACGAGCGGGGCGTGCACGCGCTGCAGGGCGTCCTTCGCGTTGGTGAGCTGCGGCCGCTTGACGAGCGCCGAGCCGACGACGAAGAGCACCGCGTCGGCCGCCCGCGCGAGCACGAGCGAGTCGGCGACGGGGAGCACGGGCGGGGCGTCGAGGACCACGTAGTCGGCCTCGGCGTGCAGCTCTTGCAGGATGCGGTCGAAGGTCGGCGAGGCGAGCAGCTCCGCCGGGTTCGGCGGGGTGCGGCCGGACGCGAGCACGCGGAGCGAGCCGCTCTCGCCGACCGGCTGGAGGAGGTCCTTCGCGGCGGCCCGGCCCAGCAGCGCGTCGGTGAGGCCGACGCCGGTCTCGAGCCCCAGCCGCTCCGACAGCCGCGACACCCGCAGGTCCGCGTCGACGAGGATCACGGACTTCCCGGCCGCGGCGAGGCTCGCGGCGAGGCTGAGCGAGATCGTCGACTTCCCCTCCCCGGGGATCGAGGAGGTGACCAGGATGATCCGCCGCGGCGACCCGCCGATGTCGACGAAGGTGAGGTTGGTGCGCAGCGCCCGGATCGCCTCGCCGAAGGAGGAGCGCAGCGCCGCCTCCTCGATCAGCGGGACGGTGCCGAGATTCCGGGTCCGCGGGATCGTCCCGAGCAGCGGCACGCCGAGCAGCGCCTCCGCCTGGGCCGCCTGCCGCACCCGCTGGTCGAGTGCGTTCAGGAGGAGAGCCAGCCCGACGCCGAGCAGGATCCCGGCGAGCCCGCCCGCGATGAGGACGAGCGGGATCGACGGCCACGACGGCGCCGCGGGCGGTGCGGCCTCCTCCAGCGGCGTGACCGTGACGACGGGGTCGCGTCCGGCGAGCGGCCGCTCGAGCGTCTCGGTGATCGTCGAGGAGAGCGAGGACGCGACCGCGTTCACGAGGTCGGCGGCCTCCTCGGCCGACCCGGACTCCGCTGAGAGGTTGATGATCAGGCTGTCGAGCTCGACCGTGGAGGACACCCGCGTCGCCAGCTCCGCGGAGGTGGTCTGCAGCCCGAGGTCCTCGATGACCGCGTCGAGCACGATCGGCAGCGTCGCCACCGCGGCGTAGGACTCCACGCGGCTCTGCGTGTAGGTGGACCCCTGCAGCAGATCGGTCGCGGAGCCCGAGGCCTGGTTCGAGACGAACAGCCGCGCGGTCGCGGTGTACTGCGGCGCCGTGAGCAGCAGCGCCCCGCAGCCGGTCAGCAGGCCGACGGCGAGCACGCTCACCACGAGCGCCCAGTAGCGCTGCCAGATCTGCACGAGTTCTCGGAGGTTCATGGGGCTTCTCTCGTCGTGTCCCGGAGCACCGCGTCAGCCCTCGAGAGCGGCGCGGACGCGCTCGGAGACGATCGGTGCGATGGCGGTGGCGTAGTCGTCGGTGATGTGCTGCTCGTCCGCCCGGACGAGGGTGCCGCCGGCGAACGCCGGGCACAGGTCGGCGCTGGCGCAGAACAGGTCGCGGGTCTCCACCAGCCGGGCGGAGGGGGACGCCGCCACGGCCTCGGTGACGGCGTCGAGCTGCGAGAACCAGGTCTCGCTGACCGGCGCCGCGCAGTCGGACGGCGAGGCGACGCGGGTGTAGCAGGTCGCCACCGCCTGGCCCCGGGGCGGCGTCATCAGCACGACGGTCCGGGCGTCGCCGACCTCGGCGAGGCTCCGCTCGAGGCCCTCGGTCCAGCGCGCCTGCGCGGTCGAGCGGTCCTCCGGGATCAGCTGGAGCATCTCGACCTCGGCGTCCGAGACGATCACGGCGGCGGGCCGGAGCGCCGCGATGCGCTCCAGCGTCCAGCGGCGGTGGTCGTCGCAGGTCGCGGGGAAGCCGGGGGCCGGGTCGGCGGTGACGGTCCCGGTGACCGGCAGGTCGGCGAACGGGCAGAGCGCTCCCGTCAGCAGCCGCACCCGGTACCCCTGCTCGTTGAGCGAGCCCGCGAGCGCGGGAACCCAGGCGAGGGCGACGGAGTCGCCGACGACGACGGCGGTCCTCGGGAGCGACGCGTCGCCGATCACGCAGTCGTCCTCGTTCGCCGCGTCCACCGTGATGCAGGTCCGGGCGAGGGCGCCGCCGAAGGCCGCGTCCCCCGCGTCGATCGCCTCCGCGACCGGCTCCGGCCAGGAGACCGCCGACGAGGCGGCACCGAGCGCGGCGGTGACCTGATCGAGCCCGTCGAGCCCCTCGGGCACGGCCGGCGCGGCGCCCGGCTCGACGGCCGTCGACGCGGAGACCCCGGCGACGGCGACGCTGTCGCGCGGGAGCACGAGCACGACGGCGGTCGTCACGAGCGCCGCGGCGGCGAGGCCGAGCGCGACCCAGCGGGGCCAGCCCTCGCTCCCGCGCCGGTCGGTGCGGCGGGCCCGCGGCTCGAGCCATCGGCTGCGGCGCACGGGCTCCTCGATGCCGTAGTGGCTCGCGGTGGCGAGGACGAGGGCGAGCGGGATCGCTCCGGCGAGGTACCAGGGCGAGTCGTGGCCGACGAGCGCGGCGAGGAAGACGAAGACCGGCCAGTGCCAGAGGTAGAGCGAGTAGGAGATCCGCCCGAGGAACCGCGAGACCGGGTTGCTCAAGAGGACGACGTGGGAGGGTCCGCCCTCTCCGGCGACGATGATCGCCGCGGTCGCCAGGGTCGGGAGCAGCGCCGCGACGCCCGGGTACGGGGTCTGCGGAGTGAGCACGAACGACGCGGTGACGAGCACCGCGACGCCCAGCCAGCCGAGCACCGGGCGCAGCCGGTCCGGGATCCGGCGCCAGTGCGCCGCCCCGAGGAACAGGAGGGCCCCGAGGGCGAGCTCCCACGCGCGGGTCAGCGTCGAGAGGTAGGCGACCCCCGGCGACAGCTCGGACTCCACGACGCCCCAGGCGAAGGAGGCCGCCGCGACGACGGCGACCAGCGCGACGACCGCGCGCGACGACGGCGGCCAGACCCGCTGATCCGCCGGCCCGCGCCGGCGCCGGGCGACCGCGCGCGCGATCCCGAAGCCGACCAGGACCAGCAGCGGCCAGACGAGGTAGAACTGCTCCTCGACCGCCAGCGACCAGTAGTGCAGCAGCGGCGACTGCGGCGCCCAGGTGGCGAAGTAGTCGGTGCCGTTGAGGACGAAGTTCCAGTTCGCGCTGACCAGCGCCGCCCAGACCCCGTCCACGAGGATCGACTCCGCCCGGGCCCGGCCGAAGACCAGGAAGCCGGCCAGCACCGTCACCGCGATGACGACCGCGGCGGCCGGGGCGAGCCGGCGGAACCGGCGGACGTAGAACGTCGGCAGCGAGATCCGGCGCGAGCGGGTGTACTCCTTCACCAGGAGCCCCGTGATCAGGAATCCGGAGAGCACGAAGAACGCGTCGAGGGCGACGAAGCCGCCGATCGGAACCTCCGCGAAGTGCGTCAGGAGGATCAGCACGACGGCGAGCGCGCGGAGTCCCTCGAGGTCCGCGCGGTAGCTCGAGCCACCCGGCGAACGCGGCGCGGTGAAGGGTCTGGACACCGTGCACCTCGCGTTCTCGATGGGGTCGGGAAGGCATTCACGGCGCGCCGATACGACCGACGGAATGTCCTGTTTCTCGCTGTCGACGACGACTCGGCATCACTGTAGTGCGACGCCTTCTTCACGCCTACCATCGCATTCGCCCGGTATGTCCTCTCGAAGAGCGAAGAGGAGCGATCGGTGAATCCGCGGAGCAGACGGGTGACCATGACACGCCATTCCGACGACGAGCAGTCCGACCGGAGAGAACCTCTCGAGCGGGTGACGGTGCTCCATGTCTGCGAGCGCTTCGGCGGCGGTCTCGCCGACGCGATCTCGAGCTTCGCCGCGGCCGATGCGGGGATCCGCCACGTCCTGCTCTACGCCGCCAGTCCGGAGGTTCCGCTGCCGGTCTCGGCGCACGCGCTCTTCGACGAGGTCCTCGAGCTGCCGGCCGGCCACCTCGCCCGCGTGCTCGCCGTGAGGAGCGCAATTCGCCGCACCCGCGCCTCGATCGTGCACTCGCACTCCGCATTCGCGGGTCTCTATGCGCGCCTGGCCGTCTCGCGGCACGGCACGGCCCAAGTGCATTCGCCGCACTGCTTCCCCTTCGAGCGGGCGGATCGCGGGCCGTCGGCGCTCCGTGCGTTCCACCTGATCGAGTGGGTCCTGGCGCGCAACACCAGCCTCTTCGTGACCTGCTCCGAGAACGAGCTGCGCCGCGCGCGAGCGCTCGGCGGCGCCCCCGCCACCTGGGTGGTGAACTGCGCCAACGGCGTCCCGGCCCAGTTCATTCGCGACAACATCAGTGATTCCCCACCGGGATCAGAAGATATCGGGCATGATTCCGCACGCATCGTCGGAGTGGGCCGAATAGCCCCGCAGAAGGGCCCGGACATCTTCGCGAAGACCGCGAGGACTATCGCCGGACAAGGAGTTCTGGCGCGATTCCACTGGGTCGGTCGCGGAAACTCGGACGACCTCACGAATGATCTCGAGGAATCGGGTGTCGAGGTGACCGGCTGGCTCTCCAAGGAGAGCGGTCTCTCCGTTCTCGCGGGCGCGAGCGTCTATCTGCACACGGCCCGCTGGGAGGGCTTCCCGGTGTCCCTGCTCGAAGCCGTGGCGCTCGGCGTGCCGGTCGTCGTCCTCCGCCGGCCGTACGCCGAGTCGCTCCCCGAGGAGCTGCTCGCGGAGGAGCACGAGCTCGCCGACCGGATCGCCCGCCTCCTCGGGGACGCCGACCTGCGCCGGAGGAACGTCGCCCTGGCCCGCGACGCCCTCTGCTCGCACGTCCCAGGCCGCCAGCGGGAGCAGCTGCAGGACGCCTACCTCTCCCTGACGGCGTCGAAGGCGCGGCCGCGCACCGCGCCGGAGCCGGTCCCCGCCCTGCGCTTCCCCGCCGAGAAGGCCTCCTGACCCGTCGACTTGCGACGTCCTGAGCCCCGATCGGGGGCCGCCCTCTCCCCGGAGAGCGGACCTCGATACGCCCGCGGAGCGGGCTACTCGATCAGCATGAAGCGCAGGCGCCCGCCCCCCATGCTGGTCGAGAAGCCCCGCAGGGGCGTATCGAGACCCACCGCCGCCAACAGCCCAGGCCTGCAGCCCCGCGCGCCGCGCAGCCGACCCGGGGTCGTCCGCTTCAGTGCGCCGCGTCGTACGCGGCCTGCACGTCCGAGGGCACACGGCCGGAGCGCGGGACCTCGTAGCCGTGCCGCCGCGCCCAGTGCCGGATCGCGGCGAGCATCTCGGGACTCTTCCGCCCGGCGCTCGCGGCGATCGGCGTCACCCGGGAGCGGGCCGGCGCCTCGGACAGCGGCCGGGCCGCGTCCACGAACGGCGCGAGCGCGCGGTGCAGGTGCCCGATGTTGGCCGCCGACAGGTCGATCTCGTACGCGTCGTCCCCGACGGAGAAGGACACCGTCCCGCCGCGCCCGGCGGCGATGGGCGCACCGGTGAGATCGTCCACGAGCACGACCTGGGAGACCACGGATCCGACCACCTTTCACAGGAGGAGCAGTGCGGCCGATCGGACGCACGCGCACGTCCATGGAACCAGATGCGGGCGCGCCTCGGTGCCCGGCGCGGTCCGACGACGGGACGGCGGCCGGCGAGAGCGACGTCGAAACCTCTTGAGAACAGCCTCCGATCAGCACCTTCAGCGGCGTCCTGTGCGATTCGCCCCCGCCGCGGCCGGGTCGTCACGGTGCCCTCAGAAGCAGCGGTCGGGGCGAGTAGTGGCCGGGACGCGCGAAGTCAACTAAGTTGACTTCACTGCTCGACCACCCTGAAGGAGGACGCATGTCCACGACCGCCCCACTCACCGCCCAGAGCTCGATCGGGGAATGGCTGAACCACCCCGAGGGCTCCGCGCTCATCCGCGACGTGCTCGGCGGCGCCGCCGGCGGCTTCGACGAGGCGAAGCTGGCGCCGGTGCGCTCCCTGCCGCTGCAGCAGCTGGTCGCGCTGAGTCAGGGGCAGCTCCCGCAGAGCGTCGTCGACGACCTGGTGCTGCGGGCGAACGGCGGCGTCATGCCCGAGGCCGCGGAGAGCACGGGCTGGCGCGAGAGCGTCACCCCCGGGCGCTTCGCAGGGAGGACCGTGATCGTCACCGGCGCGGCGTCCGGCATCGGCCGCGCGACCGCCTCCCGGATCGCCCGCGAAGGAGGCCGCGTCGTCGCCGTCGACATCTCGGACGAGCGGCTCCAGGAGTTCGCGGCCTCGCTGCCCGAGGCCGAGATCGTGCCCGTCGCCGGCGACATCACGAAGCAGGACGCCATCGACGCCATCGTCGCAGCGGCCGGTGAGCGGATCGACGGCCTCGCCAACATCGCCGGCATCAACGACGACTTCTCCCCCGCCCACGAGACCTCGGACGCGGTGTGGGACCGGGTGATCGCCATCAACCTCACCGGCGGCTTCAAGCTCTCCCGAGCCGTGCTCCCCGCGATGCTCGCGGCCGCGGCCGGATCGATCGTCAACGTCGCCTCCGAGGCGGGGCTGCGCGGCAACGCGTCCGGCAACGCCTACACGGTCTCCAAGCACGGCGTCGTCGGGCTCACCAGGAGCGCCGCGTTCATGTACGCGGGCAGCGGGATCCGCGTGAACGCCGTCGCGCCCGGCGGCGTCGCCACCGGCATCCCGTTCCCGCCGAACGTCTCCGAGACCGGCAGTGCCCGGCTCGCCCCGTTCCAGAGCGCGATCCCCTCCGTCGCCTCCGCGGAGCAGCTGGCGGCGTCGATCACCTTCCTGCTCAGCGACGACGGCGTGAACATCAACGGGGCGATCCTGCCCAGCGACGGCGGCTGGTCCGTGCAGTAGTCAGGCGGACGCCGGCGGGCCGGACCGGTCCGCCGGAGTGAGCAGGCCCTGCAGTGCGTCGCCGTAGCGCTCGACGATCTGCTCGTGGTCGGTGGCGAGGAGCACCTCGTCGCCGACCACCCACATCGAGTGCAGCAGTCCGCCGACGAGCGCCGCGGCCAGGCGGGCGCGCAGGTCCGCATCCGGCCCCGTCATGCGGGCCCGCAGCGGAGCCACGAACGCCTCCTCGTGCACGGCGTGCAGCCGGGCGCCGATCGCCGGCTCGCTCCCGCCGCGCACCAGCGCGAGGAAGACGGCCTGCGTGTCGCGCTCGTCCGCGAGCAGGGAGGCGACGAAGCTGCGCCCGAAGTCCCGCAGCGGCACGTCCAGCTCCGGGCGGTCCTGGATGCTCACCTGCATCACCTCGAGGAACAGAGCCTCCTTCGACCCGAACCGGCGGACGACGACGGCGGGATCCACCTGCGCCTCCGCCGCGATCTCGCGGACGGTGACCCGCGAGTAGCCGCGCTCCCGGAACAGCCGCTCCCCCGCCGCGCGGATGCTCGCGCTGAGGGCGGCAGGAGAACGGCGAGGCACGGTGCTCGATCGTACCCGCGAGGTGCCGGACGAGGCGCGCCGAGCAGTTCGTCGACTCCGCGTGACGGGGGCGGTCACGGCTCGGTTCAGCGCTGCCGGCGGGCGCATCCGGCCTACCCTGCCGACATGGCCCTGCATCTGCGACAGATCGTGCTCGACGCCGAGAACGCGCGAGAGCTCGCCGCGTTCTACCTCGCCCTGCTGGACGGCGAGTACCGACCCGGGGACGAGCCGGCCGCAGACGGCTCCGACGACGACGCCGAGTGGGTCGCGATCCGCACCTCCGAAGGGGTCGGCATCACGGTGCAGCGGGTGGACGAGCTGCCCCGGGTGACCTGGCCGGACGGGCCGGTGCGCCAGCAGCTGCACCTCGACTTCACCGTCACGGATGCGGAGGAGCTCGAGCGGCAACGTGCGCGAGCGGTCGCCCTGGGCGCCACGGTCATCGACGATCAGAGCGCAGATCCGGAGGAGGCGCTGTACGTCCTCGCCGATCCGGCCGGTCACCCGTTCTGCATCTTCGTCGCAGACGACGGAACAGCACAGCCGAGCAGTCCGTGACCCGCCGGGCCATCGACTCCCTCGCCACCTCGTCGGAGCGGCCGGCGAGGAAACCCTCTGCGGCCGGCGGTGTCGCACCGAGCGATCATCAGCGGAACACTCCTCAGCGGTCGACCTCGCCGCCCGGCGGCTCGTGCCGATCAGCGCCCCTGCTTCTCCGGAGTCAGCTGCCCGTGAGCTGCGACACCCGGCCTCGGGACACGCCGAGGATCGCCGCGGAATCCGTCACGGAGTAACCGGCTTCACGCAGTCGTCGCGCTGCGGCACGCGAGCGAACCGCAGCGGCGACGGACGCCTGAGCCGCCTGCTCGGTCGCGCGTCGCGCTTCGATGATCTCGGCGCCGAGCGGACCGATCTCCGGAACGACGGTCACGTCCCATCCGCTGTGGTCGACGCTCGGATCGACGGTGTCGAGATAGTCGCGCACCTGCTGCACGGCCTTGTCGAGCGCGCTGACCTGGGTCACGGTCTCGCCGTCGATCCACAGCTCCCAGCCGTGCTCCCAGTGATGGGCCGTGACCGTGATGCTCATCGCTCGTCCTCCTTCGCCGCCTCGATCGCGTTCAACGCCTTGCGCACGAGTCCCGGCGAGACGTCCCGAGTCTGCGTGAGGACCACATGATGCCTGCCGTTGCACGACCACACCTCGTGGTCACCCTTCCCCTCTCGGGAAGTGAAGCCCGCAGCCCGCAACAGCGCCACCAGCTCCCTGTACCGCATCGGCTTGACCACGACCATAATTTACCCGGGCTCAACCGGCAACGGCGAGCCCGGATGGATGAGCGCGAGCGGTCACCCCGTCGGGCACGATCCGTCCCGTCGGCACGCCGCCGGTCCCCGGCGTCTCGAGCGGAGGGGGCGGCTCGGATGCCGGCGGAGGGTGGGGAGGAGACCGACGCCCAGGGGGAGATGGGTCTCCTTGGAAGAGACGCCCGCAGACATGCTGGTCGAGTAGCCCCGCAGGGGCGTATCGAGACCCACCACCGCCTGGACGTCTGCCTCTTCCCGCCCTGCGCCGGCGCCGAAGGCGCCCCCAGGGCCGCGCGTCGGCTCCGGGCGCCCGGGCAGGTGGGACGCCGCTGACCCGACGTCGCCCGAAGTGCTCAGTGTCGCCTCAGCGCGCCAGCAGCCCGAACGACCCGATGACGACCGGCACCACCGCGACGGCCAGCAGGAGGTAGGACAGCACGAGCCCCACCGTCGACTCGCGGCGAGGGCCCTCGCGTCGTCGCGCCACGTGACCGACGACGACGCCGGCCAGCGGGAGGACGTACTGCAGCGTCGTCGCGATCCCGATCACCAGGGGATCGCCCCGCCACAGGCGAGCCACCGCCAGGTATCCGATCGCGTACGACACGACGGCGAGAACGCCCAGCACGAGCGACGCCCGCGTCCACCCGCGTCCGGTCCGCCGTGCAGTGCCCGTCTCCTTCATCACACTCATGCCTCCACTGTACGAAGCGACCCTCGCGTTCCGTGGGCTCGGACCCGCACGAGGGCGGGGCGGAGGACGCGGATCCCGCCTCAGCGGAGCGGTCGGCGGTACGGGGTCGCGACGCGGAGCATCAGCGCTCCCGCGAAGGCGAGGAAGGCGGCGCCGATCAGCCCGAAGCCCGGCGGGTCGTCCGCCGAGGTGTGACCGCCGTTGATCATCGGGGTGAAGGCGGAGTCGATCAGCGCACTCGACGCCAGCACCGCGACGAGCGCGAGGCCCGCGGTGCCGAGGCGTCGCCCCGCTGCGACGGCGGCGACGATCACGACGAGCGCGAGCAGCACCTCCACGAACCACACCCAGTACGGCAGGAGCCACGCCGGCGACGGCGCCTCGTACTGCAGGAAGTCGCACGCCGCGCTCTCGAACCCCTCGGACCAGCAGGGCGCCCAGAAGTTCGCCGCGCCGATCCCCTGCACCGCCGCATGGCCCATCAGCAGGACACCGACCGCCACCGCGAGCACGGCCAGCAGGATCGACCGCCGCCGCTGGGACAGGACGGGCACGGCTCTCGTCATCGCCACGGTCGGGAGAGTAGAGCCGCTGGGTGAACAGCGGGCGGACTCCCCTCCACCGGACGGGGAGATCGGGCAGCGACCGGGGAGTCGAGGTGGCGCTCGATCGCGGGGTCAGAGTCGGGGTGGCGTCGCCCGCGATCGAGCCGGGGGTCACCGGGGCGAGGGAGACCGCAGCGGCCTCACCCGGAGGTGAGGCCGTCAGGACGAGGACGCCTCAGCTCCGATGCGAAGAAGCCGGTGATCCGGTCGAGCGCCTCGAGGACCACGGCCCGATCGCGCCCGGCGAGGAGATCGTGGTCCGAGCCGACGAAGACGTGGTGCTCCGTGCGCACGCCACCGCTCCGGAGCCGCGCGGCGAGCTCGGCGCCCTCGGGGGCGAGCGTGTCGTCCCCTCCGGTCAGCACGAGCGTCGGCGGCATCGCCGCAGGCAGCGCGAGGTCGCGGGACGGCGACGCGAGAGGCTCCTGCTGGCGCGGGACGTCCGGGAAGTACGCCCAGCCGACGAAACGCTGGACGAACGGGCTGATCGCCGGACGACGGACGCCCGACGTCCGGTCCGTCCGGATCACGTCCGTCACCGGGACGACGAGCGCGACGGCCAGCGGAGCCGGCAGCGACGCCGCGTGCAGCTGCTGGCAGATGTTGATCGCGAGCTTCGCCCCGGCGCTGACGCCGCCGAGCAGGAGCCGGTCCCCGGACCATCCGGCGCCGGTCTCCGCCTGGAGCCAGCGGGCGATGTCGCAGGCTTCCTCCTCGGCGACCGGATACTGCACGCGCGGCCCGGTGTCGTAGTCCGGCAGCACCACGACGGCACCGAGCCGATCGGCCATCGCCCGCGCGATGTGCAGGTCCTGCTCGGGGTAGCGGTTGACGAAGCCGCCGCCGTGCAGCTGCAGCACGACCGGAGCGTCCGGGTCGTCGACGGCGGGACGCTGCACCACCGCGCGGACGACGCCGTGCCGGGTCGGGATCCGCAGGCCGGTCGGGGCGGGCAGTCGGGTGCTCGGCTCCGGGAGACCGCGGGGCGATCCGACGCGGGCCCGCGACCCGATCTGCGCGAGGGCCCAGAACAGCGGGCTGAGGGGACGGCGGACGGTCACGCCTCCACCGTAGAGCGGCCGCGGGGGTGGCGCCCGCACGACGGACGCTCGTCGAGCGGGAGGGCTGACGCGACGGCGCGTCCGGTTCACCTCCGGCTCGCGGAATCCCCTCCGGCTCGTCGTTCCAGGCGTTTCCAGCGAGCCCGAGCACACTCCACGAGCCGGAGGGCGCCCGACAGCTGATGCGGCGGCGGTCTGAGTCCTACGGCGCCCAACGCGACCATCAGGTGATCGAGCACTGACGCGGCCGATCCCCGTTCGGGACCGCGCGGCGCTACTGTTCGGGCATGATCTCCCCCGAGCACTTCCTGGCGTTCGCGCTCGCGTCGGTGGCCCTGATCGTGATCCCCGGGCCGAGCGTCCTCTTCACGATCAGCCGGTCGATCGCCTACGGCCGCCGGGCGGGGGTGCTGAGCCTGCTCGGGAACGCGCTCGGGATCATGCCGGCCGTCTTCGCCGTGGCATTCGGCGTGGGTGCCGTCGTCGCGGCGTCGGTCGTCGCCTTCACCGTCCTCAAGCTCGCGGGAGCCGTCTACCTGGTGTGGCTCGGCGTGCAGGCGATCCGCCACCGCCACGCGCACGCCGGCGCCTCGACCACTGCCCCGGCGTCGTCGTGGACCCTCCTGCGTCAGGGCTTCGTCGTCGGCCTGACGAACCCCAAGACGGTCGCCTTCTTCGTCGCCGTCCTCCCCCAGTTCGTGGACCCGGCCGCCGGCCCCGTCTGGGCGCAGCTCCTGCTGCTCGGCTTCACCTTCCAGGCCCTCGCGCTGATCTGCGACAGCGTCTGGGCGCTGGCCGCGGGCACCGCGCGCTCGTGGTTCGCGTCGTCCCCGAAGCGGATGTCGACCCTCACCGGCACCGGCGGCGTGATGATGATCGGCCTCGGCGGCACGCTCGCGCTGACCGGGTCCAAGAGCTGATCGGGTCCGCGGGCTGACCGGCGAGATCCCGGGCAGCACGAAGGCCCGCTCCCGGATCCGGGGGCGGGCCTTCGTGGTCGGGATCGTCCCGGGAAGCTACACGCCGCGGCTGGCCCAGACGGCGACGCCGAGTCCGTCGTACTCGACGAGGTTGCCGTCGTTCTGCATGACGAGGCGGTAGGGCTCGCCGGTCGCACTCGGCTTCGGCATGTTGGACCAGTAGCCCTGGCCCTCGCCGGAGCCGGGGGCGTAGACGACGAGGTAGCCGATGTCCAGGCCGACGATGCTGCCGGGGATCGAGGTGCCGGTCGACCAGTCGGCGCCGCGGGCGCCGTAGACGACGAAGTTGCCGTCGCGCTGCATCACGGCCCGCCAGGCGCCGTTCGCCGAGGTCAGCTGCTCGTTGCTCAGCAGGAGGTAGTTGTTCTGCAGCGTGTCGCGGCGGAGCTGTCCGGAGCTGCTCCAGAGCGGACCCCGATCGCTGGCACCGATGACGAGGTTCCCGTCGCCGCCGAGGTACATGGTGGCGCCGGGGTTGCCGTCGGTTCCGGAGGACCACTTCACCGAGCCGTCGGTGCCGTAGATCACGGCGTTGCCGTCGGTCTGCATCACGAGGCGGTTGCCGGCGCCGCTGGTGCCGGTGAACCACAGCGGGGTGCTGCCCGTGTAGACGACGAAGTTGCCGTCGGCCTGCATGATCGCGCGGCTCGGCCCGGCGGTCAGCTGCTGGCCGGCGGCGAGGGTCTGCCCGGACTCGAGCGTGAGGACGTCGGGCGCGGCGATGCGGCCGTTGACGAAGCTCGCCCAGGCGGGGGTGCCGGTGGCGCGGTAGACGACGAGGTTGCCGTCGTCCTGCATCCGGAGGGTGGAGCCGGGGTCGTTCGTCCCGGTGAACCAGACGGGACGGCCGGTGGCGTCGTAGATGACGACGTTGCCGTCGGCCTGCATGATCAGGCGGTCGCCGCGGCCCTGGGTGGCGGACTGCCAGACGACGCCGTAGGTGGCCAAGACGACCGCGTTCCCGTCGTCCTGGAACACGAAGCGGAAGGTGCCGTCGGGGGAGACGAGCGACTGGCCCCTGGTGAGCTGCTGCCCGGCGGTGAGCACGGATCCCTCGGCCGCGGCCACGGCGGCGGCCGTGATCGCGTGCGGCGCGCTCGCGGCGAAGGCCGGAGCCGCGCCGGCGAAGAGGCTGCCGGTCAGCGCCAGGGCGGCGAGTCCGGAGACGAGGGGACGGGAGAGGGAAGGCGTCATCGCGATGCTCTTTCGGCTGGTGGTGAGTGGTGAGAGACGGGCGATCAAGCGCGGTGCGCGGGGTCGCAGCACATCTGACCGATGTCTATCAGCGCGGTGCCCGGGTGCACATCCGTCGTCCGGGGGGCGCCGATCTCGGTTGCATCACGACCGCGGGGCGGGGGGCGACCGCCCTTCCCAGCAGTGCCTGCTCGCCGGTCCGCAACGCCGCTTTAGTCTCACCGGGATGCGACAGCCCTCCGGCGACAGCGGACGGAGTCGTAGGGTTCCCGCCATGGAGCAGCCCCCTCCCACCACCGCCCGGCGGACCTGTATCAAGCCGGGAAGCCGCTTCGCGACACGGCGGTGGGAGAGAATGCTGCGGCCGATCTTCATGCTGGTCGAGTAGCCCCGCAGGGGCGTATCAAGACCCACCGTCCCCAGCAGGGCGGGTGCGGACTCGTCCTCACGATGCAGGTGGATCTCCATACGCCCGCTGCGCGGGCTGCTCGATCAGCAGAGTGTCTCCCCACACCGGACGCTGCTCGGCGCGCGTGGTGGGGGCGGGGCCGGGCCCGGCCCCGCCCCGTGGAATCGGGCGACGCGTCCGGTCATCTGCGGGGTACGGGACCGGAGGGCGGATTCCACCCCTCGAGCGGCGCGTGCGCGCTGCGCTCGAGAGTCGAGGGAGACGGGGGCCGGGTCTCGCGATCACCGGCAAGCTTCGCGCACGGCCGCGATCGTGTCCAGGGGGCGGCCGCTCGCAGGCATCGCGGGCGCGGCAGCCCGGCGCCTAGGCTCGCGGAATGGCGAAGCGGAGGATGCCGGCTCGCGCGCAGGCGATGCTCCTCCGCCACCCCTGGACGCTGGCGGTGCTCAGCGGCGTGTTCGTGGCGATGATCGTCGTGCTCGCCGCGGACGTGGGCTGGGCCCCCGCCGCGATCGTCGGCGGGGGCCGCCGGCACGCTCCGCTGTGGCTGGTGGCGGGGATCGGGCTGCCGTTCTTCGGCACCGGAGTCGTCGTGGGAGTCGTCAAGCAGGTGCAGTTCATGCGGCGGCGGCGGCGCGCGCCCGTGTCGCCGAGCCCGGAGGTCGAGCGGCTGCGTCGGGAGGGCCCCGGCTGGCTGAGCCGCCGGGAGGACGAGGCGCGTGAGCGGGAGGAGTCCGCGGTCGTCTCGCGGGAAGCGGTCGGCCGGCGCGCAGGGCGAGCAGCCCGACGGAGGGGGCCGTCGTGAGCAGTAGGCGGCCGGCGCCTGATCGCGCAGCCTGCGGTCGTGACTCTCGTGGAGCGGCAAGGCGCCGTCCGGCTCCTGAACCGCGCGGAACGCGCGCGCCCCGTCGCTGATCGAGCAGGCCGCATCGTGGGCGCATCGAGATCCACCGTCTACCGGAGTCGAGTCTCGATACGCCCTCCGGGCTACTCGACCAGCATGGGGTCGCGTCCATGCTGACCGCGCAGCCCACGAAGCGGGCACTGCATGCTGATCGAGTAGCCCGCATCGCGGGCGTATCGAGATCCACCGTCGTCAGAACGGCGCGGGCACGTCGACGAAGCGGGGCCCGGGTGGCGGGTCGGGCGGGCGGCCGGGGAGCGGTGGCGGCCGGTTGCTGATCCGCCGGCCGGTGGGGCTCGTCCAGACGATCGTCCCGCTGGAGTCGACCGGGTCGTAGCTCCACTGCTCTCCGTGCCGGACGTGGTGGTGGGAGGTACAGAGCATGACGAGGTTCTCGAGACAGGTCTCGCCGCCGTTGCGCCACTCGAGCGTGTGGTCGGCCTCGCTGGTCGCGGCGGAGCGGGTGCAGCCGGGGAAGCGGCAGGTCTGATCCCGCAGCTGCAGGTGGAGGCGCATTCGGGCGGGCGGGAGGCGCTGGGTGCGTCCGACCGAGACGACGACACCGGTGTCCGGATCGGTGAGGACCCGGGTGAAGGAGGCCGCGGTGCGGATGAGCTCGCGCGCGATCGGTGCGGGGACGGGGCCGTAGCCGTCGAGGTCCGCGGGCGCCTCGTCGAGGCCGACCGCTGTGGATGCGGCGAGCGTCAGCCGCACCTCGGCGCGGACGCCGGGGACGAAGGTCGGATCCGGCCGGTGCTCGGCGTTCGGCGTGGTCCCGGCGATGTCGCCGTCGCAGAGCAGGTCGATCGCGGCGTCGGCGCTGGGCTGCTGCAGGGTGCGGGGGTCGCCCCCGTCGCGGAGCGTGCGGGCGATGCGGCGCAGCCGTTCGTGCGCGCCCACCACCGCGGGTGCCGGGCCGTGGATGCAGAGCGTGGCCATTCCGTCGATGTCGGGCGTGACCCAGGCGGCGCGGTCCTCGCGGGCGCGGGCGTGCCGCTGGGCGAGGGGATCCTCGTGCAGCTCCTCCCGCCAGCGGCGCAGGGCGCGGCGCAGCTGCGTGAGCGTCATCGACGGTGCCGCTTCGGCGGCACGCTCGTCGAGAGCGGCGCGGGAGGATTCGGGGAGACTGCCGGCGGTCGCGCAGATCGCCTCACCTTCCTCCCAGTGCAGGCGCGCCTGCGCGAGCAGTTCCCGCGTGAGCGGCAGGTGCTCCATCAGCAGCTGCGCGTTCTCGAGACGGCGCGCGATCACCTGCTCCGGCAGGCCCTCGGCGACGGCGAGCTCCGCGCGGATGGAGCGCTCGACGAGATCGCGGGTCTCACCGGGGGTCGCGCCGCGGGCGAAGACATCCTGGTGGGCGAGGGCCGTTCGGTGGAAGTCGTAGAGGGTCTCGGCCTCGACGAGGCGGCGCTGGGCCGCGGCGCGGGCGTTCTCGGCGGCGTGGCCGCTGAGTGCGCGCAGGTGCGCGAGCACCTCTTCCGTCGATTCGAACTCCGTCATACGAGTATTGGATCAGGGACCTCCGACACTGGAGCCGGCTCGTGGGGGCAGCGGGACGATCGGGGGCTGAACCGGGGCTGTGGAGGAGGCACTGCGTCGGCGGGGCGGGTCTCGATACGCCCTTCGGGCTCCTCGACCGGCACGCAGCGCCCTGCGGCCACCTCTACTGGCACGCAGCGCCCTGCGAGCTCCTCGACCCGGTCGGCGCCCCGTGAAAGGCTCGCCCGGTGAACGGCGGGGACGATCAGCGCGACGGCGCGGAGCCGAGCCCGGTCGAGACGACCGAGCGGCTCCTGCTCTGCCGACCCGTCGAGACGGACCTGGACGAGCTCTTCGCCCTCTACTCGGATCCCCGGCTGGCCGAGGGCGATCCCCTCCTCCTGCACCCCACCCGCGCACACACCCGCGCGGTGCTCGACCGGCGGCGGGAGCAGTGGGCGCGCGACGGCCTCAGCAGCTGGGTGGTCCGCGAGCGGAGCACGCGCGGCGGACCCGGCCTGATCGGCATCGGCGGCTGCTCGCTCTTCGCGGGCACGGCGTGGAACGTGGCGTTCACCCTCCGCCCGGACCACTGGGGCAAGGGCTACGCGCAGGAGATCGCCGCCGCGGGCATCGGCCGGGCGCGACTCCTCCGCCCGGAGCTGCCGATCACCGCGATCGTCGCGGAGCAGAACCGGCGCTCCCACCGCGCCGTCGAGCGCCTCGGCCTCGTGCGGGCGTGGACGGGCCCCGACGCGCACAGCCCGGACCCGACAGCCCGGGTCGTCCTGTACGCCGACCGCCCGCTCTCGGCGGAGCGGATCGACCGACTGACGAGCTGACGCGTCCTGTGGTTGGGTTGCCGCACCGACCACACCTGGAGGACGACGATGCCCGACCACGACGAGACATGCGCAGCCGAACTCCGGAGCCGAGCAGCGGCGGTCCCGGCATGAACGGCGTCGGCCCGATCGACGTCGCCTTCACCGCGCCGATCGGCGTCACCGTGAAGGGCGACCTCTGGTCGTGCGTGGAGGTGCCGGACTCCGCCGCGCTGTTCGGCACCGGCAAGTCCGTGAAGGTCGTCGCGACAGTCGACGGCGAGCCGCTCACCGCCGGCCTGATGCCCACCGGCGCCGGCGGCCACATGCTCTCGATCAGCGCCAAGCTCCGCAAGAAGCTCGGCAAGGACCTCGGCGACGACGTCGCCGTCCACCTGACGGAGCGCCTGACCTGACGGCGGGACCGCGGGAGAACGGTGGATCTCGATACGCCCGCGGTGCGGGCTACTCGATCAGCATGCACTCCCCGCCCGGCGAGCAGCCACCCTTCCATGCTGGTCGAGTAGCCCCGGAGGGGCGTATCGAGACCCGCCGCCGTCAGCAGGGCGGGTCTGCAGACTCGACTTCTGACGCTGGTGGATCTCGATACGCCCGCGGAGCGGGCTACTCGATCAGCATGGGACGGCTGCTCGGTCAGCACGCGGTCACGGCAGGACGCCGTCCGGGCTCCGCCACTCCGGGTGGCGGGCCTCGACGGCGTCGGTGGTGGCGTACTGGGTGTCCGTCGTCAGGGCTAACGGGCTCTGGACGTCGATCTGCACGTAGTCGAGGCGGTCCCAGACGGAGACGTGCCAGTCGCCCGGGGAGTCGCCGTCCCAGGTCGCGGTGCCCTCGGCGCCCGGCCGGGTGAACCACAGCTCGGCGCCCTCGCCGGTCTCCGCGGCGTCCTGCGTCAGCTCGTCCGCGACCCAGCCGTCGGCGAGCAGCTCGCCGCCGATCGCCTCCTGGATCTCCCGGCTCGCCTCGGGCCCCGCCTCCTGCGGCACCAGGCGGAGGAACAGCTCCACCCAGCGCTCGTCGTCGTGCCGAGCCGAGGGCTTGCCACCCCGCACCGACACCCGGAGGTCCGCACCGATCAGCACCGGATGCAGCGACTCCGCGGCGGTCACCGCGCTGTCGCCGAGCTCCTCCGCCGCGAGGATCTGCTCGTCGACGCCCGCCGTCGGCCCCGTCGCGCAGCCGGTCAGCAGCCCGAGCAGCACGACGCCCGCGGCCACCGCCGCCCGCCTCGATCCCATCGGTCCACCGTAGCCACAGGTGCGGTCGACGTCCGCGAGGGCTAAGATCCGCGAGACGCGACCCGACGCGGATGGACGGATCCTGGCCGGCCACGATCGTCGGTGCGCCCGGATCCGGAGACCCCTTGGACGCTCGACGACGCCTGCTGGTGGGGGCCGGAGCACTCGCGCTGGTGCTGGTCGCGGGGGCCTTCGTGCTCGACGCGACCGCCGACGGCCCCGGCGACGGCAGCCCGACCAGCGCGGGCGCGACCGACCCCGCGGGCACCTCCTCCCCCGGCGCACCCTCCTCCGGCACCACCTCCTCCCCCGGCGCCGCCGCGACTCCGGGCGCGACCTCCACCGCCACCGTGACCCCGCAGGACCCCTCGAACCCCGCCGCCGTCGCCGACCCCTCCGCCCCGCTCGAGGTCTCCGGCCCCGCCCCCGTCGACACCGGCCTGCCCGACTCCACCCCGCGCGCCGCCCTCGTCTCCCTCCCGCTGCCCGCCGCCGCGAGCGCCACCCGCGCGCTGGTCGCCGGCTACCCGTCCGCCGTCGTCGCCCCGCTGCCCGACTCGATCGTCGCCTCGAGCTCGGTCGAGCCCGCCGGCGACGCGCTGCGCTCGGGCCTCACCGCGACCGTCGCCCTCGACGCCGAGCAGATCGTCGAGAGCTACCGCCGCTCGCTGGCCGCGCAGGGCTTCACCTCCGCCGCCGTCGACGCCCCCGCCGACGGCGCCGCGATGGTCTTCACCGCGGGCGAGGACAGCGTCAGCCTCTCCGTCACGCCGACCGGCACCCCGCGGATGAGCTACTCGCTGATCGCCGTCCTGCACCCGAGCGGCGGCTAGGCGTGTACATCTCCCTGTCCGACCGGCCCGAGGGCGCCGCGGAGCAGCCCGCGCGCGGCACCGGTCCGTCGCGGATCGCCCCCGCCGTCATCGCCCTCGGCATCGTCAGCCTCTTCACCGACATCTCCTCGGAGTCGACCGCCGCGATCCTCCCCTTCTACATCACCGCCGCGCTGGGCATGTCGACGCTCGTCTACGGCTTCCTCGACGGCCTCTACCAGGGCGTCAGCGCCTTCGTCCGGATCGGCGCCGGCTGGACCGCCGACCGCACCGACCGTCCCAAGCTGGTCGCCCTCGCCGGCTACGGGTTGTCTGCGATCGCGCGCCTGGGCCTGCTGGTCGGCAGCGGCCCCGCGGCCCTCACCGCGGTCGTCACCGTCGACCGTCTCGGCAAGGGGATCCGCACCGCGCCCCGCGACGCGATGATCTCCGCCTCGTCCGAGCCGGCCTCGCTCGCGCGGTCGTTCGGCGTGCACCGGATGCTCGACACCGTCGGCGCGACGATCGGGCCGCTCCTGGCCTTCGTCGTGCTGCTGCTCGTGCCGGACGGCTACTCGACGGTCTTCGTGCTGTCGGCCGCGTTCGCGACGCTCGGCGTGGTGGTGCTGCTGCTGTTCGTGCCGGACGTGCGGACGCGCATCGCCGGCGGCACGGCTCGAACGAAGCTGCCCTGGCGCCGCCTCTGGGACCGGCGCCCGCGCCGCCTGCTGCTCGCCGCCGGCCTGCTCGGGCTGCTCACGGTCGGCGACGGCTTCGTGTACCTGGTGCTGCAGAGCCGCAGCGGCTTCGCCGCGCAGTGGTTCCCGCTGCTGTACGTCGGGACGAACGCCGCCTACCTCGCCCTCGCGATCCCGTTCGGCCGCCTCGCCGACCGCTGGGGCCGCGCGCGGATGTTCGCCGCCGGCCACGTGCTGCTCCTCGCCGTCTACGTGCTCGCCGCGTCACCCGCCTCCGGGCTCGCGGTGACGATCGCCTGCCTGCTGCTGCTCGGCGCCTTCTACGCCGCGACCGACGGCGTGCTCGCGGCCGTCGCCGGGGCGAGCGTGCCCGCCGAGATCCGGGCGAGCGGGATCGCGGCGGCTCAGACGGTCGTCGCGGTCGCGCGGCTGTTCGCGTCGGTCGGCTTCGGCGCGCTGTGGCTGTGGCTCGGCCGGGAGGGCGCGATGATCGCGGTCGCCGTCGGCCTCGCGGCGGCGATCCCCCTGGCGGTGCTGCTGCTGCGCGAGCGCTTCGCGGAGAAGAAGGGATGACGGCCGGGCAGGCGAGCCGTCTCTCGGACCGCGCGCGCTGGATCATCGCCGTGGTGGCCGCCGTCGCCCTCCTCGGCGGCGCGGCTGTGTACGGAGCGGGCGCCTGGGCGCGGTACCAGGCGCGCGCCTCCGCCGACTCGGCCGTCGCCGTCTCGACCGGCGCCCCCGCGGACGGCGACCGGATCGTCTTCCGCAACACCGCGAGCGGCCAGGGCTACGGGCTGGTCGCCTCCGTGCCGCTGGCCGACCCGGGAGCGGCGCGCACCCTCACCGACCGCGCCTGCGACCGCGTCGCCGCGACCGAGTTGATGGAGCTGTGCCTGCGCACCGACCGCGGCGTGCTGACCACCTTCGAGGCCGTCCTGACCGGCGCCGACGGCGAGACCCTGCAGACGTGGCCGCTGCCCGGCATCCCCAGCCGCGCCCGCATCGGCGACGGGATGCTGAGCACCACCGCGTTCGTCACCGGGCACTCGTATGCGCCGACCACCTTCTCCACGCAGACCGTCATCCGCTCGCTCGACCCGGCCGTGCCGGACCCGGGGGATCTGGAGTCCTTCGCGCTGAGCGTCGCCGGGGCGCCGCTGACGGCCGCCGACCGGAACCTGTGGGGGGTCACCTTCGCGGACGACGGGGACACCTTCTACGCGACCGCGGCGTCGGGGTCGCGGACGTGGCTGGTGCGCGGGAGCATGTCGGCGCGGACGATGACGGCGATCCACGACACGGCGGAGTGCCCGTCGCTCTCGCCGGACGAGACGCGGGTCGCGTACAAGAAGGACGTCGGGGACGGGGTGCCGGACTGGCGCATCGCGGTGCTCGATCTGTCGTCGGGGGTGGAGACGGTGCTGCCGGAGGAGCGGAGTGTGGACGACCAGGTGGTATGGCTGGATGACGGGACGCTGCTTTACGGTCTTCCGCGGGAGGGGGCGGCGGGCGACACCGATGTTTGGTCGATCGTGGCCGATGGCGCGGGCGACCCCGAGCTGTACCTCGAGCACGCGTGGTCACCGTCAGTCGTGCGGGGCTGAGGCTGGGAAGAAAACCGGTGGTCAGCAACGAGAGCACTTGACGCGCGGAATATCCACGCGTGAATTCTGACCGGGCAAAAGCGACGTCGACGGCAGAGGAGATCGGACCAACACCTCCGGAACTTCGTCTACCAGTACGGCAAGGTTCCCTCACTAAGACTCGATGCCCTATTCCAGGCGGCGTCGGCGATCCACACCGACCTCGCCCGCTTCGAGAGCGTCGGTGCGGAACCGCTCGACCGAAGTCACGTACGCACCCCCTCCCACTAGAGACTGAACGGCAGCAACCGATGTACCTTCCCGCTCCCCGTGGCCTGAAAAACCCTGAAGCAGTCCGCGAACGGCTAGACCTCCTCGAGACGGAGCCACGCGTCCAGCCACTCCGCGCTTGGGCAGCAGAGGTTGTTGAACGCCGGCGCCCGAGACAGCCCGACATCGTCATTCCACACTTCGACCCAGCCGAGGCGGGGGTAGAGGCCCGAGTGCTCCTGCTCTTCGAAGCACCTGGCCCCAAAACGGTTCCCGAGTGGGGTGGCTCCGGCTTCATCTCCGTCGACAATAACGACCTGACAGCGCAAAACGTTTGGACGGCCCGCAACGACGTCGGCCTCCACGAACACGTGCTGGCCTGGAACATCAACCCGTGGGTTCTCGGCCGAGCAGATGTGAAACCGACCGCCGACGAACTCGGGCAAGGTGCGTCCGAACTACGCCGGCTGCTAGCCGTCCTACCGGACCTGCGCGTTGTCATCGCTAGCGGAAAGAAGGCGCAGGCCGGCTGGGACCGGCACGTCGCGCCATTTGTCGGCGAGAAGTACGTATCAATCCATGCGCCGCACCCTGCCGGGCAGTCCTTCGCTCAAACAGGAAACCGGGAGCGCTTCGTGCGCTCCCTCGAACGCGCGGTTCAGCTTGCAGGTTAGGCGAGCGCGGCCACGACACTGATCGCCGTGTTGATCCGCGGCGCCGCGCTCGCTCTCCCTAAGGAGTCCACCACTACGACTGCGGGCCCGTCCTTGGCGTCGTGCCAGGCGTGGGATTTGTAGGCGGATCCGTTGTAGGAGGCACGCGGTGAACGGTGATGCCGCGGTGGGCGAACCAAGCGACCGCGCGGCGCAGCACGCCGATCGCGGTGAGGTCATCAACAGGGTGCCGAGCGCGTCAGCAGCCAGGATCTTCCACGATGAGTGACACGCGAAAGGTCAGTCGTTCGCCCGATTCGGCGCGCACCTCGAAATCGACGTCGAAGCGGGGATCGTCGCACGAGGTGGGCTTTGGCGCGGTGAATTCGCCCGTGATCGCGATGACGGCGCCGGAGTCCGCACCGCCGAAATCGAATCCGACCTCGGAGCGCATCTGCTCCAGTACCCCGGAGTTCATCTGCACAGTCTTATCGGATCGGGCGATCTCGGCGTCCGCCTTATCGAGGAGGCGGTCGTCGTCGCGGAGCAGGACGTGCACCCCCATGTTCGTGTTGCCGACGTTCGTCACGTCGATGTCGAGCGCCACCCACTGCCCCGCCTGGACGGTGAGCGTCGCGACAGGATCGGCCTCGGCCGAGGCCGCGCCGATGAGGCGCCACCCCCCGGTTACTTTCAGATCGTCGGAGTAGGGAACCACAGCGGCCCCCCACGCGGCACCGGCGGTGGGCACGGGGATGTCCGGCGCGCTCGCCGCGCATCCAGTCAGAGATGCGCAGAGTGTCAGCGCCCCCGCGAAGGCGAGCGCGGCCGTGGCGCGGATCGGTGCTCTCATCACTCTCCCGTCGACCGGTCGAGGCGGTGACCGGTCTGGATGCCAGACCATACCGCCTCGATTCCGGAGCGCGTTCCGGGGGGTGGTGTGACCTGCCTGTTCGGCCCGACGACGCTGTGCACCATGACCACTCTCCTCCGACCCGCCCCCCGAGCGAACCGCGCATCGTCGACCGAGGCGCCCGGGCGCGGCCTCGTCATCGCCCTCCTGCTTCTCCTCGCCGCCTCCAGCCTGGGCGCCGTCGCCGTCGAGCACTTCCGCGGTCCGGACGCCCTCGTGCTGTCGGTGTGCACGGCCGCGATCGGCGCCTTGGTGGGCGCGGCGCTCGCCGTCCTGATCGCACGCGACCCCGCCACGACCGGCGGCAGCGCGTTCCCGCTCGGTTTCGTCGCCTCGGTCTTTGGCGTGCTGCTGCGACTCGGCCCGCCGGCGTTCGGCTCGATCAACAGCATCACGGTGGCGGGGATCACGGTCGTGGTGGGAGAGGTCGCAACGCTCGCCATGATCGTCGGAACCGGCACCATGCTGGCCGCTACCGCTTCACACGAGTCGAGCGGGATCCGGCGCTCGACGCCGCAGCGCGCGTTCCTCGTCACCCTCACCCTGGTGCCGCTGGTGCCCTTCACTCTCGCCAGCGTCGACGACCTCGGACCCCTCGTCGTGCTTCTCGCCGCCGTCATCGTGATGGCCGGTCGCGCGTCGGGCGCGCTCATGCTGCTGGTCGTCTCGTCGATCGCGGCCGGATGGGCCGCCGTCACCGTCCTCGACCGAGTGCCGATCGCGCAGGAGCGCCTGTGGCACGTGCTCGAAGGCGACTACCAGCTCGACACGGCGCGACTCGCGGTGGGCTTCGGTGCGTTCCTCTGGGGCGGCGGCTTCGGCAGCAACGGCTTCGCGGAGGCGATCCCGGTGGCGGAGAGCGATCACCTCCCCGCCTACCTCGTGGGCAGCCTAGGAGTGGCGCCGTTTCTCGCCGTGATCGTCATCGTGTTCGTGGCCCTGAGCATTCTTGCTCGGCGACTGGCTGCGGGGTCGGCGTCCGCGACCATCGCGGCGACCGGGATGGTGGTAGCGGCCGCCGTGCAGCTCAGCTGGAGCGTGCTCGGTTCTGTCGGCGGTGTGTTGCCCCTCACGGGCCTGCCTCTGCCGTGGATCGGAGCGAGCGGATCGACATCCTTCGTGTGGTGGTTCGTCGCCGGTTTTGTCGTGGTGGCGGCGTACCGCGACCGACCCGTCTTCTCGTGGGCCGGCCCCGGCAGGCGCCTCGACAGCTCCCTCGTCGGCCGCGTCATCGCGTTCTCCATAGCCTGCGTGTCGGTGATCGTGCCTGCGGCGACGTCGCTGGCCGCAGGAGCGTTGATCGCGGCACCCAGCGCCTCCGGGATCGGCGGGGGCATGGCGAGCCTTGCCATCCGCGGAGACATACTCTCCGCAGACGGCAAGCCGCTGGCGGTGCGGGAAGCCGACGGCACCACCCGCTACCCACAAGGCGAGCTGACGGTGGAGACGGTCGGCCTGATCGCGCCGGGCGTGAACCAGTACGGCCTGGAGAGGGCGGCGTCCGCTCCGCTCACGTGCGGCGGCGCCACCTCGCTCCAGGCAGCCGTGGCGGGTCTGATCGGGCCGCGCTGCGTTCCGGCCGATGTCGTCTCCACGCTGGTCCTCTCGATCCAGGAGCAGGCGCGCGCGGCGACCGCCGGCTATACGGCGTCGGTGCTCGTGCTGGATCTGGACGACGGCGGGATCCTCGCCGCATACAGCTCCAACCCCTCTCAGCCGCGGCCGGATCCGGGGCTTGTCGCCTCGGGCGAGCTCGACATCGACGCGGTGTCGCCGCTACTTGAGACGAGTCCGTTCTCGCCTGCGGTACTGAACGAGACCGTCTTGCCCGGTTCGGTTTTCAAGATCCCGGTGCTGGCCGCAGCCGCCGAGTCGGGGGTCATGGCATACGAGGGCCCGGCAGCGGGGCTCGATCCGGATCTACTCGGAGTGGAGAACGCTTGGGGCGGGTCGTGCCCCGCCGCGGACTTTGCCGCCGCGATCGCGTACTCGTGCAACTCCGTGACGGCCGCGACTGTGCACGACGCAGGACAGCAGGCGACGGCCGACGGGCTGCACACGTACTTCGGATTCGACGGCGACCCGCTCCTCGTCGACGGCCAGCCCGTTCCAGCCGGGACGACGGGGCTGCAGGACGAGCTGCTGACGGATGCGGAGCTATCGCGTTCGGCGATCGGGTTGCAGAGCGTCTCGCTCACGCTGCTCGACATCGCCCGCGCCTCCGCGCTGGCGGTCGGCGCCGACGCGGACCTCGCTCCGCACCTGCTAGCCGGCGTGTGCGTCAGCGACGAGCAGCAACCGGTCGCGGCCTCGCCGTCGCCCACCGTCGAGCCGCTCGGTGACGCGACGGTCGCGCTGATCAGGGCCGGGATGGCGAAGGCCGTCACGGACGGAACGGCCACGGCGCTACTCGACGGGGTCAACCTGCCGGAGGGGGTGACGCTGCTGGCGAAGACGGGCACGCCGGATCGGCTGGTGGACGGCGCGACCGTGTACGACTCGCTCAGCGTGGTCGTCGTGGGTGAGCGGCTGATCGTGACGAGGGTCGCCGGAACGCTCGAGGCGCCGACACCCAACCACGATCACCCTGCCCTACTGGTTGCCCGAGACATGCTGCCCAGTATTCTTCAAGCAGATGCGACACGGGCGGCCGACGCCTGCTCGAAGGGGACCCGATGATGGACCGCACCGATTCCACCGACAGCACCAGCTCCGTCACCGCCGTCCGCGTCGTGTCCCATGCCTTCGACGACTCCGGAGTCCAGTTCCGCCGCGAGGTGCACCGGTTGCCACTCGGTCCCACCGCAGTCTGGGGCCTGGCCAACCGCGAGGAGGATCCGGGCGATCTGAGGATGCCATGGACGCAGACCGACCTCGGCGCGCCCAGCCGGAACGTGCATCACAAGGTCATCTCAGCGAAAGTCCTCCCCGGCGGTCTCCTACTGACGGCCACGAGGGCTTACAGGTACGGCGATCCCAGTTCGTTCCGCGTGCTGGTGCAGAACCGGCCGCTGCCGCGAGTGGGGGACGAGTCGACCGACACGTTCTCCTTCGGCGACCACCCCGAAATTGTCGTCCAACTCAGCTACCGGTTCTCGGCCCCCGACTCACTGCGCCGCGTGGAGCTGCGCTTCACCCCTCTCCGAGCGTCGATGCCGCGCAATAGCGAGCCAGTACCGCCCGCGGATGCTCAGGCTCAGGCGCGTGCACTGTTACGCGACTCCTGGTGGCTGCATGCCCGCTCCTCGGGCGCGTTGGAGATTTACGCGTTGATCTGCCGCGCGATCGTGGACCGCGGGGACGCACCGGCCACCGCGGCCTGGCACGCCGATGTGCAGGCCGAGCTCTCTACCCGCTACGGCTCGGAGGGGCGCTCGGGCAAGCTGAAAGGTGCGGCGGGCAGCTTCTTGCGCAATTCGACCGACCCCTGGCGGCAGGCCCGCAAAATTCTCTCGCTGGACGACGCCTTCCTCGATCCGGTCGAGACGTCCGCCGGAGCGGTGGGGCACCGGATCGATGCCACCTGGGAGAGTGCGTTCACGCTGTGCGGAGCCCTCCTCGAGGCCCGCGTCGTGCTGCCCGAGGACCTCGCGGACGTCGGCATGCCAGGCCCGCGGAGCCGGCGATGAGCCGCGCGCGGGTCGCCACCGTCTCCGAGAGCAGCGAGCTCGGCGGCCGCGCGCAGCAGCAGGACGTGGTGCGCGTCGGAGACAGCGCCGTCTCCGCCTACGCGGTGGTGTGTGACGGGATGGGCGGGCGCCCGGACGGCGCCCGGTGCGCGCTCCTTTCGGCGCAGGCCGCGGAGGAGGTCGTTTCGCGGGCGCACCGGCGCCCCAACAGTAAACGGCTCGTGTCGTACCTGATGGCCCTGCCCGGCAACGTGCGTGGCCAACTGCTGCTCGAAGCTGAGAGAGGCAGGCTCTTGCCGAACGCCTCGACCACGCTCGCAGTCGCCCTCATCCACGATGGGATCGCGTGGCTGCTGAGCGTCGGCGACTCCCGGTGCACGGTCGTGCGCGATCACGACGTGCTGGAGTCCACCACGCCGCACAATCGCTTGGCGGAGTCGCTGCGCAACGGCGAGACAGCCCTTGCGGAGAGCGCCGAGCGCGAGTTCTACGCCGCGACGGTCACCCGGTCGATGGCGCCGGAGTCAGCCGACCTGCTCGACGCAGGCGAGAGGGTGGCGGTCTGGGCTGTTCCGGTGCAGAACGGCGACATCGTGCTGGTGACCAGCGACGGCGTGCACGAGGCCCTCGGTCTCGTCGCGATGGCCGAGCTCGCCGCACGCACGGTGGCCGCCGGCGACGCCGCCGGTCTCGCCAGCATCCTCACCAGGGCGGCGGTCTTGGCGCTACCGGGCGGCGACAACGCCAGCGCCGCGGCCCTCGTGGTCCACGGCGTGGAGGCGCGCTGATGGTGGTGGGGGCGGGGACCAGCCTGACCTTCGAGATCGGGCAGAGTCTGACCCAGGTCGTGCTCAGGGATGCACTCGTTGTGCGCGCCGATGCCGGCGCACCCACCCTCTGGAACGGCGTCACCGAGGTCCGAGGTATCGCGAGCCGTCCCGTGATGGTCAAGATCCAGCAGTCGGCGGCCGCCAACGTCTTCGGCAACGTGATCGCCTCGGAGGCCGCCGTCTACAAGTGGATCGATCTGGACCAGAGTCGGGGTCTCCTTCAAATCCGCACTCCCGAGTACTACGGTCGCGCGGACATCGATGGAGCTGTAGCGATCGCGCTGGAGCGCGCCGAGGGCTCGCTGGCCACCGTCCTGGAGAGACGGATCCGTGATCACCGACGTGGCGACGAACTGATGGAGCACCTCGCCTCGCTCGCCGCGTACGCCGCCGTCGCGACCCTGCTGTCACTCGCCGACGTACGCGACAACGGGACCCTGGTCGAGGGCGAGACAGTACCCTTCTACGCCCATCGCGACATCAAGCCGGAGAACATCCTCATCCGGCATCAACCGGGTCGGGACTACGACGCACTGCTGGCCGATTTCGGTTACGTCGTCGCGAAACCGAACAGCGATCGCGGTCAGCTCTCGGCCGGACTCGCTGCTCCCGAACAACGCGGCACCGACCTGCACTCGAGCCTGGAGACCGACCTATGGCAGGTGGGCCTAATGGTGTGGCGCACCCTGCACGACGGAATGACTCCGTTCATCGACGACAACGGCACGCGCCTGGACATGCACGACAACCGGGTGCAGGACGTCCACACTCCTGTCAATTGGGACACCGACCCGGATCCGAAGCAGGACCCCGTTCTGCGCGACTCCGTGCCGCTACGTCTCGCGCGCGCTCTCCTGGTTTCGGGCGGGAAGAACGTCCGCGAGGAGGCCGCCCGACAGATGTTTCCCGAGATCCGGGAGGCTCACCAGAAGGCGCGGGTCGCGCTGAGCGACCCTGCACTGGCGCTACAGCTCGAGGAGGTGTTCCCCGCGGAAGCGGGAGCGGCGGGCAGGAAGGGGAAGGCGAACCAGAACGCGAAGAGCTTCGACAGCACGGCGGAGCGGATCATCGGCCTGGCGCCGTCGCACCCCGCGCAACCGAAGAAGGCCCGCGTGCCGCGTGAACCGCGCACCCGCCGCCCCCGCGCGTCGCTGCTGCCCGCCCTGCGCCGCGGGGCGGCGATGGCCGCGTCGGCCGTGCGGAAACATACCTTTTTCCTGCCGGGCCTTCTCGCCTTCCTCGGCACGGGCCTGGGCACGGCAGGCCTCACGGCTACCCTGGCGCTGTTCGTCGGCTGGAGTCAGCTGATGCCGATCCCTAGCGAGCAGATCGATTCCCTCGTGCGCTGGATGGGCGTGGTGCTGCTCGCGGTCGCGGCCGCAGTCATATTCGTCGTCGTCGCGATGCGGCGGCGCGCCATCCCGCCGAACCGGCGACGACCGGTTCAGGTCGCCGCGCCGGTGCTCGCCGCCCTGGCCGCCCCCGCCATCGTCGCCGCGATCGTGCTCCTCGTCCTCGGGCAGCCTCTCGACGCATCGGGCACGGCCATGCTCGCGGCCTCCGCGGTACTCGCCGGTGCAGCGGCGGGGCGTAACCCGCTGCGGGCGCGTGGTCCGCTGCGCGATCGGGAAGCGGCCAGCGAACAAGCTCGCTGGGAGGCGGCGCGTCACCGGCGGCCCATCTTCACCTCGCTCGTCGCTGCGGGAGGCGTGCTCGCCGTGGGCGCCACCCTGTTCGGGCCGGGCGGGCTCGAGACCCTGTCGAACCACGTCGTCCGCGCAGAGACGACCGCCCTCGTACCGGGAGCGCCGAACGGCGATCCCGTGTTCATCAATCCGCACGCCATCGCCGTGAACGACCGCGGGGATGTGGCGGTGGTCGACCGGGTGGGGGTCGGCCGCGACGTGGTGTGGCTCGTGCCGGCCGACGGCACCAAGGAGCCCCAACGGCTGCTGAGCACCCTGAGCTGGCGGACGCAGGCCGCCGGGACGCTCGTCAACGTGCCCAACGCCGCTCCCCTCGGCCCGCTGCAGGCCGGGCTCCGCGACGCGGCGACGCCGAACACGGGTGACCCCGTTCGCAGCATCCGCTCGATCACGTTCTGGTCGGATGACCAGCTGCTCCTGCTCGGCGAGGACGGCGTGACCAACCTCATCTTCGACCCCGACGCCCCGTCCCCACCGTTCCGCATCACCCGGCTCACCTCCGCGCTCGCGGGAAACAACGAGGGTGCGCAGATCCAGACCGACGGCCGCTACGTCTACGTGCGCAACGCGGAGAAGACCCCCGCGACCGAGGCGAAGTACTGCGACTACACAGACGCGACGGTGGCCGCGTATGACGCCGTCTGGTGGTTCGATCCGCGGGCGGATACGCCGCAACCGGCCGTTTTGGAGCGCGACACCGCCAAAGGCGGTCCGTCGGCCGACTGCGTCGAGCAGACCTCGAACATCTTCGCCGACGGTGAGGGTGTCCGCCTGCTCGGCCAGCGCTACATCGGTGGCGAGTACCAGCTCACGCTGACGACGATCGACACCGCGGGGAAGGAGCCCGGCAGCCGCTCGGACGTGGACGAGGAGATCACCATTCTCGAACACTTCGACATCGATTCGTCTAGCTTCGCGAGGGGGGCGTCGACCTCAGGAGGTCGGCTGATCGTGTCTCAGGAGGGGTGGGATTGCGTCGGCGTGCTTCGAACGTCCGGCGAGGTTGCATTGCCGGCCATCACCGACGCGCGGGAATCCACCGGTTCCGCTTCGGATCAGTGCGCCGACTTCTCGAGCGCGTGGCGCACCGACGTCGCGTCGGAGATCCCCGCGATCACCGACGACGCCGGAGTCTCCGACGAGGAGAAGGAGGCGAAGGCGGCGCAGTTGCGCAGCGCCTGTACGGCCTACCAGCCGACCGGCAATCTGCTCTACGGGGACGGATGGCTGCCGATGGCGAGCGGTGGTCCGGACGACGCCGCGTATATCGTGAGCCAGGCCGCCGTGGGCTGCACGCCCACTGTCTTCCGGCTCGACCCGGACTCGGTCGACTTCATGCCCGCACCGAATGTCACCAGTCAGCCCAGCGGGCTCGCCGAGTACGTGCTGGGCGAGACGGCGATCATGAGTGCCACGAAGCCCTATGCGAGCGGGGCGGCGGTCTACTGGAACGCCCCCACGCTCGGGCAAATCGAGTCGGGACCGAACGGCACGGGATGGCAGAGCATCAACTCGTTCTCGGCGATCAATGACCGGCCCCGCATGGTCTTGCGCGGCAGCGGCTACCTGCGGGTCGACCTCGGGTCGAACGACGACACGGACGCGACGGAACTCGCCGTCCTCCGATCAACCGAAGAGTACGGCGTATCGAACCGGACGCGGCTCACAATCCCGGGACTCACCGATATGGCCATCTACGACGGTCAGTACTACATCGCACGGTGCGGGCAGATCTTCCGCACGACGTTCGAGGCGCTGCAGGCCCTGCCAATGGCGACGCCGGAGAACCTCTACGCCGACCCGGCGTCGCTCACGGTCGAGATGCTGGTGGGCTCCGGCTCGATCAACGATGAGTGTGCCGCCCCCACCGACAGACCCGCCGCGGGCGAGACGAAGCTAGCGGAGGCCGACCTCGCCCCTGTCGCGCTCGAGGTGTCGTTAGTCGACGACCACTTGCTCATCACCTATGCCGACGTCGGACGGTTCGGCGACGACAAGGTCAGCCGGATCCGGGTGGCGGACATCACAAGTTCGACACTTCGCACCGTCGGCTACGACCCAGACGATTCGGTCCATTCGCAGGAGAGCAACAACTACACGGGCGACGTACTGCTCGGCGATATCGGCCGGCTCGGGCTGGTGCCCACCGACGTCTCGCGGAGTCGGGACGGGCTCATCGTCGTCTCCACGGCGAGCAAATCCGGCACCGGCCCCGTGCTGCTCCTGCGCGACGGCGGCCTGAGCGTGATCGAGGTGGATGGCGAGCGCGAGGTGACCGGGATCACGTGGGGTGCCCGATTCCTCGGGTTCGGCCAGGACGGCGACGGCTACGCCGACGGGCAGCCCCTCGTAATCACCGACGGCACGGAGGGCGACGTGATGGTGCTCGAACTGCCGGCCTCGGGCCGCACCGGCACCGCGTGGCGGCAGGAGGTGCTCGAGAACGTCGGACTGACGTGGTGGGCACGGTCACTCCAGCCCCCGGAGTGACGTCCGAACGCATCGACGTTTGACTTCGGATGCGACCGGAACCCGTCCGGTCCGGAACGGAGTCCACGATGCACGTTCTGTCTTTCTCCGGTGTCGAAGCGGCCCTCTTCGCCGAAACGGCTACCTCTGGCGCCGCCGCGGCTACCGGATCCGTGCCCGGCCTCGGCGCCGCCAGCTGGTTCCTCGGCCTGCTGCTGTTCGTCGTGCTCGCGGTGATCATCATCCGTCGGCGCGACCGCATCCCCTTCGACGCGATCCGCCGACGGGCGGAGGGCGCCCTAGCCGCGACCCCGGCGGGTCGGTTCTTCGGTCTCGCCGCGCCGTCGCAGACTCACCGCCTGGTCGAGGAGGTGAAGGACGTCGTCACCAAGAAGCTGACGACGGAGTACGGCCTATTCCTCACCCACGGAACGACCCCGGTCGGAAGTCTCCTCCTGGTGATCCCACAGGCGACGGCGGCGACCATCGCCGAGTACGCGTCGCTCTTCGACATCGTGGTGCGTGGTGCGGCGGACGACGCGTTTGCCCTCGCCCTGGTGAACGCCAACACAATCCGGTACCCCGGTGCCGACCGCGCACACCGCGAAAAAGTGCAGCGCGCCGCCGCGGCGGCGCCGAAGGCATCGGTCGACATCGCGTACGTGACGAGCTACGGCACCTCCGTGAAGGCCGTGTTCGGTAGCGACCGCAAGAGCGCCCTCCGCCGCGCGCAGCGCGCGTTCGCCGACGAAGTGCCCGCGAACGCAGTGGTGACCGACGTGCCGATCGAGATCGCGGAGGCCGAGCCCGCGGTGGATTTGCTCGCCTACTTCGACACGCCGCGGTCCGACCTGGGTGCGGCCTCGGCAGCGGCCGACGGCGCGACGGCCGGCGCAGCCTCCGCCGCCGCGTCGAGGGGGGTGCCGACCTACCCTGCTGCCGCGCCGATGGGGGCCCCGACCCGATCCGCCGCCGACCAGGAGACCCGATGGGCGACGCCGCGCCGCGGGCCGGAGCCCACGCAGCCGGCGACTCCGATCACCGCGGTGCTCTCGCACGGCAGCACGCAGCGCACGACCTACCTCCGCTCCGGTGTCGGCGTGAGCTACGGCCGCGGTAACGACAACACAGTCACCGTCGTTGACGACCCCACGATGAGCGCGCAGCACGCCACCCTCACGGCACACGGGGACCGGCTGGCGGTGCACTCCACGGGCCGCACGGGCACCTGGGTCACCCCGATGGCGGGCGGCGCGGCGCGCTTCATCGGCGTCGGCGAGACGGTGACCGTTGATCTCCCCGTCCGCATCGTGCTCGGCGACGCGCGCGACACGGTCGTCGCCGTCTCCGATGGCACCCTCCGCACCTGACCGTTCACGCGGCCGGATTTGCCGTTCTCGCACCATGTAACTGATAGTGATCCCCTGAGCGCGAGGGGCTCCGGTGCCGCCCTGCTGTCGGCTGCGCGCATGGCGCGGCCGACAGCAGCACTCGCCGGCTCAGCGGTGTTGCACCCCGATGTTCGGCTCGACGTAGTTCCCTCGTCCGCATCACGGTCGACGTGCAGCGTCGAGAGGCCGCCGGGGATGACGTACTCCCCCGATGCCGGCAGGGCCAGCCCGGTCCACTCCTCCCACTTGGCGACGTTGCCGGTCATCACCTGCGACCGCGGGGCGACATCGAGGACGCTTGCACCCATCCGGACGTGGATGCGCAGCCATGGGTCCAGTGGCAGCCCGTCCTCCCGGGTCCACGCCGCGTAGACGTCGATCGGGGTCAGTGGGTAGCGCGGCTTCGTCGTCGGGCGCAACGGCACGATCACGTGCTCGTAGCCGCTCGTGATGCTGAGGTCGCGGAACGCGCCGAGCAGCGTCCCGGCGAGGCCGGCTCCGGTGCGGTCGGGATGCACCTGCGTGGCGCAGACGACGAGGGTCGTCGCCTCGCCCTCCTCCTTGAGCGCGCGGCAGAGGGAGTCGCCGTACCCGGCGGGCAGACCCTCGCGGGTGCCGTCCCACCGGATTGGCACAGCCCAGCCCGCAGCGACCGGCACATCCTCATCGAGGACCACGAGCTCAAACCGGGTGAACCGCTCGCGCACCTGCGGCAGGTGCTCCTCCGCGAGGCGAGCCGCGGAGATGAACGCCGGCCACCCCGAGCTGAAGAGTGCCTCCATCTGGGCGTCGTTGCGCGGGCGCGCATTGAGTAGTTCTACCGACTTCAGCGGCCCAGTCTGCGCGGAGGGCGGCCGCTACGCGATCCCCTACTAGGACGCTGCCTGCTCTCCCGCGGCTGCGCGGCGGGCGGCTTCCGCCTGATGGCGATACAGCGACGCACGACTCCACCCAACGAGACGAGCAGCATCCTCAGCAGTGCGCCCACGCGCTCGCGCGTCCCCGGCAATCGCGAGCTTGTCCGCAACTACCGCCGGATCCGACAGGGGCCGGCCGAAGCGCGTTCCGCTGGCACGTGCGGCGGCGATGCCGGCGTTGACTCGTTCGACGATGAGCTCCCGCTCGTACTCCGCGAGCGTGGCAAGCATGTGCAGCATCAGCCGACCCGTCGACGTCGGCGGGTCGATACCGTCCGAGATCGACCGGACCTGCACGCCGCGCTCGCGCAGCAGATTCACCGTGTTCAGGACGTCGATCAGTGACCGGCCGAGACGGTCGACTCGCCAGACGACGACGGTGTCCCCCTCTTCGGCGTACTCGAGCAGCATCTTCATCCCGCGTCGCTCGATCGCGGTCTTGCTGCCGGACGTCACGTCCGCGAACACGTCGCGCTTCTGCACGCCGGCCGCGACGAGCGCGTCGAGCTGCAACTGCGCGTCCTGACTCGACGTACTCACACGTGTATATCCGAGAAGCCGCACGAACCCAGTCTGACTCGGAAAGCCCCTCCTGGCACCCGCCTGAGACGAAACACCGCAAGACAAGTTGTTGAGACGGCGAGACCCCCGCCGTTCCCACCGAGGTCGACCTCAGAAAGACCGTTGACAAACCGTCTCAGAAAGCTATTGTTTATTGGCACAGCAGAGTACCGCGCTGAAGGATCCCCGTACGGAACGAGCCGATGGCGCCCGAGGAACTCCGAGATCACAAGACGTGGCGTCTCGGGTACTTTCGCTTCATGACTTCACCAGTGACCAGCGGCACATGGACAGCGACGGACGCAACAGGTACGACGACCAGCGGAACTTGGGAGGACACGACTGGCGGAATTAGTACGCAGGCTGGGGCGGTTGGGCCGGTCTCCTGGCACCAGCGAGTCAAAGCTGCTCTCTTTGCCGCATGGAAGGACGCGCGTCTTCAAAGCATCCTGATTATCGTTGCGCTGGCTGGCCTCGTCATCCTGTTCGTCATGGTTGCAAATTTTGTCGATGGGGGTGCTGTGGTTCTAGCGGTGATCGCTGCGGGACTGCTGTTCATCAAGGAGGCGTTGACGACAATGTCGCGCGCCTCGAAGCTCAAGCCTTTGAATCCGGCGTTCTTCGAGGATCTGGCTGCAATCTGCTCATTATTCGCAGCGGTATTCGGGGCTCCTGCGATTGTCGCAGGGCTCATCAAGTTGACGAACGGGTAGAAAACGGGGGTTGCGGTGTCACACCTAGAGTGGCGCGCATGATACGAGCTCGCACGATCCTGTCCGCGGTGACGGTCAGCGCGGTCGCGCTCCTTGTCGCCGGCTGCGGGCCGACCGACTATCGCGGCTTTGACAGCGACATCGACGGAGCGCTCTGGCGCCAGATCGCCGCCTTCGAGGACCCCTGTCATTCGAGCTCTTCCAACCGCTTGTCAACGAGCCCGAGCCCTACCTAACGGCTCTCAGCGGCACGCGATGGGATGGGGAAGCGTCTACGGCGGCCGAGCTCGACCTCGATGCTGGCGGCATCGTCCTCTACGACGTCTCGTCCACGCCCACCTCGGCGTATGCCTCGGTCTTCATCGCCTCAGGTCCTCGCTCCCCCACCGATGACGGCGCAGGTCCGAGCGACGTCTACACCTGCTACCGCATCGACACCGCGTTTGACGATGCCGCCATGCCGTCAGCCGGACGGATCCTCCTCGACAGCTGCCCAGAGCCCCTGGTGTCGCTGCTGGCCGAGGACGCAATCTTCGCCAGCGGCGAGGAATTTGACGGGGAAGCCGACCGGCGCCGCAGCCACAGCGATCCCCAGAAGAAACGCGCCCGTGCGCTACATGGCACCCTGAAACCAAGGCATGATCAAGGTGTGTTGAACCGATCGTCTTTGGCTGCGGAGCTTCTAGAGCTGACGCCCGAAGACTACGTGTCCCACCGACTCATCGATCGAGTACCCGCCGTCTTCGACGACCGCTCCGCGTACATCGCATGGAAGAAGGAACTTGCCGCGGGGCTTGGAGTGGACCCGTATGGAGTCATCCTCGTCGGAAGTGCTTGCACGGGGTATAGCCTCAACCCGAACAAAAACTTCCGCGATTTCCACGAGCGCAGCGACTTAGACGTGGCGGTTGTCTCGGATCAGCACTTCGACGAAGCTTGGCGGTTCTTGCGTGACCTGGGCGTGCAGATCCACAAACTTCCGCCCGCTACGAGGAGGGCAGTAAACTCTCATCGGTCCGGTCACGTTTTTGACGGCGTCATAGCTACAGACACGTTCGTCGAGCACCTGCCATTCGGCAAGCTCTGGGTTCCCGTGCTCGAGGGAATGACCTTGGCGGCTCCAGCGAACGGCCGCAAGGTGAAAGTCCGCTTGTACCGGGACCTGTTCGCGCTAAGGTCATACCAACGGCGCGGAGTAGAGAACGCTCGAACACGTATAGCAGAAGGTGCATAAGTGACCCAGGACTATCTCCGTCTTTCTACAGTCACCGCCGCGACATTCAAGCGACTGTCGGATAACGGCCAACTCGAACTTCGGCCCCCGTATCAACGCAATCCCGTGTGGCTAGAAGGACAGAAAAGCTATTTGATCGACACGATCTTGCATGGCTTCCCAGTGCCAGAGCTCTATATGCAAGTAGTCGCAGATGAGACCGGTTCCGAGACGCACGTTGTCGTAGACGGTCAGCAGCGCCTAACTGCTCTCCTGGATTTCATCGCCGGCGAATACGCACTTAGCGGGCTAGATTCGAGCTGGAACGACAGCAGCTTCGAGGACCTCAGCCCTGAGGAAAAGACCTCCATCTTTTCCTACAACTTCGTCGTGCGCATGCTACCCGACATGCTTGACGAGCAAATTCGAGCGATCTTTCAACGACTCAACCGCAATGTCGTCGCCCTGAGTCGGCAGGAACTAAGGCACGCAACTTACTGGGGCGAGTTCATCAAGTCCATGGAAGAACTCGCTACTGAAGGATTCTGGCGTAACTCCGGGGTGTTCACCGCGAACGAAGTACGCCGCATGCTCGATGTTGAGTTCATCAGCGAGCTCGCGATCGGTATAATGCACGGCCCTCAGAACAAGAAAATTAGCCTCGAACGCTGGTACGCCGTCTACGAGACTGAATACGAGGAAAGACAGCGTACGGAGTCGATCTTCCGTTCTACTCTTGGAGAGATCGACCGCCTCTTGCCCGAAATCAGTCGAACAAGGTGGTCAAAAAAATCTGATTTCTATACGCTCTTTCTGTACCTGATATCTCAAGCAGATAAGTTCCCGCTTGCCAGCGACGAGCGAGACGCTCTGGCAACCCATTTAGTGGATTTTGCCACTCAGGTCGGAGTGGTGCTCCGACTTGACCCAAGCCAATCGGCTACCGTGATCAAGCCGGTGTTGGACTACTCGAGGGCAGTACAGAGGGCAGCGAGCGATCTGGGAAACCGGCGAACCCGAGCACAGTCTTTACAAGAATTTATCTCTGGAGAGCGTGGGGTCGTAGACCTCAATAGCGAACAGTTGGACGACGCGTCGGACGAGAACCAGATCGAGGACACTTACGACGAGGAGTAACGCAGCGCCACAGTTGTAACGACCGGCGGGCTCTCGAGCGCTGGCGCTGATCCCACGCATGAAGGTCATGATGACCCCGTGGGCGCTGGGGCCAGCGCGAGAGCACGCTCACTCCTGATACAAACGTCTTAATCGAGATTTCTTCACTACTGCGGTGGTGCGGCGCGCGCTAACGTTTCACAATGGCGCAACCACTGAACTCGCTTGCCGGCTGGGTCACTCAACAGGAGTGGCCACGAGTAAGCTGTCCCGACTGCGCCGTCGGATCGATGGCGTTTAACTCCTCGCAAGAGCTGCTCGACCAGGAATCGGCGGAACTCGAAGAGCGAGTCCGACACGAGCAGGCGGCACCCGACGAACTTACCGGCGTCTTTACTGGCACTCTTAAGTGCGACAATGCGAGTTGTCAACGTGTTGCAGCCATGAGCGGGGATTGGCGCTACGTCTGGGGTTATTCAGAAAGTCTCGGAACTGTGCTTTACGACGATTATGCAGTCCGGTATATCAATCCCGCGCCGAGACTATTACTTACTCCAGCAAAAACCCCTATCCCGGTAGTGGAAGCCGTCGCGCTAGCGTCTCAGTTGCTATGGTCGAGCCCCGACGCTGCGGCAAGTCAGTTACGTCGAGCGGTTGAAGAATTGTTGACATCCTTGCGAGTCAAACGGTTCGAGCTCACCTCGAAAAAGGGCGGGAAGAAGAGAACTCGAAGACGCCTTGATGCGCACGCAAGGATTAAAATGCTCCCTGCCAAACACGCTCATCTGGCGGATACATTGATGGCAGTCAAGTGGATTGGTAATACTGGAACTCACGAAAGCGGACTAACCGTTCGCGACGTCGAAGACGGAGCTGCCCTCCTTCAGCTTGCCCTTCAACGCCTTTACGACACTTCGATAGATGAGCTTCTTGCAAAAGCTGGTCGGATTAACCTTCGAAAGGGCCTTCCCCGGAAGCGATGAAATCTAAGGTCCAGACAATCAGCGCGGCCAGCCAGACTTCGCCCATGGGCGCTAGGCAGGGAGAGCGCTCCGCCTCTGCTGCGGTGAGCGGCGGGTCGTGCGTGATCGACCGGTAGCCTGCTGTCATGAGCTGGGCCACTGATTCCGCGGCGATCCAGCCGGTCTCATCGGTGGTCGCGTACCAGACCGAGGCTGCTCTGTCCGGCCATCGACCATGGTGGCGGGAACGCGTCGCTCGGGCCGGCCTCGGAGCGGAATGGGCTGACCTCGAAGTCGCCCTCGACGCCCGCGCTCCCGGCCCGCTTCCTGCGGACAGCGCCGCTCTCGACGTTCTGGACGCGTACACGCTCGGGCTCAGCTGGAGAAAGCCTTCGCCGACCTCTTTGACCCGGAACTCGAAGGCGATGCCCTCGAGACACAGATCGATGTCTGGGTCGCCACCCACCTCGACGCCACTGGGCGTCTGCGGGCAATGGGCGCTCGACGCCGCTCGAGCACCATCGACGCCGTCTACGTCACGCTCCCCACCGGCGACACCCGCCAACTCGAAGCGGGCCTCGCCTCCCTCATCCTCAAGGGCGTCGTGGAGGGGTGGGCGACCAACAAGCTCCGAGCACCCCTCGTGCTCACCATCTCCGAGCCCGGCGACAAGATCTACGTCGCGGACGAACGCTCGCTCCGGACCATCGGCATCGACATCGACACGGGAACGCTCCTCCCCGACGCGCTCCTCGTCGACACGGAAGCCGAACCCCTCCAGTTCTGGATCATCGAAGCGGTCGCCACAGATGGTCCCATCGACGAATCCCGCAAGCAGCTGCTCCTGGACTGGGCCGCCCAGCAGGGCATCCCGACTGAGCAGTGCCTCTTCCTCACCGCGTTCGAGTCCAGGCACAGCCCGGCCGCCCGCCGCCGGCTGAAGGACCTCGCCAACGACACCTACGCCTGGTTCCTCGACGACCCCGACAGCGAACTGGTGTGGCGCTCCATCGAACCGCCCGCCACCCCTGCGCGCCTCGCCACCGTCACTCCGATCTCCCGCCCACCGGTCTAAGACCGGGCCCGAACCGCAAGACCGTCGACAGGGGGACGCACATGAGGGCTCGAGTAACAGCCGACACCATCGGATACGTGTTCCGCACCGACTGCCCAGACGAGAACTGGGCGTACATCGGACAGAGCACGCGCCTGGATCCCGAGACCATGCGCACCTACTTCGGCAGCGGATTCAACTTTCAGCAGGCCACCGCAGAGCGAGGAACCGCCGGCTTACAGAAGACCATCCTCGCCACCGCCCGAACACCACTGGAGCTGCATTACCTCGAGATGCTGCACATCGCGCGTGCCCGCGCGAAGGGCGCGACGCTGCTGAACGGTGACCTCGGCGGCCCGCGACCTTTTCCCGTCCTCCAACGCCACCTACGTCAGCAGCTCCCGGAATCGATTACGGCCCGGATCGATCCGAAGCGGTTCTACAAGCTCCTCAAACGCAACCGCTCGCTCGTCGAACAGGCCATCCTGGACGCCTCAGATGTCCCGACCGACGACTTCTACGCCGGCATGGAGCGCGACCTCATGGCCCTGGAAGACCTCTCCCACGCCTGCCCCAAGTGCGCCTCCCCTGTCGGTGCGGTGTGCCGAACCAACGTCGGTTCTCCCGGGAAGCCGCACAACCCGTCGCGGAATCATCGAGCGCGCCCTCGAGCAGGGAGCTGAGCGCTGTTTGTTACTGATTCAGCTTTTTCCAGCAGGAATTGATTAAAGCCCCGCCGAGTCGGCCAAACTGAAGCTCTGCCGGCGCTGCTAGTGCGGGGTAAATTTCGAGGCGTGGCAGGCGGTAGTGACGCGTCGAGCTCGACGCACCGGGCGGCCTACTGTCACCAGCCAGTGAACACGAGGCGGGGACCACACGTCCGTCGGCCTCCAGTCACACCGGCCGAGCTCACTCCGCTGAGATTGTCCGAAGTGGTCCAGACCCTCTGCCGGAGCAGAACTCAGTCGTCGCCCTCGAGCGACATCAACTCCGGATGCTGAACCAGCGCATCCTCGCCATGGGTCATCCTCACCGTGAGCACCGCCGCGGCCGGCACATCGACGCCGCGGAGCATCAGCGACTCGGCCGAATCGAACTGGGTGACAAGAGTCCAGGAGTCGACCTCCGGATAGACCGCAGTCATGGCGCTGTAGTGGAAGCTGAGCCAGCGGCCACCGCTCACCTGGCAGACGAGCCGCTGATTCGACACGAGCAGACGGACCTGCTGACGATCCCGCCACTGGGCCTGCGCCTGAGCATGCGCGACCGAGGCGTTGACCGTGTTGCTGACGGCGTTGGCGAAGAGGCCCGCGGCGACGAAAGCCGGTCGCCCCACGTAGAAGCCCGACGTGCGGGTGTAGGAGACGTCCCGGCCGTAGTACCGGAAGTAGTCGGCCCGGGTGTCCAGGAAGAAGACCTCGCCCGGTCCGGGGACGACGTCCCACACTCGGATCTCTGCGGGCAGCTGCCGCGCCAGCAGCAGCGCGCGCAGATCGACGGCCGCGCGCCGCCCGCGGTCCGACGCTTCACGCTGCTCGATCGTCGCCCGCTCCGTCGCGGTGAAGCGCCCCTTCGCCCGCCGCGCGCGCCCGTGGACGATGACGGCCTGGACGATCGCCACGATCACAGCGGCGACCGGCACGAGGAACGCAGCAGCCAGCAGGGCGAGCTGCAGAAGCAAGGACTGCAGGTCCCCCTCGGCGGCCGAGAGCGATACGAGATACTGAGACCAGCCGAAGCCGACGAACGCCACGGGTGCTGACACCAGCGGAACGATCCACCGCAGGTGCGACCGCTTCCGGTACGGCCGCCCACCGAGCTGCTCCGCGACCATTCCGCTGCCCAGCCGATCCGCACTCATCTGGCCAGTTTGCCGCGAATCCCTGATCCCGAGACGGGGCGTCGCTCGATCGAGGCGCACACTGCATCAGTCGCGCGAACCCCACGGAATCCGCCCCTCGCCCCACCCCCACTAGAAGGACCCCACATCATGAGCATGGAAGGCGTCGCCTGGAGCTCTCTCTACCGGATCTCCTCCGCCCAGAGCGGCAAGCACGGCATCTCCCGCGAGTCCGTGCGCCGCATCATGACCTTCGCTGTCCCCTACCGCGCCCGCCTCCTCCTCTTCATCGGCCTCAGCGTCGTCGGGGCGTTCCTCGCCGTCGCGACGCCGGTGCTCGCCGGACGGGTGGTCGACACGATCGTCGCCCGCGGTGCCGTGGGCACGATCGTGCAGCTCGCCGTGATCATCGCCGTCGTGGCCGTGGCCGACGCCGGCGTCTCGCTCGTCACGCGCTGGTACTCGGCGCGGATCGGCGAGGGTGTCATCCTCGACCTCCGCACCGCCGTGTTCAACCATGTGCAGAAGATGCCGATCGCGTTCTTCACCCGCACCCGCACCGGCGCCCTCGTCAGCCGGCTCAACAACGACGTGATCGGCGCGCAGCAGGCCTTCAGCGGCACGCTCTCCGGCGTGGTCACGAACGTCGTGGCGCTGGTCCTCACCCTGATCGTCATGCTCAGCACGTCCTGGCTGGTCACGGTCCTCGCGGTGATCATGCTGCCGATCTTCCTCATCCCCGCGCGCCGGATGGGCAGCCGCCTCGCCGCCCTCCGCCGGGAGGCCGCCGACCACAACTCCGCGATGAGCACGCAGATGACCGAGCGCTTCTCGGCGCCCGGCGCCACCCTGGTCAAGCTGTTCGGCCGGCCCGACGAGGAGGCCGAGGAGTTCCGCGTCCGCGCCGCCCGCGTCCGCGACATCGGGGTCCGGACGGCGATGCTGCAGCTCGTCTTCGTCACCGCGCTGACGCTCGTCTCCGCGCTCGCCCTCGCGCTCGTCTACGGGCTCGGCGGCGTCCTCGCGCTCGGCGGGCAGCTCGACACCGGCGCGGTGGTCACCCTGGCCCTCCTGCTCACCCGCCTCTACGCGCCGCTGACCAGCCTCGCGAACGCGCGCGTCGAGATCATGAGCGCGGTCGTCAGCTTCGAGCGCGTCTTCGAGGTCCTCGACCTCCAGCCGCTCATCCAGGAGAAGCCCGACGCGGGCACGGTCCCCGAGGGTCCGGTGTCCGTCGAGTTCGACGACGTCCGCTTCGCCTACCCGTCCGCGGACAAGGTGTCCCTCGCCTCCCTCGAGGAGGTCGCCGTCCTCGACACCCGCGGCGGCGAGGAGGTGCTGCACGGCCTCTCCTTCCGGATCGAGCCGGGGCAGACCGTCGCGCTCGTCGGCACGTCCGGGGCCGGCAAGTCGACGATCGCGCAGCTGCTCTCGCGCCTCTACGACGTCGACAGCGGCGCGGTGCGTCTGGCCGGCACCGACGTCCGCGACGTCACCTTCGCCTCGATGCGGCACACCCTGGGCATGGTGACCCAGGACGGCCACCTCTTCCACGAGACGATCCTGTCCAACCTGCGCCTCGCCCGGCCGGAGTCGACCGACGACGAGGTGTGGGACGCCCTCCGCCGCGCGCGACTCGAGCCGCTCATCCGCTCGCTACCCGACCAGCTGGACACCCTGGTCGGCGAGCGCGGCTACCGACTGTCCGGCGGCGAGCGCCAGCGGCTGACCATCGCGCGGCTCCTGCTCGCCCAGCCCCGCGTCGTCATCCTCGACGAGGCGACGGCGGCGCTCGACTCCACCTCGGAGGCCGCGGTGCAGGCGGCGCTCAGCGAGGCGCTCGAGGGCCGGACCGCGATGGTGATCGCCCACCGCCTCTCCACCATCCGCAGCGCCGACCTGATCCTCGTGATCGAGGACGGCACGATCGTCGAGCGCGGCACGCACGAAGAGCTGCTCGCCGCGGCCGGCCGCTACGAGGAGCTGCACCGCACGCAGTTCGCGGTGCAGAAGGACGTGGCGGCGGAGGAGGAGGCGCTCAGCGGGTCCTGAGCGCGACCGAAGTCGCTGGGGTGGGCGGGTCTCGATACGCCCCTGCGGGACTGCTCGACCAGCAGGTGTGCGGGCGTCTCCAGCAGAGGAGACCCACCGTCGTCCGTGGGGCTGGTCTGCACACTCGCTTTCAGCAGGGACCGCGACGGACGCACGAGGAGCCCTGCTTCAGCGGCTCTCGGCTCGACCCCGCCCCGGCTCCTCCCCGCCTCCGGGCGGCCACTGCCCTATCGTTACCGCTAACACGGGATCAGGCGGCGGGGGACGAGCATGGCCGACAGGCAGCAGCGCGCGGCGACCATCTACGACGTCGCCCGGGCGGCGGGGGTCTCGCATCAGACGGTGTCGCGGTTCCTGACGGGGACCGGCGGCATCCGTCCGGCGAACCGGGTCCGGGTCGAGGAGGCGCTGCGGACGCTGAACTACCGGACCAACGCCACCGCTCGCTCGCTCGCCACCCGGCGCACGCACCGCCTCGGGGCACTGGTGCACGAGCTGTCCGGGACCGGTCCGGGCAAGACGATGCAGGGGGCGAGCGACGCCGCCCGCCGGGCCGGCTACTCGCTCGACATCATCAGCCTCGACACCTCGGACGACGTCGAGCTCGCCGACGCTTTGGACGCGCTCGGCAGCCGGGACCTGGAGGGCATCCTCGCCACGGCGCCCACCGACGAGGTCGATGCGGCGCTGCGCACGCTCGATCTCCCGATCCCGATCCACATCGATCGCGGCGGCGAGCGGACGGACGGCTCGTCGGTGGTCGGCACGCGGCTCGCCGTCTCGCACCTGCTGGAACTCGGCCACCAGTGCATCGCGCACCTCGCCGGCCCCGAGCGCTGGATCTCCGCGCAGGACCGCGCGCGCACCTACCAGCAGTGCATGGCCGAGGCGGCGCTGCCCACCCGTCCGCTCGTGCACGGCGACTGGTCCTCCCGCTCCGGCTACGCGGCGGCTCCGCAGCTCTTCGCGGAGGCCGGCGTCACGGCGGTCGTCGCCGCGAACGACCGGATGGCGCTCGGGCTGCTGCTCTGGCTGCACGACAACGGCCGGCGGATCCCCGAGGACGTCAGCGTCGTCGGCTTCGACGACATCGCCGAGGCGGAGTTCTTCCACCCACCGCTGACGACCGTCCGCCAGGACTTCACGGCGATGGGCCGCGCCTCCGCGCTGGCGCTGATCGCCCTGGTCGAGGAGTCCGACCGGGCGGGCGCCGTCGACTACCCGGCGCCGGAGCTCGTCGTGCGCGCGTCGACCGCCCCTCCCGCCTGAGGAATCCGCGAGCCCGCGGAACCACGACCGCGGACTCTTCGATCCCCGAATCGTGACCGGTAACGAATCACCCTTGCGGTGACGAAGACGGCGCTCTACGGTGATCCTGTCGCACAGTTCGTTACCGGTAACGAAACCCGGATCCACGACGCGACGCGCCTTCTGCAGAGCAGCAGAGGATTCACGCAGGGATGAAGACACCGATGAGAACGACGAAGTTCCACAGGCCGCTCGCGGCCGTGACCGCCCTCGCCGCCGCCGCCCTCCTCGCGGGGTGCACCGGCGCGACCAGCCCGGCCGCGACCGGCGACGCCGACGGCCCCGTCACCCTCGAGTACTGGTCGTGGGCCCCCAACATCGAGAAGATCGTCGACGTCTGGAACCAGGCGAACCCCGACATCCAGGTGGAGGTCAACACCTCGACCGGTGGCGCGGAGATCGTCGCGAAGCTCAGCGCGGCGAAGCAGGCCGGCACCCTGCCGGACCTCTCGAACACCACCTACGAGAACCTGCCGAACCTGATCACGAGCGAGATCGCCTCCGACGTCACCGCGATCATGGGCGACCGGGAGGCGGAGACGGCCGGCCCCGCCTGGGAGCTGACGACGTTCGACGACGTGAACTACGCCGTCCCGCAGGGCACCGCGCCGATGTTCCTCTACTACCGCACCGACATCTTCGAGGCCAACGGCCTGGCCGTCCCGACCACCTGGGACGAGTACGCCGACGCCGCCCGCGCCCTGCACGCCGCGGACCCGACGAAGTACCTCGCCACCTTCCCCGCGAACGACGCGCAGCTGTTCGCCGGGCTCAGCCAGCAGGCCGGCGCCGAGTGGTGGAGCCAGGAGGACGGCACCTGGACGGTCGCGATCGACGACCCCGCCTCGCAGAAGGTCGCCGACTACTGGCAGGGCCTGGTCGACGACGGCAGCCTCGCGACCTTCAAGACCTTCACCCCCGAGTGGCAGGCCGCGCTCGCCGACGGCACGCTGGCCAGCTGGCTCGGCGCGGTCTGGACTCCCCCGCTGCTGCAGAACAACGCTCCCGACACGATCGGCAAGTGGGCCGCGGTGCCGATCCCGCAGTGGACTCCGTCCGACCCGAGCTCCGGAGTCCTCGGCGGCAGCGGCACGATCGTGACCACCGGCTCCGACCACCCGGAGCAGGCGCGCGAGTTCGCGCTCTGGCTGAACACCTCGACCGAGGCCCTCGAGGCGTACATCGAGTACGCCAGCATCTGGCCCGCCGCGCTCTCCGGCCGCGAGCTGCCCGAGCTGCAGCAGGCCCCGGCGCTGCTGCCCGAGCAGACCGACTTCTACGCCACCGCCGACGAGATCGACCAGATCACGGCCTCGGTGACCTGGGGGCCGAACGTCTCGGTCGCCTACGACGCCTTCAACAACGCCTTCAGCGCCGCCGTCAACGAGAAGGGCAGCTTCGCGGAGGCTCTCGCGAGCGTGCAGGAGGCGACCGTCGCGGACCTCGAGAAGTCCGGCTACGACGTCGCCGGGCAGTGAGGCTCCCGTGACGGCCATCGCCGCGCCCCGGACCGGGCGCCCCTCGACCCTCGCCCCGCGCGCGGCGCCCTGGTTCTTCGTCGCCCCCGCGGTCCTGCTCGCCGTCGCACTCCTCGCCCTCCCGCTGCTCTACACGGTCTGGCTCAGCTTCCGCGGCAATACCGTCAGCGGCAGCGGGCTGGGCGTGAAGAAGGAGACGTTCGTCGGCTTCGACAACTACGCGCGGACCCTGTCCGACCCCGCGCTCTGGGCCGGCTTCGGCCGGATGCTGACCTACGCGCTGCTCTCGGTGCCGGTCACGATGATCCTCGCGCTGGTGTTCGCGCTCCTGCTCGACAACCTCTCCACCCGCTTCGGCCGGTTCTCGCGGATCGCGATCTTCGTGCCCTACGCGGTGCCGGGCGTGATCGCCGCGCTGATGTGGGGGTTCCTCTACCTCCCGGGCGTCAGCCCCTTCGTCGACGCGGCGACCGCTCTGGGGCTGCCCGCTCCGGTCTTCCTCGGACCGGACTCGGTGTTCCTCTCGGTCGCGAACATCGCGATCTGGGGCTCGGTCGGCTTCAACATGGTGATCCTCTACACCTCGCTGCGCGGTCTGCCGTCCGAGATCTACGACGCCGCCCGCATCGACGGCTGCTCCGAGCGCCAGCTCGCGCTGCGCATCAAGCTGCCGCTGATCGTGCCGGGAGTGATCATGACCGGGCTCTTCTCCGTCATCGGCGCACTGCAGGTCTTCTCGGAGCCGAACACGCTCGTGACGCTCACCACGGTGATCGGCTCGGACTGGGTGCCGATGATGCTGATCTACCGCGACGCCTTCGTGACCAACGACCTGTTCTCGGCGTCGGCGACCTCGGTCGTGGTCACCCTCCTCACCCTCATCGCCTCGCTCGGCCTGCTGCGGTTCCTGCAGTCGCGCGCCTTCGGAGAAGACTGATCATGACCGACACCCTCACCAAGCTCCCGCCCGTCCTCGAGGATCCGCGCCGGGCCGCGCAGTCGGTCCGCTCCCGCCGCCGCGGCCCCACGGTCACCCGGCCGCGGGCGGCGTTCTGGCCGACCGCTGTCCTGCTCGTCGGGGCCGTCTACTGCCTCCTGCCCGTCTTCTGGCTCTTCACGGCCGCGACGAAGCGCTCGGGCGAGCTGTTCACCACCTTCTCGCTCTGGCCGAGCTTCACCGGCGGGTTCCAGGAGAACTTCGCCCTGCTGCTCGGGGTCGGCAACGGCGCGTTCTGGTCCTGGTGCCTGAACAGCCTGATCTTCGCCGGCGGCGGCGGACTGCTCGGCACCGCGGTCTCCGCTCTCGCCGGCTACGGCCTCGCGAAGTACTCCTTCCGCGGGAAGAAGCTCGTCTTCAACTTCCTGCTGATCGGAGTGCTCATCCCCGGGGTGATCCTCGCGATCCCGCAGTACCTGCTGCTCTCCTCCGTGGGGATCGCCGGCACCTACTGGTCGGTGCTGCTGCCGTGCATGATCAGCCCGTTCAGCATCTACCTCTGCCGCATCTACGCCACCGCGGTCGTGCCCACCGAGATGCTCGAGGCCGGCCGGATCGACGGGGCGAGCGAGTGGCGGATCTTCTCGCGGATCGCCGTGTACCCGATGGTGCCCGGGCTGATCACCGTGTTCCTGCTGCACTTCGTCGGCATCTGGAACAACTTCCTGCTCCCCTTCATCATGCTCTCGCGCACCGACATGTTCCCGTTGACGGTCGGCTTCTACTCGCTGATGAACCAGGGCAACGACCAGCCCAACACCTACAACGTCGTGATCATGGGCTGCCTCGTCTCGACCATCCCGCTGATCGCGCTCTTCCTCTTCCTGCAGCGCTACTGGCGCCTCGACCTCGTCAGCGGATCGCTCAAGGGCTGACCGCCCGGTTCCGCCGACCGCCCTGACCGCCCGGTTCCGCCGACCGCCCTGTCCGACCGCTTCTCCGCGCCGACCACCTCTCTCACACCGAAGGATCGACATGACCACCACCGAGACCGCCACCGCTCCGACCGCGACCGGCAGCACCCTCCCCGACGGCGGCTGGCCCGTCATGCTCACCCCGTTCCGCGAGGACCGCTCGCTCGACTTCGAGCAGGTCGACGCCCTCACGGACTGGCTGATCGACAACGGCGCCGCCGGCATCTTCACCGTCGCGCTCTCCAGTGAGATGTACGACCTCACCGAGGAGGAGCGCCTCGCCCTCGCGACGCGGGTCGTCGCCCGCTCCGCCGGTCGCGTCCCGGTGGTCGCCTCCTCCGTCTCCTCGGGCACCGCGGAGGAGCAGGCCGCGTCCGCCGCCGCGATGGCCGCGACCGGGGTCGACGCGGTCGTGCTGATCTCCTCGCTGGTCGGCGGGCTCACCACCACCGAGGAGGAGTGGCGCGCGACGGTGCAGCACATCCTCGACACCGTGCCGGGGGTCGACTTCGGGATCTACGAGTGCCCGGTGCCGTTCAAGCGCCTGCCCTCGACCGAGAACGTCGCCTGGATGGCCGGGACCGGCCGCTTCGTCTTCTACAAGGACACCTCGCACTCGCTCGAGACCATGCAGGAGCGCCTCGCCGCGATCGCGGGCACCCGGCTGAAGCTCTACAACGCGCAGATCTCCTCCCTCACGGACTCGCTCCGCGCGGGTGCCGCGGGCCTCAGCGGCTACGCCGCGAACATCTACCCGGAGCACGTGGCCTGGCTCTGCGAGCACTACGACGACGAGCCCGCCGAGACGGCCGTCGCCGTGCAGCGCCTGCTGACGGTCGCCGAGCACACGATCAACTCCCGCTACCCGACCTCGGCGAAGTACTACCTCCGGCACAGCTCGCGTCTGGCGATCGAACCGATCAGCCGCTGGAAGCCCGAGGGCATCGGCGCGCACGAGGGCGCACCGCTGCTCGAGCTCGCCGCCTACATCCGCGACCTGCGCCTGCCCGGGGCGGCGCGGGTCGACGGCGCCCGCTAGATGCTCGTCGGGGCGTACCCGTCGCTGCCGGAGCACGCGCGTCGCGACGCGGCGGCCTTCGATGCCTTCCACGAGCGGATCGCACTCGTCACCGGATGCGCGGGGTTCGAGATCCCGTTCGGCAGCGCCTTCGTGCCCGACGAGGCGGAGCTGCTGCGGCTGCTGCGCCGCGGGGGGACGCACGTGCTCACCCTGCTGCCGGCGGTGCTCGAGCGCGGGGTCGGGCTGGCGGATCCGGTCGAGGAGCGCCGGGCGGCCGCGGTCGCCCTCGTGCGGCGGGCCGTCGCTGCCGCAGTATCGGTGAACGAGAGCGAGCGTCGCGCGGTCGTCGACGCGGTGCTGCTCCACTCGGCGCCGCGGGTGACGCGTGCGACGGCGGACGCCGCCCGAGCGGCGTTCTCGCGGAGTCTCGCCGAGATCGCCGGCTGGGACGCGCACGGCGTGCGGTTCGTGATCGAGCACTGCGACTCCTTCGAGGGGCCCGGCCCGGCGAAGGGCTTCCTCGACCTTCCGACCGAACTCGACCTCGCCTCCCGCCACGGCTTCGGCACCGCGATCAACTGGGGCCGCTCCTACCTCGAGACCCGCCGCCTCGACGGCCCGCTCGAGCACGCGCGCGCCGCGGGCGACGTCGGCACCCTGGCGATGCTCGGCGTCTCGGGAGTCAGCGACACGGCCACGCCACTCGGCCCCGCGTTCAGCGACAGCCACGCCCCCGTCCGCACCGACGACACCGTCCCGAGCCTGCTCGATCCCGACACCCTGCAGCGCTTCCTCGGGGTGGATCCCGGAGCTCGTGTCTTCACCAAAGTCGCGGGTGGACCGCACGCACTGGCCGCCTCCGCCCACGCCGCCCGCCGGCCCTTCCTGCCGGCCGAGCAGCCCCGCAGGCTCCCCCTGCCGACCGAGCAGCCCCGCAGGCTTCCCCTGCCGGCCGACCAGCCCCGCAGGCCCCACATGCTGGTCGAGTAGCCCCGCAGGGGCGTATCGAGACCCGCCGCCCCCAGCATTTCCGGCCTGACGACACGACGCCGACCACATCACCGCTCTCTGGAGACACGCCATGACCCACCACCCCGCCGACACCCGCTACGACCGGATGACCTACCACCGCACCGGCCGCAGCGGCCTGAAGCTGCCCGCCCTCTCGCTGGGCCTGTGGCACAACTTCGGCGAGACGAAGCCGATCGAGACCCAGCGCGCGATCGTCCGCCGAGCCTTCGACCTCGGGATCACCCACTTCGACCTCGCCAACAACTACGGCCCGCCCTACGGCTCCGCCGAGACGGCGTTCGGCCGGATCCTCGCGGAGGACCTGCGCCCGTACCGCGACGAGCTGGTCCTCTCCACGAAGGCCGGCTACGACATGTGGCCCGGCCCCTACGGCGATCACGGCTCGCGCAAGTACCTGCTCTCCTCGCTCGACCAGAGCCTCGGCCGGCTCGGCGTCGAGTACGTCGACGTCTTCTACTCGCACCGCCCCGACTCCGAGACCCCGATCGAGGAGACCATGGGCGCGCTCGCGACTGCGATCCAGCAGGGCAAGGCCCTCTACGCGGGCGTCTCCAACTACTCGCCCGAGCAGACGATCGCCGCCCGCGACGCGCTCGCCGCGCACGGGGTGCCGCTGCTGATCCACCAGCCCCGCTACTCGATGCTCGACCGCCGCCCCGAGGAGTCGGGCCTGCTCGACCTCGTGGAGCGGGAGGGCATCGGCGCCATCGTCTTCTCCCCGCTGGAGCAGGGCCTGCTCACCGACCGCTACCTCTCCGGCGAGATCCCGCCGGACTCGCGCGCCGCGGTCGGGCACTTCCTCAAGCCCGGGGCCCTCCAGGGCGACTACCGGCGGCTGATCCAGGGCCTGAAGGAGATCGCGGACGGGCGCGGCCAGAGCATCGCGCAGCTCGCGCTGAACTGGGTGCTGCGCTCCTCCGCTGTCACCTCAGCGATCATCGGCGCCTCGAGCGTGCAGCAGCTGGAGCAGAACGTGGCGGCCCTCGACGCACCGCCCCTCTCGGCGACCGAACTCGGGGCGATCGAGGATCTGCTCCCGCACTGACACCGTGCCGACCGGCGAGCTCGGATGCATCCACACGTCGGTTCCCGGCCCCGCGAGTCGAGGGCGTCCTGAGGGACGAGGCGCCACGCGGCATCGGACATCGACGTCCGCTAGCCGATGATCCTGTCCAGGGTCGCGGCGGGAAGATCGAGCCGGTTCAGCAGGCGGAGGACGACGAAGACGCTGGGGTTGTCCTGGTCGCCGCGCTCGATGCGGCGCAGAGTCGCGGTTCCGACGCCTGCGTCGCGCGCGAGGTCCTCCTGGCGGAGCCCCCGCTCCAGCCGGGCTCGGCGCAGGTGCGCTCCGAGCCGGCGTGCGGAGTCGGTGGTGGGGTGGAGAGGTCGAGGCATCGGCGATCGGCCCTTCGGTGCTCAGTCGGACGGGATCGGGGTGCCGCGCCGGCCGTAGGCGCCGGCGGCGAGGAACGCGGCGGCCAGCAGTGCGGCGACGAGCCAGAAGGCGTTGAGGAGCCCGAACGACTCCGAGAGGCCGCCGATGACGGGCGGGCCGGCGAGGTTCGCGAGGTAGCCGACGGAGGCGACGATGCTGACGCGGGCGGCCGGGTTCGGACCGCTGTCGGCGGCGGCGGACATGCCCAGGGGGAAGCCCATCGAGACGCCGACCGCCCAGAGCACCGTCCCGAGGAGGATCAGCCAGGTGGGCCCGCCGAGGATGAACAGCACGAGCCCCAGCACCCCGACGGCGGCCGTGATCCGGATGGTGGCGACGCGGCCGATGCGGTCGACGACCGGGCCGCCGACGACGCGAGCGATCGTCTCACCCAGGGCGAAGACCGTGAAGAAGAGCGCGGCGACCGTCTCCGTCTGTCCGTGGCCGTCCCGGGCCGAGAGCGACAGCCAGCTGTTCGCGGTCCCCTCCCCCAGCTCGGCGCCGAACATGACCACGCCGATGAGCAGAAGCCGCCAGTCGGCCAGGACCCGCAGCCGCTGACGCCAGCCACTCGAGGCCGGGGCTCCCGCGGCGCTCGCCTCGACGGCCTGCGCCGCCGGAAGGTAGCGGACCGCGATCAGGCCGGCGATCGCGATCAGCACCGCCTCGGCGCAGAACTGCCACTCGAAGCGGATCCCGGCCGCCGATGCGCCGGCGCCGATCACGGAGCCGAGGATCGCGCCCGCCGACCAGGCCGCGTGCAGCAGCGGCATCAGCGTCTTCTGCACGGCGGCCTCGACCGCCGCACCCTCGACGTTGATCATCACGTCGAGCGAGCCGACCCCCAGGCCGACCGCGACGAACCCGACGATCGTGATGCCGAGGGAGCCGGCGACTCCGGCTCCGAGACCGACGACGGCCACGCCGGCAGCGGTCGTCAGGAGGGCGCCGAGGATCGCGCGCCGGGCACCGAGCTTCGACAGCAGCAGCGCCGCGACGCCCAGGCCGGCGATCGAGCCGACGGTCACGCCTGCCAGGGCGAGGCCGATCACGGCGTCCCCGATCCCCAGGGAATCGCGGATGCTCGGGAGTCGCGGACCCCAGGTGGAGACCGTGACGCCCCCGAGGGCGAACATCACCATGACGGCGTTCCGCCACGCGGCGGTCGAGTGGCGAGAGGGGGCGAGGGCGGTGCCGTGAACGTTCACAGGCCAGACGCTAGCAGAGGTCGGCGCAGAACCGTGAACGTTCCGATTTCCGTAGAGAAAGAGAGCCCGGGCGAGCGCATCGGTGCGCCGACCCGTGCAGTCGCGGTCAGGCGGAGTCGCGCAGGAGGAGTGTGAGCCCGACGACGGACTCCCCCACCGGCCCCGTTCCGCCGTCGGAGAAGGCCCGCTCGAGCAGCGTGACGGCCGCCTCCGCGAGCCGAGCCTTGTCGATCGCCAGGGTCGTCAGCTCGGGCGTGACGAGTCGGCCGATGTCGAGGCCGTCCACGCCGATCACCGCCACCTCTTCGGGCACGCGGCGCCCGGCCCTCGCCAGCGACTTGAGCACGCCCAGCGCCATGATGTCGTTGTAGACGAGGACCGCGTCGAGCTCCGGGCACTGCTCCAGCAGCTCGCCGGCCCCGCGCATCCCGCCCTCCATGCTCTCCTCCGCGACGAGTGCCGGCAGGTCCCGCCAGGACAGGTCGTGCTCCTCGAGACCTGCGCGGAAGACGTCGCGGCGGACGTCGGTCCCCACCTCCGAACCGAGGAACGCGATCCGGCGCCGGCCCTGCGCGACGAGACGATCGACGGCCGCCCGGACCCCCTGCTCGACCTCGAGCACGACCCGCCCGTTCAAGCGCTCGTCGGCGGGCCCGTCGATCATCACCAGCGGCAGTCGCCGCTGCCCGCCCCGCAGCACGTCCTCGGGCAGCAGCGACAGGGTGTCCGTGCGGCAGCCTGTGAGCACCAGCGCGTCGACGCCCGAGACGATCGTCGCGAGCTGCCCGCGCGCCTTCCCCCGGTCCGTGCCGACGTCGCAGAGCAGCACGCCCCAGTCCCGATCGGCCGCGACCCGGTTCACCGCCGCGGCGAGTTCCGCGAAGTACGGGTTGCTCAGGTCCTCGAGCACGAGCCCGATGATCGTGCGGCGCCCGCGGACCATGCTCTGCGCCGCCCGGTTCGGACGGTAGTTCAGCTCCCGCGCCGCCGCGATCACACGCGCCTTCGTCGTCGCCCGGACATCCGCCATGTCGTTGAGAGCACGGCTGACCGTCTGCCGCGACACGCCTGCGACCCGCGCCACGTCGATGATCGTCGCCGGAGCAGGAGGAACGGACATGGCACGAGGGTACGCGCTGGGCGCGCCCCCTCTCAGGGCCGTCGGAGTCCCCGCTGCGACTCACGGCCGTCCGGCCCGGGGCGGACGTCCGGTGTCGAGACTTCACGCGCCCGTGACGCGGGGACCGTCCGCTCTGCGTCCGCGACCTGCTCGTCGGTTGCGCTCTCGACGTCCAGCAGCAGCCGTTCCGAGGTCCCCGCCGCTCAGAACAGCCGGACCGCGTCCTCCGGCTCGTCCAGCCCGCGCACCAGCGTCGGGATCCGCTTCTTGAAGGCGAAGAACCCGCGCGACGCCGACGGCCACGCCGTGCCGTCCCAGCGGCGGCGCACGGTGACGAGCGCGATCCCCTCCTGGGCGAGGGCCGAGCGGAGCGCGTCCAGCCGCTCCTGCACGGGGCCGACCGGCGCGTACGGGACCACGACGGTGTCGAGCCGCTCGGACGCGGCCCAGTCGACGACCGTCGAGGGCAGCGCATCGGCCAGCACGCGCGCCGGCCGGCCGCCCTTGTCCGGCGTGCGCTCCGCGGCGTCGGCGATCGCCGCGGCGGTGAAGTCCTGCACCGCCTCGGAGACCGCGAAGGGCGAGCGCTCCCCCGGGTCGGCGAAGACCGCGGTCGCGATCAGCCGCTCCGGCAGTCCGGGCTGCTCGGCGAGGAGGCTCGCCGCGTCGAGGTCCTCCTCGTGCAGCAGCAGGCCGGGGCGGGTGCCGAGGGTGCCGACGACGTCGTCCGGCTCGATCGGCGTCCGGGGCGGGAAGTGCTCCTCGCTGAGCGCGGGTGCCGAGCCGGCGAGGCCCTGCGGCGAGAAGCGGCCCTCCGTGTACTTGGCGATGTTGGACGCGGTCGCGAGGTACGTCTTGCCCGGGGTCTGCAGGCCGGCGACCCAGCGCCAGGAGAGGGTGTTGGAGGCGGCGTCGCCGTCGAGCAGGTGCCGGTAGAAGAAGTTGGCGCCGAGCTGCCAGGGCAGGCCGAGCGTGAAGATCCAGATGCTGGCGAACCACATGCGCGTGTGATTGTGCAGGTACCCGGTCTCGACGAGCTCCTGCACCCAGGCGTCCATCGCGTCGATGCCGCTCCGGCCCTCGATCGCGTCGCGGTAGCCGGTCGGGAGGTGCCCCTCGAAGTCGCTCACCTCGCGGCGGTAGCGGCGCCACACCTCGGGGTTCTGCTCGAGCCAGCCCTTCCAGTAGGTGCGCCAGAACACCTCCTGGACGAACTTCTCCGCGGCGGTGAGCGTGTGGCGGGCGAGGACGGCGACGACGACCTCCCGCTCGGTGACGAGCCGGTGGCGGACGTACGGAGAGAGCCCGGAGACGTTGCTCCGGGACGGTCCGTGGTCGTGATTGCGCTCACGCGTGTAGGCGGAGCCGGCGCGCGCGACGAAGTCGTCGAGCGCCTCGAGACCGGCGGCTCGGGTCGGGATGAACATCCCGCCATCATGCGACGCGCTCCGGGGCGGGGGCTGACAGCGGCGGAGTGAGCACGAGCCATCGGCGCGGAGAGCGGGCGGTTCGCCGCGCATACTCCCGGGCGCGACGAAGGGCTGCCACCTCTGGAGCAGGTGGCAGCCCTTCGTCGCGCGAGTCGGAATCCCGGTCAGAACCGCCCGGCCATGGTGAAGCCGTTGGCGTCGACGTGCTTCTCGATGATCGTGATGCCGAGAGCGCCCGCGATGGAGGTCCATGCGGTGAGCTCGTCGCGGTTCCCGAGACCTGTGCTGGTCTGCACGAAGCCCCGTCGGGGAGTGATGACCGCCGTGCTCCCGTAGCTCGGGCCGCGACCGCTTCCGGCGTCCTGGTAAATCACGATCATGTTCATTTCGTCATCCTCTGTGTCGGGGCCGATGGTCGATGTCGAGCCTGTGTACTGCCAGTGCCAGGGTTCGCTCGAGAAGGTCTGTGTGAAGTCGAATTCGCGGGCATGACGGACGAGCCAGTCGTGCTGCCTGTTCCAGATGTCGACCGCTGTCCCGAAGCCGTGCGTCGACGAGCCCGGGCGGGCGATGGACACCGGGCCCTCGGGGTGCTCGTAGCGGTACTGCTGCTGGACGAGGTCCCGGTAGCCGCCGTCCGGAGAGGTGACGACCATCGTGACTCCCGTCGCAGCCCTGCACGCCGCGACCATCGCCGTCCACTTCGCAGCAGTCGATCGTTCGAGCAGCACGGTCCCCGCACTGCCGGCGACCGTGGTCAGTCTCGCCGGGTCGACAGCACCGTTGCTCTCCGGAGGGGAAGCGGCGCGAGCGGCTGCTGCCGGGCCGAACAGGTGCTCCACCGTCAGGAGCGACAGGCCTCCGGCGGCCCCCGCGACGACCAGTCGTCTCGATAGCGATGTCATGTTCTCCCCGTGCGTGAGTCGGTGGCCCGCCGATCGGACCCGTGAGACGCTCTCGCTCGATGCAGACGCGGATCGGCCGAGAGGAACGTGGGTCGGGATCGGATGAATCAGTGAAGAGACATCGGGCGGCGAAGGGGCTTCCCCCTGTGAAAGGCGGCGTCGTGGTCGACGTCGAAGGCATCACCTTCGCAGTCGAGCCGGGCTGCGACGGTGGCGTGCGCGTTCCGTGGCGCGTCATGCAGCTCTGCACACCCGGGGTGGCGATCGACCTCGGTCATGCTGGTGGCGTGGAGAGCGTCGCGGAGTGGCCGACCGGCGAGTGGGTCGTGGATCCGGTGAGCCAGGTGGAGTGGCCGGTGCCGGAGGGGATCAGCCCCGAGCGGGTCGTCGAGCACGCGCGCCGCGCCGACGCGGGTGAGCTCGTCGACCTCCGCTTCTTCCTGGGGCCCGGGCACGACGGCGCACTGTGGGACGACGAGGGTCCCCGGGAGCCGAGCCACATCGGAGTGTCGGAAGCCTTCGCGGCCGATCTGCGGGCCTCGATCGAGGTCTGGCTCACGCACCACGACGTCTTCGACGGGTGGGACGGGAGCGTCGACACCACCGAGTGGCTGCGCGAGGGCGCGCGGCTCGCGCGCCGGCTGCAGCGGGAGCTCTACGACGTCGCCCGCGTGCTGTCGTCGTACGGGCCGTGAAACTTCGTCCTCCGGTCCCGCTCCTGCGCGGCTCTTCCGCGACGACACCCTCGCGAAGCGCCAGGACGCCGCTCGAAGCGCCATTGGCGCGTCGGCATCTTCACCGTCTCTGCGGCCGATCCTCGCGCGTCAGCGGCGCGGGAGCCCGGCGAAGCCGACCGAAACAGCGCAGAGTGGCGCAAATTGACCATCCGTGGCCCGTGCGCTGATCGCGGAGACCTCAGCCGGTGACGGGAGGTTCGATCAGGCGGCGGCGTCCGGTGCTAATCTCGCCGGGAACAACGGCAGACAGGATCTGCTCGTTACTCGTGTGAGAGCCCCGCGTGATGTGGGGCTTTTGCAGTTTCCTGGGGAAGCGATGCCGCAAAGGCTGATTCCGGCGGCCCCGTTCATCGGGCCCAGCCGCGACGGAACCGCGATGATCGAAGCCTTCGCGCACTTTAATCTGCGCGCTCAGGACGTCTTGATCTTCCATGTCACACCTCTGCGTCGCTCGACTCTCGAGCGGGCACGGAGACCACCGAGGAACGGAGGACCCCGCCATGAGCAGCAACCCAGAGACGGACCTGCTGATCGGCGGACCGGTCAGCGACGACGAGCAGCGCGTGTACTCCGCCTGGGCGGAGCGGATCGAAGCCGGACGGTACGAGCCCGCCGCTGACGGCGAGGTCTTCGAGGGAGCAGCAGCGGCCGAGAGGGTCCCCCGCGTGCTGTCGTCGTACGGGCCGTGAAACCTCCTCGTCCTGTCGGACCCCTAGGAGGCGAGCTCCTCCACCGCTACGCTCACGACATCCGGGACGGACTCGAGACGGGGTTTCCGATGAGAAGCACGCGGATCGCGCTGGGCATCGCCGGCGTGGTGCTCGCGGCAGGCGTGGTCGCGGCGACGACGACGAGCGTCTCCGCCATGAAAGCCGGCGAAGACGCCGCACGCCGCCCCGAGCAGATCGCCCACCACGACGCCGCGGGCGGCGAGCCCACGATCTCCCCGGAGGAGGCCCTCGCGGAGCGGGTGGCGGACTTCCCCGCTCTGCAGCCGTACGACACGACCGAGCCCCTGGTGCCCGTCTCCGAGCTCGTCGGCTCCCTGCGAGCGGGCAGCGACGACGGCGCCGAGAAGATCCCCGTCTTCGCCGCCGCCCTGGCCTACGGAGATCTGCACAGGATCGCTCCGGGCCTGGGCTCCGACCTGCAGATCGCCGCGGACCGCCCGGTCTGGGTCCTGACGGTGCACGACACCGTCCAGAACTACGGCGCGATCTCCGGCACGGTGGCGAAGACCTGGGACGTGTACACGGTCGTCGTCGACGGCCCCTCGGGCGACACGATCGAGTCCGGGACCGGCCTGGACATCGAAGCGCTCGGCGTCGAGGGGGCGTACGTCGACTAGCCGCCCGGACGATCTCGACGCACTGCTCCCGCGCCCCGCTACCCCTTCGCCTGGAAGTACACGTCCACGAAGTAGTTCGTGGAGTTGTACGACGACGACGGCATGACCCCGCCGGATCCGTAGCGGTAGACGCCGTTGTCGCCGGAGGCCGAGGTCAGCGCGCCGTTCGTGACCGGCGACGCCAGCCCGGCTCCCGTGGCGGCGTAGTAGCCCGCGGGCGCGAGGTACGACACCGTGTAGCGCGCGCCCGGCACGAGCTCGACCGGCGAGGCGAACGCGGCGCTCTGCCAGCCGGTCGCGGTCTCGCCGGTGAAGGTCACCTGCGCGATCCGCGTGCCGGAGGCGTCCCACAGCGAGCCGACGTGGGTGCCGGTGTTGCGGGAGCCCTTGTAGAAGGCGATGCCGGTGGCGCTGCCCGCCGTCGACGCGGTGAAGGACATCCCGACCTCGACCGAGGACGAGTCCTCAGCGGAGGCGGTCGCGGGGGTCGCATCCGCGAAGAGGCGCGTGCCCGACGGGGTGGTCGGCGTCGGGGTCGGAGTGGGCGTGGGCGTCGCCGACGGCGTGAACGAGACGTCGACCAGGTAGTTCGTGGTCGAGCGCTGCCCCGCGAAGCCGCCGGAGTAGGTGTACGCGCCGGAGTCGCTCGCGGTGACGAGCGGGCCGCGCGTGGATCCGGAGCCGAAGCCGTTGATCGTGGCCGAGTAGTTGCCGGTGGTCGTCGTGTAGGCGGCGACGTAGTCGGTGCCGCCGGTCACGGCCACCGGAGTGGCGAACGTCACCTGCTGCCAGCCGGCCGTGCTCTCGGCGGTGAAGGTCGCCCGGCCGATCTCGGCGCCGGTGTCGGCGTTCGAGAGCGTGCCGACGTGGGTACCGGTGTTGCCGGGGCCCTTGTAGAAGCGGAGCGACGTGATCGTGCCGTCGACCAGCGGGGCGAAGCGCGTGCCCAGGGTGACGGGCGTGCCCTCGGCGACCTGCGCGATGCCCGGGGTCGTCGAGTCGTCGAAGAGCCGGCAGGGGCAGGCTCCCGCGACGGTGTCCGGCGCCTGGGTGGTGAAGGTCCAGCTGCCGCCGGCGGTGACGGTGCCGCCGCCGGTCGCGGTGCCGGCGAGCGTCGCGGTGTACCCGGTCGACGCGGCGAGCGGGGCGGTGGGCGTGAACACGGCGGTGCGGGTGGTGGCGTTGTAGGCGGTGCTGCCCGCGACGCCCGCGCCGGCGGCGGTCTTCAGGGTCATCACGACGGTGCTCGCCGTCACCGCCTTCGAGAAGACGGCCGCGACCTTCGTCGACGGTGCGACGCTCGAGGAGCCGGCCAGCGGGGTCTGCGACCCGACGCTCAGCGGCGTGGCGTCGACCGTGCTGTAGACGGCGTCGACGAAGTAGTTGTTCGCGCGGTAGCTGTCGGTCGGGAAGCCGCCGGTGGTGCTGTAGACCCCGGCGGGCGTCGCTCCGAAGCCGCCGGCGACCGTCAGCGGGGCGGCGGCGTAGCCGGTGCTCGACCAGAACCAGTCGGCGGACGAGTAGTGGCCGGTCGTGGTCGTGTACGAGACGACGTAGGTGGTGCCGGCGGTGACGGCGACGGGCGCGCCGAACGTGGCGGTCTGCCAGCCGCTCGCCGACTCGTTCGCGAAGGCGACGGTGGCCAGCTGCCGGCCGTCGACGCTCCAGAGGGTGCCGGTGTGCGGGCCGGTGTTGGCCGCGCTCTTGTAGAAGCGCACGCCCTGGATGAAGCCGTTGGCGCTCGGGGTGAAGCGCAGGCCGAGGGTGGCCGGATCGACGTCGCCGGAGTCGGCGGTCTTCGGCACCTCGGCGCCGAACACGGTGGCCGTGCCGGTGATGGTGACGGCGCGGCTCGTGACGGCGCCGATGTTGGCGCTGTCGTCGACGGCGCGCACCCGGATCGAGACGGTGCCGGCGCCGTGCTGGACGTAGCTGTACGACCAGGACGTCGTGCCTGTCGCCGGGTGCCAGGTGGCGCCGTCGGTCGAGACCTCGACGCCGGCGACCTTGCCCGAGGCGTCGGTCGCGGTGCCCGAGACCGAGACCGTGCTGCCGTTGGCCTTGCTGGTGGCGCCCGAGGGGTTCGAGACCGCGACGGTCGGGCCCGCGGTGTCGGTGCTCTTCGTCGCGGCGACCAGGCCGCTCATCAGCGTGGTGGGCTGCACGCCCATGTCGGCGAAGAGGTTCACCTGCGCCTGCTGCATCCGGACGTCCGCGGCGGCACCGTTGCCGTCGTGCTGCTGGTCGAGGCCCCAGGTCCACTGCACGGAGCCTGCCGAGAAGACGAGCGCGCCGCTCGCCGCCTTGTACAGGGTGAGGTTGTGCCGGGTGGTGCCCGCGGCGACGGTGGTGCCGAAGTCCTGCAGGTACTCGGGGACGGCGCCGGTCGTCGTCGAGAGGCGGATCAGGCCGGGCGGCCGGGCGCCGTTGTCGACGTCCTCGTTGGACTCGTAGCCGATGGTGTGCGGGGCGAGCGCGGCGCTGCTCCCGGTGGCGAGGCCGGTGAGCGAGGTGTTGCGCCAGAGCCGCAGCTTCCCCTCCGCGGCGCTGACGGTCACCGGCAGATCCGAGTAGTTCACCATGTAGAGCGTGCCCGCGAGGCTGTTCTCGGGCCGGCCGCCGCCGTTCGCCACCGAGGCGAAGCGCGGGTCGCGCCAGGTGCCGGTGGACTCGGGCGACGGGTCGGTCTTGGCGTTCGCCCAGGTCTCCTTGTAGGTGACGACGGTCCGGTAGTCCTTGCCGCCCGCGGTCGGCGAGGGCTCGTAGCGGGTGCGCCAGTAGTTCTCGTTGCCGGAGAGGAACTGCAGGTTCACGCCGGCGTCGCGCGCGGCGGTGACGTTCGCGCGCTGGGCGCCGGACCAGTACTCGTCGTGGCCGACGGAGAGGAAGGTGCGGTGCTGCTTCAGCGCCGAGCCGAAGCGGTCGGTGTCGACGCCGCTGAAGTAGCTGACGTCGTAGCCGTTGCGCTCGAGGAAGCGCACCAGCGGGAACTCGTTGGCGAAGTAGAAGTCGCGGCCCTGGTTGTCGCCGCGGGTGGTGACGGGCCGGTTGTAGCTGAGCTTGTAGGCGCGGCCGTTGGCGCCGCCGCTGTAGAAGTTCGAGCCGCCGTAGGTGTTGTAGGCCTGCCAGGTGGGGTCGGAGGTCTGGAAGAGCACGGCCGAGGTGCTGGCGGTGTCGCGCACGACGAAGGTGATCTGGCTCCGGCCGCCCGTGTCGGCGCGGGTGAGCAGGGCGACGTAGACGCCCGAGACGGCGGTGCTCGGCACGTCCCAGCCCGCCGAGACGGCCCAGGTGCCGCAGTCGTAGAGCTCGGTGGTGACGTCGGAGAGGCACTCGGGCTGGATCTGCGGGAGGGCCGCGCTCGGGGTCACCGAGGTGATCAGGCGGGCGCCCTTCCCGGCGTACCAGCCGGTGCGGTACACGTCGATGGAGTAGGCCGCGGCGTCGGTGTCGATCTTGAAGTCGATCCGCTGGCCGACGTTGACGCTGATGTCGGTGGAGTAGCCCTGGATCGACGGGTCGCCGGCTCCGGTGATGTCCCAGACCGACGGGTCGGTACCGGGCTTCGCGTTCTCGCAGACGATGGCGTTCTGCCCCGGCGCGCAGGCGGTGTCGGCGCTCGCGGTCGGCACGACGAGACCGACCACGACGAGGGCTGCGGCGGCGGCGATCGCGAGGAGCGACGCGCGGAGGCGGCCTCGGCGGGTCGGCGGGAGGAGCCGCGGCGTCAGCGGGGTGCGCGGCGCAAGGGAGGTGCGCGGCGTCAGGGGGGTGCGCGGAGCGGGGGCGGGGTCCATCGGGGACGCCTTTCGGGGGTCGTTCCCGCGTCGGGTACGCGGGAGCCGGCGACGGGGCGCGTCCGGGGACGCGCCGAGCCCGGGTCCGCGAAGGTCCTGCAGCTCCCCCGCCAGGATCGGGGAAGAGGGGGACGCCGGGCGGGTGGACCGGGAATGCCGAGCAGAACGACGGTACCGGAAGCAGAACGCGCCAGGGGGTCGATTCGGCAACGATTCGTGGTAATGCGCTGTGCGGCTCCGGACTTCCGATGCCGACGTGACCGGGGCGGGGACGTTCCAGGCCGCTCGTCGCTGATCCGACGCCGGATCGTTACCGAGAGAGCGCTCTCTCAGGACGTACTCTGGGCAGGCGCAGCTGGGGGGCTACTCCCCCTCGTCGCTCCATCACTCAACGAGGAGGAACCATGCGGTCATCCCTGCACCGTCGTCTCACCCTTCCGGTCGCCGTACTCGCGGCCGCCGGGATCGCCCTCGCGGGCTGCTCCAGCAGCAGCGACCCCAACGACCCGAACGCCGGCGGCGGCGCGAGCTCCGGCGGCGCCGCGGGCGACGGCTCCGTCACCGTCTACGGCACCATCAACGGCGACGAGGCGACCCTGCTCGAGCAGTCCTGGGCGGACTGGGAGAAGGAGTCCGGCATCGACATCAAGTACACCGGCGACAAGGGCTTCGAGCAGCAGATCGGCATCAAGGTGCAGGGCGGTGACGTCCCGGATCTCGCGATCTTCCCGCAGCCGGGACTCCTCGCCGACACCGTCGCCTCGGGCAAGGTGAAGGAGCTGCCCGAGGGCGCCCTCGCGAACGTGAAGCAGAACTGGTCCGAGGACTGGCAGAAGTACGGCCAGGTCGACGGCACCCAGTACGGCGCGCCGCTGATGGCGAGCGTGAAGGGCTACGTCTGGTACTCGCCGGCGAAGTTCAAGGAGTGGGGCGTCTCGGTCCCGACGACCTGGGACGAGATGGAGGCGCTGGGGAAGACCATCGCCGAGAAGTCCGGCGGACCGTCCTGGTGTGCGGGCTTCGCCTCCGACGCCGCGTCGGGCTGGCCGGGCACGGACTGGATCGAGGATGCGGTGCTGCGCGAGTCCGGTCCGGACGTCTACGACTCGTGGGTCGCGGGCGACACCCCGTTCACCGACCCGAAGATCAAGGCCGCGTTCGACTCGGTCGGCTCGATCCTGCTCGACCCGACGCTCGTGAACGCGGGCTACGGCGACGTGTCCTCGATCAACTCGACCGCCTTCGGTGACGTCGCGCAGAACATGGCCAACGGCACCTGCGCGCTGACCCACCAGGCGTCCTTCTTCGAGGGCTTCCTCACCGGAGCCGACGCGACCGTGGCCGAGGACGGCGACGTCTGGGCGTTCCTCACCCCGCCGATCAACGCGGACGACGACCAGGCCGTCACCGGCGGCGGCGAGTTCGTCGCCGCCTTCGCGGACGACGCGGACACCGCGAAGGTGCAGGAGTACCTGGCGAGCGCCGACTGGGCGAACAGCCGCGTGAAGCTCGGCGGCGTCATCTCGGCGAACACCGGCCTCGACCCGGCGAACGCGAGCAGCGACCTGCTGCGCAGCTCCATCTCGATCCTGCAGGACCCGGGCACCACGTTCCGCTTCGACGCCTCCGACCTGATGCCCAAGGCCGTCGGCTCCGACAGCTTCTTCAAGGGCATGGTCGACTGGATCGACGGCTCGAGCACCGACCAGGTCCTCGACACCATCCAGGCGGGTTACACGTCGTAGGGCGCTCATGCCGGTCGCGCGTGCAGAGCACATGCTGATCGAGTAGCCCTCGCAGGGGGCGTATCGAGCGGAGGAGGCACCTTCGGCGCCAGCGCGGGGCGGGGAAGAAACCGACGTTCATGCGGTGGTGGGTCTCGATACGCCCCTGCGGGGCTACTCGACCAGCATGTCTGCGGGCGTCTCTTCCAAGTAGATCCACCGTCACCAGCAGGGTGGGTCTCGATACGCCGCCTGCGGCGGCTACTCGACCAGCATGGAACGACACAGATCGAGCCGCCCGCCCAGCTCACGCTGATCGAGCAGCCCGCGGAGAACATGCTGATCGAGTAGCCCGCGCAGCGGGCGTATCGAGATCCACCGCCTCCAGCAGGGTGGGTCTCGATACGCCGCCTCCGGCGGCTACTCGACCAGCATGAACGGCGCCGCCCCTGGCGGCTACTCGACCACCAGGGAAGGTGTCGCGTAGCCCGCGCAGCGGGGCCTCAGCAGGTGGCCGCCGGGTAAGGGGCTCTCGTCGTGGACGTCGCGGGGGCGCCGCCGACCGTGGCGGTGCTGGTCACCGTCGCCGTTCCGGCCGGCATGCTCGTCGCGCGGACGGTGAAGGCGGCGCTGGCACTCGAGCCGGGCGCGACCTTCGGGAACGACTTCGTGCCGTGGCTGGTCGCGACCTGCAGGTCGGCCGGAACCGTCGCGTCGTTGCGGGCGCTGACGGTCAGCACGACCTTGCCGGCGACGCAGCGGCTCGACGCGGTGACGGTCGTCGGCAGCGCGGGCGCGAGCGACACCGTGGTGGGCGTGCCGATGGCGACGGGCGCGATGGTGACCTTGTCGATGTTCGGGGCGTACGCCGTGGCATTGCCCAGGACGATCGGCGCGGTGTCCGTGGTCAGCGTCAGGGGGACGGTGCGCTCCCAGAAGCTGTTCCACGAGATCGTGTAGCGGAAGTAGGCGCTGCCGACGGTGCCGGCGACCCCCTTCTCCGTCACGTCGATCCGGCGGTCGACGACCTGCGGGTTGTAGTCGTGGCGGCCGCTGAGCTCGGCGTTGGAGTAGGTCACCGAGAGGTCGTAGGCGCCGGCGGTGTCGAAGCCCGCGGCCCGCGCGATCTCGAGGGTGTTGGCCGCGCCGTTGCCGACGAAGCCCACGTACTGCCCGCCCGACACGTTGGAGCCGGTGCTCGCGGCGAGCGAGGCGTTCGCCGCCGCACCCGTCTTCGTCGCGTTCTCGGCCTCGATCGTCGTCGCCGCGGAGTCGGAATCGGCGGCGCGGGTCGTCGTCACGGTGCTGAGCAGCACGCCGGCGGCGGAGCGCAGCTCGATCTCGTTGATGCCCTCGACGAGGTGCAGTCGGGTGGTCGAGGACCAGAGTCCGGCCGATCCGGCGCTGACGGTGCTGACCGTGCGGCCGTTCACGGACACGTCGATGCTCGACGCTCCACTCGTGCGGTAGTCGAGCGCGACGTCGTAGTAGCCGGTCTTCCACGCGTTCGCGTAGACGTCGGCGCGCTGCTGGCCGGCGATGCTCGCGAAGCCGCGCGCGCCCGCCGTGTCGTAGACGACCTTCGCGCCGCCCGCGTAGCGCAGGGTCGAGGCCGGGTAGACGGTCTTCTCGCCGTCGGTGACGTCGGTGAGGAGGAATTTGTCGAGGGTGATGTCGGCGTTCGGGAGCAAGGTCGTGCCGTTCTCGCTGGCGCGCAGCGAGAGGGTGTGCTGGCCGGCGGTCAGCTCGACGGTCACCTCGGCGCTGCCGCGGTACTGCCACTTCTGCGTGTTCGTCAGGGCGAGGTCGGCGGTGTACTGCACGAGCCGGTTCTTCGCGCCGTCGACGAAGAGGGCGTGGCGCCCGGGGACGCCGGGCGTCGATCCGATCACCTGGAAGCGGTAGCTGCCGGTGCGCGGGACGGTGACGGTCCAGTCGGCCTTCGAGGAGGCGTTGTTGAACGATCCGACGTCCCGCCCGCCGGAGGCGAGGAACTTCCAGCCGCCGCCGTCGGTCGGGTTCTGCGTGTAGGCCTGGGCGCCGGTGAGCGCCGTGTTCTCGGCCTCGATGCTGGTCTGCCAGCTCGCGGTGGTGCTGACGACGCGGTCCTGGGCGGGAGTGATGACCACCTGGTAGGCCGCGTAGCGGTCGTAGCTCGGGATCGCCAGATCGAGCGAGCCGGCGGCGAGGGCCGCTCCGTCGACGGCGGCGATCACGCGCGGCGTGCCGTGCACGCCCTGGGCGCCGGAGAGGGTCGCCTCGCGGACCTCGACGTCCACGGTCGAGCCGAAGACGGCCGGGTCGAGCCCGTCGAGATCGAGGGCGACGTTCTGCGCGCCCGAGCCGCCGTAGAGGACGGTCGCGCGCTTGTTCACCGGGTCGACCGCGCCGATGCCCTGCAGGGTGTCGGCGGTGTTCAGCTTCGGGGGCGTGACCGCGACGGTCTTCGAGCCGTCGAGGTCGCCGTACCACTTGAACATCCACCAGCCGGCGTTCGCCGCGTTGGGGCGGGCGCTGTTGTCGGAGAGGTTGCCGGCGTAGTTCCAGTAGGCGACCTGCGCGTCGACCTTCTCGTCCTCGAACATCGCGAGCCACTGGATCAGCTGGCCGGGCGTGCCCATGTCGCGCAGCATCCCGTACTCGGTGATGTTGATCGGGATGTCGGCGATCCCGCGGGCGTCCTCGAGGGCGCGGTAGTCCTCCAGGTGCGAGCGGAAGGTGGCGAGATTGTCGATGCCGAGCTCGTGCCAGATCATCACCTGCGGGAGGGTGCCGGTGGACTTCGCGTAGTCGAGGAAGTCCGCGGTGCGATCGGCGTGATAGGAGGCGTCGCCGGGTCCGCCGACGCGCGCGGTGCCCAGGCCGTGGCGGGCGTAGACCTTCTGGATGACGTCGTACGAGGCCTTCCAGTCGGCGAGGAAGGTGTCCTTCAGCGCACCCCAGTCGTTGTACCAGTTGCCGCCGTCCGGCTCGTTGAACGGGATGTGCACGTAGTCCTGCGGGCGATCCGACTTCGTGGCGACCGCCTCGGTGACGAACTCGACGATCTCGAGGTAGTCCCACACTCCGTTCGGCGTGTTCGTGTACGCGCCGGTCGCCTGGTCGTAGGTGCGGGTGTCGCCCGGGCGCTGACCGCCGTTGTAGGCCCAGTCGGGGTAGTAGTCCTGCGTGTAGATGTACATGTCCTCGCCGTGCTTGGCGAAGAAGCCGTCCTCGACCTTGAGGGCGTCGCCGCTCGGGTGCTGGGTGCCGAACGGCGCCTTCTGCGAGGTGTTGGTGATGTGCGCTCCGTCGATGAGCGCCTGCGTGGGCGCTCCTTCGTCGCCGAAGCCGTAGAGGGTGCCGGTGGCACCGCCGCGGAAATCGCCGGTGGACCGCGAGAAGTCCACGGCGAGGGTCTCGGAGCTGCCCGCCGCGCTCGCGGGGGCGGCGACCGCGACGAGGCCGAGTCCGCTGAGGGCGACGCCGATCGCGGCGGCGCAGGCCAGTGCTCTGGAGGCTTTCATCATCGAATGCTCTTCCTGTGGGAGGGGACGGCGAGGCGCCGCTGCCAGCACGATAGCGATTTCAGACCCGGCGGGCCAGAGAATCCTGAAATCGGTATCGCGATTCCGTCGTCCTCAGCGATAACGGTTTCATCTCGCCCTTGCGCTCAACTGAAATCGGTATCAGTATCAGTCGAGCTTCCACCGGGAGCGAGCCCTTCCCACTCCACGACGACGAGGAGCCCCTGTGCCGAACGACCTGACCTGGGGAGACCCCGAGGCCCTGCAGCTGACGTTCGCCTGCGACGCCGATGCTCCGTTCCGGCTGGTCGCGCTGACGGCCCGCGGTGTCGCGCTCCGGGCGACGCACGTCGCTCCGTTCTTCGAGATCACCACCGTCGCCGCCGGTCACGCCCCGGCGAGCAGCCGGCTGACCCACTCGCAGCTCGGCACCGCACTGCGCTACGTCTCGCACCGCGAGAGCGTCGTCGACGGCCTCGACGTGCTGGAGGTCACGGCTGAGGCGCCGGGACTGGTCGCGACCGCCGTGCTCCGGAGGGTGCCCGGCGTCGCCGCCGTCACCTCCGAGGTCGTCGTCCGCGCGGTCGAGCGGCAGGTGCTGCGCTCAGTCGTCTCCTGGAGCTGCGACCCGGGCGCCACCGTGAATGACGCGGCGGTGTCCGGCAAGGAGTCCTTCGCCCGCTGGTCGCTGCTGCGCGGCCGGAACGACTGGCTCGGCGAGGGCCGCTGGAGCAGCACGCCGCTGCGCGAAGCCGGCCTGGTCACCCTCCGCGAGGACATCACCGGGCACGACCCGCGCGGCGCGGTCGGCGCGGTCTCGACCGGCAGCTGGTCCACCGGAGAGCAGCTCCCGGTCGCCGGCCTCCACGCCCCCGACGCCGCCCTCCTCTGGCAGATCGAGCACAACGGCGCCTGGCGCTGGGAGGTCGGCGAGGACATCGACGGCGGCTCGATCGCCCTCTCCGGCCCGACGGACCTCGACCACGGCTGGCTCTGCGTGCTCGAGCCCGGCGAGGAGTTCCGCTCCGTCCCCGTCACGGTCGCCGTCGGCGCCGACACGACGGCCGCCGCGGACGCGCTCACCCTCAGCCGCCGGGCCCGGCGCCGCGCGCACCCGGACAACGCGGGGATGCCCGTCGTCTTCAACGACTACATGAACACCCTCGACGGCGACCCGACCACCGCGAAGCTGCTGCCGCTCATCGACGCGGCGGGCGCGGCGGGCGCCGAGATCTTCTGCATCGACGCCGGCTGGTACGACGACAGCGGGGTCGCCGGCGGCTGGTGGAGCAGCGTCGGCGCCTGGCAGCCCTCCACGGTCCGCTTCCCGGACGGCCTCTGCGAGGTGATCGAGCGGATCCGCGCCCGCGGTCTGGTGCCGGGGCTGTGGCTGGAGCCCGAGGTCATCGGCGTGGACAGCCCCCTCGCCGGCGAGCTGCCGGACGACGCGTTCCTGCAGCGCGCCGGCGCCCGGATCGAGGAGCACGAGCGGTTCCACCTCGACCTGCGCCACCCCGCGGCGCGCGCGCACCTCGACGCGACCGTCGACCGCCTGATCGCCGACTTCGGCATCGGCTTCTTCAAGCTCGACTACAACGTCGACGCCGGCCCCGGCACCGACCGCGGCGCCGACTCGATCGGCGCGGGCCTGCTCGGCCACAACCGTGCCTACCTCGCCTGGCTCGACGGCGTGCTCGACCGGCACCCGACCCTGGTGATCGAGAGCTGCTCCTCGGGCGCGATGCGGCAGGACTGGGCCGTGATGTCCCGCCTGCAGATGCAGTCGACCTCCGACCAGCAGGACTTCCGCCGCTACCCGCCGATCGCGGCCGCCGCGCCGATGATGCTCCTGCCGGAGCAGGCCGCCAGCTGGGCGTACCCGCAGGCCGACATGGACGACGAGGAGATCGCGTTCTGCCTGGTCACCGGGCTCCTCGGCCGGTTCTACCTCTCGGGCTACCTCAACCGGATGTCCGACCCGCAGCTCGCCCTGGTGCATGAGGCGGTCGCCGCGGCGAAGCGACTCCGCGGGCCGATCGCGGCGTCCCTCCCGCGCTGGCCGCTCGGGCTGCCGGGCTGGACGGACGACGCGGTCGCCCTGGCGCTGCGGACCGAGGACGAGCACCTGGTCTCGGTCTGGCGCCGCAGCGGCAGCGACGACGTCGTGCTGCACGTCCCGGACCTGCGCGGTCAGGACGTCGACGTCTCGGTCGTGTTCCCGGTCGCGCTGACGGCCTGGCCCGTCGAGTGGGAGCCCAGCACTGCCCGCCTCATCGTCCGGCCCACCGGCTCCGGTCCCTCCGCCCGCACCTTCCGCCTGTCCCTCCGCACCACCTGACCCCTGCCGGATCCACCCGTCCCGGCACACCCTCTCCCCTCACAGAAAGCTCGAGTATTTCGATGAAGAAGTCACTCCTCAGCGCGGCCGTCCTCACGGCGGCCTCCGCCCTGCTCCTCGCCGGCTGCAGCGACCCCGGGGCCGGCGGCGGCACCGCGGGCGGCGACGCCGCACCCGCCTCCTGGCCCGCCCAGGACGCCGACCTGTCCGGCACCGACCTCACCATCTGGGCCGCGCAGAACTCCAACACCGTCCCGGAGTCGGTCATCGAGGGCTTCGAGGAGCTCACCGGCGCCAGCGTCGACGTCGAGACCATCCCGGACCCCTACGAGCAGGGCGTGCAGACCAAGGTCGCCACCGGCGACAAGCCCGACCTCGCCTTCTGGCAGCCCACCGCCTCGCAGCTCACCGCGCTCAACGCCTCGACGAACCTGCAGAGCCTCGACGGAGCGCCCTGGCTCGAGGACGTCGACCCCTCGCTGAAGGACATCACCGGCCTGCTCGACGACACCCGCTACGCCGCGCTGGTGACCACGCCCGCGGTCGAGGGCGTCTACTACAACAAGAAGGTCTTCGAGGCGAACGGCATCACGGAGACACCGACCGACTGGGACTCGTTCCTCGCGACCGCCCGCCAGCTCAAGACCGCCGGCGAGACGCCGTTCTTCGAGATGGGCGCCGACCGCTGGGCCACTCAGTGGTGGGTGCAGGTGCAGCTCGCCGACGCCGCGAAGGACGGCCTCTGGGACCGCGTGAACTCGGGCGAGGAGAAGTTCACCGACCCGACGATCCAGGGCACGATCGACACCTACAAGGGTCTGATCGACGAGGGCCTGTTCAACGAGGACATCAAGACCGCGACCTTCGAGGACCAGGGCGCTGCCCTGCTCGCCGGCAACGCGGCGATGGTCGTCCAGGTCAACTCGTTCTTCGGCCAGCTGCAGTCGCTGTCCGACACCGCGACGCTGAACGACACCATCGGCTTCTTCCCGATCTCGCCCTCGGGCAACGTCGGCACCTTCATCCCGGACCAGTCGAACGCGCTCGTCGCCTTCGCGACCGGAGACGAGAAGAAGGAGGCGGCCTCGCGCCAGTTCCTCTCCTACTGGCTCGGCGACGGCTACTCGGACTTCGTCACCGCGCAGGACACCATCTCGCTCCAGCCCTCGGTCACCACGCCCGACACCGTGCCCACCGCGCTCGTCTCGGTCAGCGACTCCGTCGGCGACTCGGTCGGCTCGATGCAGGCCCAGGCCATCGCGAACCCCGACCTGTACATCTACCTCGCCGACATGATCCAGGGCACCAAGACCCCGGAGCAGGTCGCGCAGGCGACGCAGGACCAGTTCGCGCAGCTCGCGAAGGCGCAGGGCGCCACCGGCTTCTAGCCGCTCGACACCGGGGCCCGGCTACGACGGCGGGCCCCGGACCCTCCCGCGCACGACCCCCTCTCTCGAAAGGCAGTGCCCCGCGTGTCCACCACCCGAGCCGCCGCGCCACCCCGGGTCCTCGCCCGCGCCGTGAAGACCGGCGGCATGCCGAGCGGACGCCGCTCCGACCACCCGCTGGTCTTCCTCGTGCCGGCCCTCCTGGTCCTGATCGTCTTCTTCTTCGTGCCGACGGTGTTCAACTTCGTCTACGCCTTCACCGACTGGTCCAGCTTCAAGGCCGCCATCGGCTTCGTCGGCGTCGCGAACTTCGTCGACCTCTTCCAGAGCGGCACGCTGATCCAGGCGCTGCGGGTGACGCTGGTCTACGCGGTGCTCGTCGCGGTCTTCCAGAACGTCTTCGGCCTGATCCTCGCGCTGCTGTTGGAGAAGGACACCCGGGTCAACCGCTTCGCCCGGGTGATGTTCTTCATCCCGGTGATCATGTCCGCCCTCGCGGTCGGCTACGTCTTCCAGGCGCTGCTCAAGCCCGACGGCGCGCTGAACGGGATCCTCTCCTTCGTCTCCGGGCAGCCGGTCTCGATCGCCTGGCTCGGCGACACCACCTGGACGATCGTCGTCGTCGCCCTGATCCACTCCTGGAAGTGGATGGGCCTGTCGATGCTCATCTACCTGGCCGGGCTCAAGACGATCTCCGGCGACGTGCTCGAGGCCGCGCGCTTGGACGGCTCCTCCTGGCGGCAGACCTTCCGCGACATCCGCTTCCCGCTGATCGCGCCGGCGCTGACCTTCAACGTCGCCACCGCGCTGCTGGGCTCGATGAACGGCTTCGACATCGTCCAGGCCACCACCGAGGGCGGCCCCGGCGGCACGACCGAGCTGCTCAACATCTTCATCTTCCGCACCTTCGGCCAGGGCCTGTTCGCGCAGGCGACGACGATGAGCCTGATCCTCTTCGTCACCGTCGCCGTCCTCGCCTTCCCCGTCATCCGCACCCTGCGCCGTCGAGAGGACGTCCTGTGAGCACCGTCATCGAGCGACCGGTCACGTCCACTCCCGCCGCCCCGGAGTCGCGGGTCCGCCGCTCCCGCCGCCCGCTGCTGCAGCCGATCGCCGCCCTCGCCAGCGTCGCCCTGCTGCTCGGCGTGCCGTTCTGGCTGATCGTCAGCACCGCGGGCAAGACCCAGGCGGAGGCGCTGAACCCCAACCTCGCCGCCCCCTCGCAGTGGCAGCTGCTCGAGAACTTCGCGACCGTCTTCACCGACGGCCGCATGGTCCCCGCGTTCCTCGGCAGCGTCCTCGTGATGGTGCCCTCGGTGCTCGGTGTGCTCGTGCTCGGCTCGATGGCCGCCTGGATCCTCGGCCGCCGCACCGGTCGCGGGATGGCCGTCGTCTACGCGCTCGCCATCAGCGGCATCGTCCTGCCGCCCGCGGTCGTCACCGTGGTGCTGCTGCTGCGCCAGCTCGGCCTCGCCGGCACCGCCGTCGGCATGGTCGGCGTGTACATGGGGATGTACCTCTCGACCGTGATCTTCTTCGTCACCGGCTTCGTCCGCACCATTCCGGCGGAGCTGGAGGAGGCGGCCCGCGTCGACGGCGCGCGGCCGATCCGGGTGTTCTTCACGATCATCCTGCCGCTGCTGATGCCGGTGCTCGCGACCGCGACGATCCTGATCTGCCTCTACATCTGGAACGACGTCTTCTACGCGCTCTTCGTGGTCGGCGGCCGCCTCGACACCCTGCCGCTGAACCTCTACCAGGTCGCCAGCGCCGGGCTCTACCTGCAGAACTGGCACCTGATCTTCTCCTATATCATCCTGATGAGCCTGCCCCTGCTCCTGGTGTTCGTCTTCGCGCAGCGCAAGATCATCTCCGGCATCACGAGCGGCGCGGTGAAGTGACCACCGCCGGAGCCCGCGGCACCGAGCCGGTCGCCCTCGCTCCGTCGTGGCTCGCCGGGCACTTGCAGGACGGTCGAGGACGGAAGCGGGACGGCGTGACGCGCGACAGGTCGACGAGGGCCCCGGTCATCGCCGACGTCGCCCGCCTCGCCGGCGTCTCGGTCCCGACCGTGTCGCGGGTGCTGACCGGCGCCGCGCGGGTCGCCCCCGACAAGCGCGAGCGGGTGCTCGCCGCCATCGCGGAGCTCAACTACCGGCCCAGCGCCGTCGCCCGGAACCTCGTCACCCGGCGCTCGCGCACCATCGCCGTCGTCGCCGGCAACACCTCGCAGTACGGCTACGCCGAGGCGATCCGCGGCATCGAGGAGGAGGCGCGCGCCGGCGGCTGGACCGTCACCATCACCGTCGTCGAGTCGGCCGACCCGGAGCACGTCGAGCGGGCGCTCTCCTCGGTGCTCGACCAGAGCCCCGACGGGATCGTCGTCCTCAAGTTCGATCCGCCCGGCGTGGCCGTGCTCGCGGCGATCCCGGAGACCGTGCCGGTCGTCGCGCTCTCGGGGGTCCGCGGGCGGCGGCCGCAGGCGGTGCTCGACGAGCTCCGCGCAGCCCAGGCGCTGACGGAGCACCTGCTCGAGCTGGGGCACGCGACGGTGCACCACATCCGCATCCCGCCGTCGCGGCGCGAGGACGGCCGCACGACCGGCTGGCGCCGCGCGCTGAAGGCCGCGGGAGTGGCCACCGCGCCGACCCCGCTCGAGGCGACCTGGGAGCCGGAGTCCGGGCGACTGCTCGCCGCTCGGCTGGTCGAGGACCCCAGCGTCACCGCCGTCTTCTGCGGCAACGACGAGATCGCCATGGGAGTGATCAAGGGCATCACCGAGGCCGGGCTGCGCGTCCCCGAGGACATCAGCGTCGTCGGCTTCGACGACCACCCGCTCGCCCGGATGTGGACGCCCGCCCTGACGACGGTCCGCCAGGACTTCGCCGGCCTCGGCCGCCGCGGCTTCGGCCTGCTCCTGCCCGCGATGGAGGGCCGCACGGGCGCCGCCTTCTCCTCCGAGCTCCCGGAGCTCGTCCTCCGCGAGAGCGCCGCGGCCCCGCGGGCGCGCGCCTGACCGCCGGCTGCTCGAGGACGAGGCACGCCTCCCGGAGGGGTGGGTCTCGATACGCCGCCTGCGGCGGCTACTCGACCAGCATGCACAGCACGCGGACTCCCCTTCCATGCTGACCGGACGGCCCGCGCAGCGGCCCCCACATGCTGATCGAGTAGCCCGCGCAGCGGGCGTATCGAGATCCAACGTCCCCCGGAGCCCGGGTCTCGATACGCCGCCTCCGGCGGCTACTCGACCAGCATGCTCTGCACGCGGGCTCCTCTTTCATGCTGATCGAGTAGCCCGCGCAGCGGGCGTATCGAGATCCACCGTCGCCGGACACGTCGAGCGCCTTGCTCCTGCCGCAGCGTCATGTGGTCTGCTCGAAGCACGTCCCGACCCGACCCGGAAGGCCCGCCATGCTCTCGTTCCCGACCCCGCCCCGTGAGGTCCTGATCGGCGACGCCGCGGCGTTCGTCGGCATCACGCCCCGGACGATCCGGCACTACCACCAGATCGGCCTGCTCCCCGAGCGCGAGCGGGGCGGCGACGGGCGTCGCCGGTACGGGCACGCGGAGATCGTCCGGCTGCTCTGGATCCGCCGCACGGCCGACGCCGGGATCGCCCTCGACGACATCCGCGACGCCTTCGCCGGCGCCGAGCCGGTGGCCGCGGACGACGAGGACGAGGTCGCCGCCGTCCTCGCCCGGCTGGAGGAGACCCTCGCCGCGCAGGAGGCCGAGCTGCAGCGGCAGCGGGCGTCGGTGCAGCGCATGCGCACGCTCGGCAGCCGGCTGGGCCTGCTCGACGACCTCGTCTCCGGCCGCCTGGAGGGCGCGCCCGAGGGCTCGCTGCGCCAGGACGATCTGGACGTCCTGCTGGTCACCGAGCGGGTGTTCGGCCCGCTCGGCGCCGCGATCCAGGCGGGCCGCTTCGCCGCGCTCGCTGCGCATCCCGAGCTGCGCGCCGCGTCCGACCGGGTCGACGCCGCCGAGGAGGCCCTGGACGATTCCGTCGCCGTCGACGACCCCCGCGTCGCGCAGGTGGCGGCCGAGCGGCACGCCTTCGAGACGGAGCTGCTGCGCGTCTGCGTCGAGTCCGGTCAGCTGGAGGAGGACGACGCTCTCGCCGACGCCTGGGACGAGCGGCACCTGCCCGAGGACGCCGAGGCGCCCGCCCCCGCGGCCGATGCGCGCGCCCGGAGCGCGGCGGACGTCATCCGGAGCCTGCCCTACGACTTCTCCCCCGCCCGCGTGCGCTGCATGGAGCTGGCCGTGCAGCTCGGCGTGGAGGAGCCGCCGGCGTCCTGACCGCCCGGGTCAGCCCGCGCGGATGCGGTCGGCGAGCTCCCGCGCGTCCTCGTCGCCGGGGAGGATCTGCACCGAGTCGCCCTCGATCGCCTGCATCACGGCCACGGCCGAGACGACCACGTCGCCGGCCCGCAGCAGCAGGCGCGCGTCCGGGCCGGCGTCCGCCGCCTCCGCCGTCGCGTCCTGGAAGAGCTCGGCGCCGTCCTCGTCGAAGCGCACGTCGACGGTCTGCGCGTCGCCGGTGCCGGACACCTGGACCGAGGCGACACCCGCCCGGGTGAACGCCGCCGGGTCGACGAGCACGTCCTGGCCGCCGACCGCCGTGCACTGCGGATCCGCGCCCGCCTCGCAGACCGCGGACACGGCGAGGTCGAGCCCGCCGCCGGACCCCTCCGGCTCGGGATCCGCGGGCGAGGCGCAGCCGGAGAGCGCGAGCAGAAGGATCCCGACGGCTCCTGCGATGGTGTGCTGACGCCCCACGATGCCCCCCTCGGGTCTCGGAGCGCGCCACGATACCGAACGCTCGCGGGCACCGCACCCGCCGGCCTCATCGACCCCCTGCCGATCGAGCAGCCCCTTCTTGCCGATCGAGCAGCCCGCATCGCGGGCGTATCGAGATCCACCGTCCCCAGCACGCCGGGTCTCGATACGCCGACTGCGGCGTCTACTCGACCAGCATGAGGCGGGCGCGCGAGTGGACCCGGACCGGGCTCCGGCCTGGGCGCAGCGCCCGACGCGCGTCCACTCGCGCGAGCCGGCCCCGCCGAGTGGACGCCTACAGGGGCCTGCTCGGGACTCGAGGCCCGTCGCGGGTCCACTCGAGGATTCGTGCTGATCGAGGAGGCCGCAGACCGGGCGCATCGGGTTCAGGAGGGTGGGTCTCGATACGCCGCCTGCGGCGGCTACTCGACCAGCATGAAAGACACGCCGTCTGCGGGGGCTACTCGACCAGCAGGGAAAGGCTCGTCGCCGGGGGCGGCTAGTCGACCACCATGATCACTCGAAGAGCGAGAGGGTGAGGGTGGAGCTGTAGTCGCCCGCGTCGACGGTGGTCGGGGTCTTGAGGGTCAGGGCCGCGTTGGCGGTCCAGGAGCCCTCCTCGGCGACGCCGGCGGAGTCGTTGGTGATGGCGAGCAGTTCCTGGTCGACGAGGCCGACGCCGTCGGGGCCGCCGTCGAGGGCGGTGTCGACGACGTCGCCCTCGGCGACGAGGCCGGAGTCGCCGCCGTCGATCAGGTTCGGCGCCCAGCCGAGGTTCTCCGCGCCGATGGTGTCGCCGGTCGACGAGGTGAAGTCGCTGGCGGTTCCGAGGACGTACCAGCCGGCGCCGGCCGGGATGTCGGCGGCGTCGCGGGTGTCGGTGACGGTGACGGTGGGCAGGGTGCCGGTGAACTGGCGGACGACGCTGTTCGAGCCGTTCTCGGTCAGGGCGGTGGAGTCGCTCGCGACGGTCATCGAGAGCGAGCCGGGCGTGGTGAGCGGCGCGATCTGCACGTTGACGTCGACGTCGTCGGCGCCCTGCTGCTCGTCGGCGAACGCGGTGCCGGCGACGCCGAGCAGGAGCAGGCCTCCGGCGATGCCGGCGGTTCCGCGGGTGAGAAGGGGACGGATCCGTGTGGGGCGGGTGGTCATGGCGGGGGTTCTCCGTTCTCCGGCCGGCCTCGTCGCCGACTCGTCGTCGCGCGTCCCGCCCCTCCCATTCGATCATTATCGATCATCGAAGGAAGAGCGTTCCGCGCTGCCGAGCAGACTATCCCGTGGTCGCTCCGAGTGGAAAGACCCTGCTCGCGAGCCGCTTCGAGCCGTTGCGCCCGCGAAACCGCTCGGATACGGTGACCACAGCGAGCGCTCTCCTCATGTTCTGAAATGATCGGAGTTGGCGGATCGCTCATCCCATTCGACTCGACGACGAGGCGCACTCATGCTCAACCGCTCTCCCCGGCACGCTCGAGGCTCGCAGCCCGAGCCCCCCTCGCACAGCAGGCCGCACCGCAGGAAGGAGGGGAGGGGACGGACCCTCGTCGCGGCGACCGCGCTCGGCGCCCTGCTCGCCGCGGGGCTCGCCCAGGTGCCGGCCGCCCAGGCCGCACCCTCCGACGTCCAGGCCGTGACGATCACGGCGGCCGACGTCGCCGCCGCGGCGGAGAGCGTCAACGCCCTGACCTTCAAGGGCTTCGGCATCCTCTCCGCGAACTCGACCAGCGCGCTGCTGCTCGACTACAAGTCGCAGCACCCCGAGAAGTACTGGGAGCTGATCGAGACGCTCTTCGGCGGCGAGCACCCGATCATGACCACCATCAAGATCGAGATGGGCAACGACCGCAACACCTCGACCGGGCCGAACGTCGCGACGATGCGCTCGCGCGACGAGTACCCGAACGTGCAGCGCGAGCCCGGCTTCCAGCTGGCGGCGGACGCGCAGAAGGTCGCCGAGGGCGACGTGCACGTCAGCATCCTGCGCTGGAGCCGCCCCACCTGGGTGACCAGCGACGAGGACCAGTACATCTGGTTCAAGAACACCGTCCTGGCGGCGGAGCGCGAGTACGGGATCATGGTCGACTCGATCAACCCGGACACCAACGAGACCACGAGCCCGAACGCCGCGCTCTACAAGAAGTTCTCCACCTGGCTCCGCACCGACAGCAAGGGCTACGAGGGCGCGAGCGCGCAGGACCCGAGCAACGGCTTCGCCTCGGCGGACGAGGGCGAGCGCTACCGCGCGATCCGCACGGTCGCGGCGGACACGGTCGGCACTCCCCCGACCTCCTTCGGCGACCAGCTGAACTCGACCACCGACCCGTCGCTCCGCGACGCCGTCGACGTCGTCGGCTTCCACTACGCCACCTCGGACGACGCGAACGGGAACCTGAAGAGGTTCGCGCAGACCTACGACAAGGAGATCTGGAACTCCGAGGGCCAGGCGACCTTCTCCAACTCCGCCGACCGCCCGAACAACACGAACCCCGACGGCCAGGGCGGCACCGGGACCGAGTTCGGCGGCACCAACAGCGCGCTCGAGATGAGCAACTGGGTCACCTCCGGCTTCGCGAAGTCGCTGCGGACCCTGAACATCTTCCAGCCCGCGATCGGCTCCTTCTACGACGGCTTCCAGTACTCCTCGAAGGAGCTCGTCAGCGCCCGCGACCCGTGGTCGGGCTGGCTCTACTACGACGGCGGCCTGGCCGCGGTCGAGCAGTACACGCAGTTCGCGCAGCTCGGCTGGGAGAACGAGGACAACACCGCGGGCGTCTGGCGCGGCATCCCGCAGGCCTCCGGCAGCGCGCTCGGCGGCGGCAATCCGCCCAGCGGCGCCTCGACCGGCGCGGTGTCGTACACGACGCTCGCCGCGCCGGACGGCTCGGACTTCTCGACCGTGATCGTCAACGACAGTCCGTTCGAGAAGACCTACGCGCTCTCTGCGGAGGACCTCGACCTGGGCGACGACCGCACGATGGAGGTCTGGGAGACCCGCGCGGCCGACGCCGGCGAGGCCTACGACGCGAACTACGTCGTGCCCGTGTCGGAGCTGTCCGCCGTGGACGGCGTGTACACGGTGACCGTGAAGCCCTGGTCGACGGCGACCGCCACCACGCTCGACCACGCGGCGAGCGCCGGCGGTGTCCTCACTCCGCGTGAGGGCTACGGCTCGACCCTGCCGACCTCGCCCGAGTACACCGACGCCGACGGCGGCCGCGACGTGCTCGACACCGACGCGAGCGGCGACGCCAACGGCGTCACCACCGACTCCGTCCTCTACGCGGACGACTTCGACTACGCCGAGGCGGCGGACATCCGCTCCTACGACCCGGCGACCGGGGCGCTGAGCGACTCCGGCGAGTCGTTCCTCGACAGCCGCGGCGCGAAGGCGAAGCCCGCCGGCACCCCCGCGGTGCAGCCGGAGGACGACGGCGCGATCCCGCGCTACACGAACGACACCAACGGCGCCTTCGAGTCCGTGGCGACCGGCGACGCCGCGCGCGACCGCGTGCTGCGCCAGCAGGTCGGCCCGGGCATGAACGGCTCCGCCTGGAACGGCGGCGATCCGAAGACGACGATCGGCGACTACCGCTGGGCGAACTACCGCGCCTCGGTCGACGTGCTCTTCGAGAACGGCGGCACCCCGTACGCGACCCTCGGCGCCCGCGAGCAGGGCGGGACGCCCAACGGGCAGAACGTCTCCGCGGCCGAGCTGCGGGTCGACGCGACGGGCGCCTGGAGCCTGCTGCGCTACGGCACCTCCGTCGCGTCCGGCACCGCCTCCGCCACCCCCGGCACGGCGTTCCGCACCGGCACCGGAGTGTGGAACCGGATCGCCGTGCAGGTGGCGGGCGACAAGTACACCGCCTACCTCAACGGAGTGCAGGTCGCCGCGTACACCGACCCGGCGCCGCAGGCCGCGGGACGCGTGCAGCTCGGCTCGGCCTTCACCTTCACGCAGTTCGACGACCTCGTCGTCGAGCAGGTGCCCGGCTTCACTCCCTACTACTCCACCGTCGTCGACGGCATGCACCAGACCAGCTGGAGCGACGGCTCGACGCCGATCCTCGAGTTCGACGAGCAGTGGACGCACGTCAACGGCCAGGGCATGTTCGAGTGGCAGCGCACGGCGTCGAAGAGCACCGGCAAGGGCGCGGCGCTGAGCTACTCCTTCACCGGGACCGGACTCGACGTCCTCGGCAGCAACACCGGGGCCGCGACGCTGAACGTCACGGTGGACGGCGTCCGGGTGGCGACGAACGCGCCGACCTGGGCGGCGGGCAGCGAGCGCACGGCGTTCCAGCTCCGCGGTCTCGCGGACGGCGCGCACACGGTGGTGCTGGAGACGGCGAACGACGGCGTCCTGAACGTGGATGCGGTCGGCGTGGTCGTCGCGAACGCGGACTCGTCCGCGGTCGACACCACCGCCCTCGCGGCGGCGCTGGCGACGGCCGAGCGCTTCGTCGAGGCGGAGTGGAGCGCCTCCTCCTGGGCTCCGTTCGCGAGCGTCGTGGGTTCCGCCCGATCGGCGCTGGCCGACCCGGCCGGCTACGGCCTCGACGCGGAGGGGGCCGCCGCTCTGGTGGCGCGCCTCAGCCGGACCGCCGCGGAGCTCGTGCCCGAGGGCGTGAGCACCGACGTCCGCGACCTCGGCCTGATCGCCGGGACCACCTCCGCCGGACTGCCGAAGACCCTGACCCTCGAGGGCGCCGACCGCGCCGTGACCTGGGACGCGGGAGCGGCGCAGGCCCTCGCCGGGACGGCCGAGCTCGGCACGGTGCGGCTGACCGGCCGGACCACCGAGAAGGTCGCCTCGACCGGAGTGTTCCAGCGCTTCTCGGTGCCGCTGCTCGTCACTCCCGCCGACCTGCGCTACTTCGTCGACTCGGGTTCGAGCGGCTCGGCGGCCGGATCCGCCTACGCGGCCGTGAAGGCGAGCCAGCCGGGCGTCCTCAACGACGCCGCCGACCGGAAGTGGGACGGGGTGTCCGCGGGGAGCACGTGGGGCTACTCGACCACGTCGACCGGCGCGGTCGTCCCGGGCAACCCCGCGGACTGGAGCTCCTCGTACGTGCCGGCCGACTTCGGCAAGCCCGTCGTGACGCACCTGACGCTGCCCGCCGGGACCTACGACGTCGTCGCCGTGCAGGCGCCGCGGGCCGGATTGACCACCAACGTCGTCTCGACCGTCACCGCGGCCGGCACGACGAAGCGCGCCACCGCGGTCTCGACCGGGGCGGCCACGCCGGTGCGCCAGCAGGTGACCCTCGCGGCGCCGGGCGTCGTCGACGTGTCCTTCGGGACCGACGGGACGAGCGGCTACAACGCGCGGCTCGCGCTGGTCTACGTCCAGAGCGTGACCCGCGACCTCGGCTACCAGGGCGCGCTCACCGCGAGTGCCGCCCTGCCGACCACTGTGACGGTCGACGGCGCCTCCGTCGGCATCACCTGGGACGCGGACTCCGCGGCGCAGACCCGCACCGACTACGCGCCGGTCACCCTGCGCGGGACGCTCGCGAACGGCGCGAAGGTGACCGCGCGCTACGAGATCGTGCCGGAGGGGCTCGTCTACTACATCGACTCCGGCACCGCGGCGACCTCCTCGCCGCAGTACGGCGCGGTGCAGGCGGCCGTCCCGTCGCTGCTCAACGCCGTGTCGGACCGGGCCTCGACCGCCGCCGACCAGTGGGGCTTCGCGCCGGAGGGCATGAAGGTGAAGACCGGGACGGACCTGAACGACAAGTTCTCGACCGGTCTCTACCAGGACACGACGCAGCTGATCTACCGGCTGCCGCTGGCCGCCGGGACGTACACGCTGACGGGCGGGTTCACCGAGTGGTGGAACCTCAGCCGGACGATGAACCACACGGTCTCGGCCGGGGGCGTGGAGCTGGCCAAGGGCAACATCCCGCTGTCGGGCACGAGCACGCCGCTGACCGGGGCGCTGACCTTCACCCTCGCTGCGCCGACCACGGTGGAGTACCGGGTGACGAACGAGGGCGCGGGCGGCGAGAAGCCGGTGATCTCGTGGCTCGGAGTCGCGGCGGTCGCCCCCGCCGCCCCGGCGCTGCCGGACCTGGACGTGACGGTGCAGAGCCGGTGCGTCGCGGGCAAGGTGCAGCTGGGCGTCACCGCGGTCAACACGGCCGACGTGCCGGTGGGGATCACGATGACGACGGCCTACGGCGAGAAGGCGTTCACCGCCGTCGCGCCCGGGAAGAGCGCGTTCCACTCCTTCACCACCCGGGCCAAGACGGTGCCGGCCGACGCGGTCGACCTGACCGTGACGGGCACCGTCGACGGCGAGGACGTGGCGCGCGAGCAGAGCGAGGAGTACCCGGCCGCGAGCTGCTGAGGATCGGTGCGGGAGCCGGCGCCGCCTTCGTGAGGAGGGCGGCGCCGGCTCCAGCGTGTGCGGGGGCTGGAGCCTGGAGTGAGCCTGTGCGAGTTCTCAGTGTCCACTCCACGGAGCTCGGGCGGGCGGCGGTCGCGCCTACGGTCGAGCACGAGCACGACGGCGTGCGGCACTCCCCCTCGAGATCCGCTCCGACCGGAAGGCACGCCATGACCACCACGCTGGACCGCCCGACCACCTCCTCCTCGGCCCGCCGCGGCGCGCTGCCGGGGGCCTCCGCCGGACTGCTCGTCCTCCGCCTCGCGCTGGGCGCCGTGTTCCTCGCGCACGGCTGGCAGAAGATCGCCGTCGACGGCCTCGCCGCGACGACCGAGGGCTTCGGAGCGATGGGGATCCCGTTCGCGGCCGTCCTCGCCCCGGTCGCCGCCTTCACCGAGCTGCTCGGCGGCGCCGCGATCATCGTCGGCCTGCTGACCCGGATCGCCGCCGCCGGCCTCGCGATCACGGCGGTCGTCGCGCTCGTCGTCGTCCACCTGCCGAGCGGCTTCTTCGCCGCTACCGGCGGCATCGAGTTCGTCCTGGTGCTGGCCGCCGGAGCGGTGGCGCTCGTGCTGACCGGCCCCGGCCGCCTCTCGCTCGACGCGCTGCTGCGCCGCCGCCGCTGACCCCGGATCTGCTCGGGAGAGATGCCCGCAGAATGCTGGTCGAGTAGCCCCGCAGGGGCGTATCGAGACCCACCACCGCTGGCACGGTGGTCTGCAGGCTCTCGTCTCGGACCGGGTGGATCTCGATACGCCCGCTGCGCGGGCTACTCGATCAGCATGGGGGGCGCAGTCCGCGGCCAGGGTGCCTGGCCGACCGCCTCATGCCGGTCGCGCAGCCCGCAGGGCACTCCCTGCTGGTCGCGCAAGCCGCTGGTCGATTCATGCTGGTCGAGTAGCCGCCTCCGGCGGCGTATCGAGACCCACCATCACCGAGACATCCGGGAACGAGCCTCCTCCCCAACCCCCGATCCGCCTGCCCTCTCCCCCGATCGGCCCTTGCCCCCGCTTCGATGTCGGTGGTCACTGGTTCAATATACGTATGGCAGAAGATGAGAATGCAGCAGCACTTGCGGAGGTGCGCAACTGCTTCGACGACTCCGCGGCCGCCGAGCGCGCCGCCTCCCCGACGCGCCTGAGGGCGGCCGAGCGGATGCACCGCGGCTACCGCGTCGCGCTCACCGTCCCGGAATCGTTCGCCCGCGGCGCGTCCCGGAGCGAGACCCGCGATCTCGTCGAGCGCTCGATCCGAGCCGAGCTCGCGGTAACGCTCGGCGTGTCCGAGCGGGAGGTCTGCCGACGGCTCGAGACCGCGGAGATGCTGATGGAGCACCTTCCCCTCACCCGCGCCCTGCTCCGCGACGCGCGGATCCTCTGGGAGGCCGGCGAGGCCGTCTGCAGAGCGGCGAGCAGCCTCCCCGAGGCCTCTCGCGCGGCACTCGACGAGCGCGCCGCCGACGCCGCCCTCACGATGACGACGACCCAGCTGCGCCGAGCTCTCAGTCGCTGGCGCGAGGAGCTGCACGAGCAGCCCCTCGCCGAGCGCCACGCCCGCGCCTGCCAGGACCGCGCGGTCTGGGTCACCCCGGACGTCGACGGAATGGCGACCCTCTGCGTCCACGCTCCCGCACCGGCGGTGACGGGCGCCTACGACCGGCCGCGCCGCATCGCCCGCACCCTTCGCGACGACGGCGACCCGCGCACACTCCAGCAGCTCAGCGCCGATGCGGCGGTCGATCTGCTCTGCGACGGCGACATCGCCGGCACCAAGCCGAACGCCGAGCACCGGCCGGACCCGACCTTCGTCCCCGGTGTCCGCGCGGAGGTACGACTGACGCTCGCGGCGTCGACCGCCGTGGGTCTCGACGACGCGCCCGCGGACCTCGACGGCTACGGACCCGTGCCCGCCGACGTCGCCCGCGAGCTGATCCGCACGGCGGCGTCTTTCACCCGGGTCCTGACCGATCCGGACACCGGCGCCGTCACCTCCGTCGGCCGAACTTGGCGCGTCCCACCGCCGCAGATGCGCCTGCACCTGCAGCTCCGCGATCAGACCTGCCGCTTCCCCGGCTGCACTCGGACTGCATCGAGGGCCGAGGCGGACCACTCGATCGAGTGGCGCAACGGCGGGGAGACCTCGCTCGAGAACCTCGTCGTGCTCTGCACGTCCCACCACCACGTCCGGCACGGAGAGCAGTGGAGCTACGACCGGATCGATGACGACGGGACGCTCGAGTGGACGAGCCCGACCGGGCGGCGGATCAGCAACCGGCCACCACCTCTGCCCGGGCGGCCGCCGAATCCTCCGCCGGGGCCTCGCTTCGACACTGTTCCCGCACCGTTCTGACGGTGGTGGATCTCGATACGCCCGCGAAGCGGGCTACTCGATCAGCATGGAGTGGGTGCACAGCGCGTCGGCGTGCCCCGACCCATGCTGGTCGAGTAGCGCGCAGCGCGTATCGAGACCCACCGTGACCAGGCATGCCCCCGAAGCTCTGACGCGCGTGGATCTCGATACGCCCGCGAGGCGGGCTACTCGATCAGCATGCAGTGCGCGCAGTCACATCGGCGTGCGCCACGGACATGCTGGTCGAGGAGCGCGCAGCGCGTATCGAGACGCGGCGGTCAGGGGCGGGCGGCGGCGAGGAGGGCGCCGAGGCGGGCGAGCTGGGCCGGGTCCTCGAGGGCGGAGCCGACGGCGGCGACGCGGACGCCGGCGTCGAGGAAGTCGGAGACGTTGGCGGCGTCGAGGCCGCCGGTCGCGACGAAGCGGATGCCGGGGAAGGGGCCGCGGATGTGCTTGAACCAGCCGGCGCCGAGCCAGGTGGCGGGGAAGGCCTTCAGCCAGGTGAGGCCGAGCGAGGCGGCGAGCTGCACCTCCGACGGCGTCGCGACTCCGGGCAGCAGCGGGAGGTCGACGGCGCCGGCCGCGGCGAGGATGCGCTGGTCGAGGCCCGGCGAGACGAGGTAGCCGGCGCCGGCCTCGCGGGCGAGCGCGACCTGCTCGGGGCGGACGATCGTGCCCGCTCCGACGGTCTTGCCGCGCTCGGCGCCCAGGCGCGCGACCTCGCGGAGGGCGACCTCGTCCTCCGCGGTCTGCAGCGGCACCTCGACCGAGTCGATGCCGAGGTCCCAGGCGGTCGTCGCGAGGGCGATCGAGCGCTCCACGCCCATGCCGCGCAGGATCGCCATCAGCGGGGCGCCTGCGAAGACCTCGTCGAAGGGGCTCGCGGTCGGGCTTGCAGTCGGGGTGGTCGCGGGGGTGGTGGTGAACACAGTCATCGTCGTGCCGTTCTCTCGTCGAGGGAGTCGCCCGCCACGGCGAGGGTGAGGGCGGCGCGGTCGTGGCCGCGGCGCAGGCGTGCTCCGGGGTCGGCGCCCTGGAGCAGGGCGGCCAGGTAGCCGCCGGCGAAGGCGTCGCCCGCGCCGACCGCATCGAGCACCTCCACCTCGTGCGAGGGCTCGAAGACCCCGCCGGCAGCGTCGGCATCGGCGCAGAACGCCGTCGCGCCGATGTGGCCGTCCTTGACGACCAGCTCGGCGACGTCCGGGAACAGCGCCCGGACGTCCTCGGCGGTGCGGGTGCCCCACAGGGTCTCCGCCTCGTCGCGGCCGACGAAGACCACGTCGGCCAGCCGGACCAGCTCGGCGAGGACCGGCGCCGCCCGATCGACGCTCCAGAGCGCGGCGCGGTAGTTGACGTCGAGGCTCACCGGAATGCCGAACTCGCGGGCGCGGAGGGCCGCGCGACGGAGGAACCGGTCGGCCGGCTCCGAGAGCGCCGCGGTGATCCCGGACAGGTGCAGCAGCGCCACGTCGTCGAACGGGGCGGCATCGGCGTCGGCGGTGTCGAGGTACGCGGCGGCCGATCCCGCTCGGTAGTAGGAGACTCCGCGGCCGGGGTCCTTCACGTAGACGCCGGTGGGATGACCGGGGTCGCGGACGACGCGCGAGACGTCGATCCGCCGCGCCGCGAGCTGCCGGAGCACCCGCTCGCCGAGCGCGTCGGCACCGAGCCGGCTGTGCCAGCGCACGGGGACGCCGAGCGCCGCCGCGTGCGCGAGCACGTTCGACTCCGCACCGCCCGCGTCCACCAGGAAGTCGTCCGCGTCGGCGACGGAGCCGCCGCAGGGCACCAGCACGGCCATGGTCTCCCCCATGGCCAGCAGCACGCCGCCGACAGCGGATCCGGACGTCACGCCAGGTCCTTCACCGGCGCCGCATCCATGTCGTCGAACGCCTGGTTCTCGCCCGCCATCGCCCAGACGAAGGAGTACGCGGCGGTGCCGACGCCGGAGTGCAGCGACCAGCTCGGCGAGAGGATCGCCTGGCGGTCGGCCACGACGAGGTGCCGGGTCTCCTGGCGCTCCCCGAGCAGGTGGATCACGCGCGCGTCCTCGGGCAGGTCGAAGTAGAGGTAGCACTCGGTGCGGCGGTCGTGGGTGTGCGCGGGCATGGTGTTCCACATCGAGCCCTCGTGCAGGGTCGTCACGCCCATCACGATCTGGCAGCTGCGCACGCCGTTCTCGTGGATGTACTGGTTGAGCGTGCGGCGGTTGCTCGTCGCCTGCTCGCCGAGCTCGCGGACGGTGCCCTCGCCGGGCGCGACGAGCGCCGAGGGGTAGCTCGTGTGCGCGGGGGCGGAGAAGAGGTAGAACTGCGCGCCGGAGTCAGTCGAGCCGGCGTCGGCGTCCTCGAACGCCACCGCCTCGATCCCGCGCCCCAGGTACAGGCACGCGCCCGGCACCAGCGTGTACGTCTCGCCGTCCGCGGTCACCGTGCCGGTGCCGCCGACGTTGACGATCCCGAGCTCGCGGTGCTCGAGGAACGTCTCGCTGCGGATCTCCTCGTAGCCGGTCAGCTCGAGCCGCTGTCCCGCGGGGACGGCGCCGCCGAGCACGATGCGGTCGTGGTGCGTGTAGACCAGCGTGATCTGGCCGGCGACGAACACCTCCGGGACGAGGTACTCCCGGCGCAGGTCCTCGGTGCTCATGCCGGGGATCTGCGAGGGGTTGGTGGCGTAGCGCTGCTCCATGGGGAGACTCCTGTCGGGTCGGTTCTGGTCGGGTGGGTTCGGGGAGCCGGTCGGCGTCAGCGCACGAGCCAGCCGCCGTCGACGGGGAGGATCGTCCCCGTGACGTAGGCGGCGGCGTCCGACGCGAGGAACACGAAGGCGCCCTGCAGGTCGGCGGGCGTGCCCCAGCGGCCGGCCGGGATGCGCGCGACGATCGACGCCTCGCGGGCCTCGTCGGCGCGGATCTCCGCGGTGTTGTCGGTGGCGAGGTAGCCGGGCGCGATCGCGTTGACGGTCACCCCGGAGGCGGCCCACTCGTTGGCGAACGCCTTGGTCAGCCCCGCGACCGCGTGCTTCGACGCGGTGTAGCCGGGCACGGTGATCCCGCCCTGGAAGGACAGCATCGAGGCGACGGTGATGATCCGCCCCGAGCCCTGCGCGATCATCCGCCGGCCGGCCGCCTGGGTGAGGTGGAAGACCGAGTCGAGGTTCACCTTCAGCACCTCGTCCCAGTCGGCGGCGCTGTGCTCGGCCGCGGGGGTGCGCTTGATCGTGCCGGCGTTGTTGACCAGCACGTCGATCCGGCCGAGCTCGGCGACGACCTCGTCGATCGCGGAGTGCAGCTCCTCGGACGTCGCGGTCGCGAAGTCGCGGCGGATCAGGTGCGCCCGGCGGCCCAGCCCGCGGATCAGCTCGGCGGTCTCGCTCGCGTCGCCCCGGTCGATCAGCGCGATGTCGGCGCCGGCCCCGGCGAGCGCCAGCGCGGCGCCGCGGCCGATGCCCCGGCTGGTCCCGGTGACGGCGGCGACCCGGCCGTCGAGCCGGAAGGCGTCGAGGGTGAAGGCGTCGGCGGTCATGGTCGTCCCTTTCGGAAGGTCGTGGTGAGGGAGCCGATGCCGTCGACGCGGATCGTCACCGCGTCGCCGTCGGCCAGCGGGCGGTGCGCCGCGAGCGCCTCCGGCAGCTTCTGCGGGCTGCCGGTGGCGATCACGTCGCCCGGCTCGAGGGTCATCCCCTCGCTGAGGTGGTGGACGAGCGCCGCCATGCTGAAGACCAGGTCGGCGGTGCTCTGCGAGACGGTGACGACGCCGTCGCGGACCACCTCGACGCGGAGGTCGCCGGTGTCCGCGATCTCGTCCGGCGTCACGAGCCACGGGCCCAGCGGGGCGAAGCCGTCGGAGCACTTGCCGAGCGTCCACTGGCTGGAGCGGCCCTGCCACGTGCGCTCGGAGACGTCGTTGATCACGGTGTACCCGGCGATGTGGCCGGCCGCCTCGTCGAGCGGGATGTCCCGCCCGCCGCGGCCGATCACGAGCGCGATCTCGCCCTCGTAGTCGACGTCGGTCGCCGTCAGCGGCAGGGTCACCGGGTCGCCGGGGGCGCCGAGGGTGTTCGGCGTCTTGACGAACACGTCGGGGGTCGTCGGCACCGGCCGGTCCTCGCCGCCGGCGGGCACGTGCCCGCGGTAGTTGTAGCCGATGCAGAGGATCTTCCCCGGCACGACCGGCGGCAGGAGGCGGAGCGAGTCCAGCGGCACGGTCGCAGTGCCGACCGCCCGGGCCGCGGTCAGCAGCGCGCGGTCGGCGAGCAGCTCCGTGACGGTCGCGGCACCCAGGTCGAGGACCCGGTCGCCGTCACCGTCGCCGTCGAGCACGACCCCGGTCCGAGCGCCCTCGGCGCTCTCGAATCGGACGAGTCTCACCAGTAGGGCCGCCATTCCGGTCGCGAGACGCGCATCAGCGCCTCCAGGTAGAAGTAGTCGCCCCAGAGCGTGCCCTCGTCGACGCCCACGTTCTTCGGCAGGTCGTAGACGCTGTGCAGCAGGACGGTGTCCGCGGCCTCGGGGCTCTCGGGAGCGCACTCCCGGATCAGCGCCGCGAGGATCCGGTGCGCGGCGTCGCGCCAGCGCACGGCGCACTCGGCGTCGGTCTCGACCAGCGCCAGCTCGAGCAGTCCGCAGACCGCGATCGCCGCCGCCGAGCTGTCCCGGGGCGCGTCGCTGCCCTCCGCGTAGACGAGGTCCCAGTAGGGCACGAGGTCGCCCGGCAGGTGCGCGAGGAAGTACTCGGCGCAGGCCCGCGACGCCTCGAGCAGCGCGTCGTCGCCGAGCACGCGGAAGCCCATCGCGAAGCCGTAGACGCCCCAGGCCTGCCCGCGTGCCCAGCAGGAGTCGTCGAACGCGCCCTGCTCGGTGCCGCCGCGCAGCGGCTCGCCGGTCTCGGCGTCCCAGTAGAAGGTGTGGAAGGTCGACGAGTCGGGGCGGAGGATGTTCACCCGCAGCGCCTCGATGTGGCGCGCGACGGCCTCGGCGTAGCGCGGGTCGCCGGTCTGCTCGCCGGCCCAGGTCAGCAGCGGCATGTTCATCAGCGAGTCGATGATCGTGCGGCCGCGCTGCTTCGGGTCGCGGAGGTCGCCCCAGGCCTGGACGATGCCGGCCGTCGGCAGGAACCGCGTCATCAGGTGCTCGGCGGCCTCGAGCGCCGCGGTGCGGCCGAGCTCGTCGCCGAGGAGCCGGAAGGGCGCGACGCAGGAGAGCGTGTAGAGGAAGCCGAGGTCGTGGGTCTCCAGGTCCTCGCCCTCCCGCACGCGGCGGGCGAAGTCCTGCAGGTGGCCGCGGGCGGCGTCGAGGAAGACGTCCTCGCCGGTCGCCTCCCAGGCGATCCACTGCATGCCCGGCCAGAAGCTCGTCGTCCAGCCGCGGTTGGCGCCGGCCGCGAAGCCCTGTGCCGCGGGGCGGATCGGGTAGCGGCCGTCCGTGGTGGTGTCGTCGGGATACGCGGAGCCGAAGGCCCCGATCATCCGGCGGACGACCTCGAGGGCGTCCGCCACGGCCTGCTCGGTGGTCGTCCTCCCCGTGGTGGGTGGAGTGGTCGTCATGGGGAGAGTCCTTCGTGGGAGGTCAGGCCGCGACCGGCTGGTCGGCGGCGAGCGCGGGGCGGAGGGTGAACCGGGCGTTCGCCCAGACCAGGTAGAGGGCGGGAGCGGCCGAGACGCCGAGGGCGAGCGCGGGCGAGGCGGTGAAGAGGTACGCCTGGAACGCGAGCACCAGCAGCGAGACCACCGACAGGTGCCAGCGGCGGGCGGCGAGGAACACCGCCGCCTTCACGGCCTGCCGGAGCGTCGATCCACTCGCCTCCGCGAGGGCGACGAGCGCCACCGGCACGCAGCCGACCACGAGCAGGGCGATGACCGCGAGGAACGGGATGACGACCACGCCGATCTGCGTCGGCGCGAGGAACCGCACGTCGACGAGCACCAGCACGACGACCGCGGTGGCGGCGGTCAGCAACCACACGGGGCGGCGCCAGCTCGCGCGCCACGCCCGCCAGAACGTCCGCACGACCGCGGTCTCGCCGCGCGAGTGCGCCGCGAAGACCGCGGCGGCGCCCATCAGGGCCGGCGCGCAGAGCGGTAGCGCCACCGCGAGGAGCGGCCAGGAGAGCACCGGATCCGTCGTCACCAGCAGCAGCACGAGCGGCAGGCAGGCGACCAGGAGCAGCACGTTCGTCACCAGGATCAGGTAGGCGACACCGAAGAGCGAGGCGTAGAGGCCGTTCGGGATGCGGCGCACGATCAGCCCTTCAGTCCGCTGGTCGCGATGCCCTCGACGAAGTACTTCTGGCCGAGGAGGAAGATCACGGCGATCGGGACCACCGAGATGACCAGGCCCGCGAACAGCAGCGCGTAGTTGGCGTCGTAGAGGGTGCTGACGAAGCTCTGCAGTCCCAGCTGGATCGTCCACAGGTCCGGGTTCCGCAGGTAGATCAGCGGCCCGAGGTAGTCGTTCCAGGTGGCGACGAAGGTCAGCAGCGTGAGGCTCGCGATCGCGGGGATCGACAGCGGCACCATGATCCGCGCCCAGATGCCGTACTCGCTCAGGCCGTCGATCCGCGCGGCCTCGGAGAGCTCCTCCGGGATCGTCTCGTAGAACTGCTTCATCAGGAACACGCCGAAGGCGCCGAAGGCCTGGATCAGGATGATCGCCCAGAGGGTGTTCGAGACCTTGAGGTTCGACAGCAGGATGAACTGCGGGATCATGTACGACTGCCACGGCACCGCGATCGTGCCGATGTAGACCAGGAACAGCACGTCGCGGCCGGGGAAGCGCATCCGCGAGAAGCCGTAGGCCGCGAACGAGCCGGTGACCACCTGCAGGATCGTGACGACGACCGCGAGCAGCAGCGTGTTCCGGATCCAGGTGAGCATGCCCGACTGGGTCCAGATCTGGACGTAGTTGCTCCAGACCCAGGTCTCCGGGAACCACTTCACCGGCACCGAGAAGACCTCGTTCGGCGTCTTCACCGAGCTCGTGATCATCCAGAAGAACGGCAGCAGCAGCGCCGCCGCGGCGATGATCATCACCGCGTAGCCGAGGACGCGGCCCGCCCTGCGCGCCGGGGAGCGGCCGGCCTCCTTGCGGCGCGGCGGCAGCGGCTCGTTCACGCCGACGACGGTGGGAGCGCCGTCGGGGATGAGAAGTCCGGTCATCGGGACTCGCTCCTTCGGTTGAGGAAGAACTGGGCCAGCGTCACGAGGATGCAGAGCAGGAAGAGCACGACCGAGACCGCCGACGCGTAGCCGAACTGGTTCTCCTGGAAGCCCTTCTGGTAGATGAACTGCGAGAGCACGAGGGTCGCCTGGCCCGGGCCGCCCTGCGTCATCACGAGGATCAGGTCGAAGATCTTGAACGAGTTGATGGTGAGCATCACCGTCACGAAGAAGGTGGTCGGCCGCAGGCACGGGATCGTCACGTTGACGAAGCGCTGCCAGACCGAGGCGCCGTCGACGCGGGCGGCCTCGTGCAGCTCGCGCGGCACGGTCTGCAGCCCGGCGAGGAACAGGATCATGTAGTAGCCCATGTCCCGCCAGGTGCTGATGATCACGACCGCGGGCATCGCCCACTCGGACGAGGTCAGCCAGCCGGGCGGGTCGGAGATGCCGATCAGGCCGAGCAGCTGGTTGATCGGGCCGTACTCCGGGCTGAAGAGCAGGTTCCAGACCACGGCGATCGCGACGATCGAGGTGATGTAGGGGAAGAACGCGGCCGTGCGGAAGAACGCGACGCCGCGGAGCTTGTTGTTGAGCAGCAGCGCGAGCCCGAGCGAGACGACGAGTGTCAGCGGGATGTGCAGCGCGGCGTAGTAGAGCGTGTTCAGCAGCGCGATGCGGAAGCTCGCGTCGCCGATCAGGCGCTGGAAGTTCGCGATGCCGACCCAGTTCGCCTGACCGAAGACGTTCCAGTCGGTCATCGACATGTAGAAGAGGGTGATCACCGGCACGAGCGTGAGCGCGGCGAAGCCCAGGAAGTTCGGGAGGATGAAGGTCCAGCCGATCAGCATGTTCCGGACGGCGTACGCGGAGCGTCGTCGTCGGGGCGGCAGGGGCGACGGCGTCGGCGGAGTCGACGGGCCGGCGTCCGCGGCGGCGAGGGTCGTCATGAGACCTCCAGGGTCCGAGGGGGAAGAAGAGGGGGGGGGGGGGGGGGCCGCGCGGGGGGGGCCCCCCCACCGCGGGGAGTCAGTTCGTGCCGACTTCGTTCTTCACGCGGTCCTCGGCGGTCTTCACGGCGTCGTCGAGGCTCGTCGAGCCCGACATGACGGCGGTGTGCAGGTCGAGGAGCACGTTCTGGACGGCGGCCGTCTTGGCCGAGGTCGGGTTCTCCGGCTTCGTGTCGTGCGACGACCAGGCGAACTTCGAGACCTCGTCGGTCGGCGCGCTGTCGACCGCGAAGTAGGTCTCGGCGACCGCGTCGCTGGTCAGGGCCGGGGTGATGCCGAGGGAGGCGACGACCTCCGCGCCCTCCTCGCTCGACGCGAACTCGAGGAACTCCTTGGCCGCGGCCTGCTTGCCCGAGTCGATGCCGGCGTTGATGCCGAAGCCGGTCGGGTCGCCGAAGGTCACGGGGGTCTGGTCCATGCCGGTCGTCGACTCGTCGAACTGCGGGATCGGTGCGAAGCCCCAGTCGAAGGTGTCCGAGTCGCCGGACGCCTGCTGGGCGATCAGCGACGCGACGAACCACGTGCCCATCGGCATCATCGCGGCGTTCTGCTTGCCGAACTCGGCCTGGTAGGTGAGCTTGTTCGCGACGATCGTGTTGTACTCCGCCTGCGCACCCGCGTCCTGGAGCGCGAGGGCGCGCTCGTAGTAGGGCTCGAGGTAGCCGTAATCGGCGTCGAGGATGTCGATGTCCGGGGTCTGCGCGCTCGCGAAGCCCTGCACCGTCGACTGCCAGCTGTGCTCGTAGGTGCCGGCGGCGCTGCTGCCGGCCGCGGCGAGCGCGGTGGTCAGCTGCTCGGCGGTGGCCTCGTAGTCGTCCCAGGTCCAGGAGCCGTCGGGGTAGGCGACGCCGGCCTGGTCGAAGAGGGCCTTGTTGTAGAAGAGGACCCAGGAGTCCTGGCGGTAGGGCGCCGCCCACTGCTTGTCGTCGACCTGGTAGGCCTCCACGCCGCCGAGGTCGTCGGGCAGCTCGATGTCGGAGACGTCGAGGAGCTGGCCGCCGGCCTGGTAGGTGACGACGTTCTTGACGTTCTTCTGCGTGACGATGTCCGGACCGCTGCCGGCCGCGAGGTCCGCGGTCATCAGGGTGTCGTAGTTGGTCGCGTCGTACTCCTTGACCTCGATGGTGACGTCGGGGTCCTTCTCGTGGAACGCGTCGGCGAGCGCCTGGAACTCCGGCGTCGTGCTCAGGCTCCAGCCGGAGAGGCTGAGCGTGATCGGGCCGTCGGCCGCGGGCGCGTCACCGCCGCCCCCCGCCGAGCAGGCGGTGAGGGACAGGGCGGCGACCAGGGCCACTCCGGCTGCGGCGAATCTTCTCTTCATGCGTGCTGCTCCTTTGCATCTGCGTCCGGGACTCCACCTCGGGTCCTCGGGTACCGGAGCTGCCGAGCGGCGCGTCCGGAATCTGGGAGTCGGTGCTCGGTGACGAGGCCGTCGGGCCAGGTCGCCGTCACGGACAGGGCGTCGCCGTCGAGGGCGATATCGACGGCGGCGACGTCGACGGCGGCGGGGCCCGCGACGGGGGCCTCCGAGCCGGCTGCTTCGTCACCGGTGAGGCCGACCAGCGCGACGACGAGCGCGTCGACCTCCGCCGGGAGGGTGAGCGTCGGCACGCCGACCGCGGGGCCGAGCGGGCTCGCGCCGTCGCGGGCGACGACCTCGGGGGCGGCGCCGGGGGTGAGGGAGGTCAGGGTGCTCGTGAGGACCCCGGCGGTCGCTCGAGCCGTCGCGCCGTCCGCGGTCGCGTCGATCCGCTCGCCGGCGATCGCCCAGCCGCCGATGCGCAAGGCGACCTCCTCCGGCCGCACGCCCTCGGCGAGCTCGTCGATCCGGACGAGGCGCAGCTCCCACGGACCGCGGACCAGCGAGTGCGCGCTGATCCGGCCGGCGGCGCGGACGGCTCCGCGCAGGCCCTCGCCGTGGCGGTGGCTGCTGCGCTCCGGGGTGATCCAGTGCGCGTCCCAGCTCGAGCCGGCGACGCCGACCCGGCCGTCCGCGTCCAGGCGGACCTCGGTCAGCATCATGCCGGTGCGGTGGGTCGCGTCGCCCACAGCGTCGACCAGCGCGACGCTCTGCTCGAGCGCCTCCGTCCAGCCGCGCTCGTCGAGCAGCGGCGCAGTGGCGGTGGAGTAGCCCAGGCGGGCGTAGAGCGGGGAGTCGCCGGTCGTCGCGCCGGGCAGCGCCTTGTCGGTGCCGTGGTTGACGACGCGGACGATGCCGTCGGCCTGCGTGCCCGAGACGATCCAGCCGGGCGAGACGATCGCGCGGAGGTCGTCGCCCTGCTCGATCGGGAGCGGCTCGGAAGCCGCGGACCAGACCGGGTGCTCGGCCGGGAGCAGGATGCCGAGCATGCCCTTGACCGCCCAGTACGGCGAGCCGGGGCCGGAGTAGGACTGCGCGAGCTCGCGCCACGGGTCGTGCCAGCCCATCGAGAGCAGGCCGTCCTCACCGGGCGCGCCGTTCTCGGCGAAGTGTCCGACGATCGCGCTCGCGGCGCGGCGGAGCCGGCCCGGGGCGTGCGAGGGCACCTCGGCGATCACGCCGGCCCAGAACGGCGCGGCGGCGGCGAAGCGGTAGATCAGGCTGCGGCCCTGCAGCAGCGGCGAGCCGTCGCCGCCGACCAGCGCGAGGGCGTCGTCGAGGTAGCGGTCGAGCCGGGCGACGTCGGCGGCGGCCCGCGGGGCGGCCAGCTCGGCCGCGCCGGACATCCGCGCCCAGAGCACCGGGTACACGTGCAGGGCCCAGCCGACGTAGTGGTCGTAGGCGCGCTCCGCGCCGTCGGCGAGCCAGCCGTCCTCGCGGACGAAGGAGTCGTGCCGGGCGAGGTCCGCGGCGACGTCCTGCGCGGACCACGGGCCGCCGACCGAGCGGAGGAAGGTCTCGACGACCAGGCGGAACCAGACCCAGTTGGTCTGCGGGTAGCTGTCGTCGCCGACGACGGGGGCGAGGTAGTCGACGACGCGCTGCTGGGTCCGCGCGTCGAGGCGGTCCCAGATCCACGGCCGCGTGAGGTCGAGCACCAGCGCGATCGACGCCGCCTCGACCTTGGCCTGGGCGTGCTCGTCGATCCGGACCCAGCGGTCCTCCGCGTCGGGGTCGACGCCGGTCTCGACGCCGCGGCGGTAGAAGTCGATCAGCTCGTCGACACCCTCGCCGCGCGCTCCGGCGATGCGGAAGCCGGCGAGCAGGAAGGTGCGGGCGAAGCCCTCGAGGCCGTCGACCGCGCGGCCGTAGCCGCCCTCGGCGCCGGGGAGGGTGATCCGGCCGTGGCCGGCGCTGGCGTGGGGGGCCACCGCGGCGAGGAGCGCGTCCGCGACGGCGAGCCAGTGCTCGCGCGTCCAGTCGGCGCGGAGGTTCCCCTCGTCCACGGCGGTTCTCCTTTGAATCGTGATGTCCACGCTCTCTCCCACGTGACGTGAGCGGCACTGAACAGAACAGGACTATACATACGGAAATCGATCACCTCAATGTTTTGGTTGAAGCAAAATGATTGATTATGATCAGTTGCATGCCCCAGCACCCCGCCCCGGCACTGTCGCCGGGCGTGATCGAGTCCTTCCGCGGCCCGCTCGCGGCCGCGTTCTCGCCCGACCGTCCGCTCTCGGCGCGCGGGGTGCTCCTCTCCCCCGAGCAGTCGCTGCCGGTGCCGACCGCCGCCGACCGGGACGCCTGGGCCGCGGCCGATGCTCCGACCCTCGCCGCGGTCGCCGAGCGCGCCGCCGCCGATCTGCTCGCGCCGTGGCCGCAGCCGCTCGCGAGCCAGGCCGTGCGCGTGCACCGCGACGGGAACCGGGACGGCTGGGAGCAGCGGGCGTTCGAGCGGCAGCGTCGGCTGAGCCGCGCGGTGCTGCTGGCCGCGAGCACGAGCGGCGGCACATCAGACGGCTCAGCAGACTTCTGGCTCGATCAGGTCGCCGACGGCGTGCAGCTGCTCTGCGAGCAGAGCTCCTGGTGCTGGCCGGCCCACGACGACGCGCTGCGCCGCCACGGCTCGGTGCTCGCGGACGTCGCCGAACCCTTCCTCGACCTCGGCGCCGGCGAGGTCGCCGGCCAGCTCGCCTGGCTCGACCACGTCCTCGGCGAGCGCCTCGACGACCGCTATCCCGGGCTGCGCCGCAGGATCCGCCGCGAGACCCGCGAGCGCGTGCTCGCTCCGTTCCTCGCCCGCGACGACTGGCACTGGCTGGGCCTGGACGGCGACGTGCACAACTGGAATCCCTGGATCACCGGCAACGTGCTGGTCGCCGCGTTGCGCCTGCTCGACGCGCCGGGCGAGGAGGACGAGCGCGCCGCCGTCGTCACCCGCGCCGTCGCCGCCCTGGACCGCTACGTCGCCGTGCTCCCCGAGGACGGCGCGATCGACGAGGGCTACGCCTACTGGTGGAACGGTGCCTGCCGCGCCCTCGAGGCGCTCGACGTCCTCGCGCACGCGACCGGCGGCGCCTGGGACGCCTCGGCCGTGCCCGCCCTGCGCGCGACCGTCGCCTTCCCGCACCGCTCGCACCTCGGCGGCGACTGGTACGTCGCGCACGCCGACGGCCAAGCGCTGCAGTCGCGCGACCAGCCCTGGCACGCGGTGCACCGGGCCGGCCGCCGGGTCGGCGACACCGCCGCGATGGCGCACGCCGCCGCGCAGCGCTCCCCCGGCGAGCCCGCCGCCTCCGAGAAGGAGGGGCTCGGCCGCCTGCTGCGCGGAGCGACCGACCCGCTCTGGACCGCGGCGCCCGCCGCCCGGCCGCCCCTCCCCCGCGAGGTCTGGCTCGAGTCCGTCCAGGTGCTCCTGGCCCGCACGACCGCAGGGTCGGCCGAGGGCCTGACCCTCGTCGCCAAGGGCGGCCACAACGCGGAGCACCACAACCACAACGACGTCGGCGCGTTCCAGGTGGCGAGCGACGGCGTGCCCGTCGTCGTCGACGCCGGCCGCCCCACCTACACCGCCGCCACCTTCGGCCCGGAGCGCTACGGCATCTGGACGATGCGCAGCGAGTGGCACAACCTGCCCGTCGTCCGCGGGCTCGGGCAGCCGCCCGGGCGGGAGGCGGCCGCGGCGGACGTCTCGGTCGCGCTGAGCGACGCGTCCGCCGCGTTCTCCGCGGAGCTCGCCGCCGCCTACCCCGGGACGGGCCTGCGCTCCTGGCGCCGCACCGTCTCCCTCGACCGCCCGTCCGCAAGGGTCGTGCTCGAGGACCGCTGGGACCTCGCCCCGTGGGACGATCAGGACGATGAGCCCGGCACCGCGATCCGACTGCTCCTCGCGGGAGACGTCGTGACCGAGCGCGGAGCCGCCCGGGTCCGCCCGCTCGGCGGCGCTCGGCCGCTCCGGATCGCCTGGGATCCGTCCTGCGAGCACCGCACCGTCGTCCGGGAGCTGGACGATCCGATGCTCACGAGCGTTTGGGGCGAGCGGCTGACGCTGCTGGAGATCGACGCCACCGCGCGCAGGGAGCTGCGGATCGCGATAGACCTGGACCCACCGATCGGAGAGCAACGATGAGCGACCAGACCCAGTCCCCACCCCTCGCTGCCGAGCGACGGGCGCACATCCTCGCGGCCCTCGACGTCGACGGCGCCGTCCGCATCTCCCAGCTCACCGAGGCGCTCGGCGTGGCGACGGTCACGCTCCGCCGCGACCTGGTGCAGATGGAGCGCGAGGGCCTGCTGAGCCGCGTGCACGGCGGCGCGGTCGTCCTCTCCGGCTCGGCCGGTCACACGGCGCCCGCCCCGGAGCCGGAGGAGGTCAAGCTCGGCTCGATCGCCGTCCTGGTCCCCTCGCTCAACTACTACTGGCCCGGCGTGCTGCACGCGATGGAGGCGACCGGCCGCAGCCTCGGCTACGACGTCGTCCTGCGCGGCGCCTCCTACGAGCTGCAGGACGAGCGCCCCGTGCTCGAGCGCCTGCTGCGCTCCGGCGACGTGCGCGGGCTGATCGTCGCCCCCAACACCGACACGGAGCACTCGGGCGACGTCCTCCGCTGGCTCGCCGACTGCGGTGTCCCGTCGGTCCTGGTCGAGCGCGACGCGGTCCTCGAGCCCGAGGGCACGCCCGCCGAGTCGGTCACCACCGACCACGCGCTCGGCGCCGTGCTCGCCGCCCGGCACCTCGCCGAGCTCGGCCACCGCAAGGTCGGCCTGATCCTGTCGCGGAACTCGCCCACCTCGCGCAAGATCGCCGCGGGCTGGCTCTCGGCCTGCGAGGCGCTCGGCCTCACCCCCGCCGACCACTTCGAGGAGACGCTGCCCGACCGCGGCAGCGCCGACTTCTCCGAGGTGGTCAACGCGGCCCTGGAGACGGCCCTCGAGACCGGCGTCACCGCGCTGCTCGTCCACTCCGACCCGGAGGCGATGGCCTTCGTCGACCTCGCGCTCAACCGCGGCATCTCGGTGCCCGGCGACCTCTCGGTGATCGCCTACGACGACGAGGTCGCCCAGCTGTTCACGCCCGCGCTGACCGCGGTGAGTCCGCCGCGCGCCGGCGTCGGTGAGGCCGCGGTCCGACTGCTCGTCCAGCGGATCGAGGACCCGGAGCGGCCGGTGCACCGCGTGCAGCTCAACCCGAGCCTGATCGTCCGGGCCTCGACGGCGGCGCCCGGGCGCCCGGCGGACGGGCAGCCGGACGGCGCGCGGTGATCGACCGCCACGAGCACTCGCCGTGGTCGTTCTGGGCGGAGGCCTCGCCGGAGCAGCGGTCCCGCCAGCTCGAGCTGCAGCGCGAGCTCCTGGCTGCGCACCCCGGCTGGACGATCGGCGTCGACTGCTTCGTCGCGGAGTCGGCCGCGGTCGACCCCGAGCACCTCGTGCTGGGCGACCGCTCGTACCTCGCCGCCGGCGCGTACCTGACGGGCGACGTCGAGATCGGCGCCGACTGCTCGCTCAACCCCTACACGGTGGTGCGCGGGAGCGTCGTCCTCGGCTCGGCCGTCCGGGTCGGCGCGCACACGTCGATCCTCGGCTTCAACCACTCGATGACGCCCGGCACCGAGGTGTTCCGCCAGCCGCTGAGCTCGCGCGGCATCCGCATCGGCGACGACGTCTGGATCGGCTCGCACGTGGTCGTGCTCGACGGCGTGACGGTGGGCGACCACGCGGTGCTCGCCGCCGGCGCGGTCGTGACGAAGGACGTGGCGGCCGGTGCGGTCGTCGGCGGCAACCCTGCGCGGCGGCTGCGCTGGCGGGTCGCGCCCGTCACCGCGGAGGTCGCGGACGCCGCGCGCCTGGCGGACCGGGCGCGCGAGGAGATCGAGGGGATCCTGCGCGGTGCGCTCGTCGACGGCGGGCCGGCGCCTCAGGACGGACCTGCACTCCACGACGGACCTGCACTCCACGACGGGCCCGCCTTCCGCGACCGGCCGGGCGCCGCCCCGACCGACCGCGCGCTCGGCGACGCGGTCGAGCTCGCCGACCTCCTGCTCGGCTCGCCTCCTCCCGGCGTCGATCCCGCCGCGGTCATCGCGCGGCTCCGCGGGCTGCCGGTCCCGGGGGCCGACCTGTGGACCGATCCGGAGGCCGCGTACCGCGTGCTGAGCGCGGGCTACGCGCTCGACCTGCTCGGGTCGGAGTTCGCCCGGCCGCTGACCGCCGTGACCGAGGAGACCCCGGAGGGCCTCGTCGCGCGGCTCGACGGGCGGCGCTGGCGCGACGACCCGTGGAACGCCGGCCACCACGTCGACGCGCTCGGCACCGCGCTGCACTGGACGCGCCGCCGCGGCGATCCCGTCCCGGTCGGCCTCGAGGAGGCGCTCTACGGCTGGCTGCTCACCCGCGCCGATCCCCGCAGCGGCATGTGGGGCGAGGCGTCGGCCGACCGCGGACTGCTCCTGCTCGTGAACGGCGCGTACCGCGCGACCCGCGGCACCTTCGTGCAGGACGGCCGCCCGCTCCCCTACCCGGACGCCGTCCGCGACACCGTCCTCCGGCACGCCCGCGACGACCGCTGGTTCCGGCCCGAGCGCGTCGACGCCTGCGCCGCCCTCGACCTCGTCCACCCGCTCTGGCTCACCCGCGGCAGCACCTACCGCGCCGCCGAGGTGGAACCGCTGGCGCGGACCCTGCTCGCGGACGTCCTCGGCCGGTGGCGCCCCGGCCGCGGCTTCGCCTTCCGCCTGCACGCCGACGACGCCGGCCTCCAGGGCACCGAGATGTGGCTCGCCGTCCTCTGGTACCTCGCCGACCTCCTCGGCGCCTCCGACGCCCTCGGCTACCGCCCCCGAGGCGTCCACCGCCCGGAGCCGGCCCCGCCCCGCCCCATGCTGATCGAGTAGCCCGCGCAGCGGGCGTATCGAGATCCCCCACCCCCAGCACGCCGGGTCTCGATACGCCGCCTCCGGCGCCTACTCGACCAGCATGGGTCGGCCCACGAGTGGACCCGAATCGGGGCCCGACACAGGGCCACACCCCGATACGCGTCCCCTCGCGCGCCTCACCGCCTCCGACTGGACGCGCACCGGGGCCTGCTCGGGGCGCGAGGCCCCTCACGGGTCCGTTCGAGGACTCCTGCTGATCGAGTAGCCCGCGCAGCGGGCGTATCGAGATCCCCCCTGACCAGCACGCCGACTCCCAGCGCGCCGCCTCCGGCGGCCGCGCTCCACCCGCGCCGCTCAGGGGATCAGCCGCCGGTCGCGGAGGTCCTGGAAGAGGCGCAGGAACATCGCCTCGGTGTCGATGTACTCGTGGAAGCCCGCCCGCCGGGACTTCGAGCTGTCGGCGATGACGTCGTAGTCCCAGCCGAAGACGAAGTCGCCGAACCGCCAGGACGACACGTCCTCGTACGGGGTGGGCACGAGGCCGTGGCGCTCGATCATCGCCTGCCACAGCGCGCCCTTGTCGGCCATCACCTCGGTGAGGCTCATCGGCAGCGGCGGGGCGACCTCGAGGTCGAAGAAGGCGGCGATCCTCGGCCACATCGACGACCAGCGGAACAGATCGCCGTTGGTGATGTTGTAGGCCTGATCGCGGCTGCCGGGGTCGGTCGCCGCCCAGACGGTGGCCTTCGCGAGGAGATCCGCGTCGGTCATCTCGATCAGGCTCGTGTACGCGCCGGGCGCTCCGGGGAAGCGCAGCGGGATCCCGAGCTCCCGGCTCATCGAGGCGTACACCGCGATCACCATCGCGAGGTTCATCGGGTTGCCGAGGCCGACGCCGGCGACCACCGAGGGACGCAGCGCGGACCACGACCACCGGGCGCCCGCCCGCCGCCGCTCGAGGAACCGCTGCTGATCGACGTTGAACTCCGGCGGCATGTGCGGCGGGTCGTCCTCCCGCGCGGGCGTGGCGAACGGGCCGAGGTGCGCGCCGTAGACCTTGTAGCCCTGCATGAGCGAGATGTGCTCGAGACCCGGGGCGACGGGCTCGATCGCGTCGACGACGTGGGTGAGCATCGCCAGGTTCGGCGCGACGAGCTCCGCCCAGGTCGCCGGTCCTGGTACGCGGCGTAGAAGACGTGCGTGACCGCCGCCTCCTCCGCGAGGGCCGCGGCCGTCGCCTCCCGGTCGAGCAGGTCGACCGCGATCTGCCGGACGCGGGCGGTGTCCGCACCGCCGCGCCGCGAGACGCCGACGACGTCCCAGCCGCCCTCCTGCTCGAGATGCCGGATCAGGTTCCCCCCGATCACCCCTCGCGCTCCGACCACCAGTGCTGTCCTGTTCATGCGGCTCTCTCCTCACATCGCGTTTTCACGATGCCCTGTCTAGCAGACATCGGGATATCGCGATGTGACGATAAGCTGGGGCCATGACGGAGCTGAGCGACGAGGAACTGGTGACGGCCTTCAAGGCGCTCGGGCATCCGACGCGTCTGGCGATCCTCGGCTGGCTGAAGGAGCCCGCGTCCTTCCCCGCGCAGGACCGGCCCGCCGAGGAGGTCGGCGTATGCCTCAAGCACATCCAGGCCCGCGCCGAGGTGTCGCAGTCCACGGCGTCGCAGTTCATGGCGACCCTGCAGCGCGCGGGCCTGGTCACCTGCACCCGGATCGGCCCGTGGTCGCACTACCGGCGCAACGAGGAGACCCTCGCCGCCCTCGGCCTGGCCGTGCTCGACGGCGTTCAGACCCCCTGAGGCCGCTCCGGCCGCGTCGCCAGGGCGGCGGCGGCCGCCACGCCGACGGTGTCGACCGGCTCCCGGCCGAGGAGTGCGGCCAGGTCGCCGCTCGGCTCCCCGAGGAAGCCGTGGCGCACCGCCGAGTGGATCGACATCAGCATCGCGGGCTGGAACGGCTTCAGTCCCGCTGCCCCGTACGACGCCCGGCGCTCCGCGAGATCGAGGTCGTCGAGCGGGACGCCCAGCCGCTCCGCCACGTCGCCCGCCGTGATCGCCGGTCCGACCAGGTCGTAGGCGCGGCCCTCGTGCTCCCCCGGCGCCGCGGCCACCGTCGCGGCGACGTCCGCCAGGTCCTCGCGGGCGACGGCGGCCAGCGCTCCCTCGCCGAACGCCGAGACGAGCCGCCGCCCGGACCAGGTGAGGAGGGAGCCGAAGAGGTCGGCGTAGAGGCCGTTGCGGAGGACCGTCCAGCGGACGGCTCCGCGGGCGAGACGGCGCTCGGTCCAGCGGTGCGCGAGGGCGAAGGCGAGGTGGTCGCCGGCCGCGGTGACGCTCGTGTAGACGACGTGCCCGACGCCGTCGCGCTCCGCCGCGGCGAGCGCCGTCTCGTGCCGCGCGACGACGACGTCGTCCTCCGCCTCCCCCGCCGACACGAGGACGAGGGTGTCCACGCCCGCGAAGGAGACGGTCGACGGATCGTCGAGGTCGATCCTCCGCAGGCCCGGCCGCTCCTGGCGGCTGCTGCCGATCGCGGGGACGCCGCGCCGGAGGAGGGTCTCGAGGATCGCGGAGCCGAGCTGCCCGGTCGCGCCGGTGACGAGGATCACGGTCTCACCTTTCGTGGTTCTTCGGGATGACTACGCTCTGATCGTGCTGCGCCCCGTCAGCCCCGACAAGGAGGCACTCTCGTGTCACTCACGCACACCGGAGTAACCGCGGACCTCGAGCCCTGCGGTCGGGAGGATCATCCCGACTGCGGCATCAGGGACGTCCTGACGCGGGTCGGCGACACCTGGTCGGTGCTCGTGATCGTCGAGCTCGCGAGCGGCGACCGGCGGTTCCGCGAGCTCCAGCGCGCGATCGACGGGATCTCGCAGCGCATGCTGACGCTGACCCTGCGCCGCCTCGAGCGCGACGGCCTGGTCGAGCGGACCGTCTTCCCGACCGTGCCGGCCCAGGTCTCCTATGCCCTCACCGCCTCCGGCAGCAGCCTCACCCACCTCGTGAAGGCCCTCGCCGACTGGTCGCTCGAGCAGCGGCCGGCGATCGCCGCGGCCCGCGACCGCTACGACGAGCGGAACCCGGGCCACGCCATCCGCTGACGCCCGGCCCGGGGAGGAGAATGGCCCGGTGGACATGCGGACCGTCGAGGTGCTGAAGGCGCTGGGCAACCCCACCCGCCTGCAGATCATGGAGTGGCTGCGGACGCCCGAGGCCTCCTTCAGCGAGTACGAGCCCATCGCCGACCGCGCGGAGTTCGGCGTGTGCGTCACCCATCTCGCCGCGAAGACCGGCCTCGCGCAGTCCACCATCTCCTCCTACATGGGGTCGCTGGAGCGCGCCGGCCTCGTGCGCTCGACGCGGGTGGGGAAGTACACGCACTACCGCCGGAACGCTGCGGACGTCGACGACCTTCTGCACCGCCTCGAGGACACCCTCTAGCGCTCGGGACGTAGCGACGTTTCGAGGATCGTCGATACGATGGCGGCATGAGCACCTCGTCGACGGCCGCCCCGGTGCGCCGCGCCCTCCTCGTCCAGGCCCATCCGGAACCGGGCTCGTTCTCCTCCGCCCAGGCCGACGCGGTGGCCGAGCAGCTGCGCGCGGACGGGATCGAGGTGCGACGGATCGACCTCTACGCGGACGGCTGGGACCCCGTCCTGCACCGCGACCAGTTCGCGAGCGCGGCCGGACACTTCAAGCCGCAGGCCGAGCAGAGCGCCGCCGTCGCCGCGGGCACGCTCGGAGACCCGGTGCAGTCGCACCTCGACGCACTGCGGGAGGCTGACCTCCTGGTGCTCTCGTTCCCGCTCTGGTGGTTCTCGATGCCGGCGATCCTCAAGGGCTGGATCGACCGGGTCTTCGTGATGGGCGCCGCGTTCGGCGGCGAGCACGGCGTCTTCGCCGAGGGCGGGCTGCGCGGACGGCGGGCCGTCCTGCTCCTGACCACCGGCGGCGGGGAGCCGGCGTTCGCGCCCGGCGCGGCCGACGGCTACGGCGAGCTGGACGTCTTCCTCGCGCACATCCACCGCGGCATGCTCGAGTTCGTCGGCTACGAGGTCCTGCCGCCCGTCGTCACCTACGCACCCGCCCGCCTCGACGCCGACGAGCGCGCGGAGGCACTGCGGAGCGCCCGCGCCCGGATCGCGGACCCCTTCATGCTGATCGAGTAGCCCGCATCGCGGGGCCTCATGCCGATCCAGCAGCCCGCATCGCGGGCCCCTTTCATGCTGATCGAGTAGCCCGCGCAGCGGGCGTATCGAGATCCACCGTCTCCAGCACGCCGGGTCTCGATACGCCGCCGGAGGCGGCTACTCGACCAGCATGGAAGGCACCGCCGGAGGAGCCTGCTCGACCAGCATGCGGGGCACCGCCTGAGGCTGCTACTCCGCAGGCGTCGTGGGCAGCAGCTCGGCCACCAGCGCCTGCACGCGGGCGCGGATGTCGTCGCGGATCGGGCGGACCTCCTCGAGGGGGCGGCCCTTCGGGTCGGCGAGGTCCCAGTCCTCGTAGCGCTTGCCGGGGAAGACCGGGCAGACGTCGCCGCAGCCCATCGTGATCACGACGTCCGAGGCCTGCACCTGCTCGGTCGTCATCAGCTGCGGCACGGCCCGCGAGATGTCGATGCCCTCCTCCGCCATCGCCGCGACCGCGACCGGGTTGATGCTCTCGCCCGGCTCGGAGCCGCCGGAGCGCACCTGCACGGCACCGCCCGAGAGCTCGCGCAGGTAGCCGGCGGCCATCTGCGAGCGGCCGGCGTTGTGGATGCAGACGAAGAGGACGGTCGGGGCGGTCATACGGCCGAATCTACCGACAGAGTCCACCGCGAGCACGCCCCTCGGGCGCCGCCGTGGACCAGCGCCCGCCCGCGCTTCTGGAGTCGCGGGCGCCCGCCCGCTCGACGCACACTGGCCGGGCCCTCTCCCGCGACTACCCCTCGGACGGATCACCGTGCTCACCGGACTCAGCGCCTTCCCGCTCACCCCGCTCCGCGACGACGCCGTCGACGAGCCGGCCTTCGCCGCCCTCGTCGAGCGCCTCGCCGCGGCCGGTGTCGACTCGATCGGGGCGCTCGGCTCGACCGGCTCCGCCGCCTACCTCGACCGCGAGGAGCGGCGCCGGATCGCCTCGCTCGCCGTGCGGCACGCGGGCCAGGTGCCGGTCGTCGTCGGGATCAGCGCACTGCGGACCTCGCAGGTGCTCGCCCTCGCGGAGGACGCGCAGGAGGCGGGCGCCGCGGCGGTGCTCCTCGCTCCGGTCAGCTACCAGCCGCTGACGGACGACGACGTCCTCGGCCTCTACGAGGACGTCACCGCGCAGCTCTCCGTGCCGCTGGTCGTCTACGACAACCCCGGCACCACGCACGTCACGATGACCGACGAGCTGTACGGCGCGATCGCCCGGCTGCCCCGCGTCGCCTCGATCAAGATCCCCGGCGTCCCCGCCGATCCGGCCGCCGCGGCCGACCGGGTGGCCGCGATCCGAGCGCAGGTGCCCGCGGGCGTCACGATCGGCGTCTCCGGCGACGCGTCCGCCGCCCGCGGCCTGCTCGCCGGCTGCGACGCCTGGTACTCGGTGATCGGCGGCACGCTCCCCGGCCCCGCGCTGACGATCGCGCGCGCCGCGCAGTCCGGCGACCGCGCCGCCGCCGAGGCCGAGTCCTCCCGGCTGCAGCCGCTCTGGGACCTCTTCGCCGAGCACGGCGGCAGCTACCGGGTGATCGCCGCGATCGCCGAGCAGCTCGGCCTCGCCGCCCCGGACTGCCTGCCCCGCCCCATCCGCGGCCTCGACGCACCGGCGCGTTCCCGGGTCGCCGAGGTCGTCGCCGCCCTCGACCTCGGCACCCCCACCGGCTGAGCTCACGGCGCGTCCACCGACCCCGGCGCGTCCAGCACCACCCGCCCGTCCAGCTCGAGCCGGTCGAGGAACGCGTCGTCGTGGCTGACGACGAGCAGTCCGCCGCGCCAGGCCCGCAGCACCTCGACCAGGTGGTCGGCCGTCGCCAGATCGAGGTCGTTCGTCGGCTCGTCGAGCACGAGCAGCTGCGGCACCGGACGCGCGAGGATCACGCCGGCGAGCGCCACCCGGAAGCGCTCCCCGCCCGAGAGGGTCGACGCGGGCCGGTCGACGATCGCGCCGCGCAGCAGCAGCCGCGCGAGGGCGTCGCGCAGGGCCGGGATCGGCAGGTCCGGCGCGGCCCGGGCGACGTGCTCGAGCACGGTGCGGTCGTCGTCGAGCATGTCCTCGCGGTGCTGGGCGAGGTAGCCGATGCGGTCGGTGAGCGCCCGCGCGTCCGTGCCGGGCACGGGATGCGGGCGGTCCGGCTCCGCGCCGACGAGCCGCTCGAGCAGCAGCGTCTTCCCGGTGCCGTTGGCGCCGATCAGGCCGAGGCGCTCGGGGCCCCGGAGCACCGTGGTCCGGCCGCGGACGGTCAGCTCGGCGAGCCGCCGGGTCGCGGGCACAACCGGGTCGGGCAGGTCGAGCCGCACCGCGTCGTCGTCGCGGCGCCGCCCGGACGCCTCGTCGACCCGGTCCTTCGCGCGCGCCTCGGCCTCGGCATGACCGGAGCGGAGTCGTCCCGCGGTCCCCTCCGCGCGGCCGCGGCGGAAGTCGGAGGCGCCCTTCGGCATCGACCGCCCCGACTTCTCGCCCGCCTTCGCGCGGCGGGCGATCGTGGTCTGCGCCTCGATCCGCTGGCGCTTCTCGGCGCGCAGCACCTGCTCGGCGACGCGGACGTCGCGCTCGACGGCCGCGCGCTCGACGGCGAGCCGCTCCTCGAAGTCGGAGAACGTGCCCGCCGAGGTGCGCAGCTCGCCGTCGCGCAGCTCCGCGATCTCGTCGACGTGCTCGAGCAGCTCCCGGTCGTGGCTGACGACGACGAGGGTGCCGCGCCAGCCGTCGACGAGCGCGAGCAGCAGCTGCCGGGAGCGGCGGTCCAGGTCGTTCGTGGGCTCGTCGAGGACCGCGATCGGCCGGCCGCGCAGCGCCACCCCTGTCACGGCCGCGAGGACCGCCTGCCCGCCGGAGAGCATCGAGACGGGGCGGAGCAGATCGGCGGCGTCGAGGTCGAGTCCGGCAGTGCCCAGCGCGGCGACGGCCCGGGCCTCGATGTCCCAGTCGTCGGCGAGCGCCTCGAACCGGTCCGCCCCGGCGTCGCCGGCCAGGATCGCGTGCAGTGCGTCGAGCCGGCCGCGGATCCCGAGCAGATCGGCGACGGTGTCGTCGGCGCCGCGCGGCAGGCGCTGCGGCAGCAGGTCGACCGCGCCGGTCGCGGTGACGGTCCCTCCCGTCGGCACGAGGTCGCCGGCGACGAGCCGCACGAGCGTGGACTTGCCGGCGCCGTTCGCTCCGACGAGGGCGGTGCGGCCGCGGCCGAACGCGGCGGTCACGTGGTCGAGGACGACCGAGCCGTCCGGCCAGGCGAACGAGCAGTCGGTGAGGACGAGGGACGGAGGGGTCGGTGAAGAGAAGGGCACGGTGCTCCCGGTGGTCGCGTCGGCGCACGACGACCACCGCCCTCCGCCGGGGCGGGAGCGCGCGTCCGCCCGGTTCAGCGGGCGGGAGCAGGGGTCGTCAGTGCGAGGGCAGCTGCTGCGTCGTGGACGCAGTACCGGTGCTGATGCGCACGAGACCGTCTTTCCTGCGGGGAGCCCCCGTGTCCGCGAGCCGATCGGCCGGCCGGTGAGGTGGCCGCCCCGACGTCGCGGCTCGCGACGAGGTACGCGACGACGGTACGCGCGGAGCGGGGGCGGCCGCAAGGGCGGGGTGTCTCTTCGCTACTGCACCAGCGCCAGCAGCGCGCGGATGTCGGCGGCGAGCAGGTCCGGCTCCTCGTGCGGCGCGAAGTGGCCGCCGCGGGGCATCGGCGTGTACCGGACGACGTCGTAGCTGCGCTCGGCCCAGCTGCGCGGCGGGTGCGTGAGGTCGAAGGGGAAGACGGCGAGCGCGGTCGGCACCTCGACCCGGCCGACCCGCGCCGTCCGCCCGGTCGCGTACTCCCAGTAGGGCCGGAGCGACGTGGCGATCGAGTCGGTGAACCAGTAGAGCGAGGCGAGGGTGAGCAGGTAGTCGTCGTCGAAGCGGGTCGCGAGGTCACCGCTGCAGTCGCTCCAGGCCCGGTGCTTCTCCAGGATCCAGGCGAGCAGGCCGACCGGCGAGTCCGACAGCGCGGGCGCGAGGGTGAGCGGCCGGGTCTGCTGCTGGTGCTCGTAGGCGCCCTCGTCCGCGAACCAGGTGCGCTGCTCCTCGAGGTGCTCGCGCTCCTCGGCGGTGAGCGAGTCGTCCTCGACGTGCTGCGGCGAGGCGACGGCGAGCAGATGGATCCCCGCCACCGCCTCCGGGTGGCTCTCGGCCAGCCGCGAGGTGATGCCCGCCCCCAGGTCGCCGCCGTGCGCGGCGTAGCGGGTGAACCCGAGCTCCTCGGTCATCAGCCGGTGCCAGAGCTCGTGCGTCTGCTCGTCCAGCCCCGGCCGCTGCGGCGAGAACGGGAAGCCCGGAAGCGCGGGCACGACGACGGTGGCCGCCTCCGCCGGGTCGCCGCCGAACCGCGACGGCGAGGCGAGCCGCTCGGCGAGCGCCACCAGCTCGAGCGCGGTGCTGGGCCAGCCGTTCGTCAGGACGATCGGCAGGCGGCCGGGCGTCTCGGCCTCGAAGCGGAGATAGGCCATCGGCGTCCCGTCGAGGTCGGCCTGCGCCCACGGCAGCTCGCGCATCCGCCGCTCCTGTCCCGGCCAGTCGAACTCCTCCGCCCAGCGCCGGGCCAGCCGCCGCAGCTCGGCCTGGTCGGTCCCCGCCGACCAGCCCTCGACCGGCCACTCCGGCGACCAGCGGGTCCGGCGGACGCGCTCGCGGAGCTCGGCCCACTCCTCGGCGGAGACAGCGGGAACCGGAGAGTCGGAGCGAGACCAGGTCATCGCTCGACCGTAGCGGCGGTGGCCGACATCAGAACAGGTCGGGGCTCTCCTGCTCCCGCGCCGTCGACGACTCGACGTCGGCGACCTCGTGGCGCAGCGACGCGGTGACGTCGCGGGCGCCGGCGACGGACTCGACCCGCACCGTCACGCGCTCGACGGGGACGACGGTCCGGGTGAGGGCGATCCGCTCCTCGTGCAGGACCACGACGATCGGCTCCTGCGGGGCCGCCGCGATCGCGTCGGGCAGCGGCGGGCCGTCGGCGATCGGCTCGCGGGTGACGCGCAGCTCCTCGCGGCGGACCTCGACCGTGATCGTGCGCTGCTCGGTCACGACGACCCGCCTGACCCGGACGCGCTCGGTGGCGTGCCTGCGCGTGCCGACGAGGAGGCGCTCCTCGTGCAGGACCACCTCGGCGGTCGGCGCCGGCTCGGACGCGGTCGGCTCGGTCGGTGTCGGCTCGGTCGGTGTCGGCTCGGTCGACGTCGGCTCGGTCGAGGTCGGCTCGGTCGAGGTCGGCTCGGTCGGTGTCGCGCTCATGCGGTCCCCTCGATCTGCTGCGGACGCGGCCGGCCCTGCTCGGAGCGAGCGGAGCCGGCCGCGGGTGGTGCGGGTGGTGCGGTCGTGCGCCTAGCGGGGGCGGCGCGCGGTGGTCGCCGGGGCGGCCTGCTTCGCCTGGTCGGCGGCGCGCTTCGCCTGCTCGGTGACGGACGGGGCGTTCTGCGCCTCCTGCTGGATCTTCGGCGCCTCCTCCTCGGCCTTCGTGAGGATCGCCTCCCAGCGCTGCTGCATCGGCTTGATCAGGCCGCCGCCCGCGCCGACGATGATCACGCCCGCGATGATCGCGAGGACGGCGATGAGGATCGGCGTGGTGACCGTCGTCGCGACCTCGATCTGGTTCAGGGCCGCGGTGACCCCGAGGAAGAGGATGAACACCGCGACGATGTTGCCGAGGGCCTTGCCGTAGGAGAGGCCGCCCAGGGTGTTCTGGATCAGGCCCTTGGCACCCGCGGCGATCGCGGCGGCGAGGACGACGATGATGATCGCCACGATGATCTTCGGCAGGAAGCCGATGATGCCCTGCAGCAGGTCGCTGACCGGGTTGGGGCCGAAGACCCCGAAGGCGAACTGCAGGACGAAGAGCACGAGCGTGTAGTAGATGATCTTCGACACGATGTCGGAGGCGTCCAGCGTCGAGTTCGCGAGCGCCTTCTTGATGCCGCCGCGCTCGACGGCGCGGTCGAAGCCGACCTTGGTGAGCAGGCGCGAGAGGCCCTTCTCGATGAGCTTGGCGACGATCAGGCCGACGATGAGGATGAGCAGGAACAGCAGCGCGAGCGGGACGAACGCGATGACCGCGGCCAGTCCGTTCTGCAGAGCGGCGGGGAGATCCATGGGGAGCCTTTCGGGCACGGTCCGGAGCAGGACAGGTGAGGGTGGTGCATGGGGTCGTGCGGAGTGGAGCGGGTGCGGCGGCCGGTGGGCGGTGCTGCTCGCCGGCCGCCGCGGGGATCGCTAGGAGCGCGCGTCGCGGTCCGCGACGGTCTCCTCGGCGGAGGTGCGGGTGCCGGTGCGGACGGCCTCGGGCTCGACGAGCTCGATCTCCTCGTGCGAGACGTCCGCGTCGACGGTGCGCTGCTCAGTGACGGTCTCGGTGCCGAGCGACACGCGCTCGACGGGGACCGTCTCCTTCGCGGTGACGACGCGCTCCTCGGTGAGGATCACCTCGTGCTCCTCCTCGCTGAGGTCGGGACCGGCGAGCGCGTCGCCGGCGTTCGCCTCGGTGATCGGCTCGCGGGTGAGGGTGACCTCGTCGTGGCTGACCGGGACCGTCTTCGAGACCTGCTCGGTGACGATGTGCTTGCGCAGGCGGGCGCGGCCGGCCTCGACCCGCTCGGTGCCGACGCGCAGGCGCTCCTCGGAGCGGGTCATCGCGTCGTCGGTCGTCGGGCCCGAGGTGTCGTGGCCCTCGGTGCCGCGGTCGCGGTCGGCGGCGCTGTCGGCAGTGCGGTCGACGCCGCTGTCCGTGCCGGCGCCGCGGTCGGCGTCCTGGTCGTAGAGGGGCGCCTCGGTCGGCGCCGCATCGGTGCCGCCGAGCCCGTAGTACGAGTAGAGGGCCTGCTCCTCGTCGGCGGAGAGCTGTCCGTCGTCCTCGATGCGCGGGGCGTCCTTGACGAAGGCCTTCTCGTAGCCGACGCGGAGGACGCCGCCCTCGTAGCTCGCGTCCGCGAGGGGCGCGAACGACTCCGAGGAGCCGAACAGGCCGGTGCGGACGGTGACCCAGGTCGGGGTCTGCGTGCTGTCCTCGACGTAGACCTGGCCGACGGTGCCGATCTTGGCGTCGTCGCTGCCGTGCACGTCGGCGCCGATCAGGCTGTCGATGCTGCTGCTGTCGATCATGGTGCTCTCTCTTCTCTCCCGGGACGGTGCCGCGGGGTCGCTGGTGCGGGGCGGAGGCGAAACGGGGCGCGGCCACCGGCGCAGCGGGTTCTGCGGGGTGGTGCGCGCTCCTCGGGGAGGCGGACCGGCGCGGGGATCGCAGGGAGCACGGTCCGGCAGCGGCACACTTACAGCGTAAGCCTGGTCGGAGCTTACGGTGTAAGCGTTGTTACGGTGGAGGTGCTTGCCTTCGCGGCACCGCACCTGGTATCCGGGCGGGCGGGCACTGCAGGAAGGCGCGGTGCATGACCGACAGCGAGAAGCCGAAGCGGAGCGGCTCCCCCGCCCGCAAGCTCAGCCGGGACCTCATCGTGGAGACCGCGCTCGCGATGATCGACCGCACCGGCCCCGAGGCGCTCTCCATGCGCACCCTCGCGCAGGAGCTGGGCGTCGAGGCGATGTCGCTCTACCGCTACGTGCACGGCAAGGAGGACCTCCTCGAGGGCGTCATCGCGCTGCTGATGCGCGAGCTCACCGTGCGGCTGGACGAGGCCGAGAGCCGGCACTGGCAGGAGTTCCTGCAGACGGCCGCCCACGAGGTCCGGCGCATCGCGACCGACCACCCGAGGGCCTTCCCGCTGGTCGCGACCCGGCACCCCGCGGCCCCCTGGCTCCGGCCGCCGCTGCGCAGCATCGAGGCCGTGAACACCTTCCTCCGCTCGCTGACCGGCAGCGGGCTCACCGACGCGCAGGCCGTCGGCGCCTACCGCTCGTTCAGCAGCTTCCTGCTCGGCCAGCTGCTGCTGCAGGCCGTGGTGCAGGGCGCCGAGACCTCGCCGACCGACCTCCCGCTCGACGAGGGCGACGCGACGATCCCGCAGGGCGACGGGAACGTCTCCCTCGACGTCGCGCCCGAGGTGAGGCGGCTCCGCGGCCTGCTCAGCGAGGACCACAGCGACGAGGAGTTCGAGATCTCCCTCGAGGTGCTCCTCGACCGGCTCGACCGGGAGCTCTCGCAGTAGCCCTCGCTGCTCCGCGGGGCGCGGCGACCCCCAAAGACCCGTTTGACGGTTCGTAAGGCCGGGCGTGACGATGGCCGCATGTCCACTCTCGAGGAGCTGCGCGCCACCGCCCACCCGATCCGGCTCCGGCTGCTGTCCCTGGTGACCGGCGCCGCGGCGAGCGCCGCCGAGGCCGCGCGCGAGCTGGGCCTCTCGCAGGCGACCGCGAGCTACCACTTCCGCGTGCTCGAGCGGGCCGGGCTGGTGCGGGTGGTCGAGACGGTGCGGCTGCGCGGCGGCGAGGCGAAGCGCTACCGGCACGAGTCCTCCGGACGGCCGTTCGACGTGACCGCGACCGTCGAGGCCGGGCCGGCGGAGGACCGGCAGCTGTACCTGGAGGCGCTGATCGAGGAGCTGCGGCGGCGGTCCGCGGCCCGCGCCGACGGCCCGCAGCTCTCGACGGACGCCGAGCTCTGGGTCGACCAGGAGACCTGGCGGCGGGTCGTCCGGCACGTCGGCGAGGCGTCGGCTCTGCTGCACGCGGCGGCCCGGCCGCCCCGGAGCCCGGGCACGGTGCCGGTGTCGATGACGACCGCGCTGTTCCCGCTGCGGCGGCCGTGACCCCGCCGCCCGGGAGCCGGGCACGCGGCCCCCTCGCGCACCGCCCGTTCCGCCGGCTGCTCGCCGCCCGGACGACCGCCGTGCTCGGCAACGCCGTCGCGCCGATCGCCCTCGCCTTCGCGGTCCTCGACCTGACCGGCTCGGCGACCGACCTCGGCCTGGTCGTCGCCGCGCGCTCGCTCGCCAACGTCGCCGTGCTGCTGCTCGGCGGGGTCCTCGCCGACCGGCTGCCGCGCTCCGTGATCCTGGTCGGCACCTCGCTCGCCGCCGCCGGCACCCAGGCGGTCGTCGCCGCCCTGGTGATCAGCGGGACCGCGAGCATCCCCGCCCTCGTCGTGCTCGGCGTGCTGAACGGCGCCGTCGCGGCGGTGAGCCTGCCTGCCGCGTCTGCCCTCGTCCCGGAGACGGTCCCCGTGGGCGAGCTGCGCCCCGCGAACGCGCTGCTCCGCCTCGGTCTCACCGCCGGGACGATCGTGGGCGCGTCGGGCGGGGCGGCCGTCGTCGCGCTCGTCGGACCGGGGTGGGGGCTCGCGATCGATGCGGCCGGGTTCGCGCTCGCCGCTCTCCTCTACTCCGGGCTGCGGCTGCCCGCCTCGACCCGCGCGGTCGCCGGCGGCTCGGTGCTCGCCGACCTCCGCGAGGGCTGGCGGAAGTTCTCCGGCCGGCGCTGGGTCTGGATCGTCGTGGCCCAGTTCACGGTGCTGAACGCGGCCTTCGTCGGCGCGACCACGGTGCTCGGGCCGGTGATCGCCGACGAGTCCTTCGGCCGCGCGGCCTGGGGGCTGGTGATCGCCGCCCAGACCGTCGGCCTGGCGATCGGCGCCGTCATCGCGCTGCGCTGGCGACCGCGGCGGGCGCTGGCCATCGGCGTCGCCCTGATGGCGGTCACCGCCGTCCCGGTCGCGGTCCTCGGCGTCGTCCCCGCGCTCCCCGCCCTGATCGTCGCCTTCGCGCTCGGCGGCGTCGCGCTGGAGGTGTTCGCCATCGCCTGGGACCAGTCGCTGCAGACCCACGTGCCGCGCGAGGCGCTCGCCCGGGTCTACTCCTACGACATGGTCGGCTCGTTCCTCGCTGTTCCGCTCGGCGAGGCGCTCGTCGGGCCGCTCGCGGACCTCGTCGGCACGCGGGCCGTTCTGCTCGGCTGCGCGGCGGTGATCGTCGCGGCGTCGCTGCTCGCCTTCGCCAGCAGGAGCGTCCGCGGCGTGGGCAGCGCGCCGGCGGGCACAATGGCGGGCATGGACCCCGAGAACAGCCCGGCCGCGACCGAGACCAGCCCGCCCGACGCCGCCCCGGCCGCGACCGGCCGCTACGCGCACGGCCACCACGAGAGCGTCCTGCGCTCGCACCGCTGGCGCACCGTCGAGAACTCCGCGGCCTACCTGCTGCCGCACCTCGCGCCCGGCGTCTCGATCCTCGACGTGGGCTGCGGCCCGGGGACGATCACGGTCGACCTCGCCGAGCGGGTCGCCCCCGGCCGGGTGCTCGGGGTGGACGCCTCGGCCGAGGTGATCGCGCAGGCCGCGGCCCTCGACTCCGCGGCGGAGTTCGAGGTGGCGGACGCCTACGCGCTGCCGTTCGCGGACGACTCCTTCGACGTCGTGCACGCGCACCAGGTCCTGCAGCACCTCACCCGTCCGGTCGACGCGCTGCGCGAGTGGGGCCGGGTCGGCCGCCTCGTCGCCGCGCGCGACGTCGACTACGCCGGCGTGCTGATCCACCCGTTCACGGAGGGCCTGCAGGCCTGGGCCGCGCTCTACCAGCGGGTGCACCGCGCCTCGGCCGGCGAGCCCGACGCGGGCCGGCGCCTCAAGGCCTGGGCGCGGGAGGCCGGCTTCGAGAGCGTCGAGGTCACCGCCTCGCTCTGGGTGTTCGAGAACGCGGAGGACCGCGCCTGGTGGGGCGGCATGTGGGCGGACCGGGCGGTCTCCTCCTCCTTCGCCACCGTCGCCCTCGAGCGCGGCCTCGCCACGCAGGCCGAGCTCGAGGCGATCAGCGACGCCTGGCGCGCCTGGTCCCGCGACGAGGACGGCTGGCTCTCGATGCCCCACGGCGAGCTCCTCGCGCGCTGAGCGTCGCCGCGGCAGAGGTGCCTTCAGCGTCTGGACTCGTCCGACGTCTTCCGCGGCGCTACGAGCTGGCTCATCCGCTGCGGGGTGATCTGGAGCACTCGTGCCGCCTCCGCTTGCGTCAGCCGGTGATCGGCGAGCAGGGACCGGGCGGCCTCCCGGCGGAGGCGTGCGCTGCGGGCCATCGACGCCCGCCCTTCGCGCTCCGCCGACTCGGCCTCGGAGAGCAGCACGGACACCTCGGCCGGCAGTTCGATCACGACGTCGACCCCGCCGTCCCAGCTCTCGAGATCCAGCCAGAGCGCGGCGACGTCGCGCACGTCCTCGTCGAGATCCTTGAGTGAGCGCGACTGTCCCATCGCGACGATCTCCGCTCCAGTCGGACCGGCGCTCGTCAGCGCGGGGATCGTGAACACCCACCAGCGGCCCTCCCGGTGTGCGTGGGCAGCGATCGTCTCCTCGGTCATGCCGACCGACCTCCTCGTTCTCGTGTCATCGCCAGCTCGGCGGCGTCGCGGGGAAGACGGCGACGATCTGCCGGACCACTCCCGCCGACACCTCGCCGTGCGCTGGAATGCTGATCCGGCCCTTCCCGTCCGGGTCTCCCCACCATTCGTGGGACCCCTTCGCATCGCGGAGCCGTTCCCAGCCCTGCGAGCGGAGGAACTTCGCCACGTCGCGATACTTCTGCGGCTTGGTCATGGAATCTACCCCCGCTTGTCAACGGCATCAAGTGGCGCTGAATTCGATGGCACGACTTCGCACCTCGGATCGGCGCTCTCGGGAGAGAATCCTGACGACGGGAGAGAGGTACCGGCTCATCTGGCGCAGAACGTCGCGCTGCTGGATGAACGGGGAGGCAGAGGGATGACGTTCGCGCTGCTCGTGTGCTGAACCGTTCCGCTGCCGGCGGACACGGCTACGGAGCGGAGCGGTGATCCGGTTCAGTGGGGGCATGCGCAGAGTCCTGATCCTGGGTGGCAGCGGATGGCTGGGGCGCCGGCTCGCGGAGCGGGCGGTCGCGGCGGGGGACGAGGTCACCTGCGTGGCCCGCGGCGAGGCGGGAGCGGTTCCGGGCGGCGCGCGGCATCTGCGCGTCGACCGGCGCGACCCGGGCGCCTACGACGGTCTGCGCGGCGAGTGGGACGAGGTCGTCGAGCTCGCCCACGCTCCCGAGCTCGTCGGGCCGGCCCTCGACCGCCTCGCGCCGGCCGCCGCGCACTGGACTCTGGTCTCCTCCGTCTCCGTGTACGCCGACGTGGAGCGGCCCGACGCCGACGAGTCCGCCGCCCTGGTCGAGCCGGCCGACCCCGGGCAGTACGCGGACGCGAAGGTCCTGGCCGAGCGCGCCGCCGCCGACGCCCTCGGCGGCCGGCTGCTGATCGCGCGCCCCGGCCTGATCGCCGGGCCCGGCGACCCGAGCGACCGGCTGGGCTACTGGCCGGCCCGCCTCGCCCGCGGCGGGACGGTCCTGACGCCCGAGACGGACGGCCGGTTCGCGCAGGCGATCGACGTCGACGACCTCGCCGACTGGCTGCACGCGGCGGGCTCGGCGGGAGTGACCGGAGCCGTCGACGCCGTCGGCCCGGCCGTGCCCCTGGGCGACCTCCTCGCGACCGCCGCCGAGCTCGCCGCCTTCCGCGGCGACGTCGTGCCCGCCGACGACGAGACCCTGCTCGCGCACGGCGTCGGCTACTGGGCCGGCCCGCGGTCGCTCCCGCTGTGGCTGCCCGCCGAGGCGGTCGGCTTCAGCCGGCGCAGCACCGCCTCGTACTTCCGCGCCGGCGGCCGCCACCGTCCGCCCGTGGAGACGCTGCGCCGCGTCCTCGACGACGAGCGCGCCCGCGGACTGGACCGGCCCCGCCGGTCCGGCCTGGAGCCTCGGGACGAGCGGACCGTCCTCGACGCACTGCGCTGACCGGCGCCCTCGGCGAGCCCGCCCACGCGCCGCCGCCGCACAACATCAGCTGAGACGGGTGGGCCTCGCCCCACAGAGGAGGCTTCCCCTTCTCAGCTGATGTTCTGCGCGAGTCCGCCCCGCTCCGCCCCCTCGTTCGCCGACACCCGTCGGTGAAGAGCCGCGGATCGGCGCCGATCGGGCGCCGCGAGCGCCTTCTGTTACGGCGAGCGTCGGCCGCCGTCGCGCCCGCCCGCCGCACCGCGCCATCATCATCAGCACACCGACGCGGACAACGTCTCCGAGCACCCCGCGCCCCCTCTCCCACCCCGCACCGGGCGCTCTCCTGCGCGCCCGCGCACCCTCCCGGAAGGACCGACGCCATGATCCGCCTCGAGCAGCTCACCAAGGTCTACGGGCAGGGCGCCGACGCCGTGACCGTGCTCGACCGCCTCGACTTCTCGGTCGGCACCGGCGAGATCTACGCCGTCGTCGGGCCGAGCGGCGCCGGCAAGAGCACCCTCGCCGCCTGCGTCAACCTGCTCGAGCGGTCCACCTCCGGCACCGTCGTCGTCAACGGCGACGCCCTCTCGCAGCTGTCCGAGGCGGAGCTGCGGGTCGCCCGCCGCCGCATCGGCACCGTCTTCCAGTCCGACGGCCTCTTCAGCCGCCGGACCGCGGAGCAGAACGTCGCCCTCCCGCTCGACTACCTGGGCGTCACCGCAGCCGAGACGAAGCGCCGCGTCGCCGAGCTGCTCGAGCGCGTGGGCCTCGGCGACCGCGCCCGGTACTACCCGCACCAGCTCTCCGGCGGCCAGCGCCAGCGGGTCGGCATCGCCCGCGCCCTCGCCCTGCGCCCCTCCGTCCTGCTCTCCGACGAGGCGACCTCCGGACTCGACCCCGCCTCGACCACCGCGATCACGACGCTCCTCAAGGAGCTGCGCGACGACCTCGGCCTGTCGATCCTCTTCATCACCCACGAGATGGAGACGGTGCGTCAGGTCGCGGACTCCGTCGCGCGCCTCGATCACGGCCGCATCGTGGAGTCGGGGCGCCTCGTCGACCTGCTGCGCGACGCGTCCTCGCCGCTCGGCCTCGCGCTCAACCCGGTGCGCCCCTCAGTGCTGCCGGGCGCGGGGCTCGACGAGTGGGTCGTCGGCTACGCCCGCGACGGAGTGCCGGCCGACTGGGTGACGCGGCTGTCCGACGCGGTCGGGCCGGTCGCGCTGCTCGGCGCGGCGATCGAGACGGTCGACGGACGCGCCGTCGGGCACGCGACGATCGGCCTCGGGCCGGTCGAGGAGCGCCGGCTCGCGCACGCCGCCGACGCTCTCGGGCTGTCGGTGCGGCGGGGCGCGGTCCGGTCGGACGCCCTCGTCGAGGAGGCGGCGGCATGAGCGCGCTCGTCTCCTCGGCGGCCCTCGGTGCGCTGCACCTCGACACTGTGCACGCCCTCGGTGCGCTGCACCTCGACAACAAGGTCCCCCTCACCGACATCCCCGCGCTCGTGCTGCCCGCGCTCGGCGAGACGCTGATCATGGTCGGCATCGTGATGCTGATCGTCGTGCTCGTCGGCGTCCCTCTCGGCGCCGCCGTGCACAACCTCGCTCCGGGCGGTCTGTTCGAGAACCGCGCCGCGCACCAGATCCTCAGCTGGATCATCAGCATCGGCCGGTCGCTGCCGTTCCTCATCCTGATGGCCTCGATCATGCCGTTCACCCGGCTGATCACCGGCACCAACATCGGCATCGCGGCGGCCGTCGTGCCGATGTCGATCGCCGGCATCGCCTTCTTCACCCGCATCGTCGAGAACGCGCTGCGCAGCGTGCCGCTCGCGCTGACCCGGGTGGCCCGCGCCTCCGGAGCGTCGCGGCTGCAGGTGATCCGCTCGGCGCAGCTCAGCGAGGCGGTGCCGCAGATCCTCGGCGGCCTCACCATCAACACCATCGCGATGATCGAGTACTCCGCCATCGCCGGCACGATCGGCGCGGGCGGCATCGGCTACGTCGCCGTCACCTACGGCTACCAGCGCTTCGACACCACCGTGATGCTCGCGACCATCGTCATCCTCGTCGCGACCGTCGCCGTCGTGCAGCTCACCGGCGACGCACTGGTCCGCGCGACCACGCCGAGCGCCTCCCGGTCCCGGCGCACTCCGCGCGTCGCGGTCACCGTCTAGCCGCATCTCCCCCCCCCCGATCCCGCCCCGGGCCCTCCGCCCGGGCGTCCCTCCCGCGCGCCGCCGTCCGGCCGCGACCGCTCGAAAGGCACTGCCATGTCCACTGAGAACCCCCGACCCGAGAAGTCCCTTCCTGAGAATCCCGGCACCGAGAATTCCGGCCCCGAGGACCTCGGCTTCGAGCTGAAGAAGAAGCGCCGCTGGCCCTGGATCGCCGGTGCCGCCGTCGTCGTGGTCGGCGTCGGCGCGCTCGTCGCCGTGCCGCTGCTGTCGCCCGCCGTCTCGGCGAACGAGCAGGAGGGCGCGACCCTCTACGTCGCGACCGCCGAGGGCAACGCGTCGGAGCAGGCGCTCGTGAACTTCGTGGCGGAGGAGGTGGCGCCGCGCTACGGCATCACGGTCGCCTTCAAGGGCCTCTCGGACAGCAACACGATCAACCGCGCCGTCAGCGAGGGCGAGGTCGCCGCGACGGTCTACCAGCACAAGCTCTGGCTCGGCCAGGTGCTCGAGGCCAACCCCGACTTCGAGGAGGAGGCGGCCACGCCCGTCTTCCGCTGGGGCTTCGGCCTCTGGAGCGACAAGTACGGCGACGTCTTCGAGATCCCCGACGGCGGCACGATCTCGCTCTACTCCGACCCGGCGAACGAGGCCCAGGGCCTCTGGCTGCTGCAGTCGGCCGGCCTGATCACGCTGAAGGAGGGCACGGAGCCCGGCACCGCGACCCAGGACGACATCGCCTCGAACCCGAAGAACCTGCAGTTCACGCTGCTCGACTTCGCCGCCCAGTCCCGCGCCCTGCCCGACCTCGACGCGGCCGTCGGCTACACCGAGTACTACCTCGCCGCCGACATCCCGATCGAGAAGCAGATCTTCGCGCCCCAGGCCCCCGACGACTTCGCCGGTCAGCTCACCATCGGCTCGAAGTACAGGGACACCGCCAACATCGAGAAGCTCGTCGCCGCCTTCCAGGACCCGGCCGTGCAGGAGTTCCTCGCCACCGACGAGACGGTGAAGGGCATCCTGCTGCCGATCGAGGGCTGACCGGGCGGATCCGCGAGGGGGTGCGGCCGCGGTCCTCCGCACGACATCAGCTGAGAGCCGGTCTCATCGCTGAGGGGAGATGAGACCGTCGCCCAGCTGATGTTCTGCGCGAGCCCCGCGCCGCCGCCCCTGCCGCCTCCGCGCCTTCGGCACGTGGAACCACCCCCGGCACGCCGAAACCTGCAGATCCCGCGAGCCGGAGCAGGAATCGCGAGCCGAAGGTCGACCCACCGGCCACACCCCGAACCTCCGGCACGCGAAACCACCTCCGGCACGCTCGAAACCGCAGATCCCGCGAGCCCGAGTCGAAACCACGAGCCGACGGTCGCCCGACGGCCACTCCGGCACGTCCGGCACGCGAATCCACCTTCGGCACGCCAGAACCGGCTGATCCTGCGAGCCCGAGCCGGATCCACGAGCCGGACGCGACTCCCCGGGCAACCGACCGCCCGATACCGCCGCCGCGGGAACACGGAGGCCGCCGCCCGCGTTGGCTCTCTCATGACCGTTCCCCTCTCGATCCTCGACCTCGCCCCCATCGCGCCCGGAGAGACCGCGCGCGACAGCTTCGCCGCCTCCGTCGCTCTGGCGCAGCAGGCCGAGCGGAGCGGATACCGGCGGGTCTGGTACGCCGAGCACCACAACATGGCCTCGATCGCGTCGAGCGCCACCTCGGTGCTGATCGCTCACGTCGCCTCGCAGACCTCGACCATCCGCCTCGGCTCCGGCGGCGTCATGCTGCCCAACCACTCCCCGCTGACCATCGCGGAGCAGTTCGGCACCCTCGAGACCCTGCACCCGGGCCGCATCGATCTCGGCCTCGGCCGCGCCCCCGGCAGCGACCAGGCCACCTTCCGCGCCCTGCGCCGCGAGCACGACTCCTCGGAGCGCTTCCCGCAGGACGTCCTCGAGCTGCAGGGCTTCCTCGCCGGCGAGTCCCGCATCCCCGGCGTCAGCGCGACGCCCGGCGCCGGCACCCGCGTCCCCCTCTACATCCTCGGCTCGTCGCTCTTCGGCGCCCAGCTGGCCGCCGCCCTCGGCCTGCCGTACGCCTTCGCCTCGCACTTCGCGCCGGACGCGCTGCACCAGGCCGTCGCCGAGTACCGCCGCGGCTTCCGCCCCTCGGAGCAGCTCGACGCCCCCTACGTGATCGCCGGAGTGAACGCCATCGCCGCCGACAGCGAGGAGGACGCCCAGGAGCAGTTCGCGCAGATGAAGCGCGCGCGCCTGATGATGCTCCTGCGCCAGAGCGGCCAGATCCCCGTCGACCAGCAGTTCTCCGAGGAGGAGCTCGACCACCTGCTGACCGCCCCCGTCGGCGCGCACGTCGCGAGCATGACCCACTACACCGGCGTCGGCACCGGCGAGCAGGTCGCCGACTACGTGGCCGAGTTCGCGCGCTCGGCGGAGGCCGACGAGGTCATCGTCGCCCACGCCTCGCTCGCGACGCCCGCCCGCCTGCGCTCGGTCGCGCTGCTCGCGGCGCACTCGCTCGTCGCCGCGTAGCCCGCGGAGGTCCTGCCGACCCGCGTCCGATCTGCAGGCGATCCTGCCGACTACGCGCTGACGCCCACCCGGCAGCCGCTCCCGATGCCGGATCGCCTGCACACAGACCGCCACCCACCCGACGAGCAGCCCCTAGGTCCGATCTGCAGGTGATCCCGCCCACAACGCGCTGACGCCCACCCGGCAGCCGCTCCCGGTACAAGATCACCTGCACAACGGACCACAGCGCGCACGGCGGGCGGGACCCGGTCCGATCTGCAGGTGATCGCGCGTGGAACGTGTTGAAGCCCGCTCGGCACGCGCGCCCCGTGCCGGATCGCCTGCACAGCGGACGTCACCCTGCACAGCGGACGTCACGCCTGCACAACGGACGTCACCCTGCACAGCGGACCGGCGGCCGTCGAATCGGCGCCACGCGGAATGACCGTGCCCCGCCGGAGGTTGCACGGGTGGGCTCCGACACGCCCGATGGAGGCTCCCGTGCAGATCGTGGACTGGCTGTTCGACGCGCAGATCGTGATCGGCGACCAGACGGTGCTCTGGCGCGAGGTCATCGGCAACGTCTTCGGCCTGCTGAGCGCCCTCGGCGGCATGCGGCGCAAGGTCTGGGCGTGGCCCGTCGGCCTCGTCGGCAACGCGCTGCTCTTCACCGTCTTCATGGGCGCGCTGTTCGACACCCCGAACCCGGTGAACCTGCTCGGCCAGGCCGGCCGCCAGATCATGTTCATCATCGTCAGCATCTACGGCTGGTACCGCTGGACGCACCGCCCCAGCGACGCGACGACGCTGATCTCGCCGCGCTGGGCCTCCTGGCGCACGCGCGGGCTGCTGGTGCTCGGCATGGTCGGCGGCACCGCGATCCTCACCCCGGTCTTCCGCGCGCTCGGCTCCTACGAGCCGGTCTGGAGCGACGCCTGGATCTTCGTCGGCTCGCTGCTCGCCACCTACGGCATGGCCAAGGGCTGGGTCGAGTTCTGGCTGATCTGGGTCGCCGTCGACATCGTCGGCGTCCCGCTGCTCTTCTCGGCCGGCTACTACGCCTCCGGCCTGATGTACGTCTTCTACGGCGCGTTCACCCTGCTCGGCTTCTTCGTCTGGATGAAGGAGGGGCGCCGCCCCTCGGCCGCCCCGGTCACCGTCGGCTGACCCGCCGCCTCGCCGCCGCGATCCGTCACGAACGGCCGCCCGACTCGCGGCGGATACCGCCGTTCCTGACGGATCGATGGCGCCCGGCGTCGCGAATCCAAGACGGAGGGAGTTGGATCGACGGATGAGGACGACGATGACTCCCCCGACCGCCTTCGTCCTCGCCGCGCTGTGGGCGGCCCTCGCCGCCTGGGGCGCCGCGATCGGCAGCACCCCCTTCCTGATCGGCGGCCTCGTCATGGCCGTCGCCTTCGCCGCGCTCGGCGTCGTCCTGCGCCGCCGGGCCCGCCGCTGACCGCGGAAGCACATGCTGGTCGAGTAGCCGCGGAACGCGGCGTATCGAGACCCGCCGTTCTCACCAGGGCGGGTCTGCAGACTCACCTGCTGACGGCGTCGGATCTCGATACGCCCGCTCCGCGGGCTACTCGATCAACATGGGAGGGCCGCTCGGTCAGCAGGCGAGCGACCGCGCTCAGCCATGCTGGTCGAGTAGCCGCGGAACGCGGCGTATCGAGACCCACACCGTTCGGACGGCGGATCTCGATACGCCCGCTCCGCCGGCTGCTCGATCAGCATGCGGCCGCGAGCACCGCATCAGTGGCCGCGCGCGATCCACGCCTCGCGGTCGGGCTTCTCGGTGCCGATCGTCGTCGTCGGGCCGTGCCCCGTGCGGACGACCGTGTCGTCCGGCAGGGTCAGCAGCCGATCGGTGATCGAGTCGATGATGGTCGGGAAGGAGCTGTAGGAGCGGCCGGTCGCGCCCGGTCCGCCCTGGAAGAGCGTGTCGCCGGTGAAGACCGTGCCCAGCTCGGCGGCGACGAAGCAGACGGCGCCGGGCGTGTGCCCCGGCGTGTGCCGCACCTCCAGCTCGGTGCCGCCGACGCTGATCCGCTGGCCGTCCTCGAGCACGCCACTGGGCGCGGAGTCGGGGTAGTACGCGTCCCAGAGCACGCGGTCGCCCTCGTGCAGCAGCACCGGCACGTCGACGGACTCCAGCAGCGCGGCAACCGCGTCGATGTGGTCGGTGTGCGCGTGCGTGAGCAGCACCGCGCGCAGCGTGCGGTCGCCGACGGCCGCGAGGATGGCCTCCGCGTCGTGGGCCGCGTCGATGACGACGCACTCGGAGTCGTCGCCGACGATCCAGACGTTGTTGTCCACGTCCCAGGTCCCGCCGTCGAGGGCGAAGGTGCCACTGGTGACGAGGTGGTCGATGCGGGCGCCCATCAGAGCACCACCACCGAGCGGAGCACGTCGCCGCCGGCCATCGTGGTGAAGGCCTGCTCGATGTCGCGGATGCCGATCCGCTCGGTCACGAACTCGTCCAGCGGCAGCCGGCCCTGCAGGTACAGGTCGGTCAGCATCGGGAAGTCGCGCTCGGGCAGGCAGTCGCCGTACCAGCTCGACTTGAGCGAGCCGCCGCGGCCGAAGACGTCGAGCAGCGGGATCTCGAGGGTCATCTCGGGCGTGGGCACGCCGACCAGCACGACGGTGCCGGCCAGGTCGCGGGCGTAGAACGCCTGGCGCCAGGTCTCGGGGCGGCCGACGGCGTCGATCACGACGTCGGCGCCGAAGCCGTCGGTCAGCGCCTGCACGGCGGCGACCACTCCGGCCTCGTCGAGTCCGCTGGAGTCGATCGCGTGGGTGGCGCCGAGCTCCTCGGCCTTGATCAGCTTCTTCGGGTCGCGGTCGATCGCGATGATCGTGCTCGCGCCGGCCAGCTTCGCGCCGACGACCGCCGCGGTGCCGACTCCGCCGCAGCCGATGACGGCCACGGAGTCGCCGCGGGTGACGTTGCCGGTGTTCATCGCGGCACCGAGGCCCGCCATGATGCCGCAGCCGAGCAGGCCGACGGCGGCGGGGTCGGCGTCCGGGTCGACCTTCGTGCACTGCTTGGCGTGCACGAGCGTCTTCTCGGCGAAGGCGCCGATGCCCAGCGCGGGGCTGAGCTCGGTGCCGTCCGTGAGGGTCATCTTCTGCGTCGCGTTGAAGGTGTTGAAGCAGTACCAGGGCTCCGCGCGGACGCAGGCGCGGCACTCGCCGCAGACGGCCCGCCAGTTGAGCACGACGAAGTCGCCGACCGCGACGTGGGTGACGCCCTCGCCGATCGCGCTGACCCGCCCCGCGGCCTCGTGGCCGAGCAGGAACGGGAAGTCGTCGCTGATCCCGCCCTCGCGGTAGTGGTAGTCGGTGTGGCAGACACCGCAGGTCTCGATGTCGACGACGGCCTCGCCGGGTCCGGGATCGGGGACGACGATGTCGACGAGCTCGACGGGAGCCCCCTTCGACCGGGCGATGACGCCGCTCACAGTGGTGGGCATGGGGGCTCCTTCGGGCGGGGGCGGGTGGTGCGGGGATCCGCTCCACAGTACCGAGCGGCGCCTGCGCGGGGGCCGTCGGCGGGGTGCGGGCGGACGCGCGGATCCGGCGCCGACGTCCCACCTCCAAAAGTTGTCGTACTCGACCGCCCGGTACGACAACTCCTGCGCAGTGGATCGCGCGGATATCATTAGTAATCGATGTAAGGGTTGACGAAGCCGCACGGAGGGCTCAGGGTGACCGTGCGGGCGCTCACCGACGAGGGTCCGCGGAGAGGACCACCATGACTCGACGGGGAGTCACCACCCGCGCATCCCGCGCCCGCCGCAGCCCGCTGCGCCGCACCCTCCTGGCCGCCGCCCTCGGGGCCGCGCTGCTCGCACCGCTGGTCACGCCGTCGCCCGACGCGGCGCAGGCGTTCCCGGCGACGTCGAAGGCCGCCGTCCTGCAGTACCTGCAGTCGATCACCGGGACGAGCATCGTCTCGGGCCAGCACAACAAGGAGCCGGCGAGCTCCCCCGCGCAGTACACGCAGCAGGTGAAGGACATCACCGGGCAGTACCCGGGCCTGTGGGGCGGCGATCTGTTCTTCACCGCCGCCGACGCCGCGAACCGCCAGCGCGTCGTCGACCAGGCGAAGACGGAGTGGGCCAACGGCTCGCTGGTCACCCTCGCCTGGCACGCGTGCCCGCCGACCGGGCCGAGCACCTGCGCGTTCGACGGCGGCGTGAAGAGCCGCATCAGCGATGCGCAGTTCCAGCAGATCGTCACCGGCGGCACGGCGCTCAACACGACCTGGAAGCAGCGGATGAGCGAGGTCGTCCCGTACCTGCGGCAGCTGAAGGACGCCGGCGTTCCCGTGCTGTTCCGGCCGTTCCACGAGATGAACGAGACCTGGAACTGGTGGGGCGGCCGCTCCGGCGCGAACGGCGGCGCGAAGATCTACCAGCAGATGCGCGACTACTTCGACTCGCAGGGCCTGACCAACCTGATCTGGGTCTGGAACGTGCAGGACAACCCCGCGGGCGGCTGGGCGGGCTACTACCCGGGCGCGGACTACGTCGACGTCGTGTCGCTGGACGTCTGGTACAAGGGCTTCCCGAGCTCCGGCGACTACCAGCAGCTGCAGTCGATCGCCGGCTCGAAGCCGATCGCGATCGCCGAGATGGGGAAGGTGCCGGACGCGTCGCTGCTGCAGAGCCAGACGCGCTGGTCGTACTTCATGATCTGGTCGGAGCAGCTGCGCGGCAGCAACACGAACGCCGCCATCCAGAGCGCCTACTTCCACCCCCGCGTCCTCAACCAGGGCGAGCTGACGCTCCCCTGACCCTGCGGCTTCGGCGATCCGTCAGGAACGGCCGCCTCCCGCGCGAAGCGGGAGCCGTCCGTGACGGATCGCCGGGGCCGGGGCCGGGGCCGGGGCCGGGGCCGGGGCCGGGGCCGGGAGTAGGGTCCTGCGCATGAGTGCTGCGGACGAGAGCGGGCCGTTCTTCCACGGGACGAAGGCGGATCTGCGGGTCGGCGATCGGCTGGTGGCGGGGCGGCGCTCGAACTACCGGCCCGAGGTCGTGATGAACCACGTGTACTTCACGGCGCTGCCGGACGGCGCGGGGCTCGCGGCCGAGCTCGCGCCCGGCGACGCGGAGCCACGGGTCTACGAGGTGGAGCCGACCGGGCCGTTCGAGGACGACCCGAACGTGACGGACAAGAAGTTCCCGGGGAATCCGACGCGCTCGTACCGCAGCGTCGAGCCGCTCCGCGTCGTCCGCGAGGTGCACGACTGGACGCGGCTGACTCCGGAGGCGCTGCAGGCCTGGCGCACGCGCCTCGCCGAGCTCCGCGACGACCCGCGCGGCGAGATCCTGAACTGAGCGGCCCGCTCCGCGGTCGCCAGGGACCGCGGCGCGGGCCGACCGGTCGGTGCATTCATGCTGGTCGAGTAGCCGGCCGGAGGCCGGCGTATCGAGACCCACCCCCGTCAGCAGATGGGTCTGCAGACCATGGTCCTGACAACGGTGGATCTCGATACGCCCGCTCCGCGTGCTACTCGATCAGCATGAGTGGCCCGCTCCACGGGCTACTCGATCAGCATGAGGGGCCCGCGGCGCGGGATCGGCAGTCAGCAAGCACCCCGGCGCGGGCCGACCGGTCGGGCGGGCGTTCATGCTGGTCGAGTAGCCGGCCGAAGGCCGGCGTATCGAGACCCACCCCGTCAGCAGGTGGGTCTGCAGGCGCTGGTCCTGACGCCCGTGGATCTCGATACGCCCGCTCCGCGGGCTACTCGATCAGCATGAGGGGCCCGCGGTGCGGGCTGCTCGGTCAGCAGGTCGGCGGCAGCTCCGCGGCTGCTCGATCAGCGGGGGCGCGGGCCGTCAGGACGCCGCCGTCATGCGGGCGTAGCGGCCGCCGGCGGCCAGCAGCTCCTCGTGGGTGCCCTGCTCGAGGATGCGGCCGGCGTCGAGGACGACGATGCGGTCGGCCGAGCGGACGGTGCTCAGGCGGTGCGCGACGATCAGGGTCGTCCGGCCGGCGCGCAGCCGCTCGAGGGCGCCGCGCACCTCGGCCTCGGCGCGCGGGTCGAGGGCGGCGGTCGCCTCGTCGAGGATCAGCAGCCGCGGGTCGCGGATCAGCGCGCGGGCGATGGCGAGCCGCTGGCGCTGGCCGCCGGAGAGCTGCGCGCCGCGCTCGCCGACCGTCGTGTCCCAGCCGTCGGGGAGCTCCAGGACGAAGCCGGCGTTCGCCGCCCGCAGCGCCGCCTCGAGCCGGTCGTCGCCCGACTCCCCGGGGGCGGGCTCCGCGACGCCGTAGAGGATGTTGTCGCGGATGCTCCCGCGGAACAGCACCGACTCCTGCGGCACCACCGAGACGAAGCGCCGCACCGTGCGCATGTCGAGGGTCGCGATGTCGCGGCCGTCGAGCAGGACCCGGCCCGCCGAGGGGCGCAGGAAGCCGAGCGCGAGCCGGGTCAGCGTCGACTTCCCCGAGCCGGAGGCGCCGACGAGCGCCACCGTCTCGCCGGCGGCGACGTGCAGGCTCACGTCCAAGAGCACCGGCCGCTCGCCGTAGGAGAAGGAGACGTCCTCGAAGGCGAGGCTCCCCTCCAGCGCGTCGACGACGGCGCGGCCCTCGTTCCACTCCACGTCGGGGTCGGTGAGGACGCCGGCGATGGAGCGCTGCGAGGCGAGGCCGCGGGTGATCAGGGGCGCGGTCTGGAAGGCGCCGGTGATCGCCCCGGTCAGCAGGGCGAAGTACGAGCTGAGCAGCACCACCTCGCCGACGGTGATCGGGAGGGCGCCGGTCGCGCTCGCCCACGCCGCGGCGAAGAGCGAGCCCAGGGTGATCACCTGGTAGCTGCTCCAAGACAGCGCGCCGAAGCGCCCGTTCAGCCGGTCGAGCCGGGTGCCCGCCCGCTCGACCCGGTGCGCGGCCTCGACGACCCGCCGCACGGAGACCTGCTCCAGTCCGTGCGCACGGGTGACCTCCTGGAGCGAGGACATCTCGCCGACGGCCGAGGACATGGTCTCGACGTCGAGGCGGAAGGTCTCGTTGCTCGCGGCGGTGCGCGAGCGCAGCCAGAGGATCAGCCCGGCGGCGAGCGGCAGGGTCAGCGCCAGCACGGGCAGGAACTGGGGCACCCGCACCGCCGTCGCGACGCCGGCGCCGACGAGGATCACCAGCGCGTTGAGCAGCGGGCCGAACGCCTGCTGCAGCATCAGCTCCAGGTTCTCCACGTCGCGCACGATCTTGGTCTGGACCACCGACGCGCTGCCGCGGGAGTGGTAGCCGAACGACAGCAGCTGCAGCCGCACCGCCAGCGCCTCGCGCAGCCGGGCGCCCATCGAGCGCACGGAGGAGGAGAACAGCCGCACGAAGACGCCGTTCGCGGCGATGTTGACGACGATCGTCGCTGCGCCCGCGGCGGCGGGAGCGAGGAGCGCCTCGGGCGGGTCGCCGGCGACCAGGGCGTCGACGACGGCCGCGGTCACGAGCGGGAGGATCCACAGCGGGCTGTCCTTGACCGCGAACGCGAGCGCGGCGACGACCAGGCGGCCGCGCGAGGGGCGGAGGGCCGAGCGGAGCGGGTGCTCGGCGTCGATCGCCGGTGCGGCGGTCACCGGGAGCCGGGCCGGGAGTGCGTGCGGGCGGATCTCGAGACGCCGGCTGCGCCGGCTGCTCGATCAGCATGAAGTGGGCGCTCATCGGCGGCATGGAGCGGGCGCTCAGCGGCAGCCGTCTCTGCGGGGGTGGATCTCGAGACGCCGGCTGCGCCGGCTACTCGATCAGCATGGAGCTCGCTGGCGTGCGCTGCATGCTGGTCGAGTAGGCCGCCGGAGGCGGGCGTATCGAGACCCTCACCCCCGCCCGGCGCCGACCCGTCGAGACCCGCCCGCTCAGCGGAGCCGCCGAGCAGGCCCGGCAGGTGCACCAGGGCCGCCGCGCCGATCAGCGGGCCGGCGCCGCCGAGGCCGGAGGCGCGGATCGACAGGCCGCGGGCGTAGTCGAAGACCGCGCGCTCGCAGGCCGCCTCGCGCACCAGGTCGAGGTACGACGCCGTGACCGCCGAGAAGCCGCCGCCGACGGCGAAGTCGCGGACGTCGAGCAGCGTCGCCACGTCGGCGATCGCCGTGCCGACCGCCGCCGCCGAGCGCGCCACCGCGGCGAGCGCCGCCGGATCGCCGGCCGCGGCCGCCCGCGCCAGGTCCTCGCCGGTCGTCCCCGCGAAGCCGCGGCGCCGCGCCCAGGCGACGCTGCTGGGTCCGGAGGCGATGCTCTCCAGCGTCCCGTCGCTCCCCTCCTCCGGGTCCGCGTCGCCGACGTGGATCTGCCCGATGTGCCCGGCGTTCCCGGAGCGGCCCGCGACCGCGCGGCCGTCGAGCACGACGCCGCCGCCGACTCCCGTCGACACCACCAGGCTCACCGAGGACGCGGCGCCGCGGTTGGCGCCCACCCAGTGCTCGGCGAGCGCGATGCAGGTGCCGTCGAGCCGCAGGGCGACAGGCCGGCCGGGCAGCAGCCGCTCGACGACCGCGCGCAGGGCGAACCCGTGCAGCAGCGGCAGGTTCTTCGGCCGGATGCGCCCCTCGGCGAGGTCGAGCGGGCCGGCGGATCCGACCCCCGCGCCGACGACCGAGCCCGCACCCGCAGCGGCGAGCGCCTCCACGACGCACCCCTCCACGGCCGCGCCGAACTCCGCCGGGGTCAGCGCCGGCCCGGTCGGCCGCCGGCTGCGCGAGCCCGGCACGAGCACTCCGTCGGCGCGCACGAGCGCCGCCTCGATCTTGGTGCCGCCGACGTCGACGGCGAGCGCGAGCTGCGGGGTCATCTCTTCCTCCGGAAGGGTGTGGGCGATGCGGGTCGTGGGCGGCGCGGGTCGCGAACGGCGCGGAGGAGCCGACCGGGAGGCGTGCGCCGGTCCCGGTCGGCTCCGTCGATCACCGCGGAGCGCGCCGCGGAGAGCGGCTCGTCAGCCCCAGTCGGCGACGAGCTGGTTGGCGGTGCGCAGCACGCTCGGCGAGACGAGCGCGGCAGGATCGAGCCCGTCCCCGCTCACCCGGAACGTCACCGACTCCCCCGGCAGCAGCGTGACCAGCTGGTCGTCGACGACCGCGGCCGGGTCGACCTTGTCGACGAGCAGCGTCAGGTCGCGCACGAGGTTCTCCGCGGTGACGGTCACCTCCGCCCCGCCGTCGACGGCGCGCACGGAGGTCGTCAGCCGCGCCGCCTCGAGCGCCGACTCCCGGTACTCCGCGAAGAACCAGAACGCGCGCTCCCCCGCGAGCTCGGCGACGAGCAGCTCGCCCGCGACGTCGTCCGCGGCACCCACTCCGACCGGCACGGTGACCACCGACCGCGCGTCCAGCGACACCGCCTGCCGCTCCTCCGCGAGCACCGTGCCGTCGAAGCGCACCCGGTGCACGACCACCTCGCCCGCCCACTCCTGAGCACTGTCGTTCACCGCGACGACCGCGAGCCCCTCGCCGCGCGGCTGCACGGTCAGCAGCCGGTCCGCGTAGACGTGCTTGAGCGCGTAGAGCAGCGGCTTCGCCGTCCCGTCGCCGTCGACCGCCGCCCACGAGGTGACGGGCCAGCAGTCGTTCAGCTGCCAGACCACCGAGCCCATGCAGCGCGGGCTCTCGGAGCGCTGGTGCTCGATCGCCAGGGTGACGGCGAGCGCCTGGTTGAGCGACATCGCCCAGTGCCAGTCCTCGGTGTCGTCGGGCAGCGGGAGGTGCGCGACCAGTCCGTCGGTCAGCTTGTCGTTGCCGTCGGTCGCCTTCTGGTGGTGGATCATCCCGGGCGACTCGGGGGTCAGCGGCGAGTCCGAGATCGAGCGCTGGATCGTCGACCAGGAGGCCGGGCCCTGCCAGCCGAACTCCGCGACGAAGCGGGCGTGCACGTCGCGGTAGGCGGGGTAGTCGACCCGGTTCCACAGCTCCCACAGGTGCACGGAGCCGTGGTCGACGTCGTTCGCGAAGATCGCGGTGTCGCCGGACCAGGGACTGCCCGGCGTGTAGGAGCGCTCGGGGTCGAGCTCGGCGACCAGGCGCGGCAGCAGGTCGAGGTAGTAGCCCAGGCCCCAGGTGCGGCCCTGCAGGCGCTTCTCCCAGCCCCACTCCTCGTAGCCCCAGATGTTCTCGTTGTTGCCGTTCCAGAGCGCGAGGCTCGGGTGCGGCATGATCCGCGTCACGTTGTCGCGGACCTCCGCCTCGACCTCGCTCCAGAGCGGCTCCTCCTCGGCGTAGGAGGCGCAGGCGAAGAGGAAGTCCTGCCAGACGAGGATCCCGCGCTCGTCGCAGAGCTCGTAGAAGTCGTCCGACTCGAAGTAGCCGCCGCCCCAGATCCGCAGCAGGTTCATGTTCGCGAACTCGGCCTGGTCCATCCGGCGGGCGAGGCGGGCGCGGTCGACGCGGGTGATGAAGGCGTCGTCGGGGATCCAGTTGGCGCCGCGGATCCAGACCGGCTCGCCGTTGACGACGAAGCGGAACGAGGTGCCCTCCTCGTCGCGGTCCAGCTGCACCTCGATCGTGCGGAAGCCGATCCGCAGCGTCCGGCCGTCGACGACGGCGCCGCCGACGCTCGCCTCGACGTCGAGCAGCGACAGCGGCTGCTCACCGAAGCCGCGCGGCCACCACAGGGCCGCATCCTCCACGGAGAGCTCGAGCACCGCCGAGCGCTCGCCGGCCGGCACGGTGACGGAGGCGGTCACGCCGTCGACGCTCGCCGTCAGCTCCACCTCGTCCTCCGTCGTCCGCTCCAGGTCGACGTGCACGGCGACCCGGCCGGTCGTCCCGTCGACCGTCACGACCGGGCGGACCGCGGCGAGCCGCACCTCGCTCCAGGCGTGCAGCGAGACCGGCTTCCACAGCCCGACCGAGGCCGCGTCGAGGCCCCAGTCCCAGCCGAAGTTGCAGGCCGCCTTCCGCAGCGCGTTGAAGGGGTGCGAGTAGGTGTGCGGGCGGTAGCCGATCTCGAGGCTGGCCCGGTCGGCCTCCGCGACCGGCGAGGCGAAGCGGACGACGAGCGCGTTGTCGCCCTCCACCAGCAGCCCGTCGACAGCGAAGCGGTACGTGCGGTGCTGGTTGCGGGTGCTCGCGACGACGGTCCCGTTCAATGTGATCGTCGCGACCGTGTCCAGGCCCTCGAAGACCAGCTCGTGCCGGTCGTGCCCGTCGGGCGACCAGGCGAAGACCGACGCGTACTCCCAGTCGGTCTCGCCGATCCAGGTGACCTTCTTCTCGTTCTGGTCGAGATACGGGTCGGGGATGAGGCCGGCGGCGAGGAGGTCGGTGTGCACGAGTCCGGGGACGGTCGCCGGGACCGTCGCGCCCGCGATCTCCGCGGGGATCGGGCCGCGGAGCGCGCGCACGCTCCAGCCGTCGTGCAGGGGGCGGAGGATGGCCGAGAGTCGCTCGGTGCTGAGGTGGGTCACTTGGTGGCTCCTGAGGTCAGTCCGTTGTAGATGAAGCGCTGGAGGAAGAGGAAGGCGATGAGCGTCGGGACGATGACGAGGATCGTGCCGGCGGCGATGACCTCCCACTGTGCTCCGAAGGGGCCCATGAAGCGGAAGAGCGAGGTCGAGATGACCCCGAGATCCTGCGAGGGCATGTAGAGGAAGGGGATGTAGAACTCGTTGTAGACCGCGATCCCCTTGATGATCACGACCGTGGCGATCGCCGGCTTCAGCAGCGGCAGCACGATCCGCCAGTAGACGGTGAAGCGGCTGGCGCCGTCGAGCATCGCCGCCTCGTCGAGCGAGACCGGGATCGACTGCATGAACTGCAGGAAGATGTAGATCGCGACGATGTCGGTGCCGGTGAAGAGCAGGATCGCCGACCAGCGGGTGTTGAAGAGGTCGAGGGCGTTGATCACCTGGAAGGTCGCCACCTGGGTCGTCACCGACGGCACGAGGGTCGCCAGGAGGAACAGCCCCGTCACGAGCCGGCGCCCGCGGAAGCGGAAGCGGTCGATCGCGTAGGCGGCCATGGTGCCGATCAGGATCGTGCCCGCCACCGACACCAGCAGGATGATGCCGGTGTTGAGGAACCCGGTCACCATCCCGCCCTGGCTGAAGGCGATCGCGAAGTTCTCGAAGTTGAACCAGTTGCTCGGCGGGACCAGCGGACCGGTGCTGCGGTACTCCGTCGACGTCTTGAAGGCGAGCATGAAGATCGTCACGATCGGCACCAGCGCGAACAGGCAGGCGACGATCAGCGAGGTGTACTTGCCGATCGCACCGAGCATCGAGCCGCGCCGGGGCCGGCGGGAGCCTCGCGGGGCGGGAGTCACGGGCAGGCCGGTGACGGCCTCCGTGCGGGGCTGCGTGGTGGTCATTCCTGGCCCGCCTTCTCGTCGGGGAACACGCGGCGCTGCACCGCGGTGATGATCAGCACGATCGCGAGCAGGACGACGGCCATCGCCGAGGCGAGGCCGACCTTCGAGTAGCGGAACGCGGTGTCGACGGTCTGGATCACGAAGGTCTCCGACCCGTTGGCCCCGCCGGTCATGATGTACGGCATCTCGAACGCCGACAGGGCGCCCGCGATCGCGAGGATGAAGGACAGCCCGAGGATCCGCCGGATGCTCGGCACGATGATGTAGCGGAACTTGTCGAACGACGTCGCGCCGTCGATGTCCGCGGCCTCGTACTGCTCCTCCGGCACCGACTGGATCGCGCCGAGGAACAGCACGAAGTTCAGCCCCATGTAGCGCCAGACCGAGGTCGCCGCGAGCGAGACGTTGACGACCGACGGGTCGCCGAGCCACTGCGGGGTGTCCTGCACGCCGAAGGCGCCGAGCACCGCGTCCAACGTGCCGTCGGGGCGGAAGAAGTAGAGGAACATCAGCCCGATCGCGACCCCGTTGATCAGGTACGGGAAGAAGATGACGCCCTTGAAGAAGTTGCGGAACCGGGTCTGGAAGCTCAGCAGCGTCGCGAAGAACAGCGCGAGCCCGAGCTGCGCGACCGCGCCGGCCAGGTAGAAGAGGCTGACGAAGAAGACCTGGAAGATCTCGGGCCGGGTGAAGATCTCGACGTAGTTCTCCAGGCCGACGAACGTCTTGTCCGGGTCGAGGCCGTCCCAGTCGGTGACGCTGTACCAGAACATGTTCGCGACCGGGATGTAGGTCAGGACGACGAGGAACGCCAGCGGCACGGCGAGGAACAGCCAGGGCGTGCTGCGGCGCCCGGTCAGCCGCTGGCGGCGGCCGGAGGGCCTGTCGCCGCGACGGCCGCCGCCGGCCCGCTTGCTCGCTCCGACCTCGAGGGGCGGAGCGTCGGTGATCGCCATGTCGATCCTTTCGGCATCCCGGGGAATGCGGTCGTGAGGGGGTGGGGAGGGGGGCGACCCGCGAGTGGCGGGTCGCCCCCGAGGGGCGGCTGCTACTCCGCGACGTCCGCGCGGGCCGCGGCCCAGCGCGAGTTGAGGTCGTCGAAGAGCGACTGCTTGTCGCCGTCGCCGGCGCCGCGGGCCGCGTCGATCAGCTTCTGGCGGTAGGAGTTGCCGAAGAGGTCGATCTCGGCCTCGTTGGCGATGTCGTTGATGACGGCCTCCTTGCCGACCGGGTCCGGAGCGAGCTCGAGGTAGGTCACGCCGAGCGCGTCGAAGTCGGCGAGGGTGTCGGGCGCCGGGTCCGAGATCACCGGGCTGATCGCGCCCTGGCTGGCGGCGAAGCCGGAGTCCTCGGTGAACCAGTCGATCCAGGCCCGGGCGGTCGCCTTGTTGTCGGAGTTCTTGTTGATCGCGAGGAACTTGTCCGAGGCGGTCACCGAGGTGAACGCGCCGTCCTGCGCCCACGGCATCGGCCAGAAGCCGATGGTGTCGCGCGGCTTGCCGGCCTTCTCGGCGGCGTCCTGCATCTGCGAGACGGCCCAGGAGCCGAGGACCATCGAGCCGATCTCGCCCTGGGCGAGGAGGTCCTTCGACTCCTCCCAGTTCGTGGTGGTCGGGTCGTCCTCGCTGAGGCCGGCGGCGACCGTGTCGTAGAGCAGACCGTCGATGTTGTACTGGTCGTTGCCCTCGGTCCAGGGCGCGTCGTCGGCGATCATCTCGGTGCGGACGTCCTCGCCCTGCACCGTGCCGAGGTTGCCCTCGATGGTCGCGAGCGGCCAGCCGTCCTTGTAGTTCGTGTAATAGGGAGTGACGCCGGTCGCCTTGATCGCCTCGAGGTCGGCCAGGTACTCCTCCTCCGTCTGCGGCGGGTCGGTGACACCGGCCGCGGTCCAGACGTCGCGGTTGAAGACGTAGCCCATCGCGGAGCCGAAGGTCGAGATGCCGTAGGCGGTGCCGTCGAACGAGCCCTCGTTGGTGAAGCGGTACTTCTCGGACAGCTCGTCGGTCGAGCCGAGCGGCTCGAAGTAGTCCGCGTAGTCGTCCTTCGTGACGTTCGAGCTCGGGATGAGCAGCACGTCGCCGTAATCCTTCGAGTTCAGGCGGATCTTGGTGTCGCCCTCGTAGTCGGTGAGCGCCTCGAACTTCACGGTGGTGCCGGGGTACTGCTCCTCGAAGGTGGAGGCGTAGTCGGCGAACGTGGTGTCGACCAGGTCGGTGCGGTTGGTCAGCACGGTGATCTCGCCGGCGGGCTCGCCGGAGTCGTTGCTCGCGCCGGCGGAGCAGCCGGACAGCACGAGCGAGGCCGAGGCGGCGACGGCGGCGAGGCCGATCAGCGTGCTGCGGCGGGCGGGCGTCGGGCGGCGGGTGGTGGGTCGGTGCACTGGGTCTCTCCTCGGTGGGCCGTCGCCGCCTTCGGCGACGGGAGGTGGTGAGTGGTGAAGGGAACGGATGGAGGGTGCGGGGGGTGCTGCGGCTCGCGGCTAGTGGCGGCCGAGCCACCACTGCCAGAGGTTCGGCAGGTACTTCTTCACCAGCGACTCGAGCCACGAGGGCACGGAGGGCGCGGGGGTCGGAGTGGGCGACGGGGTCGCGGTGGGCGGGGTGGTGGGCGTGGCCGTCGGTGTCGGGGTGGGGGTCGCGGTCGGCGTGGCCGTCGGCGTCGCGGTCGGGGTCGCGGTGGGCGAGGCCGTCGGCGTCGCGGTCGGCGTCGGCGTCGCGGTGGGCGGAGCGGTCGGAGTGGGCGTGGGCGTCGGCGTGCTCGGCTCCGCCACGACGGTCTCCACGTCGTCGAGCACCAGCGAGCCCGCGCCCGAGCCGTTCACGTACAGCGCGTACTGCGTGACCGAGGTGAGGTCGAGGTCGGCCTGCGGCGCCCAGGCGGGCGGCGCGAACTCCTCGAACGGGATCTCGATCCGCTGCACGCCGTCGGCGGACGGGGTGACCGTCGCCTCCCAGTACGCGCCGTTCGCGACGAACTGCACCGCGAGCGGCACCGCCCGGTCGGCGTCGACCGTGAGCGACAGGCCGGAGTAGCCCCACCAGTTCTGCGCGGCCGCGAAGGTCCGCACCGTGCCGGCGTAACCGGCCGTGCCGGTGTCGTAGTCGAAGCGAGCGGCGCTCGTGTCGTTCACGGGGCTCGGCACCAGCGTCGGCGTGAGGGACCCGCCGCCGGTGTTCCGGACGTAGGCGGCCTGCAGCGCGGCGTCGTCGGCGTAGCCGTCGAAGTCCTCGATCACGACCGGCTCGGTCGGCAGCGCCGCCGTGCTGAAGGTGCGCGTCGCCGACGCCGTGGCGCCGAGCCCGTTCACCGCGGAGACCTGCCAGTAGTACGTCGTCTCCGGATCGAGCTCCACCGGGGGCCGGTAGCTCGTGGCCGAGAGCCCGGTGGCGGAGACCAGCGGATCCGCGAGGTCGCTCGAGGTGGAGAGGACGAAGCGGTAGTACGCGGCGTCCGCGGCCGGCTCCCAGGAGAAGGTCGGCGTCGCGGTGACGTCCGCCGTGCCGTCCACGGGCGCGCCGAGCGCGGGGGCCGCGGGCAGGCCGAACGGCGCGGCGTTCGGCGAGTACAGGCTGACCGCGCCGATCTGCGGCGTCCAGACCTCGCCCGCGCCCTGCGGCCAGGAGATCCGGAGCCGGTTCACGCCGGTCAGGTCGCGGACCGAGTAGGTGTACTCGCGCCAGTTCCCGGCGCCGCCGCGCGTCTCGACGGCGAGCGGCGTCCAGGTCGCGCCGTCCGCCGATCCCTCGACCGTGAGCGGGACGACCGGCTGGTCGGGCCAGTACCAGGCGGTGATGTCGGCGCCGCTGATGTCGTCGAAGGCGTACTCGAGGCTCGCCGGGTCGGCGCTGTCGCGCTTGACCCGGGAGGCGTCGCCGCCGAAGAGCCCGGGATTGCCGGTGTCGAAGGAGAGGCTGCCGGAGTGGGCCGCCGTCCGGGAGAAGTCGTCCAGCGGATCGACGAGCGCGACCTGCGCGGCGGCGCTCGTGATCATCGCCCGCTGCAGCACGCCGGTGCTCCAGCTCACCCGCACCCGGTCGCCGGAGAGGCCGGTCGCGGCGACGACGCTCGCGCCGTCGCGCTCGGTGGTCGTGGTGGCGGCGTCGGTCCAGGTCCGCCCGTCGCTGCTCGTCGCCACGGTGATCGCGGACGGGTCCGAGACGACGAACTCCGCCGCGCCGATCCCGTCGCGCTGCCAGGTGACGCTCGCGGCGCCGGTCGCCCGGACGACGCCGCCCGCGGGAGTCGGCGCGATCTCCGCGTTCTCGTGGCCGGCGGTCAGCAGCCAGCTCTGCAGCGGGTCCACCAGCACGGCACCGCCGGCGGCGGCGGCGACCGCGTCGGAGGCGGGACCGCGCTGGTCGTCGTCGCCCACCGGGACGACGCGGTAGCGCGCGCCGGCCGGGGAGTCGTAGTCGGTGACGGGCGAGGCCGAGGCCGAGACGGCTCCGTCCGTCACGTCGCTCCACTCGCCGCCGGTCGAGCGCTGCACCAGGTAGCCGGTGGCGCCCGCGGTGCCGCGCCAGGAGACCTCGTTGATCCCGTAGTCCTGCTCGATCGCGGTGATCAGCGGGGCGCCGAGCGCGAGCTCGCCGGGCGTGCTGCCCGTGGCGGTGCCGTACTGCTCGATCGCGTCGACGCTCTCCTTCTCGCGCGGGGTCTCGCCCCGGTAGTGCAGGGTGAAGCCGTCGTCGTGCGGCACGAAGCCGCCGCGGTCGTTGTTGCCGAACAGCGACCAGAAGAAGGTCCCCGAGACGTTCGGGTCGGCCGCGGCCGCGCCAAGCAGGTCCTCGCTCGCGGCCGTCGAGGCGTACTCGCCGGCGATGTAGACCTTGTCCGCGCCGGCGACCGTCGCGGCGTCGGCCGACACACGCTCGGCGGTCGGCGGGTAGTAGTGCACGTCGACGATGTCGAGGTCGGGCGCCGCGAGGGTGTCCGGGTCGATGTCGAAGCGGCGGCCGGCGGCGACGAGCTGCTCGGGCGCCTGCTCCTTGATGTGGGCGACCTGCGCGTCGATCCAGTCGAGGGTCATCCCCTCGAGCTCGTTGCCCAGCTCCCAGGCCATGATCGTCGGGTCGTCGACGAAGCGCGTCCCGGTGATCGTGTTGGTGTGGCCGAGGATCACGTCGACGTAGTCCTGGTACGCGGCGATCGCGGCCGGGTCGGAGTAGAAGTCGTCCGACTCCAGCCCGAGCGGGGTCGTGAAGTCGCGGTGACCGCCGTGGTAGTACGCCCACTCGTCGGTGAGGGGCAGCACCAGGCGGATGCCGAGGGTGCCCGCGTAGGCGACGGCGAAGTCGATGGTGCGGAACGCCTCCTCGTTGTACTCGCCGAGGCGCGGCATCAGGGCCAGCGGGTCCTCGTCGTTCTGCCCGGTCGAGGTCATCATGTGCGAGCGGACGACGGTGACGCCCATCTGCGCGGCGGTGTCGAGGGCGTCCTTGATCCGGAAGTAGGTGGGGTAGTCGACGCCGCCGACGTTCTCGTCGAGGCCGAGCCAGTAGATGTTGGTGCCGCTCGCGCGGAACCGCTCGCCGTCGAGGGTCAGGGCGCTGCCGTCGCGCTGCACGAAGGCGGTGTTCTCGCTCGTCCAGTCGACGGCGGTCGCCGCTGCCGAGGCGGTCGGCGCCGAGGCCGGCGCGAGGACGACCAGCGAGCCGGCCGTGACGGCCAGCAGCGCGGCTCCGGCGAGGGAGCGGCGCAGGGGGACCCGCGAGAACGCGGAGGGGGTGCGGTGGGCACGTGTCATGGGTTAGCCAGGCTCCTTCGACCGGTGACGTGTCTCGGCGCCGCAGCTGATCGGGAGTCGATCACCGCGGCGACGTGCCCAGAGTCGCTGATGCTCCTGCCCCGCGTCAAGTACAAAGATTAATAATTTATGTAAAGATCGGGCATGGCGAAACAGCGTCGACGCGACCGTCCCGGGGGCTCAGGCTCCGCGGGGCCCGGGCTGCGCGGGTGCGCTCGTCGTGCCGCGCGCCACCACCACGACCGGCGGGCTGGCGATCGATCCGCTCGCCGACTCGGCGATCTCGCTCAGCAGCTCCTGGCCGGTCAGCATGCCGATCACCTGCACGTCGTGCGAGACCGCCGAGAGCGGCGGCTCGCTCAGCTGGCACTGCGCGGAGTCGTCCCAGGCCAGCAGCGACATCGCCCCCGGCACGTCGAGCCCGAGCTCCCGCGCCGCGTCGAGCGCGCCGATCGCCATCAGGTCGCTGTCCAGGATCACCGCGGTCGCCCGCTCCGGCTCCTCCGTCAGCGAGCGCAGCGCCCGCCCGCCGGACTCGCGCGAGTAGTCGCCCGAGCGCTCGACCGCCTCGATCCCCCGGTCGGCGCACTCCTTGAGGAAGCACTCGCGCCGGATCCGGGTGTGCAGCAGCTCCTCCGGACCGCCGACGTGCGCGATCCGCTCGTGGCCGAGGTCGGCGAGGAACTGCACGGCGTCGCGCATCGCGTCGTCGTCGTTCGTCCAGACCGCGCGCAGCTCGCGCGCCGCGGAGGGCGGGCCGACGATCACCGCGGGCAGCCCGAGCTCGCGCACCAGCGCCGGCCGCGGGTCGTCCACCTCCAGGTCGACGAGCACGACGCCGTCGACCTCGCCGTCGCGGGCCCAGCGCCGGTAGGTCTCGATCTCCGCGTCGCGGTCGGGCAGCACGTTCAGCAGCACCGAGTGCCCGGCCGGGCGGACCGCGTGCTCCACCCCCGCGATGAACTCGTGGAAGTACGGCTCGGCGCCCATGATCTCGGTGGCGCGGACGAGGGCGAGCCCGAGGGGCCGCGGCGGTCTCGGATCGGTCATGGCGGCTCTCTCTCGGACGGGCGGTACCAGCGTAGGCGCGGGCGCGGGCCGCGGCGCCCGGTCCCGTACGCTGGCGGTCGAGCGGTGAGGAGCAGGCATGGCGCGTCGTGAGGCGACCCCCGCGGCCCCGGGCAGCCGCGCCCTCGTCGTCGACCTGATCCGCTCCTCCGGACCGATCAGCCGCGTCGAGCTCACCTCGGCGACCGGCCTGACCCAGCCGTCGATCTCGCTGATCGTGCGCAAGCTGCTGACCGACGGCATCGTCCGCGAGACCGGATCCACGGCCAGCGGCGGCAAGCCGCGGCAGATGCTCGAGATCAACACCCGGGCGCGGATCGGCGTCGGTGTCCAGCTCGGCTTCGAATCGATCACCTTCGTGGCGACCGACGCCGGCGGCGGAGTGCTCGCGCGCCAGCAGATCCGCGGGGCGGCGCTCGCGGCCCCGGAGGAGGTCACGCGGCGGATCGTCGACGGCTACGCCGCGTTCGTCCGCGGCACCGGCCTCGACCGCCGCACCATCGCCGGCGTCGCGGTCGTCGCGCCCGGGCCGATCGACCAGGCCGCCGGCCGGATCCTCGGCCCGCCCACCCTGCAGGGCTGGCGCGACTTCCCCCTGCGCGAGGAGCTCGGTGCCGGCTTCGGCATCCCGATCCTGCTCGACAACGACGCGGCGGCCGCCGCCATCGGCGAGTTCTGGAGCCGCGGCGTCTCGCGGCACGAGACCTTCGGCAGCATCTACGTCGGCACCGGGATCGGCGCCGGCATCGTGCTCGACGGCGCGCTCTTCCGCGGAGCCAGCTCCAACGCCGCCGAGATCGGCCACATCACCATCGCCCCGGGCGGCCGCGAGTGCTTCTGCGGCAACATCGGCTGCCTCGAGCGCTACGCCGCGCCTTCCGTCGTCGTCGAGGACGCGAGCGTCGACCGGGCCGCCTTCGCCGACCTCGACCTCACCTTCGAGGTGGAGCAGAACGCCCGCGACTTCGACGTGCTGAGCCTCGCCGCGATCAACGGCCACCCCGCCGCGGAGGCGCTGCTGCAGCGATCCGCCGGGCACCTCGCCGACGGCGCCGTCACCCTCGCCAACCTGTTCGACCTCGACGCGCTCGTCCTCACCGGCCCCGGAGTCGCGATCGCCGGCTCGATCTATACGCGGGCGCTGCGCTCCCGGCTCGAGGGCCGCCGGTTCGCCCGCCGCGCGCACCCGATCAGCGTCGAGCTGTCGGCGAATCCGCGCGACGCCGCGGCGATCGGCGCCTCCTCCCTCGTGCTGCAGAGCACGCTCTCGCCCGGCCACGGGCCCGTGCTGCACCAGCCCGCATGACCGAGGTCGTGACTCCGGGGGGCATCGTGCGCGGCCGGGTGCTGGAGACGCCGGACGGCGCGGTGCACGCCTTCCTCGGCGTGCCGTACCTGCGGGTGGCCGAGCGCTTCCGGCCCGGCGCGGCGGTGGAGCCGTGGACGGGGGTGCGCCCGGCGATCTCGCGCGGGCCTGTCGCGCCGCAGCCGTTCGCCGACGCGCCCGTCTCCGAGCGGGACTCCCTGCACCTGAACATCTGGACGCCCGATCCCGCCGCCCGCGACCTGCCCGTGCTCGTCTGGGTGCACGGCGGCCTGCACCTCGTCGGATCGAACGCGGAGCCGCTCTCCGACGGCGCGCGCCTCGCCGCCGCGGGCCGCAGGGTCGTCGTCTCCGTCAACCACCGCCTCGGCGCCCTCGGCTTCCTGACGCTCGAGCACCTGCTCGGCGCGGAGTACGCCGACTCCGCGAACCTCGCCTTGCTGGACGTCATCGCCGCGCTCCGCTGGCTGCGCTCGGGCATCGCCGCGTTCGGCGGGGACGCGTCGCGGGTGACCCTCGCCGGGCAGTCCGCGGGAGCGGTGCTCGTCTCGGCGCTGCTCGCCGCGCCCGCTGCCGCCGGGCTCTTCCAGCGGGCCGTGCTGCAGAGCGGCAACCCGGAGCGGATCGGCACGCGGGCCTTCGGCGAGGGCGTCACCGCTGAGCTGCTCGCGCTCCTGGGCCTGGCGGACGACCCGTCGCGGCTGCTCGCGCTGCCGTGGGAGGACGTGGTCGCCGCCCAGCAGCGGCTGATCGAGCGCCGCTCGGCCGGCCACCCGAACCCGGCGCCCGCCTTCCGGCCGAGCCTCGACGGCCGCGTGCTGCCCGCGGCGCCGGTGGACGCGGTCGCCGCCGGGGCGTCCTCGACGGTGGATCTGATCGTCGGCACGAACGTGAACGAGGGCTCCGGCTTCGTCGATCCCGGCGGCCCGGACCCGTCCCCGGAGCTCCTCGAGCGCGAGCTGACGCTGCTCCTGCCGCACTGGCCCGCGTCGCGCGGCAGCCGGACGGAGGCGTTCGCCGCAGCCCTCCGCGCCGACCTCGGCCGCGAGGTGTCCGGTGCCGAGCTCCTCGAGGCCTGCCTCACCGAGACGATCTACCGGCAGCCCAGCCAGCGCCTCCTCGACGCCCGCGCCGGCGCCACCGGCTCGACCCGCGCCTACCTCTTCACCTGGGAGCAGCCCGCCTCCGCCGGACCGCGCCGCGCCGGCCACTCCCTCGAGCTGCCGTTCCTCTTCCGCCACCTCGACGACTCGGACGTCGCCCGCACCGAGGTCGGCGACACCGCCCCCACGTCCCTCCGCGACACCCTCACCCGCCACTGGTCCGCCTTCGCCGCCACCGGCGCCCCGGGCCCCGACTGGCCCGAGTACGGCGCCACCCGCGCGACCCTCCTCCTCGCGGAGCCGCCCCGCGTCACCCACGCCCCCCGCGACGCCGTCCGCCGCCTGGCCGCGTCGTCCTGTCCGCCGACCCCCTGACCTCGCCCGCCGGACCCCCTCCCTCTCCGAAAGTTGTCGTACCCGAGCACCCACTACGACAACTTCTGCGCACCCGAGGCGTCCGCCTGCCGCTACTCCACTGTGTCGATCACGTCGATCCGCCAGCGGCCGTCGAAGACCAGGCCGATCCGCACGCGGTGGATCAGGTCCTTCTCCTCGGTGCTGCGGAACGTCTCCTTGCCGTTGGCGAGGACGCGGATGCCCGTCGTGTCCAGGAGCGCCCCGACGACGGCGTCGGAGCTCGAGTACGACAGCAGCTCGACCTCGGAGACGACCATGCTCCCGACCTGCCTCACCTTGCCCCGCGAGTACCAGCGAGCATCCGAGTCGAGGCCCGGAAGCCCCTTCTCGGTCACCGCCTCCACCAGCTCCTCCGGAATGCTCGGCGTGTAGCCCCGCTGGGCCCATTCGTCGTAGGCGTTCACGAAGGCCCACACGGCCTCGACCGGTCCGACATCCTCGACACACACAGCTCCGTCCCTCCTCTTCTCCTCCTCGACGAGGAGACGTGACGAGGGTGCCGGAATCGCCGCACGAGCTGCCGACCCAGGCGCGGAATCCTCGCCGAGGGCTCCGAGCAGAGATCACCTCGTGAGCGGGGAACTCCATGCTGACCAGGAAAGGCCACCTCGTCAGTGCGGGGAACTCCATGCTGATCGAGTAGCCCGCACAGCGGGCGTATCGAGATCCACCACCGTCAGAAGGACGAGTCTGCAGACCCGCCCTTCTGGTGACGGTGGGTCTCGATACGCCGCTGCGCGGCTACTCGACCAGCATGAGGCGGGCGGCTGACGGAAGGGCGACGTAGCCTCCGGCTGCTCCCCCTCTCATGTTGATCGAGTAGCCCTCGCAGAGGGCGTATCGAGATCCACCCGCGCCAGAAGAGGAGTCCGAGATCGCCGCCGACGCCCTCGCGACCACGCGCAGCCCGCTCACCGACCGCGAGCTCGACGTCCTGAGCGCCGGCTCCCGCGGCGAGACCACCGGCGAGATCGGCAGGGCGCTGCACCTCTCCGCGGGCACCGTGCGCAACCACGTCTCGTCGATCCTGCGCAAGCTCGACGTCGACACCCGCCAGCGCGCCGTCATCGAGGCCCGCGAGAACGGCTGGATCTGACGCCTGAGCCCGGCACTACCCCGTCCGATCTGCAGGCGATCCGCCCCTCCCGCCTCCCGCCCTCGCGCCGGTGAGCGGCTTCCGCGCCGAATCACCTGCACAACGCGCGGGCACCTGCACGACGGAGGAGCACCTGCACACCGGCCCGGCACCCTTCCGGAGGGGTTCTGTCCGATGTGCAGGCGATCACACCGGCACGAGACGCACGGGCGCGGCGGAAACCGCGTTCCCGCGCGGATCGCCTGCAGATCGAACCGGCACCGCCGGGCTCAGAGCGCGATGACCACGCTCTTCAGCTCGCAGAACGAGCGCAGCGCCTCCTCGCCCAGGTCGCGCCCCATCCCGGACTCCCCCACGCCGCCGAACGACAGCGCCGGGTCGAACAGGTTGTACGTGTTGACCCACACCGTCCCCGCGCGCAGTCGCCGCCCCATCCGGTGCGCCCGCGCCAGGTCGTTCGTCCACACGCCGGCGGCGAGGCCGTAGGTCTGGTCGTTGGCGAGGGACACCGCCTCGTCCTCGTCCTCGAACGGGATGATGCCGACGACCGGTCCGAAGATCTCCTCGCGCGCGATGGTCATCGTGTTCGTGACGCCCGTGAACAGCGTCGGCTCGACGTAGTAGCCCGGCCGGTCCGGCACGCCGCCGCCCACCGCGACGACCGCGCCCTCCGCCTCGCCCTGCGCGATGTAGCCGAGCACCTGCTGCCGCTGCTCCTCCGACACGAGCGGCCCGACGGTCACGCCGCCGGCCAGCCCGTCGCCGAGCGCGACCCTCCGCACCGCCGCGGTCAGCCGCTCCGTCGTCTCCTCGAGGATCGAGCGCTGCACCAGCAGCCGGCTGCCCGCCGTGCACATCTGGCCGGAGTGGCCGAACGACGCCCGCATCGCGGTCAGCACGACGGCGTCCAGGTCCGCGTCCTCGAACACGATGTTCGGGCTCTTGCCGCCCAGTTCCAGAGTCAAGCGGGTGAAGTCCTCGCTCGCGGCGCGCATCACCTTGCGGCCGACCTCGGTGCTGCCGGTGAAGGAGACCTTGCTGACCAGCGGGTGCTCGGTGAGCGCCGCGCCGACCCGGCCGTCGCCGGTCAGCACGTTGACGACTCCCGCGGGGACGCCCGCCTCCTCGCAGAGGGCCGCGAGGCGCAGCATCGTCAGCGGAGTCTGCTCCGCCGGCTTCACGACCACGGTGCAGCCCGCGGCGAGCGCCGGCGCCAGCTTGAAGCTCGCCGTCATGATCGGGAAGTTCCACGGCAGGATCAGCGCCGCGACTCCGACCGGCTCGAGCGTCGTGTAGACGTGGTGCTGCGCGTCGACGGGCACGACGGTGCCGGTCAGCCGCGAGGGGGCGCCGGCGTAGTAGCGGAAGACGCGGGCCGAGGTCGCGGTGTCGGCGCGCGAGCGCTCGATCGGCTTGCCGTTGTCGCGGGTCTCGAGCACCGCGAGCTCCTCGAGGCGCTCCTCGATCAGGTCGGCGATGCGGTTCAGGATGCGGCTGCGGTCGTGCGGGCTCATCCCGCTCCAGCGCGCGTCGTCGTGCGCGCGGCGGGCGGCGGTGACGGCCGCCTCGATCTCGGCGGGGCCGGCCTGCGGGACGCGGGTGAGCAGCTCCTCCGTGGCGGGATCGACGACGTCGAGCAGCTCCGCGCCCTCGGGAGCGAGCCACGCGCCGTCGACGAGGTAGGGCTCGATCGGCGCGAGCGGGGCGAGGGTGTCTCTCATGGGGTCTGCGTCTCTCTCATCGGGGGCCGGGGTCGGGGCCGGAGTCGTCGGGGCCGAGGGGGCGGGGCGGTCGGTCAGGGCCGGTCGGTCACGGCCGGTCGAGCAGCCGGGCGGGCTCCTCGACGCTCATCCGCCGCAGCACGTCGTCCTCGACGCCGAGCGCGCGGAGCCCCGGCAGGACGCGCGCGCCGAGGTGGTCGAAGCCGTGCCCGCCGAAGCGGCGCAGCTGGCCCTTCGTCCAGGTGCTGTGGCCGAGCACCCAGCGGATGCCGGGGTCGGTGCCGAGCAGCTCCAGCAGCGCGTCCAGGCGCTGCGGGTCGCTCGCGTTGCGGATCCGGCCGACGTGCGCGCCCTCGTTGCCGAAGCAGAGCTCCAGCACGGCGCCCGCCGCACCGAGGTCGCGGAGGTAGGGCAGGTCGAGGAACTCGTCGACCGTGCTGAACACGACGCGGGAGGGATCCACTCCCTCGGCGACGACGTGCGCGAGCACCTCGAGCCCGTTGCGGGCGTCCGCGGCGAGCCGCACGGTGATCGCCGAGCCGGTCGCGGCGGCCGCGCGGGCCGCGGCGGTGAGGCTGATCCGCTCCTGCTCGCCCTCGGGAGTCGCGAAGGCGCCGGTCGTGCCCATCAGGCCGAGCAGTCCGGCGCGGTAGGTCGTGCCGGGGATCGCCTCCGTCAGCGCCCGGGTGAAGAGTTCGGTGCGTCCGTCGAGGTCGAGCGCGAGGTACCACTCGGGCAGCAGGCGCGGGAGGTAGGCGCCGTAGCCGGCGACGATCGCGACGCCCGCCTGGCCGGACAGGGCGGGCAGGCGCGCATGGTCGGGTCCGAAGCCGAGCGAGCTGAGGTCGACGGCCGCAGTGAGACCGGCCGACGCTCCCATGCGGAGTTCGTCGGCGAGCAGCTCGACGTCGTCGAGGCGGAGGTTGTCGGCCAGCGCGAGCTGGCTCCAGCGCAGGGCGGCCGCGAGCTCGGCGGTGACCGGGGCGTCGGGATCGAGAGCCTCGACGCCGGGCCGCTGCAGCGCGCTCGCGTCGGTCAGCAGATGCTCGTGCATCGACACGACGCCGAGCTCCGCCGCCTCGATCGGGCCGAGGACCGTCTGGATGGCCATGCGCCGCCTCTCGCGCGACACGCTGCCGCTGGATCCAATATAGAGCCGGATGGATCCAGAAGCGACGTGTCGGTACTCTCCCAGCCTCGCGATCGCGCTACCTGAGTAGAATCGCAGACAGCAAGGGGAGTACTCCCGACTGCGGTGAGCCCGTCATGACGGATGCGAAGGAGCGTCCCGGGCCATCGGCTCCGCCACCACCTCCGAGAGGTCGCGGCCGGAGCGGAGGAGACCTTGGTCCCTCATCGACCGACCCTCTTGGAGCACCCCCGTGCAGATCACACCCGTCATCTGGCTGATCACCATCGCCGTGACGATCGCCTTCTTCGTCTACGAGTTCTTCGCGCACGTGCGGAAGCCGCACGAGCCGACCATCGGCGAGTCCGCCCGCTGGTCGGCCTTCTACATCGGCCTCGCGCTGCTGTTCGGCGTCGGGATCGGCTTCGTCGCCGACTGGCGCTACGGCGGCGAGTACTTCGCCGGCTATCTCACCGAGAAGGCGCTGTCGCTCGACAACCTCTTCCTCTTCCTCATCATCATGACCGGGTTCGCGGTGCCGAAGATCTACCAGCAGAAGGTGCTGATGATCGGCATCGTCATCGCGCTGATCATGCGCGGCGGCTTCATCGCGGTCGGCGCGGCCCTGATCGAGAACTTCTCCTGGGTGTTCTACCTCTTCGGCGCCCTGCTCTTCGTGCTGGCCTACCAGCAGATCAAGGGCGACCACGGCGACCCCTCGAACAACGCCTTCATGCGCCTGGTGCGCCGCGTCCTCCCCGTCACCGACGAGTACCACGGCGACAAGCTGACGGTGAAGAAGGACGGCCGCCGCTTCGTCACCCCGATGCTGCTGACCATCGTCGCCATCGGCTTCATCGACCTCGTCTTCGCGCTCGACTCGATCCCCGCCATCTACGGCCTGACCAACGAGGCCTACATCGTCTTCACCGCGAACGCCTTCGCGCTGATGGGCCTGCGCCAGCTGTTCTTCCTGATCGGCGGACTGCTCGAGCGCCTCGTCTACCTCAGCCAGGGCCTTGCCGTCATCCTCGGCTTCATCGCCGTGAAGCTCGTCTTCCACGCCCTGCACGTCAACGAGTTCCCCTTCATCAACGGCGGCGAGCCGCTGCTCTGGGTCCCCGAGATCCCGATCTGGTTCTCGCTCACCTTCATCGGCTCGACGATCGCCGTCGCCACGATCGCCAGCCTCCTGAAGACCCGCGGCGACCGCTCCAAGTCCGACCGCGCCACCGTCCAGGACGCCCCCCTGGAGACCCCGGCCGACGTCCCCTCCCGCCGCGAGCACTGACCCCCTCCGCGAGATGCCACTTGTGCACCCGACACGCCGTCAAAGGCGTGCACAAGTGGCATCTCGCAGCAGCGCGCCGCGCCGATCGAGCAGCGCCCCCTCTTTGCTGATCGAGTAGCCCGCGCAGCGGGCGTATCGAGATCCCCCACCTTCAGCAGACAGGTCTGCAGACCCGCCCTCCCGGGGACGCCGGGTCTCGATACGCCCCTCCGGGGCTACTCGACCAGCATGAATCGCGAACTCCCGGGGCTTGCACGCTCGCGCGTTCGAGGACGCTCCCTCCGGCGGCGAGATGCCACTTGTGCCCGCGACACGCCGTGAAAGGCGTGCACAAGTGGCATCTCGCGAGAGGCGCGTCAGAGGGTGGGCGTCCAGATGCGCATCGTGGAGGGGCCGCGGTTCGCCCAGCGGTAGTAGGGGTGGAACTCCGCGGTGAAGCGCTCGCCGAGCTCCGCCGGCACGGAGTAGGGCCACGCGGACGCCGGGGCGTCGCGGCACACGAGCGCCACCCGGGCGCCGTCGCCGACAGCGACCGGCGAGACCTCGGCGTCCACCGCCACGTGCTCCGTGTCGAGGCCGTCCGGCAGCTCGAGCGACTCCAGCGCCAGCACGAACGGCCCGCGCTCCACCGCGACCTGCCCGCGCACCGCGTCGATCCGCGGGTGCGGCGTCACGAAGCGCGCCGGCATCGGCAGCGACAGCCGCACCACGTCGCCGGCCGCGAACGCCCGCCGCACCGTCACCGTCGACAGCCCCGCGTCCACCGCCTGCCCGTCCAGCAGCGCCGTCCCGCGCGCGAACGGCGGGATCCGCAGCGTCAGCGCGAACTCCGCGTCCGCGAGGACCCGCACCGCGATCTCGCCGTCCTCCGGATACGCGGTCTCCACCTCGAGCGACACGTCGCCCGTCGTCACCCGGTACGCCCCGTACTGGTGCAGCTGCACCCCGTCGTCCGTCGCGGTCGCGAAGCTCAGCTCGACGCTCGCGAGGGTCCGCGCCGTGTTCGTCGGACAGCAGGACACCCAGAACCACGGCGCCCGCAGGCTCGACTGCGCCCGGTCGGTCTCGACGCTCTCGTCCGGCGCCACCCCGTCCACCCGCTGCTGCAGCGTGTTCGTGTAGAAGAAGGCGCGCCCGTCCTCGCGAGTCGCGGGCAGCACGGCGTTCAGCAGCGTCCGCTCCATCAGATCCGCATAGACCGCGTCGTCCGAGCGCAGCAGCAGCCGCCACGACAGCATGTTCGACGCGATCGCCGCGCAGGTCTCGGCGTAGGCGCGGTCCGGCGGCAGCTCGAAGTCGGCGCCGAACGCCTCGTCCTGGTGGTGCGAGCCCATCCCGCCGGTCAGATAGGTCCGGCGCGCGACCGTCGCCGCCCACTGCCTCCCCACCGCGGCCTCGAGCTCCGCGTCGCCCGTCTCCACGGCGACGTCGAGCGCCCCCGCGGAGAGGTACAGCGCCCGCACCGCGTGCCCGCGCAGCACCTCGGCCGAGCGCACCGGCACGTCGTCCTGGAAGTACTCCGGCCCGAAGGCGATCGGACCGAGCGTCCCAGTGCCCCGCCGCTCGACGAACAGCCGCGCCTGCTCCAGGTACCGACCGTCGCCGGTGGCCCGCGCCAGCTCGGCGAGCGCCGGCTCGATCTCGGGATGCCCGCAGACCGCGACGCGCCCCTCCGCCCCGAACACCTCGATCACGTGATCGGCGAGACGCCGCGCGACGGCCGGCAGCAGGTCGTCGTACCCGGTGCGCAGCCGCGCCACGGCGGCCTGGATCAGGTGGCCGAAGCAGTACAGCTCGTGGCCCCACTCCAGATCGGAGTAGCGCGCGCGCTGCCCCGGCCGGCCGAAGCTCGTGTGCAGGTAGCCGTCCTCGTCCTGGGCCCCCGCGACCCGCAGCACCAGCGCCTCGTACTGCGCAGCGAGCGCCGGATCGTCGGAGCGGCCCAGCTCCCACGCCATCGCCTCGAGCAGCTTGTAGACCTCCGAGTCGACGAACTCGATGCCCGCGTGGAGGTCGCCGCCGGCCGCCGAGGAGATCGCGCCGTTCGCCGCGCGGTCGAAGTTGCCGGCCCAGCCGACCCGCTCGATCCAGCTCAGGCAGTGGCCGATCACGGCGTCCGCGCCGAGCCGCTGGTAGTGCTGCCAGAAGCCGCCGGTCAGCCGGATCTCGTCCTGGCGCAGCGGCCGGAGCGCGCCCGCAGTCGGGGCGACGGGGCCGCCGAGGGCGACGGTGGTGGTCAGGGTCACGAGGATCTCCTAGGAGGAAGAGGGTCAGTCCTTGACGGCACCGGCGGTGACACCCGCCGAGACGTACCGCTGGGCGACGACGAGGAGGAGGGCGGCCGGGAGCGAGGCGACCACGGCGGTCGCCATGATCGAGTTCCACTCCTGGTTGTTGTTGCCGATGTACTTGTAGATGCCGAGCGTGATCGGCTGGAGCTTCCCGCCGCTGTCGAGGGTCGACGCGAAGATGAAGTCCGACCAGGCCCAGAGGAACGCGAAGAGCGACACCGTGACGACGGAGTTGCGGCTGATCGGCATGATCACCGAGGTGAAGGTGCGCCAGGCGCTCGCGCCGTCCATCCGCGCGGCCTGGGTCAGCTCGTCGGGGATGCCGGACATGAACGCGGTGAAGATCAGCACGCCGAACGGCACCGCGATGGTCGAGTCGGCCACGATCAGCCCGGGGATCGAGTTCAGCAGCCCGAGGTTGAGGTAGATGGCGTAGAAGCCCATCGCCATGATGATCGCCGGGATCATCTGCGCGATCAGGAGGACGAAGGAGAGCCCCTGCCCGCCGCGCGGCCGCAGCTTCGCGAGCGAGTACGCGGCCGGAGCGGCGATCGCCACGGTCAGCAGCACCGTGCCGAGCCCGACGATCAGGCTGGTGCCGAGGTACGGCAGCTGCTCGCTCAGCACGGCCTGGTAGCCCGAGAAGGTGGGCGCGAACGGGAACCAGTCCGGCGGATCCTTCCGCATCGATCCGGTCTGCGTCAGTGAGACGTTGATCATCCAGTAGACCGGGAACAGCATGATCGCGGTGAGCAGCACGCCCACGAGGGTGAGCCACCAGGGGCGCCGGGCGCTCATGCGTCGGCCTGCTTCCGCTGGACGCGGATGTAGATCAGGCCGAAGACCAGGGCGAGGATGATCAGGAGGTTGCCGACCGCCGCCGCGGGGCCGAAGTCGGGCAGCATCGAGCCGAAGCCGAGCTGGTAGGTCCAGGTCGCCAGGGTCGTCGACGAGTCCGCCGGACCGCCCTTGGTCATGATCCAGATGATGTCGAACACCTTCAGCGTGTAGACGAGGCCGAGCAGGATCGTGATCGCCGACACCGGGCGCAGCAGCGGCAGCGTGATCCGCCAGAACTGCTGGGCGCCGGTCGCGCCGTCGAGCGAGGCCGCCTCGTAGAGGTCCTGCGGGATGTTCTGCAGCCCGGAGTAGAGGATCACCAGGTTGAACGGGATGCCGATCCAGATGTTGGCGATCAGCACCGCGATCAGCGAGGTCGACGGCGAGGTCAGCCAGTTGATCTGCCCGATCCCGAACGACTCGAGGAACGCGTTGACGATCCCGGAGTCGCTGTTCAGCATCCACGACCAGGTCGACGCCGAGACGATCAGCGGCAGCAGCCACGGCACGAGGAACAGCGCCCGGAGCGTGCTCGCGAGCGGGAAGCGCCGGTAGAAGAAGACCGCGAGCGCCAGCCCCAGCGTGAACTGGAAGATCAGCGAGACTCCCGTGAACACCGCGGTGTGCAGCAGCGCGGGGCCGAAGGTCGGGTCGCGGAAGACCTGCACGTAGTTGTCGAACCAGACGAACGGGGCGTTGCCCTGGACGAAGGAGCGGACCGTGTAGTCCTTCAGGCTCAGCTCGAGGTTGCGGTAGAGCGGGAAGGCGTAGAACACGAGCAGGTAGACGACGAGCGGGGCGAGGAACGCCCACGCCGCGAGCTGCCCGCCCGGCCGCCGCCGCCTGGGCGCCGGGGCCGCGACGGCCGCGACCCCGGGCTCGGCCTCGCGGCGCAGCAGCCGCCCCGTCTCAGTGGCCGTCGTCATCGTTCCTCCCGAATGCTGGTCGAGCAGCCCCGCAGCGCGCCCCGCATGCTGGTCGAGTAGCCCCGCAGGGGCGTATCGAGACCCACCACCGCAAGAACCTCCGGCCCGCAGACCACCCCTCCGACGCCGGCAGATCCCGAGACGCCCGCAGAGCGGACTGCTCGATCGGCAAGGGGCTCCACACCGCTCATCACTGCGTCGCGGACTCGGCCGCCGACTGCGCCGCCTTCAGCGCGTCGGCCGGCGACTGCGAGCCGCTCAGCGCGGTCTGCACCGCGGACCAGAGCTGCTCGGAGATCTTCGGGTACTTCGTCCCGAGGTCGTCCGAGGTGCGGCCCTTCGCGGCCTGGACGGCCTCGACCCAGGGCTCGAGGTCGGCGTTCCCGGCGACCTGCGCCTCCTGCGCGGCGGCCGTCGGGGCGATGTACGACAGCGTGTCATCGGTCGTCACCAGGTTGTCCGTCGAGGTGAGGCACTCGGCGATCGCGGTCGACGTCTCGTAGCGCGCCTCGTCCTTCTGCACGGGCAGGGTGAGGAACTCGCCGCCGGTCGGCGCGGGGGCCGAGCCGCCGTCCTTCGCGGGGATGGTGAGGATGCCGTAGTCGATGCCGGAGGCCTTGGCGTTCGCGAGCTGCCAGGTGCCGTTCTCGCCGAAGGCGTACTCGCCGGTCTCGAACTCCTGCCAGCTGGTGGTCTGGGTGTTGCCGATCACGGAGTTGGGCGCGTAGCCCTTCTCCAGCCAGTCGGTCCAGAGCGAGACCGCGTCCACGGCGGCGTCCGAGTCGAGCTCGGTCAGCTCGGCGCCGGAGCCCCAGAACCAGGGCAGGAACTGGAAGGTGCCCTCCTCGGTGCCGATGCCCGAGAACGTGATGCCCTTGCCGCCCGAGGCGGTGACCTTCTCGAGCGCGGCGGTGAGGCTCGCCCAGTCGGTGATCGAGGAGACGTCGACGCCGGCCGTGGCCAGCACGGTCTTGTTGTAGTACAGCGCCAGCGTGTTCGCGCCGATCGGGACGCCGAAGGTGTCGCCGCCGACCTCGCCCGCGGCCAGGATGTTGGCGTCGATGTCGCCGGTCTCGAGGCCGTTCTCGGCGGTGGTGGTCAGGATGCCCGACTCGGCGAGCGTGGAGACGACCGGGTTGTCGACGAGCAGGATGTCCGGCGAGCTGCCCTGCTGCCCGGCGAGGAGCGCCTTGTTGGTCAGGTCGGTGGTGTCGTAGCCGGTCCGCTCGACGGTGACGCCGGCCTCGGTGCCGCACGAGTCGATGAGCTGCGCCCAGTCGGACGACTCGTCGAACTGGGGGTACGGGTCCCAGAAGGTGTAGGTGCCGCCGGCGGCGGAGGAGTCGCCTCCCGAGCCTCCCGCGCAGCCGGTCAGTGCTGCGGCTGCGGTCCCGAGCAGGACGGCGGCGGCGAGGCCCCGAGTGTGCTTCCTCTTCATCGCGGATGTTCCCTTCGTCGTTGACGGGTGGTGCTGGCCGGTCTCGGCGACCGCCGGACCGAAACTACTTTCTGCGGGTTCAAAGTAGACAGGGCGGGAAGGTCGAGTCAAGAGTTGTCGCGTTTTCGGTGTTTTCGGTTCGCGGGATCCTGTGCGAGGATCGTCCAGGGCGCACCGGCGTCCCGCGGAAGGAGGACGTCATCGCGCCGCGCAAGCCCACGGGCACCATCACGCTGACCGACGTCGCCCGCGAGGCCGGCGTCTCGATCGCCACCGCGTCGAAGGCACTGAACGGCCGCGACCAGGTCCGCGCCGAGACCCGCCAGAAGGTGCTCGACGCCGCCGCCGCGCTCTCCTTCACCCCGAACCCGTTCGCGCAGGCCCTCAACTCGCGCCGCACCGGCACGATCGGGATGCTCACCAACGACCTCGACAACCGCTTCGTGCTGCCCGTGCTGCTGGGCGCCGAGGACGCGTTCGGCGCCGGCTCCACCTCGGTGTTCCTCTGCGACGCCCGCGGCGACTCGATCCGCGAGCAGCACCACATCAAGAACCTGCTGGCCAAGCGCGTCGACGGGATCGTCGTGCTCGGCCGGACGACCAACCCGCGGCCGTCGATCACCGCGACGATCCCCGTCCCGGTCGTCTACGCCTACGCACCCTCCGAGGACGAGCGCGACTCCTCCTTCACGCCCGACAACACGCTCGCCGGCGTGCTCGCGGCCCGCCACCTGATCGAGCGCGGGCGCACGCGCATCGCGCTGATCAACGGGGAGCCCAGCTACACCGCCGCGCACGACCGCGCCCGCGGCGTCGAGCGCGCGCTGACGGAGGCGGGCCTCCCGCTGGTCGGCGGCGACGTGCTCTACGGCCAGTGGTCGGAGAGCTGGGGCCGCCAGTGCGCCGAGTCGCTGCTCGCCGCGCACCCCGATCTCGACGCCATCATCTGCGCGAGCGACCAGATCGCCCGCGGCGCCCTCGACCACCTGCGCGAGAGCGGGCACCCCGTGCCGCGCGACGTCGCCGTCGTCGGCTTCGACAACTGGGACCTCCTCGTCGAGGCCGCCCGCCCCCCGCTCACCAGTATCGACATGCAGCTCGAGGCCCTCGGCCGCGCCGCCGCCGAGGAGCTCTCCCACGCCATCCACGGACGCGCGACGCCCGGCGTCCGCTCCATGCCCGTGCGCCTCGTCCCCCGCGAGTCCTCCGGCTGACGCCAGGGCACTTAGTCGGTCCTCCCATAGCTACACGCCGGTATCGATCAACGCCCAAAGGCACTATCTAGAGTAGTTAGGCCACTCATCTCGACCAGTATGCGAGATAATAGCGCAGTTCGGCTCAAAGCCACTTGTCAAAGGCTTACGCTTTAGAGCACAATGAAACTGCGTGATTGCCGCCGATTGTCAGGTGAGGAAGCGGTCTAATTTCCCTGTATCGAGGTCCACGTGCGGATGTCGTCTTTGAGGATGCTGTCGAGTTCATCTAGTGCTTCTTTAGAATCAACAGCCTCGGTGCGACGCTTGTACCACGGCCGCGCCGATCGTGCCGCAAACCGCCGTCGCACAGAGTTTACGTCTGCAAGCACCGCTGACCGCTGAATCCACAGCTCGCGGTGATGAAAATGCTCGTTCCAAGCTAATAAAACGGCGATAGTCGCAGACGATAGGGTCGTTCCAACCGCAACTCCGCCACTTATCCAATCGGTCGCTAAAACTGCACTGATGCAACCGAGCACTGCTACGAGACCGGTCAAAACAGACGCAGCGATCGTGACGGCGGACGATCTCCTTTTAACGGTCCTCCGGGCCTTCTTGAACTCGGCCTCGTAGCCCGATAGGTAGTGCTCTACAGTTTCCGCCGGAGTCGACCCTGCCGGCGGCGGTCCAACCGAGTCGATACCACTGGGTTCCGATTGGTCGCTCATCTCCGAATACCTTCTTTATTCCTACCTTCGAGATTGTGCACGCATCGCCTCCACCGCGACTGAAAGAGAATCAACCTCGGCTTCTAAGGTGTTCCAGTCAGTCCAGAAATTCTTCGTGGCACTTGTCGGTTTTACTTTGGGAGGGTCGAGCCGAATTCTTGTCGGCAGGATAATAGCGTCGCCCAATATGAGGGCCTCACCAACATCTAGCAACGGTAACGCCGAGGTAAGGGCTTCCATACTGTCCGGCATGAGTCGTTTTACGACCGCCTGATCCTGGTCGTTGGTCAAGCGAAGGGCGATGAAGTTATTGCACTGCGACAGCACGGTTCGGCTCACGTCGGATGGACGCTGACTCACAACAAGCAGCGATATACCGTACTTACGTCCCTCCTTCGCGATTCGCTCGAAGACATCAAGCGCACGCTGGTCGGCGGCGCCAGCCTGCCCAGCAGGCAGATAAAGATGCGCCTCATCACACACCAAAGTGATTGGTGTCCGCTTCTCTTCCGCCGTCCAAAAGTGAATTTCGTAGAGCACCCGAGCTAGGACTCCGACCACTATTGGCAGGATATCGCTCGGCACCTCGCTGAAGTCTATTATTTTGATTCCTGGCTCGGTTCCCAACAAGTGCGCTGCGAAAGCGTGCAACCAATCGTATTCCTGATGAGCAACCGGCGGATCAAACATAAAGCCATAGCGGCGGTCGCTGACCTTCGCTTTCATCCGGCTCACGAGTCGAGTGAGACGCCCGTAGAACGGACCCTGCTTTTCCCGCCCAGCTGATGCGCCCGGGACCATCTCAGTATCATCAGCAGCAAGGCGGTCTATGAGTTTATTAAGCTCGTAGGCGACCGGGCTGTCAACGGTGAATTTGGCTGCTAAGTCAGACCGCCCTTCTTCGAGTAAGCGCTCCTGCTTCAAGGCCTTCACGTGGTGCGCAAGCCTAGCAGCCTGGTTCGGAGCATTCTCCTCAGAGCGGTCCAGCAACAGAGCCTGCATTTCCTCCTGATTTAAAAGCCACCATGGAAGATAAAGCGCCAATTCGTCTTCGTGATCTTGTCCAGGTCCCGCAATATGAAAAGCGCGGCCAATCGCGTTTTCGCCATCTGTTAACGGTGCATACTCGCCGTGCATATCGAACACAACAAGATTTGGATGAGCAAGAGCTCTTGCGCGCTCAAGGATAAGTGCGACGGCCCAACTCTTTCCTGAGCCCGTACTACCGAGTAACGCTGCATGCCGCTGAAAGAGGCGATCACCGTCTGCTATCGCTTGTGCAGTCGGATCGGCAACGAATGTGCCGAGCCGCAGCCTTTTTTCGGGATCTAACTGACTTGCAAGAAGCCCCATAAGACGCTGAAGATTTTGCCCTTCTAGAACCCAGCAATTGGACTCGACGAGCGGGTAACTATCGGCACCACGCTTGAATGTATCGACCTTGATTCCGTCGACACGGCGATAGGTACCTAATAGAACAACTCGGAGCAGATCCCTTTGGCGTATTTCTAGCGGGACCTCGCCCTCCACTCCTACATCCTCTAGCAGAGAATCCTCCTGAAGGTCCCGCGTGACGCGGTCGAGCATTCCTATTAAGTATTCCGATGCACTGGACCCTTGAAACGCGATCAGGCTGCCCACGCTGATCCTTGTGAGGCGGTCATGATCGACAGCCTCAGCCCAAACGCTTGACGTGTCTACCCGAAACGTGCGCCCTAGGATTGCTTCATCCGGGAAGTCAAGACTTCGTTCACTCATATACTAAGCACTTCCCTTGCAAGGTGGTTAAGATCCCATAACGGGAGATCAATTTCCAAACTATCGTCAGCAGCACTTACTACACACCTCGACCCATCGCCGAGTGCTTCAATTCCGATTGCTCTTGAGCTAGATTGCAGGTAGGCCCTAGCGTTCTCAGTAAGTGTTCGACTTATCACAACTGCCGGAACTTGTGAGAATTTTCTCTCTAAGTGAGTTTGGAGATGTTCATCATTGAATCCGTAACCCACGGTCAGTAGTGAAGCCGCCGCATCGATTGCCTGATTTGCTCGCTGTCTTTGCTGGTCAAATGGCACCTCATATCCGAGCCGATACTTATTGCCTCCGGGCGCAATGATCTGACGTGAACCGGGTATTGCAAGGTCGGTTCGAAAGTAATCCCCTCCCTGTTCGAACCAGTCAAGGCTTCCATGGGGCTTTGATAAGCGAATATGAGGTCGAGGTCGTAATAGGACAGTGCGTGAGCTTCTCACAATCGAGGTGCCTGTCATCAAAAGCTCGTCCCGACTGAGCTCTGCATTGAGACGGCCGACGGTGTGTCCGTAGTACATCGAGTCCACACGTATCCCTGCCCGCGCAGCTTGAACCTCGATTAGGCGATCGTAGTTTGTCGTCACCACGTCAACAATCTGCGCAGAGCGCAAGATATGTCCAAAAAGTCGACCAAAAGGAGAAATTTCGCTCCCGAAAATGTTTGCAATCGCGGCACCTTCCGACCGAGCCACTCGGATGCCGACCTCAGTCATAAGCAAATCTACGAGGGCGTCGGGCAACGGATTTACCCCGAGCGCTGTCTCGAGTGCGCTTTGATCAGCCAAGGCCGAGGCAATACGTGTCCACTCAAGCTCAGATTGCTGGTCTTCACTCGGGAGTTTTCCCGGGATCGTCTCCAAAAGGTGTTGCGCCAAATCGGACATACTCGGCAACCCGTAAGCGCAAGACGCGCCGGAGCCTATGATGATTACAGTGCCGCGTTGAAACAAGTCCTGGATATGCCTGTATACGCCGTCCATCGAGATACTCACTGCCACCCCCACCTGCAGACTTCCATGAAATCACGACGAGCGCAATCCCGGTTCTCCAAATTCGCATCCATCTTGCCCAGTGCTTTCGCCCTTGACGACTAGTACCTCATGAGAATAGTGGCTCGTCATCCTGAAGGAACAGGCACCCAATCACTATCCGCAGCCATCCGTGTCTACTTCGGCGCTAAGAAATCGGTAAGGTCAGCCATCCGAAGTCAGGAAGCTCCGCGATGTGGGTCTTTTGCCCGCAACAGCGCCAGCTAACGAACGTCAGTCGCCACCGACCGCGTGGACCGACAGCTTGGAGGAACGGAGCCAATTTTGACTGTATCGGGTTTATGTAGCTGAGCGAGGGCCCGTTTTGATGCCTCCCTTAGGGGGGCGCTCGACCATAGGGAGGGTGAGCGAACGGCTGAGCGACTCCCTCGTGTGAGCCGCCTCGCGCAACTACGATCAACGAAGGACAAGGAGACAGCGATGACGAACAGCAGCAGCAACTCGTTCCAGAGCCTCGGCAACGGCGGCTTCCGAGTCAGCGGCGCGCGGATCAGCCCGACCACTGGCCGGTACGTCACCCGCAGCAGTGCTTCCGTCGGGAAGTCGGCTGCGTCTCCCGCCCAGCCGAAGACGCAGCCGACTCCGAAGTAGCAGGGTCGGCCGTCCGCGGACGCGCGGGCACAGCCCGGCACGAACGCGACCGTCGAGCGGTCGCCGACGAAGGCCCGGAGCCCGTCAGCGCTGCGACACCGGCGAGATCACCATCTCGTCGATGCGGACGTGGGCCGGCGAGTCGAGGACGAACTCGACCGCGCGGGCGACGTCGTCCGGCGCGAGCATCCGGGCGCGGGCCTCATCATCCGGGACCTGCGGCCGGTGGCGGAGGAAGTCCGTCGCGACGTCGCCGGGGCAGAGGTGGCAGGCGCGGATCCCGGAGGCGGCCTCCTGCGCGTTCAGCGTGCGGGCGATCTCGGCCAGCGCCTTCTTGCTCGCGCTGTAGCCGACCCCCGCGATCGGGGCGAACGCCCAGGCCGAGTACGAGGAGACCAGCACGACCGCGCCGGCGTGCGCCCTCAGCTCGGGCAGCGCCGCGTCGATGACGCCCACCGGCCCCAGCAGGTTGGTGCGCACGATCTCCTCGAGCTCGCTCAGCCGCTGGTCCCCCCAGGTCCGCCGCGGGGAGTTCAGCCCGGCCGCGAGGACCAGCGCGTCGATCCGGCCGGTCGCTGCCAGCACCGCGTCCCTGGCGGCGGGCACCGCCTCCCCGTCGCTCACGTCGAGGGGGACGACGAGGGCGTCCCCGCCGGCACTGCCGATCCGCTCGGCGACGGCGTCGAGGTGCTCGCGGGACCTGCCGCTGAGCGCCACCGTCCAGCCCGACGCCGCCAGGCGCTCGGCCGACGCGGCCCCGATCCCGGAGCCGGCTCCCGTGATCCAGGCGACTCTGCGAGCGACTTCGGTGTCCATGGGGCAGCCCTTCGATGCTACGGTGACGATCGATTAATCATACTAATAGGAGGCTGCCGTGCTCATCGATCTCACCGGTCTGGTCGTCGTGGTCACCGGAGGCGGGCGCGGCATCGGCCGCGCGATCGTCGACCGCTTCCTGGCGGAGGGCGCGCGGGTCGCCGCCCTCGACCTGGCCTTCCCCTCCCCCTCGGGCGACGCGCAGCAGATCGTCTGCGACGTCACGGACCCGGCGTCGGTGCGGGCGGCGATCGACGCGGTGGTCGAGCGGTTCGGCCACGTCGACGTCCTGGTGAACAACGCCGGCATCAACGTCGAGGGCACCGTCGAGTCCCTCGATCCGTCGCGCTGGGACGCCGCGTTCGACGTGAATGTCCGCGGCACCTTCCTCGTCTCGCAGGCCGTCATCCCCGTGATGAAGGCGCGCGGTGGCGGCCGCATCATCAACGCCGCCTCGTTCGCCGCGATCGTCCCGAGCATCGGCGCCGCCGCCTACGGAGCCTCGAAGGCGGCCGTCGTGCAGTTCACCCGGGTCCTCGCCGGCGAGCTCGGGCCGTGGGGCATCACCGTCAACGCCTACGCGCCGGGCATGATCCCCACCGCGATGAACGGCTTCGCGGACATGCCGGAGGCGGCGAAGGCGCGGCTCCTCGACACGCTGAGCCTGCGCCGCTGGGGCACACCCGACGACATCGCCGACCTGCTCTGCTTCCTCTCCAGCGACGCCGCGAGCTACATCACCGGCACGCTCGTCGACGTCAGCGGCGGCAAGCTCGCCACGCAGATCCCCAGCCGCGCGTACGAGGGCCTCGCACCCGCGGAGTGATCCCGCCGGCGCCCGAGGGCACCCCTGCCCGCCTCGGCTCAGGCCGTCCCTCGGCTGCTCGCGGTCGCCCGGATCTCCTCGGCGGTGTCGCGGACGAGCGTGCGCGCCGCGTTCTCCGCGAGATCGGCGTCCCCCGCCGCGATCGCCTCCGCCAGCCGCCGATGCTGGTCGACCGCTCGATCGGTGGCGGCGGTGAAGGTCGGAACGCCGCTGCCGTACCTGCTGTCCAGCGCGGCGGCGAGGGTGCCGAGCAGCTGGGCGAGCACCGCGTTGCCCGACCCCTCGACCAGGATCCGGTGGAAGCTCTGGTCCGCGCTCGTGAACCGGGGCAGCGATCGCGCCTCGGCCGCGAGGGCGAGCTCCGCCGCCGCGGCCGACAGCTCCTGCTGCCCAGCGGTCCGGCCGCTCGTCGCGAAGAGCCGGGCCGCGGCGGGCTCGACCGCCTCGCGCAGCAGGAGGAGCTCCTGCAGCTGCGTCTCGCTCGCCGGCCCGGCCGCCCGCCACTGGATCACATCCGGATCGAGGAGGTTCCACGAGCTCTCCGGCTGGACCTGCGTCCCCGCGCGCGGCCTGGCCCGGATCATCCCCCGCGCCTCGAGAGCACGGAAGGCCTCGCGCACCACCGTGCGCGATACGTCGTACCGGCGGCCGATCTCCTCGGGCACGATCTGCGAGTCCGCCGCCCGGACCCCCGACGCGATCTCCCGCCCGAGCCCCTCGGCGACCCGGCGCTGCAGGCGTCTGCCGGAGCCGGAGGCCTCGAGGGCGGAGTCGACGGGCATGATGCGGCTCACGATACCCGCCCGGTCCGCGCACCCCTGCCGGTCGACCAGCCGCGGAACGCGCGCTTCCTGCCCGCCGACCAGCCGCAACCCGCACGCTCCATGCCGGTTGACCGGCCGCAGCCCGCGCGCTCCATGCCGGCCGACCGGCCACAGGCCGCGAACCTCATGCTGGTCGAGTAGCCGCGGAACGCGGCGTATCGAGACCCACCCTCCAGGCCACGGTGGATCTCGATACGCCCGCTGCGCGGGCTACTCGATCAGCATGCAGAGGCCCGCCCCACGGCCTGCTCGGCACCTCTACGAGCAGGCGATCATCGGCAGCGTGATGCGGATGTCGTCGTTCGCGTCGGTCCTCACTCCTTTTCGTCCGGGAACGATGAAGTGCCACATGAGCTGAACCGATCCCGTGGTGGTCGCCGTCCACCGGGTGGAGTAGTCGACGAACGAGAAGTCCTTCGTCAGCTGCACGTCGCCGTACTGACTCGTGTCGGTGCTGTAGTTCGGCGAGATGGGCACGTCGTCGATCTCGAGCCGGGCGTACTGCGGACCGCGAGTCCTGTCGTTGCCGGTCTGTGCGTACGAGCCACCGGCCCGGTAGAGGAAGGTGTAGGTGGTCCGGGCGACGACCGGCAGCCTGGCCCCCCACCAGACCTCCAGGTTGAACCCCTCGGCGGAGCCCGAATCGTCCGCCTGCTGGTAGAAGAAGACGGCGCCGTTCTTCTCCTCGATGCCGGACACCCCGTGATAGCCGTAGCCGTTGTCGTAGCGTCGCCACTGAGCAGAATCGGTGACCGACGGGCAGGGCGCAGGAGACGCCGATGCGGCCGGAGCCGCCGTCGCCAGGGCGATGACGGGCACCGTCCAGACCCCTCCGGCGACGAGCGTCCGCCGGTGCACCGCGCTTCGACCGTCGGAGGTCGTCGGCCGATCGTCGTCGTGCGCCAGGAGTGCGTCTCCCGTGGTGTCGAGGTACGACCGCTGTCGCGGTTGGCAGCGGCGTACCTGCATACCAGGATGGTACCCTCTTACCGTGCCGGGGAAATTCGGGGCGCTTGAAGCACAACGATGACGCGTTCACGTCACTGCTGACGGAATCGATGCCTCCCGACATCTCGAGCAGTCCAGCCGCCGCTACTCACGATTTTCATGCTGGTCGAGTAGCCCCGCAGGGGCGTATCGAGACCCGCTGTTGATCAGCAGGGCGGGTCTGCAGAGTCGCCTTCTGACGCTGGTGGATCTCGATACGCCCGCTGCGCGGCCTACTCGATCAGCATGCAATGGCACCCTCTGGGCAAGCCGTCCGCAGCACATGCTGGTCTGGCAGCCCGCGCAGCGGGTCCTCCCCTGCTGGCCGAGCAGCCCGCGCAGTGGCCCCCTCCGTGCTGGTCGAGTAGCCCAGCAGGGGCGTATCGAGACCCGAGCATGCAGCAGCGGCGTCTCGAGACCCCGCCCGCCGCTACTCCGGCATCGAGAAGTCCGCGAAGTCGAAGCCCGGCGACACCAGGCAGCTCACCAGCGCGTCCTCCGCCGACGGCAGCGTCCGCTGCCAGACGTCGGCCGGCACCAGCGCCTGCACCGGCAGCCCCTCGAACGCCGAGCCGAGCACGACCGTCTCGCCGTCCTCCGGCTCCTCGCCGAGCCCGCCGTACTGCAGCGCCACCCGGCCGGACCCGTTCCAGATCCAGGTCTCCGCCGAGGACACCCGGTGCCAGGCCGACGCCTCGCCCGCCGGCAGCAGGAAGACGATCAGCGTCGCCGCCGGCCGCTCCCGCACCGAGCCGTCCGCACTGACGAGCGTCAGCCGCTCCGGCGACTCCCACGTCCGCCGGTACCAGCCGCCCTCGGGATGCGGCTCGAGCCCCATCGTCTCGGCGAGCGCCGGCCGCCGCACCCGCTCGAGCACCCGCCCGTCGACGCTCAGCCGGTCGACGAACCCGCTCACCTCCGCGCCTGCCATCGGACCTCCCCGGAGATGATCGTGGCGAGGGCGGTCCCCTCACCGGCTTCGACGACGGCGGCGAGCACGTCGTCGGAAGAAGAGCCCGACACGCCCAGCACCGCGAGGTCGGCGAGCGCCCCCGGCACCAGCGTGCCGAACGACTCCGCCGCCCCCATCGCGAGCGCGCCGCCGAGCGTCGCCGCCGCGAGCAGCCGCGCGTGCAGATCGCGCCCCGCGTACCCCTGCACCCGCGCGATCCGGCACAGCTCAGCCACGTCCCCGAGCAGGTCGAGCGACGGCGTCGACGACAGCGAGTCCGTCCCGACCGCGATCGCGTTCCCCTCGCGCAGGTAGTCCGCGACCGGCGCCTCGTCGAGCCCGATCACCGCGTTCGAGCGCGGACACAGCGCGACGGAGGTGCCGGTGCGCCGCAGCGTCGCGCGATCGTCCGCGTCCACGTAGATCCCGTGCGCGATGTGCACGTCGTCGCCGAGCGCCCCGATCGTCTCCGCGTACGCCACCGGCCGCAGCGCGCTGCCGCCGTTGCGCAGCAGGTGGAAGCCGTCGTAGCCCCAGCGGCGCCACTGCTCCGCCAGGTCGCCGCGGCCGTGCATCGTGTACTCCGCCTCCCACGCCGACTCGGCCAGGTGCAGGTGCCGGCGCACGCCGAGCTCCTGCGAGAGCCCGGTCAGGTCGCTCAGCACCGGGGTGTCCAGGGAGTACGGCGCGTGCGGCGAGAGCCCGATCCGGGTCACGCCGGAGGTGCGCACCAGCTCGGCGGTGATCGCGCGCCCGCTGCCGCGCCAGTCGTCCTCGAGGAGGCTCATCAGCTCCCAGTAGGCGATGCCGTGTACGCGGCCGTCCTCGAGCACGCGCAGTGCGTCGAGGTCGGTGACGATGTCGGCGATCGCCGTCGTCCCGGTCGCGACCGCGATCTCCAGCCCGGCGGCCGCCGAGGCGCCCCAGTCGTGCGGCTGCTCGTAGACCTCCTGGAAGGCGCGCGACCAGTCCTCGAAGCCGGCGTACCGGCCCCGGCCGACCGCGGACATGCAGGTGTACTGCAGGTGCGAGTGCGCGTTGACGAGGCCCGGGACGATCGCGCCCGGCCACTCCCGCACCGCGGGCGACTCGTCGCGGAGCCCCTCCAGCACCTCGTCCCGCGCCCCGACCGCGACGATCCGCTCGCCGCGCACGGCGACCGCCCCGTCGCGCACCAGCTCACCCGCCACCGGCAGCACCCACGGCGCGCTGTGCACGGTGAGCACCGACGTCGAGCTCCCGGCGCTCTCGCGCCCGAGCGACACCGCGCCGCTCACGGGATCCACGCCGACGGCATCAGTCCCGAGAGGCTCGCCGTGCTCGCCGCGACCGCCAGCAGCACCGCCGCGCCCGTCACAGTCCAGTCGACCGGCGTGTACCGGATCTCCCGCAGCCAGGTGCGCTTGCGCGTCCCGAAGCCGCGCAGATCGAGGGCGTCCACCGTGTCCTCCGCGTCCACGAACGACGTGATGGTGACCGGCACCATCAGCGGTGCGACCTCGCGCAGGCGCCGGATCGGATTGCGGGTCTGCGTCCGCTCGTAGCCGCGCAGCCGCTGGGCCGCGGCCGTCTCCTGCAGGTTCGAGGCCGCGCTGGGCAGGAACTTGAAGGTCAGGTCGATGCCGTAGGCGAAGCGGGCCGGCACGCCGAGCCGCGCGAACGCGACCGCGAGGTCTCCCGGGCGGATGGCGAACGCGAGCGGGAACCCGACCGCGACCAGCGTGAGGAAGCGCAGCAGCAGGTTGACCGCGTACGACACCGCCCCCTCCGTGATCGCCAGCCCGACGACCGGCACCGTGAACAGCGTCGCGCCGGCCTCCGGCTCGCCGCTGCCGGTCGCGCCGACGATGAGCCCGTTGATCCCCGCGAAGACCAGCACGAACACGGCCACGACGGCCCAGTTCGAGCGGACCTCGCGGAACGGGATCCGCGCGCTGAGGTAGTACGCGAAGGCGACCACGGCGAGCGCCGCCATCCAGCGCAGATCGCGCACCTGGCTGGCCGTGACGACGAACATCACCGGCACCAGGATCAGCACACGCGGATCCCGGCGGCCGAGGAAGGAGTCACCGCCGAGGTATCGAGGCGAGACCTCCATCCCGGGCGCCCGTCAGCGTCCGGCGAGGTTCTGCAGCGGCTTCCAGACCCGGTCGAGCACGGGCACCAGGATCACCGCGGTGATGCCGGTGGCGAGGATCGCCAGGAGGTAGGAGCCGAAGAACCAGTACTGGAAGGTCTGGCCGAGGAACAGGAAGTCGGTGGCGGTGAAGAGCAGTCCGACGACGACCGCGGCGACCGCGATGGCGGCGGCCCAGACGAGCTGGCGGCCGGTGGTGCGCGGCTCCTTCGCGTAGTAGCCGATCAGTCCGGCGAGCAGGCCGACGAGGCCGTTCGCGATGCTCCAGTTCCAGTAGGTGAGGAAGCCGTAGCCCATGATCTGGTCGACGATCGCGTTGCCGACGGCGCCGGTGAAGAAGCCGGCGACCGGTCCGAAGCGCAGGCCCACGAAGGGGATGATCGCGATCGCGGGGCGGATCGAGATCATCGTCCCGGGGATCACGAAGCTCAGGGCGCCGAGCGCGCCGTAGAGGGCGGCGCCGACGGCGCCGAAGACGATCGTGCGGGAGGAGACGGCCCAGGGGCCGGTCTTCGCGGCGGTGGAGGTGGTGGCGGTCACGGGTGTGTCCTTTCGAGGGAGGGAGAGGAGCTGCGGGGATCGGCGGTGCGTCCGGCGTCGGGGGTGCTGCCGGGGCCTTGCTGCGCACGGCGGAGGCGCCGGGCGAGGTCGAGCGGGCGCGGGAGGCGGCCGCTCGCGGGTCCGTGGCGCCGGGCGGCGCGCACGAAGTCGGTCTCGCGCAGCACCGCGCGGGAGTGGCCGGGGTCGACGCCCGGGCCGTGCCAGAGCGCCGTGTCGTGCACGACCTCGGCGGGACTGGCGTCGGCGACGATCCCGCCGCCGTCGACGACCACCACGCGGTCGGCTCGGGCGAGCGCCATGTCGACGTCGTGGGTGATGAAGTACACGCTGTCGATCCCGTCGATCGCCCAGACCGCGTCGAGGAAGTGGCGGGAGGAGCGCTCGTCCTGCCCCGCCGTCGGCTCGTCGAGGATCAGCGTCCGCGGCCGCAGCGTGAGGGCGAGCGCGACGGCGAGCCGGCGCTGCTGCCCGAAGGAGAGCGTGCGCGGCGGCCGCTGCAGGATCCCCGGCACGTCGTCGAGCGACACGGCGCGCAGCGCGGCGTCGGCGATCGCGGGGATCTCCTCCGCCGGCACTCCGAGATTGCGCGGCCCGAAGGCCAGTTCCGCCTCGACCGTCTCGCTGAAGAGCGCCTGGCCGGGGTTCTGGAAGAGGTAGCCGCAGGTCGAGACGAGCTCGGCCGCGGTCAGCTCGTGCACCGGCCGCTCGTCCAGCAGGACCCGGCCGCGGGTCGGCGCGACGAGGCCGACGGCCGCGCGCATCAGCGTCGACTTGCCGGCGCCGTTCCGGCCGAGGATCGCCACCCGCTCGCCCGCGTGGAAGCGGCGGTCCACGGCGGCCACGATCGTCCGCGCGCCGTAGCCGAGCTCGGCGCCGTCGAAGTGCAGGCGGGCGGCACCGGCCGGGGCCGGACGCGCCTCCTCCTCGGGCGACTCCTCCCCCGCGGCGCCGGCGAGCAGCGCCTCGAACGGCAGCTTCACCGACTCCGGCGACGCGACCTCGAGGAAGCCGGCGACACCGCCCGAGTAGACGACCCGCCCCTCCTCCAGGTACACGACGCGGTCCGGCTCGAGCGCGAGCACCTCGTCGACGCGGTGCTCGACGATCACGGCCGCCCCGCCGCCGTCGACGTAGGCGCGCACCGCCCGCAGCAGCACGTCGGCCGCGTCGGGATCGAGGTTCGCCAGCGGCTCGTCGATGACGATGACCCGCGGATCGAGCACGAGGATCCCCGCGAAGGCGACGAGCTGCAGCTGCCCGCCGGAGAGCTCGTGCGGCGGCGTCGCCAGCAGCGCGGTCAGCCCGAGCCGCTCGGCGACCCGGTGCGCGCGCTCGCGGATCTCGGTGGGAGGCGTCCCGCGGTTCTCCAGCCCGAAGGCGATCTCGGCGAGCACGCTGTGCCCGACGACCTGCTTGCCCGGATCCTGCAGCAGCGTGCCGACGACCTCCGAGATGTCGCGCAGGGCGAGCGGAGTCGCGTCCCGCCCCTCGACCTCGATCCGCCCGGTCACCTCGGCGCGGTACGAGCGCGGCACCAGTCCGTTCAGCACCCGCAGCAGCGTGCTCTTGCCGCAGCCGGACGGACCCGCGACCAGCACGACCTCCCCGCTCGACACCGAGAAGCTCGCGTCGACCAGCGACGGCTGCTCGGCGTTGCGGTAGGTCACTCCGACGCCGTCCAGGCGCAGCAGCTCGGTCACGAGCGCGCTCCGTCCCGCTGCGGCGCGGCCCGGCGGCCGGTCGAGGTCCAGCTGCCGAGGAAGTCGCGCTGGGCGCTGCTCGGCGCGTCGATCCGCAGACCGAGCGCGTCGAGCTTGGCGCGGGCGACCCGGTCGTCGACCTCGGGCGGGAGCAGGTGCACGGCCGGAGCGAGGCTCCCCGCCTCCCGCGCGAGCAGGTCGACGGCGGCCACCTGGACGCCGAAGGACAGGTCCATGATCTCGATCGGGTTCCCCTCACCGGCGGTGCAGTTGATGCAGCCGCCGTCGTCGAGCACGACGATCGAACGGCCGTTGGGCAGCGTGAAGCTCTCCAGCGCGTGGCCGATGCTCTGCCGGGTCGCGCCCGCGGCGAGCGCCGCGTCGATCGCGATCTCCTGCGCGACGCCGCCCGAGACGGCCACGGCCGCCCCCTCCGGCAGGGCGAGCAGGTGCTCCACATCGACGGTGTGCGCGATGCCCGTCGCCGAGATCAGCAGGTCGGCGCTGCGGGCCGCCGACTCCAGCGCGTCGACGTCGTAGCCGGCGAAGACCGCCTCGAGTGCGCGGACCGGGTCGACCTCCGCGATCGTCACGCGGGCGCCGAGCGCGCGGGCGTGCTGGGCGACCCCGCGGCCGACAGGTCCGAAGCCCGCGACGACGACGTGCGCTCTGTCGAGCGGAGTCGCGAGCAGGTCGAGCATGGTCAGGAGCGTCGACTGCCCGGTGCCGTGCCGGTTGTCGAAGAGCGTCTTGCAGCGCGCGTCGTTGACCGCGAGCACCGGGATCCGCAGCGCGCCCTCGCGCTCCATCACCCGGAGCGGGCGCAGGCCGCTCGTGGTCTCCTCCGTCGCGCCGCGCAGGGTCTCGAAGACCGCGGGCCGGTCGGTGTGCGCGAGCCGGGTCACCGACGAGCCGTCGTCGACCAGGATGTCCGGGCGCCGGTCGAGCAGCCCGAGCGCGAACGCCCGGTCGTCGGCGGCGCTCGCGTCCGAGCGGGCGAAGACCGCGATCCCCGCGTGCTGCAGGGCGGCCGCGGTGTCGTCGTGGGTGTTGGAGGCGCCGCACATCACGCTGACGTCCGCGCCGGCCGCCGCCAGCTCGAGCGCGAGGGTCGCCGTCTTGGGCTCGAGCACGAGCACCAGCCCGATCCGCAGGCCCCGCACGGTGCCGCTCTCGCGGAGCTGTCCGGCGATCCCGCGGGTCACCGGCATGAAGCGCGCGGCCCAGTCGATCTTGTCCTGGCCCTGCCGCCAGAGCGAGGGGTCCCGGATCGGCGCGGTCATCGGAGCAGCTCCAGCGCGAGGGCACGGTCGGCGCGCTCGTGCAGATCGTGGGGCGAGGGATCCTGCTCCCGGGCGGCCTCGACAGCGGCCGCGAAGCGCGCGGACAGCTGCTCCCGAGTGCGGCGGGCCGAGCCGTCGGCGACGTCGCGCGCCACGAGGAGGAAGAGCTCGCGCTCGGCGTCCGCGATCCGGTCGATCCCGGGGCGGCCGGAGGAGGGGTCGGTGGCCGCGGCGACCGCCGGGTGCTCCTCCGCCGCGTCGACCAGGAGAAGCGGACCGCCGGTGCCGAGCAGCGCCGCGGTGACCGGGCTCGTCAGCTCTCCCGTCGCGAAGGCGATCGTCGCATCCCGCAGGTCCGCCGAGTGCGCCGCCTGCACCGTCAGCCCGAGCTGGGCGATCTCGACCAGCGCGAGCGGGTCGTCGCCGACGACGATCACGCGAGCGCCCGTCGCGGCGGTCCTGGTCGCCAGCTCGACGGCGAGCGGCCCGGTCCCGAGCACGGCGACGCGGGTGTGCGCGAAGGAGAGGTTGGAGGCCGCGGCGACCGCGCGGAGCACGGCCTGCGCCCACGCGGTGCGGGTCAGCGCTCGGACGACCCGGGAGTCACCGGACGCGTCGGCCGCCGTCGCGGGCAGCGCGGCGCGGCGCAACGGGGTGAGGGTGGCGTGCATGACGCTCCAGGGGAGTCGGCGGTTCTAAGCGGTTAGCGTGACCATAGTCGCGCCCTGTTTCCCCCACCCGCCCGTTTATTACGCCCGTGTGAAACATTCGCCGCCTGGACCGATCACGCCGACCGAGCATCCCGCGCCGATCATGCTGATCGCACATCCCGAGCATCCCGCGCACATCATGCTGATCGAGTAGCCCGCGCAGCGGGCGTATCGAGATCCCCCCTCCCATAAGCTGACCGGATGTCAGCCCGCCCCCGGCGCCCCACCCTCGCCGATGTGGCCCGCTCGGCCGGCACCTCCGCCACCGTCGTCAGCTACGTCGTCAACAACGGCCCGCGCCCCGTCTCCCCCGAGCTCCGCGCCCGCGTCGAGACCGCCATCACCGAGCTCGGCTTCCGCCGCAACACCCTCGCCGAGGCGCTCAGCGTCGGCCGCTCGAACCTCGTCGGCCTGCTCGTCCCCGACTCCTCCAACGCCTTCTTCGGCGAGCTGGCGCGCGAGATCGAGCACGAGGCCCGCCGCCGCTCGCTGCTGACCCTCCTCGGCAACACCGAGTACGACCCGGAGGTGGAGCGCGGCTACGAGCGCACCTTCGCCGACCTCCGCACCGCCGGCATCCTCCTGATCACCATCGATCCCGCCAGCACCGCTGACACCGCCCCGCGCGTCTTCCTGCACTCCGCGGCTCCCACCGACACCGAGCCGAGCGTCGTCTTCGACGACGAGCAGGGCGTGCGAGCCGCGGTCGAGCACCTGCTCTCCCACGGCCACGAGGACGTGCACTGCGTCACCGGCCCCGACGACTTCGGCCCCTCGGGCCTCCGCGCCCGCTTCTGGGCGGAGGCGATGGAAGGCGCCGGAGGCCGCCTGCACCGCGTACCGATGGATCGCGTCTCGGCCGAGGCCGCCCTCCGCACGATCCTGCGCACCGAGCGCCCGCGGGCTGTCTTCGCCACCACCGACGAGCACGCCCTCGCCCTCCTCCGCGCCGCCTCCCAGGAGGGGATCCGCGTCCCGGCCGAGCTCGCGATCGTCGGCTTCGACGGCATCCGCGAGGCACTGCTCGGCGGCGTCCGCGTCACCACCGTCGCCGTCCCCGTCCGCGAGATGGCCCGCATCGCCTTCGAGCTCCTCGACGAGACCCTGGCCGACGCCCCCGTGCGCCACGTCCTCCTGCCGACCACCCTCGTCCTCGGCGAGACCTGCGGCTGCACCCCCGCCCCCTGACGCCGGATCCACTGGGAAGAGTCGCCCGCAGACCTGCTGGTCGGGCAGCCGCACAGCGGTCCCCTCATGCTGGTCGAGCAGCCGCGCAGCGGCGTATCGAGACCCACCGTCCGATGAAGGCCAGGTCTGCAGACTCGTCCTTCCGGCGCTGCCGGCTCTCGATACGCCCGCTCCACGGGCTACTCGATCAGCATGGGGCGCGCCCGACAGTTCGGATCTGCAGACCACGGCACCCGCTCCAGACGCAGAACATCAGCCGGGAGTCACTCTCAGCGCCCCTCGGCGACGACGCACGTCCTCGGCTGACGTTCTGCCGCCGCCGACGCGCAGAACATCAGCTGAGACAGGGGTCCCTCCGCTGACAGCGGAGGCCGGGTGCTCTCAGCTGATGTTGTGCGCGCAGCTCCCCTCCCTGCCGGTCGACCGACCGCGCAGCGCCCCTTTCATGCCGGTCGACCAGCCGCGCGGCGCCCTTTCATGCTGGTCGAGCAGCCGCGCAGCGGCGTATCGAGACCCCGCCCTCAGCCGATCGCCGCCAGCCGCCCCACGACGCCCTCGCCCAACTGCGCCACGTACCCCTCCGGGTCCGGCCCCTGCGGCGCGAGCTCGACCAGCGAGATCCCGAGCGCCGCGTACTCCTCCATCGCCCGCACGAACCCGTCAGGGTCGCCGACCGGGTCGCCGCCGCCGATGATCGTCTTCGTGATCGCGTCGTAGTCGCGCCCGAGGTCGTCGCAGTGCCGGCGCAGCACGTCGAGCTTGTGCGCGATCCCCTCCGCCCCGATCGCGAACAGGTTGCAGGCGTCGCCGTACTCCGCGACCAGACGCAGCGTCTTCTTCTCGCCGCTGCCCCCGATCAGGATCGGCGGACCCGGCCGCTGGATCGGCTCCGGGTGGTTCAGCGTCTCGGCCAGCTGGAAGTGCTTCCCCGAGTACGGCCCGTCGTTCTCGCTCCACATCTGCTTGCAGATCTGCAGCGTCTCCTCGAGCCGCTCGAACCGCTCCTTCAGCGCCGGATACGGCACGCCCAGCCCGAGGTGCTCCCGCTCGTACCAGGCCGCACCGATGCCGAGCATCGCCCGCCCGCCCGACAGCACGTCGAGCGTCGTCACGATCTTCGCCAGCAGCCCCGGGTGCCGGTAGGTCACCCCGGTCACCAGCAGCCCCAGCCGCAGCCGCTCCGTCCGCCCCGCGACGAACCCGAGCGAGGTGTACCCCTCGAGCATCGGATCCTCGCTCGTCGCGAACTGCTCCATCTGGAAGTAGTGGTCCATCAGCGTGAACCACTCGCAGCCGACGTCCTCCGCCGTCCGCGCCGTGGCCCCCAGGATCGGCGCGATCCCGGCACTGCCCCCCGGCAGCGTGAAGTTCATGAAATGAATGCCGACCTGCATGCGCGCGCTCCTGACGTCAGTGTCCTCCGAGCCTGTCACGCAGCGCGGACCCGGTCACGCGCCCTGAGCGCTTTCGCTGCTCACTGCGCTGCGTGCCTCAGGATGAGGCGCGGAAGCTCATGAGCTGAGGGCCTGGTGATGACGGAGGTCTGCGGTTCGCGCAGTCCTTTCCGGAAGGGCCGGTGCGCCACGTCGAAGCAGTGGCGTCAGCCACAGCAATGGACCCGTCAGCGCGGCGCGTACCGCGTCAGCACCGCGCCCTCCGGCAGCGGCTCGCTGCCGACGAAGCGCAGCTCCGGTCGGAACCCGGCGGCGAAGTACGGCGTCCCTCCGCCGAGGACGAACGGCTGCGTGTGGAGCCGGTACTCGTCGATCAGCCCGGCCGCGCCGAGCGAGGCGGCCAGCGTCGGCCCGCTCACCTCGATCGCACCGTCGGTCTCGGACTTGATCCGCCGGAACGCGTCGACCGCGTCGGAGGCGATCAGCGTCACACCCTCGGGCACCTCCGTCACCGTCGACGAGAAGACGACCTTCGGAGTCTCGACCCACGCCTGCGCGAAGTCCTCGGCGACCTCGTCCCACTCCGGATCGGGCCGGCCCCAGTACGCCATCATCCGCCACATCCGGCTGCCGTAGACCGACAGGGCGGCGGCCCGCTGCCCCTCGTTGAAGACCCGGTGCAGCGCGGGCCCGGGCGCGGGGAAGCCGGAGATGTCGCCGTCCGCCGCCGCGACGAAGCCGTCGATCGACACGAGCATCCCGTAGCTGACGAACCCCATCGGAGCCTCCTGACCGGTGCGACCCCGGCGTCGCACGCCCCGATGCTAGCCACGCACCCGCGGCGCCCGGAAGAGGAGACGTCCGGACGAGTCCTACGCCCCGACGCGGAACCGGCGCCCGCCGAACTCGACGACGTCGCCGACCGCCAGCTGCCGCCCGCGCCGCCGGTCCACCTCGCCGTTCACGCTGACGAAGCCGTCCGCGACGGCCTCCTTCACCTCGCCCCCGGAGTCGAGGATCCCCGCGAACTTCAGGAACTGCCCGAGCCGGATGCTCTCCCCGTCGAGCGCGACCTCCTCGACCGGTTCCTGTGCAGCCACGAGCGTCAGACCGCCGGGATGTCCGCGAAGCGGGAGAAGTGGCCGTGGAAGCCCACGGTCACCGTCCGGGTCGGACCGTTGCGGTGCTTGGCGACGATGAGATCGGCCTCGCCGGCGCGCGGGTTGTCCTTCTCGTAGGCGCTCTCGCGGTGCAGCAGGATCACCATGTCGGCGTCCTGCTCGATCGAGCCGGACTCGCGGAGGTCGGAGATGGCGGGCAGCTTGTCGGCGCGCTGCTCCGGTCCACGGTTCAGCTGCGACAGCGCGATGACCGGCACCTGCAGCTCCTTCGCGAGCAGCTTCAGCGCACGGGAGAACTCGGAGACCTCCTGCTGGCGGCTCTCGACCTTCTTGCCCGAGGTCATCAGCTGGAGGTAGTCGATGACGACCATCTTCAGGCCGATGCGCTGCTTGAGCCGGCGGCACTTCGCGCGGATCTCGACGAGCGTGAGGTTCGGCGAGTCGTCGATGTAGAGCGGGGCGTCGTTGATGCGGCCGCGGGTGGAGGCGATGGTCGTCCAGTCGCGCTGGTCGACCGTGCCCTTGCGCATGTGCTGCAGCGGAACGGACGCCTCGGCCGAGAGCAGGCGCATCGCGATCTCGCTGCGCCCCATCTCGAGCGAGAAGAAGATCGTCGCCATGTTGTGCTTGATCGCGGCGGCGCGGGCGAAGTCGAGCGCGAGCGTCGACTTTCCGAGTGCCGGTCGCGCCGCGACGATGATCATCTGGCCGGGGTGGAAGCCGTTGGTGAGGTCGTCCAGGTCGGCGAAGCCGGTCGGCACGCCGGTGAAGGCCCCGTCCTTGTGCGCCGCGGCCTCGATCTCGTCGATGGCGACGGTCACCGCGTCGGTCAACGGGACGTAGTCCTCCGCCGTCTCCGACCCGGTGACGTTGTAGATCTCGGCCTGCGCCGTGTTGACGAGGTCGAGGACCTCGCCCTCGCCCTGGTAGCCCATCTGCGCGATGCGGGTGCCCGCCTCGACCAGGCGGCGCAGCAGCGCGCGCTCGGCCACGATCGACGCGTAGTAGCCCGCGTTCGCCGCGGTCGGCACCATCGCGGTGAGCGAGTGCAGGTAGTCGGCGCCGCCGGCGCGCTGCAGCTCGCCCTGCTTGGTCAGCTCGTCGGTGACGGCGATGACGTCGGTCGGCTCGCCGTGCGAGTAGAGCGCCAGGATCGCCTCGAAGACGATCTCGTGCTTGGGGATGTAGAAGTCGGTCGCCTTGACGCTCTCCACGACGTCGGCGACGGCGTCCTTCGAGAGCAGCATGCCGCCGAGCGCCGACTGCTCCGCGAGCAGGTCGTGCGGGGGCGTGCGCTCGTTGCTGCGCGGGGAGTCCCCTCGGGAGTCCCGCCCGTCTCGTCCGTCCGAGCCGGGAACCGCCAGGTGCGCGATCGTCATGCCTTCGCCTCCTCCTGTCGGGTGCCTCGCGGAACGGGTGGCGACACGGTCGAGCCGTCTGTCGCGAGTGCCGGGAACAGGTCTACGCCCGACCTCCGACAGCGGACGCTCGGCGCCCGCCCCGCTCCCCTCGCGGGGCGCTGCGCCACACTACGGACCGCCCGCCGCCGGGGTCAAACCACCCTGTGGAGAGAACTGTGGAGAACGAGCGGGAAACGCCGCGCCCGCTGTGGGCAACATGTGGAGAACCCTGTGGGAACTCGACTGTCGGACAAGTTTTTTCAGCGGCCTGACCAGGCCTTTCCCGCTTTCCACAGGTGTGTGGGAAAAAGAGTCTCCAGACCACATTGAAGGTTGCCCTCCCGCGAGGGTGTATGTGGATGGAGCTGTGGAGAACCGCAACGACGAAGGGCGGTGCGAGGGGACCGTGAAGTCCCGTCGCACCGCCCTCCGCGGCGTTCTCGCGGCCTTACTTGGCCGCGACCACCTGCAGCTTCACGGTGGCCTGGATGTCGTCGCGCAGACGCACCACGGCCTCGTGCTCGCCGACGTTCTTGATCGCGTTCGAGATCACGATCTTGCGCTTGTCGAGCTCGCCGTAGCCGGCCGCCGCCACCGCAGTCGCGATGTCGGAGGTCTTGACGGAGCCGAAGAGGCGCCCGTCCTTTCCGGCCTTGACGGTCAGCTTCACGCGGTTGGCCTCGAGGACCTGCTTCGTGTGCTGAGCCTCCTCGATGGTCTTGTGCTCACGAGCGGCTCGCGCCGACTTGATCTGCTCGACCTGCTTCTCGCCACCGCGGGTCCACGCGACGCCGAAGCCCTGCGGGATGAGGTAGTTGCGGGCGAACCCGTTCTTCACGTCGACGACGTCGCCGGCGGAGCCGAGCCCGTCGACCTCGTGGGTCAGGATGACCTTGGACATCTTCTACCTACCTTCCGCTGCCGGCGTAGGGCAGGAGCGCCATCTCGCGGGCGTTCTTGACGGCGCGGGCGATGAGGCGCTGCTCCTGGACGGAGACGCCGGTGATGCGACGGGCGCGGATCTTGCCGCGCTCGGAGATGAACTTGCGAAGGGTCGGGACGTCCTTGTAGTCGATGACGCCCACGCGGACCGACTTCGCGGGGGCCGCGTTCTTCGCGCCCTTGCCGCGGATCGGCTTGCGGCGGTCGCCGCTGCTCTTTCCAGCCATAGTGGTTTCCTTAGATTCTGGTACGCGTCCGTCCGCACCCCTCTCGGGGCGGGGACGCGTGATTCAGGTGAGGGCGCGCTCGAGCCGGAGGCTCAGAACGGCGTCTCGTCGTTGTAGCTGCCCGGCGTGCTCCACACGTCGCCACCGGCCGGAGCGCTGGGCGCCCACGGCTCCTCGGCCTGGCCGCCACCGCGGTTGCCGCCGCCGTTTCCGCCGGAGCCCCCCTGGTTGCCGCCGTTGCCGCCGCCGAAGCCGCCCTGGCTCGCGCCCTGGTTGCCACCGCCGCCGCCGACCTGACCGCGTCCACCGCCGCCACCGGCCGCGCGCGTGACCTGAGCGGTCGCGTAGCGCAGCGAGGGGCCGATCTCGTCGATCTCGAGCTCGATGCTGGTGCGCTTCTCGCCTTCCTTCGTCTCGTAGGAGCGCTGCTTCAGGCGGCCGGTCGCGACGACACGGCTTCCCTTGGTCAGCGTCCCCGCGACGTTCTCGGCGAACTCGCGCCAGACGGAGGCCCGGAGGAACAGCGCTTCGCCGTCCTTCCAGTCGTTCGCCTGACGGTCGAAGGTGCGCGGCGTGGAGGCGATGGTGAAGTTCGCGACCGCGAGCCCGCCCTGCGTGTAGCGCAGCTCGGGGTCGGCGGTAAGGTTCCCCACCACGGTGATGATCGTCTCGCCGGCCATCAGCGTTACGCCTTGGGAGCGGCCGGAGCCTTGGCAGCCTTGCGGGCGGCCTTCTCGTCGGCGAGCTTCTTGGCGGCGGCGACCTGGGCGATGCCCTCTTCGGCGCGGAGCACCTTGGTGCGCATGACGGCCTCCGACAGCTTCAGCTGACGGTCGAGCTCGTTCGCGGCGGCCGAGGTCGACGTGAAGTCGACGATGGCGTAGATGCCCTCGGACTTCTTGTTGATCTCGTACGCCAGACGACGGCGGCCCCAGACGTCGACCTTGTCGATGGATCCACCATCGGTGCGGATGACGTTGAGGAACTTGTCGAGACTCGGAGCGACGGTGCGCTCATCGATCTCGGGATCCAGGATGACCATGAGTTCGTACTGATGCGTCACTAACCCACCTCCTTCGGACTGAACGGCCACGGTATTTCCGTGACAGGAGGGTATGTAGCATCTGCCCACTCCCGCGGACGCGAGTGCGTCTGGTCATGGACAACCTGACGACCCTACCACTCGCGGGACTCCGAGCCCAGGGCCGATCCGGCGGGATCCGCGGTCGCCTGCCGGATCCCGCCGTCACCGGGACGCGCTACCGCTGGATGAACGCCAGCAGGTCCGGGTTGAGCACGTCGGCGTGGGTGGTCAGCATGCCGTGCGGGTAGCTCTCGTAGATCTTCAGCGTCGAGTCCTGCAGCAGCTCGTGCTGCTTCAGCGCCGCGTCCTGGTACGGCACGACCTGGTCGTCGTCGCCCTGCAGCACGAGGACCGGGACGGTGATCGCCTTCAGGTCCTCCGTCTGGTCCGTCTCCGAGAACGCCGTGATGCCCTCGTAGTGCGCGAGCGCACTTCCCGTCATCCCCTGGCGCCACCAGTTGTCGATCACCGGCTGCGAGACCTCCGCGCCGTCGCGGTTGAAGCCGTAGAACGGACCCGACGCGACGGCCTGGAAGAACTCGGCGCGGTTCGCGGCGAGCGCCTCGCGGAACCCGTCGAAGACGCTCATCGGCGTGCCCTCGGGGTTCGCCTCCGTCTGCACCATCAGCGGCGGCACGGAGGAGACGAGGACCGCCTTCGCCACGCGGCCCTGCGGCTGGCCGTACTGCGCGACGTAGCGCGCGACCTGGCCGCCGCCGGTGGAGTGTCCGATGTGGACCGCGTCGTGCAGGTCGAGATGCCGCACCACGGCGTCGACGTCGCTGGCGTAGTGGTCCATGTCGTGCCCGGTGCCGACCTGCTCCGACCGTCCGTGACCGCGGCGGTCGGTCGCGATCACGCGGTAGCCGTGCGCGTGGAAGAAGAGGAGCTGCGCGTCCCAGTCGTCCGAGGACAGCGGCCAGCCGTGGTGGAACACGATCGGCTGCGCGTCCGCGGATCCCCAGTCCTTGTAGTAGATCTCGACGTCGTCGTCCGTGGTCACATACGGCATGGTCGTACCTCCGTGCTCGGGTCGGCCCGGGGCACGCCCGAGTCGACGTCAGCGTGCGCTCCTCCCCGAAGCAGGGGAGAAGTGGCTCCACGATAGGCCTGCCGCGTCGCGACACGGAGGGATCGCTCCGAAGTTCGAGAACCGTTCAGACGGTCTTCCGGAGGACGGGACGGATCTGGTGCCGGACGGCGCGGAGGGACAAGCTGAGCGCATGACGACGCAGCAGACGATCGACCCCTCCGTCCCGCCGAGCGGCCCCGGCTGCGTCGAGTGCGAGCAGTCCGGCTCGTGGTGGCTGCACCTGCGCCGCTGCGCGCTCTGCGGGCACATCGGCTGCTGCGACGACTCGCTGAACCGGCACGCGACCGCGCACTTCCACGAGACCGGCCACTCGGTCATCCGGAGCTTCGAGCCCGGCGAGGAGTGGTTCTGGGACTACCGGACGGACGACTACGCCGACGGTCCGCGTCTCGCCGACCCGCAGAGCCACCCCGCCGACCAGTCGACGCCCGGACCGGCGGACCGGGTGCCGCGCGACTGGCAGTCCGTTCTCACGGACCGGGACTGATCGGCTCCCGATCCCGCGCGACGACGCTCAGCGCGCCGCCCACCACTCCTTCAGCCGCCGGGCGGCCTCCTCCTCGCCGAGCGGTCCCTCCTCGAGTCGCAGCTCGAGCAGGAACTTGTACGCGAGCCCCACTTCGCGCCCCGGCGGGAGATCCAGGATCGCCATGATCTGGGTGCCGTCGAGGTCGGGCCGCTTCGAGGCGAGCTCCTCCTTCTCGGCGAGCTCCGCGATCCGCTGCTCCAGGTCGTCGTAGGCGTGCGCGAGCCGGTCGGCCTTGCGGGTGTTGCGGGTCGTCACGTCGGCCCGGGTCAGGATGTGCAGCCGCTCGAGCAGCGGGCCGGCGTCGGTGACGTAGCGGCGGACGGCCGAGTCGGTCCAGGCGCCCTCGGTGTAGCCGAAGAAGCGCAGGTGCAGCTCGATCAGCCGGGCGACGTCCGCGATGGTCTGCTTGTCGAACTTCAGCGAGCGCAGCCGCTTGATCGCCAGCTTCGAGCCGACGAGGTCGTGGTGGTAGAAGCTGACCGCTCCGCCCGGCTCCAGCCGCCGCGTCGCCGGCTTGCCGATGTCGTGCAGCAGCGCCGCGATGCGGAGGGTGACGTCCGGCGCCGCGCCGGGGTTCCGCTGTCCTTCCAGCGCGATCGCCTGCTCCAGCACCGTGAGGCTGTGCACGTAGACGTCCTTGTGGTGGTGGTGCTCGTCCTGCTCCAGCCGCAGGGCCGGCAGCTCGGGGAGGAAGTAACCGGCCAGACCGGTGTCGACGAGCAGCTCGAGTCCGGCCCGCGGCGAGGCGGTCGCGAGCAGCTTCCGCAGCTCCTCCTGCACCCGCTCCGCGGAGACGTCGTCGATGCGCGGGGCCAGCTCGGCCATCGCCCACTCGACCTCGTCGGTGGTCCGGAAGCCGAGCTGTGAGGTGAACCGCGCGCCGCGCAGCATCCGCAGCGGGTCGTCGCCGAAGGAGAGGTCGGCCGCGGCGGGCGTGCGCAGCCGGCCCGAGAGCAGGTCCTCCACTCCCCCGGCCGGGTCGACGAGCACGATCTCGGGCAGCCGCAGCGCCATCGCGTTGACGGTGAAGTCGCGGCGCACGAGGTCGCCCTCGAGGCTGTCGCCGAACTCGACCTCGGGCTTGCGGCTGACCCCGTCGTAGCTGTCGCTGCGGTAGGTGGTGATCTCCACCGTCTCGCCGGCGATCCGCGCGCCGATCGTGCCGAACGCCCGGCCGATGTCCCAGTGCGCCTCGGCGATCGGAGCGACGATCCGCACGATGTCGTCGGGCCGCGCCGAGGTCGTGAAGTCGAGGTCGTGCACGCCGTGGCCCAGGAAGGCGTCGCGGACGGGGCCGCCGACCATCGCGAGCTCGTGGCCCTGCGCGGCGAACGCCTCCGCGAGCCGGGCCACCGTCGGTGTCGCCGCGAGAGCTCGGAGGGTCTCGAGGGCGGTCTGGACGCTGTGCATCCGGCAGATCCTACCGGGGAGCCGTGACCGGGCCGCGGTGCGCGCCGGAGTGCAACCGCCTCGACCGGTTACGGCTCCTGAGCGACTCCGCAGCGCATCCCGCGGCCCGGCAGACGGCTGCCCGGAGGCCTGCCCGTAGAATCACCCGCATGGAGGCCGAGTGAGTTCGATGCGTCGGCACGACCTCACCCCCTCCAATCGTCCCCGCCCCCGGCGAGCGGTCCCGCAGCTGCTCCGCTCCGCCGGTGCCGCTGCGCTGTCGATCGCGCTCCTCGGCGGCGCCCTCCCCGCGGCGGCGGACGCCGCTGAGCGCACGGCCCTCGAGTCCGGGCAGGCCACCGTCACGGCGACGGTCGGCGCGGCGAACGACGGCGTCCTCCTCCCCGGCGACGACCTCCAGCTCGCGATCTCCGTTCGCAACGGCACCACCGAGTCGATCGACGGCGCGCGCGTCGAGGTCGCGATCGACGAGGACACCCTCGACTCCCGGGCCGAGCTCGCCGAGTGGCTCGACGGCGAGTCCGAGGACGAGGGCACGAGCACCGGCGACGGCGCCGACGTGCGACTGCTCCCCTCCAGCTCCGCCCAGGTCGGCGTCACCGTCCCCGCGGCCTCGCTCCCCTTCTCCACCGACTCGATCCGCGACCCGGAGGCGTTCGGCACCCACGCGATCTCGGTGACCGTCAGCAGCCCCGGTGGCACCGTCGCGACCGCCCGAGGCGTCGTCGAGCTCTCGACCGGCTTCCCCAGCGAGCAGGAGACCGGCGTCAGCGTCCTCGTGCCGCTCACGGTCCCCGACACCGCTGACGGCCTGCTCTCCGCCGAGACGCTGCAGGACTACACCCAGACCACCGGCACGCTCTCGCGCCAGCTCGACACCGTCGACGGCCGCGCCGTGACCATCGGAGTGGATCCGCGCATCCTCGCGTCGATCCGGGTCCTCGGCGACACGGCACCGGAATCGGCGACCGCCTGGCTGGACCGGCTCGAGTCGGTGCCGAACGAGGTCTTCGCCCTGCCCTACGCGGATGCGGACGTCGCCGCCCAGGCGCAGTCCGGCCTGTCCACGCTCCTGGCGCCGACCTCGTTCGAGTACGCGCTCGATCCCACCCTGTTCGCGCCGACGAGCTCGGGGACGCCGACCCCGACGGCGGTTCCCGGCGATTCGACCGCCCAGGACCTCCCCGAGCGCCCGACGACCGAGTCGCTCCTCGCGTTCGACTGGTCGCCGACGGTCGGCCGCATCGCCTGGCCGGACGACGGCACCGTCCGCGCGGCGGATCTCGGCGTGTATGCCACCGGCGGCATGAGCCGCACGGTCGTCTCCTCCGACAATCTCGAGCTGCCGGACGGCGTCACCACGACGACCCGAGCCGCCATCGACGACCACGACGTCATCGTCGCCGACAGCGCCCTCTCCACCGCCTTCGACGCCGCCGTCAGCGCGAGCACCGACTCGGAGTGGCGCGCGAGCACCGCCGACCTCACCGCCGACCTCGCGCAGGTGCAGCGGGAGGGCGAGTCCCCCGACGTGGTCCTCGCGCTCGACCGCGGTGCGGCGATCGACGGCGTCCGCCTCGCGCAGACCCTCGACGCCGTCGACGCCCTGCCCTGGGCCGAGGGCTCGTCCCTCGCCGCCGCCCTCACCTCGCCGGCGACCGAGGACGCGACGATCATCGACAGCCCGGAGTCGGAGCAGCGCCTCGAGGGCGTGTCCGACCTGCTGACCGCGGCCGCCCGCGTCGAGTCGTTCTCGGCCGTCCTCACCGAGCCGCAGCTGCTGAGCGGCAAGCGCCGCAACGACCTCCTGGCCCTGCTCGCCGTGACCTGGCGCGAGGACACGACCGGCTGGCAGGAGGCGGTCACCGCCAGCCGCGAGCAGGCCGACACCACGCTCTCCTCCGTCGCCATCGAGAGCTCCGACAGCGTCACCCAGCTCTCCCGCGACTCCAGCATCCCGGTCTACGTCCGCAACGACCTGCCGTGGCCCGTGACGGTCCGGATCCAGGCCTCGACCTCGAACGCCGTCCTCGACATCGACGAGTCCTCGGTCGAGCCGACGGCGATCGACGCCCGCTCGCAGGGCCGCGTCCTCATTCCCGTGAAGGCACGCGTCGGCAACGGCGAGACCGAGCTCCGGATGCAGCTGACGTCGCAGGACGGCACGCCCATCGGCGCTCCCACCGGCATCGTCACCAACGTCCGCGCCGACTGGGAGACCGTCGGCACCCTGGGCGTCGGCATCCTCCTCGTCCTCGTCTTCGGCGCGGGCATCCTCCGCAACATCCGCCGGCGCCGCCGCGGCGACACCCCCGAGGAGGACGAGGAGGACCCCAACGCCCCGCTCGCCGTCCAGCCGGGCCTCGACGACGACCGAACGGATTCCCGTGGCTAGCTTCTCCCTCGGTCGCGCGAGCGCCGTCCTCGCCTCCGGCACGATGGTCTCGCGGGTCCTCGGCTTCGTGATGTCGCTGGTCTTCACCCAGACCATCGGCCTCGTCGGCCAGGGCCCCGACGCCTTCACCGTCGCCAACGGCCTTCCGAACACGATCTACGCGATCATCGCAGGCGGTGCGCTCAACGCGGTCCTCGTGCCGCAGATCGTGCGCGCCGGTCTCCAGGCCGACGGCGGTCAGCGCTACATCAACAAGCTGCTGACCCTCGCGCTCCTCGTCCTCCTCGGCGCCGCCGTGATCGCGACGCTCGCCGCACCCCTGCTGATCCAGCTGAACGCCTCGCAGTACGGGCCGGAGCAGACCCGCCTCGCCGTCACCTTCGCCTACTGGTGCCTGCCGCAGGTCTTCTTCTACGGGCTGTACACGATCCTCGGCGAGGTGCTCAACGCCCGCGGCTCCTTCGGTCCGTTCACCTGGACCCCGGTCGTGAACAACGTCGTCGCCATCGGCGGGCTCCTCGCCTTCCAGCAGCTCTTCGGCTCCGACGGCAAGGGCCTCCGCGCGGCGACGGAGTGGTCGCCCGAGATGATCGCTGTGCTGGCGGGCTCGGCGACCCTCGGAGTGGCACTGCAGGCGATGCTGCTCGTCTTCTTCTGGAAGCGGGTCGGTCTGCGCTACCGACCCGATTTCAGCGTCCGCGGGGTCGGCCTCGGCCGCGCCGGGAGGATCGCCGTCTGGACCTTCGCGACCCTGCTCCTGACGGTCGCTGCAGGCTTCATCGAGAACAACACCGTGAGCGCCTCCTCGGGCGAGGACGCCTCCGCCACGGCGCTGCAGAAGGCCTGGCTCGTCTTCATGCTCCCGCACTCGGTGATCGCCGTCTCGATCGCCACCGCGTACTACACCAAGATGAGCGGCCACGCCTCGCGCAACGAGATGAAGGACTTCCGGAGCGACATCTCCACCTCGATCCGGGTGGTCGGGCTCTTCCTGTTCTTCGCCACGGCGGCCCTCGTGGTCTGCGCCCGCTCCTTCGCGACGATCTTCGCGCCGACCGATCCCGTCGCCGCCGGGCAGATGGCCATGATCATCACCGCCTACGTCATCGTGCTGCCGCTGTTCTCGACGCTCGCGATCGTGCAGCGCGGGTTCTACGCCCTCAACGACGGCCGCTCGCCGTTCCTCTACACGCTGGTGCAGACCGCGATCATCGTCGTCGGCTGCGGGATCGCCTTCCTCCTCCCCGACGACTCGACCGCGTTCTTCGTCGCGCTCTCGATCTCGGCGGGTGTCGCCGTCCAGGCGCTGATGGCGTGCCTGATGCTCAGGAAGAAGCTCGGCGGCTGGGGAGGGACGCGCATCGTGCTCCGCTTCGCCACCTACGCCGCCGCGACCCTCCCCTCGATCGGCGCCGGCGTCCTGGTGATGTTCGTCCTCGCCCAGGCCGACGACTACCCGGCCGCGGGCTGGCCGCAGGCCCTCATCTCGATGGTGCTCACCGGCGTCGTCATGGCCCTCGTCTACTTCGGCGTGCTCTGGGTCCTCCGCGTCCCGGAGCTGCGCGCGATGGCCGCTCCGCTCCTCCGCCGCCTCGGGCGCTGACGCGGCACGGGACGCCCGAGCGTTCCTGAGAGCCCCCGTCGCGACACTGGGACGTCACCGGACCGGTGGTGCGCCCCCGGGCGCGACGTGGAAAGGTGGGGGCGTCCTCCGGCAGAGCCGCCTCCCCCCTCCTCCCTCCCGCCGATCCGGAAGGCGCGATGCGCTCCACCTTCGTCCTCCTCCGCGTGCTCCTCGCGGCCGCCGTCCTCACCGCGACCACGGTGAGCTTCCTCGACTCCCACGCCTTCTGGGTCGAGGCCCGGTTCCGCGACCGCGCGACGCTCGCCGCCAACTTCTTCAGCTACATCACCGTCGAGGTCTGCCTGCTCGCAGTCGTCGTCCTGCTGATCGGCGCCGTCGTCCTCGCCCGCGGCGCCCTGCCGGAACCGCGCTGGTTCGCCTGGCTGCGGGCCGGCGTCGTCACCTACATGGTCGTGATCGGAGTGGTCTACAACCTGCTCCTGCGCGGCACGGTGGTCACCGGCGCCGGTGCCGGTCAGGACTGGACCAACGAGGTCATGCACGTCATGGCGCCGCTCGCGCTGATCCTCGACTGGCTCTTCGCGCCCGGCCGGCGCCGCCTCTCCTGGGCGGTCGTCCCGGCGCTGCTCGCGTTCCCGGTCGCCTGGTTCGTCTACACGATCATCCGGGCGCCCCTCGTCTACGACCAGATGAAGCACGAGCAGGTCTGGTACCCGTACCCCTTCCTCGATCCGCGCCTGGCGGACCCGCCGATCGTCCCCGGTGGGATGATCGCGGTGGTGTTCTACGTCGTCGCGATGACGGCGGTCTTCGCCTCGGCCGGCTGGCTGACGGTCCTGATCTCGCGCCGGTCGATCGGGCAGCGCGGCACTCCCGCGGGCTCGGCGGAGAAAGAGCCGGTCAACGCGGCTTTCTGAGCCGTCTCGCGGAGAGCCGTTCGGCGACCCTGACCGCGGGCCGAGTGCCCCGGACGCCGCGGAATAGGCCCCGCCTAGGATGTGTTGTAGCCCCTGGAGCCCGGGAACGACAGAGCGAGCGGGACCGGCTCCGCGGATCCGCTCCCAGCACCGGATCCGGGCAGACCACCCCCTCCGGCGGACCGCCGGATCAGCCCCGCTCAGCACAGACCTCGAGGAGTTGCCGTGCGCGACATCGTCATCATCGGATCCGGCCCCGCAGGCTGGACGGCCGCCATCTACGCGGCGCGCGCCGATCTGCACCCGGTGGTCGTCGCCTCGTCCGTCGAGATCGGCGGCGACCTGATGAACACCACCGACGTCGAGAACTTCCCCGGCTTCCCGGACGGCGTCCTCGGCCCGGAGCTGATGACGGCCATGCAGAAGCAGGCCGAGAAGTTCGGCGCGGACACCTTCTACGACGACGTCGTCTCCCTCGACCTCGAGGGAGAGACCAAGACGATCCACCTCGGCTCCGGCGAGAGCATCGAGGCGAAGACCGTCGTCGTCGCGACCGGCTCCGCGTACCGCAAGCTCGGCCTGCACGACGAGGACCGCCTCTCGGGACACGGTGTCTCATGGTGCGCCACCTGCGACGGCTTCTTCTTCAAGGGCAAGACCATCGCTGTCGTCGGCGGCGGCGACTCCGCGATGGAGGAGGCGACCTTCCTCACCAAGTTCGCCGAGAAGGTCTACGTCATCCACCGCAAGGACTCGCTCCGCGCCTCCAAGGTCATGCAGAAGCGCGCCCGCGACAACGAGAAGATCGAGTTCGTCTGGAACACCGAGGTCACCGGAATCACCGGTGAGAACCACGTCAACGGCGTCAAGCTGCGCAACACGGTCGACGGCACCGAGTCGAAGCTCGAGCTCGACGGCCTCTTCATCGCGATCGGCAACGACCCGCGCACCCACATCGTCCACGGCAAGCTCGACCTGACGACCGACGGCACCATCGCCGTCACCGGCCGCTCGTCGCAGACCTCCGTGGCGGGCGTCTTCGCCGCCGGCGACGTGATCGACCCGACCTACCGTCAGGCCGTCACCGCCGCCGCCTCGGGCACCGTCGCCGCCCTCGACGCCGAGCACTACCTCGCCGCCCTCACCGATGGCATCGCCAGCACCGAGGGCACTCCGGCCGCCGAGCTCCTCACCCTCTAGCCCTCCCACCACCCGCACTCGAGTCGGCGCCGCCGGCTCACGAAGGAGAAAATCGTCATGTCCACCGCGAAGAGCGTCACCGACGCATCGTTCCAGGCCGATGTCCTCGACTCCGAGAAGACCGTCCTGGTCGACTTCTGGGCCGAGTGGTGCGGCCCCTGCCGCATGGTCGCCCCGATCCTCGATCAGATCTCGGCCGAGCACGGCGACAAGATCGAGATCGTCAAGCTGAACGTCGACGAGAACCCGCAGATCGCCGCGAAGTACCAGATCACCTCGATCCCGGCGATGAAGGTCTACCAGAAGGGCGAGGTCGTCAAGACCGTCATCGGCGCCAAGCCGAAGCCCGCCCTCGAGGCCGACCTGGCCGCGTTCCTCTGAGTTCGACTCCCGACGGTTCGACCGTCTGACGAAGCCCCTGCGCCCCTGTGGCGCGGGGGCTTCGTCGTTACTGGCCGCTCCTCATGTTTCACGTGAAACGGCCGCAGAAGGCAGGCCACGGGCCGCGCAGTGGCGTCCCGCTCCCCCGGTCCTCCCGGACCCCGCCGAGTAGTCTGGGTCGATCCGGCTGACGGTCGGAGACCCTGTCCATCGAGCGGAGCGACATCACCGTGATCAACGCCGGCACCAACCTCGACCCCTGGTACGACTCCTACGCGGAGCGCACGGCCGGCCTCGCGGCCAGCGAGGTCCGAGCACTGTTCGCCGTCGCCTCCCGCCCCGAGGTGGTCTCGCTCGCCGGCGGCATGCCGTTCGTCTCCGCCCTCCCTCAGGACCTCGTCACCGACGCGATGGCGACCGTGATGCGCGAGCAGGGACCCGTCGCGCTGCAGTACGGCTCCGGTCAGGGCGTCCCGGTGCTGCGCGAGCAGATCCTCGAGGTGATGGCGCTCGAGGGCATCTCGGCCAGCGCGGACGACGTCGTGGTGACCACCGGCTCGCAGCACGCCCTCGAGCTCGTCTCGAAGCTGTTCCTCGACCCGGGCGACGTCGTCCTCTCCGAGGGCCCGAGCTACGTCACCGCCATGGTGATCTTCCGCTCGTACCAGGCCGAGATCGAGCACGTGGCGATGGACGAGCACGGACTGATCCCCGAGGCGCTGCGCGAGCACATCGCCCACGTGCGCGCCGCCGGCAAGCGGATCAAGTTCCTCTACACGATCCCCACCTTCCATAACCCGGCGGGAGTCACGCTGAGCTGGGACCGGCGGGTCGAGATCCTCGAGATCTGCAAGAGCGAGGGCATCCTCGTGCTCGAGGACAACCCCTACGGTCTGCTCTACTTCGAGGACGTGCCGCCGAAGGCGATGCGCTCCCTCGAGGAGGACGGCGTGATCTACCTCGGCACCTTCTCGAAGACTCTGGCGCCCGGCTTCCGCATCGGCTGGGCGCTGGCGCCGCACGCCATCCGCGAGCGGCTGATCCTCGCGAACGAGGCGGCGGTGCTCAGCCCGTCGTCCTTCAGTCAGCTCGTGATCTCGCAGTATCTGGCGACGGCGGACTGGCGCGCGCAGATCGACACCTTCCGCGGTGTCTACCGCGAGCGCAAGGAGGCGATGATCCGCGGGCTCGAGACGCACCTCCCCGGTCTCACCTGGACGAATCCGAACGGCGGCTTCTACGTCTGGGTCACCCTCCCCGAGGAGCTCGACTCGAAGGCGATGCTGCCGCGCGCGGTGAAGGAGCTGGTCGCCTACACGCCCGGCACGGCCTTCTTCGGCAACGGCGACGGGCGGCAGAACATTAGGCTGTCCTTCTGCTACCCGACTCCCGAGCGCATCGGCGACGGCATCCGCCGCCTCGCGACGGTCATCAACGGCGAACTCGACCTGCTCTCCACCTTCGCCGACGCCCGAGTGCGGAGAAGCTCCGGCGTCGATCAGTGCGACGCCGTCCTCCCGCCCCAGATCTCCTGACTCCGCGATCCACGAACAACAGAAGGCCCGGTCATGACCGATTTCTCCACCCTCGACCGCACCCTCGACATCGTCGTGATCAGCGGCGGCATCAGCCACGAGCGCGACGTCTCACTGCGCTCCGGCCGTCGCGTCGCCGACCGCCTCTCGGCCATGGGGCACCGCGTCACCCACCGCGAACCGGATGCCGGTCTCCTGGCCGCGCTGCTCGACCAGCGTCCCGACGTGATCTGGCCCGCCGTCCACGGCGCGAGCGGCGAGGACGGTGCTCTGCTCGGCCTGCTCGAGGCGGCCGGCTTCCCCTACGTGGGCTCGCGCACGGACGCCGCCCGCCTCGCGTGGTTCAAGCCGACCGCGAAGACGCTCGTCGCGCGGGCCGGCATCGCCACTCCTCGCTCGCTCACCCTCCCCCGCGAGACGTTCCGCGAGCTCGGCGCCGCAGGCATCCTCGATCAGGTCCGCGCGCACCTGCCCGGCCCGCTCGTCGTCAAGCCGGCGCAGGGCGGCTCCGCCCAGGGCGTGAGCATCGTGACGGAGACCGACGAGCTTCCGCGTGCGATGGTCGACGCCTACACCTACGGCGAGGTCCTGCTCATCGAGCAGCAGATCATCGGCACCGAGGTCTCCGTCGGTGTCCTCGACCTCGGTGACGGCCCCTTCGCCCTCCCCCCGGTCGAGATCGCCCCGGTCGCGGGCCGCTACACCTTCGAGGCCCGCTACAACGCGGGCGAGACCCGCTTCTACACCCCGGCCCGCCTCTCGGACGAGGCCCTCGCCGAGGTCTCCCGCGTCGCGGTCGCCGTCCACGAGCTGCTCGGCCTCCGCCACCTCTCCCGCATCGACTTCATCGTCGACCCCGACGGCCTCCCCTGGTTCTTCGACGCCAACGTCCTCCCCGGCATGACCGAGACCTCCCTCGTCCCCCAAGCCATCGAGGCCTCCGGCCGCTACCTCGGCGACGTCTACTCCACCCTCGCCCGCCTGGCTCTCACCCATTAGCCCCCCGTTTCACGTGAAACATCCGGGCCCACCGCTCCGGTCGTGCGGAGCGTCAGCCCCACCTCCGTTTCACGTGAAACGCTCCATGCTGGTCGAGTAGCCGCCTCCGGCGGCGTATCGAGACCCACCCGCCTCCCCCCAGCTACCGCCAGGAGCAGGGGGCCCGGTCTCGATACGGCGCTGCGCGCCTACTCGACCAACATGCTGCCGCCTGCGAAGTACCGCACGGGGCCAGGCTCTTCCACAGGCCTCGTCCCGGCAGAACATGCTGGTCGAGTAGCCGCCCACGGCGGCGTATCGAGACCCCGTTCATGAGTACAACGATCGCCAGCATCGGCGGGCTCGGTCTCGATACGGCGCTGCGCGCCTACTCGACCAACATGGTCCCGAATGCGGAGGACAAAGGGAAGCCAGGCACCCCTCATGCCTTGCTGCCGCCAAGCATACTGGTCGAGTAGCCGCCACCGGCGGCGTATCGAGACCTACCCGCCAACAGCCCGGTTCGCTCCAGAACTGCACGCGCCGGTCTCGATATGGCGCTCTGCACCCACTCCACCCGCAAGAGGCGAAGGCAGCTCAAGAGCTGGCCACTTCACCATGCTGGACGAGTAGCCGCGTCAACGGCGTCTCAAGACCCGGCCCCGTACGCACACCGTTTCACGTGAAACGGCCGCGCACCTCACGGCGCCAACGACACCTCGGTCGGCTCACCGATCTCGGCCAGGATGCGGTTCAGATCATGGATGGTCGCGAAGTCGATGACCACCTGCCCCTTGCGGGCTCCCAGTGTCACCTTCACCCGCGTGTTCAACCGGTCACCGAGGTGATCCGCCACCGTGCTGAGATGCCCGGCATGACCGCCCTGCTCCTCCTCCGACTCGCGCGAGGTGGTCTTCGGAGCCTTCATCTGCGCAGCAGCAGCCTCAGCGGCCCGCACCGACAGGTCCTCGTTGACGATCTTGTCCGCGAGCCGGCGCATGAGCTCCGGCGTCTCCACGGACAGCACCGCACGCGCGTGCCCCGCGCTGAGCACGCCGGCCGCCACCCGAGCCTGCACATCGGCGGGAAGCCGCAGCAGCCGCAGTGTGTTCGAGATCTGCGGACGTGATCGCCCGAGGCGCGTCGCCAGTGCCTCCTGGGTGATGCCGAAGTCGCTCAGCAGCTGCTGGTACGCCGACGCCTCCTCGAGCGGGTTCAGCTCGGCCCGGTGCAGGTTCTCCAGGAGCGCGTCCCGGAGCATGTTCTCGTCCGCCGTGTCCTTGACCACCGCGGGGATGGTCTTCAGCCCGGCGGCCTTGGAGGCTCGGAAGCGCCGTTCCCCCATCACCAGCTCGTACTTCGCGCCCTTGCGCCCGGTGACAGGCCGCACCACGATCGGCTGGAGCACCCCGAACTCGCGGATGCTGTGCACCAGCTCGGCCAGCTCGTCCTGGTCGAAGACCGACCGGGGCTGCGCCGCGTTCGGGACGATCTCCGACAGCGACAGCTGCGCGAGCCGTGCGCCGGGTACCTGCAGCAGCTCGTCCTCGGCGTTCGCCGCACCGACCTGATCCGGGAAGAAGACGTCGACGGGCCGCGAGCGGGTGTCGTCGCTGACCGGGATCAGGGCGCCGATGCCCCGGCCGAGTCCTGTGCGCTTGGTCGCCATCAGCGGTCCTCTCCATCGGGCGTCGCCGCCGGGGTCTTGGGTACGCCTCGGCGCGCGATCTCCGCCGCCGCCTCGAGATACGCGAGGGAGCCGGACGACTGCGGGTCGTAGCTGATCACGCTCTGCCCGTAGGACGGCGCCTCCGAGATCCGCACGTTGCGCGGGATCACGGCGCGCAGCACCTCCTTCGGGAAGTGCTCGCGCACGTCCGCCGCGACCTGGTTGGACAGGTTCGTCCGCCCGTCGAACATCGTCAGCAGGATCGTCGAGACCGCCAGGTTCGGGTTGAGGTGCCGCTCGATCAGGTCGATGTTCTTCAGCAGCTGGCTGAGACCCTCGAGCGCGTAGTACTCGCACTGGATCGGGATCAGCACCTCGCGCGCCGCGACGAACGCGTTGATCGTCAGCAGCCCGAGGGACGGCGGGCAGTCGATGAAGACGTAGTCGAACGGCTCGTCCATCCCCTTGAGCATCCGGTCCAGCGCCCGGCGGAGCCGCTGCTCGCGCGCGACGAGAGAGACCAGCTCGATCTCGGCGCCGGCCAGGTGGATCGTCGCCGGAACCCCGTAGAGCGAGGCGAACTCCGGGCTCTTCTGCACGACGTCCGCGAGGGGCGTGTCGTTGACGATCACGTCGTAGACGCTCGCCGTCTCGGCCCGGTGCTCGATCCCGAGCGCCGTCGAGGCATTGCCCTGCGGGTCCAGGTCGATGACCAGGACCTTCGCGTCGCCCCGAGCGAGCCCAGCGGCCAGATTGACGGTGGTCGTGGTCTTGCCGACGCCGCCCTTCTGGTTGGAGATCGTGATGACGCGGGTCGTCTCCGGCTTCGGCAGCGGCTGCGCGTTGAGAAGCGCGCGCCGGCGTGTCATGTCCGCGATCTCGCGGGCGAGCGGCGTCGAGGCGTCGAAACCTCCGGTCAGTCCGGCGGGGTCGGATCGTTTCACGTGAAACCTTCGCTCAGCGGGTGGAAGTGGGGCAGCACCGAGGAACCGACAGTCGAGGATTCAGGGGATCGCGTGCGACGTCGTGGCGATCATCCCACTGTAGCTCGGACGACCCTCGTCACCTCGGAGAGCACGCCGTCGCCGAGCACGACGACCTCGGGCGGGGAGAGCTTGAAGCGACGGATCTGCTTGGCCGCGGCCTCGATCTCCTTCTCGGCGTTGATGCCCTTCAGCAGGACGAGCTCGCCGCCCGGTCGCAGCAGCGGTGCCGTCAACGGAATCAGCTTCGAGAGAGCACTGACCGCGCGCGCCGTGACCTGATCCAGCGGCTCCGCCAGCCGGACCTCCTCGGCGCGGGCCCGCAGAACCGAGACATTCTCGAGTTCGAGCGCGTCGACCTGCTCCTGCAGCCACAGCACCCGGCGCTCCATCGGCTCGATCAGCACGAAGCGGACGTCCGGCCGTACGATGCCCAGCACGACGCCGGGGAGGCCGGCACCACTGCCGACATCACCCACGAGCCCCGGACGCAGGAGAGGGGCCACCAGGGCGCTGTTGAGCACGTGCCGCGTCCACAGGCGCGGGAGCTCCAGCGGACCGATGAGGCCCCGCTCCTCCCCCTCGCGGGCGAGCGCCTCCGTGAAGCGCCGCAGGACGGGCAGTCGCTCACCGGCGATCGCGGCGGCGGCAGCGGGCTCCGGCTCGAGGGTCGGCTCCACGGCGCTCAGCCGCGGGTGATGACGGTGTGGCGCTCGCGGGCCTCGCCGCGCGACTCCGACACGAAACCGCGCTCGCCGACCATGTCGTGGACGAGCTTGCGCTCGTAGGACGACATCGGGGGCAGCGACGCCGACGTCGCGCCCTCCTCGATGCGCTCGATCGCCCGGTCGACCAGCTGGGCCAGCTCGGCCTCGCGGGCGTCCCGGGAACCGCCGATGTCGAGGATGAGCCGCGAGAAGCCGCCCGTCCTCGTCTGCACCGCGAGGCGCGTGAGCTCCTGCAGCGCCTGGACCGCGTCCGGGCGGGAGAGCACACGCAGGTTGGTGTCGCCGGAGGCCGTGACCGACAGGTAGGCGCGGCCGTTGCGGACCTCGATGTCGATGTCGCCGTCGAGGTCGCAGATGTCGAGGAACTCCTCGATGTAGTCCGCGGCGACGTCGCCCTCCTCCTCGAGCTGCGACAGCGTCGGCACGGCACCGCCGTCGGCGGAGGACGCCCGCGGAGCGAGCTCCTCGTCGGCCGGAGCCTGCGCGTCCGGGGCCGCCGGAGCACCGGTGAACATCTGCGTCGAATCGGTCATTCTGGGGGCCTACTTCTTTCCGGCTTGCTTCTTTGAGCGGTTCTTGCTGACGGGCTGCGCGCGCTGCACGACCTTCTTCTCGACGAGCGTGACGGTGCCGGCGTCGGTCGTCTCCTCGACGAGCTTGCCCTTGCGGCGCAGGCGCTCCTCGCGGGCCTTCGCGGCCTCGCTGCCGGGGGTCGGCATGTTCCGGATGACGATGAACTGCTGGACCATCGTCCAGATGTTCGAGGTCAGCCAGTAGAACATGACGCCGAGGGGGAAGGCGAAGCCCGAGAAGGCGAAGACGAGCGGGAGGATGTAGAGCAGGATCCGCTGCTGCTTGAACGTCGGCGAGGCCTTGGCCTCGGGCGACATGTTCTTCGAGACGATCTGCAGCTGGGTGATGAACTGCGAGGCGGTCATCAGGACCACCATGACGACGGCGATGACGACGACGAGCTCCTGGCCGCCCTCCGCGAGCGCACCCTGGATCGACTGGTGCAGCGGGGCGATGCCGAAGAGGTTGGCCTCACCGAACTGGCGGGCGAGGACGTCGTCCAGCGGACCGACGCCGCGCTGGCTGTGCTGCGCCGAGTTCAGCACCGAGAACAGGCTGAAGAAGATCGGCATCTGGATCAGCAGCGGGAGGCACGAGGCGAGCGGGTTGGTGCCCGTCTTCTTGTAGAGCTCCATCGTCTCGCGGGACATCGCCTCGCGGGACAGCTGGTCGCGCTTGCCCTTGTACTTGTCCTGGATCTTCTTGAGCTGCGGCGCCACCTCCATCATGCGGCGCTGGCTCTTGATCTGCTTGACGAAGATCGGGATCAGCGCGGCGCGGATGACGAGGACCAGCCCCACGATCGACAGCACCCAGGTGATGCCGGCCGCCGCATCGAGGCCGGTGAAGGTCAGCAGCTGGTGGAAGGCGACGAGGAGCAGCTCGACCACCCACTTGAGGGGCCAGAGAATCGTGCCGAGGAGGTCCATGGGAGGGGGTCAGTCCTTTCGAGGGCCCGCGACGAACCCGAGACGCGTCACGGCGAAGCGGGTCCGGCCGGGAGCCGGTCGGTGCAGGGGGATCGAGGTCGGCACGTCGTCGACCCCGCCGGCCGCCCACGGGTGGCAGCGGAGGAGTCGGCGGGCACCGAGGACGGACCCGAGGACGAGCCCGTGGAGCTGGACCGCCTGGAGTGCGTAGGAGGAGCACGACGGGTAGTAGCGGCAGACATCGCCGTACAGCGGCGAGACCACCGCCCGGTACACGACGAGCAGCAGGATGCCGATGTTGCGCGGCAGCAGGAGGAGGAACCAGCCCAGACGGACGGTCCAGGAGGCCGCGCGCGGCGATCCGGGAGCATCGACGACCGGCGCGGTCGCCGACGGGGCGGCCGTCACCGGAGCGCCTCGCCCGCGCGGACGGCGCGCGCACGGGTGACGGCGGCGACCACGTCCTGCCGCAGCGCGGACCACGGAGCGTCGGCGCTGCCGGGCAGTGCCCGGACGACCACGTCGGTCCCGGACTCCAGCATCGGCACGAGCTCGAAGGCGACGGCCTTGAGCCGGCGCCGCACGGTGTTCCGCTTCACGGCCGTCCCGACCGTCTTGGCCACGATGAAGCCGAACCGCACCGGTGCGTCGCCGGAGGACCTCCGGACATACGTGACGGTGTGCGGTCCCGTGGACCGCACACCGCGACGGACGACTGCCCGGTACTCGCCACCGAGGACGATGCGATGGGCTCTGGCCAGCACCGCTGGACGGAATCGCTAGGCGCTACGCCGAGAGCTCGGTGCGGCCCTTGGCGCGGCGAGCGCTCAGGATGCCGCGACCGGCACGCGTGCGCATGCGCAGACGGAAGCCGTGCACCTTGGCGCGACGACGGTTGTTCGGCTGGAAGGTTCGCTTGCTCATAGTCAGATCTCCACGTACGGGTTCCGCGGTGCGAGCGGGGCTCCACGCCGGTGGCGGGGGCTCCGGTTCGTCCGGGAAGAGGGGGTGCCCGGGTGCCGATCGGCTCGATCCGCGAGGACCGTGCTCCCGACGCCGGGCAGGCGTCAACTGACTTAAACTACGTCCTCCGCCGCCACCGGTCAAATGTGCGCCGGGCGAAACCTCGATTCTGCACACGGGACGCGGTGTTCCGCGCATTGACACGCGGGAGTCGCTGTGGTGGATTTGTCTCCCGTCGGCTCCGTTGGCTACGGTGTTGAGCCGCAGTTATCCACAGGCGCGAACCGCCCCCTCCCGCGTGATCGCGGGGATCCGGCGAGGCCTGTGGAAGCGCCTGTGCAGGGATCGGGCCCCGGATCTCCGCTGGAACCGAGGGCCCGCCGTGACGGACGACAGCCCGAGGCGGCGGCCAGGATTTCGAGAGCGACCGAGGACCGGAGACAGATGCCTGACGACACGTCGATGATCGACGCGTGGAACGTGATCCGCGGCGAGCTGTCGCGGGACGAGCGCATCACCGCGCCGATGTACGGCTTCGTCTCGCTGGTGGAGCCCAAGGGCATCATGGCGGGCACCTTCTACCTCGAGGTCCCGAACGAGTTCACCCGCGGGATGCTCGAGCACCGGGTCCGCGTGCCGCTGCTCAGCGCGATCGGCGCCCTCGACGACTCCTTCGGCGTCTCGACCTTCGCCTTCGTGGTGAACCCCGACATCGAGCACGAGCCGATGAGCTCCCCGTCGTCCGACTCGCTGAACCCCTTCGAGCCGGTGACCGGCTCCTCCGCCACGGTCGCTCCGCCGGTGCGCGTCGTCGAGGAGCTGCGCACCGTGCCGGCCACCGACACCCGGCTGAACCCGAAGTACAGCTTCGACAACTTCGTCATCGGCGGCTCCAACCGCTTCGCGCACGCCGCCGCGGTCGCCGTGGCCGAGGCGCCGGCGAAGGCGTACAACCCGCTCTTCGTCTACGGCGACTCGGGCCTCGGCAAGACCCACCTCCTGCACGCCATCGGCCACTACGCGATGAGCCTCTACCCGGGCATCCGCGTGCGGTACGTGTCGAGCGAGGAGTTCACCAACGACTTCATCAACTCGATCGCGAACAACCGCGGCAACGCGTTCCACGGCCGGTACCGCAACGTCGACATCCTCCTGATCGACGACATCCAGTTCCTGCAGGGGAAGGCGGAGACGCAGGAGGCGTTCTTCCACACCTTCAACCAGCTGCACGACCACAACAAGCAGGTCGTGATCACCTCCGACCTGCCGCCGAAGGCGCTGACCGGCTTCGAGGACCGCATGCGCTCGCGGTTCGAGTGGGGCCTGATCACCGACGTGCAGGCGCCCGACCTCGAGACCCGCATCGCGATCCTCCGCAAGAAGGCCGTCAGCGAGAAGCTGCTCGTCCCGGACGACATCCTCGAGTTCATGGCGTCGAAGGTGTCCAGCAACATCCGCGAGCTGGAGGGGACGCTGATCCGCGTCACCGCGTTCGCGAGCCTCAACCGCACCCCGGTGGACATGGCGCTGGTGCAGACGGTGCTGAAGGACCTGATCACGCTCGACGAGGACAACGTCATCTCGCCGGTCGACATCATCAATCACACCGCGGACTACTTCAAGCTCACGGTCGACGACCTCTACGGCTCGTCGCGCTCGCAGGCCGTGGCCACCGCCCGTCAGATCGCGATGTACCTCTGCCGCGAGCTGACCAATCTCTCGCTGCCCAAGATCGGCCAGCTGTTCGGCAACCGCGACCACACCACGGTCATGTACGCCAACAAGAAGATCTCGGAGCTCATGAAGGAGCGCCGCAGCATCTACAACCAGGTCACCGAGCTGACCACCCGCATCAAGACCAACCGCTGACCCCCGGGCCGCCGGCTGCTCCCTCTCTCTCTGGTCGAGCAGCCGCGGCCGCATGCCGGCCGAGCAGCCGCACAGCGGCCCTTCCACGCCGGCCGAGCAGCCGCGCAGCGGCCCTTCCATGCCGGCCGAGCAGCCGAGCAGCGGCGCTTCCATGCTGGTCGAGTAGCCGCGCAGCGGCGTATCGAGACCCACCCCTCCCGGTGACGCCGTCTCCCGCTCGCTACGCCACACTCGCCACCCCGCCACGCCCGCCGTCGTTCGCCACATCGAACGATTCCGGTCGATTTCCACACGTGTGAGCAACCTGTGGATAACTGTGGACAACCGCCCTCGATCTGTGCGCTCCGAGGACCCGCCTGTGCACTCCGGACGACCCGGTCGAATCCCTCCACAGCCCGTCCACGACGGCGCTCACACTCCGTCCACAGCTCGACCCCCTCCGCATCGCAGTCGTGAGTAGGGGTCCCGGACGTTTTCCACAGTTTCCACACGTGTTAACACTGTTAACGCAGTTCTCTCTTTAATCAGGGGCGGACCGGCAACCTCTCCACAGGGCTCGGCTGCGCCGGGAGGGGGTCGTGCTTCCGGGCACGTCGAAGCTGACGAGTACGATGGGCGTCGGTCTTCGTCCACGACTCGTCAGGGGTGTTCTCGTGAGGTTCCAAGCCAACCGCGATGTCTTCAGCGAGGCGGTGTCGTTCGCGGTCAAGCTGCTGCCGCAGCGCACGACCCTGCCGATCCTCTCGGGCATCCTCATCGAGGCGACCGCCGAGGGCCTCACGCTCTCCTCGTTCGACTACGAGGTCTCCGCGCAGACGCAGATCGCGGCCGACGTCGAGGAGACCGGCACGGTCCTCGTCTCCGGCCGGCTGCTCGCCGACATCGCCAACCGCCTCCCGAACGCCCCGGTGCGCGTCGCGACGGAGGAGTCGCGCGTCTCGGTCTCGGCCGGCTCCGCGCACTTCACGCTCCTGCAGATGCCCGTGGAGGAGTACCCGAGCATCCCCGAGATCGACGCCTCCACCGGCCTCGTCCCCGCGGACGCGTTCTCCGCCGCGATCTCGCAGGTCGCCGTCGCCGCCTCCCGCGACGACGTCACCCCCGTGATCACAGGCGTGCAGCTCGAGATCACTGAGAACACCATCGGCCTCGTCGCCACCGACCGCTACCGCGTCGCCGTCCGCGAGATCGACTGGGACAACGGCGACAACGCCGCCCCCAGCCAGCCGCTGACCGCGCTGGTCCCCGCGCGGACCCTCCAGGAGGTCGGCAAGACCTTCAGCCACTCCGGCACGGTCTCCGTCGCGATCACCCAGCGCGACGAGCGCGAGCTGATCGCCTTCACCGCCGATCGCAAGACCGTCACGTCGCTGCTGATCAAGGGCAACTTCCCGCCCGTGAAGCGCCTCTTCCCCGCCTCCGTCGAGAACTACGCGGTGATGGCGACGAGCGACCTCATCGAGGCCACCCGCCGCGTCTCGCTCGTCCTCGAGCGCGAGGCCGCCCTGCGCTTCAGCTTCAGCAGCGACGGACTCACCCTCGAGGCCATCGGCTCCGAGCAGGCTCAGGCGTCCGAGAGCATCGACGCCATCGTCACCGGCGTCGACGTCGTCGTGTCGCTGAAGCCGCAGTTCCTGCTCGACGGCCTCGCCGCCGTGCACTCGGAGTTCGTGCGCATCGCGTTCACGAAGACCGAGAACCCCAACAAGCCCGGACCGGTCCTGATCACGGCGCAGACCTCGCGCGAGCAGCCCGGGAGCGACAGCTACCGCTACCTGCTCCAGCCGAACCTGCTCCTGCGCTGACCGCTCCTCCCCGATCGCAGCGCCGCGACCGCCCTGCTCCCGACGAGCACCCGCCCGCCGGACATCGAATCCCAGGAAGGTTCACCATGCACATCGGACTCGTCGGACTCGGCAAGATGGGCGACAACATGCGCTCCCGCCTGCGGGAGAAGGGCGTCGAGGTCACCGGCTACGACCGCAACCCGGACGTCTCGGACGCCGCCTCGCTCGACGAGATGATCGCCGCCCTCCCCGCGCCGCGCATCGTCTGGGTCATGGTCCCGGCCGGCGCCATCACGGACGCCGTCGTCACCGACCTGTCCGAGAAGCTCAGCGAGGGCGACCTGGTCATCGACGGCGGCAACTCCCGCTTCACCGAGGACTTCAAGCACGACGCGCTGCTCAAGCCCAAGGGCGTCCACTACATCGACGCCGGCGTCTCCGGCGGCGTCTGGGGCCTCGAGAACGGCTACGGCCTGATGGTCGGCGGCCCCAAGGAGCTCGTCGAGTACGCGATGCCCGTCTTCGACGCGCTGCGCCCCGAGGGCCCCCGCGAGGAGGGCTTCGTCCACGTCGGCGAGGTCGGCGCGGGCCACTACGCGAAGATGGTGCACAACGGCATCGAGTACGCGCTGATGCAGGCGTTCGCCGAGGGCTACGAGCTCCTCGACACCCGCAAGGACATCATCAAGGACGTCACCGGCACCTTCAAGGCGTGGCAGCGCGGCACGGTCGTCCGCTCCTGGCTCCTCGAGCTGCTCGTCCGCGCACTCGAGCAGGACCCGGAGTTCGAGCACATCGAGGGCTACGTCCAGGACTCCGGCGAGGGCCGCTGGACGATCGAGGAGGCCATCAACAACGCCGTCCCCGTCCCCACGATCAGCGCCTCGATCTTCGCGCGGTTCGTCTCCCGCCAGGAGGACTCCCCCGCCATGAAGGCGGTCGCGGCGCTCCGCAACCAGTTCGGCGGGCACAGTGTCAAGGCGGTCGACTGAGCGCAGCTCAGTCGACCGGTGAGGCCGGTCCCTGCCCGGCCTCACGGCGGTCGGCTTCTCGAAGCTGTGGCGTCATGCAGAGCCGGTCGCGGACGGCGACCTGCGGCCCGCCGCCACCGTGAGGCAGGGATGCTCTCACGGCGGCGGCGGGCCTTCGGCCGCCTGCACCTTGCGCTGGGAGCGCGGCCGCTTCTGCTGTGCTCGGGGGAGAGGCGCGTCCTTCGGACGACGCGGTGGCTTGCTGGGTCGCGTCCTGCGGACGGCGGAGTTCCATGCTGGTCGAGTAGCCGCGGAGCGGCGTATCGAGACCCCGCGTCGTCGAGACGGAGGTCGTCGGGCCGCCGTCAGCCGGTGCTGCGGCCATCGTCGCCCCGCATGCTGGTCGAGTAGCCGCGCGGCGGCGTATCGAGACCCCGCGCCCGGCGCAGGAGCATCGGGCAGAGTGGACACGGAGGAGGTGAGCGCGTGCAGGTGACGCAGCTGGCGTTGAGCGACTTCCGCAACTACGCCTCCGTGGACGTCGCGCTCGCGCCGGGCCCGAACCTCTTCGTCGGGCGCAACGGCCAGGGCAAAACGAACCTGGTCGAGTCGCTCGGCTACCTCTCCACCCTCGGCTCGCACCGGGTGTCCACCGATCAGGCGCTGATCCGCGCGGGTCGGGACAGTGCGGTGATCCGCGCACGGCTGCGCAACGGCGACCGCGACCTGCTCGCCGAGGTGCAGATCAACCGCTCCTCCGCCAACCGCGCGCAGATCAACCGCGGCGGCATCAAGCCGCGCGAGCTGCCCCGCTTCTTCTCGAGCGTCCTCTTCGCGCCGGAGGACCTCCTCCTCATCCGCGGCGACCCGTCCGCGCGCCGGCGCTTCCTCGATCAGCTGGTCGTCCTCCGCTCCCCGCGGATGAGCGCGGTGCAGGCGGACTACGAGCGGGTGCTCCGCCAGCGCAACTCGCTCCTCAAGTCCGCGCGGGCGAGCGGCGTCCGCGATCCTGCGAAGCTCGGGACGCTCGACATCTGGGACGAGCGCCTCGTCGCCCTCGGCACCGAGATCATCCAGTCGCGGCTGACCCTGGTCGACGAGCTGAGCGGCCCGGTCCGCGCCGCGTACGAGGCGGTCGCCGGAGCGGACCAGCGCCCGGTGCTGCGCTCGCGCCTGAGCATCGAGGGAGCGGTCGACGACGACGACGAGCCCGTCGCGACGGCCGAGGCCTCCCTGGCGCCGGCGGAGCTGGCCGCGACCTTCTCCTCGGCCCTGCTCTCCGTGCGCCGACGCGAGCTCGACCGCGGGATCTCGCTGGTCGGGCCGCACCGCGACGACGTCCAGTTCGAGCTCAACGACCTCCCGGCGAAGGGCTACGCCAGCCACGGCGAGAGCTGGTCGTTCGCTCTGGCGCTCAAGCTCGGCGCGGCCGAGCTGCTCCGGCGCGACTCCCCCATGGGCGACCCCGTGCTGATGCTCGACGACGTCTTCGCCGAGCTCGACGCCCGCCGACGCGAGCGGCTCGCGGCCGTGGTCGCCGACTACGAGCAGGTGCTGATCACGGCCGCCGTCTTCGACGACGTGCCCGCGGCGCTGGCGGCGCACACGGTCCGGATCGAGGCGGGCCGCATCGTCGAGTCCGACGCGGTCGTGGTCCCGGAGACGCCCCTGACCGCACCCGAGACGGCCGCACCCGAGACGGCCGCCGCCGAGTCCGCGGCCGAGCCGGACCCCGAGCCCACGCCGACGCAGGAGCAGGATTCGGAGCCCGAGCCCGAGCCCGAGCCCGATTCGGAGCCCGCGCCCGAGCCGGCGCCCGTCTCCGAGCCCGCCCCGGAGCCCGACCGTGGCTGACTCCCCCCGTCGCGGCGCGCCCTCCCCCGCGCCCGACTCCGAGGCCGCCCGCGTCTACCAGCACCTCAAGGAGGTCTTCGGCGGCGACGCCCCCCGCCGGGTGCGCAAGACCGTGGACCGCGCCGAGCCCAAGGGCGACGCGGCCCCGTTCGGCGGTGGCCGCGATCCGCACGACCTCGGCGACGTGCTCTCCTCTCTCACGGTGAAGCTCGGCTGGACCGCTCCCCTCGCCCAGGGCGATCTGATGTCGTCCTGGACCGCGATCGCCGGCGAGGAGACGGCGAAGCACTCCACTCCGGTCGGCGTGGTGGACGGCGTGCTCACGGTGGCATGCGAGTCGACGGCCTGGTCGACCCAGCTGCGTCTGATGCGGATCGAGATCATGAACCACATCGCCGTGCACCACCCGGACGCGGGGATCACCGCGATCCGTTTCCAGGGCCCCGACGTCCCGAACTGGAAAAAGGGCCCCAGGTCGATTCCAGGGCGTGGTCCGCGCGATACCTACGGCTGAGGACGCATTTTCGGTCGACCCCGCAGAAATCGTTCGTCAGATCGCCACTGAGCGCCGCGCGACCGGCCGCCGCGCGATAGAATGGAGGGCCGCCGAACCGCAGCGTCGACCCCGTGCGCGAGATCTCCAGATCCGCCTGCGCGCCGCGACGGACCGTCAGAGGAGAACTCCACAGCTATGACACCCGAGCCGACCGACTCCACGTCAGCCCCCGCAGCGAACGACCTGGACGCGAACGGCTCCACCGGCCCCTCCGCTGCCTCCGCTCCGGCCGAGGCCGCCCCGTCGGAGGCCGCGCACTCCGCCGGCATGTCGACGAAGTCCTCCGGCGACTACGGCGCGAACCAGATCCAGGTCCTCGAGGGCCTCGAGGCGGTCCGCAAGCGCCCCGGCATGTACATCGGCTCGACGGGCCCGCGCGGTCTGCACCACCTGGTCTACGAGATCGTCGACAACGCCGTCGACGAGGCGCTCGCGGGCTACTGCGACAACATCGAGGTCGTCATGCGCGCCGACGGCGGCCTGACCGTCGTCGACAACGGCCGCGGCATCCCGGTCGACGTGCACCCCACCGAGGGCATCTCCACCGTCGAGCTCGTCCTGACCGTGCTGCACGCCGGCGGCAAGTTCGGCGGCGGCGGCTACGCGGTCTCCGGCGGACTGCACGGCGTCGGCTCGTCCGTCGTCAACGCGCTGTCGACCCGGCTCGAGGTCGAGGTGAAGCGCCAGGGCGCCTCCTACAGCATGACCTTCGCCGACGGCGTCCCGGAGGCGCCGCTCGCCAAGGGCGGCCCGAGCGACGAGACCGGCACCACCATCACCTTCTGGCCGAACGCCGAGATCTTCGAGACCGTCGAGTTCGACTACGAGACCCTCCGCGCCCGGTTCCAGCAGATGGCGTTCCTCAACAAGGGCCTCCGCATCGCGCTGACCGACGAGAAGGAGATCGAGTTCGACGGCGAGGGGGAGAACGAGACCTCCGGCCCGCGCAGCGACGTCTTCCTCTACGAGAAGGGGCTCGTCGACTACGTCGAGTACATCAACTCGCTGAAGAAGTCCGATCTCGTGCACTCCGAGATCATCGACTTCGAGTCCGAGGACACCGAGCGCCGCATCTCGCTCGAGGTCGCGATGCAGTGGACGACGGCGTACACCGAGAGCGTGCACACCTACGCGAACACGATCAACACGCACGAGGGCGGCACGCACGAGGAGGGGTTCCGGGCGGCGCTGACGACGCTCGTCAACAAGTACGCGCGCGCGAACAACCTGCTCAAGGACAAGGACGAGAACCTCTCGGGCGACGACATCCGCGAGGGCCTCACCGCCGTCGTGTCGATCAAGCTCGGCGAGCCGCAGTTCGAGGGCCAGACCAAGACCAAGCTCGGCAACACCGAGGCCAAGGCGTTCGTGCAGCGGGTCGCCGGCGAGCAGCTCGCCGACTGGTTCGACCGCAACCCCAACCAGGCCAAGGACATCATCCGGAAGGCGATCCAGGCCGCCTCCGCGCGGATGGCCGCCCGCAAGGCGCGGGAGACCGCGCGTCGCAAGGGCCTGCTCGAGGGCGGCGGCATGCCGGGCAAGCTCAAGGACTGCCAGTCGAAGGACCCGTCGATCTCCGAGATCTTCATCGTCGAGGGCGACTCGGCCGGCGGCTCCGCCGTCCAGGGACGCAACCCCGAGACCCAGGCGATCCTCCCCCTCCGCGGCAAGATCCTCAACGTCGAGAAGGCCCGCCTCGACCGCGCCCTCGGCAACAACGAGGTCCAGGCGATGATCACGGCCTTCGGAGCCGGCATCGGCGAGGACTTCAACCCCGACAAGGCGCGGTACCACAAGATCATCCTGATGGCCGACGCCGACGTCGACGGCCAGCACATCACGACGCTGCTGCTGACCCTGCTGTTCCGCTACATGCGCCCGCTGATCGACCTCGGCTACGTCTACCTCGCGCAGCCGCCGCTCTACCGCCTCAAGTGGTCGAACTCGCCGCACGAGTACGTCTACAGCGACCGTGAGCGCGACGCGCTGATCGCGCACGGCGCAGCGTCGAACAAGCGCATGCCCAAGGAGAACGGGATCCAGCGCTACAAGGGCCTCGGCGAGATGGACTACAAGGAGCTGTGGGAGACCACGATGGACCCCGCCACGCGGACCCTCCTCCAGGTCACCCTCGACGACGCGGCCGCCGCCGACGAGATCTTCTCGACCCTGATGGGCGAGGACGTCGAGTCCCGCCGCTCCTTTATTCAAAAAAACGCCAAGGACGTGCGTTTTCTCGACATTTGATCGGTTATCGCGCTGCGATAACCGACAAATGTCGAGGTCGAGTAGGCCGAAGGCCGTATCGAGACCCGCGCCACAAAGCGCCACCCCGCAGCACTTCGAACTCACAACAACTGAACTGACACCCAGCGCGACCCGCCCCCGTCACGACCCGGGGCCCGGACCCACCTGAGAAGACAGAGATCATGGCAGACGAATCAGACACCCCCACCGGACCGGACGACGGCGAGGACATCGTCACCGAGACCGGTGTCGTGATCCACGGGCACGACAAGATCGAGCCGGTCGACCTCCAGCTCGAGATGCAGCGCTCCTACCTCGACTACGCGATGAGCGTCATCGTCGGCCGCGCGCTGCCCGAGGTGCGCGACGGCCTGAAGCCCGTGCACCGCCGCGTGATCTACGCGATGTACGACGGCGGCTACCGCCCCGACAAGGCGTTCTCCAAGTGCTCCCGCGTCGTCGGCGACGTGATGGGCCAGTTCCACCCGCACGGCGACTCGGCGATCTACGACGCCCTCGTCCGCCTCGTCCAGCCGTGGAGCCTCCGCTACCCGCTGGCGCTCGGCCAGGGCAACTTCGGCTCCCCCGGCAACGACGGCGCCGCGGCCCCCCGCTACACCGAGACCAAGATGGCCCCGCTGGCCCTCGAGATGGTCCGCGACATCGACAAGAACACCGTCGACTTCCAGGACAACTACGACGGCCGCACCCGCGAGCCGGCGATCCTGCCCGCGCGCTTCCCCAACCTGCTGGTCAACGGCTCGGTCGGCATCGCGGTGGGCATGGCCACCAACATCCCGCCGCACAACCTCCGCGAGGTCGCCGCCGGCGCGAAGTGGGCGCTGGAGAACCCGGAGGCGTCGCGCGAGGAGCTGCTCGAGGCGCTGCTGCAGCGCATCAAGGGCCCCGACTTCCCCACCGGGGCGCAGATCCTCGGCGTCCGCGGCATCCAGGACGCGTACCGCACGGGCCGCGGCTCGATCACGATGCGCGCCGTCGTCTCGATCGAGGAGATCCAGGGCCGCACCTGCCTCGTGGTCACCGAGCTGCCGTACCAGGTGAACCCGGACAACCTCGCGATCAAGATCGCCGAGCTGGTCAAGGACGGCCGCGTCTCCGGCATCGCCGACATCCGCGACGAGACCTCGGGCCGCACCGGCCAGCGCCTCGTCGTCGTGCTCAAGCGCGACGCGGTCGCGAAGGTCGTGCTGAACAACCTCTACAAGCACACCCCGCTGCAGGAGAACTTCGGCGCGAACATGCTCGCGATCGTCGACGGCATCCCGCGCACGCTCTCGCTCGACGGCTTCATCCGCGCGTGGGTCGACCACCAGGTCGAGGTCGTCGTCCGCCGCACCCAGTACCTGCTCGACGAGGCCGAGGCGCGGATCCACATCCTGCGCGGCTACCTCAAGGCGCTCGACGCGCTCGACGAGGTCATCGCCCTCATCCGCCGCTCCCCCACAGTGGAGGAGGCCCGCGACGGCCTGATGGAGCTCCTCGACATCGACGAGGTGCAGTCGCGCGCCATCCTCGACATGCAGCTGCGCCGGCTCGCCGCCCTCGAGCGCCAGAAGATCATCGACGAGCACGACCGGATCCAGGCCGAGATCGAGGACTACAAGTCGATCCTCGCGAGCCCGGAGCGCCAGCGGACGATCATCTCCGACGAGCTCGACGAGATCGTCGACCGCTTCGGCGACGACCGCCGCACCGAGATCCTCTTCGGCTTCGACGGCGACATGAGCGTCGAGGACCTGATTCCCGAGGAGGAGATGGTCGTCACCGTCACCCGCGGCGGCTACCTCAAGCGCACCCGGAGCGACTCGTACCGCGCCCAGCACCGCGGCGGCCGCGGCGTGCGCGGCGCCCAGCTCAAGGCCGACGACATCGTCGAGCACTTCTTCGTCACGACGACGCACCACTGGCTGCTGTTCTTCACGAACACCGGCCGCGTGTACCGCGCCAAGACGTACGAGCTGCAGGAGGTGAGCCGCGACGCGAAGGGCCAGCACATCGCGAACCTCCTCGCGCTGGAGCCCGGCGAGCAGATCGCGCAGATCCTCGACATCCGCGACTACGAGGCGGCCCGCTACCTCGTCCTCGCCACCCGCGACGGCCTCGTCAAGAAGACGGCGCTGATGGAGTACGACACCAACCGCTCCGGCGGCATCATCGCGATCAAGCTCCGCGAGGGCGACGAGCTCGTCTCCGCGCTCCTGGTCGACGAGGACAGCGACGTGCTGCTCGTCTCCCGCAAGGGCATGTCGATCCGCTTCACCGCCTCGGACCAGGCGCTGCGCCCGATGGGCCGTTCCACGTCCGGAGTGATGGGCATGTCGTTCCGCGGCGACGACCGACTGCTGGACGCCAACGTCGTCAGCGACGAGGGCTACGTCTTCGTCGTGACCGAGGGCGGCTACGCGAAGCGCACCGCAGTCGACCAGTACCGGCTCCAGGGCCGCGGCGGTCTGGGCATCAAGGTGGCCAAGCTCGAGGAGAAGCGCGGCGACCTGGTGGGCGCCATCATCACGGGGGAGGACGACGAGGTGCTCGTCGTCCTCGCCAGTGGCAAGGTGGTACGCTCTGCCGTGGCCGAGGTACCGGCCAAGGGTCGCGACACCATGGGAGTCGTCTTCGCACGATTCGCAGACGACGACCGCATCATCGCACTCGCCAAGAACACCGAACGCAATCTCGACGCCCAGGACGAGGATCCCGACGCCGCGGCGTCGGCCGAGTCCGACGCGGTGTCGGAGGAGGATGAGTCCGTCGATGAGTAGCACGGTCGCCGAGAAGCTCGCCAAGAAGTCCGCGAAGAGCCCGGCGGCGAAGCAGGTCAGACTCAAGCTGGTGTACGTCGACTTCTGGTCGGCCGTCAAGCTGTCGTTCCTGCTCGGTCTGACGCTGGCGATCATCACGATCGTCGTCGTCTACCTCGTCTACACGGTGCTCGCGCAGACCGGCGTCTTCGACGAGGTCAACGGCCTCGTCCAGGACATCGCCGGCGCGGAGGCGTTCGACCTCAACACGATCATCTCGCTGCCCCAGATCATGGGCTTCGCGGTCGTCGTCGCAGTGCTGAACACCATCGTCACCACCGCACTCGGGGCGATCGTGGCGCTGCTGTACAACCTCAGCGTCAAGATCACCGGCGGCCTGCTGGTCGGCTTCACCAACCAGTAGAGTCCGCGGGCGGAGCGGCCGATTGGGATTCTGACCCGGCGTCGGGTAGAGTCTCATCTGGCCAATTCGGGGGTATAGCTCAGGCGGTTAGAGCGCTTCACTGATAATGAAGAGGTCCCAGGTTCAAGTCCTGGTACCCCCACGTGCCGAACGGCCCGACATCGCGAGGTGTCGGGCCGTTCCACTCTCGCCGGCTTTCCGCCGCCGGTCCGGGGCCTTAGCTCAGTTGGTAGAGCGCCTGCTTTGCAAGCAGGATGTCAGGAGTTCGAATCTCCTAGGCTCCACACTCGAACCCCTCCGCCGGTCCTCCTCACCCGCTGTGCGTGCCGTACCGCGGTCGGCGTGCTCTGGCGGCGAACTCGTCGAGGGCCGCCAGGACCTCCACGGCCTCGAACGATCGGTTCCTGCGTCCCGCTCGCGACTGGGTGAGGACTCCGGCGTCGACGAGCTTCTGCACGGCAGCCTCCGCTGTCGGGAAGCTCACCCCGAGCTCGGCGGTGACGAGCGCGATCGTGACCACGGGCTGACGGAGCAGCAGCTGCCGCAGTGCATGCACCGAGGAGTCGCTCCGCGCGCGGATGCCGGCGTCCCACCGCGCTCCTATCTCCGCGATGTCCGCGGCGAGTCGCCGTCCGTTCTGCACGGCGGCGAAGGCGGCGTCGGCGAGTGTCTCGATGATCGGGCGGACATCCCCGGAGCGGTACGCGGTCAGCGCGTCGAAGTAGCGCTTCGTGTCGCCGAGCAGCCCGGCGGAGACGGGGACGGTGACGTTCTCCGTGACGCCGGCAGCGCGGAGCATGCCCTGGACGAGCGCGCGACCTGTCCTGCCGTTGCCGTCCGGGAAGGGATGGACGGTCTCGAACTGCGCATGCGCGATCGCCACCTGCGCGAGGACGGGGACGTCGACCCGGCGCGCGAACTCCATGACATCGAGCATCAGCGCCGGGACGCGCTCGTGATGCGGAGGAACGAAGAGCGCTCCGTGCGGGGACACCCCGCCTCCGCCGATCCACACCTGCTGGTCGCGCCAGTGCCCGACGATGTCGGGGGCCGTGCTCTCCAGCAGGACGCGATGCGTGGTGAGCACGGCATCGGTGTCCAGCTCGTCGGACAGCGCGATCGCCGCTTCCATCGCGGCGACGTTGCGAACGACCAGCTGAGCGTTCGTCGACGTGGAATCGCCGAGCTCGGCGAGCGCGACCTGCTTGGCACTCGCGGTGAGCTGCTCGACCTCGGAGCTCGATGCGCTCTCGGTCCGCAGCAGGATGGAGGCGAAGGGCGCGGTGAGGGTGCCGACCTGAGCATCGGGCTACGAGCACCTGTCCTCTGGCGGGCGGCGGCGGGGTCAGCGGGGCTGGCAGGCCAGGCCGAGGAAGTTCTCGACGGAGAGGGTCTCGGAGGTGCCGTCGCGGATGTCGCCGACGATGATCTCGCCGACGGACAGGGTGTCGAACTGCTCGGCGGTGAAGACCACGGGGCGCCCGATGACCGAGCCGCCGACCGAGTAGGCGCCGAGGGTGAGGTCGACGCCGAGGGGGAACCTCTCGATCTCCCGGTCGGCGGGCCAGACGGTGCGGCCGGCGAGGTCGGTCGCGCCGATGTCGTCGACGGGCTCCGGGGCGACCCAGCGGGTGATCCTCCGCGCGCGATCGCCGATCAGCAGCGGAGCGGTGTCCTCGACGGCGAGGTCGAGGCCGTCGACGGCTCCGGAGCAGACGACGACGACGCCGAGCACCTCGGCGCGCTGCCCGCCGCGGCCGATGCCGACGGTCGCCTCTGAGACGGGCTCCGTGGCGCAGCCGGACAGCGTCAGCGAGGCCGTGGCCGCCAGCACGACCGCGACGCTGGCGACTCGACGACGATGCGGCACGAGGTCACCCTACGGCGAGGGCGAGCGCGGAGAGCGCCTGGGGGAGCGAGGGCGCTCCCTCCGCACGGAACACCGCGCGGCCGTCGGCGTCGCGGACCACGACCGTCGGGGTGGAGCGGATGTCCGCGGCTTCCGCTGCCTCGGGCGCGAAGGCGACGTCGAACTCGCGGATCTCCGCAGCGGGGACCAGCTCCGCCGCGCGCTCGAGCACGCTGCGGGCCGCGTTGCAGGCGCCGCAGAACGCGGACGTGTAGAGCTCGACGATCACAGGGGAGACAACGCCGGCGGGCATCAGACGATTCCTCGGGAGGCGGATCTCGATACGCCCGCTGCGCGGGCTACTCGATCAGCATGGAGCGGCCGGACCGCGGCGGACCGAGGCTGACGCGGAGGAGGATCGCAGTCCGTCGGCGATGCAGCACGGCCGGCCGGCGCTGCATGCTGGTCGAGTAGCCCCGCAGGGGCGTATCGAGACCCGTCGTCAGCGCAGCGACCAGGCCTCGTTCATCGTCAGGGCGACGTCGATCAGCTCGACGCGCTCGAGGCCCTCGACCTCGGCCAGGGGGAACCACGCGGCGGCGTCGGTCGAGCCGTCGACCTCGTGGGTCAGCTCACCGCCGGTCACGCGGGCGCGGTAGACGACGCGGATGGCGTGCAGGGGTCCGGCCTGGGGGTCGCTGCGGCGATGCGCGGGGATCACGTGCGAGTCGACGCCGATCAGCCCCTCGAGCTCGGCGTGGTAGCCGGTCTCCTCGAAGATCTCCCTGACGGCAGCGTCCGCGGGCGACTCGCCCTCGTCGATCCCGCCGCCGGGAAGCGTCCACGCCTCCCAGGGCCCCTGGCTCCAGTGCGCGAGGAGCATGCGCTCGCCGTCGATGATCACGCCGTACGCGGCGACCCGGATGTCCACCTCAGCAGCCTAACCGCGGACCGCGCACCACCGGACACGCGTGAGGCCCGGACCCGCAGTGCGGTGTCCGGGCCTCACGCGGCGACTCAGGAAGCGGTCGACGCCGGCGACTGCGCGGCGCTGGCCGGCTCGTCCTCGGCGACCCACAGCTCGTCGTCGGCGCGGAACGTCTGCCAGACGGCGTAGCCGATGCCTCCGACGGCGACGAGAGCGGCGCCGATCGCGAAGACCGTGCCGACCTTGTTCTTCTTCTTCGGGGGAGTGGTGAGCTCCTCCCAGCGCGCCTTCGAGATCTCGGCGAGCTTCGCGCGGTTCTTCGAGTCCTTGGCGGCCTCGAACGCGGCCGCGGCGGTGCCGCCGACAGCGGCGAAGGTCGGGAGCACCTTGTGCTTGTAGGCGTCGCGTGCGGAGGAGTACGTGCCCTCGACGGCGGAGACCCCGTTGTCGTAGACGGGCTTCACCCGGCTCGAGTAGGCGTCCTTGACGGCCGGCACGACCTCCTTCTTCGCGTACTTGGTCGCGTGGCGGCGGCTCTTCTCGAGAACGGAGGCGGCGTGCGCCAGCACCTCCTGCTGCTCACTCCAGACCGCCTCGGCGTTCTTGCGGAGGCGCTTGAGATCCTTCTTGTGCTTACGTGACAGACCCACTTGGTCCTCCATCGGCTACGAGCGGCGAACAACGGCTCAATACTGCCACTCATCCCGCGGCCCGCGCATCGCGCACCCAGCGCATTGACACCCGGCGTTGCGGAGCCCTACAGAGCCGCTGTGCGAGAATCCACCCATGCCTTTGCACACCGCAGTCGCGACGTTCCACACGACCAAGGGCGACATCGTCGTCAACCTCTACGGCAACCACGCGCCGAAGACGGTCCGCAACTTCGTCGGTCTCGCGACCGGCGACATCGAATGGACCCACCCGGCGACCGGTGCGAAGACGAAGGAGCCGCTCTACAACGGCACCGTCTTCCACCGCATCATCCCCGACTTCATGCTCCAGGGCGGTGACCCGCTCGGCCAGGGCATCGGCGGCCCGGGCTACCAGTTCGACGACGAGATCAACTCGGAGCTCGACTTCACCCAGCCCTACATCCTCGCGATGGCGAACGCCGGCAAGCAGGCGGGGCGCGGCACCAACGGCTCGCAGTTCTTCATCACCGTTGCGCCGACTACCTGGCTCCAGGGCAAGCACACCATCTTCGGCGCCGTCGCCGACGACGAGTCCAAGAAGGTCGTCGACGCGCTGTCGGCCGTGGCGACCGACGGTCGCGACAAGCCCCTCGAGGACGTCGTCATCGAGAGCGTCGAGATCACCGAGGTCTGAGCGCCTCTCCACCACTCATCGAGGGTCGGGTCCGTCTGGGCCCGGCCCTCGTTCTCTCTCTCCCGGAGGAACGTCCGTGACCCAGGTCCCGCCGAGCAGCAGCACCTACACCTGCTATCGCCACCCCGATCGCCAGAGCTTCGTGCGCTGCCAGCGGTGCGGTCGCACGATCTGCGGCGAGTGCCAGACCCCGGCTCCGGTCGGCGTCATCTGCCCGGACGACATGGCGCAGCAGCGCAGCGAGGCCCCGCGCGTCCGCGGACCGCTCGTGTCGCGGGTCCGGGCGATGACACGGGCCGACCAGCCGACCGTCACCTACGCGATCATCGCGCTCTGCGTCCTGGTCTGGATCCTCGAGGTGCTCCCCTTCATCGGGAACACCGTGCTCAACGCGATCGCCTACTTCCCCGCGTACACGCTGCCCGGCTTCGGCGCGGGCTTCGAGCCGTGGCGGATGATCACGTCGATCTTCGCGCACAGCACGTCCCTCTTCTTCGTGGTGCCGTTCCACCTCCTGCTGAACATGTACACGCTGTGGGTCTTCGGCATGGCGCTCGAGCGGATGCTCGGCCGCGGGCGCTACCTGACTCTGTTCCTCCTCAGCGGCTTCGCCGGCTCGGTCGGCGTCCTGCTCCTCTCCAGCCCGCTGACGCCGGTGATCGGCGCCTCGGGCGCCATCTTCGGGCTGATGGGCGCGTACCTCGTGATCCTCCGCCACCTCGGCGGGCAGGCCTCGCAGCTGCTGGTGCTGGTCGGGCTCAACCTCGTGATCGGCTTCCTGCCCGGGATGAACGTCGCCTGGCAGGCGCACGTCGGCGGCCTGGTGGCCGGTGCTCTCATCGGGCTGGTCTTCACGCGGACGCGGCAGCGCTCGCAGCGACGGACCCAGAACCTTCTCGTCGGGCTGATCGGCGTCGGCCTCGTGGCGGTCACCGTCGGGGCGTACGTCCTGGCCTGAGCCGCCTCGGCACCGCCCCACGAGCTCGTCCACAGGGCGTCCAAGACTGTCCACAGCATCCGTCCACAGCTGGGGACGAAGTTATCCACAGAGTTGTTAACACTGGGGAGAACTACGCCGTTGTCATTCAGGGCAGCCGGTGGGACGGCCTCCTGATCGGCGATCCTGCCCTGTCACGCCGCCGATGCGTGCCCGATGAAGCTCCGCATCCGCGGACTGGCGCGAGGTCCGGAGTTGTCCACAGGAGTTTCAACACCTGGGGATAATTACACGCGTGTAGTTCGCCGTCGCGGGCCGGAGACGACCGTGGCGTCGAGGTCCTCGTCGAAGAGGATCGACGGGTCGAATCCCACGTCCGCGAAGAGTGCCGCCGTCCGCTCCGCCTGCTCTCTGCTCGTCTCGATGACGACCGCGCCGTCGTCGCTCAACCAGGGCAGGACCTCCGCCGCGATCCGGCGGTGCAGCGCCAGGCCGTCGCCCCCGCCGTCGAGGGTCGACGCCGGCTCGTGCAGGCGGGCCTCCGGCGGCATCAGAGCGATCGCGGCGGTCGGCACGTAGGGCGCATTGACCACGACGAGGTCGATCCGGCCCCGGAGATCCTCGGGAAGGGCGGCGAACAGGTCGCCTCGGTGGACCGTCGCGAGTCCCGCCAGGGTCCGCCGGGCGCAGGCGACCGCGGCGGGGGAGAGGTCGGCCGCGTGGACGGTGAGGCCGTTGCGCTCCTCGAGAAGGGCCCGCCCGATCGCTCCGACACCGCAGCAGAGGTCGAGGACGGTCGCGGGCCCTCTCCCGTCCAGCAGTTCGAGCGCCGCGTCGACGACGGCCTCGGTCCGCCGTCGGGGCACGAAGACGCCGGGGGAGACCGGAACGCGCAGCCCGCGGAAGGCGACCCAGCCGAGGATCTGCTCGAGCGGCTCCCCGGCCTCACGGCGCCGCAGGAGCGCGTCGAGGCGGTCGGAGCCGGCCGCCGCCTCGTGCAGGAGCTCCGCCTCCTCCTCCGCGAAGACGCAGCCCGCCGCACGCAGGCGCGCGACGGACGATGCGAGGGCCGGCGGGAGACCCGACCCCGGGAACGACGAACGCCCCGTCGGCGGACCGGACGGGGCGTCGTTCATGCTGGTGTGATCAGCGCCAGCGGGTCGTCATGAGGAAGCCGATGAAGGCGATCCCGAAGCCGATGAGGATGTTCGCGTTGCCGAGATCCGGCACGGGGAGCGTGCCCTGGCTCACGTAGAAGACGATGATCCACGCGAGGCCCAGCAGCATGAACCCGAACATGACGGGCTTGAACCACACCGGATTGGGTGCGTCCTCACCGGTCCGGGCCTCGTCGCGCTCGGGCTTCGGGCTCTTCGTCGCTCGTGCCATGCCTTCCACTGTACCGGGAGACGGCCGCCGACCGGGAGCGCGAGGCCGCGGGGATGCCGTGCAGGCGCGCAGGAGCGGCTGTGCGGAACGCGCCAGGGGCCGCGGAGCCCGTCGAACGGGCGCGCCCCGCGCCTAGACTCGTCGCATGAGTGCCCCGTCGCCCGCCGCCGCCCCGCTGCGACCGCGCGACCGACGAGAGCGCACACGGCGACCGCGCCGCCGCCTGACGTTCTTCGGCGTCCTCGGCGAGTTGCTCATGACGGCCGGAGCGCTCGTCCTGCTCTACCTGGGCTGGCAGCTCTGGTGGAACGACGCGGTGATCGCCGGCCAGCAGACCTCCGAGGCCGCGGAGCTCCGGCAGAGCTGGGGTGATGCCGCCCCCGCACCGGAGCCCTCGACGGCGCCGAGCGAGACCCCCGCCGGCTTCGGCGATCCGGTGATCGCTCCGGTGGCGGCACTCGACACCTCCTTCGGCAACCTCTACATCCCGCGCTACGGCGAGGGCTGGGTCCGCACCATCGCGGAGGGCGTGGACGCCGAGAACGTCCTCGACGAGGGCAGCATCGGCCACTACCCGGGCACGCAGATGCCGGGCGAGGCGGGGAACTTCGCTCTCGCGGCGCACCGCAGCGCTTACGGCGGCGGCATGCACCTGATCGACGAGCTCCAGCTCGGCGACGCGATCTACATCGAGACGGCGGACGGCTGGTACACCTACCGATTCCGGAACCTCGAGTACGTGCAGCCCTCGGAGATCCAGGTCATCGACCCCGTCCCGTGGACGACGGGAGTGACGCCGACCGACCGGCTGATCACCCTCACGAGTTGCAATCCGCTCTACTCCACCGCCGAGCGGATCATCGCCTACGGCGTCTTCGAGTCCTGGCAGCCGCGCTCCGCGGGTGCGCCGGCCGAGATCGCCGCGTCTCTCGCGCAGGAGGGCTGACCGTGTACGCGGCACTCTGGCGGGTCCTGCCCGGACCCTGGTGGCTCCGGCTGCTCCTCGTGATCGTCCTGGTGGTGGCGGTGCTCGCCGCACTCGCCGAGTGGGTCTTCCCCTGGGTGCAGTCGCTCGTGCTCGATCAGAACGTCACCGTCGGGACGTGAGCCGGCCCCCGAGGCGGTCGCCGCGATGACGCGGATCCTGGTCGTCGACAACTACGACAGCTTCGTCTTCACGCTCGTCGCCTACCTGCGCGAGGCGGGGGCGGAGGTCGACGTCGTCGAGGGAGCGGAGCTGGCTCCCCGCGACGCGATCGAGCGCGCGGCGGGGAGCGACGGGATCGTGCTGTCGCCCGGGCCGGGCCGACCGGAGGACGTCCCCACGTCGGTGGCGCTCGCCCGGCACGCCCTGGCCGAGGCGCAGCCGCTCCTCGGGGTCTGCCTCGGGCACCAGGTTCTCGCTCACGCCCTCGGTGCCCGCGTCCGCGAGGCTCCGGAGTTGATGCACGGCCGGACCTCGGCGGTCGTGCACGACGGCGATCCGCTGTTCTCCGGGATCCCGTCGGGGTTCACGGCGATGCGCTACCACTCGCTGGCCGTCCAGCGCTCGACACTGCCTGCGGAGCTCGCCGTCATCGCGGGGACCGCCGAGGGGGTCGTGATGGCGCTGCGCCATCGGTCCGCGCCCGCGGTCGGCGTCCAGTTCCACCCCGAATCCGTTCTCACCGAGGGCGGTCGTCGGCTGATCTCGAACTGGCTCGTCGAGACGGAGCTGCCCCGTCCGACCCGATAGGCGCGGAGCGGAATGCGGAGCCCAGTCGTTGCGAACGCTCGGGCACCGCTTATCGAACCGGCCGAGCAGGCCCATTCACCGCTTATCGACGCACCATTCGCAGCGTGCTGTCCGAGAAATCACCCGTACTTGTGTCCCCCTGATGGGGGTCCCATATGAGCGTCAGAAGGGGTGCGATCCGCGCCATCGACGCGCTATGAGAGCGCGCACTCGTTCCGGGATCCGCGCCACGACAGGGAAGTCCCACTCGCGTGCTTCCGCGATCCCCCCGAGCGGGTGGCGTGATTTGACGGAGCCCTGGCGGATGATGCGGGGGGCTCGACGGGCATAATCGGAGGGCGCCGGTTAGGGGACCGGTGCCGTCGAGAAGAGAATTCCGAGGCATCACATGGTGGAATCGATTTCTTGGGCTTATTCCGGAATTCGCGAGCTCGAGACACTGGGCCCGCGCATCGTCGTCAAGCCGGGCACTGTTCCGCGCATGGCGGGCTCCGGTTTCACCGCGGCCGGCATCAGCGTCGTCCTCCTGACGACCTCGCCGCTGCGGGTCCTCCGGGGGACCTGGGGCGCCGACGACACGTCGATGCTGAGCTTCAGCTTCCTGATCGAGGGCGCAGTCCGGCTCGTCGGCCCGGATCGGACGGTGCTCCTGCGGCCGGGCTCGATCGCCTACCAGCCGGGGACCACCACCTTCACCACAGAGTCGACGATGCCCGTCACCTCCCTCCAGATCACGATCCGCGCGGACGAGATGCGCCGCTACGGCTTCGATCTCGGCTCGAACGTGTACGCGCTCGATCCGGACGCCCGGTCCACCCGTGCAGCTTTCGCCTTCACGACGGCGTTCGCGCTCGCGGCGGAGTCGGGCACGGGACTCCCGTCCGACCACGAGGTCGACGGCTTCGGGCACGTGGTCAAGCAGCTGCTCGTGAGCGCCTTCCTCGCCTCGGCCGGCTCTCAGCCCGGGACGACGAGCGTGCGCGCGGCGACCCTCGGCCGAGCGCGGACCGTGATCGACCGGACTCACCGGACCCCGCGGTGCACCCCGGAGGCGGTCGCGGACGCGGTCAACGTGTCCACGCGGTCGCTGCAGCGGCTCTTCGAGGACGCGGGGACGACGGTGGCGAGCGAGATCGAGCGCGCGCGGGTCGCCAGCGCCGTCGAGCTGCTCCGGCGCCGACCGCGCGAGGTGCCGCTCGAGGCCATCGCTGCGGCGTCGGGCTTCTCGTCCGCCGATCACCTCCGCCGGGCGCTGAAGCGCCGCGAGGGTCTCACTCCGAGCGACATCCGCGGAAGGGTGGGGACGTCGATGGAGGCCGGCTCGCCGGACGACGGGGTGCTGCGGCTCGCGCCGCCGCTGGCGGACGCTGCCCGGCGCGCGTAGAGCAGCGGGTGTCGTCCATGCTGATCGAGTAGCCCGCGCCGCGGGCGTATCGAGATCCACCAGCGCCGGGAGGACGAGTCAGAAGACCTTCCCTGCTGGCGACGCAGCGTCTCGATGCGCCCCTCAGGGGGCGAGGGTCAGCCGGCGCAGAAGCCGAGCTCGACGGTCGAGCCCTGGGGGACGTCGCCCGGGGCGATCGACTGGGTGGTGATCGGGGGGTTGGCCCGGACGGAGTCGCAGGTCTCGTCGGGAGCCTCCTCGCCGATCAGCTGGAGCTGCTCGGACGCCAGGGTGGCGAGGGCGGTGCTCAGCGTCTGGCCGACGAGGTCGGGCAGGGTCACCTGGCCCGAGGAGACGACGAGGTCGATCGGCGTTCCCGGGGCGAGCTGCTGGCCGCCGGCAGGAGTGCTGGAGAGCACCACGTCGCCCGGCACAGTGGGTGAGTTCTGACGCGTCTGCGATCCCTCCGAGAAGCCGGCCCCGGTGAGGGCGGCGATCGCCTCCTCGAGGGTCGACCCCGCCGTCTCGGGAACGGCCACCGGCTGGGCGCCCTGAGAGACGTAGACCCGGATGACCGTCTCGGGCGCGACGATGGTGCCGGAGCCGGGATCGGTGCGGATCACCTCGCCGGCCGGGACCGTGTCGCTGAACTCGGCGAGCTGACTCGCCACCAGGTCGAGCTCGGTGAGCGTCGACTGCGCGCTGTCGTAGCTGGTGCCCGTCAGCACGGGGACCTCGCGCGATTGCGAGGGCAGGGTGGTCGTCGGCTGGAGCGTGAGCACCCAGATCACCAGCGCCGCCACGATGACGGCGAGCACGACGATCGACGACCAGATCCAGAGCACCGGCGGGCGGCGCTGGGTGCGGACGATCGAGTTGTCCTCGGCGAGCTGGCGCAGGGCGAGCTCGGAGTCGTTCATGCCGCCGCCGCTGCGCGCGGCGAAGAGAGACGTGGTCAGCTCGTCGATCGGGCGGTGGTCGGGGAGGCGGCCGGCTGCGGCGTCGCGCAGGTCGTCGCGGAACTCGGCGGCTCCCTGGAAGCGCTCGTAGCGGTCCTTCGACAGCGCTCGGGCGACGACGCCGTCGAGGGCGGGCGAGACGGCGGGGTTGATCGAGCTGGGCGCCGGGGGCGTCTCGCTGACGTGCTGGTAGGCGACGGCCACCGGGGTGTCCCCGCGGAAGGGAGCGCGGCCGGTGAGCAGCTCGAAGAGGACGATGCCGGCGGAGTAGAGGTCGCTGCGGGCGTCGACCTGCTCGCCCTTCGCCTGCTCCGGCGAGAAGTAGGCGGCGGTGCCGAGGATGGCGGTGGTCTGCGCCACGGTCGCGGCGGAGTCGGAGACGGCGCGGGCGATCCCGAAGTCCATCACCTTCACCTGGCCCGAGGGGGTCAGCATGATGTTGCCGGGCTTGATGTCGCGGTGGACGACCCCCGCGCGGTGGGAGTACTCGAGCGCGGTGAGGATGCCCTCGGTGATGCGGACGGCCTCGTCGACCTCGACCGGTCCCTCCGCGATGACGTCCTTCAGCAGGCGCCCCTCGATGTGCTCCATCACGATGAACGGACGGCGCGACTCCGCACCGGTGTCGTCGAGCGAGACCTCCTCGCCGGCGTCGAACACGCGGACGATGGTCGGGTGCGACATGCGGGACGCGGACTGCGCCTCCTGCCGGAAGCGCAGGCGGAAGGCGGAGTCGGAGGACAGCGAGAGCTTGAGCTCCTTGATCGCGACCGTGCGCCCCAGGCGGGTGTCGGTGCCGAGGTAGACCTCGGACATCCCACCGCGACCGAGCCGGGGCCCGACCTGGTACCGTCCTGCGATCAGGCGTCCCTCATCCGTCACGCGCACGCTCCCGCCCTGTACTTCCGTGTGGCACGGCCCCCGGGGAGCCACGGCAAGTGTACCCGGGCGCCTCCTGGCAGCCCGGCGCGCGACGCCGGGTCCTCGATGCGCAGACCGGAAGGCCGCTGAAAGCGAGGAGCCCGCCCTCCGGTGCCGCGGTCGCGGTCGGAGGGCGGGCTCGTTCGAGCGGGGAGGGTCAGCGCTCGTCGGGGGCGTTCGAGGCCGGCGCCGACGAGGTCGGGGTGGCCGTCGACGTCGGGGTCTGCGTCGGGGTCGGGGCCACGACGGGGACCGACAGGGTCGGCGAGGCGGGGGATTCGGGTTCGCCGCAGAGGACCGTGTAGGTGATGTCGATCGTGCCCGCGGACTCGCCGGCCTGGATCGTCGCGGTGGTCGACGTCGACGGGTTGGTGCTCGTCACGGTCGCGCCCTCGCCGGCGACGGTCACCCGGTAACCGGTCACGGAGGTTCCGCTCGGGCACTGGTTGTAGTTGCTCCAGGTGACGTTGAACGTGTCGCCGGGCTCGACGCTCGACGCGGCGGGAGTGACCGTCGGGACGGCGGTCGGGGCACCGGGGACGGCGACCTCGGTGTAGGTCGTGACGACGATCGTGGTGCCCTTGATCACGTTGGCGGTCGGATTGACCTCCTCGACCGCGCCGACCTGGTCCGAGCTGGGGGCGCTGGAGCCCTCCTCGCGCTGGACGCCCATCCCGAGCTCGGTGAGCTCGGCCTCGACCTCGTCGAAGGGGCGGCCGACGTAGTCGGAGGAGTTGATGACGACGATGTTCGAGCTCGGCGTCGCCGACGGCGTCTGCGAGGGGGACGGCGCCTGCGACGGGGTCTGGCTGACCGTCTGGCTCGGCGTCGGCTCGGCCTCGGTGCCGCCGTTGCTGGTCAGCGCGAAGATCGTGCCGCCGATCACCACGGCGAGGATCACGATCAGGGCCACGAGCGGCCAGGTCCAGGGGCTGCGCTTGCGCGGCTCCTCGGCCTCGATCGTCTCGTCCAGGGCGCCCGTCGGCGGGTTCGCCGCGAAGGCGGTCGTCGCTCCGGCGCCGAGAATCGTCGTCGCCTGGGTCGCGTTTCCCGCGGCGGAGGGCAGGACGGTCGTGGCCTGGGTGTTGGGCAGGTCGGCGGCGACGGCCGGCACTGCGAGGGCGGCACCGCGGACGTCGCCCGAGCGCAGGGCCTGCGCGGCGCGGGCGAGGTGCGCGGCGGTCGCCGGCCGGTCGACCGGCTTCTTCGCGATGCAGGAGTAGACCAGGTTGCGCACGGGCTCGGCGACCGTGACCGGGAGCTCCGGCGGGGTGTCGTTGATCTGGGCCATCGCGATGGCGACCTGCGACTCGCCGGTGAACGGCCGGCGGCCCGCCAGGCACTCGTACGCGACGATGCCCAGCGAGTAGATGTCCGTCGCGGGGGAGGCGGGCTGGCCGCTCGCCTGCTCCGGGGAGAGGTACTGAACGGTGCCCATGACCTGGCCGGTCGCGGTGAGCGGGACCTGGTCGGCGATGCGGGCGATGCCGAAGTCGGTGATCTTCACGCGGCCGTCGGGCGTGATCAGGAGATTGCCGGGCTTCACGTCGCGGTGCACCAGGCCCGCGGCGTGTGCTGCGTGCAGGGCCAGCGCGGTCTGCGCGACGATGTCGAGGACCTTGTCGGTCGACAGCACGCGCTCGCGCTCGAGGACCGTGGAGAGAGCCTCGCCGGGCACCAGCTCCATCACGAGGTAGGCCGAGCCGTCCTCCTCGCCGTAGTCGTAGACGTTGGCGATGCCCTCGTGGTTGACGAGCGCGGCGTGCCGGGCCTCGGCGCGGAAGCGCTCGAGGAACCCGGGGTCGCCGAGGTACTCGTCCTTGAGGATCTTGATCGCGATCGTGCGGCCGATGACGAGATCCGTCGCCTGCCACACCTCTCCCATGCCGCCGATGGCGATCCGGGACTGCAGTTCGTAGCGTCCCCCGAAGGTGAGGCCTGATGTGGGTCTCATTTGTTCAGCACCGCCTCTAGTACCTGTTGTGCGATGGGTGCGGCGATCAGGTTGCCGTACCCGGTCTGGCCGAGCCCCCCGCCGTCCTCCACGAGGACGGTGATGGCGTACTGCGGATCGTCCGCAGGAGCGAATCCGGTGAACCAGAGGGTGTACGGGTCGTCCCCGCCGTTCTCAGCGGTGCCGGTCTTACCGGCCACCGTGACGCCACCTATTGTTGCATTCGTCGCCGCGCCGCCCTGGACGCTGGCGACCATCATGGCCTTCACGGCGTCCGCCGTCTCGGTGCTCACGGCCCGCCCGAGCGACTTCTCCTCGAAGCGCTGCAGCACGCTCAGGTCCTGCGAGCGGATGACGTCCACCAGGTTCGGCTGCATCACCTCGCCGCCGTTCGCGATCGCCGCGGAGACCATCGCGATCTGCAGCGGGGTCGCGCGCACCTCGTACTGGCCGAAGGCGGTCAGCGCCGTCTGCGCGTCGTCGGTGGTCTGCGGGTAGGTGCTCGCCTCGACCGACATCGGGATCTCGAGCTCGGTGTCGAAGCCGAACTTCTCCGCCTGGGCGCGGATCGCGGCGGCGCCCAGCTGCACGCCCATCTCGGCCATCGGAACGTTGCAGGAGAGCGAGACCGCCGTGGCGAGGGTCACCGTGTCTCCGGAGCCGCAGAGGCCGCCGCCGGAGTTGGTCACCTGCGAGCTCGAGCCCGGCAGTGTGTACGCCTGGACGTTCGGGAAGCTGGAGTCCGGCGTGAAGCGGCCGGACTCGAGGGCGGCCGAGGCGACGACGAGCTTGAAGACCGAGCCGGGCGGGTTGAGCGAGCCGCCGATGGCGCGGTTGATGAGCGGATCCGTCGGGTCGTCGTTCAGTGCGCGGTACGCCGCGAGGACGTCGTCGGTGTCGTGCGACGCCAGGGCGGTCGGATCGAAGGTCGGCTTGGAGACCATCGCGAGGATGCGGCCGGTGGCCGGCTCGGTGACGACGACCGCTCCGGTGTAGTCGCCGAGGGCGTCGAACGCCGCCTGCTGCGCGACCGGGTCGATCGAGAGCTCGACCGAGGCGCCCTTCGGGTCCTGGCCGGTGACGAGGTTGTTGATCTCGTCGAAGAACTGCGAGTTCGAGGTGCCGGAGAGGTAGTCGTTCAGCGAGCGCTCGATGCCGGTGGTGCCCTGGTTCAGGGTGAAGTAGCCGGTCACCGCCGAGTAGAGCGGGCCGTTCGCGTACTGGCGCTGGAACTTGTAGATGTCGTCCGACGGCGTCGAGGAGGCGATGGGCTCCCCGCCGGCGAGGATGACGCCGCGCTCCGTCGAGAAGCTCTCGTACAGCGTCCGGGTGTTCCGGGAGTCCTCGGACAGGGTGTCGGCCTGGAGGACCTGGATGGTGGAGGTGGACACGAAGAGGGCCACGAACATCGCCAGGACGACGAAGCTCACACGTTTGAGTTCTCGGTTCATCGGGGAGTCACACCACCAGACGCGGCTGATTGCGCACTGTGTCGGACAGGCGGAGCAGGACGGCGACGATCATCCAGTTCGCGACGAGCGACGAGCCGCCGGCCGCGAGGAACGGCGTCGTGAGGCCGGTGAGCGGGATGACGCGGGTGACGCCGCCGATGACGATGAAGCACTGCAGGGCGATCACGAACGAGAGGCCGACGCCGAGGAGCCTGCCGAAGTCGTCCTGGCCGGCGAAGCCGATCCGGAAGCCGCGCGAGACCAGCAGGAGGTAGAGGCCGAAGATCGCGAAGAGGCCGGCGAGGCCGAGCTCCTCGCCCAGGCTCGCGATGATGTAGTCCGACTGCGGGACGGGGGTGATGTCGGGCATGCCCTGGCCGAGGCCGGTGCCGAGCAGGCCGCCGTGCGCGAGGCCGAACAGTCCCTGCACGAGCTGGTAGCTGCCGCCGGGGTCGGCGCCGTAGCGGTCGGAGCTGAAGGCGTCGAGCCAGTTCGCGAAGCGGTTGCCGACGTAGCCGAGGGTCTGGCTGGCGAGGATCGCGCCGCCGAGGAAGAGGCCGACGCCGATGAGCACCCAGCTGGTGCGGCCGGTCGCCACGTAGAGCATCACGAGGAAGAGGCCGAAGTAGAGCAGCGCGGTGCCGAGGTCGCGCTGGAAGACGATGACGCCCATCGTCACGGCCCAGACCACGAGGATCGGACCGAGGTCGCGCAGCCGCGGGAAGCGCATCTTCAGGAAGGTCTTGCCGACCATCGAGAGCGAGTCGCGGTTGCGGACCAGGTAGCCGGCGAAGAAGACCGCGAGCGCGATCTTGGCGATCTCGCCGGGCTGGAAGCTGAAGAAGTCGCCGATCCCGATCCAGACGCGCGCGCCGCTGACCTCCTTGCCGATGAACGGCAGCAGGGGGAGCAGGAGCAGCACGATCGCCGCGAATCCGGCGACGTAGGTGTAGCGGAAGAGGACGCGGTGGTTGCGGATCACCAGCAGGACGACGATCGCGGCGACGATCGCCAGGCCGCTCCAGATGATCTGCCGGACGGCGACCGACTCCCAGCCGGTCGCGCCGTCGGCGATGTCGATCCGGTAGATCTCGGCGACGCCGAGCCCGTTGAGGACGGTGGCGATCGGGAGGAGGAAGGGGTCGGCCTCGGGCGCCGCGAAGCGCAGCACGACGTGGACGACCAGCACGAGCCCGGAGAGGCCGGCGCCGAGCGAGACGAGGGTGGTGTCGACCGCGCCGAGGGCGCCGAGCTGGACCAGGACGATCGCCGACGCGTCGATCAGGCACGCGCCGATCAGCAGCAGCAGCTCGAGGTTGCGCAGGCGCTGGCGGAGGAAGCGCGGGCGCTCCCGGGTGGCGGGGGCAGTGGCGGTGGCGGTCACGGTGCTCCGTTCGCGTCCGTCAGGCGCTCGACGATGTCGACGGCGCCGGCGTAGGAGTCGGCGCTGATCGTCTGCTCGAGCTGCTCGACGTCGTAGTCGCGGAGGGAGTCGAGGGGGATCCCCGTGTCCTCCTTCACTCCGGAGAGCGAGAGCGGGCCGACCGACTGCTGGATGCCCTGGTAGATGATCACGTTCTGGCCGTCGGTGCCGACGTAGAAGCGCGACTGCGTCCAGTCGTAGGCGAGCAGGACGCCGAGGAAGCCGGCGATCAGCACCAGCGAGAGGCCGACCAGCCAGGTGATCCGGCGGCGCAGGTGCCGGCGGCGGTCCTCCTCGATCAGCTCGTCGAGGTAGTCCTCGGACGCGGGCTCGAAGTGGGTCGGGCCCTGGGCGGCCGGGGCGCGGGTGTGCAGGCGGAGGCCGGGGATGCGGATCCGGTTCTGCGAGTCGTCGGTGCTGAGCGGCGTGGGCGCTGCGGCGGAGCCGACGATCACGGGCTCGGCCGTCGGCGCGAGGATCTGCGCGGTGTCGCCGGCGCCCGGGACGTCGAGGATGACGACGGTCACGTTGTCCGGTGCGCCGTGCGAGAGGCTGTCGCGGATCAGGCGGTCGGCGACCTGCTGCGCCGTCTCGTCCCGGGAGAGCTCCTTCTGGATCTCGTCGTGCGGCACGACGCCGGAGAGGCCGTCGGAGCAGATCAGCCAGCGGTCGTTCGGCTCGGTCTCGAGGGTGAGGGTGTCGATCTCGGGGTTCGTGTGCACGTCGCCGAGGACCCGCATGAGGACGGAGCGGCGCGGGTGCGTCATCGCCTCCTCCTCGGTGATGCGGCCGGAGTCGACGAGTCGCTGGACGAAGGTGTGGTCGGTGGTGACCTGCTCGAGCTTGCCGTCGCGCAGCACGTAGATCCGGGAGTCGCCGATGTGCGCGATGGCGACCGACTCGCCGACGCGGACGATGGCGCTGACGGTGGTGCCCATGCCGGTGAGCTCGGGGTGGTCGACGACGGCGTCGGCCAGCATCGTGTTCGCGGCGAGGAGGGTGCGCTTGAGCTCGTCCTCGGCCTCGTAGGTGGAGGCGTAGGTGCGGTCGGCCTGCGCGATGCGCTTGATCGCGATGGAGGAGGCGACGTCGCCGCCCGCGTGCCCGCCCATCCCGTCGGCGACGACGAAGAGCTGCCGGCCCGCGTAGCCGGAGTCCTGGTTGTTGGAGCGGATGCGGCCGACGTGCGAGACGGCGGCGCTCTCGCGCGTGACGCCCGTCTCCGCGGCGCTGTCGGGTGTGGCTGCCACGCGCTACGACCGCCGCAGCTCGAAGGTCGTCGTGCCGACCTTGACCGGGGTGTTCAGCGGCACCTTGGTGGGAGCGCCGACGCGACGGCCGTCGAGGAACGTTCCGTTGGTGGAGTCGAGGTCCTGGATCATCCACTCGTCGTTCCAGATCAGCAGGCGCGCGTGGTGCGTCGAGGTGTAGTCGTCGCGGATCACCAGCGCCGACTCCGAGGAGCGGCCGATCGTGAGCGGCTCGCCGTTGAGCTCGAGCTCGGTGCCGCGCTTGGGGCCCGAGGTGATGACGAGGCGCTGCGCGGTGTGCACGGTGGCGACGCCGCCGGAGTCGGTGCGCTCCTCGCGGGGGCGCCGAGCGGAGGGGGCCGACGGCTGGGGTGCGGGGGCGGCGGCCGCGGCGGCCACGACGGGCTGCGCGGCGGTGACGAACGGAGCGGCGTCCTGCGCGGCCGCGGGCTGCTGGCCGGCGGGCAGCTTGCGCACCCGCTGGCCGAACAGGTCGGAGCGCAGCGCGTAGACGATGCCGAACACGAAGAACCACAGCAGCGCGAGGAACGCGATGCGCAGGAGGAAGAGAGTGAGCTCGCTCATAGCCGGTCGTCCCAGAATCCCTCGGAGGAGCGCCCGGACGGACCGGACGGCGAGCGGTCGGCGCGCGCGGGTGCGGCGCCCTGGACGACGCGGAAGACGATCCGCGTGCGTCCGATCGAGATGGTCTGCCCGGGCGAGAGCGGCGCCTGGGTGACGGGCTTGCCGTCGAGCTTGGATCCGTTGGTGGAGCCGAGGTCGTGGACCTGGGCACGGACGCCGTCCCAGAGGATCTCGACGTGCTTGCGGGAGGTGCCGGAGTCGTCGACCGTGATGTCGGCGTCGCTGCCGCGCCCGATGACCGTCCTGGACTTCGTGATCGGGTAGCGCTTGCCGTCGATCTCGAGCGCGGGCGTGGAGGCGACGACGCCCTTGACGCTGCGGGAGTCGACCTCGACCATCCCGGCGCTGAGCGACTCGTCGGCGGCGAGGGAGATGTCGATCGGGCCGGAGAAGCGGAAGCCCTGCTTCTTGGCGTGCTCGGTGGCGACCGCGATGAGCTCGTCGATCAGCGTCGGGCCCATCCGCTCCATCCGGTCGAGGTCGGCGGCGGACATGCGCAGGGTCAGCTGATTGGGCACGAGGATGCGGTCGCGGGTGACCACGGCCGCCGTGGTGTCGAGCTCGCGGCGGAGAGCGGAGGCGAGCTCGACCGGCTGCAGACCCGACTTGAAGGTCCGAGCGAAAGCGCCGTTGACGACGCGCTCGAGTCCCTTCTCGAAGTTGTCCAGAATGCCCACAGTCTTCCGATCTTCCGTTTCTTCGCCTCTCGGCGGTCGCGTTGGGATCGAGGTGTCTGCGCGCCCGGTCCGCTTCCGATCTCGTGTCTGCGCCGCGCACGGCTACGGGCATGTTACTGGGATGCTCTGGATACGGCCTCCCCGAGCGGGATTCGGAGTGCGGACCGCACCCGTCCGGACGCGGGGCTCCGGCTCGCGGAACGTCGTCCGGCACGCTCGAATGCGCCGATCTCGCGAGCCGAGGACCGTTCTGCGAGCCCGAGGTGGCACGCGACTCCCGTGGTCGCGGGGCCCGGTTTCCGGTGTCGGCCGTGGGGGTGCTAGTCTTTCTCGTCGGTGCTTCGGTGCCGTTGGTGAGCGCGAGTGGCGGAATAGGCAGACGCGCACGGTTCAGGTCCGTGTGCCCGAAAGGGCGTGGGGGTTCAACTCCCCCCTCGCGCACCAGAGACACAGCCCCCGATCGGAATCCGGTCGGGGGCTGTGCTGTTAAGGGCTGTGCTGTTCCCGGCTGTGCTGTTCCCGGCCGTGCTGTTCCCGGCCGTGCTGTTCCCGGCCGTGCTGTTCCCGGCCGTGTCGTTCCCGAGCCGTTCGCCGACGCCGGGACACCGGGGGAGGGGCGCGTGTTCACCGGGCGGACGCCGCGGGCGGGCACTGTCGGCGCATGATCGCTCTCCGCGCCGACGTCGGCGGCCTCGACTCGCGGGCGCTGCCCGAGCTGCTCCGCCGACTCCGCCGGCACCGGCACGTGCAGGTGGGCGGGAGTCAGTGGATCGCGGTGCTGCCCGAGGTCGGCTCGGTGCTCCTCACGGACGGCGCCGAGCTCGTGCTCGACGTGCTGGTGGAGCGGCGCGCGCTGCTGCCGATCGTCATCGACGCTCTCGAGGCGGAGCTGCGGCGCGACGGCTTCCGCGAGCGGCTCGCCCTCCGCTGGTCGACCCCCGACGCGGTCCCCGTCCCCTTCCGCTGACGCCCGGCGCCCCCCGCGAGATGCCACTTGTGCACGCCTTTCACGGCGTGTCGCGTGCACAAGTGGCATCTC
>NZ_JALGRT010000005.1:0-314860 GCF_022815525.1 Rathayibacter sp. VKM Ac-2927
GATCGCGCCGGCGATGGTGCTGTCGCCGGCGACGCCGAGGACGGTCACCAGGTCGGCGCCGGCCTTGAAGGCCATGTTGGCCTCGAGCTCGCCGGCGTCCATGGTCTCCTCGGCGACCTCGGAGCGGTGGAAGCGGCATATCTGGGCGAGAACTGAGCGATCTGGGCCTCGGCCGACCTGCCCTTCCTCGCTTGGGTAGGGCTTCGCGAATGACACCGGGTGGTCCCGACCGTCAGTCCTCCGCAGACGTAGAGTGCCGATGAAGACTGCCGACGCGCAATGACGAGCGTCATCGACTCTCACACCGTCGCGGTGAGCAGTCGTGTCCCGTGCAGGCCGCCGCGGTGCAGAACGAGGGGGGCATCCGCCGTGGCCGTAGTTGCTGTCGCCTCGACCCGGAGTAGGACGATGGCGTGGTCGCCTGCGGCGACCTCCTGATCGATCGAGCACTCGAACCAAGCGACGGCTCCGTCGAGGAGGAGCGAGCCGGACTCGATGACATTCGAGCCCACGCTGTCGAGTCGCCCGGCGCTGTTGCGGGAACCGAGTCGGGCGACGTGGTCGGCGTGATCTGCGGCCAGTGCGGAGACACCGAGGCGACTGGCGCCGCGCAGTCGGGGCCACGTTGTCGAGGTGTTCTGGATCGCGACTGAACACAGCGGCGGGTCGTAGCTTACTCCGACGGTGAATGATGACGCGATCATCAGCACGTCCTCGTCGTCGATCCGAGCGCCGATGGCGGCGAGTCCGGAGGGGTAAGCGGCGAAGGCGGCGCGCAGTGCGAGGACGTCGCCGGAGTATTCGAGCATCGTCTGGTTCATTTGCCCACCGCGACGGCGCTGCGCCGGAACGACGCTCCGGTGTGCTTGTCGGGCAAGCGGTCGCCGCCTTCCGGCACTAGCCGCGCGCGGAGGGTGGACCCCTCGTGCGCGTCGAGCAGACCGCGTGCGCGCAGTTCGGGCATTAGCAGCTCGATGAAATCGGTGTACGTCCCGGGTGTGAGGTGCGGTTGTACCAGGAAACCGTCGGCGTCGGTTCGGGCGAGGAAGGCTTCGACTTGATCGGCGACGGCCTCCGCGGCGCCGACGAAGACGGTGCCGTTGATGCCGTTGTCGCGGAACTCTGTCAGGACCTCTCGTACCGTCTTCCGGCGACCCTCGACCGGATCCATGAATCGGTCGATGCTGGTCTGGCCCATCTCAGAGGTCAGCGTCGGCATCGGCTCGTCGAGCGGAAGCCGGCTCAGGTCGATTCCGGTGATCCAGGCGTAGGTGATCGCGGCCTGCTCGAGCGTGGCGTAGGAGAGCATGTCCGCGCGCTTGCGGGAGGCCTGATCACCGTCTGTACCGACCACGAAATGGGCGCCGACGAGGAATTTGACGTTGCTCGGTTCTCGACCGGCGCGCGCCACACGATCGCGGATGTCGGCGATCTGCTCTCGGATCTGTTCCGTATCACCGCCGCCAATGAAAACGATCTCCGCGTAGCGGGCGGCGAAGTCGCGTCCGGCTTTCGACGTCCCGGCCTGCAAGATCAGCGGGCTGCGCTGGGGCGACGGGGGCACCGCGAACATCCCTCGCGCCCTCAAGAAGGCCCCATCGTGTTCGATCTGGTGAACCTTGCCGGGTTCCGCGAAGATGCCGGACGCCGTATCGAGCTCGAGCGCGTCGTCTTCCCATGACCCTTCCCAGAGCTTGAGGCAGATCGTGAGGTGATCGGCGGCCTGCGCATAGCGGTCGTCGTGCTTCATCATCTCCTCGCCGAAGAGCGCAGCGGAGGAGCCCTGGGCCGCTCCGGTGACGACGTTCCAGCCGATCCGGCCCTCAGTCAGATGGTCGAGGGTGCCGTATCGCCGGGCGATCGCTGCCGGGCGCTCGACGGTGGTCGAGGAGGTGACGACGAAGCCGAGGCGGGAGGTGACCGCCGCCGCAGCGGAGACGATCGTGATCGGATCTGCCATGGGCACGTACATGCCGTTGGCGACCGCACCCGGCAGCAGCTCACCGTCGACGGTCGGGTAGCCGTAGGAGTCGGCGAAGAACAGGAAGTCGAAGCCGCCGTCCTCGAGTGTCCGGGCGAGATCGGTCCAGTACGCGATGCTCAGGTAGCCGGATGAGGTGTTTTCGGGGTGGCGCCAGCTCGCGCCGACGGTGCCGTTGGGGTTCATGGTCTGGAAAGCGCCGAGGATGATGGTCATGGCAGGGTGGGTCCGATCTGGGGGTTTCTGGGGTCGAGGACGAGGGCTGCCGCTTCCGCGCGCCACACGGCGAGCCGCGCGTCGCGGTCATGGTCGATCCAGGCGGCTTCGAGGGAGGCGATGGCGATAGCGGCCAAGGTCACGCCGTCGTAGTCGTAGGTCTCGGCCGCGAGTCGGTACTCGCTTGCCGAGTCGGTGAAGAACATGCCGGCGTCGTCGCAGTTGAGGGTGACGGCGACTCCGGCGGAGCGCAGCTCGTCGAAGGGGAAGCTCGCGGCGGTCGGGAATCGGCCGGGCAGCATCAGCAGGCAGCTGGTCATCGCCATCGTGACCGGGGTCCCGGCTCGCGCGAGTCGCTCTTGCAGCATCGTCTGTCCCTGTAGCTCCCAGGCGTGGTCGATGCGGTCGAGGCGCAACGCGAGCGCATCCTCGATGTCGGCGGGCTTGTTCGCGTGCGCTGTGGTGCGCAGTCCGCGCTCCTTCGCCTCGCTGAACGCGTCGGCGAACGCGAGGAGCGGATGCGAGGGCGAGCCGTCATTGCCGATACCGAGCACCGGGACGCCACGGTCGCGCGCCGCGACGGCGTGGTCGATCGTCCGACTCGCCGCCGCCGGACCCCGATCACGGTCCATCGCGACGATCACGCCGCCCGTGACACCCAGCCGGGCGCGGACTCGGGCGAAGGCGACTCCCATCGCGTCGAGAACGCGATCGAGATCCAGCGGCCCGTCGTCGAACTCGCTGCCGTTGACGGAGAGTTCCACGTGCTGGCAGCCGTGGTCGACGGCGTCCTCGATCACGCATTGGGTCACGCCGGCGAGCGACTCCGCCGTAGGGATGGCGCCCGCAGTGGCCTTATGCCGTGCGAAGAAATCGGGCACGTCGACGTAGTCGAGTCGCGCGTCCGGCCGCGATCCGGACTGTGGCGTGGCGAGCTGAGACGGTCGTAGCGCCCCGACGAGGTGCAGGTGCAGTTCTGCGCGCGGGAGCCGGCGCGCGAGCATCGCACGGTGCAGGGCGGCGTCGATGGGACCGCGCTCCTCGCCGGTCCAGTCGTTGTCGACGACGGTCTCGGCGACGCTCATCGCCCGGCCTGTCGGGTGCTGGCGGTGAGCTCGTCGAGGAGGAGTCGCTCGTTGCGCGTGAACTCGTCGGTCTCGATGTAGGAGAGGTTGCGCGGTCGCGGGGCGTCCTGCTGGAGCACCATCCGGATCGATGCGGGCCGGTTCGAGAGCACGTAGACGCGATCTGAGAGGAACAGTGCCTCGGGGACGTCGTGCGTGATCAGGACGACCGAGAGTCCGTTCTGGGCGCAGAGGTCCGCGAGCCACAACTGCAGCTCGGTGCGGGTCAAATAGTCAAGGGCGCCGAACGGCTCATCCAGCAGCAGGACCGGTCGATCCTGAACGACCGTGCGTAGCAGTGCGACGCGCTGGCGCATTCCGCCCGACAGGGCGAACGGATACGAGCGGCCCTGCCCATCGAGTCGGAACGTCGGCAGCAGATCCGCGATGCGGCGACGCGCGACCTTCTTGGGGACCTTCTGCAGCACCAGGCCCAGTGCGGCGTTGTCCTCGACAGTGAGCCAGGGGAACAGCAGATCCTTCTGCGGCATGTATGCAGAGAAAGGTTGACCCGGTCGGCGTTCGCCGTGGAAGGTGACGGTGCCACTGCTCGGCTTCGACTGCTCGGCGAGCAAGGTGAATAGTGTGGACTTGCCGGATCCGCTCGGGCCGATCACCGAGACGAACTCGCCGGCGTTCAGGTGCAGGCTGATGTCTTCGATCACCGGGACCGTGCCGCCCTGGGAAGAGGGGAAGGACTTCGCGATCGAGTCGACCGTGAGAAGTGGAGTGGTCATCGCTGAGCGGCCTTTCTGCGCCGTTCCCACGGCATGACGAGGGTCTCGAGAAAGTAGGTGAGCGCGAAGAGGGCCAGCCCGATCGCGATGCTGACGAAGACTGCAGCGAAGACGAGATCGGTGCGGAACAGGTTCTTCTGCGCCTGCATGTAGATGCCGAGCCCGACCTTCGCTCCGACGTACTCGCTGAAGATCGCGGAGACGACGATGAAGCTGGTCATGATGCGCAGGCCCGTGATGAAGTGCGGTAGCGCGGTGAAGACGCGCAGCCGCAGGAACACCTGCCATCGTGACGCGCCCATGGAGCGCAACAGGAGGGCTGCATCCGGATCGGCCGACTGCAGCCCCTGCAGCGTCGAGATGGTGAGCGGCAGCAGGCTGACGATGGCGACCAAGGCGATCTTCGGGCCTGCGTCGAAGCCGAACCAGATCACGAAGAGGGGCGCGAGCACGATGATCGGCACGGACTGTGCGCCGATCAGGATCGGCAGGAAGGTCATCCGCAACGGGGCGGCGAAGCTCAGCAGCGAGGCCATCACCACGGCCGCGAGTACAGCGACGACGAGGCCGAGCAGGGTGATCTGCAGGGTGGCTCCGGCCGCCTCCGCGATGGTGTCCCGGTCGGCCCAGCCGGCGGTGAGCACCCGGACTGGCGAGGGCAGCACGGAGGCGGACATGCCGCCCCATTCGGCGGCGAGTTGCCAGATGCCCAGGAGAGCGGCGAGGGCGATGGCCGGGGCCAGGATGCGCACCGCTGCGATGTTGCCGCGACGGCGGTACGGGCGCGCGCGAGGTGTGCGGGTGCGGACCGCGGAGACGGTCGTCATGAGGGGATCCTTTCGAAGGGCGTCTCGACCGAGGAACGAGAGATCGGGGTGAGCCAACGGGCGATGCCATCGATCGCGGCGGCACGGGTCCGGTCGGTCGCGGCGGAGAACTCGATCGAAGTGCGGGCGCAGGCGGCGAGCTGCTCGTCGGTCAGCCCGAGAACCTCGCGGCAGACGACGTACTCGTCGAGGAGTCCCGAGCCGAAGAGTGTGGGGTCGTCGGCGTTGATGGAGCAGGCCACCCCCGCGTCGAGCAGGAGCGGCAGGGGGTGCTCCGCGAGGCTGCTCACGACACCGAGCAGCGCGTTCGAGGTCGGGCAGACGTCGAGGCAGACTCGCTCGTCGGCGAGTCGTTCCAGCACGGCCGGATCTGCTGCAGCGCGAATGCCGTGCTGGATCCGGTCGGCGCCGACGACGTCGAGCGCCTCGACGACGGCGGAGGGCCCGACCAGTTCACCGGCGTGCGGCGCGAGCAACAGCCCGGCCTCCCGTCCGATCGCGAACGCGGTGGCGAACGCGGCGGCGGGATGGCCGACCTCGTCGTTCGCTAAGCCCAGCGACACGACCCCGCGGCCGACGAACAAGGCGGCCAGACGAGCGCTGCGCTCGGCGACGGCGGGTTCGAGGGTGCGGTCGAGGGTGACCATCAGGCCGACTTCCACGTCGGTGGCGGCGGTGGCGGCGACGGCCGCGGCCGCCATCGTGGCGAGTGCGACCCCGTCGCTGCCGTACGCCGTGGCGTAGAACTGCGGGCTGACGCCGAGCTCCAGCACCACGGCACCGTCATCGCGCGCGTCCTCCGCAGCCTCGCGGATGACCCGGTCGAGTGCGTCTGGGAGCGAGAGCAGCCGGATCATGCCGAGGAAGAGCTCGGCGAAACCCGCGAAATCACCGCGATACGGCAGCTGCGGTGCTCGCTGGCCTGTTGCGGTCGCGAGTTCAGCGACCGTCGTGTGGCGGACTGCCGCCTCCAAGTGGACGTGCAGGTGAGCCTTCGGCAGGAGCGCGAGGTCGCGGCGCGGATCCGTGGGCGTCATACGGCGATGTCCTCGTGCCGGACCCGCGGTTCGCGGGCGATGAACGCCGCCGTCAGGGTTTCGCATTCGGCGGCATCGAGCACGGTGCACATGTCGCACGGCGACAGCGTGGTCGCCGGAGTGGCGCCGAGGTACGCGTCCGCCGCGAGCCGCCCCGCGTTCTGCAGGCAGTGCATCCGGCCGTGCAGGACGGGATCGCCGAGCGGGACGCGCGCGAGCAGTGCCGCCGCGGGCGAAGTGCCGGTGGTCGGCTCCGCGCTCATCACGCACCCACCGTCACGCGGAAGGGCGCGGAACGATGGCGGTCGTTGACCCGACCGTCCTCGCCGCCGAATAGACGCTGACGCAGCGTCGTCGGCTCGTCCGCGCTCTGCATCCGGCCGCGGCGGCGCAGCTCGGGAACCACCAGGTCGATGAACTCGCAGTACCCCGGCAGGCCGCCGAAGGTCGGCTCGACCAGGAAGCCATCGAGGTCGGCCTCGTCGAGGTAGCGCTCCATCGCATCGGCGACCATCTCGGGCGTGCCGGTGATCGACAGGCCCCCCAGGCTCGAGCGCAGATCCTCGATGATCCGGCCGACGGTCCGGCCGTCGTCGTATCGCGCGATCGTGCTGTGCCCGTACTCCGATGCCGCCTGCGTCAGCGGCAGTTCCGGATCGAGGCGGAGCAGGTCGATCCCGGTCCAGCCGAGGAAGTGCATCGCGAGCATCTCGGTCGTCGGCGCCGAGCGCAGCGCTTCGCGTTTGGCCTCCGCCTCTTCCAGGGTCGACGCGACCACGACCGAGACGCCGTTGAGGATCTTGATGTCGGAGGGAAGGCGTCCCGCTTCCACCGCCCTTGCTCGGATGTCCGCGACGGTCGAGCGGGCGGCTTCGAGCGAGTTCTCCTGCACGTACACGCACTCGGCGGTCCGCGCGGCGAACGAGCGGCCGCGCGGTGACGCCCCGGCCTGGAACAGGGTGGGGGTTCGCTGCGGCGAGGGGATGACGGTGAAGATGCCCTCCAGGTCGAAGTGACGGCCGTGGTGGGCGATCGGGTGCACCTTGTCCGGGTCCGCGAACACTCCGTTCTCCCGATCGATCACGACCGCGTCGTCCTGCCATGAACCCTCCCACAGTGCGCTGCAGAGGTCGACGAATTCGTCGGCACGGTCGTAGCGGGTGTCGTGTTCGGTGATGGCTCCGAGCCCGAGCAGGCGTACGAGAGCGATCTGGTTGTCGCTGTTCACGATGTTCCAGCCGATCCGCCCCTGGGTGAGGTGGTCGAGGGTGGCGAATCGGCGAGCGTGCATGAAGGGTCGTTCCGCTGTCGTCGAGGCGGTGACCACGAAGTTCAACCGCTCGACGGTCGCCGCGAGACCGCTGACCACGGTGAGGGGGTCGTGCGAGGGCGTCTGCACGGCGCCGCGGATGACGGCGTCCGGCATCCCGGCCTCCGACATCGGGTAGCCGATGACGTCGGCGAAGAAGAGGAAGTCGAAGCCGCCCTCGTCGAGGACGCGCGCGATCTCCTGCCAGTGGGCGAGTGTGGGGAAGCCGGCCGTGCGGTTGCGGGGGTCGGTCCAGGCGCTGCTGTAGAAGTTCATCGACATGAGTTCGCTGGCGCCGAGGGTGATGGTCTTCATCGCTGCTTCCGCCGGGTTGTGGAGAGGGGTGCGGTCATCACTGCGCCAGGTAGTTGTTGGTGAAGAGGTCGGCGGTGTCGAACGCGTCCAACGTTGTCCCGGATTCATCCACCAGCAGGCCCTTGCTCGCTAGCCAGTCCGCGTTCTGCTGCCAGATCTCGGCGCTCTGTGAGCCCACGATGCCGTCGGCGCTCACGTAGAGGCTCTTCGTCTGGATGTCGCTGACGAACTGCACGACATCGGCCGACAGATCATCCGGGTATGTCTTCATGACCGTGGTGTCGGCTGCTGCCGGATCGGCGAGCGCTGCTTGATAGCCGGCCTGGAACGCCGACATGAACCCGCTCACGACCTCAGGATTCTCCGCCTCGAACGTGTTGTTGGTCAGTACCAGGCTCGCGTAGCCGTCCGGCAGGCCGAAGTCGGTCGATTTCCAGGTCGTGATCGGCGAGCCGCTCTGCTCCATCGCGTAGATGTCGCCGGGGAAGGAGAGCACCGTGTCCACCCGCTCAGAGGACAGCGCGTCGAACGCTGCGACGCTCAGGACCACGTTCTCCGCCGGGGCGGTGCCGCCCGCGGCTGCGATCATGTCGTCGACGACGGCGATCTCCATCGGAGAGCCGAACCCGCCGTAGGTCTTCCCCGCGAGATCCGCCGGGCTGGTGTAGCCGGCATCGGCGAGGACGGTGAGCTCGTAGGGTACGTGCTGGTACACGGCCATCAGCGAGGTCACGTCCGCACCGGAGGCCATCGCGAGCAACGCGGTCCGGATGTCGGTAGCGAATCCGAAGTCAGCCTGTCCGGCGGCCACCAGCGACTCCGGGGTCGAGCTGCCCCACGGCAGGATCTCGACGTCCAAGCCCTGATCGGCGAAGAGGCCGTGTTCCTGCGCGTAGGTGAGCCCGTTGAGGGAGGTGTCGGGGAGGTAGCTGAGCGCGAAGGTCACGGGGATGAGACCGTCCGGCGAGGCTTCCGCACCCGCGGTGCCGGAGCAACCGGACAGCGCCACAGCGGCAGCGAGCGCGACGCCCACGGCGGATACGATTTTTGTCTTCATTCGAGGCATGCGTATATAAAACGCTGGAGATGTATCGAAGATGAGCCGGATGTGTTTCGATCATGTAAATGCTTCCTTGCCGATCGCGGCTCGGAACGGCACGCCGAAGGTGCCCGATCAGCCGCACGAGGCCAGGGTGCGGCTAGGACACTCCGCCGAACCAGCTCAGCCGATCGCGCAGCACGACGAGCGGGTCGATCCGGTGCTCGCGGATCCTCTCGTCGCGGACGATGTCGTCGACCGCGGCGGCGAGAGCCCGCGTGTCCGCGCCGACGACGTAGGCCGCGAGTGCGAAGCGCCCCGTCTGTTCGATGACGTATCGCACCGAGCGACGCTCGAGCAGCGCGCCGACGACGGCGTCGAAATCAACGGAATTGACGGCGAGGTCGATGGCAGCCTCGGCGGAGGCGAGCGATTCGTCGTTGAGTCGGGTTGCGAACCGGATCAGTCCGTCTTCGACCAGTTTGATCACCCGACGTCTCGTCGCGGCGACGGTCAGTCCGACGGCGCTGGAGAGATCCGTGTAGCTGGTCCGGCCATCGCGGCGCAGCTCAGAGACGATCGACCGATCGACCGCGTCCATCGGACGGGTCGGAAGGGACGACCAATCGGCATGCTCCTCGCCGGACGAGTCGAAGTCAGCTCCGACGTAGATCCGTGAGATGAAAGAGCTCGACGCCCGGACGACCCCCGGAGCGTGCCGGGCTCGATCGACGCCCGCGATCATCTCCTCGGCCGACTGTGCCGAGAATTGAGCGAGGAGTTCACCGCTCGTCGACACGCGCGCGACCCACGGTGAGTCGGCCATCACGCCGCCGTCGAGCATGCCTGGCGCGTCGGCGACCGTATCGATCGTCAGCCGCGTCATGTACACGAAACGCTGGCCTTCGACGTCGGGATGGATCAGCACGCTCGGCGTCACCCGGCCCTCTGCGAGGATGCGCTGCAGTCGAGTGCGCACGGCTGATTCCGACATCCCCGTAGATTCCGCGATCCGGCGATGCGTGGCTCGAGTGTCCTCGATCAGCATCGCGATGATGGCGCCGTCGATGTCGTCCTGCATTCCCGTCCCGCACTTGTCCCGCGAGAGAGCTTAGGCCACCGATGTCGAGCGTGATCTCGAGTCCAGCGCGTCCATCAGATTCTTGACGAACAGGTTCTCCGGTTGCTGAGCGAACGGCCGCCGAGGTGGGGCTCGACGGCGACCTCGCGATCGCCTCCACTGCGACTGGGGCTCGACCCTGTCGATCCGGCTGCCCTGGATCCCCCGGCGCAGCCCGACGGGCTGGACGTCGCCGAGCTCAGCGCCCGTGAGCGCGAGGTGCTGCACCTGATCACGCTCGGCGCCTCCGACCAACAGATGGCGGACGATCTCGGCATCAGCGCCAACACCGCGAAGTTCCACGTCTCGAACCTGCTGCGCAAGGCCGGCGCCAGCAACCGTGCCGAGCTCGCCGCCCTCGCCCGCTGAGTGGAAGCGACGATACGAACACGGAATTCCGGGGGTGGCCGACCGGGCGGTCTCAGTCGAAGGGTTCGAACGTCCCTGGGTTATGGGGCTCCGTGAACTGGATCATCATCTGCACACACGGCACGTCACCTACCTGCCCGGACCGGTGACCGACGTTCCCGTCGACTGTGGCCGTGTTCAGATCCTGGCCCCAGTGGAGGTCCCCCGGTCCCATCTCGACACGGTTGCCGTCCTGGGTCTCGATGAACCATCGGCCCGAGAGCGGAATGATCCACTGAGGCTTCGGACTCTCGTGCCATTCTCCTTGCCAGCCGACTTCCATGAAGTTGAAGAGGACCTTCTCAACAGTCCCGGGCATCTCACGCATCCACAGCGGGGAAGCCTTACCCCCTACGCTTCCCTGCACGAAGCCGCGCAGTTCGGTCAAGCTGATGCTGCTGAGGCCTTCAGGTGTGGTCCACATACTCAGATAAGGCATGACTGGGGAGTCGTCTTCGGGATCACTCACGGCACGAGAATACTCCGCGGTTGAGAGGGGTGCTGTGCCGGGGAGTCGCTCCACGGCGCCGCTGCGGGGACGACGTGGAAGGAGGCCCTCGGATGTGCGCGCGTCGACGGAGACCGCCGCGAGCGACTGTGACGCGGAGGACGGAGAAGAGGTCACGTCGTGCACAGCGGAGATCGTCGGTGCAGGGCCGTGTCGGTGGCGGCCGGGACGGAAGGTTCGGGCCGTCGCCGACTACCGTGGGATCACCGATCTGCTTGCCTGGTCGTGAACCGCTGAGTAGTGGCGTGTCGGATCGGCCGGAGCGAAGGAGTGCTGACTGTTGTTCACCGACCCGCTGGCCGCACGTCCTCTCGGTGCGGAGCTCAGGTCTGTCATAGCGACTCCTACCTCGGTCGGCGGGCGGGAAGCATTGTCGGTCGAGCTAACGGAGGAAGCGACTGAGGGAGTCCCCGGAGCCGACTACATCGACCAGCCCACGTTCGTCCTGCTCACGGAGGAGCTGCTGACTGGTGTCATCGACGTCGACATCCGCTCCGGCCTGCGCGAAGACGCGCCCGAGTACGCTCGGGCATTCGCGGGTATCGCCTATCGCGTCACCGACGAGAGCTTCGAGGCGGTCTACGTCCGACCACTGAACGGTGCTTCCTTGAATCCCGCCGGACCCCGTGCGATGCGGGCCGTCCAGTACTTCGCCTACCCGGAATGGCCCTTCGACCGTCTTCGCGAGGAGCGCCCCGATGGCGGCTTCGAGGGCCGAGCCGACATCCGCCCGGAGGAGTGGCTCCATCTGCGGCTGGAGATCGGAAGAACGACGCTCAGAGCCTCGATCGACGGAACAGTGGTCCTCGACCTCCCCGAGACCCTCATCGCTCCGCGCGACGGCCGAATCGGGCTGTGGGTCGACATCGGGACCCGTGCGGTCTTCGCCGACCTGCGGATAGCGTCAGGCACCGCCTGACGAGGGTCGTCCGATCGGATACGTCCGTCCGGCCGCCGTCCTCGCAGGATCGCCGGGGACAGCACCGTGCGCGACGAGCTGCGCGGGAGGATCATCCGGTCGAGCAGGGTTGGGAGCAACGATCTTCCGGCGTTACGCCGGAGTCGAGCCTGGAAATCCGCGAGTTGCCGCGGTCGCGCTCCGTCTCATCCAGCGTAACTCCGGCGATACGCGGCGGATATTCTGTTGTAACTCCAGCCACCTCTAATGAAGGGGTGCTTCTGACCATGGCGAACTTCCATCCCCGCACCGAGCGACGCTTGGCGGCGGCGATGCGGATCTACGATTTGCTGCGCTCGGCGATCATGCACGGCGAGATCCCCTCCGGAGTCCTGCCGGGTGAGACCGAGTTGATGGTGGCCTTCTCCGTCAGCCGTCAAGTGATCCGTGACGCCCTGGAGCAGCTGCGCAAGGAGGGCCTCGTGCAGCGGCTGCAGGGCGCGGGCACCCTGGTCACGCCGACGCGGGTCTCGCACGACTTCGACGTGCTGCAGGGGCCGGTGCAGGACATCGAGCACCGGATCATCCTGTCGGCCGAGGAGGTCGCGCCGCCGAGCGTCGCCCGCAAACTCGGGCTCCCCGTCGGTGCGAACTGCGGCGTGGTCGAGATCACGACGTTCATGGACGGGGTTCCGCTCGACACCGCGACCACCTACGTGCACGCGTCGTTCCTCTCCATCGTCGAGGGCTTCGGCGCGCATGACGAGTGGTTCTCCCTGTACGCCCGGGCCGGCATCGCGCTCGGCGTCACCGATCACGCCATAGAAGCGTCGGTGGCGGACGAGTACAACGCCTCCCTCCTCGGCGTCGAGCCCGGCCACCCGCTGCTCGTTCTCGAGCGACTCGTCTTCGATGCCGACGGAGATCCCGTCGAGTACGCCTTCACCAGGATCCGAGGCGATCGGCTCACCCTGCACCAGCGGATGTCGAGACAGAAGACCCACCCCTTCGATACCCCGAGCTGAGACCGCTCTTCTGCTCGTCCTCCTTCCACCGCGGTCCGTGCCGCTCGTGGCGCGCTGCCGCGTGCCTGCGAGGTCCGATCGCTGCCCCGAACGGGAGAACACCACGATGTCTTTCGCATCACCCCTGACCACTCCAGCCGCCGAGCCACGACCGCCTCGAATGCGAGCCGTCGTCGTCCGTGAGAAGCCCACAGTGGGCTCGCCCGTCTGGGAGCGCGTCCCCCGTCCTGTCGCAGGCATCGGTACGGTGCTGGTGCGCGTGCTCGCCACCACCGTCATCAGCTCGGAGATCGCCAGCCGCGCAGGAGTCTCCACCGCGAAGCTGCCTCTGGTGCTCGGCAACGACTTCGTGGGTGTCGTTGAGGAGGCGCCCACGTCCGCCGAGCTCATCGGTCGGCGGGTCGTCGGCGCATACGGCGGCTACGGCTACACCCGCGACGGCGCGTGGGCCGACTACATCGTCGCGGACGAGGCTGACGTCTTCCCCGTCGAGACGTCCCTGGATCCGATCGCGCTGGCCGCCATGCCGGGATCCTTCACCGCCGCCTCCGGGTCGCTGCGCAGCCTCGGCGAGCTCGACGGTAGAACGCTGTTCATCCACGGTGGCACCTCGGGTGTCGGCCTCGCGGCCGCGACGCTAGCGATCGACGCCGGTGCCCGGGTCATCGCGAGCACCCGCGATCCGGCGAAGGCCGACCGGTTGCGTGAGCACGGCGTCCACGACGTCGTTCTCGACGACGACGACCTCGTTGCGAACGTCCACGCAGCAGTCCCCGGCGGTGCCGACCTCGCGATCGAGTTGATCGGTGTTGCGACCCTTTCGGCGACCCTGCGCTGCGTGCACCAGTACGGCATCGTCTGCCTCACTGGGTTGTTGCAGGATCAGGCGAACTCCATCCGCTCCGGCGTGAAGGAGGACCGTTCCGTGCCGTCGTTCCCGCATCCGCTCGAACTCATTCCCCCGACCGTGCGTCTCACCGCCGGCGGTGTCCACGGCACGGCGCGCACCCCCGAGCTCATGCGGGAGTGGGTGGCGGGACTCGAATCCGGCCGGTACCGGATGCCGATCGACTCCGTCTTCTCACTCGACGATATCGCGGCCGCGCAGGAGCGCCGCGCCGACCCCGCAGCCTTCGGCAAGATCGTCGTCTTGGTCGACGACGGCACCCTCCCCTCGCCGACACCCACGCACTCCTGACTCCCCCGAAAGGCCACCCATGCACACCAGGACCCCGCGCGCCGCGCGCGTACTCGCCATCGCCGCCATCGCCGGCATCGCCCTGACGGGCTGCAGCGCCCAGGCCGCCGATGAGGCCACCCCCGGCCGCGCCGCGACCCCGCTCGCCGGCCTCACCGGCGACCCCATCCGCGTCATGACGATCGGCAACTGGACCCAACCAGCGATCGGCACCGCGAATCCGGAGTTCCCGGCCGGCGCGCAAGCCGCCGCCGCCGCGGTGAACGCTACCGGTGGTATCGACGGGCGCCCGATCGAGGTGATCGTCTGCAGCGACGAGCTCAGCGCCGACACTGCCCGACAGTGCGCCCGCGAGGCGGTGGAGACGGGCGTCGTGGCAGTCGTCGGCCTGCAGACGACCAATGAGACCACTGTCCTGCCGATCCTCGAGGCTGCCGGTATCCCCGCGATCGGCGTCTCGCCGTTCACGGACATCGGCCTGACCAGCCCGGTATCCTTCCCCGACACCTCCGGCTTCGTCGGCCAGACGCTCGGCATGGGCCTGCAGCTCGCCCGCGCCGGCGCGAAGGATGTCAGCGCGATCGTTCCCGGCGGGCTCGGCGGCATCGCGACGGAGGTCGGTGACGCCGTCGGCAAGGGTGCCGTCTCGGATGGAGCCGACTACTCGGGTCTGGTTCAGATCCCGGCCAAGTCGGCCGACCTGAGCCCGGCCGTCGCCTCCGCGACCGAGAACGGCGCGAGCGTCGCAGGCTTCGCCGCCGACGAGGCCGCCTTCATCACGTCGATGCGGAGCTTGGCGCCGGACTCGATGATCTCGACGTTCCCGTTCAACCTCACCGACAGTGTCATCGAGAGCGCCGGAGCGGCGGCCGAGGGTGTCATGGGCGTCGACGGAATCGTGCCGCCGTCCGCCGACACCGAGGGAACCGTGCAGTACGCGCAGGATCTCGCGGCATTCGACTCCGCGATGCCGACCTCGACCACCGGTCTGCACGAATGGCTGGCGATGTGGACGTTCTCGCGGGTCGTCGCCGACCTCGACACGATCGATGCAGCCAGCACCCTCGAGGCGATGAGCGCGGTGACGGACCTCGACATGGGCGGCATCACCCCGCCCTACACCACCACCTCGATCAGCACCCGTTATCCGCGGATGTTCAATACGACCGTCGTGTTCCAGGTCGTCGAAGACGGCGCGCTCACCCTCCAGGATGCGGACGAGCCCTTCGTCTCGATCTCGGACCTCATCGTGGATTCGGCCGGCTGAGGCATGGCGTCGAACACCAGCGGCTGCTCGAACACGATGGGGGCGTGAGATGGACGACTTCCTCCGCTTCGCCCTCCTGGGAATCGGAATTGGCGCGGTCTACGGCCTGAGCGCGCAGGGTCTGGTGCTGATCTTCCTCTCGAGTCGGGTGCTGAACTTCGCACAGGGCGCCATCGCGCTGCTCGCCGCGTACGTCTACTACGAGGGCTCCAGCAGGGGGCTGCCGCTCTGGGTCAGTGCCCTCGTCGCGCTTATCGCGGCGGGCGCTGCCGGTGCCGCCATCGAACTGATCGTCATGCGTCCGCTCCGAGGATCGTCGACCATCACGCGTCTGGTCGCGACGATCGCGATTTTCACTGTCATTCAGTCGGCGGCCGCCCTCTATTACGGCGATGCGACCAAGTTCGTGCCCGGTCTGCTGCCCACGAACGCGATCCGGATCACCGACACTCTGGTGATCGGTGCCGACCGGGCGATCGTGCTCGGCGTCGGCATCGCTGTCACAATCGCCCTCACTGTCGTGCTGCGGCGCACCCGCGTCGGCCTCGCGACTCTCGGCACCGCGGAGAACGCGACCGCCGTCGAGGTGCTCGGTTGGTCCTCGCGCACCGTGTCGTTGGTCAACTGGACCGTCGGCGCGGCGCTGGCGGGCGTCGCCGGCATTCTGATCGCGCCGATGAACGGCATCAGCGTCTCGGGGATGGGCCAGATCGTCTACTGCGCTCTCGCCGCTGCCCTCATCGGCGGCTTCCGTTCCTTCGGCCTGGCGATGCTGGGCGGCCTCGTTCTGGGAATCGCGCAGTCTCAAGCGGTCCGAATCCACGGCGAAGTCGGCTGGTCCACCGCCATTCCCTTCATCGTGATCGTCGTCGCGATCCTGATCCGTGGCGATGTCGTTCGTGGTCGCGGTGGTTCCCGGCAGCGGCTCCCGGCCGTCGGAACGGGGATCGTCCGACCGGTTCCGGTGATCGTGTCCGTCGTCGTCGCCGGCTCCCTCTCCCTTCTCCTCGGCCGAGGGGCCTTGGACGCCTTCAGCACCTCGCTGATCGTCGCCGTCCTCGCGCTCTCGGTCGTCGTGGCCACTGGGTTCGCAGGAGAACTGTCGTTGGCGCAGTACGCGATCGCCGGCCTCGGCGCTCTCGCTGCAGCGAAGGCAGCGGATGTCCTGCACGCGCCATTCCTGGTCTGCCTGCTGGTCGGTGCTCTCGCCGGCATCCTCGCGGGGGTGATCGTGGGGCTGCTCTCGCTTCGCGTCCGCGGTGACGTCGTCGCCATCATCACCGTCGGTATGGCACTCGCCGTGCAGGCGCTGGTACTGGAGAACCCCGGAATCACCGGCGGCATCAGCGGCCTCGAAGTGCCCGCCGCGACCGTCTTCGGGCTCGACCTCGATCCCGTGCAGCACCCGGAGCGCTTCGCGCTGGTGTGCGCCGCCGTGCTCGTCATCGGCGCGCTCCTCGTCGCCAACCTCCGCCGCGGCTCCGCCGGACGGCGGCTGCTCGCGACCCGCTCCAGCGAACGCGCGGCGGCCAGCCTCGGCGTCTCCGTCAAGGGCGCCAGGCTCTACGCGCTTGCTGTCGCCGGCGGTCTCGCCGGATTGGCCGGTTCCCTCCTCGCCTTCCGCCAGCCGCTGCTCGTGTTCAACGGCTTCACCGTCGACGCGTCGATGACGCTGCTCGGCGCCGTCGTGCTCGGCGGAGTCGGTTTCATCGCCGGCGGCATCATGGGCGGCTTCGCTGTGACCGGCGGGCTCGTCTACTACCTGCTCTCCCTGACGGGGGGACAGCAGCTGCTCCCACTACTTCTCGGAATCGCACTGCTGCTGAACCTGATCCTGGCTCCAGACGGCGCGATTCCGGCGAACGGGAGAATGCTCAGCGCACTCAGCCGACGTCTGCGTCGCTCGTCGCCGCGGCCCGTGCCCGCATCGGCGCCGGAGTCGGACCTCCGTCTGCCGCAGCGGACAGGGGGCTCGAGTCTGAGCGTGACGGGTCTCACCGTCTCGTTCGGCGGTATCCAGGCCCTGAGCGACGTCACGCTTCGTCTAGAACCCGGCCTCGTCGAGGGAGTAATAGGCCCGAACGGTGCCGGCAAGACGACGCTGATCGACTCGATCACCGGCATCACCCACCGATACACCGGAACCGTGACGCTGGATGACCGGCCAATCGACCGTTTGTCGGCGGCAGCCCGCGCGCGGCGCGGGCTCGGACGAACCCTGCAGGGGCTCGAGCTGTTCGAAGAGCTGACGGTGCGGGAGAACCTGGTGATCGGGTCGGATTCGCGCTCGTCGCTGTCCTACCTCACCGACCTGGTCCGGCCTGGCCGCGGCCGGATGAGCCCGGCCGCCTGGGACGCCGTCCATCGCTTCGGCCTCGAGGACACACTCGACCTTCTCCCCGGAGCACTCCCCTACGGGCGGCGGCGACTCGTCGCCATCGCCCGATCGGTAGCCGCACTTCCGCAGGTGCTCCTCCTCGACGAACCGGCAGCCGGGCTCTCGAGTCTCGAGAGGGAGGAACTCGGCGCTCTCATTCGGGAGATGGCCGACAGCTGGGGCATCGCCGTGCTGTTGGTCGAGCACGACGTGGACCTGGTGATGCGGGTCTGCGACCACATCACCGTGCTGGAGTTCGGCGCGGTCATCGCGCACGGAGCACCCGACGTGGTGCGATCGCACGACGACGTCAAGCGAGCGTTCCTCGGACAGGAGATTCCCGCATGAGCACCACTGCGATCATCACTGGGACCGCAGCGCTGCGGGCTGAGAACCTCGTTTCCGGTTACGGCCCTGTCCGGGTGCTCCGAGACGTTTCTCTGCACGTGCAGCCAGGCGAGATCGTGGCTCTTCTGGGCCGCAACGGTGCGGGAAAGAGCACCACCTTGTCGACCCTCGCCGGTCTCGTGACGCCGACGAGCGGCCGAGTTCTGCTCGACGGCGTCGCGCGCACGGATCCGCCTTCGCACCGGGTCCGCGGCGGCCTCGCGTACGTGATCGAGGAACGCGGCGTGCTACTCGGGCTCACGGCCGCCCAGAACCTCAGACTCGGCCGCGGCAGCATCGCTGATGCACTCGCGTACTTCCCCGAGATCGAACCGCACCTGCGCCGCACCGCCGGACTGCTCTCGGGCGGGCAGCAGCAGATGCTCGCCGTTGCGCGAGCGTTGGCCGGCCGGCCGAGAGCTCTGATGATCGACGAACTCTCGCTCGGCCTTGCTCCGAAGTTCGTCGAGCGGCTGATGGACGCGCTCCGTGCCGCCCGCGACGAGGGCGTCGGCATCCTGCTCGTCGAGCAGCACGCGCAGACTGCGCTTCGGGTCGCCGACCGCGCCTACGTGCTGGCGGAGGGCCGGGTCGCACTCTCCGGCCGTGCCGACGAGCTCCTCGGCGACTTCCGAGCAGTCGAAGCGGCGTATCTGGGCGAGAACTGAGCGATCTGGGCCTCGGGCGACCTGCCCTTCCTCGCTGGGTAGGGCTTCGCGAATCACACCGGGTTGATCCCGACCGTCAGTCCTCCGCAGACGTAAAGTGTTTGGCCCGTCACGAAGCCGGCCGCGTCGTCGAGGAAGAACCCGGCCGCATGCGCGATGTCCTCCGGCTGCCCGAGTCGCCCGACCGGGACGCCGGCGATGATCGCCTTCGTCTGCGGCGACTCAGCGGGATTCGCCTTCAGGAAGAGGTCGGTGGCGATCGGGCCCGGGCCGATCGCATTCACGGTGATGCCGGACGAGCCGAGCTCGAGCGCCCAGACGCGGGTGAGGCCGATCAGCCCCGCCTTCGCTGCGGCGTACGCCGTGCGGAGCTCCTTGCCGAGGGCGGCGCGGGAGGACATGTTGACGATTCGGCCGAACCCTGCCTCGGTCATGCCGTCGAGCACCGCCTGGGTGCACTGGACGGCGCAGCGCAGGTTCAGCGCGTGCGAGAAGTCCATCGACATCAGCGTCTGCTCGCGGAGGGACGAGGGGAACACGGCGCCGACGTTGTTCACGAGTCTGGTGATCGGACCGCCCTCGAGTGCCTCTCGCAATGCGGAGGCGGTGCTCTCCTCGTCTGACAGGTCTGCGATCACTGATCGTCCGACCGGGGACTCCTGGCGGTCGAGGACGACGACGTCCCAGCCCCGCTCGATGCCGAGCGTCGCGATGGCCCGTCCGATACCGGAGGCGCCGCCCGTGATGAGAAGTCGTTCGGACATGGGGTGTCTCCCTTCAACGGCGCGCCACGTCGGGCGCCGCTGCTCTCAGATCATCAGACACAGGCAGGCCCGTCCAATACGAATGGACAGGCCATTCATTCGCTGCGCAGAATAGTGCGAATCGGTCATCGCCGATCGAGAAGGAGTGGGCGCGATGGAACTACGTGACTTCCAGGCGTTCGTCGCCGTGGCGGAGGAGCTGCACTTCGGCCGAGCGGCGGCTCGACTGCACATCTCGCAGCCGCCGCTGAGCGCTCGTATCCGTCAGCTCGAACTCGACCTGGGGATCCAGCTGTTCGAGCGCAGCACCCGCACGGTCTCGTTGACTGATGCGGGGGCTCGCCTGCTCGTCCCTGCCCGCAAGGTGCTCAGCCAGGTCGCGATGACCAGACGCTTGGCCGAGTCCATCGCGGCCGGTGATCAGGGCAGGGTGCGGATCGGCTTCGCCGGCGCTTCTACGCAGCGGGTGCTGCCGATCCTCACGCGGGCGGTGCGCGAGGCGCACCCGGGTGTCGAGCTGCAGCTCCGGTCGCAGACCTACGTCTACACCGCCCTCGACATGCTGCTCGAGGGCTCGCTCGATCTCGCCTTCGCTCGGCTTCCCACGCCGCACCCCGAGCTCGAGTCCCGAGTCATCGAGGTGGAGCAGATCTTGTGCGCGCTCCCCGAGGGGCACCCTCTTGCAGCGCGGACGAGCCTCAGCCTGGCCGAGCTGCACGACGAGGACTTCGTCAGCCTGCCGGCCGACACCGGTTCGATCCTGCAGTCCACGATGTATGCGCTCTGCATCACCGCGGGCTTCCGCCCGCGCGTAGTCCAGGTCGCCCCCGACTCGGCGACCGTTCTCGCGCTCGTCGCAGCGGGCGCAGGAATGACGATCACGCTCAGCTCCGTGAGTCCGTCGCAGACCGTGGGGATCGCCTACCGCCCCCTCGATGATGTGCATCCGGACCGGATGTTCGCGACGTTGACCTGGCGCAAGGACGACCCGTCGGCAGCTCTGGCCGCGGTGCTCGACGTCTCCGAGGAGGTGCTGCCCACACCCGATTCATACGCGGAGCGTCTTGGTCGATAGCCGATTGCACATTCACAGCGGAACAGTGTCGATCTAGCGTCCTTGATAGACATCACCGAATCGGTGTCCCCTCAACGAAGAGAGGCCAGTCGCGAATGACCGCCATCGCCGCCCCGCAACGCCCCGACATCGAAGCACGCGTCTACCGCAAGGTCAGCTTGAAGGTGCTGCCGATCCTGATGATCGGCATGTTCGTCTCCTACATCGACCGAGCGAACCTCGGCGTGATCGCAGGCCCGCTCTCGATGGATCTGGGACTGACCGCAGCGTCGTTCGGTCTCGCCGCCGGCTTCTTCTACATCGGCTACCTGCTGTTCGAGATCCCCTCGAACATGCTGATGTCGAAGGTCGGCGCCCGGGTCTGGCTGGCACGCATCATGATCTCGTGGGGCGTCGTCACGATCGCGATGGCCTTCATGCAGAACGAGGCGACGCTGTTCATCATGCGATTCCTCCTCGGACTCGCTGAAGCCGGCTACTCCCCCGGGACGGTGCTGTTCCTCGCTCTCTGGTGCCCGACGCGGCTGCTGCCCAAGGCGCTGTCTCTTCTGAATCTCGCCGTTCCCGTGGCGCTGGCGATCGGCTCGGTCGTGACGTCCTCGATCCTCCTCATGGACGGAATCGCCGGCATTGCCGGATGGCGCTGGGTCTTCGTGATCGAGGGCATCCCTGCCGTCATCCTCGCCGTCGTCATCTTCTTCGTCCTGCCCTCCAGCCCCGCCAAGGCGACCTGGCTGGATGCCGACGAGAAGGCCTACATCGTCGAGCACGTCACGCAGTCGGCGAACGCCGACGCCCATCACCTCAAGCAGATCCCGAATGCGCTGCGCCGCGGATCGCTCTGGGCGTTCGCGCTGACCTACTTCTGCATCCTGATCGGATTCTGGTCGATCACCTACTTCCTGCCGACCATCGTGAAGGAGCAGTTCCAGCTGGACGTCGTCGGAGCAGGCTTCGTCTCGGCCATCCCCTGGCTGATCTCGGCGGTCGTGATGTTCCTCATCGTGCGCAGCGTCTCCCGCACCGGCGAACGCCGACTGCACCTGACTCTCCCCCTCGTCGCCGCGGCGATCGGCCTGCTCGTCGGAGTGCTCTCCGGGAACCCGTACCTGTCTCTGCTCGGGATCAGCCTCGCGGCCGCCGGCTTCTTCGCCGTGCTCTCCACCTTCCAGGCGACGGTCGCCCAGGTGTACGCCGGCGCACTCGCCGCAGTCTCGATCGCCCTGGTGAACTCGGTCGGCAACACGAGCGGCCTCGTCGGGCCGTACGTGCTCGGCTACCTCACCGACCTCACCGGCTCCACTTCAGCGGGTCTGCTCGTCATGTCCGGATTCTTCGGAATCGCCGCCGTGCTCACCTACACGCTGATCGGCTGGGCGGATCGCCACACCGGCGGCCTGAACGGCACAACCCTTACCGACACCGCCGCTGCCCGGCACTGATCCGCATCCGCATCCGTCAGACAGGGAGGAACGACACCGTGCTGCTCGAACCCACGAGAACTGCAGCCCTCACGGCTGCCGCACCGAAAATCGTCGCGGTGCGAGCGATCCCCTACGCGATCCCCTACGGCAAGCCGCTGCACTTCGCGAGCGGTTCGATCGCCGTCGCCGACAACGTGCTCGTTGAGATCATCACGGACGCAGGGGTGACCGGAGTCGCCGAGGCTCCTCCCCGTCCGTACACCTACGGCGAGACCCAGACCTCGATCGTCGCCGTGATCGAGCAGCTGTTCGCTCCGGCACTGATCGGTCTCTCCGTCCTCGACCGCGAGGAGATTCGGCGACGGCTCGGCCGTACAGTCGGAAACCCGACCGCGAAGTCCGCGATCGACATGGCCCTCTGGGACGCGTGGGGGAAGGCGGTCGACACCCCGGTGCACCAGCTGCTCGGCGGCTATGCCGACCGCCTCCGCGTCAGCCACATGCTCGGATTCGACGCCCCCGAGATCGTCGCGAGCGAGGCGCTGGAGCTGCGTGAGACGCTCGGCATCTCAAGCTTCAAGATCAAGGTCGGCCGCCGCCCTGTCCCGCTCGACGTCGCGGTGTGCGAAGCCGTGCGGATCGCGCTCGGTCCCGACGCCGAACTGTACATCGACGGCAACCGCGGCTGGACAGCGGCGGAGTCGGCGGACGCGGTGCGCCGCCTCGAAGGTGTAGGGCTCAGCCGCGTCGAGGAGCTCTGCCCCGCGGACGACGTGATCGGAAGGCGCTGGCTGGTCGCGCAGTGCCCCATCCCCTTCGTCGCCGACGAGAGCGTCCCGACTCCGGCCGACGTGACTCGTGAGATCCTCGCCGGTTCCGCGACTGCCGTGAGCATCAAGACCGCCCGCACGGGCTTCTCCGACTCGCTCAGGGTGTCCCACCTCGCCGAAGGACTCGGGATCGACGCCGTGATCGGCAATCAGATCGATGCCCACCTCGGCACCGTCTGCTCCCTCGTCTTCGGCGCGTCGCAGGAGCTGACCTCCCGCAGCGCGGCGGAGCTGTCGAACTACCTGGACCTCGCCGACAGCCTGCTCGATGAGCCGCTGACGATCACGGACGGGACGATGCGAGTCCCCGACGGGCCCGGTCTGGGAGTTCGGGTCGACCCCGCGAAGCTCGAGCGCTACCGCACTGATCGCTGAGCACCAGCGCTCAGCCTAATGACCACCACCACCGAACACTCATGAGAAGGAACACCATGGCCTACCTCCGCCTGCACCACGTCAATGTCACCGCCGACAAGATGTCGGTCCTGACCGACTTCTACGGAAACGCGCTCGGGCTGCCGCTGCTCCCCTCCCCCGCCATGATCGCCACCTCGGCGAGCGGCACGACCGACGGCGACGCCGCGTGGGAGGACGCCGCGAAGTTCTTCGAGGCCGGCGACCCGAACGAGCTCCAGATCCACGCGACCCAGCGTCAGCCCTACCTTGCGGCGCAGGAGGGGCACTCCGTCAATCCGCTGATCGGCGGCCACTTCGCCTTCCGCACCGACGACATCGAGACCATCAAGGCTCGGCTCACAGAGCACGGCATCCCGTTCGACGACTGGGGCATCTGGTCGGTCGAGGGATGGCACCAGATCTTCCTCACCGACCCGGCCGGGAACATGATCGAGATCCACCAGGTCGTCGCGGCGCCGGAGACCGGCGACACGATCTGATGAACCCGACCGGAGCGGATGCGCTGCCCAGCTATGCCGAGCTGGGCAGCCGCAGAGGCCGCGGGAGCGGAACCGCTTGGGGGCTGTGGGGCGACGCCGACCAGCTCGGCACGCTGAACCACCTCACCCCCGTACGCGTTCTCGACGCGCGCAGCAGCATCCGCAGCGGAGAGGTCGTGCCCCTTAATCTGCCGTTGACCGCCTTCGACCCGCCGATCATCGCTCACCGCGGCTCGATCGAGCACACCGTCTTCGGTCTCAACGGCTTCCACCGGGACGACCGCGTCGACAGCCTGTTTCTGCAAGCATCGACCCAGCTCGACGGGCTGCGCCACTTCGGCCATCCGGACAAGGGCTTCTACAACGGGGCCGACCCCGCGGCGCTGGTCGCGGGCCGGCCGGAGCTGGGCATCCAGGCCGTTGCGGAGCGCGGCGTCGCGGGTCGGGGTCTGGTGATTGACGTGGGCGCCTATCGGGACTCGATCGGCCGGCCGATCGACCACATGACGAGCGAGCAGATCCCCACCGACGATCTGGACGCGGCACTCCGGTGGCAGGGCAGCGACGTCCTCCCCGGCGACATCGTAATGATCCGTACCGGCTGGCTCGGCGCGTTCCGGGACGCCCCCCACTCCGACGGCGTGCTGCGCTCGCCCGGTCTGGAGCAGTCGGAACGCACTGCAGCGTGGCTCTGGGACCGCCGGGTCGCCGTTGCCGCCGCCGACAACGTCGCGCTGGAGGCGTGGCCGGCCACCGGATCGACGCTGACCGTCGCGGCCGACACCACCGGGACCATGCCACCCTCGAGCCACAGCGGCATGCTGCACCGCATCCTCATCCCCCTCCTCGGCCTGACGATCGGCGAGCTGTGGGACCTCGACGTCCTCGCTGCAGCCTGTGCCCAGCGCGGACACTACGACGTCTTCGTCACCGCACAGCCGCTCAACCTGCTCGGCGGAGTCGGCAGCCCGGCCAACGCGATGGCGATCCTCTGACCCTCTCGAAGGAGCACTGACATGGTTCGAACACCGATCACCGACGAAGCCGTCCTGATCACCGGCGGTGCCTCCGGCATCGGACTCAGCTGCGCCCGCCAGGCCGCCGCCCGCGGCGCCCGCGTGGCGATCGTGGACATCGATCCGGCTGCGGCAGAGCGCGCCATTACCTCCCTGCCCGGAGACGGGCACGTCGCCATCGGCGCGGATGTGACGGATCCGGCGGCACTACGGGCCGGCGCCGACGCGTTCGCCGCTGCTGGACATGGGATCACCGGAGTCGTCGCCGCCGCCGGGATCGTCAGCCGTTCGGCACTGCTCGAGATCGATGTCACCGAGTTCCGGCGCGTCCTCGACATCAACGTCATCGGTGTGCAGAACACCATCCAGGCCGCCGGACCGCACCTGATCCGCCGCGCCCCGCACGGCTCGGTCGTCGTGCTCGGCAGCGTCGCCGCCTTCACCGGAGGCGGGCTGATGGGGAACGGAGCGTACGCGACGTCCAAGGCAGCCGTCATTGGCCTGATGCGCGGCTACGCCCGAGAACTCGCCCCCCACCCGGTGCGAGTCAACCTCGTCGCGCCCGGTGCGACGGAGACGCCCATGACGCAGGTGCTGGAGGAGGCCGACCGCGATCGGATCCGGAAGCTCTCCCTGCTCGGCCGGCTCTCGGAGCCGGAGGAGATCGCCTCCATGGTCGGCTTCCTACTGGCCTCCGACGTTGGCACGATCACGGGCCAAGTTGTGCACGTCAACGGCGGCGTCGTCTTCGGCTGAGCGCCAACCGCACCCATCACCGCACCCAGAGGAGCATGCAATGATCTCGAAACTACGGCAGACGCCGGCCGACGCCGTCGACGGCATCGCCGACGGCTCGACCGTGATGATTGGCGGCTTCGGCCGAGCGGGGCAGCCCGTCGAGCTCATCGACGCCCTGCTCGAACAGGGCGCCACCGACCTGACGGTGATCAGCAACAACGCCGGGAACGGTGACCTGGGGCTCGCCGCGCTGCTCGCCGCGGGCCGCGTGCGGAAGATGGTCTGCTCCTTCCCCCGGCAGAGCGACTCCTGGGTCTTCGACGGCCTCTACCGAGCGGGCAAGGTCGAGCTCGAGCTGGTGCCGCAGGGCAACCTCGCCGAGCGTATCCGCGCGGCCGGCGCCGGGATCGGGGCGTTCTACACTCCGACCGGCTTCGGGACCCTCGTCGCCGAGGGCAAGGAGACCCGGAGCATCGACGGCCGCGACTTCGTGCTCGAGTACCCGCTGCGCGCCGACGTCGCGCTGATCAGCGCGCTCGCGGGCGATAGATGGGGGAATCTCGTGTACCGCAAGACCGCCCGGAACTTCGGGCCGGTCATGGCGGCGGCCGCGACCGTCACCGTCGTCCAGGTGGACGATATCGTCGAGCTCGGCTCCCTCGACCCCGAGAACGTCGTCACCCCGGGCATCTTCGTCGACCGCGTCGTCGCGGTCGGCGAGCGGGCGTGGCTCCGTGATGGGGTCTTCACCCCCAGCCTCCAGGAGACCTCCGTATGACCATCGATACGACTACCGCGCGACAGGGCATCGACCGCAACGCTCTTGCGGCCCGCATCGCCCAGGACATTCCCGAGGGCGCGTACGTCAACCTCGGCATCGGCGCCCCGACGCTGATCTCCAACTACCTTCCGTCCGACCTCGAGATCATCCTGCACACCGAGAACGGCATGCTGGGAATGGGTCCGGAAGCACACGCCGGCGACATCGACCCCGATCTCATCAACGCTGGCAAGATCCCCGTGACCGAGCTCCAAGGAGCCGCCTACTTCCACCACGCCGATTCGTTCGGCATGATGCGGGGCGGACACCTGGACATCTGCGTCCTCGGAGCGTTCCAGGTGTCGGAGCGCGGCGATCTCGCGAACTGGCACACGGGCGCACCCCACGCGATCCCAGCGGTCGGCGGAGCGATGGACCTGGCCATCGGCGCGAAGCAGGTGTTCGTGATGACGGACCTGCTCACCCGCGACGGCGCGTCGAAGCTCGTCCCAGCGTGCTCCTACCCGGTCACCGGAGTGCGCTGCGTCAGCCGGGTCTACACCGACCGAGCGATTCTCGACGTCACCCCCGACGGCTTCGCGGTCGTCGAGCTGTTCGGCGAGGAGACGGTCGAGCAGCTGCGCGCTCTCACTGGACTCGCTCTCATCGACGCCGTCCCCCACCGAGGAGCCTCATCATGACCCGGGCCAGTTTCGTCTACGACGCCGTCCGAACCCCGTTCGGACGCTTCGGCAAGGCTCTCGCCGGTGAACGACCCGACGACCTGCTCGCGGTGACGATCCGCAGCATCCTGGAACGCAATCCGGGGGTGGATCCCACTCGCGTCGACGACGTCGTCGCGGGCGCCGCCAACCAGGCGGGCGAGGACAACCGCGACGTGGCCCGGATGGCCGTCCTGCTAGCGGGACTCCCCACGTCGGTGCCAGGTGTGACCGTCAACCGGCTCTGCGGCTCGAGCCTGCAGGCGGTGATGGACGCGAGCCGGGCCATCGAGTCGGGTGACGCGAGCCTCGTCCTCGCCGGTGGCGTGGAGTCGATGAGCCGTGCCCCCTGGGTCCTCGCCAAGCCGTCGCGGCCCTACCCGGTCGGCAACGAGACCCTGCACTCCACCACCCTCGGCTGGCGCCTGGTGAATCCGCGGATGCCGAAGGAGTGGACGATCTCCCTCGGGGAGTCGAATGAGATCCTCGCCGAGCGGTTCGGCATCACCCGGGAGCACCAGGACGAGTTCGCCGTCGCCAGCCACCGCAGAGCGGCTGCAGCCTGGGACGCGGGGGTGTTCGCGGGCGAGGTCATCGCGGTACCGGGAGTCGCGCTCACCCGCGACGAGGCCGTCAGAGCGGACTCGAGCATCGAGACGCTCGCCGGGCTGAAACCGGCCTTCCGACCCGACGGCACGATCACCGCCGGGAACGCCTCGCCACTGAACGACGGCGCCTCGATGACGCTCGTCGGCTCCGAGGACGCCGGTACCGGAACGGAACCGCTCGCCCGCATCATCGGCCGCGGCGTCGCGGCCGTCGATCCCGACGTGTTCGGGATCGGACCTGTTGAAGCGGTGAATCGTGCTCTGCGCAACGCCGGGAAGACCTGGGCGGACGTGGACTTCGTCGAGCTCAACGAGGCCTTCGCGGCCCAGAGCCTGGCATGCCTCGCCTCCTGGCCCGAGCTCGATCCCGAGCGGGTGAACATCCACGGCGGCGCCATCGCGATCGGGCACCCGCTCGGTGCCTCGGGAGGCCGGATCATCGGTCGCGCTGCGCACGAGCTCAAACGGCGAGGGCGCGGAGTCGCGGTCGCGGCGATCTGCATCGGAGTCGGCCAGGGACTCGCGGTTGTGCTGGAACGCTAGGAGCCGACGGCCGGAGATCGATCCGGCAGTCGTATCGATCACGCGTGATCCTCTGTTCGTCGCCGATCCAATGACGTGAATGAGAGTCCGAACACTGCAAGCGCAAAGGAGCGCCACGATGATGAGTCAGGTCAGCACGTTCCACACGTCCGACGGGGTCGAGATCGCCTACCGCGACACAGGCGGTGAGGGAGTACCGCTCGTCCTCCTCCACGGATGGCTGTGCAATCAGGATCTATTCCGGGCACAGGTCGACGGACTGCGAGAGAGCCGGCGGGTCATCACGATGGATCTGCGCGGTCACGGTCGCTCAGAGGTGCCGGCTTTCGGGCATCGCATCAGTCGGCTGGCCGCGGATGTACGAGAGCTGCTGTCGGTCCTGGACATCGATTACGTCGACGCACTCGGATGGTCCATGGGGGCGTCCGTCTGGTTCTCCTTCATCGACCTCTTCGGTCAATCGGCAATCAGAAGGCTCATCGTCGTCGACGAGCCGTCCTTGCTACTCGACGTCCCGTGGATGAGTGCGAGAGGCGATGTCTCGGCCGGCGTCCTGTTCGACTCAGCGACCGTGCGAGGAATCGTCCAGGCCATGGATTCCGAGAATGCGGCGGCGGTCGTCTCTCAGATGTTCACGGGGTCGTTCGCGGGCGACGTCGACGCGGACGTGCGGAGTGAGGTGCTCTCCGCCATGCAGTCGACCTCAGCGACCGAAGCGGGTCGACTCCTCTTCGATCATGCGAATCAGGACTGGACCGATGTCGTGCAGAGGATCACGTCGCCGACCCTCGTTGTCGGCTGCGAAGGAAGCCACATCGACCCTGAAGGACTCAGGGCGATGACCGCCCTCATGCCGGATGCGCACACGGTCGTTCTCGCACCGCCGGTGGCCTCCTCTCACTTCCCTTTCCTGGAGAACCCGGATGCGTTCAATCAGCTGATCTCGACATTCCTCGACGGATCGATGAGCGTCCCTGTACCGAAGGTGTGCCCTTCTGACGATTCCACGGCGATCGGGCGGGAACTGCAGTCCGCTCGCGGTGGTGCCGGATCGGCGAGCCGTGGCGGACCCGGTAGCGGAGACCGGCGGAGTTCAACCCGTTGAAGTCGGAGCGCCGCAATCGACCTCGACGCGCAGACCAGTCCGCTGCTCGCTGGATGCCGCGGTTCTCGGGACCGGTGATTCAGCGTCCGAACGGCGACGTCGACGGATAGGCGACGAAGGCGAACCGTCGGCCGTCCGGCGCCCAACTGTTCGTGTTCAGCGATCCTTGGCCACCGAAGAGAGTGGCCACCGTGACCGGGTCTCCGCCCGCTGCGGACATCATCCGCAGCTCGACGGTCACATCAGCGGGATGACTGATGGTGCCCGGTTCGTAGCTGATGTAGACGAACCGGCTTCCGTCGGGCGACAGGTGAGGGAACCAGTTCACGCGATCATCGGAGGTGAGCTGCTCGCGCTCGCTCCCGTCCGTTCGCATCCGGAAGATCTGGGAGTGACCTCTCACCGTGGCTGCCTCTTCGGAGTTGTAGTAGATCCAGTCGCCGTCCGGGGAGAACTCGGGCCCGTCGAAGTCGTTCACGCCCTCGGTGAGCTGCACTTCCGGCCCACCGGCCGCGGGGATCAGTGCGAGATTGCGGCGCGCACGCGGTTCGTCGCCCTCCGGCTCGACCGAGACGTAAGCGAGCGTGCTCTCGTCCGGCGATACGCCGTGGAGCCAGTAGCTGTACTGCTGCTCGGCTGGATGTTCGTTGGAGACGCGGCGGGCGTTCCCTCCGCCGATACCGACGCAGTAGAGGTGCCCCTCTGCACTGAAGTAGACGCGTTCGCCGTCTGGCGAGAGGACATGGTCGTTGTTGACCCCGCTGACCGCGCCTATGGCGATCTCCTGCAGCTGACCCGACCCGTCCGCCAGCAGGCGGTAAAGCCTGCCCTGCCCGTTCACCACCAGCCACCGGCCGTCGGGCGTCCAATTCGGCGACTCGATCATCCGGTCGATTTCGAGCACTACCTCCTCGGCACCGTTCTCGAGATCAGCGATGATCAGCTGCGAGACCTGACCGGTCTGCAGGTCGGTGCGTCCGGCGTACCGGCCGGTCGCGAGCCCCGTGTAGGCGGTGGAGAAGGTCACTGTGACACCTTTCTTCCTAATGTCGTGGTTCACGCCCAGTCCTCCCGGTCCGAGAGGAGGGGGCCCTCAACGGCGGCGCGGCGGATCGCGAGCGCGACCGCGTGGTCTTGGCAGGCTTCGGCGAGCGAGTAGGGCGAGGGCCCCGCTCCACGCGCCCACTCCCCCGCCTCAGCGACGAGGCCGGCCACGGCCAGCTCGTCATCCGAGAACCGGCCGCCCTCGAAGCGGTTTCGGTAGAGGATCCGTCCGTCGAACGAGACGGTCGTGGTGTCCGCGCCCTCGAGGTTGAGACCGCGCCCAGACGCGCCTCTCTCGAGTCGGGACGACCCGGAGGCGGTCGGCCCGATCATCCTGACCACGACGTCGTCGTGAACCTCGCCGAGTGACCCGCGGACGGTCAGCCGGTCGGGACGGAGCGGGTTCCACCACTGGTTGTCGGTGAAGTCGTACAGTCCGCGCGTGCCGTTCTCGAACACGAGGCTCGCCAGAGTGTGCACCGCGCGACCCGGCTCGACGGCGTCCGTCCAGCCGCCCGGATCGAGAGGGTCGAGCAGTGGAGCGACGACGCTCTGGGCCGTCACCTGCACGCGTCCTCGGCCGGCGCCGAGCAGCCCCCTGATCATCGCGACGGCGTGATACTCATGCGTCGAACTGACGTGGACGAAGCTCGGCTCGCCGATCGCGCCCTCGGCCACCAGCGCTCCGATCGCCGCGGTGAGCGGGTAACGCGGATACTGCTCCGCCACTGCGACCAGGCCGCTCGTGCCGACGTCGCGCCAAAGGGCGCGCAGCCCCTCGAGATCAGGAGCGGGCGGCGTCTCCGCCAGGACCGGCACACCGCGCCCGACAAGCTCGCGGAGGAAGGTCGGCGTGACCGCCCACGGCACCGAAACGACGACGAATTCCGGCCGAGTGGCGAGTAGACCGTCGACATCGGAGACGAGGGCGACGTCGCGACCGATGGAGCGGGCGGCTTCCTCGGGGCGCCGGGCGAGCACCCCCGTCACCTCGAACAGATCAGGTCGCGCCCGGGCGAGATCCAGGTACACGGTCGAGCGCCAGCCCGCTCCGATGACCGCGAAGCGGCTCCTGCGCGGGGCAGCGACGCCGTTCGTACGACTCGCGGCGCTCTGCCGCAGTGGTCCGCTCGTCGTCATGCGACGGGCGCGGTCATCATGCGATACCGGCGAATCCCGGGGAGTACCAGTCTCCCGCGGGCACCTCGATGACGTGCAGGAGCAGATCGTGCCGGGGAATCCCGATCGCTTCCAGTTCGTCGGCGATCGCGACCAGGCCGTCGTGCTTGCCCGCCGAGGAGGCGTAGCCGACACCGGCGAGGATCTCGATGAAGACGATGTCGTCTCGGGGAGGCTCGGGATGGGAGCGTCCGAAGACGAGCTCTCCGGGGTCGTGGAGGCGGAAGGTCTGGAAGAGGTCGGTGGCGGGCATGTCGAAGCCCCGCACCATTCCGGCGAGGATCGCCGCACTCAGTTCGGGGAGTCGATCGCGGTAGCCGCTGTGCAGGTCGATACGGGCGTGGGGCATGTCTGTTCTCCTTCGGAGACGGGTGGATCTCGGCCGCGGGCTCGCGGCGAGTGGTTGTCGGACGAGTGCCGGTATCAGCCGCGGGCGTCGAGCCAGTGCTCCGGCGACGGGCGCAGCGCCTCGATGCGCGCCCAGAGTTCATCGGGCACGGGGCGGGCAAGAGCGTCGAGCGTCCACTCGACGCGCTCGGGCCGACTCATGCCGACCAGCGTGCAGTCGACGAGCGACTCGCGGAGCGCGTATTGGAGGGCGACGACGCCCAACGCGACGTCGTACCCGTCGCAGACGTCCGCCATCGCGGCGACGGCGGCGAGCACGGCGGGAGAGGCGGGACGGTAGGCGTAGCTGACGATGCCCGAGCGGGGGGCCGCGAGCAGTCCGCCGCCGAGGACCGCGGCGTTGAAGACCGCCATGCCTCGCGACGACGCGTCCTGCATCACCGACTCCGCGCTGCGGTCGACCAGGGTGAGTCGGTTGTGCACGAGCAGCGCATCGAAGACGCCCAGGTCGATGTAGCGCTGCATGGTGGGCGCGTGTCCGCCGGCGACGCCGATAGCGCCGATGACGCCCTCCTCCCGAAGCGCGACGAGCGCGTCGACCGCGCCCGCGGGGGCCGCCAGTTCATCGAACTCGAAGAACTCCGGATCGTGGAGGTGCACAAGCGGAAGACGGTCCATGCCCAGGCGCTGCATGCTCTCCTCCACCGATCGGCGGACCCGATCGCCCGAGTAATCGCGACCAGAGGCGTCGACCTTGGTCACGATCACGGTGCCCCGATCGCGGCCGACGCGATCGAGAGCGGTGCCGATGCGGCGCTCGCTCTCGCCGTCGTTGTAGCCGTTGGAGGTGTCGATCACGTCGACGGGGCTCCGAAGCACGGCCTCGACGAGATCAACCGCTCTGTCCGCCGGCACCGAGTAGCCGAGCACCTCCGGCATGCTGGCGAGCGGCGCTCCTCCGAGACCGATCGCCGAGACCGTCAGCCCCGTGCGACCGGCCGGCCGGAGCCACGCCTGGGCGCCCGGAGTCGGGCCAGGCTGCATTTCTGTTGCTGCGTCGTTCATCGTGACTCCTTTGTCAGGTGCTTCTTCGGTGAAAGCGTTGCGGTCGGCTCTCAGCCGACGATCGCGAGCTCTCTCGGCCGTCGGACTGCACCGAGCCGCTCATGGATGACGAGGGCTGCGGCGCCGATCGCCGAGGCGTGCCGTCCGGAGTCGGCCAATCGCACCTCGGTCGGGTGGATGTCGCGCACGTAGGCGCGCTTCTGGAGCTCTGCGGCCACGACATCGACCACGAGCTGACCCGCGATGTCCAGTGCCGGACCGGTGAGGACGATCCGCTCGAGGTCGAGGACGTTCGTGAGGGAGACGAGCGCGATCCCTATGTACCGGGCCGCAGCGGTGAGCAGGTCCCGAGCCTCGTCGTCGCCGTCGACTGCGGCCGTCGCGATCCTGTCGTAGTCCTCGAGCGTGTCCTCTCCGTCACCCGACAGCCCCAGGCGGGCGACGAGGCCGGGATTCCGAAGCGCGTTGTCGACGATCTGCGGAGGTGCGGCCAGCCGTTCCAGACAGCCGTGGTTCCCGCACGGGCACTCAGGGCCGTCGACGTCGAGGACCATGTGGCCGATCTCGCCCACGTTCGACGTTGCGCCGCGGTAGACATCGCCTCCCGTGACCAGCCCGAAGCCAATCCCGTTCGAGATGTTGACGACACCGAAGTCTTTCGCCGCCGGCGCCCGACTGCTCCAGAACTCGCCGATCGCCGCGCAGGTGGAGTCGTTCTCGACCGAGATGGAGCGGCCGGTCGCCTCGCGGAGATCGCGCTCGATCAACGACCACTGCCATTCGGCGAGATCGAACGGATGCACCCGGGTCGCATAGCCGCTGAACGCCTGCCGACCGGAGACGGCGACACCGATCCCCAGAAGCGTCTCGGAATCCACTCGCGCGTCGATCAGCAGCTGATCGACGGACTCGGCGGCCCGCGTCACGAGGGCAGCACGGTTCTGATGAGCCATGCCTGGCGACGTCGCGGAGGCGATCACCCGCCCCGCCAGGTCCGTGAGCACGCACTCGACACGGGTCTCCGCGATGAACAGGCCGATCGCATGGCGGGAGGCGTTGTCGAGCTGCAGGAGAGTCGGCCGCTTACCCCCCGTGGAGACTCCGCGGCCGGTCTCGGCGATCACCCCGTCCGACAGGAGCTGCTTGACGATCCGCGATACCGATGCCTCGGTCAAGCCGGAGCGCACCGCGAGTTCGACCCGGCTGATAGAGCCTCCCGAACGGATCAGGTCGAGCAGGGCTCCGTAGTTGTCCCCCATGGGATCACCTCTTCGTGTGGTGGGTTCTTCTTTCTTACGTACCGTACCCAAGTTGACCGAATCGTGCTAGCTTTCCGAACCAGCCGCTCCCGCGGTCCTGCGACTCAATGACGAGGAGACATCGAACAATGCGGTTCCACAGCACTCTGGCTCGCACTATCACCCGTACCGCGGCCGCCACCGCCGTGGTCGGCCTGGCCCTCGGCCTCGTCGGCTGCGCCGGCGGATCGTCGTCGGAGCCCTCCGGTGACGCCACCTCCGGCTCAATCACCTGGTGGGGCTGGACACCCGACGCCGGGGTCGGCGACGCCTACATCGCCGAATTCAACAAGGTCTACCCGGACATCGAAGTGACCTACAAGAACTTCGAGAACGGCGACTACAACTCCGCCCTCCGGCCCGGCCTCACGTCGAACTCCGGCCCGGACGTCTTCGACATGGCACCCGGCGGCGACACGGGCTCGTTCCCGACCTACGGCGACTTCGCCTTCGATCTCCGGCCCGCACTCGAGGAGGAGTTCGGCGCCGACTGGGCGGACCAGTACACCTTCTCCCCGGACTCGTTCACTCGGGAGGACGACTCGATCGCCGCGGTGCCGATGGGCGGCGTGGCAGCGGGGATGCTGTGGATCGACCAGGACCTGCTCGATGAGGCTGGAGTGGCTGCACCGACGACCTACGACGAGTGGGTCAGCGTCTGCGCAGCTCTGAAGTCGATCGGGAAGGACTGCATGGCGATGGGAGCGGTCGGCGTGAACGGTTTCACGGTCGAGACTTGGCGCACCATCGTCGCCAGTGTCGAACCGGGGATCTGGATGAAGGCCATCCGCGGCGAGGTCGGCTGGGACGATCCCGCGTTCGCGGAAGGCCTCACCATCCTCAAGAAGATGCAGACCGACGGCATAATCCCCGCGGACGTCGTGGGTCTCACCCAGTACCCGGACGCCAACAACGCCTTCCTCTCACAGAAGGCCGCGATGGTGCAGATGGGCACCTGGTACGCGCAGTACAGCCGCGCCGAGAGCGCCTCCGCCTCGATGTCGGCCGCGGGCGTGACCGACCCCGAGCCGTTCACGCAGCTGCCCGTCCCGTTCCCGGACGTGGCCGGCAATGGCAACGTTCCCGGCATCTTCGGCGAAGTCGACTACGGACTCGCCGTGAACGCTCGTTCGAAGAACACCGCCGCGGCCACCACTTTCGCGCTATGGCTGACCTCGACGAAGGAGGGCGCTCAGTCCATCGCGAACGCCGTCGACCTCATCCCCGGTCTCGTCGGGGTGGAACCGCAGTGGGACGACCTCGGCCTGGTGGACCCGGACGTGCAGATCCCTGCGATCAAGGATCTCTACTCCCAGGTCGCAGCGATCACCGAGCCGCGCAACGCGGAATCGACTCCGGAGCAGCTCGAGGCCCTGAACTCGGCCGCCGTGTCCGTCCTCGAGGGCGGCGTCTCGCCGGACGACGCGATCGACACTCTCGTCGCGAAGATCGGCCAGTAGGGCGACCCCGTGACGAACGCGTCCGTGCAAGACCTCGGCGTCTCCGACGACCTCGTCGGCGCCACCCCGCCCCCTCCGTCCGCGCGCATGGCGCGGCGCGGCTCACGTCGTCCCGCGATGCGGGCCTCGGGACTTCCGTGGATCCTCCCCGCACTGGTGATCTCCGGCGGCATCATCTACTTCTGCATCGGCTACAACGGCTATGTCGCGACGCTCGACTGGAACGGGGTAAGCCCGAACCCGCAGAGCGTCGGCCTGGACAACTTCGCCCGTGCTCTCGCCGACCCGATCTTCTGGGGGACGATCCAGCACACCGCTCTCTACTTCGTCGTGACCTTCGTCGTGCAGACGGTCCTGGGAATCCTCTTCGCAGTGCTTCTGCACTCGAAGATCCGGTTCGCCGTGCTCTACAAGGTCGTCATCTTCATCCCGGTCGTGCTCGCCCCCGCGATCATGGCTCCGGTCTTCCGGATCATGTTCGCCGGCGAGGGTCCAGTCAACGAGCTGCTGCAGGCCATCGGCCTGGGATTCCTTGCTCAGCCGTGGCTCGCTCAGTCGAGCACCGCCCTGGGGGTGCTGATGATCATGCAGGTCTGGCAGTCGACCGGCATCTCGTTCATCCTCTACTACTCCGCCATGAGCCAGATCGACACCGAGATCATCGAGGCCGCCCGGATCGACGGCGCCGGCAACATCCGCGTGATCTGGAGCATCATCGTCCCCGGCATCAAGGGCACTGTCGTCGCCCTCGCGATGCTGACCGCCATCGCCTCCCTCAAGCTGTTCGACATCCCCTACCTGGTCACCCTGGGCGGGCCGAACTACGCGACCGAGTTCCTCGGGACCTACATCTACCGCCAGGCGGTGCCGTTGGGCGATGTCGGCTACGCGGCCGCCCTCTCGGTCTTGCTGCTGATACTCGCCCTCGCGATGGCGATCATCCTCAGCGCCCGCAACGGTGACAAGAAGGAGAGGAACTCCTGATGCTCGAAGCACGCACCCTCCCCGGGAAACTGCTCCTGCAAGTGCTGATCACCGTCCTCGCTCTGCCGTTCCTCCTCCCCCTCGTCGCGATGGTGCAGGGCTCCCTCGCCGGGCAGGGCTGGGGCAACTACCTGGCCGTGCTCGCACTGCCCGAGCTGCCGCTCTTCTTCCGCAACAGCGTCATCATCAGCGTCCTCACCATCGCGATCGTGTGGGCCGTGACGATGCTCGCCGCATTCGGATTCTCGAAGCTGCGTATCCGCGGCAAGGAGTTCTTCTTCTGGATGCTCCTCGCCGCCCTCACCCTGCCCGAAGTCGTACTGATCACTCCGCTCTTCGTGACCGCGACCTCGACCAACCTCTACAACACCTACTGGGCGGTCGTCCTGCCCCTGGCTGCGCTCCAGATCCCGTTCACCGTGCTGATCACGCGCACATTCGTCAACGGCATTCCCGACGCTCTCGTCGAAGCCGCGCGCATCGACGGCTCGACGACGCTGCAGGCTTTCTGGCACGTGATCCTGCCGCTGACCAGGCCGATCGCCGCCGCCGTAGTCGTCCTCACCCTGATCAGCACGTGGAACTCCTATCTCCTGCCGCTGATCTTCCTGCAGGACGCCGACTTCCAGGTGGTGACCCAGGTGCCCAGCTTCTTCCAGGGCCAGTTCACCGACGACCAGACGAAGGTGCTCGCCTCGGCTGTCATCACGGCACTACCGGAGGTCGTCGCCTACCTCTGCCTCCAGAAGCTCTTCGAGCGCGGCCTCTCGGCCGGCGCCCTCAAGTGAACGACGAACCTCGAGAAGGAACTCCATGGCCCGCGAACTCGCTGCCGGGCAGCGCTCCCGCATCCACATCATCGACGTCACCACCGGCGAGGACCGCATCGCCCACGAATCGGAGTCGGTGCTGTACGAGGCTCCGAACTGGACCCTCGACGGCTCCGCGCTGATCGTCAACGGGAATGGACACCTGTTCCGTCTGGCGCTGACCGCGGAATCGACACCGGAGCGGATCGACTTCGGCTCGCTGCCCGAGCTGAACAATGATCACGTGCTCGACCCCGACGGGGAGCACGTGTTCATCTCGGCGAACGACTGGCACATCTACCGGGCTCCCCTTCTCGGCGGTGCACCGGTGCGCATTACCAACGACGACGGACGACTCCACTTCCTCCACGGCGTGAGCCCCGACGGTGCGACCCTCGCCTACATCGGCATCGAGCAGGGGGTCGATGGGGAGTGGGGCGCCGGAGACATCTGGGCCATCCCTGCGACAGGCGGCGAGGACGTGGCGATCACGAGGGACGGCTTCCCCGACGACGGCTCCGAGTACTCCTCGGACGGCCAGTGGCTCTACTTCAACTCTGAGCGCGCCGATACCGGACCCGGTCACGCTCAGCTGTACCGCATGAAACCGAACGGATCCGGCACCGAGCAGCTGACCTTCGACGAGCGCGTGAACTGGTTCCCGCACATCGCCCCTGACGGAAGCAGAATCGCGTTCATCAGCTTCCCATCCGGAACGCTCGGGCACCCTGCCGACCTCGACTGCATCATCCGGGTCTGCGGTCCGGCCGGCGAAGACGTCGTCGATCTCGTACAGGTGTTCGGCGGGCAGGGCACCATGAATGTCAACAGCTGGTCGCCGGACAGCCGCGCATTCGCCTACGTCGACTACCCGCTGGACGACGCGTGATTCGCATCGGACTGCTCGGCGCGGCCGGCATCGCCCCGCAGGCCCTCGTTAACCCGGCACGGCGGCGCGGTGACGTCTCGGTCGTTGCGATCGCGGCTCGTGACGGCGCGGCAGCAGAGCGCTTCGCCGCCGAGAACGGAGTCCCGACCGCGCTGCAGGGCTATCAGGCACTGCTCGGACTCGACGAGGTCGACCTTGTCTACGTCGCGCTCCCGCCATCCGAGCACGCGCGCTGGTCGATCGCGGCGATGGAGGCGGGCAAGGATGTGCTCTGCGAGAAGCCCATCACCATGGACGCGGAGGAAGCCGTCGAGGTCGCGGCGGTGGCCGCACGCACCGGCCGCCTCGTCATGGAGGCGTTCCACGACCACTACCACCCGCTGACCGGGCGGATCCTCGACCTGGTGCAGTCGGGTGCGATCGGCGACACGGTCTCGATCAGCGCCGCCTTCACCGCCGATAACCCGTTCTCACCCTCCTCTCTCCGGCATGTTCCGGAACTGGGCGGCGGGGCGTTGATGGACCTCGGCTGCTATCCCGTGCATTGGATCCGCACGATCGGCGGCGCCGAGCCGATTGTCGTCTCGGCCTCGCACATCGCGGGACCTCTCGGGGCCGACGAGACCATCGATGCCGATCTGGAGCTGCCCGGCGGCGTGGACGTGCGACTTCACGCGAGCATGGCGGCAAGGAGCGCGTTCGCCGCTCCCCTCACGGTCGTGGGGACCCGAGGACGTCTGCACGTCGACAACCTCGTGCTCCCGCATCTCGGTCACAGCGTGAGCCTCGAGCGCGACGGCCGGTCCGATCGCCTCACCGTGGGTGGGCGCGAGACATACGATCACGAACTGGACGCCGTCGTGCAGGCGCTCGAGTCCCGCGAGGAGCCGGCGACCGGCCCTGCCGACTTCGTCGCGACCATGCGGGTGATCGACCAGATCCGCCTCGCCGCGGGAGTGGCGCGCCCCCGCGCGAAGGCGGCCGCATCGTGACCGGGTGGACATCGCTCTTCGACGGGAGCAGCCTCGCCGGCTGGTTCGCCGCGCCGCGCAGCTACGGTACCATCGCCCCGGGCGGACCGTCGGTGCTCGAGGCGCTCCCGGGGTTCCCTCCCAACTACAACGAGCGCGCGGCCGAGCATCCCGCTGTCTGGAGCGTCGAGGACGGCGCCATTGTCGGACGCCAGGACCCGGCCGCGCCGGGATGGGGAGGGTACCTCGTCAGCGAGCGCTCGTTCGGGAATTTCGAGCTCGAGCTCGAGCTGAGACCTGACTGGCCAGCGGACACGGGCGTGATGATCCGGCGGCGACGGGACTCGTGGGAGGGACTCCAGGTCCTCGTAGACCACCGTCAGTCCGGCTCGATCGGCGGCTTCTACGGCAATGGGATCGGCGGCTTCCATGGGGTCCCCTTCGCGGTCGACGTCGAGCGCGACACCGCCGGGACTCCGATCGGGCTCAGGGAGGACGATCCGGCGCAGTCGTACGAGCCGGTCACCCCGGAGAAGCGCGCCCTGCTCTCCCGCTCATCGTCGATCGAGCCCTTCCTCCGCTCCTGGCGCTTCGGTGACTGGAACACTCTGCGCATCCGCTGTGTCGGCGAGCGCCCCGTCGTCACGAGCTGGATCAACGGGCGACTGATCGCCTCTCTCGACACCGCGACGATGCAGTACCCCGGCTACGACCCGGACGCCGTCTGGGGTCTGCTCGGCCCCTCCGGGCACATCGCCTTCGAGGTTCACGACAACGATCCAGGACTGGGCGATGACCGGTGGGGGCCCGGTGCGGCGTGCCGATGGCGGGAGATCCGCCTCCGCGAGCTGACGGATGGGGACGATCATGAGCACCGCTGACCTGCTGGACGAGATCCGATCGGAGCTGCCTCTCAGGACCCTGTCGCGCTTCAATCACGCCGACGCGCGGCGCCTCGGAGAAGCAGCGGCCGCGATCGCCGAGCGAGACGGTCTCGCGGTCGCCGTCCGGGTGACCCGCGGGCTGCAGTGCGTCTACCACCTCGCCTTTGCCGGGACGACGGCCGAGCACGACGACTGGGTCCGCCGCAAGATCAACACCGCTCTCCTGCACGAGGTGCCGAGTCTGGAGTTCGTGCTGCGTCAGGAGCTGTCCGGACAGCCGCCGAGCTGGCTCGACCCGCTCGAGTACGCGGTAGCCGGCGGGGCGGTGCCCGTGGTGGTGGACGGGAGCGTTGTCGGTGCGATTGCCGTTTCGGGACTGGTCGGATCCGTTCGCGAGGACCACGATCTCGCTGTGGCAGCGCTGAGATCGGCCCGCGCGCAAGTCGAAGGCCTGATCGCCTGACGCGTGCAATCACTGCATGGCAGAACGCGCGAGGAGCTCTAGCGGACGTCGTCCTCGAAGTCGGCCTCCTGGAACTCGGCGACCTCGGTCAGCCAGCGCTCCTGCACGAAGGCCACGTGCGCAGGATGCGCGTCGTACGCCGCGAAGGCCGCCCGGTCGGCGAACACCATCGAGAACTGCCAGGAGAGGAAGTTCTTGGGGCTGACCTGCCTCTTCACAGTGAAGTCCTGAACGCCCGGGACCCCCGTCAGGATCCGGCGAGCGCTCGCGAGGAACTCCTCCTCCTGGGATGAGCCCGCCTCGTGCACCAGCGAGAACGCGACGGTGTGCTGGATCGAGGATCCCGGGGCGGTCTCCTCCGACACCTGGCGGCGGGCCTCGTCGATCGTCGCCATCACCGAGATGACTTCGTGGTGCGGGTGGACGGGCGACTCCACGAGCCCCTGCGCGACGTATAACGCGAAGACCGTGGCCTGGTGCGCGAGTCCGTCGTGCAGCTCGGGATGCGAGTCGTCGGTCCAGGTCGCGGACTCCTCTGTCCCCAGCCCCCCGAGCGTCAGGGTGAGCCCGCTGGGACCGAAGAACGGGCTGTGCACAAGGAGCCGGCCTGCGGATCCGACGACGAGGGCCTCGACCGGCAGCGATGCCTCGAGCGAGGTCGACAGCAACGCCCGCGCGCCCGATTCCGTCTCGAGCAGCAGGTCGACGCTCGCATCGACTCCGGTCGCCTGGTTGATCGAGCCGGACGCGGTCACCGAGGTGGGGGCGCCGAGAACCGACGAGGCGAACGAGATCGGGTAGACGCCGGCGTCCAGCAGCGCGCCGCCGCCGAGCTCGCGGTTCCAGAGCCGGTGCTCCGGGAGGAACGGCATCAGGAACCCGAAGTCGGCGCGCACGAGGCGCACCTCGCCCAGCACTCTGCTCGCGAGCACCTGACGGATCACGTCGGCCTGCGGCAGGTAGCGCGTCCACATCGCCTCCATCACGAGCACGCCGGCCGCCCGTCCGGCGTCGGTGATCTCGCGCGCCTCGCGCGCAGACATCGCGATCGGCTTCTCTACAAGCACGTGCTTGCCCGCCGCGATCGCGGCCAGCGCCTGGGCGCGGTGCAGCGGATGCGGAGTCGCGACGTAGACGACATCGACCTGCGGGTCCGCCAGGAGCGCCTCGACCGAGTCGTGCACGGTCGGGATCCCGTACTCCTGGGCGAACGCACGGGTTTTCTCGGCGTCGCGCGCGGTAACGGCGACGGCGCGCTGAGAGGTGTGCGCGTGGATCGCGCGCACGAATTTGGCGGCGATGCCCGTGCCGATCACTCCCCAGCGCAGTTCCGGTACGGAGCCGGGGTCGATCGGTCGCGGGGCGGGGAGTGTCACGGTCATGGGTCGCCTTCTCGGTCGATTGCGGTCTGTCGAATGCAGTTGCGTGGTGTGAGGGGCCCGAGGAGCTAGTCCGCTCTCCGGACGATGAGATCTGCGAGCTGACCCGTGAGCCGCTTGCCGATTACTACTGACCAGCCTCCAGTACTGGGACCGGCTGAACACCGGTGGCGATGTCGGTCCAGACGTTGCTCCGGGAGGAGCGGAGCACCGCGTCCACGGTGCGAACGGAGCGCAAGCCGTCGTGGACCGTCGGCAGGCCTTCCGGGTGCTCGCCTCGGGTCGCGGCATACGCGTCGGCGACGAACTGCGCGAACGCGTCCGTCCAACCCTGCGAGTGCCCGGCGGCGATCAGATTCATCCTGGCCTGATCCGCCGAGACGGCACCCTCGCCCCGGTGCACGATAGTCGAGCCGTCGGTGCCGCCGAACCACGCGGATTCCGGGTGCTCCTGATCGAAGACCGCGGATCCGGCGGATCCGTCGATCTCGAGCCAGAGCCGGTTCTTGCGGCCGGCTGACACCTGCGAGATGACCGTGTTGGCCAGGATCCCCCGCGCTGTGCGGAAGGTCGCAGTGGCGATGTCCTCGGTCACGACATCGACGCGAGGTGTCCCCGTCACTTCGCCCCCGAACGATGCTCCTGCTCCGATCGGACGGGACGGGTACGCGATCGAGAACGATGCCGTCGTGGCGGTGAGCTCCTCCCCCGTGAGAAAAGCGGCGAGGTCCGCCCAGTGGGAGCCGATGTCCGCGAACGCCCGCGACGGGCCGCCCTTCTCCGGATCGACGCGCCACGAGGAGGCGTTCGAAGACGCCAGCCAATCCTGCTGGTAGCTGCCGTGCACGAGCAGCACCTCACCGAGGTCACCCGCGAGTCGGCGTGCTCGGATCTCTCGGACCATCGGGTGGTACCGGTACACGAACGGGACGGCTCCGATGACGCCCGCATCATCGATGGCGGCGACCAGCTGCTCGGCGTCCTGGACCGAGGTCGCGATCGGCTTCTCGACGATCAGGTGGATTCCCGCTCGTGCAACGCGCACTCCGTACGGCACGTGAGTGTCGTTCGGGGTGCAGATGTGCACGACGTCGGGTCGGTCGGCGACGACCTCATCGAGGTCGGAGTAGGCGCGCTTAACACCCCACTCGGCAGCGACGGCGGCTGAGCGAGAGGCGGTGGAGCCGAGGACGCCGATCACGTCGGCCCCGGCGATACGGGCGGCGCGCAGGTGCGCGGCACCGATCATGCCGGTGCCGACGATGACGACTCGCAGTCGCTGAGGCATGAGTTGTTCCGTTCCCGATCTGGTCATGGGGTGAGGGGGTAGTCCACGAATGCGAACGCCGAGCCGTCGGGGGCCCAGCTGGGCACGTTGATGGTGCCCTGTCCGCCGAAGAGCCCGACGACGGTTGTCGGCTCGGTCCACGCACCGACCGTGACGAGACGCAGCTCTACGGGGAGATCGCCGGGGTGGCCGGTCGTGCCGGGAGGGAAGCTGAGGTAGACGACCACCTCGCCGGTCGGGTCGACGTGCGGGAACCAGTTGACCCGCTCGTCGAAGGTGAGCTGCTCGAGACCGGTGCCGTCCTCGCGGATCCGCGCCAGCTGCGCATGGCCGGGCGCGTCGCTGAACTGCTCGGTGTTGAACAGGATCCACTCGCCGTCCGGCGTCCACTCGCTGCCGTCGGCGGGTCCGGGGTGGCGCGTCACGGCTCGGTCGTCGCCGCCCGCGCTCGACATCGTGTGGATCGTGGCCGACGCCCACCAGTCGTCGCCGTCAGGTTCCAGTCGCACGTAGGCGAGCCGTCTGCCGTCGGGGCGGACTCCGTGGAGGAAGTGGAGGGCGCCGTCCTCCTCGGTGAGCCGGGTGGGCTCGCCGCCGCCGAGCGGCACGGCCCAGATGTGCCAGTCGTTCGCCGACGCGAAGACGACGTCTCCGGCCGGGTCGAGGACGTGGTCGTTGTTGACGGGCGGCAGTCCTGGAGCGTCGATGGCGGCCGGTGCCGCCGAGCCGTCGGCGGGGAGGAGCCAGAGCCGGCCCTGCGCGTTGACGAGGAGGCGTCCGTCGCCGGTCCAGTTCGGTGCCTCGAAGAGCAGCTCCGCCGATTCGGCGACGGTGCGGGTGGCCCCTGTGGCGCGGTCCCAGATCCGGATCCGAGCCCGCTGTCCGGGGAGCAGCTGCGGCAGCGGCGGGCTCTCGATCACGACCGTTCCTCCGCGATCTGCGCGCGGAGGCCCTCGACGATCAAGTCGTGGTCCTCCTCGGACGACAGCCCGGAGGCGGTGGCGACAGCCACGACGCCGACGCCTGTCACCCTGATGGGGAACGCGCCCGACGTGATGGCGTATCGGTGGTCGAGCCATCCGATGCTCGACGGATCGAAGCCTCCGAAGCGCGCCTCGACGAGTGCTCCTGAGGCCTCCATCCGCAGGACGAGAGCGGCCTTGCGCTGGATCCAGACCTCCTGGTCAGCGGTGACACCGGGCAGCATCGTTCGGAAGAGCGTCAACCCGGGTCGCTGGATGTCGATTCCGACCTTCAGTCCGCGCTCAAACGCGAGGCGCGCCAGACGCGAACCCAGCAGGTACGCGGTCGCGTTGTCGAAGCGATCGAAGACCAGGTCGCGCTCCTGCTGCTCGAGTTCCGCGATGCGTGCCGCGTCGGGTGATGCGTTCATGCGTTGACCTCATCGCGGACGGCGCCGACGGCGCCCAGCTGGACTCGGGCTTCCTGCAGGGCGCCGATGATCCCGATGGTCTCGTCGTGGTCGTGGACCGGCGATTCCAGCCGTCCCTCGCCGACGAAGCGGGCGAGAGCGGTGGCCTCCCACGACAGGGCGTCGAAGCCTCGCAGCGGAGTGGGGTCGCTCCAGTCGATGACGGGGCCGCCGTGCTCGGCGGCGGCGAGTCGGAACGAGGTCGGGTTGTAGAAGGGGCCTGCGAAGGTGATCGCGGCGTCTGTGCCGGCGATCGATGCGCTGGTGTGGCTCCGGGCGACCATGGAGGTGGTGACGACGGACTGACCGAGTCCTCCGTGCTGCATGACGACGGTCGCATAGGCGTCGACACCACTCGTGGTGAGTGCGCCGAGGGTGTGGATGCTCTCGGGTGCGCCGAGCGCCTGGAACGCGAACTGCATGGGATAGACCCCGAGGTCGAGCAGGGCGCCTCCGGCCATGTCGGGTCGGTTGAGCCTGTGGGCGGGATCGGTGGGGATGAGCTGGCCGTGGTCGGCCATGACGGAGCGCACTTCGCCGAGGACGCCGTCGGCGAGGAGCCGGCGCAGAACGGAGGCCTGCGGGAGGTAGCGGCTCCACATCGCCTCCATCACCAGTACGCCTGCGGCCCGACCCGCCTCGGTGAGGGTGCGGGCCTCGGCCGCCGTGACGGTGAACGGCTTCTCGATGAGCACGTGCTTGCCCGCAGCGACGGCCTGCAGACCGAGCGCCTCGTGCTCGCTCTGCGGTGCCGCGATGTAGACGACGTCGACCTGCGGATGCGACACGAGAGCCTCGACCGAGCCGAGGGCGTGCTCGATGCCGTGCTCCGCCGCGAAGACGTCCGCCCGGTCCTGCGAGCGCGAGCCGACGGCGACGACACGCTGGGCGGAATGGGCGTGCACGGCGTCGGCGAACATCCCCGCGATCCAGCCGGGACCGATGATCCCCCAGCGCAGGGCGGGCTCGCCGGAACCAGGCAGGACCATCTCGGGGGTGGGCAGGTGGGTCGGCAGCATGGCGTCTCCTCGGCATCGTCGGCGGTGAACAGCCCCTCGAATCTTCCGCAGAGAATTCGTTGCTCATTCCGTTTGGCACGAGCTATGGTGACTCAACCCGATGTTAGCACGAGCTAATTATGGAGATCCAGCGCGGGCTTCCGCCCGACACAAGGAGGCGTCGATGACGACGAATGTCCCCGCACACCCCTACACCACCCCGATCTCGACGAGACCGCTGAGCAAGTGGTACATCCCCGCCCTCGGCCTCGCGCAGTTCGGCATCTTCATCGCCATCCTGTCGCCGGTCATCGTCAGCATGCAGCTCAAGGCGCAGGAGCTGGACCCGGGGAACCCGGCGGCGATCATCGGGACCGTGCTCCCCATCGGCGCACTCGGCGCCCTCATCGGCAACCCGGTCTTCGGCGCACTGAGCGACCGCACCCGCACCCGCTGGGGTCGCCGCAAGCCGTGGCTGCTGGGCGGGATCCTCGCGCTCGCACTCGGGCTGGTCCTGGTGGCCGGCTCGTACGACGTCCTGACGCTCACGCTCTCGTGGCTGCTCTGCCAGCTCGCGTCCAACGCCGCCTCGGCAGCGCTGATCGCGAGCTTCGCCGACAACGTTCCGACCGAGCAGCGCGGCCGGGCCTCCAGCACTCTCGCCCTGGCACAGAACGTGTCGATCCTCGCGGGCGTCTACGGAGCCGTGCTGCTGGTCGACGACCTGCCCGTGCTCTTCGTCCTCCCCGGCGTCCTGGGCGTGGTCCTCGTCGCGGTGTACGTTTTCGTCACTCCCGACCGCCTTCCCGCCGCCGAGCCCCGCCCCTTCTCGCTGCGTCAGGTCCTCGGCACCTTCTGGACGAACCCGCTGAAGTTCCCCGACTTCGGTCTCGCCTGGTGGTCGCGATTCCTCATCACGTTCGCGATGTTCATTTTCACGACGTACCGGCTCCTGTACATGCAGGACCACCTCGGTCTCGACGCCGAGGCCGCGGTCGGCGCGATCGCCCTCGGCGTGCTGCTCTACACAATCGCGCTGATGGCCGCCGCCTTTGTCTCGGGCTGGCTGAGCGACAAGCTCGGCCGACGGAAGATCTTCGTTGCGGGATCGACCGCCCTCACCGGCGTCGGCTTCGTGATCCTCGCAGTGAGCGACACGGTCGCGGTCTTCTACGTCGCCGAGATCGTCCTCGGTCTCGCCTACGGCGTCTACGCCGCGGTCGACACGGCCCTCGTCGTCGACGTCCTGCCCGACCCGGCCAAGCCGGGCAAGGACCTCGGAGTCATCAACATCGCGAACTCCCTGCCGCAGTCGCTCGCCCCTGCAGCGGGACTCGCGCTGCTCGGCCTCGGAGGCGGCACCGACAACTACGTCGCCATGCTCATCGGCGCCGGGGTGATCTCCCTGGTCGGCACCCTGGTCGTCATCCCGATCAAGCAGGTGCGGTGACCGCTCCCTCCGGCGCGGGGCCGGTCGAGCTGCGGACGATCAACTCGGCGGGCGTGGCGATGCGCCGGCGAGGGGTCTCCGAGCCGTCGATCCGCTCCACCAGGGTCTCGAGGGCCGCCTCGACCGTGCGCTCCACGTCCTGCCGGACGGAGGTGAGCCGGTGGTAGCTCAGACCTGCCAACCGGCTGTCGTCGAAGCCGACCACCGAGATCCGACCCGGAACGGGGACACCGGCCAAGGCGAGCACGGCCAGCACCGCGGTGGCCACCTGGTCTCCGCAGCACACCAGCGCCGTCGGCGGGTCGGACCGAGCCAGCACCGCTCGAGCCGCGTCGGCGCCGGACTCCTCATCGAACCCGCTCTCGATCACGTCGACCCGGTCACCAAGCCCCACCGCCTCCATGGCTGCCCGGTAGGCCGCGGCGCGATCCTCTCCGAGGAAGCCGCCGAGACCACCCACATAGCCGATCCTCTCGTGGCCCAGCGAGACGAGGTGATCGATCGCAGCGCGCAGGCCGGCCGCTTCGTCGACGTGCACGTTGTCCACATCCTCGTCCCGTACCCATTCGCCGAGCCATACGATCGGCACCCTCCGACGAGCGTCCGCCAACGCAGGAGCGGCAGGATCGGCATTGAAGACCGCGATTCCCTCGACCCGCTCCTCCAGCAGCGCGGCGATCGCGTCCTCACTCGGGTGCTCCCCCGCCATCGGGCGCGGTACCACGTGGAAACCCTTCTCGGCGGCGCGCACGATCATGCGCTCGACGACGCGCGACTGGAACGGATTGCTCATCGAGAACGCGACACCCAAGAGCCCGGTCCGCTGCTGCCGGAGCTGGCGAGCCGACGCGTTCGGCCGATAGCCGAGCTCGGCCGCCGCCGCGAGCACGCGATCGCGGGACTCCGCACTTGGGCCGGCGGCTCCGCGCAGGACCAGGGAGACGAGCTGACGTGAGACACCGAGCGACTCCGCGATATCGCGCATGGTCGGCGGGGCCGCCCGGAACGGCACGTTCCTGTGCTCTTCGCTTCCCGGCTCCCGCATGGTCCGAGTTTGGCACGAGCGAGATCCTCCCGGCCGATCAGGACGACCAGCGCAACGAGTCCCCCCCGCTCACACGCGTTCCGGTCGGAGCGCCCTCCATCGAGCGAGAGTGCTCTCGTAGACGGGTCGGAACAGCTCGCCGAGGTCGAGAGTCGGATCGGCGAGCCACTGCAGCTCGAGCCCGTCCATCACCGCGAAGAGGAGCCGGGCCTCGCCCTCGCACTGCGCCTGCGTCAGAGGCGCGATCTCGCTGTCCTCGAGCGCCTCGTGAAGGGCGCTGACGGCCTCCTGCACGATGCGGTTGTAGCGGCGCACGACCCAGTCGCGGGCCGGATGCGCCGGGTCGGACGCCTCCGTGCAGATGGTGAGCAGCAGCTCGATGAGCCCCGGGTGCTCGCGGTGGCGCTCCATTAACCCCGGCAGCAGGGCGAAGTACGCCAGCCCCCTGACCGAGGAGCGCCGGGCGCGATTGAGTTCGCTCTCGTCGTCGAACCGGTCGAGGACTGCGAGCAGCAGCTCTTCCTTCGACCCGAAATGGCGGAGGATCCCGGCGGAGGTCACTCCCACCTCTTCGGCGATCTCGCGCAGCGACGCCGTGCCGTACCCGCGGCGGCCGAAGACCCGGAACGCGGCGTCCAGGATCTGGCGCCGTCGCTCGATGCCCGTGCGGTACGGGCCGCGGGGGGAGGGTGTGCGCTCCTCGAGCGCGCCCGGCTCCTGAGAGGTACCGGCCATGCGCTTCTCCCCCGCTCCGCCCCGCCCCGCCGTGCGACGAGGTGCGTCCATCATCCCCCTCGGCGGACGGCCGAGAAGGGCGCGTCGAGGCTCGACGAGACGGATCAGCGGCGTCCGATAACGACTTCGACTCGCCTGTTGCGCAAAAGCGTCGAGACATTTACCTTTAGCCAACTGTAAGCACCTGCAAACATTTCATGGCCGCAGATGTTCCACCCCAGCCCTGCACTCTCTCCCCACTGACGCGGAAGGACGGTCGATGACGACCACCACACGCCCTCTCCGAGCTCCCGGCTCCCCGCTCGGAGTGGGCTTCCTCGGAGCCGGGCCGGTCACGCAGGCGATCCATCTGCCGACCCTGGCCCAGATGCCGGAGCTGTTCCGTGTCGTCCGGGTCATGGACGTCGACGCCGACGTCGCCGCATCGGTCGCCGCGCGGGTCGGGGCCGACTCGACCACCGACATGACTGCACTGCTCGCGGATCCCCGCGTCGACGTGGTGGCGATCTGCTCCCCGCACGTCTTCCACGCCGAGCACGTGATCGCCGCCTGCCGCGCGGGGGTCGCCGCGGTCCTCTGCGAGAAGCCGTTCGCGATGACCGGCGAGGAGGCGACGGCCATCGCCGCGGTCTCGGCCGAGACGGGCGTGCCGATCCTCGTCGGCGCGATGCACGCCTACGACGCCGGATGGCTCGCCGCCGCGGCAGCGGGCGTCGTGCCACACACCATCCGCTCCTCCATCGTCCTCCCCCTCAACGCGAGGTTCGAGGACGCGGCCACCGAGATCCTCTCGCGCCCCGATCCCGCGCCGTTCGACGCCGGCGACTCGGAGCAGACCGCCGCCGCGGTGGCGGGCGGAGTCATGGGTCTCGCCGTCCACGATCTGCCGCTCGTCCGCGAGCTGCTCGGTCGGGTCTCTCCCTCTGCCTGGTCGACCGCGCAGGTGGTGTCCGCGGAGTTCCTCGCCCCCTTCGGCTACCTGGTCGTGCTCACCGCGGGCGATGTGCTCGTCGAGCTGCACGCGGTGATGGGCAGCGCATCCGAGCCCGACTGGAGGCTCACCGCGATCGGGACGGACGATGCCGGGGACGATCTGATCGCCGAGGTGCGGTTCACGCCCTCGTACGTGCAGGCGGGCTCGGCGACCGCCGAGATCATCCGGGCGTCCGGCTCGCTCCTGGTTCCCCCGACCGACCGGAACGGCTACCAGGACGAATGGCGCCACGTCGCCGAGCTGGCCCGCGGTGCCACCCCGCTCCGCTCGACCTCCTCCCTCGTCGACGACCTCGTCTTCGCGCTGTCGATCGCCGAGGCTGCCGCGGACGCCGCTCGGAGCGGCACCTTCGCGGAGGCGGCTCGATGAGCGCGAGCGTGCACACCGAGCCGGCCGCGCGCGCGACCGGAGCGATCGACGCCGTGATCGCCTCCCTGCCGCTCTCGCTCCACGCCTCGGCGGAGCTAGCGGACGCCGACCTGGTCGCCGTCGACGGATGTCCCGGATGGCCGGCACGCCTCCACGATCACGTCGTCGCCGGTGCACGCGGAGCTGTCGTGATCGATCCTGTGGCCGAGGACGCCCCGGAGCTCGGCGTGCCCGTCGTGGTCGACCGCGTCTACGCGTCGCATCCCGCGATCGCCGACGCCGCCCGACTCGCCGAGGCGATCGGCGTCGAGGCCCTCGTCGAAGTGCGGATCGAAGTGCCCGCCGAGCGCGCTCTCGAGCGTGCGCTGCTCGACGGCCTCGCCCTCGCCCGCTCGATCACCGGAGCGAAGATCGAGGCCGGGCACGTCCTCGTGCGAACGAGTCGCGCGCTGTCGGCCCGCGTCCGCTTCTCGGACCGCCGCACCGGACTGCTCACCCTCGTGCGCACCGGCGCTCGCGAGCCCACGGCGCTCGTGCGCCTCCTCTCCTCCTCCGCCTCGCTCGTCGCCGAAGTGCCTCCACCCGGTACGGCGCGGCCCGCCTCGGTGCTGCTGAGCACCGGCACCGGGGAGACCCGCGCGCCCCTGCGCTTCGAGAGCGCGCACCGCCACTCCTGGCGCCGCCTGCTCGAGCAGCCGCCCCCCGGCGGAGATCTCGCCGACGCCGACGCCGACACCCGCGCCCTCCGACTGCTCCTCGACCCGTCCTCATCCTCCCTACCCACCACCCCGGGCACCGATGCCCGCCCCACCAAGGAGACCCCGCAATGACGCCCTCTCTCTTCCCCTCTTCGGCCTTCTCCCGCCGCGGCTTCCTCGGAGCCGCCGGTGGAGCCGCCGCACTCGCGACACTCACCGCCTGCTCCGGTGGCGGTGGCGCGAGCTCAGGCGGCGACGCCATCACCTTCTGGGACATGCCTTGGGGCAACGCCGACTACAACCCCGCCGCCCAGAAGATCGCGGAGGCGTACGCGCCGACCGGTTCGGAGCTTCCCGCGGAGTACCAGGTGATCCAGTGGAACAACTTCACCCAGACCTTCTCCTCGGCCATCGCCTCCAAGACCGGACCCGCCGTCTCGACCGGCGGTGGCTTCCAGGCCTTCCAGTACGCCGAGCAGGGAGCGATCGCCTACGCCGACGATCTGCTCGAGACCTTCAAGGGGAACGGTGTCTACGACGACTTCCTGCCCGGGATCGTGGAGCCCTTCAAGACGGCGAACGGCTACGCCGCGGTGCCCAACATGATCGACATGCGCATCTGGTGGTACCGCAAGTCGATCTTCGACGAGCTGGGTCTGACTCCCCCGACCACGTGGGAGGAGTACCTCACGACGGGAAAAGCCCTCGCCGCGAAGGGCTACTTCGCCTACGGGATCGGTGCCGGCGCCGGGAACAACATCGGCGCCCACTCGATGGTCGTGATGATGATCAACAACGGAGGCGGACTCTTTAACGCCGACAACGAGCTCGACTGCGTGAGCGAGCGCAACATCGAGACCGTCGACTTCCTCACTGAGCTCGCCCGCGAGAAGATCATCGACCCCGCCTCGGTGTCGTACACGATCGACAACGGACGCGAGCAGTGGAAATCCGGCAAGGTCGCGATGGGCATCAGCACCCCCGGACTCAACGACGACATCGGGGACACCGACGACGATGTGCTCGTCGCGACCCCGATGGCGGGTCTGCACGGCGACGTGGGGACCCTGCAGTTCCTCAACAACATGATGATGTACACGAACACGCCCTCCCAGGAGTCGAGCGAGGCGTTCATGTCCTACTGGTTCCAGAACTACGGCGACCTCTGGAAGCAGCGGCTCATCCCCGCGCTCCCGGTGCTCAAGTCCGTCATCGCCCTGCCCGAGTTCCAGGAGAACGCGCAGAAGGTCAAGATCCTCGACGAATGGCAGCCCATCGCGAAGACCTACGCCGCCACGGGCGACGTCGTCGACGCGAAGATCGCCGCCATCGACGGCGGCCAGGCCCTGAACGCGTTCACGCAGACCGTCCTCGGCGGTCAGGCCGACTCCAAGTCCGCGCTCGAGAAGCTCCAGAAGGACATCGAAGCCCTGTAGGCGCTCTGCGGGACGCCCGGATCAGGGCGTCCCGCAGACCTTCCGTGATTGGAACGGATCCCATGACCACCTCCACCGCCGCGCCCACCCGGTCGCTCTCACGAGCGGCCAAGGGCGTCGGAGCCTCGGGCTCCGGGGCCTCGCGCCCGCCCCGCCGCCGGACCATCGCGTCCCGCGGCTCGCTGACCCTGCTTCTGCTCATCGCCCCCTCGGTCTTCCTCCTCGTCCTGATCAACGCCTACCCCGTGGTCTACGCGGCGATCCAGTCGGTCCACGACGGTTCGCTGATCGCCACGGGCGAGTTCGTGGGCCTGGACAACTTCGTCCAAGTGCTCACCTCCGAGCCGTTCTGGAAGGCGACCGGGTTCACGCTCGTCTTCACCCTCGTGGGCGTCTTCGGCTCCTGGCTGCTCGGACTCGGACTCGCGCTGCTGCTGCGCACCCGGATCCCGGCCGGCGGGGTCTTCAAAGTCCTGCTCCTGCTGCCGTGGATCGTGCCGGTCGTCGTCTCCTCGACCGCCTGGAACTGGCTCGTCGCCACCCCCGACTCCCCGCTGCCGACGATCTGGCAGACGCTGGGCTGGGGCACTCCGCTGTTCCTCGCCGATCCGACACTCGCCGCGATCACGGTCTGCGTGTTCAAGGTGTGGGTGTCGTTCCCCTTCATGATGATGATGACCGCGTCCGCGCTCGCCTCCGTCGACGAGAACGTCTACGAGGCGTCGAACATGGACGGCGCGAACAAGTGGCAGCAGTTCACCGGCATCACCCTGCCGCTGATCGCCCGCTCGACCTATATCTCGTGGATCCTCATGACGATCTTCTGCGTCAACGACTTCCCCACGATCTATCTGCTCACCGGAGGCGGCCCCGTCGACGCGACGACCTCGCTCGTCGTCCTCGCCTACCGCACCGTGTTCCAGAACTTCCAGACCGGTCCCGGCATCGCGATCGCGTTCCTGATGACGGCGACCCTCGTCGTCGTCTCAGTCGTCCTCTACCGCCAGATCAGGAAGTCGGCCGTCGAATGAGCACCTCGATCCTCCACGCGAACGTCCAGGCAAAGCCGCGTCGCGCCAAGAACGTGAAGTCCGACAAGGGAGTCAGGGGCCAGTGGTGGCGCTTCCTGCTGATCCTGGTCGTCACCGCGGTGATCCTGGTGCCCGTCTCCGTCACCTTCGTCCTCTCGGTCACCCCCGGGCTGGGGTCGACCGCCTCCGGTTTCACCCTCGACAACTTCGGCTACGTCCTCTCCTCCACGGCGACGACGACCTGGCTCGCGAACTCCCTCGGCGTCTCGATCGCCACGGTGCTCGTGTCGGTCGCGGTGGCGGCGCCCGCCGGCTACGTGCTCTCGCGAGGGCGCTCGAAGCTCGTCTCGGGATATTCGCTGCTGCTGTTCGTCGTGCAGTCCCTGCCGATCATCACCTCGGTGATCCCGCTGTTCATCCTGTTCGCGAACTTCGGCCTCGTGGACAATCTGGTCGGCATCGGGATCATCTACGTCGGCTCCTCGATGTCGGTCGCCACCTGGATGATGGCGGCCTACTTCGACTCGATCCCGATCTCGCTGGAGGAGGCGGCCTGGATCGACGGCGCCTCGGTCTTCGGTGGATTCGTGCGGGTGGTTCTTCGCAACTCGCTCCCCGGGGTGCTCTCGACGGCGATCTTCACGTTCCTCCTCGCCTGGAACGACTACCTCGTCGCGATCGTGTTCCTGCGCTCGACGGACGCCTTCACGCTCCCGATGGGGCTGCAGTCGTTCTTCCAGCAGAACGCGACCGACTGGGGCTCCGTGATGGCCGTCGCCGTGATCATGATGCTCCCGCCGGTGCTCGTCTTCGCGTTCCTCAACAAGTACTTCTCCGTCGGAGGGATCGGCGGCTCGCTCGCCGGTCGCTGACCCTCCGCTCCGATCGAAAGGCAGAACGAGATGACCGCACCGCCCCCCACCCCCCGGCGCTCCACCGTCGCCACAGCCCTCGAGGAGGACCTCGCCGGCCTCCGCACCCTCGGGGTCGCTCTGTGACCGAGGTGAGCGCGGCTCTCGCCGACGTCTTCGACGAAGAGGGCTACCGACCGCTTCTGGACGGCCGGAGCCTCGACGGCTGGACAGCGATCCCCCGCGTGTACGGCGCCACGCGCCCGGGGGGCCCGCTTCTTGCGGAGTACTTCGCCGAGCACGGTGTCACGCCGCAGGCCGAGCCCGAGAAGCATCCGGCCGTCTGGCGGGTGGAGGACGGAGTGCTGATCGGCGCGCAATCGACGCCCGGCTACGGCGGCTACCTGCTCAGCGACGACGACTTCGGCTCCTTCGACCTCGCCCTCGAGATGCGCCCGGACTGGCCCGCCGACACCGGCGTCATGCTCCGCCGGAGGGCCGACGACTGGGCGGGCTTCCAGGTGCTCGTCGACCACCGGCCTTCCGGCGGCCTCGGGGGCTTCTTCGGCAACGGCCTCGCATCGTTCTCAGCGGTGCCGTTCGCGGTCGACGCCCTGCTCGACGGGAGCTTCCGCCCGGTCGGGCTGCGCGCCGACGACCCCGCGACGAGCGTGGAGCCGGTCACCCCTGAGAAGATCGCCCGGCTCGACTACGCCGCCCGGGTCGACGACCTCCTCCGGGTGTGGCGCTGGGACGACTGGAACGAGCTCCGCATCCGTTGCGAGGGGGGCGCCCTGCCGGTGCTCACGACCTGGATCAACGGAGTCCGGATCGCCCGACTCGACACGGCCGCGCTCGACGCGCCGGAGTATGACCCGGCCGCGGTCGCCGCTCATCTCGGCGTCCGCGGGCGGATCGCCCTCGAAGTGCACGACAACGACGAGCAGTTCGGCGATGCGCGCTGGGGACCGGGGGCGGAGTGCCGCTGGCGACACGTCCGCATCCGCGAGCACGTTGACGGCGTCATATGACGTCGTCACAGCGCGCTCGCTAGCTAGGAGACCGCGGATGCCGCAACGCCGACGAACGCAACACCGTACCCGCCGGAGCGGCCCGCAAGCGCAGTCCCGCCCCCCCGGGGGTCACTCGAAGAGCGACAGGGTGAGGGTCGAGCTGTACTGTCCGGCGTCGACGTCCGTTCCGGTGCGCAGGAACAGGGCGGCGTTCGCGGTCCAGGAGCCCTCCTCGGCGATGGCGGCCGAGTCGTTGGTGATGGCGAGCAGCTCCTGGTCGACGAGGCCGACTCCGTCGGGTCCGCCGTCGATGGCGGTGTCGACGACGTCGCCCTCGGCGACGAGGCCGGAGTCGCCGCCGTCGATCAGGTTCGGGGCCCAGCCGAAGTTCTCGGCGCCGATGACGTCACCGGTGGTGCTGGTGAAGTCGCTGGCGGTGCCGAGCACGTACCAGCCGGCGCCCTCGGGGATGTCCTCGGGGTCGCGGGTGTCGGTGACGGTGACCGTCGGCAGGGTGCCGGTGAACTGGCGGATGACGCTGGTCGATCCGTTCTCGGTCAGCGAGGTCGAGGTGCCGGCGACCGACATCGAGAGCGAGCCGGGGGTGGTGAGGGGCGCGATGTCGACGTTCACGTCGACGTCGTCGCTGCCCCTCTGCTCATCGGCGATGGCGGTCCCGGCGACGCCGAGCAGGAGGAGTCCTCCGGCGAGTCCGGCGACTCCGCGGACCAGAAGAGGTCGGTGCTGGAGGGAGCGAGTGTTCATTGCGGGAGTTCTCCGTTCTTCGGCTGCCTTCTGCCGTCGTGGTTCCGGGCAGTGTTGGGTGCCCGCCATCCAGCTCGGGAGGGTGCTGGGCGAATCGCTCCGGTCGATCCGCCCAGACGGTTGTCTTCCTGAGGTTCAGCAGCTTCGGGCGGTGTAAGGGGCTGTAGTGATCACGGTCGGCGTGGAACCGACCGGTCCGACCGCCGAAGTGGCCTGACCTGCGGTGATCGACACTAAGCGGGTCGAGAAAGCGGCTGAGGCGCTGGCGCCCGGCGCTACCTGGGCGAAGCTCTTCGAACCGTAGGCCGAGTCGATTCGCACGGCGATCGGCGCCGTGCCCGTGTTCGTCGTCGTCACGGTGAGGGTGACTTTGGACGCGACGCATCTCGTCGAGGCGGTAGCGGTAGTTGGGAAGATCGGCGCCGGTGATCCGATCCGCACGGTGTCCCACAACGGTGCAGAGGTGTCGAAGCTCACCGCTAGGCGATAGTCGTGACCGACGGCGAGTGCGGCAGGCAGAGTAACGCTTCCCTTCTGCTGGTCGTCGAACCCAACCGTGCCGAGTTCGGTGCGCGTACCGTCGACCGCAAAGGCGGAGACTCGTCCGTCGACGCCTGCGTGGGAGGCGAAGTGCGCATTGGTGCTCGCGTCGAGGGTCACCGTCGAGCCGCCGATGAACGAATCGGAGGCGACGAGCCGGGTCGACTGGGTGGTTCCGGTCAGCTCGGCCAGCGCAAGCGCCTCGGGAACGAGTGCCCACTCTTGCGAGTCGTCGGACTTCGGGTCGGTGGATGCCGCGATCACCGTGCCGAGGCGGGCCGCACCGTATGCGGCGCCGGTCCAGACCATCGCGGTGTTCTTGGTCGACTGGACGCGGTAGTAGCCGTCGCTCGTGGGTATGAGATTCCACAGCTTGTCTGAGCCGTTGTCGTCGACCCACTGAGTGAGCTGCTGACCGGCCGAGGCGTTGCCCTGCCAGATCGCGACCGAACGGCCGCCGGCCTTGTTCAGGAACGAGACGGAGGTGCCCTTCTTCTCGATGCGCCAGCGCTGTGTGTCGTTGACTGCGGCTCGGTCCCAAGTGACGAGATCCGCGCGGTCCCCGGTGTACGGCGGATCCTGGGTCTTGTCGTTGTCGGTGCTCAGCACCTGGCCGGTCGCCCGGTTGACGATCGTGTAGGCAGTCCCGAGACTGCGACCGAGATCGACATCGACATGATTGATCGGCCCCACGCTGCCGCCGGCCCACTGGGCCTGGAGGATCATCAGTTGCCCCGATCCCGCGACGTACTGCAGGTTGCGGCTGTAGCCGCCGGCGATCGGCGTCTGATATGCCTTCCACGCGCCGTCGCTGCGGCCGGATTCGTTGACCCAGACGTTCCCGCTTCCTGCGGCGTTGTAGATGATGCGTCCATCGGGGAATCTCGCGATCACCGGGCTGCCTCCGGTGGAGAGACGCGGACCGATGCTCGGCAGTGAGGTGATGTTCGCGCCGGATGCGCCGCCGACTGCGAAGAACTTCGTCGGGTCGTCAGCGATCTTGTAGTGCACGTTGTCGCCACCGCCGAAGTACTCGAACGTCAGCAGCCATCTGCCATCGGCGGTCGGGGCGACGGTGGTCATGCCGGGCCGGCCGCCTCCGATCTGGGTCTTGCCGTCGCCTCGATCGACCACATCGCCGGCCACGTCGACGACGGGCGCGCTCCAGCCGGCGGTTGTTCCGTCCCAACTGCGGTGGGCGAGGATCTGGCCGTGCGAGTCGGGTGCGCTTGCGTTCGCTGGATCGAGAATCGGAGTGCCGGTCGCGCTGTCGTATCCGAGGTAGTCGTTCTCATCGGAGTAGTAGGCGAGCAGCTGACCGTTGTACGCCATCAGGTACGGCTCCCAGACGGGGTCGACTTGCGCCGCGCTGTTGACGTTCGAGGTGCGGCCGATCGCTCCTGCGCTACCTCCCTGCCACCCGCCCTCGGTGATGATGTTCTCGACTTTCCAGGTCGCACCCTCGTCGACGCTTGAGTACAGCGCGAGCGCGAGGTTCTCGCGATCGCCGTCGCCAGAGGGCATCCAGCCGGGGTCGGCTGCCTTGTGCTCGCGGTACCAGGCGTCATCTCCTGAGACGATGCTGGCCAGCAGGACGGTGCCGGCCTTGAGTGCACCGACCTCCTGCGGCAGCGTGTAGAGGTAGGCGTTGGTCCAGTTGCTGGTGTACTTCGCGTACTTCGGATCGGTCGACGCGAAGGCGGGCGCCTTGACGTCGGCGAGCTTCTGCCAGGTGCGACCGTCGTCGTCCGTCTTGTGAACCGGCAGGGTCTGGCCGACAACTACACTCTCGCTGTCCTCGAAGGTCGCGAGGATCCGGCCGCTGGGCAGCTGCGCCGACTTCGGGTAGAGCACGCACGGGTTCTTGTTGCAGCTCGCCGGGTTCTGCGCCGTGTAGACGCTCTGCACGCTGGGCGAGTAAGCGGACGCACTGACCGCCCCCGGGATGGTGAGGCCGATCGTCACGGTGAGTGCGCTCGCGATCAAGGTCGCTTTGCGAAGGTGCTTCTGCATCGTTGCAGTCCTCTCGAGTGCTGGGGTCGACCTTCATTAGAGCTCAGCATCACGCCTCCGTCCTCGGTTCGGAAAGAGTTTCGCTCGGCGCCGGAGCGACCCGGTGATCGCCCGAAGGGCGAGTGGCGCGCGTGCTTCCGCCGGTCGAGCTGGCCCCGGGAACGTCGCACCCTCGACTCAATGCTCGACACCGTCGATACGAAAAACTTTCGCTGGATCCTGCGATCATGTGTCGCTCTGGAGTTGTTAGTTTTCAGACGCCCGGCAACGAAGCGGGCTTGCGCCGGCCCTCGAGGGCGGCCGCAATCATGATGCAGAGAGGCATTCAATGATGAACTCGCGATCCCGTGGACCTTTCAGGGGTGCTGCGGCGACTGCCCTGGTTCTGGTCGCAGGCGTCGTCCTCGCGGGCTGCTCGGGCGGGAACAGCTCGGACGGCCCCGGGAACTCCGCACGACCCGACGACGAGATCCACGTCCTGGTCCTGGGCGACGCCGCCGCGTCGGCGGAGCAGGCCGCGGCCGACCGGTTCAACGAGAACTCCGAGGTGAAGGTCGTCATCGACACCGGATCCACCTCCGGAGCCGAGTACACAACGGCGGTGCGCAACTCGATCGGCACCGCCTCCGCCCCGGACGTCTTCATGAGCTGGGGCGCCGCGGGCATCCAGCCCCTGGTCGACGCCGGCGCCCTGCTGTCCCTGAACGACTTCATCGAGGAGGACCCTCAGCTGCGCGACGCCTTCCTGCCGTCGGTCTTCGACGAGGAGGTCATCGACGAGGACGCCTACGGCATCCCGATGCGAGGCGTTGCTCCGACCTTCCTCTACTACAACAAGAAGGTCCTCGCGGATGCCGGTCTCGAGCCGGCGGCGACGTGGGACGACCTCCTCGCACAGGTCGGCCCGCTGAGCGACGCCGGCGTCACGCCGATCGGCCTCGCGGGAGCCGACAAGTGGCCCACCCAGATGTGGTACCAGTACCTGTTCGACCGGGTCGATGGAGCCGATGCGGTGAAGGACGGCCTGGCGGGCGACGCCGACGTCTGGGCCAGCGACGACAGCCTCGACGCCCTCGACGACCTCCGCGAGCTCGTGGACTCGGGGGCCTTCGGGAACAACTTCGACTCCGTCTCGTACGGAACCGACGGATCGGCGGCCCTCCTGCGCACCGGCAAGTCCGCCTACGAGCTGATGGGGACGTGGCACTACGCCACGATCGAGGGCGGCGACGAGGAGTTCGTCCAGAACGACCTCGGCTGGACGGCCTTCCCGTCCTTCGGGTCGGACGGAGCGGGCGACATCGCCGGCAACCTCAGCAACTTCTACAACGTGGCCGCTGACACCCGGTACCCGGACACCGTCCGCGGCTTCCTGGCCGAGCTCTACAGCGACGAGTTCCTGAACGACCAGCTCGCTCTGGGCAACCTGCCCCCGACGACGAATGCCGGCGATCTCGTGGCGGCCGACTCGAGCCTCGACGAGACCAACAAGGAGTTCCTCACCTTCGTCGCCGGCCTGGTCGCGAACGCCCCCACGTTCCAGCTGTCCTGGGACCAGGTGGTGCCCGCCTCCAGCCAGACGCCGCTGCAGAACGCGATGGCCGACTACTTCAACGGCACGATCGACGCCGATGAGTGGGTCTCCGCGGTACAGGCCGCGACCGCCCAGGAGTAGAAGAACCCCGACGGTCGCAGAGCGTCCGTCACGATGAAAGGCACCAAGCCATGACCCTCCTCCTCGATGAAGAGAAGGCTCAGGCGAAGAGGGGCGGCCTGCCCGCAGCAGGCCGCCCCGGCCCGCGCAAAGCAGGCCGCCCCGGCTTCGTCTGGTCCCTCCCCGCGATCCTCATGTTCGCCGTCTTCGCTCTGCTCCCCCTCGTCTTCGCCGTCTACCTCTCGTTCACCGAGTACAACGGCATCCGCCTCATCGCGCCCCAGTGGGTCGGCCTCGACAACTGGGCGCGCGTCCTCACTGACACTGCACTGCACCGGAGCCTCGTCGTCACGGTCGTCCTCGTCATCCTGGCCGTCGTCACGCAGCTCCCCGTCAGTCTCCTGATCGGCGTCTGGGCTGCCGGCCCGCAGCGGGCCCGCGCCGTCGTCGCCGCGCTGTACTTCATCCCTCTGCTGATGAGCACCGCCGCCGTGGCCGTCCTCTGGGCCTCGCTCGCGGACCCGAACTTCGGCATCCCGGCCCTCCTGACGCCGCTGCTCGGCCCCGACAACCTCTTCAGCAACATCCTCGGACAGCCCGCCAGCGCCATCGGGCTGATCGCGTTCATCTACCTGTGGGGCGCCACTCCCCTGCACACCCTGATCTATCAGGGCGGAGCGCGGTCGATCCCCGAGACGCTCTACCAGGCCGCCGCCATCGACGGGGCCGGCACCGTGCGGCAGTTCTTCTCCATCACCGTCCCGCAGCTGAAGAACACGATCGTGACCTCCACCATCCTCATGGTGGTCGGCACCTTCACCACTTTCGATCTCATCCTTATCCTCACGCGCGGAGGCCCGAGCGGCGCGACGTCCAACCTGCCGTTCTTCATGTACGACCGCGGGATCTCTGCTCTCGACTTCGGCTACGGCTGCGTTGTCGCAGTCATCGTCATCGCGGTCGCCGCCATCGTGTCGATCGGCATGGTGCGAGCGACCGGGTACGACCAGATGCAGGGCACCCAGGAAGGCCTCTGATGCGCACCCGACCCAACTACATCGCCGGCTTCTTCGCCGGGCTCTGGCTGCTGATCATCATGATCCCGGTCTACGTCATGGTCCGCGCCTCCTTCGAGAGCCGTGCGACCTACGCGGAGAACGGACCCCTCGGCCTTCCGCGCGAGTTCACCCTCGACAACTACGTCTACGCCTTCCAGCAGGGCTTCGGACGCTTCCTGCTGAACTCCGGTCTCATCACTGTCGGCACCGTCCTCATCATCCTGCTGGTCGTGCCACCGCTCGCCTTCGCCATCGTCCGCAGCGAGAGCCGCTGGGTGCGCGTGGTCTTCCGCGTGATGCTCTTCGGGCTCGCCATCCCCGCTCAAGTCGTGGTCATCCCGGTGTTCTTCTTGATCGACCGTCTGTCGCTCTACGACACGCTGCTCGGTGTCATCATCCCCACGGCTGTCTTCTTGATCCCCCTGACGACGCTGATCCTCTCCGGCTCGATGCGCGAGATCGGAACAGAGCAGTACGAGGCGATGGCGCTCGACGGCGCCGGATCGTTCAGGACATTCACCACCCTCGTGCTCCCGCTCTCGAAGGGCGGGGTCTCGACCATCGTGATCTTCTCGGCGCTGAACGCCTGGAACAACTACCTGCTCCCGCTGGTGCTCACGCGCTCGGCCGACAACCGCGTCGCGACCCTCGCGCTGGGCATCTTCCGGCAGGAGTTCTCCCTCAACATCCCTGGGCTGATGTCCGCGATCGTGCTGACCGTCGTCCCGATCCTGCTTCTGTACGTCTTCGCCCGCCGCTCTCTCGTCCGGGGGCTGATGGGCGTCGGGGGCAAGTGATGTCGCTCGACGGCAGCGCCCGCAAAGTGACTCTCCAGGACGTCGCGAAGGCCGCGAACGTCTCGCTGTCGACCGCGTCGAAGGTGATGAACGGACGCGCCGGAGTCGGTGACGGGACCCGGGATCGTGTCGACGCCGCCGCTCAGCAGCTCGGCTTCGTCGCTCTCGCAGACCGTCAGAGGGCGGCGAGCTTGGCCGGGGAGTCGACGATCGAGATGCTCGTGGAGCCTCGGGACGTCAGCAATCCCTACCTCGCCGCCTTCCTGGGCGGGGCGATCGAAGTCGCCAGCAGCTTAGGGATCGGACTCCTCACCCGCTCCATCGAGTCTGCGATCACCGACACGCCTACGGCATGGGCGAGCACGCTGGCACGAGCGGGGCGCCTGGGCGTGATCGAGGTGACCAGCACGTACTCGCCGTCCCGCGAGCGCGCGCTCCGGGCCGCGGGACTGTCGATGGTCCTCGTCGACCCGATCGACAGTCCCCGCACGACGACCCACAGCATCGGCGCCACCAACTGGGCCGGCGCCTACGAGGCGACGAAGCACCTCCTCGACCTCGGCCACCGTCGAATCGACTACATCGGCGGACCACCGCGGGCCAGCTGCGACATCGTCCGAGCACACGGCTGGGCCGCCGCCATGGCCGAGGCCGGCATCCACGTCGACCTCACCAGCGTGCCCCGAGAGGCGTACAGCTACGAGCACGGACTGGCCGCCGCGAGGACCCTCCTATCGTCCGACAACCCGCCGACAGCGATCTTCGCGGGCAGCGACGCATCAGCGATGGGGGTGCTCGAGGCGGCACGGCAGCTCTGCATCACCGTCCCCGACGATCTCAGCGTCGTCGGCTTCGACGACACCCTCATCGCGCGCATCTCCGCACCGCCGTTGACCACCGTGCACCAGCCCATCGCCGATATCGGTCGAACGGCCGTCACGACTCTCCTGCGCCTCTCCCGAGGCGAGAACATCACCACGAAGCGCGTCGAGCTGTCGACGCATCTCGAGGTCCGATCCTCCACAGCGCACCGCGCCGAGCACTCCCCCGAAAGGCCGTCATGACCACTCCCGCCACCGACGCACTCCCGCTCTGGAAAGACACGTCGTCGACCCCGGCGGAGCGCGCTGCGTCACTGGTTCAGCAGATGACCCTCCGCGAGAAGCTGCAGCAGATCGGCAGCACCTGGCCCGGCTCCGAGGACCTGGAGGAGGCCGTCGCCCCGCTCCAGGAGACCCACGAGATGGCTCTTCCGTTCGAGGAGGCGATCATCGACGGCATCGGTCACATCACCAGACCGTTCGGGACCGCGCCCGTCGAGCCCGCGGAGGGCATCGCGCGACTCGTCGGCCTGCAGCGCCGCGTGGTCGACGCGAACCGCTTCGGGATCCCCGCCATCGCGCACGAGGAGTGCCTCACCGGTCTGACCGCCTGGAAGGCCACCGTCTACCCCACCCCGCTCGCCTGGGCGGCCACGTTCCATCCCGATCTCGTGAAGGAGATGGGCGAGGCGATCGGCACCGACATGGCGTCGCTGGGTGTGCACCAGGGTCTCGCTCCGGTCCTCGACGTCGTCCGCGACTACCGCTGGGGCCGAGTGGAGGAGACGCTCGGCGAGGACCCCTACCTCGTCTCCGAACTCGCCTCCGCCTATGTCAGGGGCATCCAGTCCGCGGGCATCATCGCCACCCTGAAGCACTTCGTCGGATACTCCGCCTCCCGTGGTGCCCGGAACCACGCTCCGGTCTCGATCGGCCAGCGCGAGCTCCGGGACGTGATGCTCCCTCCGTTCGAGAAGGCGGTCGTCGCCGCCGGCGTGCGCTCGGTCATGAACTCCTACACCGAGCTCGACGGCGTCCCGACGGCGAGCGACCGGGAACTGCTGACCGGGCTGCTCCGGGATCAGTGGGGGTTCACCGGCACGGTCGTCTCGGACTACTGGGCGACCCCCTTCCTCCAGACCATGCACCGCGTCGCGGACGGCCTGGTCTCGGCGGGTGCGCTGTCGTTGACGGCCGGGATCGACGTCGAGCTTCCCCACACCGCGTCCTACACTGAGGAGCTCGCGGAGAGAGTCGGGGTCGACTTCATCGACACCGCCGCCACCCGCATCCTCACCCAGAAGGCCGAGCTCGGCCTCCTCGACGAGGACTGGACGCCGGAGCGCGACCACTCCGTCGATCTGGACTCGACCCGCAACCGCGACATCGCCGCACGGCTGGCCGAGGAGTCCGTCGTCCTCCTGCGCAACACCGACGCGCTGCTTCCGCTGAGCGACGAGCCGCGAAGCATCGCCGTCATCGGCCCTCTGGCGGATGACCCGCACGGGCTCTTCGGCTGCTACTCCTTCCCGAATCACGTGCTCCCCAACTTCCCCGAGGCGGGCCTCGGCATCAGCGCACCGAGTGTCCTGCAGGGCATCCGGGAGGCCTTCCCGAACGCGGAAGTGACCTTCATCGCCGGTGGAACGGTGATCGGCGAGGACACCGCGAACATCCCAGCGGCCGTGGCTGCCGCTGCCGAAGCAGACCTCACCATGGTCGTCGTCGGGGACCGCTCCGGCATGTTCGGGCACGGCACCTCCGGCGAGGGCTGCGACGTGCTGGGTCTCGAGCTCCCCGGCTCACAGCACGAGCTGACGGAACGGGTTCTCGAGGCAGCCAGCACGAGCATCCTCATCGTGCTCTCGGGACGCCCGTACGCGATCGGGTCGCTCGTCGAGCGGGCCACCTCCGCGCTCCAGGTCTTCTTCCCGGGCCAGGAAGGCGCGGCCGCCATCGCCGGCGTCCTGACAGGACGAGTCGACCCGAGTGGCCGGCTGCCGGTGCAGATCCCCGGAGCCTCCTCCGCCCAGCCCGGCACCTACCTCGCGCCGCCGCTCGCCCTGCGCAGCGAAGGCATCAGCAACATCGACCCCACCCCCGCCTTCCCCTTCGGATTCGGGCTCTCCTACACCGACCTCGTCTTCGGGCCGCTCCAGGTGGACGCCGAGAGGATCACCACCGACGGAACGGTGACCGTCTCCACGACGGTGGAGAACCGCGGCACGCGAGCGGGCACCGCGGTCCCGCAGCTGTACCTGCACGATGTCGAGGCCGACGTCACCCGGCCCGTGCGCCAGCTGATCGGCTTCACCAGGCTCCTGCTGCAGGCAGGCGAGAGCGCCGAGGTGAGCTTCACGATGCACGCCGATCTCACCGCCTACACCGACCGCGCGTTACGTCGGCGCGTCGATGCCGGCCTCATCGAGCTGAGCATCGCCGAGAACGCGGCCGGTGCTGCTCCCGTCGTCGCCGTCGAGCTGACCGGGCCGGTGCGCTACGTGGACCACCGGCGCGAGATGACGACCTACGCGGCAGTTCGCTCGTCCATCCGAAGCGCGAACGGATGAGCAAGGGCGTGTGGAGCGCGCTGATCGCGGAGTCCTGGGAGGAGGGCCTCCTCGCGGGAACGGGAGTCGTCGGCGGGATCCTCTACGGCGACCCGCGGCGGCACGTGATCGCGCTCGCGCACGAGGACTTCTTCGTGCCGGCCAACAGCCGTGTCCCCGCTCCCCTCCTCGCGCCCGTCCTCCTCGGTATCCGCCGGGCCCTCGCCGACGGGGAATCTGGGGCGGCCGCCGACCTCGTCGAGAAGGCCCTGCGCGAGCAGGGCTGGGACCCCGACACGCTGATCTGGACCGATCCGCTCGGAGCGATCGCTCAACTCGAGTGGGAGCCGGACGAGGCCGGCTGGAGCTCCTACCGCCGCGACGTCTCGCTGACAGACGGGGACGCGGCGATCTCCTGGGGGCTCCCCTCCGGTGCGCGGACGGGCCTGCGCGTCTCGACGAGCCACGGCACCGCCGGTCTCGAGGTCGAGCTCTGGTCGGACGAGCCGCTCTCCGGCCGCCTGAGCCTCGTGCCGGTGCGGGAGGCGGGATCGACCGCGACGACTGTCCTGCCCGTCAACTACAGCGACACGATCCGCACTCGGACCGAGGCGACGGCGACTGCGCTGACAGTCGTCGTCGACGCGCTCGGACTCGAACCGGGTACCAGCGCGAGTGCCTCCGCTCGCGTCGTCTCGGAGACACCCCGCGAGGCGGACGGTGAGAACGCTTGGCGCGTCGACGTGCCCGCCTCGGGCTGTCGCCTCCGCATCGACGTCGCCACCAGCCACCGTTCCGGGTCAGACCACGCTGCGCTCGACGTCGCGTCGCTCCTGACCGCGTCCCAGCTGATGCTCGTCGGGTCGACGAGCGCTGACGAACCCATCGAGCGCATCTGGGCGGAGGCCGTCGCGGGCGCGGTATCGGCCGAGCTGCGAGTACTCGAGCTGGCCTACTCGGCGGGACGGCGCAACATCGCGGTCTCCACGGCGTCCTCGCCGCCGACGTTGCAGGGGGTCTGGCAAGGTACTTGGGCGCCCGCGTGGTCGGCCGACTACACGATGAACGGCAACGTCCAGCTCGGAACCCTCGCGGCCGTCCTCTGGACGGGCACGCCGGAGCTGATGACCTCGCTCTTCCGGCTCGTCCGCCGCTACCCGGACCACTACCGATCCAATGCCCGACGCGTCTTCGGCCAGGACGGGATGCTGCTACCCGCCCGGATGACCACCCACGGCCACGCCAACCACTTCCTCCGCGACTACCCCCACCAGTTCTGGCTCGGGAACGGGCCCTGGTTCCTCCGGCTCGCAGCCGACTACATCCAGGTCACCGGTGACCGGACGATCCTCGACGACTGGCCCTGGGACCTCACGACCGAGATCCTCGACTTCTCCACCGGCGTGCTCGATGACGGGGAGGGGATCCTCTCGCCCTCCTACTCGCCCGAGAACACCCCGGCCGGCAGCGACAATCCCCTGGTCACCGACGCCACCGCGGACATCGCCGCGGTGCGCGACGGCTACCGGGTGGGCGCTTGGTTCGCCGCTCTCCGGGGCGAGCCGGATCGCGCTGCGACGTGGTCCGCGGCGCGAGACCGACTGCCGCCGTTCGCTGTCGCCGCTGGCGGATCTCTCGCCGAATGGTCGACTCGGTGGCCCGAGAACATCGCTCACCGGCACGTGTCACAGCTCTACGGGCTCTGGTACGACCCCGACGAGGCGTTCGACGCCGAGGGCCTGCGCGCCGCGGCTCTCGAGACGGTCCGAGCGAAGATCGCGTGGCGGGCCGAGAGTCCAACGGGACCTCCTGGCCGCATGGAGATGGCATTCGGCCTCTCCTCGATCGGACTGGCCGCAGCGACTCTCGGTGACGCGCCATCAGCGCACCAGTGCGCGGTGTGGCTCGCCCGGGACCACTTTACTCCTGCGCTCAGCACGACGCACGACGCCGGCGCGATCTTCAACCTCGACGCCTCCGGCGCTCTGCCCGCCGTCGTCGCCGCGATGCTGCTGCAGTCCACGTGCGACACCCTGCGTGTGCTGCCCGCGCTCCCTTCTCAATGGCCGGCAGGCACGATCACCGGCCTGACCGCGCGAGGAGCGGCGACCGTCACCCGCTTGGCGTGGACGCCGGACGATGTCGATCTCACCCTTGAGCTGTCGACCCGCGGTGACTGGTTGCGGCCGGACGGCGTCACCCTCGTCCTGCCTCGAGACTGCGTCCTGCGCGAGGCCGTCGGCGTCACGCAGATCGATCCGCGCTCGTTCGTCATCGAGCAGGGAGTCCGTCACGCGAGGCTGCGGGCCGGCTTCACCGGGTAGTGAAGGCAAGGCTCACCAGGCCGGCGCCTAGGACGGTTGGAAACTCTTTCCCTTCTCGCCGTCGTCCTGTGGACTCTCTCATCGATGGAATAGAGGTCCGAGCTCAAGGAGGAGCAACGTGAAGAACTCAGTCAGGTGGAGCATCTCGACGATCGCGGCCGGTGCTCTCGTAGCGGGCATGGCGCTGACAGGAGGTGTCAGCGCCTCGGCCTACCAGCCGTCGTCGGCGCCGCTGTACACGGCCACTGATCCGGGTTCGTGCAACAAGAGCCCGTGCATCCTCTACCCGAAGTCGACCCAGCTTCCCAGCGGGCGGCTCCTCGCCGCCTTCGAGGACAGTCAGGGCGCCGTCATCGGGCAGGACATGCCGATCTTCAAGAGCGACGACTACGGCGACACCTGGCAGAAGCTGACCGACCTCCAAGCGCCGGCGGCCGTCACGAGTGACCCCGCCTACTCGGCCTACACGAGCAACTGGACGAATCCGTACTTCTACGTGCTCCCCGAGGACCTCGGCGCGTACAAGAAGGGCACCGTCGTCCTCGCCACGGTCGTCTCCCCGGGCACCTCGACGAACAACGACCGCCTGGCGTCCGCCATCGTCCTCTGGGCCAGCACGGACAGCGGCGCATCCTGGGACCTCATCACCAAGGTCGCGGCGAGCCCCACCGCCTACACCGGTGTCAGCGGCGACACCGTGTGGCAGGACCCGGTCTGGGAGCCCTACCTCATGATGCGGAACGGGAAGCTGATCGTCTTCTACTCCGACGAGAGGGACGCCCTCGGCTACGACGCGACGACCGGCGTCGCCCGATTCGACACTGCCGACGCCGGCTCCGCGGACTCGGGCGGGCAGATCCTGGCCCACACGACCTGGGACGGCGTCGGCGCCTGGACCGCACCGGTGGTCGACGTCGCCGGGCTCACGGAGACCCACGACGGCAAGACGAAGATCGGCGGCGGCCGCCCGGGCATGACCAACATCGTCCCCACCACCGACGGTAAGTGGCTCCTCACCTACGAGTACTGGGCCGGGGGCGACAACGTCCGCTACAAAGTCGCGGACGACCCCCAGAACTTCCGGTCGGTCGGCGGGGCGGAGGGTCTGCCGATCTCGCAGCTTCCCGTGGCAGCGGGTTCACAGCGACTCGCCCAGGGCGGCAGCCCGGTCCTGGTCCGACGCCCCGACGGTGCACTCGTCTACAACGCCGCCGGCAGCGGAGCCGTCTGGGTGAACGAATCCGGGCGCAGCGACGGGGCCTGGAAGCAGTACCAGACCACAGTCCCCGGCGGATACAGCCGCAACCTTCAGTACGTCGAGGGCACCGGCCGCATCCAGATCCTGCAGGCTCCCTGGGGCACGGGACCGGTCAGCACCGCGTCGCTCGATCTCGGCCACTCGGAAGGCGCCTACTACTCGCTCGTGAACAGAGCGACCGGCCAGGTCCTCAGTACCGCGCAGGACAAGACGCAGGACCCGATCTACACCGGTGACCAGCCGGACATCATCACCTGGACGGACAACCCGGGCAACGACACTCAGCGCTGGCACGTGCAGCGCAAGGGCTCGAATGTCACCTTCCTCAACAAGGCGGGTGGACGGGCTCTCGGCATTTGGTTCGGCACTGCCGCCGCCGGGCAGCCCCTCGCCCAGTGGGTCGACGACAACGGCCCGGACAAACTGTGGACCCTCGTCCCGTCGGCCGAGGGGTACACGAAGATCCAGTCCACGAAGAACACCGGCCTCGTCCTCAGCGGCACCGCTGCGGGGGGCCAGGTGCGTCTGGCGTCCTCCATCGACGCGTCGACCGACGCCGCGGCTGACGACGCTCAGGAGTGGCAGCTCGTCCAGGAGGCGCCGACCGCCTCCGGGTTGTCGGCCGCGCGAGCGTCGACGACGCTCATCGGCGTCGACGACATCGCCGCCGGCAGCACGCTGGCATTGAACGCCGCTACCGCCGATCCGGCCGGAGCGAAGACGAATGCCGGAGCCACCGGCCGCGTCTGGGCGCTCACCGGCACCGGCTCGGCGGTCGACCTGGGCACGGTCGCCTTCGACGCGAACGAGAGGGGCTCGGTGGCTGTCCCGTCGACCTTCGCCGCGTCCTCCGACGTCAGGATCGCGGTCGCCTTCGACACCTCCGCCCTGATATGGGACACCGTCCGGATCTCGGCGGCCACCGCGGCCTTCCCGAGCACGACCATCGCGTCTTCTCGGTGCGTGGCCGGAAAGGCCGTCCTGACCGTCACGACCACCAACACCGGCAGCGCTCCCATGGCGGTCACTCTCGCCTCGGCGTACGGGTCCAAGAGCTTCGCTCAGGTCGCTCCGGGTGCCAGTGCGTCCTCGGCGTTCTCCACCCGCCTCGCGTCCATGCCCGCCGGAGAGGCGACCGCGTCCGTCGGACCGGTCGGCTCCGCGCCGAGTCGGACCGCGACAGTCGCGTACACCGCCCGGACCTGCTGAGGGCGGCTGCTCGGCCGTGGCGGTACCGCTCAGCCCCCGCCACCGCTCATCTCGTCATCCGCGCTTGGACCGCCCTCGAGGTCCACGGCAACGATGAGCAGTTCGGCGACGCACGCTGGGGGCCAGGGGCGGAGTGCCGTCGGGCGCCTCCGCCTCCGCGAGCGCGCTGCTGAAGTCGGCTGACGTGCTGCAGGGCGCGCTGGCCCGACTGGACGGCCTCGCGGCGAGGCGGGGAAGGTTCACGAGAACGCCCTCGATCTAGGATCAGGGCCTCCGCCAAGATCGGTCCTTGACAGCCCTCCCTGTCCTCGGAATGATCACAGGAACGAAGATGTTAACGTGAACATTCATTGTCGGACACGATGAACAGAGCGACACCTCCGGTCTTGCCAGGCGGGATCACTCGCCCGACACGGCTAGAACTTGCGCCCTCGCGGTTACCGAATCCGGTGTCCGAGGCGCGGCTCGAGATCACCTTCGCCGTCCCGGAATCTCCAGGACGGCCCGGAAAAGACGAAAGGCACCCATGTCCCGGACAACGATGTCCAGCACGAAGCGCCGAATGCTCGGCGCTCTGACCGCGGCGGTGATCGTGGGCCTCACCACCCTTGGCCTCGCCACGCCGGCCTCGGCCGCGGTCACTCCGATAGGCACCGGCTCCAACCAGGAGATCCGCAACCAGTTCAGCAGCATGTGCCTAGACGACTACGGTTTCGACACGCAACCCGGCGCCGAAGTACGTCAGTGGAGCTGCGGGGAGTCGGCCAACCAGCTGTGGCAGATCCGCGACCTGGGCACCGGCTGGGCCGAGATCAAGAACAAGTACAGCAACCTCTGCCTCGACAACTTCAACTTCGGCACCACCCCGGGCTCCGAGGTCCGCCAGTGGACCTGCAATGCCAACACCGCCCAGCAGTGGCGGATCTCGGACGTCGGCAACGGCTACGCAGAGATTGCCAACCGCCACAGCACCCTCTGCCTCGACAACTCGGGCTTCGGCCAGGTCGACGGAGCCCTCATCCAGCAGTGGTCCTGCAACGGCAACACTGCGCAGCGCTGGCGCATCACCGACCCCTCGGTGCAGAAGATCACCTACACGCTGGCTCGCTCCGCGAACCCCAGCGCCGATGAGCTCGACGCCTACGCCCGGATCACCGATGCGATGGACCGCGCTGTCGCCCGTTACAACCGTCTGAACAACATCGACCGCCAGCTCCGCGTCACCTACGTCCCCGGTGTCACGACCGCCGACGCGACGATCAACGGAGACATCCGCTTCGGCTCGAACAGGGCTTACATGCAGGAGGGCACGGCGCTGCACGAGATGTCGCACACCGTCGGCGTCGGCACCGCGTACATGTTCGACCAGAACTGCCAGTACAACGGATGGGCCTCGGCCGTGCCGCTGCTGCGGACCTGGGACGGCCCGAACGCCACGCTGAACTGCGGCGGAGGCCACATGTGGCCCTACGGGTTGAACTACAACAACGAGTACAACGAGCAGAACTTCGAGCGCCACACGAAGCTGGTGCAGGCCATGCTCAGTGACGGCATGTAGTCACTCCCCCTGCGAACGCCGGTCCTGCGTCTTCCTCCTCACCTCGGTGACGGAGGAGTCGTAGGACCGGCTGTGCACTGACCGTCGGCGTACTATCGAGCACTTCAGACGCGCTCTTCTGCACCCACCTGGGCCTTCCTGCCCGCACACGATTGGGACCGGCCATTGATGTTCGATGATGACAAGACCCGACAGCTCAGAGCAGGGACAGTCGGCAACGACGCTCGCGCTGCAGCGGTCGAACTTCTCATCAACGCCGATCTCGTCAGAGACGACCACCCGTGGGTTCTGCAGGACTCGGTATCCGGCGGCTGGACCATTGACTTCAATCGCGCCACGGAGGCGGTCGATGCGTTGACTATCGAGCATCACCAGTGGGGTCTCACACCCTCCCTGCTCAGTGTCCTCGAGATCGCTGCATCGATCGCAGATGGCCTCTCGGTGCATCTGCGCGAGGTGCTCCCCGAGCTCGACCAACAGCACGCCACGCTGGTGATGACAGCGATCGGTCACGCTGCGGGCCGGTCCGAGAGGGAGAACGAATAGGTCCGGCCACCGAGGGTGAGGATCGCGCGGTTGCCCCTCAGCGCTCGGTCAGTACCGGTGGGGAGCGGTGCCGGAACACTGTCCCTCCGAGGACGGCCGCAAGTGCGGCGACAGCGCAGAGGACCGCGACGAGGGCGAGGGTCGTCGTCCAATCAGCCGTCGCGTATGCGAGACCTCCGAGCCAACCGAAGAGGCTCGTGCCTCCGAGCCAGGCGATCTGGTAGAGCGCGGTGCTCTGCGGCCGGCCGATCCGGGCAGAGCGACCGCTGAGGCCGCTCGCGAGAGGATGCGTCGTGAAGCAGCCGACGGTGAAGAGGACGAGCCCCGCGACCATCAACGCCAGGATGTCCGACGCCATCATGGGCAGCGAGAGCAGCATGCCGACGCTCCCCGCGACCATCGTCGGCACGGTGCCCGCCCTCCGGGCGAGAGCGCCCGAGCGCTGCGCGGCGAGGGACCCTGTGAGATAGACGATGAACAAGGCGCTGGCGGCCCAGGCCGGTACTCCGATGTCCGGTTCCTGGACCCGGTAGCCGAAGACGTTGTAGACGGCGCCGAAGGCGCCCATGAGCAGGAATCCCTGCAGATACAGCGCCAGCATGTGCGGATCACGAAGATTCGCGAGGAGCGCCCGACCCGTTCCGTGCGGCGTCTCAGCGGGGCGATGATCGGCGAGGCGGCGGGAGAGGACGAGGAGCGCCACGATCGCCACCGCGGCCGTTCCCGCGCTCGTCCAGAAGGCGGCGCGCCAGCCTCCGACGTCGGCGACCGCCCCTGATGCGAGCCGGCCGACGATGCCTCCGAGAGTGTTCCCAGCGACGAACGTGCCTGCGACGTGCGCCGACCATCGGCTGTCGATCCGTTCAGCGATCAGGGCCATGCCCACTGCGGGTGCTGCGCCGAGTGCGAGGCCCTCGACGAATCTGACCGCGACCACGCTCGGCAGATTCGGGAGCAAGGGGACGGTGACGGCGAGCAGCAGAGCGAGGAGGAGGGAGATGCGGATCGTGCGCAGCCTGCCGAGGCGGTTGGAGAGGCCGGCCCAGCCGAGGACACCGGCGGCGACCCCGAGCGCGGTCGCGGAGACCGTCATCGAGGCGGCATCCGCGTCGACGGCGAGCTGCTGGGAGAGCGCCGGCAGGAAGGCCTGGGGTGCGAAGAGGAGGGCGAAGGTGGCGAAGCCTGCGAGGAAGAGCGTCCAGACGAAGACGGACCAGTCTGGCGCTCCGGGCGCGAGCTGCTCTTCCGCCGCACTCTCCTGAGGCCGAGCACCTCGCTGTGCCGGAGGACGCGAACTGATCGACCGCGAGAGCCGCTCAGGCACGAGAGATCAGGGCAGCGCGGACAGCGGGCAGCACCTCGGTGGCGAGCAGCTCGATCGACGCCAGCGTGTCGCGCTGGGAGAGGCCGCCGAGGCCGACCTGGGCGAGGAAACGGGTGTGTCCGAGGATCTCGTGCTCCCAGAGGATCTTGTCGATGATCTCCGCAGGGCTGCCGGCGAAGAGAGCACCGCGCGGGCCCGCCCAGACGTCGAGAGCCGCGCGGTCGAGGTGTCCGATGCGCGGCATGTTCTGGCCGATGTAGGACGAGTAGTGCGGGAAGAACCTGTTCCGCGCGCCCTGCGAGGTCGCCTCGGCGTAGAAGTGCGAGGTCACTCCGATGCGGCCGGGCGGCAGCCCCGCTTCCTCCGCGGCGCGCTCGTGCAGTCGGGCCAGCGCGGAGAACCGCTCCGGGTCGCCGAGGATCGCGAAGTACAGCGGAAGGCCCCTGGTCGCAGCGCGGACGACCGACTCCGGCGTGCCGCCGACGGCGATCCACACGGGAAGCTCGTCCTGCAGGGGGCGCGGCCAGATCCCGGCATCACGCAGGGTCGGCCTGGTCGTCCCCGCCCACGTGAGGGGATTCTGTGCGCGGAGCTGCAGGAGGAGATCGAGCCGGTCCTCGAAGTACTCGTCGTACCGATCGAGCGACTGGCCGAAGAGGGGGAACGACTCGACGTAGGCTCCGCGGCCGGCGGTGATCTCCGCGCGGCCGCCGCTGAGCTGGTCGAGCTGTGCGAAGTCCTCGAAGACCCGGACGGGATCCGAGCTGGAGAGGACGGTGACCATGCTCGTCAGCCGGATCCGACTGGTCTGCGCGGCCACCGCGGCCAGCATCAGCTGCGGCGAGGCGACGGCGAAGTCCTCGCGATGGTGCTCGCCGACGCCGAAGAGGTCGAGTCTTGCTTCGTCAGCGACGCGAGCCCATTCGAGGATGTCCTGCATCCGCCGGGAGGGGTCGATCGGCTTCCCCGCCCGGTCCTTCGTCAACTCCCCGAAGGTGAAGACCCCGATCTCGAACGTGCTCGCGGCGCTCATCTGGCGGGGACTGCCGCGGAGCCGAGCTCAGCGGTGAGGAAGGTGCGCACATCGGCGATCTCGCGAGCATCGATGCTGTGGGCGAGGCCCGGGTAGATCCGCTCGACGAGGGTGCTGTGCCTCGGGAGGAACGCGGCGGTGCGGTCGACAGCGGGTCCCGTGATCACGCGATCGTCGGATCCTCTCCCCCAGAAGACGGCCGGCTGGACATCGGTCAGCACGTCGTCGCCCGGCTGCTTCGCACCCAGGACGAAGCCGCCGAGGATCACCGGAGCGAGCACTCGCGCGGGGCGCGTGCGCAGCAGCTGGCTGGCCATCAGCCCGCCCTGGGAGAACCCGATCGGCACGATCATCGTGTCCGGATCGACGTTCGCGTCGATCCAGGACCAGATCGCATCGGTCGCGTCGACGACGGGCGCCTCGGCCGGGTCACCGGGGGTGGTGATGGCGAACCACGCGGCTCCGCCGTTGCCGAGCTCGATCGGCGCCCGGAGCGAGACCCAGGGCAGGGTCGTGCCGAGGGCGGAGACGAGACCGGGAAGGTCGCGCTCGTTCGAGCCGTAGCCGTGCAGGAGCACGACTGCCGCCGGTCCTGAGAGGGTCTGGTTCGCAGTGCCGGGCCTGCGCTCGGCCTGCAGGATGGAGAGAGTCATCGGGCGAGCAGCTCCTCGGTGCTGATGTCGGAGAGGGCGACGGTGATCCGCGTGCCCCAGGGGTCGTGGACGACGACGGAGCGTCCGTCGGAGTCGAAGGGGATCGAGTGACCCCGCAGCCTGCTCTGCAGCGCCTCCAGCTCTTCGGAGCCGACGGCGGTCACGGCGACGTCTCCGAGCCCGAGACTCGCCGCGCGCGGCCCCGCTCCCCCGCTGTTCCACACGTTCATCGCGACGTGGTGGTGGTAGCCGCCGGCCGACGCGAAGAGCGCTCCGGTGTACCCGCTCTGCGTCGTCTCGAAGCCGAGGGCATCGACGTAGAACGCCTTCGCCGTCGCGAGATCGCCGACCTGCAGGTGGACGTGACCGACCCGTCCCGGCAGGGAGGGGCCTGCGTCGACCGCCGCCTGGGTCAGGTGCTTCCGGAGGTACTCGTTCGGGTCGAGGAAGCTGGTCGTGATACGGATCTCTCCCGCGTCACGGGCCCACAGCGACCGGTCGCGGTCCGTGTACAGCTCGACGCCGTTCCCCTCCGGGTCGGTGAAGTAGAACGCCTCGCTGACGTGATGGTCGCTGGACCCGATGAAGCGGTTGTTCGGCAGCTGCGCGGAGCGGTAGACGGTCGCCGCGAGGCTCGGAGCGTCCTCGAAGAGGAAGGCCGTGTGGAACAGGCCGGCCTGCCGCGCGTCGACACCGGGGAGATCCGGGGTGTGGACGAGCTTCACCAGCGGAGTGCCGGCGCGGCCGAGGACCCGGTGGACCTCCCGGCCGCGCCCGGCCTCCTCCAGCGCCTCCATGGCGAAGGCCTGCGAGTAGTAGGAGGACATCGTCTCGAGATCGCCGACCCGGAGGGTCACCGCGCCCATCGACGTGTCGGCGGAGAGGAGGTCGTCACTCGCGGTGGTCATGGTCCTGCGCTTTCTGAGGGGAACGGGATGCTGTCGCCACCGGTCGGCGGTCAGCGGGGGTGTCCGACTGCGGGACGACGGGTCAGGAGACGACGCCGAAGCCGCCGGTCCAGCTGATCTTCTCGCCGGCGGCGAGGGTGAGCTGGAGGAAGCCGAGCGCCTCGAGCTCGTGCGCGCGCGAGAGCGCGCCGGCGTCGATCGCCCGCACGCCACCCGCGGTGACCAGGTCGATCAGGGCGGCCTTGGCGTCGACGTCGTCACCGGCGACGAGCACCGTGGTGTCCACGGGACCGACCTTCGTGGCGGCCAGAGTTCCGGCGAAGGTGGTGTTGAACGCCTTGAGCACCTTCGAGGCGGGCAGGGCCTGCGCGAGCTCGGCCGCGGCGGAGCTCCCGGCGGGAACGACGAGGGAGTCGAAGGTCTCGAAGTCGAGCGGGTTGGTGATGTCGACGACGGTCCGGCCTTCGAGCTGGTCGGCGTACTTCTCGGCGATCGAGGCGAGGGCCGGGTACGGCACGGCGAGCACGACGATGTCGCCGGTGATCGTGGCGTCGTCGGCGGAGCCGACGTGCTGGACGGACGCGCCGGCGGCGGTGACGACACCGGCGATGGCGGTTCCCATGTTCCCGGTTCCGAAGATGGTGACGGTGCTCATGTGCTGCTCCTTCTCGACCTCGAAGGTCATTGGTTGCTGATACAACCAACTTAGCTCAAAGAAGTTGCAGGTACAACCATTTGCTAGGATCGGCGCATGGGATCTCCGAACTGGCTGTCGACTGAAGAACGAGAGACGTGGGTGCGGTTCTCCGCGGTCCTGGAGCTGCTCCCGGCCGCCCTCGACTCGCAGCTGACGCAGGACGCCGGACTGACGCACTTCGACTACTTCGCCCTCGCGATGCTGTCCGAGGCCCCCGACCGCGTCCTCCGCGCGTCCGCGCTGGCGGCGAGGACGAACTCCACGCTGCCCCGGCTCTCCAAGGTCATCAACAGACTGGAGGAGCGAGGGCTCGCGCGCCGGTACCCGTGCCCGGAGGATCGGCGGGCGACGAACATCGCCCTGACCGAGTCGGGCTGGCGGAAAGTCGTCGAGACGGCTCCCGGACACCTGGGGAACGTCCGCGCGATGGTCGTCGATGCACTGACACCCGAGCAGATGAGACAGCTTTCGACGATCTCGGCCGCCCTGCTCACCCGCCTGGATCCGGCCGGAAAGATGCTCGCCTCGGATCGACAGGAACGATGATCGTGCTTTACTTGTACCTGCAACCATCTATTGCCCATACCCGCAGAACGAGAGACTCTCCATGACCGACACCGCCCTCCTCCTCATCGATCTGCAGAACGACACCGTCCACGCCGACGGCGCCTACGCCTCCTTCGGCGCCGCCGCCCACGCGGCGAGCCAGAACGTCATCGACAACTCGCGCACCCTGCTCGACGCCGCGCGCACGGGCGGCGTCCCCGTCTTCCAGAGCCGCATCGTCGTTTACCCGGTCTCCGGCCTCGGCGGAGCCAACGCCCCGATCTTCCAGATGCTCGCCCCCGACACCTTCAAGGTCGGCAGCTGGGGCGCGGCGATCGTCGACGAGCTCGCGCCCGCGGCCGACGAGATCGTCCTCGACCGCACGCGGATGAGCGTCTTCAACGGCACCGAGCTCGACATCATGCTCCGCAACCTCGGAGTCCGGCACCTCGTCGTCGCCGGCGCCTGGACCAACATGGCCGTCGAGCACACCGTCCGCGACGCCGCCGACCATGGCTACACCGTCACCCTCGCCGCCGACGCGACCTCGAGCCTCAGCGCCGAGTGGCAGCACGCTGCACTGAACTTCGCCCTGACCAACATCGCGACCATCAGCGACACCGCCGCGGTCAGCGCGACCTTCACCGCGCGAGACGCGACCCAGGACTGAGCAGACCCTCTTCTCAGGGCCGCCCGGGCTCGTCACGCACCGCAGAGATGGTGCGGAGGCGCCCGGGCGCTCCGCTCGTCGCACGCGCACCCGGCGCGGCGACTACTCCGTCGACCCTCAAGGACACTCCCATGACTGCTCACACCTCCCCCCGGACCATCGCCGACGACCACTCGTCGAACCGGAGAGGGCTGCGACCCCTGCCGTCCTCGCCGTCGGTCGCACTGCTCGTCCTCCGCCTCGCCGTCGGCGCGGTCTTCCTCGCGCACGGAGCGCAGAAGGTCTTCGTCTACGGCTTCGTCGGCACGAGCGGCTCCTTCGCTCAGATGGGCGTTCCGCTCGCGGACATCGCAGGTCCGCTGGTCGGACTCCTCGAACTCCTCGGCGGGCTCGCACTCCTCGTCGGAGTCGCGACCCGCTTCGCCGCACTGGCGCTCGCCCTCGACATGCTCGTCGCCACCTTCCTCGTGCACCTCCCGTTCGGGATCTTCGCGGCCGACGGCGGGTACGAGCTGCCTCTCGCACTGATCGGCGGCGCGCTGGCGCTGACCATCGCCGGAGCAGGTCGCATCTCTGTCGACGAGGCGGTGACGCGCCAGCACAGCTAGGGCGTGTCCGACACTGTGCGGGTCCAGAGGGTGACGGCGTGGAGGACAGCCGCGGCTCGGTAGACAATGGCGAGCTCGGACCAGGGTTCGCATTCGTCGGCCGGCACGTGCACTTCGAGGTCGACGGGGACGACTTCTTCTTCGATCCTCCACACGCGATGGCCGCCCTACGTCGGCAGAGCGGCCATCGCGTGTGGACGAGCGCGGGTTCAGCGCTCCGCGATGATCTGGGCGAGTGCTCGTCCGGCCAGGGTCGCCTCGAGCTTCGCTGCCGTGAGCGGATACGGGTGCGGCGCCACATTGAATGCCGACTCCGTGCTCGGCCCTCGCGGGATGTTCAGCCGGTCGAAGAGTAGGGCGCGCGCGGTTTTGTCGTTCTCGGACTCCTGGATCGCGTACTGCAAAACGTCGTCGACGACTTCGATGGGCACCACGATCGCGCCGTCGCCGTCGGCGACCACTAGGTCCCCCGGGCGCACGATCTGCCCGCCGATCTCGACAGGGACGCTGTGGCCGCCCCATTCGACGCGCCCCTGGTACATCGGCTGCACGCACCACCGCGACCAGATCGGCAGGTGCTTGCTTTCGAGGGTCTCGTCCGTGTCACGGGCGCCGCCATTGGTCAGGAGCCCCTTGGCGCCCATCGCTGCCCAGATCATGGAGTCCATCGAGCCGACGGCGGGCGTGGGGGTGTTGCAGGTGTCGGTGACGAGGAAGGTGGTGTCGTCGATCAGCTGCGCCATGTCGTTGTCCCATACCTGTCCGTACCAGTACTCGTAGGCCCACACGGTGTACTCCTGCGGAGTCATCGTCGGGACCTTCTGCTGGGTCGGCAGGTGGCGCATGGTGTGCGCGAAGCCGGCGGCCTTGGTGCGCCAGAGCGGCCGGATATCGGGCTCGACAGTTCCGACGTGGTGCAGCCCTACCCAATCCAGTCCGTCGCGGATATCCGTGACCCGGAGCTTGGAGACGGTGTCGAGGATCTCCCTCTTGCGGTCGATGCTGAGTGTCATCGTGGTGATGCCTTTCTGGTCGGTCGTGTGGAATGGAGAAGCCGTCAGCGTCGAGCGGGCGGCAGCTCAGCGGGTAAATGGGTCATCCACCCGGCGGCCGTCGAGCTTGGTCGCCTCGACGGTGGTAGGCGGCAGACCCATGGACTTGCGGCCTTCGAGTTCGAGGGCCATCTCGGCGAATCGCGCGTCGGTCAGCGGGTACCGGGTGAACAGCAGGATGGCGAGCAGGATTAGAAGCGCCGGCACTCCCGCGAAGGCCGCGCGGATGCCCCACTGCGCGGAATCGGACTGGCCCGCGTCGCCGGCGACGTAGCCGCCGGTGGCGAGGACGAAGGCGCCGAGTGCACCTCCGATGGACGCTGCCCATTTCGTGACGAAGGCGAACATCGAGAACGCGACACCCTCCGCTCGGACGCCGGTCTTCCACTCGCCGTATTCAACGGTGTCGGTTTGGATCGAGAAGCACATCACGATGATCAGGGCCAGGCCGCCGTTGAAGAGACCGATCCCGGTGAATGCGACAGGCAGACCGGAGCCGAGGAAGAGCACGATCGTGCCGGTCAGCGTGGTGGTGGTCGCGATGAGCAGTGTGCGCCGCTTGCCCAGCCGCCGCACGAGGATCGGTGCGAGGAACGCCATCACGATGGTGAGCGAGAACGAGATCACCGAGACGACGGGAGCGAACTGAAGCATGCCGGCCACGTCTCGCAGGTAGTAGACCATCGTGCCGTTGAACAGCGACATTGCGGTGAAGCAGAGAAAGGCGGTGAGGGAGATGATCAGCAACGGGCGATTGCTGACGAGCATTCGAAGGCCGTCCCTCATCCGGACCGATTCCTCCGAGCGCACCACGTTCTCGCGAGTGCCGAAGGCAGCGACAGCCAGGAGTACGACGCCGATGGTACCCAGGATGAGGATCGTCACGGTGAAGACCGACCGGAGATCACGATCGGGGATCAGCATCGGCAACACGATCGCGGTGATGAGTGTCTGCACACCGAGGATGGTCACGGAACGCGCGCTGGCGAGCTTCGTGCGGTCGGTCGGCAGCACGGCCATCGACGCACCGATCGAACCGAGTGGGATATCGAGGGCGCTGTAGAGGATACCAAACAGGGCGTAAGCCGCGACGGCCCATGCGATCGCTCCGGCCTCACCCACCTGCGGGATGGAGAACAGCGCGACGCAGACGATGAGGAGTGGCACGGGGACGATGAGCAGCCAGCGTCGGAACTTGCCGAGCCGACCGGGCTTCCACCGGTCGATAATGAGTCCGAGGGGGATGTCGACGAGGGCGTCGAGAGCCCGCATCAGGAGCAGGATCACTCCGGCCGCGGCCAGCGAGATCCCGGCGACGTCAGTGAAGTAGAACAGCAGGATCGCCGTCGTCGGGATGATGAAGAACGACACTCCGGCCGTCCCCGCACCGTAGGCGGCGACAAATCGGAATCGCAGCGGCTTGATCGCCGCTAAAGCTGCAGTGCTGGCTCGTTCGGTCACAGTGGGTTACCTCTTCATTGAGTCGGATCAGGATGTCATCGGAGTGGATGAGGAATAAAAAACCGGAGACGTTCTACACGAGTAGACCACTTCCGTACGAGCGTGTATTGACGATCGGTGTCGGAACCTACCGACCGGTGCCGGACTCCATGTCGGCCAGCTGCGCGACGCGTCGGCGGAAGTCCGGGTCATCACTGAATCGGGCGTCGAGGAACGCACCGACCACCTCCTCGGCGATCTTGCGTCCGACAATCCACGCTCCGAGACAGGCGACGTTCACGTCGTCGTGCTCGACGCCCTGCCGGGCGACGTACGTGTCGTGGATGACGGCCGCTCGAATACCGGGCACCTTGTTCGCGGCGATCGCCGCACCGACGCCGGTTCCGCAGACGAGGATCCCCCGTTCGGCATCGCCGGAGACGACGAGCGCGGTGACCCGCTTCGTCATCACTGGAAAATCGACGGGGGTGTCGTCCTCGGTACCGACGTCGATCACCTCGTGGCCGGCCGATCGCAGGTAGGTCGCGACGATTGGCTTCAGAAGGAAGCCTGCGTGGTCGTTGGAGAGCGCGATACGCATGGTCAACCTTTCGATGCGGTGAGGTGGAGCGGAGCGGCCGCGGACGACGGTTGCGCGCCGAGTGTCGCGACCGACAGAGCCGCGGCGCGCGAAGCGGCCGCCATCGCCGTAGGTATGCGTTCGCCGCGCGCTACCGCGGCCGCGAGCGCGCCGACGTACGTGTCGCCGGCACCCGTGGTGTCGACGACATCCTCGACGAGGACTGCGTCAACGAAGGTCATCGCTGCATCGGGCGTCGCGAAGATCGAGCCGCGTTCACCCAGGGTCAGCACACAGGCGCAAGAGGCCACCGCTACTACTGCGGCGGCGAGATCCGGGGGTGATCCGACCAGCGACCGCGCCTCCGACTCGTTGACCACGAGGAGGTCGACCGAGGCGAAGACCGCGGGGTCGATGCGGGTGTAGGGCGCAAGGTTGAGGATTGCCCGCGCGCCGGTACGAGCTGCGTCGCGGACCACGTGCTCGACCTGCGCGGCGGGGATCTCGCATTGGACGACGACCACGTCGTCGCGAGTCACGGTGCTCAGCGCGGAGTCGAGAGTCGTCGACGACAGTGTCGAGTTGGCTCCCGGCGAGACGACGATTTTATTCTCGCCGGCAGCGTTTACGAGAATCACGGCCGAACCGGTCGGCTCCGTTGCGCTGCGCTGCAGCCAAACGGTGTCGATGCCGTTCTCGCGGAGGTTGGCTACGAGCTCGTCGCCGGCTTCGTCATCACCCACCTCGCCCACGAAGAGTGTGTGCGCACCGCCGCGCGCGGCGGCCACGGCCTGATTGGCGCCCTTTCCGCCGAGGCCACGGAGGGAAGAGGCCGCGATGATGGTCTCCCCTGGCGCCGGGAAGTCGTCGACGGCGAGTATCTGATCCTGGTTCGCCGAGCCGAAAACGACAACTCGGTTCCGAGCGCTCACATTCATCATGCTCCTTCGCACCTCCGCTCGCAGGATGGATCTACACGAGTAGAAAAAGTATGCACACCTTTGTGAACGAGCGCAAGTATTTGTCGGATCGGGCCTCAACGCGCGCGACGGTAGGGTTGCTCGATGGTGACCCGCAACGACGTCGCCCGCGCGGCGGGCGTTTCCACCGCTGTCGTGTCGTATGTGATCAACGACGGCCCTCGGGCGGTCTCGCCGAAGATGCGTTCGCGCGTCCTGGCCGCAATCGACGAACTCGGCTATCGACCCAACACCGTGGCGCGGTCGATGCGCACGCGGCGCACGAACTCGATCGGGTTCGTGCTCCCGGACATCTCGATGGCGTACTTCTCCGCCATGACCCAATACATCACCGAGCGAGCCAGGGAGCACGGACTGAGCGTGATGGTCGCCACATCCAGCGGCGATCTGGACATCGAGCGGGAGCACCTGATGGAACTCGCCGCCCGCCAAGTCGACGGCATCATCTTGATGAGCGTCGATCCGGAACGAGACACCGACTGGGCCACGTCTTTGAACGTACCGGTTGTCGTCGTCGACCGGCCGCGGGTCGCTGCCGACAGCACGGCCCTCGCCGTGGAACACCTGCTCGCCCACGGCTGCCGGAGCGTCGCGCGCGTGAGCGAGCCCGAGACCGTCCTGTTGACGCGGCGGCGCGACGAGGGTTGGTCGAGGACGATGGCGGCTCACGGAATCTCCCATGCTCCCGTCGTTCGGGCAGCAGCCGGCGAAAGGGCCGGCTTCGAAGCAGCGTCGGCGCTGCTGCAGGCCTCGGAACGCGTCGACGGTGTGGTGATCGATACTCCGGCCCACGCCACCGGGTTTCTTCGCGCCGCGGCGGATTTGGGCATCGATGTGCCCGGCGAGGTGGCCGTCATCACCTGCGAATACGGCCGGTTCGCGGACTTCACGGTGCCACGCCTGAGCTCCGTCGACTCGCCGCTCGAGGCCATCGCCGCCCGGGCGGTTGCAGCGATCACGGCGACGGCCTCTGGCGATCGCCAACCCACACTCGACGGACCCGGCTTCGACCTGTTCGAGCGCGACTCGTGCCGGCTCCCCGCCCTTCAGTCGTGATCACCGACAACTCGCCCGGACCCTTAGGCGTTTCCGCTTACTGGACCGTGTCCGACGTCGACGAGATCTTCGCCGAATGGACCGCTCACGGCGCGACCTCTCACCGTGGGCCGAAGACCGTCCTTACGGGCGAACGCCTCTGCCATCTCCTCGACCCGTTCGGAAACCTTTCCAGTATCCGGCAGCCAGAAGCGCGGTGATGTGCCCGCCGCTCGTGCGGGCGGTGTCCTCAACCTGAGTCACGAGCATTGCGGTGGAAGGTCGCGCCCGGCGTCGGACATGCATCACGAAGGGAACCGTCATGTCTGTCTTCTCTCGAGGTTCCGGCGCGTAACCTCGTGAATCGACAGCAAACTTCCCGGTCCTTTCCGCCGGCCCCACCCGCGCATTGCCTCCTCCGGCTCGGGACACGACATCGAACTCTCGGTCGACGAGGTCCCCGACAGGGAAGTCTCGCCCTTCCTCGTCCGAAACATCGCACCCGGCGACACCGCGGAACTCGAGGGCCCACTCGGCGTCTACGTCGTCTGGACACCCGACAGGACCGCCCTGTCCACCTCATCGCCGGCGGATCCGGCGTTGTGCCCTTCATCGCAATGGTCCGCGCACATCACGACTTCCTGTCGACGGCGCCGCTTCGGATGCTGCACTCGGTTCGCTCCGCCGAATGTGCCTTCTTTGCAGGAGCGCTCGAGCCGTGTCGACAGGGTCTCCCAGACCGAAGACGTGCAGCTCGACGACGCCGTGCTGGATCGGATCGAGACGCGCAAGGAGCCGCTCGACGAAGTCGGCCGGCGGAGCGACCCTCTCGAGGGAGGGGGCCGCGAGAGGCGCGCTCGACCGCTCGGGGTCGTGGTCGCGCTTGGGGTAGTCCACCAGCGCATCATCGGGCAGGGGGCCGGGCAGGCCGACGCTGAAGGGGAGACGGATGCCCCGCCTCCGAGCATCGGCGATCCAGGCGAGCACCGCGGCCGGGTCGGTGCTGAGCTGCGTGATGACGGTGCACCGCAACCCGATCGAGCCGAGCCACTCGGTCTTCTCCTCGAGCGCTCTCCAGAGGACGGTGTCCCCGATACGAGGATGCCCTTCAGGATGACCTGCGATGCCGACGGACCGGACCCCGTGACTCCGGAACTCCGGCGACGTGAGCAGGGACATCGCATCGGTGTACGGGCCGGCGGGACGCATCGGATCCCCGCCGACGACGAAGACGTCTTCGCCGGCACCTGCCCGCTCGAGGTCCCGCAGGAACAGGTCCAGGGCTGCACGGGAAGGGAAGCGCCGTGCGGCGAAGTGAGGGACCGGGATGAGGCCGGCACCGAGGACTGCACGGACAGCCGCCAGCCGTTCAGCCGTGGTCTCATCGCCGAGATGACCGATGCTGATGCGCGTCCCACTCGGAAGCAGACCTGCTCCGACGAGGGGGATCGCATCACGAGCGGCGACGCCGACAGAGGCCGTCACTGCGGGGGTGCGCTCCCGCGATTCTCCGATCACCGGCACTCCTCAGGCATGGGTGTCGTCTCGGGCGAACGTCTTTGCGCCCGCCGCGTCTGAGCGATGACGGGCATCACCTGGAACGCGTGAGGAGGGGGGAGCCTGCCAGGACCGTGTCTTGCCCGATCGGATCAGCCGACGGGGTTCTCGGCGAGCCAGTCGCCGGCGATGGTCGCGGCCGACGCCTGCTCGTCGACGCTGCGGGAGTTCAGGGCGAGGAGCCCCTCGGGGGTGAGCGCGGCGCTGATGGCGTCGATGACCGCCGCGGCGTCCTCATCGACCGCGTCGCTCGCGACGGGGACGACGTGGGAGGAGAGCAGAAGACCGGCGGGGTCCTCCAGCTGCACGAGCGAGTCGTCGGCGACGATCGGCGACGCGGTGTAGAGGACGGCGAGGTCGATCACCCCGTCTTGGAGCGCTTGGACGGTGACGGGTCCGCCTCCGTCTTCGATGACGGTGTACTCGACCTCGACGCCGTAGGTGTCGCGGAGCCCGGTGGGGCCGATGGGCCGGATCTGGCCTTCGGCGGGTCCGCCGAGGGTGATCGGTGCGGGGGCCGAGCCGAGGTCGGCGACGGAGGTGATGCCGTACTCGTCCGAAAAGGCTTTCGTGACGACGTAGGTGTCCTGGTCGGTCGCGGCGGAGGCGTCGAGCACGCGCAGTCCTTCGGGGGTCGCGGCTTCGAGGGCCGGGTACACCTCGTCCTCGAGACGGGCCGTGGTCTCGGGGTCCCAGTAGGTGAGGAGGGGGCCGGTGTACTCGGGGAAGAGGTCGATCGTGCCGTCCTCGATCTCGGCGACGTAGACCTCGCGCTGCCCGATGCGGAACTGGCGGTCGACGGTGTAGTCGGCGGCTTCGAGGGCCTGGGCGTAGATCTCGGCGATGATCTCGTTCGAGTAGTAGTCCTGCGATCCGATGACGATCGTGTCGCCCGCCGAGGTGTCCGCGTCGGGATCGGCGAGGGGGTCGGCGCTGGAGGTGCAGCCGCTCAGAGCGAGCAGTGAGGCTATTGCGGCGGCGAGGGTGATGAGACGGGCAGGTTTGAGCATGATGGGTCCTCTGTTGTCGGCGTCTGCAGTGTGGGTCGAGGGTGCGAGTCAGCGGGTGGTGACGACGAGCTTCCCGGTGACGGCGCCCGACTCCATGTCGCGGTGGGCGTCCGCGATGTCCTCGAGGGAGTAGGTCCGGCCGATCGGCACGGATGCCGAGCCCGCCTGCAGCGCGTCGACGAACTCCTGCAGTGCCGACGCCGGCAGATCGCTCGCCTCGCCGGAGTAGGCGGTGAGCCGGACGCCGTTGGGGATGAAGTCCATCGGGTACCAGTCCGGCACGGTCCAGACGTCCGAGAGCATCCCGGTGAAGGAGACGGTTCCGTGCACGCGGGTCGCCCGCAGGGTGTCGCGGAGGGTGTTCGTGCCGACGAGCTCCACGGCGCCGTCGACGCCGCCGGGGGACGCGGCCCGCACGGCGTCGGCGATCTCACCGGTGTCGAGGAAGACGCGGTCCACCCCGACGCTCTCGAGCACGGCGGTCTTCGCGGCGGAGCGGGTGGTCGAGTAGACGGTCATGCCGCGTTGCTTGGCCAGGACCGCGAGGGCGAGTCCAATCGAGGAGGTTCCACCACGGATCAGGATCGTGTCGCCGGGCCGTGCATCGATGCCGGTGGTGAGGGAGCCGTGGGCGGTCTGCAGCATCTCCGGGATCGCGCCGAGCGTCGCCCAGTCGAGAGTGCTGGTGAAGGGGATGACGCTGCTCGCGGGGGCGAGGGTGTACTCGGCGTAGCCGCCGTCGACGGTGCGCCCCATCCCGCCCATGAGTGCGGCGACCTGCTGCCCCAGTGCGAACTCGCCTCCGGGAGCGTCGACCACGGTGCCGGCCGCCTCGATCCCCGGGATGCGCGGGAGCGAGCCGAACGAGCCCATGCCGCGGCGGAAGTGCAGCTCGGAGCGGTTCAGGCCGAACGCCTCGACGCGGATCAGCACCTGACCCGCGACAGCGACGGGGATCGGCACCTCTCGCACCTGAAGTACCTCGGGCCCGCCGAACCGCTCGAGCACGACAGCGCGCATCGTGGCGCTCATCGCGTCGCCTCCGCGGTTGCAGCGGTGGTCGCCAGGAGTCCGGCGACGGCGGCGAGGGCGGCGACCCCGCCCACCCCGAGGACGCTCTCGAGCGCGGAGTCGATCGCCGGTGCCGTCACCTGCAGCGCGGCGCGGCCGCTCTCCGTGATCACGACCAGTGACCCGCGGCGATCGGTCGGATGCGGCGCCCGTGCGACGAGTCCGTCGGACTCGAGCCGGTCGGTCAGCCGACTGGCGGCTCCGACCGTGATGAGCAGCTCGTCGGAGATGTCCTGGACGCGCGTCGATCCCTCGGAGGCGGCCAGCTCGAGGATGCGGTGGCGACCGAGCGAGACCGCGCCCTCGACGAGTCGGAGACGCCGCTCGACCTCGTTCCACACCTTGGTCTCGAAGCGCACGAGCGCCTTGAAGTCGTCAGAGATCGATGCCATGGCATGAAGGTAGCACCAAATCATGTGTCATGTAATGAAGATCGTCACCCTCACAATGAGGAGGAGGCGAGAGCCGACACCGCGCGGACGATCCAGGCGCGTCGATCCGCCGCGTCGCCGCTCACGATGATCGAGGCGACGTTCGGTGCCGCCTGCCATCCGTGGCAGAGCGTCACGATCATGAGCAGCAACTCCCGTCCCTCCCGCTCCGGAAGTCCCGGGACCGCTCGGTTCAGCTCGGCGGCCTTAAGCGCAGCGCGGACGGACCGCTCCGTCCGCGCGACGGGACCGCCGAACTCGAGCCCCTCCCACATCACGAGGCGCGCGAGAGCCGGATCCCCGGAGCAGGCGTCGAAGTACCGTCCGGCGAACTCGCCGACCGCGGCCGGCCCCTCTCCGCGGACCGGGATGCTGTCGAGAACGGCGGCGAGCTTGCTCTCCAGGACGGCCTCGAACAGCTGCTCCTTGTTGCCGAAGTACGAGTAGAGCCGCTCGCGGTTGATGCCCGCTCGCTCGGAGATCCGCGCGACTCTGGCCCCCGCGAATCCGTGACGGCTGAACTCCTCGACGGCCGCCTCGAGGAGCACGGACCGCGTGCGTCGCGTGTCCCAGGCCATGGCCCCACTGTAAGTGGGGCTGTTTCGGGAATGAACCGATCGCCACTAGGTTATTTCCAACAGAACGTTTGGAGATCACCTGTGGAGCATGACGGCAAAGCACTGGCGGCCGATGAGATCGATTCACACCACCGGCGCGCGGGAGTCTCGAGTGTGCACGTCCGGGCGCTGGTGACCTGGCTGGCGATCTTCCCCCTCGTCGCCATCGGGATGACGCTCCTGAGCTTCGTCGCCGACGACTGGCCGCCGGTGCTGCGGGCCCTCGTCCTCACCGCGGTCGTGGTGCCGCTCACCGTCTACCAGATCGTGCCCCGACTGCTCCTCCTCCATGCCCGCGCCGTCGCGTTCCGCGACGGGCGGTTCCTCCGCTCGCGACGGTATGTCGCGGGCCAGCCCACTGACTGAAGGACGATCATGAAGATCACCGCTGCCGTCGCACGAGCGACAGGAGAGCCTCTGTCCGTCGAGATCCTTGAGCTCGACGACCTCCGTCACAACGAGGTCCGCGTGCGCCTCGTCGCGACAGGGATCTGCCACACCGACTCGCTCGTGCGGGACGGGATCTACCCGACACCGCTGCCCGCTGTTCTCGGCCACGAAGGATCCGGCGTCGTGGAGGCGATCGGTGACTCGGTGACCTCCGTCGTCCCCGGCGACCACGTCGTCCTCGCGGCCGCCTACTGCGGGCACTGCCGCCGATGCCGACGCGGCGAGATGGCGTACTGCGAGAATCTGTTCGCCGCCGACTTCGGCGGCCGCCGCCTGGACGGCTCCACCTCGCTGACCGGCGAGAACGGCGAAGCGGTCTCGTCCCACTTCTTCGGCCAGTCGTCGTTCGCGACCTACGCGAACGTCGTCGAGGAGTCGGTCGTCAAGGTCGATGAGAACGTGCCGCTCGAGCACCTCGGACCCCTCGGCTGCGGGTTCAACACCGGAGCCGGCACCGTGCTGAACGAACTCCAGCCCGAGATCGGCTCCTCTCTCGCGGTCTTCGGCGTCGGCGCCGTCGGGAACGCCGCGATCATGGCCGCGCGAGTGGCCGACTGCGCCGTCGTCGTCGCGATCGACGTCCACGACAGCCGACTCGAGCTCGCACGGGAGCTCGGTGCGACGCACATCATCAACAGCGCCTCGGAGAACGTCGCCGAGCGCTTGGCGGAGATCACCGGTGGAGTCGGGATCGACTACGTCGTCGACACCACCGGGCGTCCCGAGCTGCTCCGGCAGGCGGCCGACGCGATCGCGGTGCGGGGAACGATCGCCCTCGTCGGAGCCGCCCGTCCGGGGACGGAGGTCACCTTCGAGATCGGCGCCTCCCTCGTTCGTGGGTGGACCTTCAAGACCGTCGTCCAGGGCAGCTCCGTGCCGCAGGACTTCATCCCGCGCATGATCCAGCTGTGGCAGGAGGGCCGATTCCCCTTCGAGAAGATGGTCGAGGAGTACTCCCTCGCCGAGATCAACCAGGGCTTCGCCGACTCGAAGAGCGGGGCGACGGTCAAGCCCGTCATCGTCTTCTGAGGGAGGAGGGTGCACGGCCGGCCGTCTGGCCCTGCACCCTCCTCGGGGTCGGTCACCTCGAGCGGGGCTCCGGCCGCCCCAGCCAGGACACGAACGCGCCTTCCGGATCCCAGAGCCGCCGGAGTTCGTCGAGGCGGTCCAGGGCATCGTCCGAGACGAAGCGGCTGGGCCGGTTCACGAGATTCTCGTCCGCGAGCATCGTTCCCCAGGCGTGCGGCGCCCAGGCGCGCATCCGCTCCGTCGTCCACTCGCGGTGCTCGTCGTCCCCCGCGGGCGAGTCCCAGGCGGTGTAGAGCGCGTAGCAGAACTCGCCCTCGAGTGAGAACGCCATAGGCGGCCGCGCTGCCGCGGCAGGGTGCCCGTCCCAGTTGAAGACGAGCAGGTACGACGGCGCCGCGGGCAGCGTCGCCACCACCTCCGACAGACCGGGTCGCAGCAGCTCGAAGTCCGCGCTGGTGGCGATGTTGTCGGCGATCCATCGACGGTCCTCGTTGAGCACGGACGTGCTCTCGTCGAGCTCCTGCTCCCCGTGGACCGTCGGGGCGCACAGCTCGGCGACGAGCGCCTGATCGCGGAGCGGGCAGGACTCCATGAAGGCGAGCTGCTCGCGCGCCTCCTTTTCCGTCTCCGCGTAGGCGATCGCCCCCAGTACGACCACTGGCTCGAAGCCGGCGATCTCGTGCCTCTGGATCAGAAGGCCCATCTCTGTCCGGGTGCCGGCGCCCACCTCGTGCAGGAATCGGCAGGCGTCCTCGGCGAGGGCACCCGGGAGGATGTAGCTGCTCTGCATCGTCACCGGACGGTGCGGGTGCAGCCGGAGGTGGAACGCCGTGACGGCCGCGAAGAAGCCCGGCCCCGATCCGCGCGCCGCCCAGAGCAGCTCGGCGTTCTCGGTCTCGCTCGCGTGCACGAGCCGACCGTCGGCGGTGACGACATCGATCCCGATCACCGAGCCGCAGGCGGGCCCGTACTCGCGCCCCGCCCAGCCGAAGCCGCCCTGCAGGAGGTAGCCGCCGATGCCGACGCCGTAGTTGTGCCCGACGGGGAAGAACAGGCTCTGCTCCCGCAGCATGCCGAGCAGCTCCGAGCCTCGCAGTCCCGGCTGCACGACGGCCGTCCTCTCCTCGGCGTTGATGCGCACGTCGCGCAGGTTCGACAGGTCGATGAGGAGCGAGTCATCGCGCAGATGCGAGCCGGACCAGCTGTGCCCTCCCGAGCGGATCGCAACGCTCAGGCCCTCCTTGCGGGCCAGTTCGACGGCGGCGGCCACGTCGTCGGCGCTGCTCGCGAAGACGATGATCGCGGGGTACCGCTCCGGGACGCCGGAGTGCCAGACCGCGCCTCGGCGGAGATGCTCGTACCCCTCCTGGCCTCGGCGCAGGACACGCCCTCTGATCCCGGTGATGGACGGTGACAGTGTGCTCACAGCTACTCCTTCGTGCTGCTCGAAGTCGATCCGCCCGGCGCTGCCGCTCCACGCATCGAAGGTCGAGCGGATCGTGGGCCGTGACGGTAACACATCACCGATCAGCACTAGGTTTTCGGAGATTGACGGTCAGCGAGGAAGGGCCAGCAAGATCCTCCTGGCCACACTCTCCGGGGCACCGACGGCATCGATCTCGACCAGGCATCCTCGCCGGCGGTAGACCTCCAGAACGGGAGCGGTCCGGGCCTCGTACTCCTCGAGACGCCGCCGGATCACCGGCTCGGTGTCGTCCGCTCGGTCCTCGATCTCCGCGCGACGCAGCATCCGCTCGACGACGACCGTGGGCGCAGCGGACATGACCACCACTCGGTTGAGGGTGGCGTCGCTTCCCCGAAGCAGGCGATCGAGCTCGTGCGCCTGGGCGAGCGTCCTCGGGAACCCGTCGAGCACGAAGCCGTCGGCGGCGTCAGCACGTGCCAGTCGCTCGGCGACCATCTCGTTCGTGACCTCGTCCGGTACCAAGGCGCCGGCAGCGATCGTCGCGCTCATCCGCCGACCGATCTCCGATCCGACAGCGACGTGCTCGCGGAAGAGCTCGCCGGTCGAGATCGCCGGGACGCCCAGCACCGCGGAGAGCCTGGAGGCCTGAGTACCCTTCCCCACGCCGGGCGGACCCATCATCAGAACGTGCACGACGTCACCACTTCCTCTCCGAGTACGGGACGACGGCTCCACGGACTGCTCCGCGGGGCCCTCAGCAGCGGCGGGCTCAGAGCCACCTCGGCGGCGCCGGCACGGCCGCTCCGGTGACGTCGACGAGGTCCTGCGCCCCTCGGCCGGACGCCCATTGCGCGAGCCGGGCGGCTGGACCGCGCAGCACGACATCGGCGTCTCCCCCGATGGTGCTGTCGCGATCGGTGGCCTCCAAGCGGATCGACGGGAGACCTTCGGATGCTCGGCGACGGTCCCATGATGCGGTGATGTCCTCGAGAAGCCGGTCGACGAGGTCAGCGGGGAAGTCGAGGAAGGAGTACCCCGATGCGAGATCGACCGCATGGATCCACACCTCCCGGGTGCGCAGCCACACCGTCTCGGATGCGGGGACACTGCGCCCCTGCCCGGTGCGGACGATCGAGGCCCAGGCGGGGTGCTCGAGATCTCGCCACTCGACGGTGAGATGGACCGCCGCGTGGTCGGAAAGGTTGCGCAGGGCTTGGGCGGGGAGGGTGGCGGCGAACTCGATCTCGAGCACCCGCTGATCCGGCGAGGCGTACATGGGGGTCTCGATCCCTGTCGCCGCCCACTCCGTCAGACGGGTCAGCGCGCGGGCGTTGAGGCCGACGTGCGCGACGACGTGCCGACGCGACCACCCCGGGAGCAGGCTCGGAGCCTCGAGCGCGTCGTCGTCGAGCTCGTTCAGTGCGCGCGAGAAGAAGGCCTGCCCGCGGCGCGCGAGAAGCAGGCCGGCCGCAATGCGGCTGTCGGTGACCTTGTCGTGTCGGGCGGGCACGACTACTCCACCACCACCGTGTTGCGGAGCTCGCCGATACCGCCGATCGACGTCCCGAGCTCCGATCCTGCCGTGAGGTAGCGCGGAGGCTTCCGTGCGTGGCCCACACCGCCAGGAGTGCCGCTGGCGATCACGTCGCCCGGGTTGAGGGTGACGATCTTGGAGATGTACGACACGAGCTGTGCCGGCCCGAATACGAGGTCGTCGGTCGAGGTCTTCTGGACCACTTCGCCGTCCACCGTGGTGACCAGAGTCGTCCCCAGCTCGTACTCGTCACTGGTGACGAGCACCGGTCCGAACGGGCTGGACTTCTCGAACGTCTTCCCCTGGAACCACTCGGGCGTGCGGTACTGGAAGTCGCGCATCGTCACGTCGTTGATCACCGAGTAGCCGGCGATGACGGACTCGGCCTGCTCGGGTTCCAGCCGTCGGGCCGGCGCGCCGATCACGACGGCGAGTTCGCCCTCCCAGTCCAGCGCTCCGGCTGCGTACCCGGGGACCACGATCGGATCGTAGGGTCCGACCAGGGCCTCGGGGTATTTGGCGAAGAGCGTCGGGTGCTCGGGGAGCTCGCGGCCCATCTCGAGGATGTGGTTGCGGTAGTTGAGACCGACGCAGACGATCTTCGACGGTGCGGGCACGACCGCGGCCCACTGCTCGGGCGCGAGCTCGAGGAGATCGAGCCGGTCGCCGGACGCGGCCTGCGCGAGCGCACGCCAGTCCGGATCCTGCAGCAGCCGGCCGACGTCCGCGAAACCCTCGATCAGGGTGGCCGATCCGGCGTCGACGAGCGCGGCGCTCGTCCCCTCACTGGTCCTCAGTGTGGCGAGTCTCATGCTCGGTCCTTCCCCGGGATGAACGTGCGTCCGAAGCCCAGTCGTTCGATCAGTGGTCCGTCGGTGAAGCGGAAGAGGTCGAACTGGCTGTCGGCGTGGAGCGACCACGGGACCCAGCTCGGCACCGTGAAGAGGTCCCCTGTCGTGAGGCGGTGCTCCTGGTCGCCGAGCACGACGGTGCCGGTCCCTTCGAAGACCTGCCAGACCGCGGAGCCGACCTCGTGTCGGATGGCGGTCGATGCTCCGGCTCGGAGTCGGTGGAACTCGCAGCGGATGGTCGACATCACGTCGCCCCCCGTGGTCGGGTTCATGAAGCGGATCGCGGCGTGGCCCTGCTCGACCGTCGCCGGGTACCCCTCGTCCTCGAGGAGCAGCTGCTCGGTGAGCGCGCGGTCGGTGTACTCCCATCGATAGGCCGAGAGGGGGGAGCTGACCTTTTCCTCGAGCACCGAGAGGGGTCTCAGCCCGGGATAGGCCCAGAGGCGCTCGGACCGGGAGAACTGCGGTGACGCCTCGTCGGTGACCCGCTCCGCACCGAACTCGAAGAAGCCGACGTCGGTGTAGCTGGAGAACGGGATGTCGAGGCCGTCGATCCAGGCCATCGGTTCCGCGGTGTCGTTGTGGTGACCGTGGAAGTTCCAGCCGGGCGTGAGCAGGAGATCGCCTCGGCTCATCCGGACCGGATCCCCGTTGACGACGGTCCACACGCCCTCGCCCTCGACGACGAAGCGGAACGCGTTCTGCGCATGGCGGTGCTCAGGAGCGGTCTCGTGCCCGCCGAGCCACTGGATCGCGCACCAGAGGGTCGGCGTGGCGTAGGCCGTCCCCGGAAGACCGGGATTCGCGAGGCCGATCGCCCGCCGTTCCCCACCTCGCCCGACAGGAACGAGATCTCCCGAGCGCTTGGCGATGTCGTACAGCGCATCCCACCGCCAGACGAAGGGGATCGCCGCCGGCGCCGGAGTCATCGGCATGAGATCGTCGCGCTGCGTCCACAGCGGCGCCATGTTGTTCGCCTCGAAGTCCCGGTAGAGCTGCTGCAGCTCCAGGGTGTCGGCGGTACCGTCCATCTGCTCCATCGCAGTCCTCCTCGGATCCATCGGCGCTCGCGCGCGACGACGTTCTATATGTAACAGTTTTGTGGCGGGATGCAAATAGTTGTTGCATAATCGGCAGCACAGGACGCCGCGCAGAGTCGTGCGGCGGGAACGGAACGAGGGATCAATGTCGATTCGAGTCGCGATCGTCGGTGGAGGGCCGGGAGGGCTCTTCCTGAGCACGCTCCTCAAGCGCGCGAGGCCGGACATCGAGGTCGTCCTGTTCGAGCGCAACCGGGCCACTGACGCCTTCGGCTTCGGGGTCGTCTTCTCCGACCGGACGCTCGCCCGCATCGATGCGGCCGACCCCGTTCTCCACGAGGCACTGGAGCGCGACGGCGTGCACTGGGACTCCCTCGGCGTGACGGCGAAGGGCGAGACCCACACCTTCGCCGGGAACGGCATGGCGGCGGTCCACCGGCGGATCCTCCTGCGCCTGCTGCAGCAGTCGGCGTCCGAGGCCGGCGTCGACCTGCGCTTCGGGACGGACGTCTCCCTCTCGGACCTCGACGAGTACACGGTCGTCGTCGGCGCCGACGGCACCAACTCCCGGGTGCGCGACGCGCTCGAGCCCCGCCTCGGATCCACGGTCGAGACCGCCTCGGCCAAGTTCATCTGGTTCGGCACGACGCACCTCTTCGACGGGCTCACCTTCCTGCACCGACAGGACGAGAACGGCAACTTCGCCGCGCACGCCTACCCCATCTCCGGAGAGCTGAGCACGTTCATCGTCGAGACGAGCGAGGAGACTTGGCGCCGCGCGGGCTTGGACCGCTTCGACCCGCGCACTCCGCCCGGCGAGTCGGACGAGGTCGCGAAGGCGTACCTCACGAAGCTCTTCGCCGAGGACCTCGGTGGAGGGGAGCTCGTCGCCAACAACTCCAGATGGGCGAACTTCCGCACGCGGCGGACCCCCGTCTGGCACTCCGGCAACGTGGTGCTCCTGGGCGACGCCGTGCACACAGCCCACTTCTCGGTCGGCTCGGGCACGAAGATGGCGATGGAGGACGCGATCGTCCTCGCCGAGCAGCTGGCCCACTCCTTCGACGATCTCGAGGGCGCCTTCACCCGGTACGAGCAGGAACGCCAGCCCGAGGTCGCGAAGATCCAGAACGCCGCAGGCCCGAGCCTGAGCTGGTGGGAGCGCTTCGCCCAGTACTACGACGCGCTCGAGCCGCTCGACTTCGCCTTCCACTTCTTCTCGCGCAGCATCGACATCGAGCGAGTTCGACGACGCGACCCCGGCCTCGCCGCGGCTGTGGACCGGGCCTGGCTGGAGCGGCACGGCAGCGCTCCCTTCTTCAGCGCCCTGACCGGCGACGGCTGGTCGCTGTCGGGACGTCGCCTGCACCTGTCAGAAGACGCGAGTGGCGTGACGCTGACCGACGGGACCACGACCGTCCCCTCGGAATCGGTCGTCGTCGTCGAGGCCCCCGAGGACGAGCTCGGCCTCGACACCGCCGAGGGACTGCTCGGCGAAGCGCCCGTCGTCGTCGTCACGGGCGGTACCGCGCTGACCCGCACGCTGCTCGCTGAACGGGTGCGGATGCTCCGGAGGAGGATCGCCGTCGTCGTCGACGAGACGATCGACGACGCCGCGGCCGCGACGCTCCTGCTAGCCGGTCGCGCGGATGCCGTGGCCACCCGGGAGCGGACCCGCGTCGATGCGTGATCTCACCGCTCTGTTCGAGCCGCGCGGCGTCGCGATCATCGGGGCCTCCTCGAGCCCGGAGAAGCTCGGGCACGCGATGGCCGCGTCGCTCGACTCGTTCGCCGGCCCGGTCCGCCTCGTGAACCCGCGACCCGGACCCGGCATGGACCCGACCATCGCGGCGGCGGCGGAGCACGCGCCGATCGACCTCGCCGTCCTGTGCATCCCCGCGCAGCACACCGCCCAGGCTCTCCTCGACAGCGCTGCGGCCGGCGTCGGCGCCGCACTCGTCTGCGCCGGCGGCTTCGCCGAGATCGGCGACGCCGGACTCGCCGCCGCCGCTGCCGTCGACGCGGCGATCCGCGACACCGGTATCCGCGTGCTCGGCCCCAACACCTCCGGCTTCTTCGTTCCCGCCGATCGGCTCGTGGCCAGCTTCGTCCCCGGCGCGCGCGAGCTGGGCACGGGCCGGGTCGCCGTCGTCGCCGCCAGCGGCGGGATCAACCACGTCCTGTCCTTCCAGCTCGAGGACGACGGCGCCGGGGTGAGCCTCGGCGTCGGCCTCGGCGCAGGACAGGACATCACCGCCGTGGACGTGCTCCGCTACCTGCGCACCCATGAGCCGACCACGGCGGTCGTCCTGCACCTCGAGACCGTCCCCGACGGGCGAGCGCTTCTCGACGCGGTCGCCGCCCTGGCCCGAGAGAAACCGGTCGTCGCGCTCGTCATCGGACAGTCCGACGTCTCGGAGTTCGCGCAGTCGCACACGGGCGCACTGGCGACGTCGTGGCGGACGACGCGAGCGCTGCTGCGGCAGGCCGGTGCAGTCCTCGTCGACAGCGAGGAACAGGCAGTGGCAGCGGCGTCCGCCCTCGCTGCAGGCCGCGCCGCTCCCTCGCGACGACCGGGAATCGGTCTGGTCACCGCCCAGGCGGGTCCGGGTCTGCTGATCGCCGACGCCCTCGGGCGGACGGACGACCTCCTCCCCCCGCTGAACCACGCCACCCGCTCCGTGATCGCCGGACTCCTCCCGCCGCTGACGTTCCAGGCGAATCCCGTCGACACCGGTCGACCCGGCCCGGGATTCGGCGCGATCCTCGAGGCGACGGCGTCCGATCCGGCCATCGACGTCCTCGGCGTCTACGCGATCACCGAGCCCGTCGTCGATCTCGCCACGAGCGTCTCGGAGGCGGGACTGCCGTCGGACGTCCCCGTCGTCGTCGGGATCGACGGCCCGGGCGCCTCCGTCCGCGAGGCTCGGCGAGCCGCCCGAGCTCTCGGGGTGACCGTGCTCCGCGGTCCGACCCGCCTCGCGGAAGGGCTGGCGGCCCTGACCGAGGACGCTCGACTCCGCGCCGTCTCGGACGACGACGTCGAACCCGCCCCCGCGGTGCCACCGATCTCCTGGAGAGGCCCGTGGGACGAGGTCCGCGGCAAGCAGCTCCTCGACGATCTCGGTGTCCACACCCCGCCGCGTCGCCACTTCGCGACGCGCCAGGAGGCGCGCTCCGCCCTGGACACCCTGAGCGGACCGCTCGCGGTCAAGCTCGTCGACGCCGAAGTGCTCCACAAGACCGAGATCGGTGGTGTCGTCCTCGGCATCCGCACACAGGAGCAGCTCGACGCGGCTCTCGATCAGGTCGAGAAGGCCGGCGCCCGCTCGTACCTCGTGGAAGAGATGGCGGGGCCGGGCGTCGAACTCATCGTCGGCGCGCGCAACGACCCGGCCTTCGGCCCCACCGTCGTCCTCGGCCTCGGCGGCACCACCGCGGAGGTGCTGGCCGATGTGACGATCCGCTCGGCTCCACTCAGCGCGAGCACCGCCGAGGCGATGCTCGACGACCTGGCCGGAGCCGCCCTGCTCCGCGGGCATCGCGGCGGCCCGAGCATCGACTCCGCCGGACTCGGACGCCTCCTCGTCGCCCTCGGCGGCATCATCGCCGCGGGACACGTGGACGAGATCGAGATCAACCCGCTCCGCCTCACCTCTGCTGGACTCGTCGCGCTCGACGCGGTGGTCCGCCCCCTCTCCCCTGCCGCTCACGACGAAGTGAGGTCCACACGATGACCACCGACCACGAGACCCCGGACGGCACGGTGCCCTGGCCCGACGACGTCGCGGTCCGGTACCGCGCAACAGGATGCTGGGAGGACCGACCGCTCGGCGAGTACGTCCTCGCCTCCGCCGACCTGCGACCGGACAAGGTCGCTCTCGTCAGCGGCGGACTCCGGATGACCTACGCAGAGCTGGTCGATCGGATGGACGCCGCCGCGGAGCGGCTGCTCGATCTCGGGCTGATGCCCGGAGAGCGGATCCTCGTGCAGCTGCCCAACGACTGGCCCTTCGTCGTGCTGACCCTCGCCTGCTTCCGCGCGGGGATCGCACCCGTCATGGCGCTGCCGGCGCACCGCCGGCACGAGCTCTCCTACCTCGCCTCCCACTCGGACTCCGCGGCGATCGTCGTCGCCGACGAGATCAAGGGCTTCGACCACGAGGCTCTGGCGCACGAGATCGCCGGCAGCGCACCCGCGGTCCGGCACGTCCTCGTCGCGGGCGAAGCAGGAGGATCCTCGATCGACCTGCTCGCTCTCCTCGCTCCTGGTGCGGCGCCCGGAGCACGAGCCCGCCCGAACGATCGAGCACCCCACCCGGATGCTCCGGCCTGCTTCCTCCTCTCCGGCGGCACGACCGGCCTGCCGAAGCTGATCACGAGGACGCACAACGACTACGCCTGCAACATCCGCTCCTGCATCAGCGTCTCCGAGCTCGAGGAGGACTCCGTCTACCTGGGCACCCTTCCCGCCAGCCACAACTTCCCGCTGGCCTGCCCCGGAGTGCTCGGAACGCTGTTCGTCGGCGGCAGAGCGGTCATGCTGCCGAGCCCGGAGCCGGTCCGGGGGTTCGCGACCATCCGTGAGGAGGGCGTCACCATCGCCTCGGCCGTCCCCGCCGTCGCTCAGCGCTGGATCGACCACCGCAACGAGGTCGGCGGCGACGACCTGGCGACGCTCCGCGTGCTGCAGGTCGGCGGCTCGAGAATGCCCGACGAGTTCGCAGCACGCGTCGCTCCCGAGCTCGGAGCCACTCTCCAGCAGGTCTTCGGCATGGCCGAGGGGCTCATCAACATGACTCGGCTCAACGATCCGCTCGACGTGATCGTCTCCACCCAGGGACGACCCGTGTCCGAGTTCGACGAGATCCGCATCGTCGACCCCGACGGCCGCGACCTCCCCGACGGGATCCCCGGGCTCATCCTGACCCGCGGCCCCTACACGCCCCGCGGCTACTTCCGTGCCCCGGCGCATAACGCGACCGCTTTCGTCGACGGCTGGTACGGCTCCGGGGACATCGTCTCCCGACGCGCGGACGGCAACCTCGTCGTGCACGGCCGCGACAAGGACCTCATCAACCGCGGTGGCGAGAAGATCTCAGCCGAGGACGTCGAGAACGTCGTCTACCGCATGCTCGTCGTCGAACTGGTCGCGGCGGTCAGCATGCCCGACCCGATCCTCGGCGAACGGCTCTGCCTCTACGCCACGCTGCACGACGGGGCGGACCTGACTCTCGAACGAGTGCGCGAGTTCATGACCGAGCAGGGGATGGCCGCTTACAAGCTGCCGGAACGGCTCGAGATCCGCGACTCCCTCCCGCTGACCAAGGTGGGGAAGATCGACAAGAAGGCGCTCCGCGAGGACATCGCAGCCCGTTCCGAGGCGGTGCGATGAGTCGTCTACCATGACAACTCGACAGGAGGCGCGGATCAGCATGATGCAGCCGAGGAAGCCCCGGTCCCTCATCCTCGACCTGTTCGGCGACTACCTGCGCTACGTCGGCTGCGAGGTCCGCGCAGGAGACCTCGTCGCTCTTCTCGGAGTCCTCGGAGTGGAGCCGGCCACCGCCCGCGTCACTCTCTCGAGACTGCGGCAGGAGGGGTGGTTCACGACCCGGAGGACGGGACGGGAGACCATCTACCGGCTCAGCGACGAGATGCTCGACGTCCTCGACCAGGGCCGCGAGAGGATCTTCGCCCCCTACGAGTCGACCTGGGACGGGTGGTGGACGCAGGTGATCGTGCAGTCCCCGGAGTCGGACCGCTCGACCCGCGATCAACTGCGCAAACGACTGAGCTGGATGGGCTTCGGCGCCCTCTCCCCCTCCACCTGGCTGTCGCCGCGCGATCTCCGCCGGGCCGTGCCGGCGCTCCGAGCCGAGTTCCCCGCCGCGAGCATCGACCTCATGGTCGCGCGCACCGACGATCCGGTCGAGGACGGGCGCCTGGCGCACCGATGCTGGGACCTGGAGACGCTCAACGCCGACTACTCGGTCTTCGTCGCCGAGCACTCCGCCCTCCGGAGCGAGACCGCGACCCTGGAAGGCGCCGAAGCCCTCGTGGTTCGCACGGAACTGGTGTCCACCTACCGCCACTTCCCCTTCCGCGACCCGTCGCTTCCCACGGCTCTCCGCCCCGCCGGATGGTTCGGCGCAGAGGCGCACGAGCTGTTCCTCGAACTGCACGACGCGCTCGCCCCCGCGGCGATGGAGTACGTGGCAGCCGTGATCGACATCGACACCACCGCCTTCCAGGACGCACCCGCTCTCGCACGAAACGTGTAACAGACAAACGCAAGACTGCGTGTTAGCGTTACACCGCCGAGTCGCACTGCAGCGACAGGTTTCTGAGTCAATGACGACGGGAGATCCGATGCACAGCCAATTGATCATCGACAACGAGGGCCGCGACGCACGAGAGGGACGCACCTTCGAGCGTCGCAACCCGATCTCGGGAGACCTGGTCACCGAGGGTGCAGCAGCGAGCGTCGACGACGCGATCGACGCCGTCGAATCCGCCGCGAAGGCCTTCGACTCCTGGTCCACCACAGGCCCGAGCGAGCGCAGGGCCGTCATGCTGAAGGCCGCGGAGATCATCGAGCGCCGCACGCCCGAGTTCATCGAGACCATGACCTCCGAGGTCGGCGCCGCCCAGCTCTGGGCGGGCTTCAATGCGTTCCTCACCGCGCAGCTCTTCCGCGAGGCCGCGGCTCTCGCCACTCAGATCCAGGGCGAGACGCTGCCCACGGACAAGCCCGGAACCCTCTCCATGACCGTCCGTCAGGCCGCCGGCGTGGTACTCAGCATGGCGCCGTGGAACGGAGCAGGCGTCCTCGCCGCCCGGGCCATCGCCTACCCCATCGTCTGCGGCAACACCGTCGTCTTCCGCGCCTCCGAGACCAGCCCGCGGACGCACCAGATCATCGCCGAGGTCATGCACGAGGCGGGCCTCCCCGCCGGCGTCCTCAACTTCCTCACCAGCACCCCCGAGGACTCCGACCGCGTCGTCGAGGCGATCATCGCCCACCCGGCCGTCCGCCGAGTCAACTTCACCGGCTCGACCGTCGTCGGCCGCATCATCGCCGAGAAGTCCGCGAAGCACCTCAAGCCCGCGCTGCTGGAGCTCGGCGGCAAGGCGCCCTTCGTCGTCCTCGACGACGCCGACATCGACGGCGCCGTCAACGCCGCCGTCTTCGGATCCTTCCTCTTCCAAGGGCAGATCTGCATGTCCACCGAGCGCTTCGTGGTCGACGAGTCCGTCGCCGACGAGTTCGTGAAGAAGTTCGCCGCACGCGCCGCGACCCTCACCGCCGGAGATCCCGCGACGGACCCCGCCTGCGTCGTCGGCCCGATGGTGCGCGCCGAGTCCGGCACGCGCATCAACGGCCTGATCGACGACGCCGTCGAGAAGGGCGCAGAGCTCGTCGTCGGCGGCCAGGCCGACGGCGCCAGCATGCCGGCGACGATCCTCGACCGCGTGCGCCCGCACATGGCGATCTACGACCAGGAGACCTTCGGGCCGATCACGACCGTCGTCCGGGTCTCCGGCCTGGAGGAGGCCGTGCAGGTCGCCAACGACACCGAGTACGGACTCGCGGCGGCTGTGTTCGGCGCCGACAGCAGTCGCGCGCTCCAGGTGGCGATGCGCATTCAGGCCGGCCACGTCCATGTCAACGGCGCCACCGTGCAGAACGAGGCACAGGCCCCCTACGGCGGGGTCAAGGCGAGCGGCTACGGCCGATTCGACGGACGAGCGGTCGTCAACGAGTTCACCGATCTGAAGTGGATCACCATCGAGCCCTCCAATCAGCAGTACCCGTTCTGAGCAGGAATCAGGAGCACTCGCACATCATGCAGATCACAGCAGCCGTCGCCCGCGAACCGCAGGCGCCACTCACCATCGAGACCCTCGAGCTCGACGAGCTCCACGCCGGCGAGGTGCTGGTGCGGATGGTCGCCACCGGCGTCTGCCACACCGACGCGATCGTCCGCGACCAGGTCTACCCGACTCCGCTTCCCGCCGTGCTCGGTCACGAGGGTGCGGGCGTCGTGGAACGGGTCGGCGCCGACGTCACCACAGTGAAGGCCGGCGATCACGTCCTGCTCGCCGCGGCCTACTGCGGGCACTGCGACCGATGCCGGGCCGGGCAGATGGCCTACTGCGACAACCTTTTCGCCGCGGACTTCGGCGGTCGCCGGACCGACGGCAGCACGTCGCTCAGCAAGGACGGCGAGACGATCTCGTCACACTTCTTCGGCCAGTCCTCGTTCGCCACCTACGCCAACGTCGTCGAGGAGAGCGTCGTCCGCATCGACGACGACATTCCCCTCGAGATCGTCGCGCCCCTGGGCTGCGGCATCCAGACCGGCGCCGGCACCGTCCTCAACGAGCTGAAGCCCGGGCTGAACTCCACGCTGGTCGTCACCGGGACCGGCGCCGTCGGCTTCGGCGCCATCATGGCCGGCCGGGTCGCCGGCTGCTCGAAGGTGATCGCGGTCGACATCGTCCCCTCCCGCCTCGATCTCGCGCTGGAGATCGGTGCCACGCATGTCATCAACACGAAGGACAACGACTTGACGGAGGAGATCCTCCGCCTGACCGACGGCAAGGGGGCGGACTACGTCGTCGACACGACGGCGCGTCCCGAGGTGCTGCGCAAGTCGGCCGACGCCCTGGGCAACCGCGGCACGCTCGTGCTCGTCGGGGCAGCGAAGCCGGGCACCGAGGTCAGCTTCGAGGTCGGCCTGTCGCTGGTGAAGGGCTGGACCTTCAAGACGGTCGTCCAGGGCAGTTCGGTCCCGCAGGTCTTCATCCCGAAGCTGATCGAGCTGTGGCGTGAGGGCCGCTTCCCGATCGACCGTCTGATGCGCAACTACGCCCTCGACGACATCAACGCCGGGTTCGAGGACTCGCGCACGGGAGCAGTGATCAAGCCGGTCGTCGTCTTCTGAGTCGAGCCGGTACAAGAGGGGCCCTCCACCGGAGCGGCCCCTCTTGTGCGCTGGTCAGGAGCGCAGTGCCGCCACGACGCTCGCCGTGTCGGTGACGGTGGCGATGTTGGTGAGAGCGAAGTTCAGGGCCGCGTCCTGCCACTCCGGGCTGAGGCTGGACGTCGCGTCCGAGACGATCGTCACGTCGTAGCCGTGGTCCGCGGCGTCCCGCACCGTGTGCTCGACAGCCATGTTCGTCCACGCCCCCACGACGATCAGGTGGGTGATGCCGAGGTTGCGCAGCATCACGTCCAGCGGGGTGCCGTGGAACGCGCTCATGCGGATGCGGTCGAGGACGATCTCCTGCCCGACCGGTGCGAGCTCGTCCACGATCGCCGCTCCCCAGGAGCCGACCGCGAAGGACTCGGGACCGAGCATGCGGAAGATCGGTGCGTTCTCGCCGCCGACCGCAGCAGGGTACACCACGATCCGGTTGTGGAGCACGACGGTCCCCGCAGTGCGGGCGGCGGCGAGGATCTCGGCGACGTGGGCGACGACGTCCTGAGAGGCGGCGTGCGCGGCGGCGCCCGTCGAGGCGAACGCTCCCTCCGCGTGGACGGTGTCGTTCTGCATGTCGACGACGACGACGGCCGTCGTGCTCGGGAAGGTCGGGGGGTTCTGCACGGGTTCGTCTCCTGGGTCGTCGGGGCGGCTCGTGGCCGCTCCGAGTATGAGTGTCGTGTAAGAAGATTACACGTCATAGACCCGGCACGGCGGGGGCCGGTACCGCCCGCCGCCCCCCCCACCGCGCGGCCGCTCCGCCGTGTCCTACCCGCTCAGGTGACCGAGCTCTCCAGCACCTCGGCTTCGGGCTGCGCGGCCCGCGCCAGGCCGAACGCTCCGAGCAGCCGGGCGGTGTCGGCCATCTGCTCGTTCCAGACCGCTCGGACGATGTCGATGCGGTCGTCCGCCTCCTGGAGCTCCGCCAGGTACTCCTCGAGCCCGGCACCCCGGGGGCCGGCCTGCTCGTGCAGCTCGATCATGCGCAGCGCGAGCTTCGTCTGCTCGCCGTACACCGGGATCTGCGGGCCGCGCGGAGCGGCGAGGCCGATGTAGTAGAGCTTTTCGAGTCCGACGGGGACGATGCCGCCGCCGTAGCGCAGCGGTGTTCCTCCACGGCGAGCGATGAGGCTCTCGTCGAGGAACGGCAGGCTCGCGTGGAACCCGGTCGCCCAGAGGATCGTGTCGTACTCGCGGGAGGTGCCGTCGCTGAAGTGCACGGTGCTGCCGTCGAAGCGGGTGATGCCCGGGACGACCCGGACCCGGCCGTGCTGGAGCCAGTAGAGGAGCAGGCTGTTCACCACGGTCCGGCCCTCGGCGAGGGTCTTGGCCTTCGGCTGGGGCAGGCCGGGGTAGGCGTCCCACTCCCCCAGGCTGACGCGGGCGAGCAGTCTCGAGATCAGGTCCTGCTCCTCGGGCGCGAAGCCCGCCATCCAGGCGACCTCCTGGCGGGGGACGCCGAAGTAGCTCTTGGGCTGGAAGTAGGTGCCCTGGCGGATGACGATGTCGACGTCGTAGCGGTGCTGGGCCGCGTCGACGGCGAGGTCGCAGCCGGAGTTGCCGGCGCCGACCACGAGCACGCGGTCGCCGGAGAGGTCGCCCGTGTTGCGGTACGACCCGGAGTGGATCTGGGTGCCGGTGAAGACGCCGGGCACGGCCGGGATCTTCTGATCCCACAGGTGGCCGTTCGCGACCAGGACCCCGTCGTACGAGTGCACCTCGCCGTTCTCGAGGGTCACGGTCCAGCCCGCGGAACCGAGCGGCCCCTCCGTCTCGATCGGCCGGACGGACGCGACCGGGGTCTCGAAGCGGATGACGTCGCCGAGGCCGTGGGCCTCGGCGTACGACTCGAGGTAGGCGCGGACCTGGTCACGGCGGGGGAAGTGCGGGTAGTCGGCCGGCATCGGGAAGTTCTCGAAGTGCGTCATGTCGCGGGAGGTGATCAGATGCAGGGCGTCGTAGTCGGTGTTCCAGTGACCGCCGACGCGGTCGGTCTTCTCGTAGCAGTCGACGTCGTAGCCGGCGGCGCGGAGCTTCTGGAGGGCCGAGAGGCCGGCGGCGCCGGCGCCGATCACGCAGTAGCGGGACATGGAGGAGTTCCTTTCGAAGGAGGGTCGGAGGAGCGGATCAGGCGTGGCCGCGAGCGAGCCGGCGCTCGACGAGCATCGACAGCCAGGTCGCCGGAACGGCGATCGCCACGTAGATCAGGCCGGTGAGGGCGTAGGTGCCGAGGTACTCGAAGGTGGTGTTCGACACCTGGTAGGACTGGCTCATCAGCTCGTTCACCGAGATCGAGTACGCGAGGGACGTGCCCTGGAAGGACTGGATCGCCAGCCCCATCAGCGCCGGCACGGCGGAGCGCATGCCCTGCGGCAGCACCACGCGGGTGAAGGTGGTCATCGCGCTCAGCCCGAGCGCGGCGGACGCCTCCCGCTGCGAGAGGGGGACGGACTGCAGGCCCGCCCGGATGGTCTCGGACGAGTACGCGGCGACGGTGAAGGTGAGTGCGCAGGCGGCCGCGGTGAAGCTCTCGAGCAGGACGCCGATCGAGGGCAGCCCGTAGTAGGCGATGTAGAGGACGACCAGGGCGGGGATGCCCCTGCCGATCTCGATCAGGACGATCGTGGGCCAGCGCAGCCACGGCCGCAGCGAGGCCGCGCCGAGGGCGAAGAGGAGTCCGACGAGGTACCCGCCGACGACGGAGAGCGCGGTCAGCTGCAGGCTGACGACGAGGCCGTCGAGCAGCCTCGGGAGGTGGACGGCGAGATCCATCAGTACGACCTCCTGAGGCGCGTGTCGAGTCGGCGGGCGAGGATCGCGAGCGGGATGCTGACGGCGAGGTAGACGGCGGCAGCGAGGAAGAACGGGGTGAGTCCCGCGGTGTCGGGGTTCTGGCGGGCGACGGTCGTCGCGGCGAAGACGACCTCGGCGACCCCGATCGTGGAGGCGACCGAGGAGTCCTTCACCAGCGCGAGCAGATAGGAGGTGAGGGACGGGAGGGCCGTGCGGATCGCCTGCGGAGCGAGCACGCGCACGAAGGTCGTGCCGCGTCCGAGGCCGAGCGCTTGCGCGGCCTCCCCCTGACCTCTGGGCAGGGTCTGGAACGCGCCGCGGTAGATCTCGGCCAGGTAGGCGGCCGAGATGATCCCGAGTCCGACGATCGCGGCGCTGAGCGAGTCGAAGCGCAGCGTGCCGAGCGAGACGCCGAAGTAGAGCAGGAAGAGCCAGACGATGGTCGGCACGCCCCGGATCAGGTCGACCAGCAGCCGAGTGGCGAGCCGCAGGGGCGCGATCCGCGACCGCAGGCCGAGCATGATCGGCACGCCCAGGAGGAGGCCGATCGCGAACGCCGCGGCGGTGACCAGGAGCGTCAGCGGCAGCCCGGCCAGCACGGCGAGGAGCAACTCCATCAGCGGTCCAGCACGGCGCTGAGGAAGCGGCGAGTGCGCTCCTCCCGCGGGTCAGCCATCACGGCCTCGGGAGCGCCCTCCTCGATGATGCGGCCCTCGGCCATCACGACGAGGTGGTCGCCCACGTCGCGCGCGAACTGCATCTCGTGGGTGACGACGATCATCGTCATGCCGGTGTCGGCGAGCTCGCGCATCACCGCCAGCACCTCGACGCCGACCTCCGGGTCGAGTGCGCTGGTCGGCTCGTCGAAGAGCATCGCCTTCGGATCGAGCGCGAGCGCGCGCACGATCGCGATCCGCTGCTGCTGCCCTCCGGAGCACTTGCCGGGGTGCTGGTGCGCCTTGTCCTTCAGCCCCACACGCTCGAGGAGGGTCAGCGCGCGCGCCTCCGCCTCCTCGCGGCTGCGGCCGAGGATCTTCTCCTGCGGGAAGGCGATATTGCGCAGCACGGTGAAGTGCGGGAAGAGGTTGAACGACTGGAACACCATGCCGACCTGGCGGCGTAACGCGAGCAGGTCGCGCTCGGAGACCTTGCCGCCCGCCTCGACCGACTTGGAGCCGACCGCGATCGTGCCGGCGTCGGGGATCTCGAGCAGGTTGACGCAGCGCAGCAGTGTGCTCTTGCCCGAGCCCGAGGGCCCGATCAGCGCGGTCACGCTGCCGGGCGCGACGGTCATCGAGATGTCGTCGAGCACGAGGTGCTGGCCGAAGCTCTTCGAGATGCCGGTGAGCCGGACACCGGCGAGCGGCAGGTCGTTCGGCCTGGTGAGCAGGGGGACGTCCATGGGGACTCCTCGGGTCGGGTGGGAGTGGGTGGGGGCGCCGGGACGATCCAGCGCCCCAAGGGGTCTAGCGGAGGGAGGTCGCGGCGACGTCCGCCGGGATGAGGAGGGACTCGTCGAGGTCGTAGTCCGCCAGGAAGCCGGCGAGCGTGCCGTCCTCGCGGTACTGGTCGATCAGCGCGCTGAACGCGTCGGAGAGCGCGGTGTTCTCCTTGGCGATCGGGAACGCCGCGACGGGCGCGCTGGTGGTGATCGCGACCCGGTCGTCGGGCTGGGCCACCTCGACCTGGAAGTCGGTGTCCTTGTAGGCGTACTTCGCGACGCCGTAGCCGTCGAGGGCGGCCTGGATCCGTCCGCTCTGCAGGTCCTGCTTCATCTCGACGGTCCCGGGGTAGTTGGAGAAGCTGCTGCCGAGGATCGCGCTCATGTCCGCCTCCCAGGAGAACCCGGCGCCGCTGCCGACAGCACCGATCCCCTCCAGGCCCTCGACGGTGTCGATGCCGTCCTTCGAGATGATCGCCATGGAGTCGTAGTAGGTCGGGCTGGTGAAGCCGACCTGCTCGGCGCGGGCCTCGGTGACGTACCAGCCGCCGGTGATCATGTCGGTCTTCTTCTGCTCGCTGATCATCGGGATGCCGTTGGCGTAGGTGATCGGGACATAGGCGAGGTCGAGGCACTCGGCGGCGGCGAGCTTTTCGACGATCTCGATCTCGAGGCCGGAGGCGCTGCTGCCGGAGGTCTGGGTGTACGGCGGGTTCTCCGGGACGCCGACGGTGAGGGTGCCGGGCGTGTAGGTGGTGAGTCCGGAGTCGGCGGGAGCGCAGTCGTCGGCGACAGTGGTGGCGGCGGTGGACGCGGAGCAGCCCACCAGGGCGAGAGCGGCCGCACCGGCGAGCGCGGTGGTGGCGGCGAGGCGGCGGGTCAGATTCGAGCGGAGCATGGTCGGGTCCGTTTCTTGGTGCTGTCGGGTGCGGTGGGGTGGACGTGCAGGCGGGACGTGCAGGCGGGACGTGCAGGCGGAGGTCGCGGGAAGGGCAGTGCGGTCAGACCGCGGTGAGTCCGCCGTCGATGGGCCAGACGGCGCCCGTGACGAAGGACGCCGCGTCGGAGAGGAGGAAGGCGATGAGCGGTGAGATCTCGTCGGCGTGCGCGCGACGGCCGAGAGGGGCGGAGCTGCTGCTGCCGCCGGCCGGCTCGTCGTCGTTCATCGGTGTGGAGACCCCGCCCGGGCAGATCGCGTTGACCCGGACGAGCGGCGCGTACTCGGCCGCCGCGACGCGAGTGAGCCCGAGGAGGGCGGCCTTCGAGGAGCTGTACGCGCCGTAGCCGGCCGAGCCCGCGAGAGCGGCGGTGGACGAGACGCTGACGATCGATCCGCCAGCGCCCATCAGCGGCGCGAGGTGCTTGATGCCGAGGAACGGGCCGGTCGTGTTGATCCGGTGGTGGAGCTCCCAGCTCGCGAGGGTGGTCGCGCCGAGAGCGGAGTGGCGGAGGACCCCCGCGTTGTTCACCAGTCCGGCGACCGGGCCCAGCTCAGCCGCCAGGGCTGCCCAGGCGCTCTCTTCCGACACATCGAGGTGGCGGTAGATCGCGTCACCGCCCTGGTCCCGGATCGAGCCGGCGGTGGCGTCACCCGCCTCGTCGAGGACGTCCGTCAGGACGACGCGGCGGCCGAGCCCGGCGAGGTGGCGGGCATGCGCCGCGCCCTGCCCGCGGGCGGCGCCGGTGATCACGATCGTCATCAGCGCATCACGTCTCCGCCGGAGAGCACGAGCGTCTCCCCCGTCAGGAACGCCGCGTGATCGCCCTGCGAGAGCAGCCACACCCACTCCGCGATCTCCTCCGGCTGGGCGACACGACCGAGCGGGATCGAGGAGGCGGCCGCCTCCATCCGACCGGTGGCCGCGTTGCCCGGGGTGGCGACCCAGCCCGGGGCGATCCCGTTGACGCGGATGCCGGAGGGAGCGAGTTCGAGGGCGAGCTCCTTGGTCAGCATGACCACGGCCGCCTTCGACGCCCCGTAGAGCAGCTGCCCCGGTGACACGGTGAACGCGTCGACGGAGGCGAAGTTGACGACCGACGCGTTCGCGGCCATCCGGGGGACCGACTCGGCGATCATGTTGAGGACGCCGAGGACGTTGATGTCGAAGATGCGCCGGTAGGTCTCCTCCGAGAAGTCGGCGAGCGTGGACGGCGGGTAGATCCCGGCGATGTTCGCGACGGCGTCGATCCGCTCACCGCCCGGGAGCGCCTCCTGCAGGGCCGCTCGGACGGCGTCGCGCGAGCGGACGTCGGCGACGGCGGAGATCAGCCGGCCCGGGCCGTCGACGTCCTCGTCGATCGGCGCGACGTCGAGGGCGACGACCGTCCAGCCCTCGCGGAGGAAGACGTCGGCGGTGCTGCGGCCCATACCGCTCCCCGCGCCTGTGACGACGGCGACGCGATCTCTGCTGGTGCTCATTCTCGGCGGGCTCCTCGTCCTCGTGCGGCCGGTCTGGACGACCCGTCGCGGTGCAGGACCAGCAGACCAGCGGCACCGACCTAGGGCAATGCTGAATACGATGGGTCCACTCAAGGAGAAAACTAGAGAAAGGCCGTCCCGCGATGCCCTCCATGCCGACGCTGCGACAGCTCGACTACTTCGTCTGCGCCGCGCGCCTGGGCACCTTCGCCGCCGCAGCGAACGCTCGTCACATCGCCCAGCCGAGTCTCTCCGAGCAGATCGCCACCCTCGAGCGCACGCTCGACGTCGTCCTTTTCACCCGCACCTCGCGGAAGCTGCTCCTGACCGACTCGGGGAAGCAGCTGCTGCCTCTCGCCGAGCGCGTGCTGGCCGAGGCCGAGCGTTTCGTGGAGTCCGGCCGCGGCGTCCAGGCCCTGGAGGAGGGCACGGTCTCCTTCGGCACCTTCAACAGCGCTCACCTCTACCTGCTGACGGATCTGATCCGCGAGTTCCACGAGCTGCACCCGTCCGTGCGCATCCGCGTCGTCGGCCTGAACTCGGCCGAGGTCGCCGACGCCGTCCGCTCGGGCGAGCTCGAGGCCGGGATCGTGCAGCTGCCGGTCGACGACCGTGAACTCGACCTCACGCCGCCGGTCTTCACCGACTCCGTCGTCTACGTCTCCGTCGATCCCGGACGCACCAGCAGACCGGTCGGCATCCACGAGCTCGCCGACCGGCCGCTGATCCTCTCGGAGGCGCGCTGGTCGAAGGACGACCCCCTGCGCGTCTCCCTTCTCGCGCACGCGCAGCAGGCCGGAGTGACCCTCGATCCGATGATCGAGGTCGAGTTCCAGACGCACGCGCTCGAGCTCGCTGCCCAGGGAGTCGGGGACTCGCTCGTCTCCTATTTCGTCGGCCGGTCGCTCATCCAGTCGCGCGGACTGCACTGGGCCCTGCTGGAGCCGCCGATCGTCGAGCACTACGCCTTCGTCACCCGCCGGAACGCCTCCATCTCCCCGGCCACCCGCGAGTTCATGCGGCTGGCTCTGAAGGTCATCCAGCAGGTGTCCGCACGCCAGGACGGACCGATGGCCCGCGCAGACCGTCGAGATCGGAGAGGTGGGCGCCGAGCAGATTCCTGACACGGACAGCATCAAGGCGATCTCGGTCGCCGAGGGCTCAGGCTTGCAAATCTGACGGGAACATTCCTGCTGGCGGTGCGGTGTAGGGAAGTATTTCGCCAGCCCGGTTCTCGTCTGTCGACGTCGCGAACGGGCCGCTAGGCGAGAGTAGGACTCGCATGTGGGGGTCGAGGTGGTTGATCCAGTACGCGCTCAGAGACCCGGCACTGGTCCGGATCTCTTCCCACATCCGCCAGAGGGCTTCGATGCGGGTCAGCGCCTCGACGCTGCTCCACCACTCGGCCGCCCACCGGTCGCCGACACTCTGGCCCTTGGCCGTGACGCGGCGCCGGTAGGAGGGCAGGAGGAACTTCCGGACCCACTCGTCGGCTGAACCGAAGTACGTCTGCGGCACCTCCTCCTCGTCTGGTTCCTCTGCTTCTGCGGTGCGCAGTCTGACGGGTGGGGCGGCCGGCGAGAAAGGATCTGCGTCGACGTCGACGTCGAACACGTCCTCGTCGCTCATCACTCGCCCCGGAGCGCCGCATCGACATCCGTCGACCGCTGCGCCTCTCGCGGCGGCATCACCGTCACGACGGGCGATACCGGCGCGGAGTTCGCGGGTCCGCTGCTGGCGTCGTGGGCGGCGATGGAGGCGTTGATCGCGGCGACCTGCTCCTTGGGGCCGCTGTACCAGGGCACGGTGTCGACGAGGGCGGCGCGGGCGCCGGAGGAGAGCATGATCGCGCGTCCGCGGCCCATGCTGGTGAGGTCGGCGACTTCGAGGATCTTCTCTCGGCGCAGCGCCGAGGTGGTCGACCGGACGCCCTTGTTGTAGCTGGCGGAGGTGGTCTCTTTGTCGTAGGTGCCGATCAGTTCGGAGAGGGTGCGCAGGAACTCGTCTTCTGCGACTCCGCCGGCGTAGAGCTTCACGTTCGCGGCGGACCACAGTTTGAGCATGCCTTCCTTGCCGAACACGCCGACGCCCTGGGACCAGGACTGGAACACGGCCATGATCGGGATTCCGCGCGAGCCGTAGTGCGAGTACAGGTCGGGGAGGTCCTTCCACCGGCATACGTTCGCGGCCTCATCGAGAACGGCGACGAGGGGCGTCGCGAGGCGCCCTCCGCGGGAGCGCGCGGCGTGCTCCTCCGCGGCCTCGATTGTCGCGGCGGTCAGGGCGGTAACGAGGGGGCCGGCGGTGCCGGCGCCTTCCTTGGACAGCGAGTACAGCGTCTGGGTCGATGTCACGAACGTCTCCGGGACGAACTGCGGGCGGGTGTCGTTTGGGCGGGCGTTCACCCAGTCGGCGGTTGCGGCGCTCTTCAAGCACACGGCCATGCCCTGCGCGGTCGAGTAGATCCCGTCGCGGGCCTTGTCGGAGGTGTTCATGATGCCGCGGACGGCTCGCGCGTTGGTCGGGTAGCCGTTGTCGTGGAGGAGCTCGACGGGTGTCTCGTCCTCGACGGAGGTCAGCCAGAGCAGCACGTCGCTGATCGGCCGGTTCCCGGCCGCGGCCGCGAGCAGCAGGTCGGACAGCAGCTCTTGGCCCTTGCCGTCGAAGTAGGCGTCGGTCTTCGCGTTCATCGCCCGGGTGCCGGAGGCGAAGTGAGTCGCGAGCTTCGCGGCCTTGGTGTCGTCTGTGACGTAGGAGAGGGGGTTCCACCACCAGGTCGCGTCCTCGAACGCGACGCGCTGGGGGTCGAACACCCACACGTGGCCTTTGGCGGCGCGGACTTCGCGGGTTGCGTCGAGCACGTCGCGCTTGTTCGACGTCGTGACCACGGCGCCGGGCGCGGCCATGATCGCGGGGATGACGAGGGAGGTCGACTTGCCCACTCGGGGGCCGGCGATCAGCAGCATCATGTCCTCGAACGAGGCGTAGAGCATCTGCTTCCCCAGGTGGAGCCGGCCCACCGGGACGCCGGGGTTCTCAGCGACGCCGAGGCGGGCGGACTTCTTCAACGCTTCCTTGCGCATCATCGACGCGAGGTCGCGCGGCGTCGCCATGTATCGGGCGGCGTGGTCCACGCTCGAGCGGTTCTTGCGTCCGAGCGAGCGCATCCACACGAGCCAGAGGCCTACGAGGACGATGACGGCGACGGCGGCTGCGGCTGCGGCGATCATTGTTGCGGACGTCGACCACACCACTCGGCCGCGGAACAGGCCCGAGATGATTTCGAACGGGTCCGAGGGCAAGCCCTCGTTCACTCCGTCGAGCTGCGACCCGACCGCGACAGCCACCCACACGATGCCGATAGCAGCAATCGCGGTGAGGGCGGCGCCGAGCATCAGGGCGTCGTTGCCCGACTTGCCGGGCTCGCGGCGGCGGTTGTTGGCGGTGTCGCTCATGCGGACTCCTCCGTGTAGATAGGGCCGGCCCACCGCGGGGTACAGTCGTCGGCGGGTGCTTGATGCGAGGTCCCCCAGGAGAGGACCGCGAGGCCCCGCTCCACGAAGGAGACGGGAAGATCCGTCGTGTGGAAGCCGTGCTCCCCCGGAGCCGCTCGTTGGCAGGTCCAGCGGTAGCCCTCGAACGCGACCGTCGACACACAGCTCACGCGATCACCCGGTCCCACTGGTCCCAAGCGACGAAGCCCGCCAGGAGCCCGACCCCTGCCCAGCAAACGGTGAGCAGGAACCGATCGCGGTCCGCGGTCCGCTGGCGGGCGCGGATCGCGCTGATGATCGCGGCACCGTCGGCGCCGGCCGCGACGCAGCTGGCGCCAAGTGCGACGAGGACGCTCACGGCAGGATCTCGACGTTCACGGGGTCGGTGGGCAGTGGCTCTGCTGCGCGGCCGGCGCGGGAGGTCGCGTGCCAGAGCTTGTTGGTGTCGTTGACCTCCTTCTCTGCTGCGGTCAGTTCGACGCGCACCGGTATCCCGGGACGTCCGCCGACCTTGATCAGGAAGCGGCCGCGGCCGGGAGGCTCGGATTCGTGCCCGGACACGGGGTCCCAGGCGGGCGGGTCCTGCCAGGAGGTGAGCATCCCCTGTTCCGCGATCGACATCGGCACGGCCGAGGTCAGCAGCGGCATTTCCGCGCCGGGGAGGCCGCCGCAGATGACCATGCCGGAGCGTTCCACGAAGCCCTTCGCCTTCATCTGATCCTCCTGGGAGGCCAGTGCGAGGAGGTCGGACATGGTGTGGCTGATCATCGCCAGGCCCACGTCGCGCGCGCGGTTCAGGCGGGTGAGCGCGTCGACGCGATCGACCATGCCCTTGCCCGCGCGCAGCGCCCGCCACAGCTCGTCCAGGATCACGAAGTAGTGCCGTTGCGGTTCGAGCTCCGCGTCCGCGAGGGCGGCCGCGACGTTGACGGTCCCGAAGCCGGCGGACCAGCAGGCGAGGAGGATCGCGGCCTGGAGGTCGCCTTCGGAGTCGTCGATCGAGGACACGTCGTAGACGACGGGGCGGTCCCGGCGCATCGGCGTGGTGGTCTGCTTCGAGAACACCTCGCCTAGGCGTCCACCGGTGGTGAGGCCGATGAGGGAGGCTTCGAGGTTCTCGGTGACGTCCTTGTACTTCTCGATGTCGCCGCGGTCCAACGCGACCTGACGAACCTCGTCCGGCGCTTCCTGGATCACGCGCAGCAGGTCCGCGAGGACCGGCACGCCCTGGTGGTGTTCGTCCAGGTACTTCAGTGCCCGGTCGATGATCGTCTCTTCGCGGTCGCTCGGCGGCTGGGAGCGGAGGATCGTCAGGAGCGCGGCGACCATCGTGTGCCGGCGGCCGTGGGCGTCCGCGAGGACCTGGTGAGCGAGGCGCTGCACCTTCGCGGCGTGCTTGCGCAGCCGGCCGACCTCCGCGATCATCGCCGCGGTGTCGTCGGAGACGCCGAGCGCGTCGACCTGGTGCGCGAGCTCGTCGGCCCGCTCGAGCGAGCGGTCGGCCTCATCCCGCAGGCGCTGCGCCGCTTCGGATGCCTCGCCGGGGTCGAGGATGTTCAGGTACCCGCGGCCACGGCCGAGAGGGATGACCTGCCCGTCGAGGGCTTCGATCAGATCCACGTAGTCGGGCTTGAGGTCGCCCAGCACGAGGGGGATCGTGCCGTATCCGGCGAGGCCGGCGGCCATGCGGCGAGTCAGCGAGGACTTCCCCAGGCCGGGCTTGCCGAGCACGAACATCGACGGGTTGCTGATGAGGTTCGCGCGCTGGAACCAGCTGATCGGGTCGCAGCAGACGGAGGCTCCGGTGGAGAGGTTCTTCCCCAGCGGCACCCCGATCATCGGCGTACCCGTCCCGACCGAGAACGGGTAGAGCCCGCACACCTGGACGGTCGTCCCGCGGAACTCGTCTGCGGCCGTGACGTTGACGGCTTCACCGCCGCCGCGGCCGAGCCATCCGCGGATGCTCGGGCGCAGGGGACGGCGCAGCGCCGTCCCCTGGCTCTTCTTCTTCCCGCCGTGCGGGATCTCGATCTTCTTCCCTTCCCGGCGCCGGGTGCGCGGGGTGGTGCGCTCTCTGGTGAGCGTCGCGCGCTGGGCGACCGTCGCTACCGGGGCCGGAGCTTCGCCCTGCCCGCACGCAGCCCGCCGCGAGGGTGCCGTCGTGTCGGTGCCGGGCTCTGCCGAGGACGACACGGCACCGGTGGGTAGGCCGTCGCCGGTCAGCTCCTCCCCCGCCGTGTCGCCGTGGGCGGCGGTGACGGCTCCGTCCGGCAGGACGTCCTCGCCGGGTTCGAGCTCGTTGTCGCTGTTCGAGGAGAACAGGCGGGTGATCAGGCTCACAGGGACTCCCTCACTTCGGTGGGCAGGCGCAGGTGACGCGGGAGCACGAGGCCCAGCGGCAGACCCGCAGCGAAAACGGTGTCCTGCGACCCGAACGCCGGCCGCACCCGAAGACGCGCCGCGGCGGTCAGCGAGTCGATCGCCGCGCGCGCGTCCGCCTCGTGCACGGCGTCAGTGGTCGTCGCGGTGACGATCAGGCCGAAGTTGAGCAGGCCGGCGCCGGAGGCCTCTTCCGCCGCGGTCGCCTGGGCGGAGCGGGTGGAGAGGGTCGAGCGGGCGGTGGGCTTGGTGGACGCGGAGCTGTTGAACTGCGCCGCGTTCAGGTCCGCCTCCACGATCGCCGCGGCGCGGGCCGGGTCGATGGGGCGGTAGAGCAGGGTGACGCGCTTGCGGGCGACGTCGCGGTGCGGAGCCAGCAGGCGCGCGAGGATCCCGGACTGCACGACTCCGCGCGGCGGGGAGGTCATCGTCCACGACGTCGACACGGCGCCGTCGTGCCGGTACGACTCCCACCGGGACTCCGCGGCCGCGGGGCCGACGTCCGTCCAGGACAGCTCGGGCACGTCCCCGGAAGCGCGGGCCTCATCGATCAGGACGGCGGCGGCGGGGTCGTAGGCGATCCGGATCACCTCGCACAGCTCCTGAGCACCGAGCGGCCGTGCAGCGCCGGCACCGGTCGCGGCAAGGCTCGTCGTCAGGCCAGGCAGGCGGGCGGCGAGGTCGGTGGCGACTTCCTTCGCGTTGCGGCGCTTCCCGCCGATGCGGGAGAGAGAGGAGAAGGTGATCGCGACGTAGGCGCGGATCGTGGCCGACCCGACCGGGTAGCTGCTCACGACCTCCGAGAGCATCGCTCGAGCGAACTCCGGCGCGTCCGGGTCCATCGACCCCTCGACCTCCGAGCGCAGGCGCGTACCGGTGTCGGGGGCCGTCTCGACGGTGACGGAGGCGGCCTCTATGCCGGGCTCGTCTCCGAGGTTGGAGAGCCAGATGCCGTACTCCGCGACCTGGTTGTTGACCTGCTCCTGATCCACCAGCGCGGCGCCGTCCGGCTCGGTGGCGATCACGACGGTGTAGTGCTTGGTCGAGGGGACGTGCACGAGAGCGAACCGGCGCCCGTGCGAGTCCTCGTGCTCGGAGAGCTGCGACGCCGCAGCGAGTCCGGGGAGCTGGAACGTGCCCCACTTCGCTCTGCCCGTGGGGCCGGAACGGTAGACGTTCGCTCCCTTGGCCTTCGTCCGCATCCAGTTCACGCGATTCACCGTCCTTCCGAGGGCGCTCTGCCCGTGCTTGTCCTTCACCGAAACCGTCAGCAAGATCCCGCCGAAGATCGCGGCGACGATCAGCGCGGCCCCGAGGCCGGAGAACATCGACGCGATGATCGAGGAGAGGATGCCGACGAACAGCACGCCTGTGGCGAGCTGTCCGAGGCCGCCGAGTCCCGCGGTCTGCGGGCGACGCCAGTTGCCGTACGTGCGCGGTGCCTCAGCGCTGCGCGTGGGAGTCGTGGTGCTCATCAGTTCCCGCTCTCGTTGCCGCCAGTGGCGTCGTCCGTGGCGGCCTTGACCGCTCCTGCTGCGTGCTTTGCGCCTTCGGCGGCCTTCCCAGCCACCGCAAGACCGACACCGATCGGGCCGCCTGCCGCGGCTGCGGCACCACCGCCTGCTGCCGCGCCGCCTGCTGCGCCGCCGCCGGCCGCAGCTCCACCAGCTGCGCCGCCGCCTGCGCCGGAGGCGGCCGGAGTTGCAGCGGGTGACCCCTTGCTGCCTGCGGAGGCGCTGCTGCCGGACGGTGCGGAGCCGAAGCCGCCGCCGCCGGGCGTTCCTCCGCCCCCGCCGCTGTCGCCTCCGCTGCGCGAGCGGATCGCTCCGCTGGCGATCTCCGCCGCTCCACCGGCCGCGGCCGCACCGAGCAGGAGGCCTGCACCGCCACCGCCGCCGCCCACCGAGGCGATAGCGGGGACGAGGAAGCGCATCAGGGCGGGCAGTGCGACGAGCGCGATGAGCATCAGCGCGAGGCCGGTGACGATCTGGAACAGCCCGGTGCCGTCCGATTTGAACAGGTCAGTGCCGGTCATCCGGAAGGCGATCGCGTAGACGATCGCCGCGGCGGGCTTGTAGAGGATGAAGGCGAGGGTCCAGGCGAGGGTCTTCTTGAACCACTGCTGCCCGATCTCGGTGTTGGTCGCGGCCGCGGCGATCGGGAAGATGCCGGCGAGGACGACGAGCATTGCGCCGCGGAACACCATGAGCGCGACCTGGACGTACGTCATCAGCACGGCGAGGATCCCGAGGAGGAAGAGGCCGATCAGGCCGATGGGAGCGGTCGCGGTGAGAGAGATCATCGCGAAGACGTTGGTGCCGAAGCAGTTGCTCTCACCGTTGGTGACGTCGCAGTCGGTGGAGTTGTTGAGGATCCAGACCGAGAACGCGTCCCCGGCCTGCGTGGCGAGGCGGATCACGACGAGTCCCGCTCCGGCGACGGCGATCAGCGTCAGCACCGATCGGGCGAGGGTGCGCAGCTCGCCTGCGCGCTGCGTCCAGACCATGCGGCCGGCGGCGACGAGGATCGAGAGGATCGCGAGCCCGCCGGCGTACCACTCGAGCTGCCCCTGCACCCAGCCGACGGTGCTCGAGGACTCGTTGAGGTGCAGCGCCAAGGGCAGGAACCCTGTCACGAGTGCGGAGGCGGAGGAGAGCAGGAAGACGGCGAAGATGATGACGCCGATGCGTCCCATGTGCGCCTCGCCGTCGCCGTGGCGACGACGGGTGCTCATCATTACACCGGCGATGATCAGCGACATGACCGCGAGGCCCGCCGCGACTCACGTCATGTAGCCGAGGATCGTCTCGAACGCCTCCGGCAGGGGCGGCGTGCCGCCGCCGTTAACGCCGCCTCCCCGGTCGACGACGGTTACCGGGGAGGGAACGTTCACCCAGAGGGTGCCGAGCGAGACGACCGCTTTGCCGAAGCCCTCCAGGATGTTGTTGACGAACTGCTGCAGAGCGTCGTTCGACGCCTGCGAGACGACGTTGCCGATGCCTTCTCCGGTCCAGCAGAGAACGTCGACGACGGAGCACGGCTCTTTGTCGGGGACTGGGGTCATGTGGTGCCGCTCCAAGGGAGGTAGCCGCCGAGGCTCTGCAGAGCGACCGGGCGGAAGGTGGGGAGTCCGTCGTCGGTGAGCACGAACTTCCAGTCGCCCTCGGACCAGCTGAGGGCGTAGGGGAAGCTGATGAGACGTCCGTCGGAGATCTGGAAGGCGATGTCGATGGTGGCGTTCTGACCGTCGTAGGCGAGGACTTTCACGCCGGCGATCTGGGAGCTCAGGCCGGTGTTGCTCTGAGTGGTCTCGCGGGCCAGCGCGGCGTCTCGACCGGGGCCGGGGACGGTGAGGCGTTCGGTGACGAGATCGCTCAGACGGCCGTCCGTTCCCATCGCCCAGAGATTCGCGACGGCGAAGGCTGCGCCTTCCACGGTGTGCGCGTAGCAGCTGCGGACTCCGTCGGCGTCGACGACGCCAGGCCCTGCATCGTCCGAGGAGGGCGCTGCCATGGTCCCGACGATGGTCCACTCCGCGTCGGGTGCGGCAGCGAGGCTGCCGCTCTCGTCGAGTCCAGGGAGGCCGCAGATGCTTGCAGCATCGGCGTCGAGCTCTGAGGCCTGGGAGGTGGGCGTTGCAGTGGTGGCGGGCATGGCGGTGCCCTGCCCGCCACCACTGTCCAGGGACGTGACGGCGAGCAGGATCGCGGCCAGGACGAGGATTCCGAAGACGATTGCTCCGAAGATGAATCCTCGACTGGTGAACGGGTTGCGGGACTGCGTGTCGCTCATGACGTCGTGCCTCTCGTTGGTGATGCCGGTCGGTGTCCTCGTGCGCTAGCTGCCCATGAGGAAGCCGACGATCGTGAACGCGGCGGAGACGATGATGACGCCGACGAGGAGTCGGCCGAGCCAGCCGCCGATCTCTCCGCCTTCGCCGCGGCGGGCGGAGACGGTCATGGTGACGCCGAGGATGATCAGGCCGACGACGGCGACGCCGAGGCCGACCCACTTCGCCCAGCCCATGACGGTGGTGAAGGCCTCGAATCCGGGCGGCATGCCCCCTGGGCCCGGGTCGGGGACGACGGTTCCGAAGCTGCCGGCGGCTGTGATCAGGTCGGAGGTGAGGGCGAGTACAGACATGGTGTTCTCCGTTTCGTGTGGTGGTGGTGCGGGGTGTTCGGCGCCGCCGGTTGGGGCGCCGAGAAGGTCCGGCTATCCGGTGGTGAGGGGGCCGTCGGCGTAGGCGACGTCGAAGTGCAGGTGGTTCGGGGTGTCTGTGAACTGGGTGATGTGCTGGTAGCTGGTCGAGCGGCACTGGATCTGCCCGGCACGCGAGCCCGCCGGAACCTGTGGGTCCAGGACGGTGAGGAGCGTGAGCGCGTTCGCGTCGCAGCCGGTCGTGGCCGTGCCGTCGAAGGAGAAGAAATCGACCGCGTTCCCGCCGCCGTTCATCCAGTGAGAAGAGCCGGTGCCGGCGCCCAGGAGGGATCCGGTGCACTGGCGGTTGAGGTCGGAGACGCCCACCTTTCCGAACGTGTTCAGAGCGATCGTGATGATCTGGAGGATCCGCACGTCGATGCCGCAGTTCTCCTTCGCGGTGCCGGCGGCCATGTCGCGGATCTGCTGCGCGTACCTTTCCTCGAGCAATCGCAGGCGCCCCTCTTCCATCGCCGTCACGAGGCCGGCTGCGAGGGCCTGCGCGTCGCCAGATACGGCGACGCATCCACCGATCGGCGCAGCCGTCGCAGGTGCGGTGCTGGCCGGCGTAGACGGAACATCGACCGGTGCAGCGGTCGTCGTAGGTGCGGTCGTGCTACTGCCGAGGCCGTTGAGGTAGGTCATGATCTCCACGGCGTCGGCGCGGTACTTCGTGTAGTGGTTCGGGTCGGCGTTGCGCTGGACCTTGTTGATCGCGATCGAGGGCTCCATCGACTGCCAACCCTCGACCGCGATGAGGCGGTCGTAGAAGAAGCCCGCCGAGGTCGTCGGGTCCATTCGCTGCTCAACGGTGCCCCAGCTCGACTGCTGCTGGAACAGTCCGATCGAGTCGGTAACTGACCCGTCCGGGTTGATCGCACCGTCCCCGTAGGTGATGTTCACCAGGGATGACTCCCCGATCGCTGTCTGCACGCCGAGCGTCTGCCCGTCCGCGCCGAGCCCCTTCGCCGCTCCCGCGTTCACGATCAGTGCCGCATTCACGAGCTGGTCGTGCCCGTAGGCCCCAACCTTCGCGTCCGCAGGGATAGCGGACACGTTGACCGGTCCCCCGCCCGGCAGGCATGCCGCGGCAGCGGAACCGCCGAAGAACAGCACCCACAACAGCATCGCGACCGCCACGACGGGCACCATGACCGCCGCCAGCACCCCCAGTCCCCCCTTCTCCACTCGGCTACTCCAAGGCCAGAGGGGTGATCTGCTCCACGGCCCAGGGAGTGCTCTCCGTGGTGCGGTGGACGTACACGGAGTACTCCCCCGCGTCGGTGGGGACGAGGACGCGCATCGTGAACGCGCCGTCACCGTCGCGGACGGTCGCAGCGCCCGTGAGGCTCGTGCAGGGCACGTTTGCCGGGTCGACCGTCCGGTAGGCCACTGCTGCCCACTGGCTCAAGAACGGGTAGAGCTCGCTGATCCAGGTGTCGTAACCGAGTGTTGGACGGCAGAACGCCACCACCGCTTCCGTCGCGATCGCGACGGTTCTGCTCACCGGAGAGGGCTCTGGGGACGGCTCCGCATCGACCGGCTGTACGCCCTCGGGAGTCGGCGTCTGCGATGAGAGCTGGGTGCTGGGGGAAGGTGAGGCGGTCTTCGGGGACTCATTCTCATGAAACGCCTCACTCGTCGAAGCCGATGAGCAGCCGCTCACGAGGAGGGAGGCGATGAGGGCGAGCAAGACGGTTGAGTACCGAGACGAAGAAGCGGGCACACGACAAAGCTACCGATTTAGGTAGCGATTGCAACCCGGCTCGGTTACCGAAATGGGCTTATATCATCTTTGGTACATTCCATGGGTGGCTAGACGACCGGCGCCGGGACCGACGGACTTTTCGCGACGCGTGGTCCGCGCAGTCGAGACGCTCCGCGATCGTGCGCGGCTGACCAACACCGAACTCATCCGTGCTGCAGGCATCTCGGCGAACTACTTCTACATCCGTCTGCGCGGCGAAGCGCCGTTCACCACCAACGACATCGAGAAGCTCGCTGGAGCCTTCGGGGTTGAACCGTACGAAGTGCTGCAGCTCGCGTCTACTCCGAACCCGGACGACGGTGGCGGAGAGCTCGCTGCTGAGCGCATCGACGGCAGGGAGTTCGCTCGAAGACTCCGATTCCTCGCCGAAGGGCCGACGAGTGCGGATACTCAGACTTTCACCCTCGACACCCTCGTTCAGTCCATCCGCGGTCGTGACATCAGCTTCGAGCCGAAGGACTGGGATGAGCTGCTTGAGATGCAGGGCTCCACGCGGCTCCCGGTCGATCTGCTCGTCGGCCTCAGCGAGTTCTTCGGCGTCAGCTACGAGTACCTGACCGCAAGGCGTGAAGACGAAGCCAGCGAGCTCATCGAAGCGGAGATCCGTTTCCACCGGGCGCTACTAGCTACTGGAGCCACCTCAATCAGTGCTCGAGCGCTGGGTGGCATGAACGCGAAGCAGCTCGCCGCCGTGACCAAGGCGATTCTGTCGATCGAGCGAACTCCGAAGGAGGGCACAACCGAATGAGCACCACCCAGAGCAACGAAGCCCTGTGGTTCGAACACGCCGACGTCGCCGCACGCACGACGCAGACGTTCGAGGAGAACCGGTTCCAGGACGATCAGACCCTGGATGCCCTCCTCACGCATGTCTCTGACCTGCACGGCAAACCGATCCACGTCGATGCCATCGACGACGATGACTGGCAGACGCTCACAGCTCTCTGGGTCGATTTTCCCGACGAGGCCCAGATTCTCTACCGCTCGACCGATACCCGGCTCTACCAGATGCACTGCATCCTGCACGAACTAGCTCATATCGCCCTCCGCCACCCCGGCTGCAACGTCCTAGGGGACGACTCTTCCGTCGCCTCTTATCGGGGGACGAACGGAGTCGTCCGCGGCCGACTGCTAGAAGCAGGCCGCTCGGAGGACCTCCAGAACGTTGATGGGGACCGGCGCATCCTCGAAGGCGAAGCAGAGCACCTCGCCCATCTTCTTTCCCGCTCACTCCTGCGTCCTCGTTTCCGGGAGGACGAGGAGGTCTTCGGGTAGATGCAGGCTCTAGCCCTAATCGCTCTCGTGGTCCTCGCCGTCGTCTTCGTCGCCCGGATCCCCGCTGCTGTCTCCCAGCCCTCGAGCCGGTTGTCCTGGCTCGCGAGCGGAGTCGGCTCCCTCGCGCTCCTCACCCGAGTCCACCCCGGATTGGACCGGTTCCTCGGAGGCGAGAACTACATCAACCTCGCCCAGAACGTCCTGGCGACCACCGCGTTCTGGTTGGTCATGAGAGCAGCCCTCCTTCAGTCCCGCAGCACCCCGCAATTCTGGACGAGGAAGCTCATCCTCGCCGCCATGCTCATGTCCTTCGTCGTGCCGTTCCTGTTCATCACCGACAAGGAACCCACCTCGAAAACCTTCATCACCGAGCACATCTCCCAGACAGGTACCTGGCTTTACGCCAGCATCTACATGACGGCGATCCTCGCCATCTCGACGATGCTCCTGCTCGGTCTCCGTCGCAGAAAAGCGCGCTCCTACGGCTTCTTCGTCGCAGGCAGCAGCCTCGTCATCCTCGCCTGCATCGACGAGATCATCGTCCTGTCCCTCGACCACATCGAGGTCACCGATCTCGGTTTCCGCGTCCTCCTGCGGAACGCGTTCGACTTCCTGTTTTACTGCGGCGTGATCCTCATCGTCACCGGAATCGCCTCATTCACTCTGTCGAAGGCCATGCGTGAGGCACGACTCAGCCGGCATGCACGGAGACTTCGCCGCCTCGCCGGCAGACTCGCGGTGATGCCGGCTACCAACGGGGTAAGTAGCGCTCGAGACGAATCATCGATCGCGGTGGTGTACGACCTGGTAATCGCGCTCCGCGACTTCGAGAACGCTGACCGCGGCCGTCTGACGCCAGCCGATGCTCGTCACGTCGCAGCGGCGGAGGCCATCGTGATGGAACAGCTCGCCTCTCCCGCGACCACAAGAGCTTGGACTCGATGAGTGCCCCGCACGTCAGCGTGAGAGCTGTCTTAGGAGTAGCGGGAGCCGCTGTGACTGCCCTCTCCCTGCTGGCAGGCGTCGGTGTCGTCCTAGGGCGGCGGGTCGTGATGCCGGGGCGCAAGAGGACCGTGCAGGTCCTCTCGGCGACCCCGGACAGCGTCACCCTCCCCGCCACGCCCGAAACCCTTCACGACGGCGAGTACGGCTTCTGGTTCGACTCCGATCGGGGCCACGCGCTCGTCGGCCGGATCCTTCATCACGACACAATTGAGCGGACCGTTCGCCGCGAGGTTCTTCGAGTCACCGGCGGCGATCTCGCCGCCGCTGACGAAGGCCGATGGACCGGACACGTCTTCGCGCGTCCTGAGGACATCGACCCGCGCGTGCGCGAGATCCACGTCGACTCGCCAACAGGCCCATGTCCAGCGTGGCTCTTCCCGTCAACCGGCGGCGAGGGCGGAACAACCTGGGCGATCCACGTGCACGGCATCCGCACCACCCGCATCACCGCGCTGCGTTCAGTCCCGGCGGCACGCAAGCTCGGCTACACGTCGCTCGTTCCTTCGTTCCGAGGTGACGGAGATGGGCCATCAACGAAGAACGGGGTGTCGACTCTCGGCCAAACTGAATCGGATGACGTCGATGCTGCGATCAACTACGCCGTGGAGCACGGCGCGCACAGCATCGTTCTGTTCGGCTGGTCCCTCGGCGGCGGCATTGCTCTTCAGCTCTCTGAGCGGTCTCCACACCGCCATCTCATCGCAGCCCTCGTTCTCATCGCACCCGCCACCGACTGGCGGCAGGTCATTCAGGCTGGAGCGCGCCGAGCTCATCTGCCATCGGTCGTGGGTGCGCTTGGGACGTTCGCGCTCTCCACTCGCTCTCTCAGCGCCCTCGTCGGACTTCCGAGACCCATCGACTTCGGTGCCCTGGACTGGACCCGAGGACCGAGACTCACCGTTCCGACCCTCCTCATCCACTCAGACGGAGATCGGGAGATTCCTGCCTCGTTGTCACGGGCCTTCGTGAGCGTGAACGCTGAGCGGAGCGAGCTAGCCCTGCTCCCGCCGGCTGCGCATGCCTGGGAGTACAACGTCGCACCAGACGAGTTCGACGCCTCGATCTGCGAGTGGATCGGACGGCGGCGCGCGCTGAGCTGACGGCGTGTACCTAATTCGGTAACACTGCCGGACCGTATTTGGTACAGTTCCGGCATGGCTGTTGGACGAAGACCGTACCGGCCGCGGGCTGGAGGCCTTCACGGCCTTCGTCGATCCGTCGCGACCGCGTCACTGCGGCGATCATGCTTAATCCCGGGATTGATCCCGCCAGCGACCGGCGTGGCGCACGCAATGCCGGGGTTAAGTCACCACTCTGGATGCATGGCTCCGATCAAGCAGAAGCGACGCGCGCGCAATGGCGCCGTCACCGTGCCCGTCGAGGTTCAGATGCCGCCCGTATTGAAGGACGACGTCGACGGCGCAGCGAAGGCCTCGGGCGTCTCGCGCTCGTTGTACTTCGAACTCCTGCTTCAGCAGCTCCGCGACTCCACCGGGCACCTGCCTGTGCTGGCACCGACGTTCGACATCGACCAGGAGGCGCACATCTCCGCCGCTTAATAGAAAGCGGCCCGCCGCTGACGCGGCGGGCCGATCTAAGTTACGTAGTTCGAACCCTCACAGTTTGCCGACCTAGAGGTTCGTCCCATCCAAAGTCACCAGCCCTCACGGGAGGCTTCTCCATGTCTGGCATCATACCCACGCCCTCGCAGCGAACTACGACGAGCTTCACTCGTCGGCGTGTCGCAACGCGATCGGCTGACGTTGCTCGAGCGATCGTTGAGTCGCCGTTCGTCGCTACCGCGTTCGACGGGACGTTCGTAGACACGCCGAGCGACATCCCCAAAATGCATGCATTCGCTCAGAAGACTGCTCGTATGAGCGCAATCAAGGGTCGTGCAAAGCGAGCAGACAATGCTCCCACCGTGCTGCTTCAGGCACGCGTCACTCCGGACGTCCGTGAGGAAGTGAAGGCGGCCGCGGCGGCCAGCGGCGTCTCCTTGGCCTACTACCTCGATACCTTCCTGCGCGAGCTCGTTCAGACGAACGGTGCGCTCCCGCTCATCGCTGCACCGCGACCCCAAGCAGAGGAGCTGCCGATCCCAGCCGCTTAAACGAAGGAGGCCCGCCGAAGCGGGCCTCACCAAGTTTCGTAGCTCAGAACCCACTGCCGACCAAAGCCCGGGTTCAGAGCTAATCAAGTCACCACCCTCGCGGGAGGCTTCTCTATGCCCGAAAGATTACACGACGGGCTGAGAGATTCAAGGATGAATCTTTCAGCGAGCCGTCACGGCTCGTCGACGCTCGGCGGCGACGCATGGTCACTGACCCGTCGACTCAGCCCGCGCGACACCGTCCGGACGATGCGTCGCGACGCCTACGGGCGCCTGGACGAGAACGCGTACCCCACGGCGTTCCTGGTCTCCGCCGTTGCCCCGAGTACCCCCTGGGCGATCTACCTCGCGGACTCCGCCGGCGTCTTCCGACTGCTCTGCTTCGACTTCGACGGCAAGGACTCACACGGGGTCGACCCCGACCTGATGGAACAGGCCGTCGATGACTGCGACGCACTCTCGGCTGTCCTCGATGAGCATCAGGTTTCTCACGTCGTGTGCGAGTCCTCCGGCACCGGGGGCCGCCACCTGTGGATCGCCGTCCGTGGCGGTGCTGCCGCAGCCGATGTCGACCGGTTGGCGACCGCTGCGAAGGCGAACTTCCGCACGCTGGATCACGGCATGCTGCACAACCCGCGCACGGGTGCTGCCCGCCCTCCCCTGTCTCCTCATCGCGACGGCAGCCTGTCGACGCTGCTGCGAGGCCGCGTCGAGGATCTGCTGGAGCCGGTCGTACTGCCGGCTTCGCTGCTCGCGGTTGCGGCCGTCCTGGAAGCGACGCCTTCGGGGCGCCGCTACTTCGCGCCGACTCAGGACGCGGTCGTCTTGCAGCACCGCACTCATCGTGCGCTGAGCGCTGCGGGTGCGGCCCATATGGCTACCGCCGGTGGTGGCGCGAACCCGTCGTGGACCGCGTTCATGTGCCTGCTCTCGGCCGCGCACGCCGGCTGGACACTGACCGACGTCCAGCACGCAGCCCAGACCGCGCCCGGAATGGAGCACTACCGCACGAAGAACACCGGTCGAGGTGGCCGCCGCCCTCGAGCGCGTGACGAGGCCGCCTCGCGACTCAGTCGCCAGTGGGAGAAGGCGCTCGAGTTCGCGTCCCTGCACGCCGTACTTCCCTCCCAGCGGGAGCCTCGCGATCTGACGGAGCTCGAGGGCATCATCGGGGCCGTTGGCGATCTCCTCGAGCGGTTCCGGGTGAACCCGGGCCGATGGGGTCGCACCGAGCGCGCCACCTCCGAGCGGACAGTCCTCACCGCCCTCGCATACCTCTCTCTCCACACCGGCAAGCGCACCGTCGCCGCCTCCGTCCGCGATCTCGCCCTGCTCTCTGGCCTTGGCCGCACTACCGCCGCCAGCGCACTACGGACGCTCCGCGAGGACGGCTACGTCCAGCTCATCGCCCGCGCCGACGGCAGCAACGCGAGCGAATGGCGCTTGACCGGGCCACTTTCCACAGGTCCCAGCACGGTTCGGACACATCCACTCAATAACCCCCGCCCCCCGGGCCAGGTTTTTTCGGAGCGAGCGGTGATCCTCGACCGGGTCGAGAACGAACTCACCGACGCTCGCCACGATCTCTTCACCCGCCCAGGCCTCGGACATCTCGCTGGGAAGATCTACGCGCTGCTGCGCCGCGAAGCGTCCGTGACCGTCGACAGCACTGCGCGGATGCTCGGAGTGACGGCCCGAACTGCCGCCACAAACCTGTCCCGACTTCGCAGCCACCGCCTCATCGTCAAGCACACCGATGGATGGAGACGATCCCTTCGCGACTTACGCGTCACTGCAGCACGAGCTCTCGGCGTCGACGGGCTTCTCGAGGACCGCGCCCACCGTTACAGCATCGAACGCGAAGTCTGGGCCTGGTGGCAGGCCGAGCTCGCGCATCGCTCGTCCGCACCAAGAGCACGCCCTCGACGACCGCACATCACCAGTCGCCCCCTGTTCGACGACTCCTCCGCCGGAGAACGGGTTTGGCCGCTATACCCTCGTGACGCCGCCGGCCGAGGCGATCACCGAGAAGCCCTCCAATGGGGACGCACCGGCATGCTCGCCCCCGGTTCCCTCTGGTGGTCCTCCACTGCCGCTTAGCTTTCGGCTGCTGTCCGACCGTCGACACCTGTGCACCTCGATCGGTGTCGACGCGCGGAACCACTCCCCCACTGTCCTTGGTTTTCGATCGAGCTTTCAGATCCTCCGAGCGGCACCCACGCCGTCTTAAGCAAATGTTCGGAGCGCGCTGAGACGGTCAAATATGGGTGACGACCGTTGAACGGATCTCGATCTCGGCGAAGGACGCCGTGAGACTCTGGTTCCTCGTATCCGCGGACGCCGTCGTATCCGAATACCTCTCCCCCGGCGGCGTGATCCTGCGCGCCGAGAATTCGGAGTACCAGCCGGTCCTCGTTCCCGAGTTGACCGACTTCCAGTTCTTGGACGTCGTCGCCGTCGGCGTGCACCGGTTGCACCGTGTGCTGTGAGCGGCGCATCGGTGGGGTCGACGTGAACAGCTTCCCCGTGAGCTGCGGCGGTTCTTCGACCCCAGGCTCGCCGGATGGCCATCGTCGTGCTCTCGAACAAGGACGAGTGCGTGTTGGCGCGCGCGGATCAGGTGAAAAATGTCCGGACGGAAAACGGGCATGCCGTGGTCCACGATCGAGCCGCTGATCCGCTCGGGCCGCCTCACGAAGGGGGCGCAGGGTCGAGTATCGACGAGCTGTACGCGGAACTCACCGGCCGGGTGATCGAACTGCTGGGCCGCTACTCGGACTGGCAGCAGGTGCGCTTGGTCGACGGGTCCTTGTTCGGCGTCGACGGCGATGTCGCCGAGCGGCGAGGACCAGCTGAGCGGTGCGCGCCGCGGTCGCCAGGAACGTCGGGCGGCGCGTGTAAGCCGGCGGACTTGTGCGACTCAGGCCCTGCGCTGATCAGGAGGGAGCAGGTGCTGTCCGTCTGAGCGCAGCGCGCCTCCCACCGGCGGCCGGCGCACGGGTCGGTGACAAGGAGCGTGTTCGCTTCGTTGTCGTTGTTCGCGGGCGCACCGCAAGATTTCGGCGGTGGGCTCGCCGGCTTCCCGGTCCCCACTGACTACCCGGTGGTGATCGTCCCGTGTTGCGACCAGGACGCTGCGCGCTCGTCTGCGCGAGGGGGTCGTATCGTCGGGTCGGCGTCATCCTCACCGACCTCTCCCCCAAGAACTCCCACGTGTTTCTCGGCGTGGTCGACACAGCCTTCGACACCAAAGGTTTTGGGCCGCCATCGACTCGGTTCCTAAACGCCATGGTCGGAGGGCAGATGGTCTCGGGCTCGCTGGGACCTACAGAGGACCCGTTTGCGCGATGAGCCGCCGCTCGCTCTCTCTATATGCCAGAACACGCTGGGCGAACCGCGCTCCGCGCGGCACACTGGCGACGCCGTACGTTCGCTAGCTCTAGCTTGGCCTCGTTTGTTGCAGGCAACGCCTGGTGGTGAATTCCGAACTCTGTAACTACCAAATGCACAGACTTACAACGCCTCGGACTGCTGGTCCGAACCCTTTCGTGCTGTGAAGTCTCGAACTCTGTAACTACGGCAGACGCGATCTTCCGGACTATTGACCTAGCTCAAGTTCCGAACTCTGCAACCTCCGAATCTACGAAGTCTGTACTGATGTCACGTCGGTGGGGCGTTGGATGGCTGGTCGAGCAGATATCGGCCGTGGGCAGACCACTGATTCGGCTGTTGAACGGAAGAAACAAAGTCACGAACTCTGCAATCCGCATTTCCGGCCCGGCAAGATTCCATTCTCTGCAGAACGCGTCGGGGTTTCTACAGAGGTCCAGACTCTGTAAGTCTGTTAGTGGCCGAATCTCGCTGGTGGTTTGCAGCCAGAGCAAGAGCGCGCGATCTCGTGGTGGCTTCGACGGGCACGAGCCTTGCGCGGAGGGTACAAACATGCGGAGTCTGTAAGTCTGTCAATGTAATACGAGCTCGCACGCGTCTTGATCCGCCGCATCGTCGAAGGACAGGAATCAATCACTCGTAAGTTACAGAGTTCCGGAATCCGTGTCATCCGAAGGTCCGTAGTCTGTAACTACGGAAGTCGAAGGGCCTGTGATGAGCATCGTGCAGAGCAGCACGCCCAGCGGTGGACTTGTGCGCGGTATGGCGTAGATGGCTCTCGACGACTTGACGGAGAACCCGAGCCGACCGGGTTTGGCGCCGAAGGTACAAAGACACAAAGTCTGTAGGTTGGTTAAACGGCCCAAGCTGGCTCGCATCGCGATCGGCCGCATCGACGAAGGGGCAAGAGCTGTTGACTCGCAAGTTACAGAGTTCCAGGGTCGCCGGCCGCGCCGGAGTTTGGTAGTCTGTAACTACGGAAGTGGGAGGACCATTTATGCGTATCGTGTCCCTGGCGAATCAGAAGGGCGGGGTCGGGAAGACAACAAGCCTGATGAACCTGGCGGCCGTCGCTGCCAAGAACGCACGAGTGCTGGTGGTCGATGTCGACCCTCAGCAGTCGACCACCATGTGGGCGGCTCGGGCGGGGGAGAAGCTGCCCTTCGATTTCGCGGAGAACACTGACCCGAACACGCTCACGCGTCTGCGGGAACTGCCGTACGACGTCGTCTTCGTCGATACGCCAGGCAATCTGACTGACACGGCGATCCTCGGTGCCGTTCTCGACGTCTCCGACTTCGCGATCGTGCCGATGGTTCCAGAAGCGCTTGCTGTCGATCCGACGCGCAACACGATCAGCCAGCTCATCGAGCCACGGGGCGTTCCGTACCGGGTCTTGCTCGGCAAGGTGGACATGCGTGTTCCGAACCTCCTTGAAGACTGGGTCAAGCTGGTGGATGTCAGTCTTGGGCTCCCTCGCTTCAAGCAGCACATACGGCAGTACAAATCAATCAGTGACTCACCTCTCACCGGGGACGTGGTAACGCAATACCCCGACACCAGACAGACCGCCAACGCGATCTACGACTACAACGCAGTCGCCCTGGAGCTCACCTCCATCTGGGCGCACTCGACCCCGAGGAGCTCCTGATGGCCCGCCAAGATCTCAGCGCGATGCTTTCCACGCCCCGCCAGGGGGAATCGTCGCCCACTCCACCTGTGGCAGCAACGGAGCCGGCGGAGTCCGCCGAGCCGTCGAGGTCCGCACGGGTGGAAGAGGCTCCTGCATCTCGTCAGGCGCCGGCGGGGGAAGCCGGCTACCGGTCCTTCGCCAGGAAGGAGACGAGGGTACGAGACGATCAGTACACCGCACTGACCGCACATGCACGTCGGCTAACTCGAACCAGGCCTGCCGGAACGGAACGAATCACGGAGAACACCCTCATCCGGGTGGCGATCGACCTTCTTCTCAGGGAGAGCGACCGGATCGCGGGCGCGTCGGAGGCGGAAATCCGAAAGTCCGTTGGTCTGTAAGTAACAGACTTTGAAGAAAGTGTCGCGCCGGTGGTCAGGCGGTGGCACTGCCTTGCACCCGGGCGCTGGTGTCGAGCGTCGCGACGGCTCTCTCGCGCGGACGAGGGAAATCCGGCCACCTTCCTTCGACGTGAGCTTCACCGAGGGTCGCGGATCTGGTCGATGCGTCCGCCAGTGAACGGGGTCGACATAGCGTGCGTTCTCGGAGGAGTGGTTGGTGAGAATCGAGACGAGCACGCCGGACCTGCCTAGTGCGTTTCACAGACCTCGGGTGGGTAAATGGTCACATCATGGGTCTAAATTTAGGATCACGATAATTGCGATTACCGCTACTAGGCTCCGATGAGCGCTCGATGACGTTCGAGGCGGTTTCGAGGGCGAGGAGGCGGCCGTGAGGCTCGAGGATCAGTTCGACGGGCCCTTCGAGGGCCTTCTGGCTGCACCACTGGATCTCGAGGCGATCGCGCTCGAGGTTCACCAGGTGCGCACCGCGGAGTGGTTCGACGCTGAACAGGCGCCCGACTGGAGTGTTCTCCTGCGGTCCACGGCCTTACTGCGGACCCCTATGCCACAGCTCGTCGATCGAGTTCGGCTACTCGAGCAGGTCGCTGATGGGCGGGTGCCCCACCGCAATCACGGGACCTGCCCGCAGGGCGCTGCCGACGCGGCCTCTCGCGACAGTGCCTGCCGCGCCTGCCAGATCCTCGGCGCACCGCGAGTCTCCTGATGCGTGAGCTTGAGGACGATCAAGCACGGGTCGTCGTTGCGCCGGCGTCGGCTGTAGGGGAGGTGTCTGCCGCCGTCCTGCAGCTGGGGGAGGCGTCTATCGCGGGGAACACCCGGCGCGCCTACCAGGGGGACCTGCGCTCGTTTGTGGCCTGGTGCGCGGCGGCCGGTCGGCCTCATCTGCCGGCGTCACCGCAGACGGTCGCCGAGTATCTGGCCGACCGCGCCGGGCTCCTGAACGCGGCGGGGGAGTGGCGGTACGCACCGTCGACCCTCGCGCGCGCGCTGGCCGCGATTAACGCTGCCCACGCCGAGCAGAACCTTCCTCTCCCCGGGCACAGCGCTCTGGTCACCCGAACGCTGCAGGGCATCCGCCGCGACCGTCAACGCCCCATCCGGCAAGCGGACCCGCTCGTGCTCAGCGATATCCAAGCTGTCCTGGACCGCATCGACGTCACCACCTGGCCCAACGGCGCCGCCGGCGTCAGAGACCGGCTGCTCCTCCTACTCGGCTGGGCCGGGGCGTTCCGGCGCAGCGAACTCACCGACCTCCGAGTGGAGGACGTCGTCCGGCATCGCGAGGACGGACTGCACGTGTGGGTGCGGCGCTCGAAGACCGACCAGGTCGGGAAGGGCCTGATTAAGGCGGTCCCGTGCGGGCGGGAACCGCTCACCTGCGGCCCCTGCGCCTGGATGCGCTGGCTACGGATTCTGGCAGCAGCGGAGGAGGGGCGCAGCGCGGTCATGCGAGTGCTGTTCACCGATGACCCGACGGTGCACCTGTGCCGCGGCATTGTTCCGGCTCTTCACGGAGGCACACCGCTGTTGCGGCGGATGCACAAGAGCGGCCTGCCCACCGAGAACGCGCTGGCCTCGCAGTCGGTGAACCTGATCGTCAAACGCCGCGTCAGCGCAGTCGGCTTCGACCCCGCCCGCTACAGCGCGCACTCACTGCGGGCCGGATTTGTCACAGAGGCCCTGCGCCAAGGAGCGACCACACACGCAGTGATGCGCCAGACCGGACACCGCTCCGCCGCGACCGTGGAAATCTATGCCCGTGAACGCGACCCTCTGACCGGCAACGCGGTGACGGCGCTGGGTCTATGACCCCCGTCGACATCCTCGAGCAGCTGCCTGTTTCGAGCCGCGCGGCATGGCAGTTGTATCTGGATTGGTGCGCGGCGACCGACGCGGTCGCGGTTCCGGCGACGTTGGCGCAACTGGGGCGGTTCTTTGCTGCTGTTCCAGCGGCACCCGGCACGGCGATCACGCGAGTGCGGGCACTGCGTCTTGGCCACCTTCTTCTCGATGCGCCATTCCCGGTCGCGACTACGGAACCTACTCCAGCTGTCCGGGTCGGCGCTGGCTGGGCGAGTGCCACGCACGCGTTGCAGGCGATCCCAATCACCCGCTATCCGGCGGGTCTGATTGGCCGCCGGGACGCTTTCCTGCTGCTCCTACTCGACCAACTTCATCTCACTCGAGCCCAGGCTCGATTGGTCGTTGGAACGGATATCGCGGTGGAGGAGCCCTTCACCATCGCCGGCGCGATCATCGAAGGCGTGGACGATGCGGCTTCATGCTGGCGATGCGTGATGACCCGGTGGCTACGCGCTCTGGGGCCGGCCGCATTGGGGTTCCGGTACAGCGTCCGGGAGATACTCGACCCCACTCTTCACAGCGATGCCCACGACTGCGCCACCGCCGTTCCGGATGACTGGCGGACAGCGCCGACTCTTCTGCCTGCCATCGATCAGCACGGTTGGCTCAATCCGCAACGTCCGCTCAGCACTCGGGCGATGTCGACCATCACCGCGCACCGCCAGAACGCGACCCTGCTCCCGGCCGACAACTATCTCCGGCCACGCCTGACACCCTCAACGTCGCACTCCTTGCAGGATCTCGCCGACGGGTACGACGACATCGACGTACGCCTCGCCGTCCTGTTGCAGAGGACGGCGACGCTTCTGGCCGACAACGGCGACGCTTCTGGCCGACAACGACGACATTCACCCGAAGTGATCGGTGGCTGCAGGCGACGCGACCGATACACCACTCCGAATTTGTGACTCCTCAGTAGATCGAGGTGGAGTGGGGTGCTCTCGGCTCTGCCGTGATTCAGGGCCGAGAGCGGCAGCGCGCCCGGAGTACCCACGGCATTGCGCTGCGCGGCGTCATCGAAGCCCCCGCTTCTCGGCCGCACCGCCACAGTAGACCCGCCGTCGCATACGTTCGCGACACGTCGTCGTTCGGACGAGGTGCGATCCGTGCAGTGCAAGTCAATGGAGGGAGTTCTTTTCTGCGGGGAGCTTCTCAGCGGCAGCGCTGCGCGGCCTGGCTGGCGGTGACCAGGTAGGCGCAGGTGGGCTTGGCGGTACCAAAGGTGCCTGCGGTGTTCGCGATCGGGATGCCGACGAGGGAAAGTCCGTAGGCGGCGGCAGCGCCTGATCCGCGGACGGTGATGATGGTGCTTGCGGGGCCGGTGTCTCCGGCGAAGGTGATCGTTGCTGGTCGGGAGGGTGTTGCAGCTGCCACGAGTCGACCGTCGATGGTGAAGGCGGGACCTCGCCAATCCGGGCGGACGGTGAGGGCGGCGCTGGCAGGGAGGGTGAGGGTGACGCCGCGAGGAACAGTGAGCCCTGCTGTGTCGGTGAGTCCGAGTCCTCCGATCTCGTATCGCAGACCTCGGGTGGGGACCGTCCAGGATTCCGCGAGGCTGCCTTCTAGTGCGATGTAGTCACGGTCCCCATCGGTCGCGGTGTTCGTGGCGAAGTCGCGCGGGTGCAGGTTGGGGGCGGAGAGAGCGATCGCGGGTTGGAGGCCGAGTGGCTCTTCGGGGTCAAAGGTGGCGCCGATGACGGTGTTGTTGCGGACGGTGAAGGGTCCGGAGTAGGCAGCTGAGACTTCGAGGCGCCCGCCGGTGAGGGTGTTCCCGGTGATCGTCGCTGAGGTCGGGGCCGCCGGCTGCTGCCATCCGAAGCGGTGAATTTGGAGGTCGCCGTCGATGGATGAGTCGGTGACAGTGGCGTCGCCATGACCGCGCGCGATGACGCCGACGGTGGTGCCGGTGACAGAGGAGTTCGTGAGTCGGAGTTCGCTGACGGCGTCGATGCCTGCGTAGCGGATGTCGGTGTGGTCGAGGGCGAGGGAGATACCGCCGAAACCTGTGCCGATACCGTTCCAGTAGTCCGAGCGAGGCGGGGCGGAGGCAGTGTCGATGGCAGGGCCGACCGTGTCGTCGGACGCGGCCGTGAGGACCACCGGCGCGTCAGCGGTACCGGCCGAGACGAGAGATCCCTCGACTTCCAGGCCGGCGTAGGGCATGAATTTCACGACGACGCCCTCGGTGATGGTGAGCTGCGCATCGGCGGCGACTGTGGGGCGAGAGTCCACGAGGTAGACGTCCGCGTCGGCTCTGCTCCAGATCGTATCGGTGGTGATGTCGCCGGAGACGACGACGATTCGAGGCGCGGCCTGCGCTGATGCTGTTGGCGCGACGACCGCTCCCAGCGTGAGTGCTGCGGTCAGGACGATGAGTGAGAGGCGAGAAGGGGCAGACGAAGAGGGTGTAGCAGGTTTGCGAAGGGTGATCATCGGGAGCTTCCTGTTGTGGTTGTCGAGGAGTCAGCGCGTGTTGGAGGGGTCGATGCCGACGGCACAAGTCAGTAGGGGACGAGCAAGGTCAGGACTGACGGTTCGTAGCCGGGCGCCGTGACGACGAAGGTGGCAGAAGCGGGCGGCTGAGTGTCCTCCGGGAGGCTGCTCTCCAGATACATCAGCAGCGGGTAGGTTTCGTCGTCCTCGTTTCCGGCGGTACCCGGTGGGACGTCCAAGTAGTAGACGAACGAGAGGGTGTCGTCGGTGAGGGGGCCGTAGTCCCACGTGCCGGCGAGGCCGCTGAACCCGGAGAACCAGAAATCGGGGCCTTCTTTCAGTGACACCGTCAGTGTTCCGGCGGGGATGGTCGCGTCGCCCAGGTTCGTGACCCAGAAGATGTAGAAGGAGATGCGGGTCCCCTGGGAGTACAACTCTGGGCCTGCAGAGCGCACCGATAACTGCTTGAGCGTCGCGGACGCTGATGCGGCGGGAGCACTGATTGCCGCGACGATGACAGGTGTCGTCCAGGCGGCTGTGACCACTGATCGACGGCTGACATTCGGTTTCATCGGGTCTCCTCGCTGAGGTATCAGTGCACGGATCAGCTCGGGTGTGAGCGTCCCGGAGTATCTGGGTGCGCGGCTCACCTTAGAAACGATGCGTCGCGGTGTCTGTCCGCGGATCGACGTCACCCCGGGGACGACAGGGACGGTCGACCGATCGGAGGACAGGTCCGTGTGCGCCTTGCCGTCCTGGTCCGTGATGAGCAGAGTGGTCCCGGCGGGAACGGGATCTTTGCCGTGGCGGTGGGAGACTGCGTGATCACAGTGGTGGTGGGAGATGACCATCCGGTCGTACGCGCAGGACTGGTACACCTACTGACGTCCTCGGGCGGAATCGATGTTGTCGCCGAGGCCGACGACGGGCCCGGGCTGGTCGAGATGATCGCGGTGCATCGGCCCGCCGTGGCGCTCTCCGACTTCCGGATGCCGGGTTTGGACGGAGCCGCCGTCGCAGAGACGGTACGACGCCGGGGGATCCCGACTCGCGTCCTCGTGCTCTCCGCCTACACCGAACCGGCCATCATGTTCCGCTGTGTCGAGAGAGGCGCGGCAGGCTTTCTCTCCAAGGACGCCGATCGCGCGACGATCGTCGCAGCGATCCATACAGCAGCAGACGGCGTTGATGTTCTTCCTGACGAGTTCGTTCCCGCGCTGATGGAGCAAGTGCGGCACCGCCGCAGCAGCGCCCCCACAATCGATCTAAGCCCCCGTGAGCAGCAGATCCTCACGGCGATCGCTGCGGGGAAATCGGCCCCCTCGATCGCGCTGACCATGCATTTGGCTCCTTCGACCGTGAAGACGTACCTGCAGCGGCTTTACGAGAAGCTCGGCGTCAACGACCGCGGAGCAGCCGTCGCCGAAGCCATGCGGCGAGGGATCCTGCAGTGACCGCCCGGATCCGACCTCTCTTCACCGCCGATATAGCGACCACCGCGTCCGTGCACCGGGTCACTTCGATGCTTCGAGCGCTGTTGGTGGTGCCCTTGAGCGTGCTCGGCGTGGTCGTTCATGATCCTGATGCCCCCGACGCCCGATACCCGTTGCTCGTCATGGGTTTCGGAGCTTGGGCGCTTCTCAGCGTGTGGTGGTCGTACCGTCGCCCCATCCCTCGGTGGGCGGGGCCCGCGAGCGTGCTCACAGACTTGGGGCTGCTCGCCGTGATGGCGGTCAGCTCCGATGGCGTCACCTCGTACATCACCCCCGTCTTCTACCTGTACCCGATCTTCACCGTCTTCTACTACCGGCCCGCGCTGACAGCAGTAGTCGGCACCCTCATCGCTGGCAGCTACGCGGTCGTCTGGCACCAAAACCTGGCCGTCAACGGCGGACCCACCGTGACAGGCATCGTCTGGCTCCACTTCCTCCTCCTGATCTGGATGACCCTCACCACCACCGGGCTCGCCCTCGTCCTCGCCCGCCGAGCCCTCGCCGACGCCGAGACCAGGTCCCTCCAAGAAAGCCTCACCGCACGGATGATCTCCGCCGAGCAACAGCACGCTGCGCGCCTCGCGGACGACCTCCACGACGGCCCCCTCCAGGACGTCATCGCCGCCCGCCGCCTACTCGAAAGCCTCCAGCCGAACGCAGCCGACCAGGCGCAGCTCGCCGCCGCCGCCCGCCTCCTCAGCACGACCACCCAGCAACTGCGCGGAGCAGTCGCGACCCTGCACCCCCAGGTACTCGCCCAACTAGGTCTCGAAACGGCAATCCTCGAACTCACCCGACGCCCCGGACGCCCCCTCACAACAGTGACAATCACCGCACTTCCACACCTCGAGGACGACCTCGCCTACGTGCTCTACGCAGCAGCCAGAGAACTACTCGCCAACGCCGACAAACACGCCCAAGCCACCCACATCATCCTCGACCTCGTCGGCACCACTCACGAAGTCACTCTCACCGTCAGCGACAACGGCTGCGGCCTCACGACCACCAACAGCAAGACCCACATCGAAGCCGGCCACATCGGGCTCGCCTCACACGCACTCCGGATCCGCGACCTCGGCGGTCACCTCGCCCTTCACAATCGACACCCCCAGGGAACCATCGCCACCATCACCCTTCCCCTTCCGACAGCCACTGCCACCGAAGCAATCGACCGGATCGGGAAGCCAGCACCTCCGTCGAAGTGAACAACAACGAGGATGCCGTTCATTACGCGAAGAACCAGCTCAGGTCCAAGGAGCCGTGCCGGCGCTTGCAAGCGTGCTGACGAGTACATTCGCCACTCGAGAACGGTTTGGTCTGCGGGGGCCGTTAGCCTGCGGGTGGCGACGTCGTTGGCGCGCTTGAGGTGGGGAGATCGGCGTCGTGGCATCTGAGAGTGGCGGGTTCGCCGTTGCCGCGTTTGAGCCGTTGGGGTTGGGGCTGCATGAGCGGGTGGACGAGTTCTCGTCTCTGCTGCTGTCTGCTGTCGCCGATCATGTTCCTGGCGAACATTGGGCGTGGTTGCAGCGGCGCTACCGGGAGATCGTGCCTCTCGTGCTGCCTGCTGCGTTGCGTGCGGTGGAATTGGGGGAGCTGCTCTCCGTCGAGTGTTTGGAGAAGCTTCGCGGTGTCGCGGCGCGTTCCGCCGCCGACCCGGAGGTGCGTCTGGGCGTCGCGTTGCGCGGCGCGGTTCCTGCGCTGCGGGTGTTCTCGCTGGTGTTGCAGACCTCGACGAGGATCGATGCGCGGTGTGCGGTGCTTGCGATGGCGCGGGCGACGCATGTCGCTCACGAACTGGGGTCGTGCTGGATCGAGGCGTGGACCGGGCACCTGTCCCCGCCAACGGCAGGCCCGTCCCTTCAGATGGCGGCGCATGACGCGGGGGACGTATCGAGACCGCCCGGTCCGGTGGAGCTCGTCGTCGTGGATTCGGAGCTCGAGGAAGCCGAGGAGCGGATGCTGACTCTCACGGCCTACGGGCTCTCGAACGAGGGCATCGCGAAAGCCACAAGCTACAGCAAGCAGGCCGTGGGGTGGCATTTATCGCGATTGATGAAGGCGTGGAAGGCCCCGAACCGGACCGCGCTGGTGACCATGGCGTTCGTTAAGGGAGTCATCGTCCCGCGCGTTCCGCGGACCCGAAGCCGTCGTGCGCTCGAGGCGCCACCGCTGCCGTCGGAACCATTTGACTGAGAACGGTGTGCTCGCCGATATCGCTCGGCGAGCACACCGTTGTCGGTGCCGACTGGATCAGGCGGGGACGCGGAAGTCCTCGTCGCAGCCGACCTCGTCCTGGCCCTTCTCGGTGTAACCGTTAGGGACGGTGCGGGTGACGTTGTCGATGTAGTGCGGTTCGGTACCCACCAGGACGCTGCCGTCGTTGTTGGTCTCGTATACGTTGATGTCCACGCGGATACGACCAGTCTGGTCAACGAATCCGGTACCCAGGGTGACCGCGGCCTTGCGGCCAGGGTTCGCGGTGATCTCGTCCCGGCGCTCGTTGGTGACGGTGCGGGTCTGCGAGTACTCACCGCCTCCCTCGATCTTCAACACCTCCCACAGCTCCAGTCCGACACCACCTCCGGCCTTCCACGTTTCGGAGAACGAGCGGACATTACCGATCGTCGACTTGATGCCCGTGGTCGTGCCGGCGTTGCAGTTGCTGACCGGCTCGCCGTACCGCAGCCACTCGACGTGCTGCTCGCCCTCGCTCTGCACCTCGAACGTGCAGTCGCCCTCCGAGCCCTTGGTCTGACTGGTTGGTGCGTTGTTGCAGATCTTCTGCAGTTCGTCGTCGGTGTAGAAGTCGTCCGCGGATGCTGCCGCTGCGGGCACGAGAGTCGCGCCGAGCGCGAGAGCTGCTGCCGCGGCGAGTGCTCCGAGTCCTCGTCGCGCGGTCTTCGTCGTGTTCGTGCTGCGGGTGTAGGTACTCATAGTCCCTGTCCTCTCGCCGATGCTTCCGATTCAGCTACTCCAGCCCGTCGTGTGCAGGCCGTGACAAACACCCTGCCCCGCGCTCTCGCCTCACGCCGCATCCCGAGCGCCCTGTTAGTCGATCAACTCACACATCACCCGCTGTACCGCCTACCTGCTCCGCAACGCACGACGGAAGGCAGCACGAGCCGCTGGCGGGGAGTGGCCATGGCGCCACTGTGACACCGGACTGGGACTGCCCCCAACGCGCGAACCGCTCTACCGTGGGGCTGGGAGTGCCCGGCTTCGCCGCGGCGGACCCCCGCCACTCGCCCCGGGTGGCTGAGGGACCGCCAGTAGCCCCCGGCGCGCTCTCCGTTTCGCGGCCCGCCGGGGGCTATCCGTGGCGCCGCTCATCCAAGCGTCAACGGTGACGCCGCCCTAGTGGGCGTCGTCGTACGCTTCCTGAACCGCCGCAGGAATGCGGCCGCGGTCCGAGACGCTGTGCCCGTTCTCGCCGCCCACTCCGAATTTGTTTCAACCGCTCCGGGTCGCTCGCGCTCGCCGGGACGCTACTCGGCGCGTTCTGCGACCTCAGTGTCACCGCCGGCTGCGACCACGTGATCGTGCCGCTGCGCCCGACGACGAAGCCGCACTACCCGCTGACCCCGATCGACATCTACGCGGCGTGGCCCAGGGAGGACGGGCTGCCGGTGGACCTGGCTGCGCACGCACGTCCGTATGGGCGCGACGGTCCTCGACGTCGCTCCTTGGTCGCAGGTGATGACCGGCAGCGTCGCCCAGTGGGAAGAGTGGACCGGGATGGTCCTGCCGGCGTCAGGGGAGAACGTGATCCCCGACGGCCTCTCGAGGCTGTGCGTAGACCGCGACGCGGACAAGGGGATCTACGTCAAGCCGAATATCTGGGTGCAGCACCGCTGAGCTGCTAGAACACCGGTAGAGAATCATTTTGTGGGTCACTTTCGATGGAGTGGAACCTTCCTGGCGGTTCCGGACACTTCAGGTATGAGCATCCCCGCAAGCGACGCCGATGAGTGGCGCGCTGCCCGATCGGGAGACGGCGAAGCGTTCGCGCGTGTCTTCGATCGGCATCAGTCCCGCGTCTTCCGTCACAGCCTCGCACTGGTGCCGAGTGTCGATGACGCCCAGGATGTGGTGGGGATCACGTTTCTCGAGGCGTGGCGGAAGCGCGCGAGCGTGCGCTTCGTGAAGGGGTCGCTGCTGCCATGGTTACTGGTGACCGCGACGCACTCCTCGCGGAATGTCTCCCGGTCGGCTCGCCGGTACCGAGCCCTCCTCGAGCGGGTTCCCCGGTCGGCTGGGGTCGCCAGCCCGGATGAGCTGCTCGACGAGGGCCCCGCGGTCGCCGCCCTTCGAGACCTGGCGTCGCACCATCGCGACGTGATCACCCTCTGCGTCATCGAGGGCTTGAGCGAGGTCGAGGCCGGAGAAGCGCTTGGCGTGCCCCCGGGGACCATCAAGTCGCGCCTGCACCGCGCGAAGAAGGCTCTCGCCGCTCGCCTCCGAGCGCCCTCCCTCCCCACGACCACGACGAGCGCGATTAGCACGACCAGCCCGACAGGAACGAGTGGACGACGATGACATCCCCCGGACAGGACCAGACCACGGCTCTCCGCCGCCTCCTCGTCGAGACGGTCGAGCAGAGCACCGCACCCGGGCCGGCTCGGGCGCGAGGCGCGCTGATCACTGGGCTCGTCGCCGTTCCTCTCGCCGCCGCCCTCGTTCTCGGGGTCGTCGTTCTCGACCCGGGGGCGGGCAGTGCGGAGGCGTCTGAGGCGTTGCGGACTGCGGCCGATGCGACCATCACCGTGGAGGATCCGATCGTCGGTGCTGGTCAATATCTCAAGATCACGACGGAGGCCGCCTACCTCGCGTACGAGGTCGACGCCGACGGCGACTACACCGCCTACCTCGCCCCAAGCATCACCGAGGTATTCATCCCCGCCGACGCCGACACCGACTGGGTGCAGCGGGTCACTGCTGAGCCGGCCACCGCGTTCTACGGCGAGGCGTCGCGAACGGCGGCCGAGCGCGACTGGGCTTCGACCGCGCAGAGCGGAGTCGTGCAGACCACGAAGGATCCCGAGGGTGACTTCGCGCACGCCGCCGAACTCGGCGGCGAGGTCACCGAGGAGCCGCTGCCGACCGATCCTAGGGAGGCGCTGGCCGCGCTGCGCCGACTCCCGTGGGGCGACGGGACCGATGCGGGTGTGCTCTCGGGCGCGGCGGAGCTTCTACGGTCCGGCATGCTGGCCGGAGCAGAGCGCTCCACGCTCTACCGCGCTCTGGCGATGATCCCCGGAATCCGCATCGCCGACAGGAGCGCCGTTCTCGACGGCCGGACCGGCATCGCCTTCAGCCTCGACGCCGACGTGAACGTCCCCGAGATCGTCATCGACCCCACGACAGGACTCTTCATCGGAGAGCGGACCCTCACCTCCTCCGACCAAGGCGCGATCCCCGCCGGAACCGCGGAGCAGTACACCGCCGTCACGACCACCGTCGTCGACAGCGCACCCTGAGCCGCCGGCGTCTGGAATTCGCAGGGCGCTCACGTCGACGCCTCTGCGGGCCTCCCGTTCAGGGATCGTCTACCGGGACCCATGAATGGCCTGTCGAGGGATCGCTTGATTGCCGGTGCAGGCGCGCACAGGCCGCCCGTGCCGATCTTTTCTCAGTGGAAGGCGCGGTCGAACAGGTCGATGAGGTCATCGGCGAGGGCGGCTGCATCCCGCCCGCCCGCCGCGCTCTGCAATGCGCCTTCGCGGACCAGGGCGACCAGGCCGTGTGCGAACGCCCAGCTCACCAGCGCCATCGGCGGCGGTGTCCCCTCTGGCGCCGGTTCCCCTACGTCGTCGGAGCCGGTCGCCGAGGCGAGGAGGGCGATGCTTTCCGCCTGAGCGTCACGCAGGGCGGAGTCCTCCGGATGGAGTTCACTCGGGCGGAACATAAGCTCGAACAGCGCCGGGTTCTCCAGCCCGAACCGCACGTAGACGCGCCCCAGTTGACCGAGCAGTAGACCACCGGCCTCCTCCGCTTCGCGGAGCCGAGCGGCCAGGTCCGCGAACCCCTCCACGGCGACGGCGGTCAGCAGCCCTGCCCGATCGCCGAAGAAGTACTTCGGCGCAGCGTGGGACACCTCCGCCCGCCGCGCGATAGCGCGCAGGCTCACGCGGGCTAGGCCTTGCTCGACCAATTCGACCCGGGCGGCGGAGACGAGGCGGGCGCGGGTATCGGGGGAGGGTGTTTCAGTGGTCACGAGTCGAGTCTGCCACAGCGCTTGACACCGTCAACCCGACAGATCATGCTAAGACCGCTTGACACCGTCAACCATGGAAGGACACCCTATGACCGACCTCACCTCTGCTCGTTTGCAGGCCTCCCGCGGCAGCATCCGCTCGCTCGCCTCCGCCGCCTCCCGCGACTCGATTGCCTCCGCAGCCAGCGCGGCCAGCGCTACCTCCGCCGCGTCCTTCGGCTCTGCTTTTAGCGCGGCCTCGTTCTTTAGCGCCGTCTCCTTCGCCTCCGCGCTCTCGATCGGGTCGCTGTTCTCCGTCGGCTCCATCGGGTCCGTGCTCTCCATCGGGTCCATCGGCCAAGTCGGCGCCGTCTTCGGCGTCCCGGTCCTGCCCGCCCTGCTCGTACTCCTCGCCGCCCTCGCCGCGTAGCCCGCTGCCCCCTCTCGACAGACCGTCACCCTCGACAGAACAGGACATCTCGTCATGTACCACGCGCTCGTGAAGCGGCTCGCCGCCCGGAACTTCGACCTCATCAACACCCACGGCCACGCCGAGCTACTGGCGTCCTGCTCCGACGACATCAGCCACCGCTTCGGCGGCGATCACGCCCTTGGTGGGCAGCGGCACTCGAAGGCCGCCCTCGCGCTGTGGCTCGACCGCCTCGGCCGGCTCGTCCCCGGACTGCGCCTCACCGTGACGGACATGTGGGTGGAGGGCTGGCCGTGGAGCACGGTCGTGTTCATCCGCTGGACCGGCGCTGCGACCTTTCCCGACGGCACCCCCTATCGCCAGCACGGCGTCCACATCGTCACCCTGCGCTGGGGCAAAGTCACCGCTATCGACGCCAATGAGGACTCCCAGGCCGTCGTCGAGCTCCTGACCGCCCTCGCCGCCACCGGTATTGCCGAAGCCGCGGTGGACCCGATCACAAGCTGATGGGCCAGTGAGGCGGCGTCCCGGAGGGGGACGGGTCAGCGGTACTGGTCAGCCGAGGTTGGTGCGCATGATCGGTCGGCTGGGAGAGGTGCGTCCGATCTCGTGGAAGCCAGCGGCGGTGAAGGTGGACACGGTTCCGGTGAAGAGCGCGGAGGGCGAGGGCCGTGTGGTGGACATGGTGACGTCGACGGGGTGCCCGTCAAGGAAAGATGCGCCGTTGGCGCGAGCGTGCTCGATGGCAGCGAGGAGGAGGGCGGTACCCACACCGCGGCCGCGGGCCTCTCTCCGGAGGTTGACGCAGGTTACCCACCAGGCGGCAGGGTCTTCCTCGAGAATGCGGGTCAGCGCGGTGTTCCCGGTGATGCCAGGGAGCGTGTGGCGGGGAACGACCCGGGTCCAGCCGACGGGCCGATCGTCCGCATAAGCGAGCACACCGATCGGGACAGACGAATCGCGCAGCTCTGCGCGAAGTGCGTCCTCGTTCGTCGCGCGGTCATGATGACGGAACCTCTGACACCAGCAGGAGTCGGGCTTCTCGGCGCGAGGTCCGAACGCAGTTCGCACATCGGCCCACTCTCGCTCGGTCGCAAGCTCGGTTCGCAGCGTCATGCAGGCATCCTTCTTTTCAGTTCGAGCGTCCGGTAGAGAGGCGCTCACCGCATCAGTTCACCGAGCGGGATGCGCCGCGCTTCGGCGCGGGCGGCAGTGTCCCGTAAGACCCGCCCGATGAAATACCCGGTGCCGGGGCGGCTATCGGGACACTGGAACGGTGGATCAGACGGCGATGCTGCGCACCCGAGACGAGGCTCTCAACGACCTCGAGCAGCAGCTGCGCTCAGAGGTGGACGTCGCGGGGGAGAGGATCGTGCGGACGGAGAACGGCTTCCGGCTGCAGGAGACGGAAACCTTCACGGTCGAGGTCTGGAAGATGCTCTTCAACTGGCGACTCGTGGTGATGCCGCCGAACCAGCAGATCGAGACGACCCACGGGTACTGCTACTTCGGCACCGGCCTCGAGAGCTTGGCCCACGCGGCCGCCGCCGGCCTCCAATGGGCAGACCCGATGAACACGGCTCCGGAGGGGTTTGACAAGCAGGCGTTCTGACGCCGGTCTAGATCTCGGTCGCGGCGCGCTCGTCAGGCTGGGGGAGTGCCAGCGCTCGGTAGAGGGTGGCGCGGTCGACGCCGAGCTTGCGTGCCACGGCTGCCTTCGGGACGCCGGCGGCGATGTCCACTCGAGCTACAGCGACCTGTTCGGCGTCGAGCCGGCGTTGCCGGCCCGTGTACTTCCCCGCGGCCTTCGCGATGCGGATACCCTCGGCTTGCCGCTCTCGGATGAGGGAGCGCTCGAACTCGGCGAACGCGCCGAGCAGGTGCAGCATCAGCTGTCCGAGCGCGTCGTCTCCGCCGGGTCCGTAGGTCTGCTGCTCCTTGATGAACTCGACGGAGGCGCCCTTCGCGACGATCTCGTCGACGACGTCGCGGAGATCTCGCAACGAGCGCGCGAGGCGGTCCATCGACGCGACTCGGACGCGGTCGCCGTCTCGGACGTAGCGGATGCAGTCCGCGAGGGCGGGTCGGTCGGTGCGGGTGGCGCCGGACACCTTCTCTTCGAGAATCTGGTCAAAGATTCCGGAGGAACGGCTGCCGGCCGGATTCAGTCGGGGCGTCGGTCGGGCTGATGAACTTAGATTGCTTCGAGGGCCCAAATAGCATTCTTTGCGGTTGAGCAAGGGTAGCTGTCGATCTCCGGCGCGGCAGAGGGCCGGCATTCAGCGCATCGGCGTCGGATGATGGTGTCTGTGTCCGTATTGAGGACGTTTTCCGGCCGGTGGCCGTGGAGGATGATCGCGAGGCTGGCGACGAATCGGTCCCCGCTGACGAGTGCACGCCGGAGGGCTTGGGCGCGGCGGCCGAGGTAGTTGTCTGGTCCATTGCTTGGATGCTCTGCAGGTGTTGCTGCCGGTAGAGCGGTGAGGTTCGGTTCTGGCCAGGAGCTGGTCGTGGTGCTCGCGTCGTAAGGGGTGTCGAGTTCGTCGAAGCCCATCGACCAGTCCGGGAAGCGTCGTTGCTCGTGGATGCTTGTCCACACGGTGACGACGTGTTCGTGGCGAGGGTCTGCGCTGATGCGTTCGTAGAGCGCTCGGACGGTCGTCTCGTCGCCTTCGAGTAGCTGCATGACGTTGCGGCCGCGGAACACGAGCATCCCGGAGACGGCGTAATCCGTGTTGTGAGCGCGACTGGTCTCGAGAAGCTCTCGAACCTCCGCGTCGGTGAGAGTGTCCAGGAGAGTGCTGACATAAACGACGGTAAAGACCATCCCGTTCTCCATTGAGAGCGGACGGTCGTCGGAAGTGTCGAGCGGTCCGGCAGCGGGAGAGTTTGCTGCGAGTGCGGTGCGGGCGGCGGAGGCGGCGCTCGGAGCGGTCTCCAGGGAAGGAAGAGTGTCGGCGTCGGGGAACTCGAGCCAGACGAGGTCATCGCCGCCGCGGATGTCCTCACCGACGACAGGGGTCGCATGCAACCAGTCGCGGCGCCGATGCATGTCAGCGACAACCGCGTCCTCCTCAGGAGCCTCTTCTGAGCCGGTGGTGTCGGTCATGAACAGTTGACTGGATGGTGTCAGGAGCAAGCTGACGGTCGTACTGTCGCCGTTCTCGGTAAGCACGGGGAAGACGACGCTGTCGGTGCGGCCCCAGACAGCGAGATCCTTCGCGTATGAGAGAAGAGCGTCAGCGACCGTGTCTCCGACTTGGAAGGAGGCGCTCGCGTAGTGGATCTGCTTCATCTGATCACTGTGCGCCGGAACCCGCTCTTTCGTCAGGGGCTGGCGCGTAGCCGGTTCCGCGTGCACGGGTCCGAGCATGCGTGTGTCAGCGGTCTGCGCGGGGGATATCGGTGGTCGTTCCTAGCCTGCTGTGCAGGCTCGATCACCGGATCGTGGCTTCTCCGACATGGAAGGACCATCGCTCCTCTTGGGCACGCTGCACCACGGATCCCCGCCCGTTTCCTTCACCTTCGGCGACCGTGCTCTGGCGCATCTACAGGTCGTCATTCTCGCGAAGCTGCGCCGAGGAGAAGGCTTCGGATTCCACATTCCCGCTGACGCAACCCTCGGGCGGGGTCGGCTCACGCTCTGGACCCACCCCTCCACCCCTTTGACCTTCACCATCCGCAACACCGCCGAGGTCACCATCAACGCGGCCTGGGTGCGTGCGCTGATGGAGGAAGCGAACAGCAACCGAGGCTTGCGCTTGTTGCCGGAGCCGCCGGCCGACCCCTCCACGTCGTGATCGACGCGTCGGCTACCAGGGAGATGGAACCACTGGAAGGGGGATGCGGGCTCTTCGACATCATGATCGAGTAAGAAGGTGGAACTTTCACCTCCTTCGATCCCCGATGACGCTTCCAGGGACCAGGCTCTGCGTTCGATTGTCTACTCCAGCCGCAGCGCGACCGGCTTCCAGGACGTCGACCTTGCCGGCCTTCTCGCGCAGAGCCGCACCAACAACGAGCGCCTCGGATTGACCGGAATGCTCCTCTACCGCGACGGCCGCTTCCTGCAGCTCCTTGAAGGCCCGACCGGCGTCCTCGAGGAGCGCATGAGCGTCATCGCCGCTGACCCCCGCCACCACGATGTCCGTACCCTCCTGTCCGAACAGCTCACCGGTCGACTGCTCCCCTCCTGGACGATGGGCTATCCCACCGTAGGACGGGCTGAGATAGACGACATCCCGGGATACCGGCGCACCTTTGAGGACCTCGATACCGATACCGACTCCAGCCTCACGCTCCCGGCTCTACGCGAGTTGACTCGCTGGTTCCGAGACCGCACGCACTGAACCGGACGATCCCGACCTCATCTCAAGAAGAGGAGCGATTGCGCGCCGCATGACACTGGTGACCTCTACGGGAGAATGACGAGCACGGGATCGACGGTAAGCACGATCTCTCGAACGGCGGCGTAAGTCGGCGCGGGCTGACCACTGGACTGGGTCTCTGCGATGGTGAGCCGGTGCGGTGCGGCCGAGCTTGGGTGTAGCTCTGCGAGCGCGAGGTGCTCGTCGAACTTCGACGGTTTCCATGCCGCGTCCCACTTGCCGCGCATCTCGTCACGCGGACCTGATTTGCCGCCTCCGACGTCTACCTGTCCAGTTGAAGTACAGGAGCCGCAGCGCCAAGTCTCAGAAGGGGGCGAAAGGAACCTTCCTGCGTGCGCTTCGACCGGGTTGCTTGACGCTGTTCCGGGGTACGCCCGGACCACGAGGCTCTGTCTGGCCTGGCTTTCACGCCCGGGCCGTACCGGCGAGCGTCGAGGTATCAGGGTGCTGGTGGAGACGTGAATCGTCGTGGGTGGGTGGTGAGTCTGACCGCCGGAAGCGCCGCGAGGTCGGGGGAGACGAGTCCGATAACGTCGGAGTAGTGGTCGAGGGACTGCTGGCGCAGGAAAGACCAGCACTTGAGCGACGCGGGCCGCCCATCGAGGGGGAGGGGGGCCGCTTCTACGACGATCACCGTCTGCGAGCGGTGAAGGATTCGGGTGGGGATGCGGAGGTCGCACCCGTTGACGGTCCAGTTGGAGACGGCTCGGAGGCGCCCGTTAGTGGAGTCCAGCCCGATGGTTAGCACGGTGGTGAAGTCCTCGGATGCCGCGCCCATCCCGATCTGGAAGTCGGTGGTGGCGCCGTCGAGGATGAAGGCGGCGTCGAGCCCTCGCCGGTGGCGGATGGTGAACGTCGACACCAGACGACCGCGTCCGAACTCACCCGCCTGGTCGTAAGCATCGTGAACGTGTTCCTGCGCAGTTCTGTTGTCCACGGGCACCTTCTTCGTCGAGGCGCATCATCTCCGATGAACCGACGAGAGCCTAGACGCAGGTGATGCCTCCGGACGTCGGCATTCCGCTGTGTCACGACAATTTTCGATCTCGGGTGCATGGGTTGACGGCTTCGTGGTGTGGTGGCTCACTGGGGTGTGATGTGGCGCGAGGTTCTGGACGGGGTAGTCGACATAGCCATGGCGGCGACTGATCGTGTGCTTCTGCGTGACGTGGAGTCGCTCGCAGAGGGGCTGGGAGCGGCGGCATGGGTCCGTGGGTTGCAGGGCGGCCGGTGGCGGTGGGCGTCTGATGCGTCCTGGGATGCCCGATCTGTCGGGGTCGATCCGGCGCTGTCCCTGTTCTTCTTCGGGTCGGCCGAGAACGTGTATCCGGCGGCTCAGGATCTTGTCGCTCGTTTCAAGGCGAGGGGCCTGCGTCGACAGGGCGTTGATGCTTCGTGGATGACGTGGACTGGTCGCGGTTGCCCGGTGTCGCCGACCTCGGGTTACCACAGCGACTGGATCCTGTGGAACGGGCGACATGCTGCGTTGTCGTTCAACGTTCGGCCTGTTGATCGTTCTGATCCTCATCCACTGCCCGTCTACCTGAATCTGCGGATCGAGCGAACTGACGTTTCACCTGCGTCCACGGGGCTGATGTCCGTGGATGCGGGGTCGGTGGCTCGGGAGGGGAGTGATCTTGCTCGGTGGTATTTGGCCGGCGATCCGAGCCTGTCACCCGTACTCTTGAACCTGTTGCAGAGGGATCCTGATGCGGCGGTCGCGGCGGCTGCCCGCGCTGAGGTGCGTCGCCGTCTGAGTAGTCGCTAGTTTTCGCGTGCTGCCGTCTCGGTGATCAGCTGTTGGGAGAGGGCGAGGTAGTCCTTCAGCTGGGTTTCTGTGCGGTGGGAGGCGAGGTCCGCGGCCGTAGCGGGCACGAAGATTCCGCTGGTAGAGCACAGCAGGACGCCGGAGCGGGCGAGTCCGATGGCGGTGCTTTCATCAAGCAACCAGACGTTCACGCCGGTGGTCTGGATACTCTCTCGCACTTCTCGTTGACGTCGGCCGATGTGGCGGACGACATCAGTGCGTACGCTGACGAAGCTCACCGTCGCCAGGTCGCGGCCGATACTGCGCATGACCGCATCGGAGAGCGGGCCGGCCGCCTGTTCAACCAGCTGCTTTGCAAGCTCTACCGCAGTCATGCTCTTCTCTGTCTCTTTGAGGTGAAGCCAGCACCGGTAGCGGTGCTACCGGATCAGTGATGCGTCGGCTGGTTGGTCGAGGTCGAGGGTGAGCCGGCGAAGTTGTTCCGCAGATTCGTCTTCGATGCGTTCGAACTCCAGCTGTCGGATGCGGGCGACGGCTATCAGAGCGAAAGACCCTGCGTCGAGATCGACGGGGAGGAACTGTCAGGTCTCCATGTCGGTGGCGAGTTTGTGACGGTTGCCGTGGAAGGCGCAGATCAATCCGTCAGGCGAAGGGGTGTCATCGAGGAACACGATGAGTCGGAGCACGATCCCCACTAGCTTCTTCCCTCAGGGGTGCGGTCAAGGCTGGCCTAGTGATGGCCCCCCTCCAACACGGAGTCTTCGTGTCAGCCGTCGAGTTCCGCAGTGGCGAGGCCGTAGGTGATGTCCGGGTGGTCGACGCCGGCGTACATGAATCCGAAGGGGTTGTCGCCGCCGACGATCGCGTTGTAGACCCCGGTGACAGTGAACTTTCCGGTGATGGGGTCGATCGGGACTGTGGGTCCTTCGTCGCGGCGCAAATCGACCCGGTTCGGTGAGGGGGTGGAGAAGCTGAGGATGACCGTGTCGGGCAGGGGTCCGCCGGTTACGGCGACGGTTCCAGTGATCGCCGGGAAGAGGACGAGGTCGCTGCTACGGGTTCCGCGGTATTGCACAGGATTGAAGTTGATGGAGCCGGAGCGCGGCTGCGGGTTGGTGACGCTGATGCTGGCGGCGCCACTGGTGTAGCCGTCGGCGGACGCAAGGACTGTCCCGGTGCGCACCGCGGATGGGCAGGTCACACCAGACACCACAAAGGTGCCGTCTTCGGCAACGGGGACTGAGTTGGGTCCGGCGAAGCCATCGCTGTAGGTCAGCAACAGCAGCGCCGGGTAAGCGCCCGTCGAGCTCGCGGACACGGAGCCGGTCAAGGCGATGTAGCCCAAGCCGGACGGGTTCACATACTCCGACGGAGAGAAGGTGATCGTCCTACCGGTGGACGCAGCGACGGATGGCGTCGCGACCGCGACAGCGACGACCGGCATGGCCCAGGCCGCGCCCTTCACGACCTGTCGACGCGTCGCTCCCGAATTGACGTCGGACATGAGCTCCCCTTCGTGGTTGAGTGAGATCTGTATAGCGTTCGGTACAACCCAGAACGACTCGAAGCCGTCGGAGTGCGCTGAGCCTGACAGGACGCGGCAATAGGCACATTGCCCTCACGGCAGAAGGCCCACGAACACGGGTGGTCTCAGCCGACGAGGTGGCGCTCGACGCTACGCACGAGGGATCTGCGCGCACCGTGCCGCGAGCAGTGACTCGCAAGACGGCCTCAGACGACTGCGAAGTCGGATCTCAGTGCTGATGCTCTGCGCCGTGTAGTGGACGAGCTCCTGCTGAGCGTCAACTACACGCAGGTTGGTGCGTTGTCAGAGGTTCGCTGTTGGTGACTCGTCCGGGGAAGTGCTGACACCGTTGACGGCGGCGAAAGGGAATCCGAGCGTGGGGAACCTCACGCGGTGCTCGTGATGGTGGAGCACGTCGGCGGCGAGATCGCTGATGTGTTGAGCCAGTCCGGTATGGATGGCGCCGGGTTCTGCGAGGGCCGCGATGAGGTCGGTGAGCGCGCGGCTGGTGGGGTCGAGGGCCATGACAGGCTTCTCCGATGACGAGACCCGTGGGTGTGGAGGTGGGGGTAAGCCCGACCTTCCAGGGCGGGCGGCACGGGTCTGGTGCAGGGCGCTATTCGAGGCTGCCGCGAGAGTACGCCGATCACTGAAGCGCCGCAGTGCCATTGACAAACGGCCTCCCGTAGGACGATTCAGCACCACGATCGCGCGTGCAGTGAGCAGGCCTGTTCCCGGGGTGGTCGCACGCCGCTGCTACTAGGGTCGGGTCACCGTCATGCGAGGACGTAGGTGCGGATGTTTTCGGCGATGTCGTTGCCGTCGATGACCGCGAACCCCGCGATCGATCCGCCCGGGGGGAGGTCGAGGGTTGAGTTGGGGAAGTGGGCGAGGAGTACGGTGCCTCGAAACTCGATCCGGTTGGGGTCGTAGTAGGTGTGCGTGCCTCTCTCGAACTCGAAGGTGTACGCGGTGGCTTGGTCATGGGTGACCCGGGCGATAAAGTACTTCACGAACGTGCCGCGCGCATTGCTGATGCGCAGGCCGTAGGAAAACCAACCGTCGGGCTGCTCCATCGGCAGACGGTCCCCCAGCTCGAACATCACGTTCACGTCGGCGCCCTCGAACTCGACCCAGACACCCAGGAGCTCGCGCGGGCCCGGTGTCGTCATCTCGACACCCTGGAGTCGACCGCCGCAGTGGGCACGGATCGCGAGGCTCGGAGGTGGATGGTGGTCTGCCGTTGCGGGTCGATGGGATGAGGGGAACGAGTCTGGTCGCTTGAAGGGGACCCAGTTTCCCTCTCGATGGTGATGAGTCCCCTTCTTCTTACGCGTGAGCGGGCTAGTCGGCGTCGCCGCCGGACGCGGTGTCGGTGTCGTCGTCGTCCTCGACTGAGCTGTCAGCGTCCGTGCCGGACCCGTCGGGTAGAGCGTCGACATCGGTGTCGCCGGCGTCGCTGTCTGGTGTGGTGGTGGCGTCTTCTTCGGGGTTGAAGTGGGAGCCGTCGGGGTCGTAGCCGACGGCGAGGCCGTCGGGGGAGTTGGGGATGGTGCCGTCGGTGCCGAGGCCGTCTGTGGTGCTCATGAGGGTCGTCCTTCTGCGTGGAGGGTTAGAGGGTGCCGGTGGTGACGGCGTTGACGGCGTCTTCGCGCGTGGGGTACTGGCCGATGCGGAGTTCCTGCGCGTCATACGCGGTGTACGTGTCGCCGTCATGGGTCGCGTGCCCGAGGAGCATGTTCCCGTTGCCGGCGAGGATCATCCAACTCGTCTCGCTGGTCGCGGTGACTTCGACAGGCGCCGACGCCTGCGTGGTGTGCTCCGCGGGGGTATCGCTGGTGGAGTGCTCGTCGTTCATGCGGGGAACCCTTCTGGTGTGGTGGCGTCCGGCGAGGAGAACCGGTCGGTATGCGTCGGCGTGCGGTTGATGTCGATGACCTCGTGGCCGAGGGTCTCGGTGACGTGCTGGTGCTGGGCGACGGTGTGTATCTGTACGGTGACACGTTCGACGGGAACAACTGCCTTGGTCAGGTTGATCTGTTCTTCGTGCAGAATCACGACGAGAGGATCCGGGGGCGTCGAGGCGTCAGCGGAGAAGACGGGCTCGTCGTTGACCGCTTCCCGGGTGATGCGGATTTCCTCGTGTCGGACCTCGACGGTGATGGTGCGTTGCTCGGTCACGATGATGCGCTCGATGGTGACGCGTTCGGTCGCGTACCGCTCGGTGGAGACGTCGAGGCGTTCCTCGTGGAGGATCACGTCCGCGGAAGGTTCGGGGGGCGTCGTGCTCACGAGGAGCACTCAGGGCTGGGAGGTGTGTGCATGGTTCTCCGATGGGAGGAGTGTTCCCGCCAGTGAGGCGAGGTGGTGTCTAAACACGACTGGCCCCACTCGAGGAGCGGGGCCAGCCGTGTCGAGGGGGGTTAGCGGGGGCGGCGCGCGGTGGTCGCCGGGGCGGCCTGCTTCGCCTGGTCGGCGGCGCGCTTCGCCTGCTCGGTGACGGAGGGGGCGTTCTGCGCCTCCTGCTGGATCTTCGGCGCCTCCTCCTCGGCCTTCGTGAGGATCGCCTCCCAGCGCTGCTGCATCGGCTTGATCAGGCCGCCGCCGGCGCCGACGATGATCACGCCCGCGATGATCGCGAGGACCGCGATCAGGATCGGCGTGGTGACCGTCGTCGCGACCTCGATCTGGTTCAGGGCCGCGGTGACCCCGAGGAAGAGGATGAACACCGCGACGATGTTCCCTAGCACCTTGCCGTAGGAGAGGCCGCCCAGGGTGTTCTGGATCAGGCCCTTGGCGCCCGCGGCGATCGCGGCGGCGAGGACGACGATGATGATCGCCACGATGATCTTCGGCAGGAAGCCGATGATGCCCTGCAGCAGGTCGCTGACCGGGTTGGGGCCGAAGACCCCGAACGCGAACTGCAGCACGAAGAGCACGAGCGTGTAGTAGATGATCTTCGACACGATGTCGGACGCGTCCAGCGTCGAGTTCGCGAGCGCCTTCTTGATGCCGCCGCGCTCGACGGCGCGGTCGAAGCCGACCTTGGTGAGCAGGCGCGAGAGGCCCTTCTCGATGAGCTTGGCGACGATCAGGCCGACGATGAGGATGAGCAGGAACAGCAGCGCGAGCGGGACGAACGCGATGACCGCGGCCAGTCCGTTCTGCAGAGCGGCGGGGAAGTCCATAGGTGGGCCTTTCAGGCGCGAGTCCGCGGGCGGACGAGTGTGGAAGGTGTCTGGGGGCGGTGCGGGTGGTGGCGGCGGCCCGGTGGGGTGCCGGGCCGCCGCCGGTGGCGACTAGGAGCGGGTGTCGCGGTCGACGATGCTCTCGTCGGACGTCGTCGTGGTGGGGTCGACGAGCTCGATCTCCTCGTGGGAGACGTCCTCGGTGACCTGCTGCTGCTCGGTGACGGTCTCGGTGCCGAGGCTGACGCGCTCGACGGGCACGGTCTCCTTCGCGGTGACGACGCGCTCACCGGTGAGGATCACTTCGTGCTCCTCTTCGCTGAGCTCCGGGCCGGAGAGGGCGTCGCCGACGTTGGCGTCGGTGATCGCCTCGCGGGTGACGCGGACCTCGTCATGGCTGACCGGGACGGTCTTGGTGACCTGCTCGGTGACGATGTGCTTGCGCAGGCGCGCGCGCCCGGCTTCGACCTTCTCGGTGCCCACGCGCAGGCGCTCCTCGGAGCGCGTCATCGCGTCATCGGTCGTCGGGCCGGAGGTGTCATAGCCCTCGGTGCCGGCGGTGTTCTGAGTGCGGTCGGTGTCCGCGGTGCGGTCAGCGTCCTGGTCGTACAGGGGCGCCTCTGTCGGAGTGGCGTAGGAGTCGCCGCGGCCGTAGTAGCTGTAGAGCGTCTGCTCCTCGTCGGCACTCAGGGCGCCGTCGTCGTCGACGCGGGGCGCGTCCTTGACGAAGGCCTTCTCGTAGCCGACGCGCAGGACGCCGCCCTCGAAGGTCGCATCTTCGAGCGGGGCGAACGACTCGCCGGAGCCGAACAGACCGGTGCGGATGGTCACCCAGGTCGGGGTCTGCGAGTCGTCGGCGACGTAGATTTGGCCGACGGTACCGATCTTGCTGTCGTCGGTGCCGCGCACGTCGGCGCCGATCAGGTCGTTGATGCTGCTGCTATCAATCATGATGTGCTCGCTTTCATCCGGGAATTAGCCGGCTCGGGATGGAGAGTGACAATTAGTTGCGGGTATGAGGTCAGTGAGGTCGGGGGAGTAGCCCGCGAAGTTCGATGAGAAAGCGGAGGATGATTCGCCGCTCACCGGCTTCAAGAGACGTGGCGATGCTGTGCAGTGGCGTGCTGAGTGGATCGCTCAGGCGCGGGTCTCCGTGCTCGACGGCTAGGTGAAGGGTGACCTGGCGTCGATCGGTGTCGGAGCGTTCGCGCCGAATCAGCCCGGCATTGGTGAGTCTGTCGAGTACGTGCGTGACAGCTGCTGTGCTGATCCCCAGGTAGCGGGAGAGCCCGGTGGGTGTCGCGCTCTGCTCAGCCTGGCCAAACTCTTCGATGTAGACGACGGCCGCCCGTTCCATCCCCCGGAGTCCGATTCCTCGAACCTGCTGCCGGGAGGCGATAGTTTCGGCCACTCGCAGTTCTTCGACCGCTCGAACGAGTTCGTCAACGGTTGCGGCGTGGACGGCGTCGTGCATCAGAGCCTCTTTCCTGGTGACCGGCCAACGGGGGCATCCCTCGAGAACTGCTCCCGGGAGGAGGGGTGTTAGCGGGTGCTCTTCGCGGCGACGGTGGTGCGGTCACGGCGCGAGAGAACGCTGCGAACGCCCAGGGTTCCACCGAAAGCGGCGAGGATCGCGCCCAGCAGGAGTCCGACGAAGGCGTACCAGGACGCGGTCTGTGCGGTTTCCGCGGCGTCATCAGCGACCTGTTGCGCGTTGTCGAGGGCTTGGCCGGCCTGATCCTGGGCGTCCTGCACGTCTTCCTCACTGACAGCGCCTTCGGCATCGTCCGCGACCTGGTTGAGGTCGGTTCCCGACGCAGCCTGCGAGGCGGAGGACACGACGCCGCCGACGATTCCGCCCGCGGCACCGAGAACCCCTGCGCCCAGCCCGACGACTAGGGCGAGAGCGACAACGAGGGAGGTGGCCCAGGTGAGGAAGCCGTGCAGCAGGCCGCTGCGAAGTGCCAGCGCGCCAGCGACGAAGCCTCCGGCGATGAGGGCAAGTGCGAGCGCGATGATGCTCCAGATGCCGGCGCCGAGACCGGATCCGCCGAGGCCTATGCCGGCCGTGACGAGGGAGAGCAGGATCGTGACGGCAAGGAAGGTGATGACGCCTGCGACCACGGAGCCCCAGGAGATGTTCGAGTCGCGGCCGCCGCGCTCGGTGCCGATCAGCGACTCCTTCGCGATGTCGTTGTCGGTGGTGACGGCCCGAGCCGTCGTGCTGGAGTTCGTGTTGTGGTTGGCCAAAACTACCTCTCATCAAGCATGAGCACGCGAGGGCGCGACAGCCGCAAAACCTGCTTACAACGTAAGCTACCAAAAAATATTACGGCGTAAACTGGGCTAAACTGAAGATGTGTGTGGTGCTTGCGTTTCACACGGTCGTCCTGCTAGTGGGGCGATCGGGTACTTCAGGAAGGTGTTCTCCGTGGCGGACTCGAGTAAAGAAGGCCAAGCGAGCCCGGGTGGAGGGAAGCTGAGCCGGGAACTGATCGTGACGACTGCTCTCGATCAGATCGATCGCCTTGGCGCTCAAGGTCTGTCGATGCGGTCGCTAGGTCAAGAGCTGGGCGTCGAGGCAATGTCGTTGTACCGGTATGTGCACGGCAAGGAGGATCTGCTCGAGGGCGTCATCGCGATGCTGATGCGAGACCTCACCGAGCGCCTCGTCGAGGCGAAGGGCCAGCACTGGCAGGAGTTCCTTCAAACGGTCGCGCACGAGGTGCGGCGTATCGCCACCGACCACCCTCGAGCATTCCCGCTGGTCGCGACTCGGCATCCGGCCGCGCCGTGGCTGAGGCCGCCGTTGCGGAGCATCGAGGTCGTCAACACCTTCCTCGAGGCGCTGACCATCGGCGGATTCACCGACGAGCAGGCTGTTGGCGCGTACCGCGCGTTCAGTAGTTTCCTGCTCGGCCAGCTGCTTCTGCAGTCAGTCGTTCACGGGGCCGAGGCCGGGCCGGCGGAGGAGCCCCTCGATGAAGGCGACGCAGACATCCCGCAGGGCGACGGCAACGTCTCGCTGGACATCGCTCCCGAAGTACGTCGACTACGTGTTCTGCTCAGCGAAGACCGTAGCGACGAGGAGTTCGAGATGTCCCTCGAAGCACTCCTCGATCGCCTCGACCGCGAGCTGTCGGAGTAGCCGTCGATCCGCAAACGCGACGCGGTGGCCGATCGTTGCCGACTGGCAGATGTTCATGACGCCGCTTCCTCCGCGCCGTATTCCCGCGAGTAGTGCGGATGGGGCGCGTCGAGACAGGTCGCATCCGCCGGCAGGTAGAGATGAGCGGAGCGTCGTCGCGGACGGCTTGCTCTCGCCGCTCGTACCGTGCAGGACCACCTGACTCGATTCTGAGTTGGTCGAGGAACCACTCATCGCGGTCAGAGGACGACGAGGCCCTCAACGACGGCTTCGGCGATGTCGGAAACGCGGGATTCGTGGGAGCGGGCGTACTGGCGCAGCAGCCGCCAGGCGCTCTCCATGTCGACGTTGCGGCTGTGCGCGATGATGCCCTTGGCTTGCTCGATGACGATGCGGGCGTCGAGGGCGTGCTGTAGCTGTGCGCGGGCGAGGGAGGCCTCTCTGATCGCCTGCTCCTGAACGAGACCGATGGTGGCGACATCGGCGATTGTCTGGGCGACGAGGACGTCCTTCACCTCGAATATGCCCGGGCTGTCGCTGAAGAAGTTCAGCGACCCGATCGTCTTCTGCCGCAACCTAAGAGGCACGGCATGCACCGACTGGTAACCGGAGTCCTGTGCGGCGAGAGCGAACGCGGGCCATCGAAGCGTGATGTTTTCCAGGTCGCCGGCGGTGACGACGCTGCCGGATTCGTAGGAGTCGACGCAGGGGCCGTCGCCGGCGGAGAGCTGGAGGACCTCGATCAGGTGGAGGCGTTCGCTGGTGGAGGCCATGACAACGAGGTCGCCGTGGGAGTCGGCGAGGACGAGACCTACGTCGACGGCGTCGAAGATCGCCGCGCATCGGTCGACGAGGTCGTGAAGGAACTCGACCACATCGAAGTCGTCGACGAGGGTGTCGGCGACGACGGTCAGAGTCTCGAGAAGCAGTTCAGTGCGTGCAAAGGCGGGCATTGGGGTCCTGCTTTCAATGATCGGGGTCGGGGGAGTGGGAGGGGCCGGGGGAGAGATCGAGGCGGCAGGCGACGATGTCGGCAGCGACGGCTCTGACTGTGCGTGAAGTTCGGAAGGCGTGGGCGCGGAGAAGGAGCAGTGCGTCGGCGGGTGTGGTCTTGGTCTGGCTGATGATCATGCCGGTGGCCTGGTGCACTTCCCGGCGGGAGAGGGAGGGATCTCGCGAGGCCGTGCCGGCGTGTGCGTCGGCGAGGGCTCGGGCGATAACTGTTCTGCCCAAGAGAGTCGCGATGCTCTTGGCGAGCTGCAGGCTCTCCGTGCTCGCCTGCGCCGAGGTGGCGCTGAACAGTGTGATAGCCCCGATGTGGAGGGGGCCGAATGACAAGGGGAGGGCGAGCACGGAGCGGATGCCGACGCCGGCCAGCGCGGAGGCGTAAAACGGCCAGCCAGCAGCAGCGTCGCCGTCGACGAAGGGTACGGCGATGGGGCGGTGGCTGTGGAAGGCCTGCCAGCTCGGGCCCTCGCCGAGATCGAGCTGCGTCTCATCCAGGGAGGCGCCGAGGTCACTCGTCGCGGCCAGCGTTTCGATATCGAACGGAGAGCCCAGCGACGCGGCGGCCGCGTCGTCGAACGGCAACAGCTCCAGGAGCGAGGAGAGCAGGGTCGAAAGGTCATCGGGTTCGCTCACCGCGGGCCCCCCGCCCGCCGGAGTTCAGAGGTGATCCAGTCAGGACGACAGCCCAGCTGCTGACAGCGACGGGAGCTGATCGCAGATGCTTCCCTACGCCGGCGTTTCGGACGTGGGAGATATAGATGCCGCCGAGGTGCGACCTGTCCTCATCGCATGGCAGCGGGTTCACGGTTTGCCTCGTCCGAAAGGTTCAAGCCCATACCGCTGTGGGAGCTCGCGACAAGGTGCTCGATCCAGTCGCGGTTCACGGAAGGGAGCCGGGTGCCGGAGTAGTCGAAGTGCAGGGCTACACCTGTTGTGATCCAGATCGCCTGACGGCCGATTCCGGACCCGTGACCGGGCAGCCATGAGAGGTAGAAGCACTCCGCTCGGCGCAGCTTCAGGCCGACGACGATCTGGAGGTGGACGAGGAGACGGTCCTCGAACTCGAAGGTGCGGTGGTCGTAGCGCAGAACGCCCATCCTGGAGAGCTCCTTATGGTGAAGGGTTCGCCGGGTGTCAGGGGCGGGAAATGCCTCAGTGTGACAGGTTTGCACTCTGAGCGCCCGCGTAGTCAGGTGCCGAGATTGGTTGGAGCCGATGCTCCTTGTTGGTGCATCCGGAGGGTCGTTTCCCGTGCGCCCTGATCTGGGGGCGGCGGACACAAAGTCGCAACCTCTACCGTGAGACTAGCGACCCTGATCCTGCTGCTGTCCTCCTAAACGGATGAGCGAAGGGCGCGGACATGCGCGATCGTGCGGCAACGGCCAAGCCTCAAGTCTCCTCCTACTCGACGGAGCGCGCAGACCCCCAGGACGCTCTGCTGGAGCTTCTTGAGGCGTTGCGAGAAGTGGGAGCCATTCATCCTGGTTTAGCGGCGCTTGTTCGCGGGCACGCCTACTCGCTTCTGTGCTCCTCCGATCGCGAGCAGCCTCATCGAGAACCCCCGGCCGACCAGACGCCCGCCCCTGCGGCCATCCAGGTAGACAGCCCCGTCGACACGATGTAGCTCACCCCTTGCGGACAGCTTGTCATGGCCGACTGCGCGCCGATTATCGGCGACGGTTCCGACGCGATAGGAACAGTTCCCGAAGGAGAGGGCGCGTCCGGCCAGTCATGCACGGCTGCCTCCTCGAGCGCCCGGGTAGCCGGAGCTCCGATGGCAGGACGGTGTCGAGACGGATTCACGAGTCCGACACTACGAATCGGATCACCGTCCCAATAGCCGATCGCCCAGTCGTTCAGCACGCTGCCGCCGACGTCGCAGCCAGTGCGGAGGCGGTGGCGAGCTGAACGGGGGAGGGCCGGCCCGTGAGGGGTGACCCCCCTCACACTCCCCGCCATCTCGTTCCGGGGGCGCGAGCTGCACTCGCGCAGCGGCGACGGAGCGCCGCCTAAGCGTCCAGCCGGCGGTGCCGGCCGCTGATGTTCACCCGATGGGCTCACGTTTCTTTGCCGGGAAGCCTTCGGCGGCTCGTCCGCTTCGCTCCCTCGTAGCCACCTCCGGGCTCCGTTCAAGTGGCTGCGCCACCGGCTCTTCCGAGACTTTCGACACGCGGTCGCTGCGCTCCCTTATTTCGCGCCGAAACTCTCTCCCCTAGCGCCCTGCGGGCGCCTCTCTGGTCAAGCGGCGACGTGGATAGGCTCTGTTGAGGTGGGTTCGGTGAGTGACTTATCCGAAGAGTCGGCGTTGGGATGTGAGCCGGCCGCGCTGGATTGAAGCGTCGTTCCTGGTTGTCCCGCCGGACCCACCGCTGCGCGTAGGTGGTCGGCGACGAGGACGCGGAACACGACCGTTGCCAGGCGCCGTTTCAGGGCGCGGAGCGCTTCCTTGCTGCCCTTGCCCTCGGCGCGTTTGCGCTCGTAGAAGACTCGGCCGGGGCTGGTTTTCATGCTGACTTGGGTGAGCGCGATCACGTGGAGGGCGTAGTTCAGTTGCCGGTCGCCGCTTCGGGAGAGGCGGTGTCGCACGACGTCGCCTGAAGATACCTCGCGAGGTGCGGCGCCGGCGTAGGCGGCGAAGTGGGCCTCGGTAGCGAATCGGGTGATGGGGCCGGTGCGGGCGAGGATTTTCCCCGCGGTGAGCTGCCCGATCCCGGGAACAACGGTGAGGGTGGACTCCGTCGCATTGACCCGCTCGAGGATGTGTCCAGTCGCGGTGGAGATCCGCTTGTCGAGACGGCGGATCTCCGCGACGAGGTCGACCGCGATGAGCCGGCGTGTCGTGGTCATGCTCTCGGTCGAGCGGACCCGACGCAGCAGGGCAGCCGCTATGTCTGCGGTCAGCCTGCGAGGCGCTCCTCCGACGACGAGCAGCGTCATGATGGCGTGGAGCCGGTTGATGGTCTGGGTACGGGTGCGCACGAGGTCGTCGCGATGCTCGGTGAGCAGCTTCAGCTCCGTGGAGGCCGCGTCGACCTGCACGGTTCGCAGCTTGCTGGACGTCGTGGCGGCGACCGCGACCGAGAGGGCGTCGTCCTCGTCACTCTTCCGGCTGTGGCCGGTGGAGAGGACCCGCACTCGTGCGGCGAGTTTCGCGGGGACGTCCCATGCGGTGACTCCGTCCTCGGTCAGCATCGCCGCCAGTGGTGCTCCGAGACCATAGGCGCCCTCAATCGCCCAGACAGGCTCGGGGAAACGGGCCGCGAACCGCCGGAGTTGCCGGTAGCCGGCGCTCGTCACCGGCGCCCGCACGGCGCCGATCCGTTCACCGCGAGGGCCGACAGCTACCGCTGTCCAGCTCTCTTTGTGCGGGTCGATACCAATGATCGTCGTCGACATGTCGTGCCCTCCAGCTCAGTCCATTCAATGGGTTTGGCGGAGGGCAAACCAGCTTCCAGAACGCATCCAGGCCTCTCTCGAGCCACGCCGCCAAGAGATCGTGGATGGCCCGCGCGCCCGCAGGAAGCCAGGCCACAAGAGCCGACAGGTTGCACTAGAGCGAGACCATCCACGATCTGAGGACCACGGGCTGCAGACCCGTCATCCCTGCCCCCATTGAACAAGCTGGTTGCACTGCGCCCTCCGGTTGCCAAGGCGGAGAACCGCCTTCCTTACCGTTATTTCCGTGGATTCGGTGCAGTTGTAGGCTCCGGAACGCGCCAGGGGTCTCGGGTATGGCTGACCGCCTTCAGCCGTCTGATGGCACGCCGGGATTAGCCGCCCGGGACCTCGCAACGGCAGGACCGCTCATTGAGAAACGCGACCAGATCGCCTCCTAAGGACATGCCGGCAAGGTCGTTCACGGCGCACCGCACCCCTGAACGGAAGGACGCTGCGTGCCCCAACTCTGGGCCGGTATCGACGCCGGCAAGACCGAACACCACTGCGTCGTCATCGACGCCAACGGAACCAAGCTGCTCTCCCAACGGTTCAAGAACCGAGAAACGGCGATCCTGACCCTGATGGGCGACGTCGCCTCCCTGCCAGGCGGCATCGACGTCGCCTGGGCAACGGACCTCAACCACGGCGGGACAGGGCTGCTGCAGATGCTCCTGCACTCGCATGCGCAGCCGCTGTTCTACATCTCGGGCCGAGTCGTGCACCACGCCTCGGGCGCCTATCGCGGCGAGGCGAAGACGGACGCGAAGGACGCGGTCGTCATCGCCGACCAGGCGCGGACCCGGCGAGACGTGACGCTGATGCGCCAGCCCGACGAGGTCACCGCGGAGCTGCGCCTGCTCTCGGCGCGACGGGAGGACCTGGTGCACGATCGCACCCGCGCCGTGAACCGCCTGCGCGCCATCCTGGTCCACTACTTTCCGTCGCTCGAGGGGGCATTCAACTACGCGACGACCAGGGTACCTCTGGTGCTGCTCACCCGGTACGCGACCCCCGGTGCGATCCGGCGCATGGGGGAGAGCCGGCTGGCGGCGTGGTTGAAGGGGCAGGGCTGCTGGAAATCCGCGGCGGTCGCGAAGACGGCGGTGGAAGCCGCGCGCGAGCAGACATCGGTCGTCGTGGGGGAGGGGGCAGCGGCTCGGCTGGTGAGCCGGTCCGCGCGTGATCTGCTCCGCATACGCGACGAGGTCGCCGAGCTCGACGGGGAGATCGAAGCTGCTTTGCAGGACAGCAGGTCCGCGGATCTGCTGGTGTCGATTCCGGGGTTCGGGCGCAGGCTCGCCGCGGATTTCCTTGCCGCAACCGGTACCGACCTCGCCGCGTTCGAGACGCCCGACCGGCTGGCCAGCTTCGCCGGCCTCGCCCCGGTGCCGCGTGACTCCGGGAAGATCTCCGGCAACCATCACCGGCCACGGCGATACGACCGGCGGCTATTGAACGCCTGCTTCCAGGCGGCGTTCATCGCGTCGAGGAACTGCCCGGTCTCGCGCTCGTTCTACGAACGGAAACGCCAGGAGGGGAAGTCGCACAAGCAGGCGCTGATCGCTCTCGCCCGGCGCCGCATCAACGTCATCTGGGCGATCTTCCGCGACCAGACCACCTATAACCCCACCCCGACCCGGCCAAACGATCCCGTCACCCCGCTTCGCCAGAACGGTCCAGAGTCGCCATCGAGGAGCAGGCCCGCCATCGCCCTCGCGGCGGCCTGACGCGGCTAGGTGAGGAGTTCGGCTTGGATCCGGGCGGCGACGGCCTCGTGGAGGGGTCGGACGTTGTCGGCGCGAGGTGGCGATCGGCCGATTCTCTCAGTGCTCGTGGCGGTGGTGGCTGTCCGGGTAGTGCTCGTGGCTGTTCGTGATCGCGTCATGGGTGTGGACGTGCCGGTGCCGGGTGCCGGCGGGGACGGGCTCGTCGTGTTCGTGTCGGTGGTGCTCGTCCCGGTCGTCGTGGGTGTGCCAGTGGTCGTGGGTGAGCGGCTCGTGGGTGTGCTAGTGCTCGTGGCGCTCGGTGAGGTGCAGCCCGATCCCGATCGCCATCAGCGCGGCGGCGACGAGCAGCGGTGCGGTCACCGGCTCGCCGAGGACGACGGCGAGGACGGCGCCGAAGAATGGGGCGACGGAGTAGTAGGCGCCCGCCCGGGCGGTGCCCACGTGCCGGAGGGCGACGATGAAGAGCACGAGGCTCGCCCCGTAGGCGAAGAAGCCGACGGTCATCGCGGCCGCGAGATTGCCGAGGGCGGGCAGCTGCGCCCCGAGGGCGAAGGCAAGGACGAGGTTCACCGGACCGGCGACGCCGCCCTTGACCGCGGCGAGCCAGGTCGCGTCGGTGAGGGCGACCTTCCGCGTGAGGTTGTTGTCGATGCCCCAGCACAGGCAGGCGCCGAGGATCGCCAGCGCCGGCCAGGGGCTGCCGAACGCGATCCCCGCGGGCACGGTGAGCACGACGGCGCCCGCGACGATGGCGAGCATGCCGACGGCGATGCGCCGGTCGACGTTCTCGCGGAACACAAACCAGGCCAGCAGCGCGGTCGCGACTCCTTTCGCGTTCAGCAGCAGCGACGCTCCCGAGGCGGGCGTGTTCACGAGGCCGACGAGCAGCAGGACGGGGCCGAGGATCCCGCCGAACAGGATCGCGCCGCCGAGCGGTGCGTACTCGCCCCGCTCGAGGCGCACGCGCGGGGAGCGGCGGACCAGACGCAGCAGGCCGAGCCCGATTCCCGAGCCGCAGTAGAGCAGCCCGGCGAGCAGCCAGGGGCTGACGGAGTCGAGCAGGAGCTTCGCCGCGGGGGTTCCCGTGCCGAACAAAACTGCCGAGAGCAGCGCCGCCTGCACTCCCCGGCTACGCAGTGCGGTCCGCATCGGCCGCCTCCCCGTGGTGGTGGGCGGGAGTGCCGCCGAGCTGGTGCTCGGCCTGGAAGATCGCGTCCGCCACGAGCTGGCTGGCGTGCTCGTTCGTCATGCGGTAGAACACGCGCGTCCCCTCCTGACGGGTCGAGACCACCCGCGCCAGCCGCAGCTTCGCGAGATGCTGCGAGACCGCCGCGGGCGATTTCCCGACCCGCTCGGCAAGGTCGTTCACCGCGAGTTCGCCGTCGGCGAGGGCGAGCACGATCCGTACCCGGGTGGCATGGGCCAGCATCGAGAACACCTCGACCGCCAGCTCGACGTATGGGCTTTCGACGTGCCGCCCGCACCCGCTGTCTGCATCCATGCGCAGATTCTTTCAGATGAGCAATGGTCAGGGGAACACGGCTGCAGTGCCCGGTCGGTAACCCGAATACGGACCAGGCACTGCAGCCGCGATCACTAACGTCGCGGTAAGGGCGACATCAGTGAACGTCTGTGGGCCGCGCTGGCGCAGGAGTCGATCATCCGAGGGTGACGCCGCGGGCTCGCATGAACGGTTCAGGATCGACGCGTGCGCCGCCGGTTCGGGTTTCGTAATGGGAGTGGCAGCCGGTGGACGCTCCGGTGGTGCCGACGAGGGCGATGATCTGGCCCGCGGTGACGGTCTGTCCCGCGTCGACGAGGAGGGTGGAGTTGTGGGCGTAGCCGGTCTGGATCCCGTTGCCGTGATCCAGGAGTACCCAGTTGCCGTAGCTGCCGAACGCGCCCGAGTAAGAGACGGTGCCGCTGGAAGCGGCGGCGACGGGGGTCCCGCAGCTGGCGACGATGTCGGTCGCGTAGTGGAAGGGGTTCACGCCGGCGACGGGCTGTTGCGGGCGGGGTCCGAAGGGGCTGCTGATGCGGCCGGAAACGGGCTTCACCCACCCCTGGGAAGAAGGGCCGGCGACCGGCGCCCCGCCACCTGCGGGCGCAGTGCCTCCGGCCGGAGCGCTGCTGGCTGGCGCAGCGGCGCGGGCAGCTTCGGCGATCCGGGCGGCTTCGGCCTGGGCAGCGATGCGGACGGCTTCCTCAGCTACGCGGGCAGCTTCCGCGGCGCGGCGCGCGTCCTCACCTGTCTGGTAATCGGCTTCGGTCGCGGCGCGGTTCTCGGTGAGAACGGCGAGTTGGCTGCGGAGGGTGCTCTCGTAGTCCTGCTGTTCCTGCACTCGCGTGTCGGCATCCTCGCGCGCGGCGATCGCGTCGGCGAGAGCGGCGTCCGCGGCGGCCGCGAGGCCTGCGAGAGCGTCGCGGGCAATGTCGGCCTGAGCGGTGAGGGCGGTGGCGGTGTTGGAGTCGGTGCGCGCGGTCGTGTAGATCGCGTCGGTCTTCTCCGTCAGCTTGGTCATCGATGCGAGCTGATCGAGCAGGCTGCCGCTGTCGGGACTGGTCAGGAGCGCAAGAGTGAGATTCGTGCCGCCGGCGCGGGAGAGGGTGGACGCGAGCTGGCCAGCCTGCTTCCTGGACTGCTCCGCGAGGGCGGTCGCCTCATCCGCGGCGGTCTGGAGCTCGTCGGCTCGGTAGGTGGCTTCGTCCAGAGTCGCCTGCGCCTTCTCGTAGTCGGCGACGCGCGCGTCCTGAGTGCTGCGCGCGGTGTCGGCGTTGTCGCGGAGTTCGGTGAGCAGCGCCGTGATCTCCCCGATCTGCGCCTGCTTACTGGTCTCGCTGGAGCGGGCCGCTTCGACGTCCTCCCAGCTCGGATACTCCGCCGCCATCGCCGGAGCGGGAGTGAAGACGGCCAGCAGGACGCTGAGGGCGACCGCGGAGACCGCGAAGCGGTGGACCCTGCGGCGCGGGGTGTGGTGGTGGCGGGTCATGCGGAGGCCTCCGTCGTGCGTCGGGGTCGTCGAGCGAGGTTGAGGAGTGCGCTGGTGGTTAGGGCTGTGACGGTGGCGGCGATGAGGGCGACTGCACCCGCGCGGCCCTGATCGGCGAGGACGGCGTCGTCGGGGTAGAGCATCGCGATCCACCACGACGGAGCGAGGATGCTGCCGGTGTCGCGCAACGTCCAGCCGAGGATGAGGAATCCGGCCACGGTGGCGAGCAGGGTGAGCAGCTGCTCGATGGCGTCGCTGGTGCGGCCGGGGCGATGGGAGAGGGCGGTGGCGAGCAGCAGTCCGGTGGTGATGCTTGTGGCGATGATCGCGGCGCGCCCCTGGTAGAAGAACAGTGACCATTGCAGCCAGTCGGTGCCGTAGTACGCGGCGAGGTTCGCGAGGAACAGGACCACGGCGACGCTGGGCCGCCGCAGCACCTGCCCCAGGACCCCGGGCCGGCGTGAAGCGCGGGCGGGGGTGGACGGCGGCAGGTGTGCAGCGCGGTTCGCGCGGTGAAGATCGATCGGTCTCCCGGCGACGAGCAGCGCGGGGACGACGGCGGTGAGAAGCAGGTGCTGTCCGAGGAGGGTGCTGAGGTGCACTTGCGCATAGACGCCGGGTCCACCGTTCGTCGCCCAGAGCAGCACGAGAGCGCCGGCGCACCAGGCGATCGTGCGCCGGAGAGGCCAGGTGCGTCCGATGCCGCGCAGCTGGGTGAGGGTGCGCAGATACCAGAAGGCCACGGTGCCGGCGGCGGCGAGGCCGATCCAGTCCAGGTGCCAGGAGGTGAACAGGCGGCCGACGGTGACCGGATCGGGGTAGGGGAAGCCGAGGAGGTTGCGGCGGGGATCGTTCACCGTCGCGTCACCGATCGGGGTCTCAGAGAGAGACAGCGCGACGGACACGCCGATCGTGGCGGCCATGATCACCAGCTCCACCGCGGCGAGGCGCAGGAACGCCCGGCGACGCCGGCCCTCGATTCGCAGGCCGGGCAGCACGCGGGTTCGGTGCCACGCGCCGATAGCGCCGAGTGCCAGCAGGGCGGTGGTCTTGACGATCAGCAGGGTCCCGTAGGGGGTGGCGAGATCGGTGGGGTCGGAGAGGCGGAGGGAGGCGTTGATGATCCCGGAGAGGGCGACGGCGGCGAACGCGAATCCGGCGACTCGCGAGTATCGTTCGGCGACGTCGGGCAGGGCCGCGCCGAGGTGTCGGGCGAGGAGGACGACGCCGAGCAGGCCTCCAGCCCACAGGGTCACGCCGATCAGGTGCACGGCGAGGCTGTTCACGGCGTTGATGTGCTCGTCGGCGCCGGCCGCGTGACCGGTCAGCGCAAGCGGGAGCAGCGCGAACAGGGCGAGCGCGAACGCAGCACCGCCCCACGCCCGGTCGGGGGTGAGCAGGGTGATCACGTGCACGGCCGCGGCGGCGGCGAGGGAGAGCAGCAGGACCTGCCCGAGCTCGAGCTGGGTGATGTAGAACCACAGCTGCGCGGGGAACGTGGGGGAGCTGACGGGGGCTCCGATCGCGTTGGCGACGGTGAAGATGAGGACCGCGGCGGCGGAGAGGACCCAGGCGGCGGCCGCCCAGGACGCCCACCGGATCGCGGTCTCCCGGACCGTGTCCCCGGGACGGTTCGAGCGGGGCAGGAGAAGGGCGACGAAGAGCAGTCCCACGGTGAGCGTTGCGGCGAGGTCGTGCAGGACGCGGGCGAGGGGCAGGCCGCGGGTGGCGACGACGCCTGGGTCGATGAGGAGCCGGTCGGGGTCCAGGGCGCCGGTCGCGGCGAGGGCGAGCAGTGCGGCGCCGGCTGCAAGGGGCGCGCCGAGGATCAGCGCGACGCGGGTTGTCCGTGAGGGGCGCTGCGGTGCGGCGTCGAGGGTGGGGTGTGTGCTGGGCACTGCGGGGTGGCTCGTCTCGTCGTTCGGGGTGATCCGGGGTGTGTGCGTCATGTGCGGGGTCAGATGGGGGTGACGAAGCCGTTGATGAGGTTCTGGAGGCGGTAGATCCCCTCGGTCCACAGGCCGGTAAGCATGGCGATGCCGATGAGGATGAGCAGCGCTCCGCCGAGGAGGTTGATGGTGCGGATGTGGCGTTTGAGGAACGCTGTCGCGGTGCTCGCCGAGGAGAAGCCGAGGGCGATGAGCAGGAACGGGATCCCCAAGCCGAGGCAGTAGAGCAGCCCGAGAAGGGCGCCGCGGCCGGCGGAGGCGCCGTCGAGGCTGAGGGCGGAGATCGCGGCGAGGGTGGGTCCGAAGCAGGGCGTCCAGCCCAGGCCGAAGACGACGCCGAGAAGAGGGGCGCCGAGCAGGCCGGTCGCGGGCTTCCATCGAGGCTTGATGGTGCGTTGCAGGAAGCGGATCTGTCCGATGAAGACGACGCCCATGAGGATCACGAACGCTCCGAGGATCCGCGTGATCACGTCCTGCCACTGCAGCAGCCACGTGCCCAGGGCGCCGAACGCGGCGCCGTAGGCGGTGAACACGACGGCGAAGCCGCTGATGAACAGTCCCACCCCGAGCAGCAGCCGGCGGCGGCTGCCGGTGGCGAGGTCGGGGTTCCCGCCGATGTAGGCGAGGTAGCCGGGAACGAGGGGGAGCACGCACGGAGACGCGAAGGACACTAGTCCCGCGAGGATCGCGATGGGCGCGGCGAGCAGCAGCTGGCCGGCGAAGACGGTCTCGCTCCACTTCACGGAGCCGTCTCCGCGATCGTGCCCGCGATGAGGGTGTCGAGGATGGAGCGGGCGGTGACTCGTCCGAGGATGCGGGACGCGGGACGCCCCTCCGCGTCCAGGACGATGGTGGTGGGGACGGCGTTCGCAGCGAACTTCCCGGAGAACGCGAGCTGCGCGGCCGCGTCGACGTCGACGATCGAGGGGTAGGTGATGCCGTACGTCTGGGCGAAGGCGGCCGCGGTGTTGGCCTGGTCGCGCACGTTGACGCCGAGGAACTCAGCACCCTGCCCGGTGTACTGCTCATGCAGGGCCTGCAGATCGGGTGCTTCCGCACGGCAGGGGGCGCAGGCGGCGTACCAGAAATTCACGACCAGGACCGTGCCGCGGTAGTCCTCGGCCGTGATCGTCTCGCCCGTCTCGCTGAGCCCGGTGAACTCCACCGGCTCGCCTCGGGTCTCGGCCGGCCACTCGATGACGGTCCCGTCGCCGGCGACGTAGTTCTTGTTCGACCCGGTCCGATACTGCTCCGACAGCTCATCCTGGGCGCAGCCGGTCGTGGCCAGCGCGACGGCCGCGACGATCGGCAGGGTGAGCAGGGTGCGTCGCGGGAGACGGTTCACGAGGTGAGCGCGGCGTCGAGGGCTGCCTTGATGTCGTCGAGTCGTTGAAGGTCGATCGCCTCGTCGTTGACGAAGATGGTGGGGGTGCCCTGCACGCCGAGGTCCTGGCCGGCCTGGAAGTCAAAATCGACGCGCTCGGCGGTGGCCGGGTCGGCGACGTCGGCGTCGAACTGGGCCATGTCCAGCCCGAGCTCCTCGGCGAAGCCGCGGAACACGTCGGCCTTGGAGTCCTGGCTCTCGCCCCAGCTGGCCTGCGTCTGGAACATCCGGTCGTACATGTCCTCGAACCGGTCCTGCTGAGCGGCGGCCTCGACAGCGATCGCCGCGTTCTTCGAATTGCGGTGCGAGGGGATCGGGAAGTAACGGGTCGCGAACGTGACCCGGCCGGCGTACTCCTCCCGCAGTTCCTCGATAGTCGGGTACACCTGCCCGCAGACCTCGCATTCGAAGTCGAGGAACTCCACCAACGTCACCTCCCCGTTCTCGGCGACGTCGAGACGGTGGGTGTTCTCCTCCAGCACCGCGGTCGACGCGGCGACCTCCTCGCGTGAGGGCGAGAACGGGCGGAACGTCGTGATCGCCGCGATGACCGCGACGATCAGGACGACGGCGCCGATCGCGATGAGGTTGACCTTGGTGCTGGTTTTCATGGAGTGCTTTCTGTCAGGCCGGAGGTCGGCAGAAACGGTGGAGCAGGGGATGCTCGGGTCAGGGTTCGCGGGAGCAGTCCGTGGCGGAGCGCTCGTCGGTCTCGGTGTGGGAGCTGCGGGGGAGGGTGTGCACGAGCACGGTGTGACCGATGTGCTCGAGCCCGCGTTCGAGGAACTCGCGCACGTGCTCGTCGGCGATCGCGTACGACGCAGTGCGGCCTTCGCGGTGCACCTCGACGACGCGGTGCGAGCGCAGCAGCCGCAGCGCGTGCGAGGTCGCGGAGGGGCTGAGACCGCTGTGCTCGGCGAGCTCGCCGACGGTGCGGGGGCCGGGGAGCAGGGTGATGAGGATCCGCAGGCGTCCGGGATCGCCGAGGAGCCCGAAGACGTCGGCGAGATCCTCGATCATCACGGTGGAGGGCATCGCGTCGACGGGAAGGGAGGCGGCGGGCGGGGAGTCGGGGGTGTCGGTGTTCATCGGTGCCTAGATCAGGTTCGTGGTCTCGGAGAACTCTTCGGGCTCGCACTGGATGGTGACGTGCTCGATGTGGTGGGTGTCCTTGAGGATGACGAGGACCCCGGCGAGGACCTTCTCGTAGTCGGCGCCGCGTTCGAGGACGATGTGCCCGCTCGCGCTGTCCATCCCGGAGGTGATGGTCCAGACGTGCAGATCGTGCAGCGCGACCACGCCCGGCACGGCGAGGACGTCGCGCTGAATGGCGGGCATGTCGACGTCGTCGGGAGCGGACTCCATCAGGATCCGCAGCGCCTGGCGGGTGAGGTTCCAGGTGCGGGGCAGGATGAACAGTCCGATGCCGACACCGATGATCGGGTCCGCGTACGGCCAGCCGGTGGTGAGCAGGATGATCGCGGCGACGATCACGCCGACGGATCCGAGTAGGTCGCCCATCACTTCGAGGTAGGCGCCCTTGAGGTTCAGGCTCTCCTTCGATCCTGCCATTAGCAGCCGGAAGCTGATCAGGTTGATGATCAGCCCGATCACCGCGGTGATCAGCAGTGGTGCTCCCGGGACCGAGGGTGGTTCGGAGAAGCGCTGCATGGCCTCGAAGATCACGTATCCGGCTACCGCGAACAGCAGGATCCCGTTCGCCAACGCCGCGAGAACCTCGAGCCGGTAGAAGCCGTAGGTGCGCTGTGAGGTCGCGGGGCGGGAGGCGAGCGTGATCGCCGCCAGCGCCATTCCGAGCCCGAGGACGTCGGTGCCCATGTGGGCGGCGTCGGAGATGAGCGCGAGCGAGTTGACGGAGATCCCGACGACGAACTCGACCACCATGTACGCCGCCGTGAGGCAGAACGCGATGACGAGGGGCCGACGGTGCTTGCCGGCGGCGGACACGGCGGACCCGTGAGCGTGATCAGATCCCACGGGCACCACCCTCAATAGCTGCATGAATGAACATATGAACAGTCTTACACTTGTCGGTGGATCGCGGTGCGGTTCTATTCCGCATTGTTCGAGAGCCAGGCGTAGGGGTCGATGGGGTCGGTGCCGCCCTGCCACACCTCGAGGTGCAGGTGGGGTCCGGTGCTCTGGCCGGTGGAGCCGACGGCGCCCAGACGCTGACCGGCTTTCACGGGTTGCCCTTCGGTGACGGTGAGGGATCCCCACTCCATGTGGGCGTAGAGGGTGCTCACGAGTTCGCCGTTGACGACGTGGTCGATGACGGCGTAGTTGCCGAATCCGGTGTCGGTCTCGCCGGTCTCGCGGACCACGCCGTCGGCGACGGCGCTGATCGGTGTGCCGGCGCCTGGGGTCATGTCCAGGCCTTTGTGGAAGGTGGAGCAGCCGCTGCACGGCGCCACTCGAGGGCCGTAGTCATCGGAGATGCGCACGCCGACAGGGAAGGGCCAACGTACGGAGCCGCTGGAGAGCTCGGTCGCCGTGGACCCGGTCTCGGTTGCTGCTTCCGAACTGTCGTCGGTTGCGTCGAGGGGGCCCACGGCGTCGGTCGTCTCGGTGGTGACCTCGACGATGCGTGCGGGTGCAGCGGCGGCAGTGAAGTTGTCGCGGATGACGATGCTGTCAGGCATGTCGGAGGCGACAAAGGCTTGCGCGCTGACCGCGGCGGCGACTCCCGGGGTCTGCGAGGCGGCCGCACTGGAGGCGGGCAACAGCGTGCCCGGGAGAGCCATGACGGTGGCGAGCGCGATCGCAGAGAACGCGGCCGCGGCCGGGAGGACTCGGCGGGAGATTGGTTGGGGCTGCGGCGTCGGACGGGCCGGTCGGCGACGGGGCGGGCGGGTTCGGTGTTCGAGCGCGATGGCGGCGCGGCGGGTTCCGGGGGTGGGCGGGGGAACGGAGGAAGAGAGGGGCATTGCACGTCCAGGGTCGGCGAGAGGTCGGTCGTCGTGACCTGACTCCGTGTCGCGGGCACGCACGTGCGCGCCGATCGAGACGGGGCTCAGATCGGCGGCGACGGCCTACAGCCGAAGAGGGACGCAGCTGGCGGAGAGGCTCAGCCGTGCTCGTGCAGCGGTCGTGAAGAACGACAGTGCGGATGCCGGCGGTGCCGTGCTGGCGATGGAGCCCTGCCCGGGCCGTGCGTGGGCGGCGAGGGCGACGACGATCACGATGACCGCGCAGACGACCGCCAGCAGCGCGCACAGCTCAGCGACACCACCGAGCGTCGCCGCATCGGTGAGCGCTGTCACGCTCGAGGTGAGAACCTCGGCGTCCCCCGCCGTCGTCGCGGCTGCGGCGACCGTGGTGTCGGCGGGGACCGCGTCGTGGAGGCGCTCGAGGGGATGCCCGAGCAGCAGCGCGAGCGCGGTGAGGACGACGAGGAAGAGCAGCGTGAGGGTTCGCTGCACACCAGCGCGCGAGGCGTCTGGTTGCAGGTTCGTCACGATGGCATCTTCCCGGTGGCGTCGAAGAAGCCTGCGGTGTAAGCAGGCAAATTTCGACGCAGCATACCAAGAACAGCTGTTGATGGCTACGAGGTTCAGGCTCGAAGATCATCAGCGAGACGGATCGTCAGTCGCTCCCGTCTCCTCGTCTCCCTCCTCGGGGGCGCCCCCGATGATGAAACAGGACGACTCTGATGCCGCTCCCTCTCCCCGCCCGACTGCACCGCCCCGTCCTGCTCGGCGTCGCCCTGGCGGCAGCGGCGACGCTGGGCCTGATCCTTCCCGTCGCCCCCGCAGCAGCTCACACCGGCGTGCAATCCAGCAGCCCGTCCGCGGACGCGACGGTGACCGTGGCGCCCTCGGAGGTGACTCTGACGTTCGGGCACGAGGTGGGCTCTGACCCGACGAACAACGTCTCGCTCGTGCAGGTGGTGCGCGAAGGGGATGACCTGTTCTACTCCAACGGCTGCGCCGAGGTCGACGCCGAATCGGTGACGACCGGTGTCGCGCTGGGGGAGAGCGGCCGCTACCTGGTGGCGGCGAAGATCGTGACCGCGGACGGGCACGTCTCGACCGCGGAGTACGGCTTCACCTACGACCGGCCCGTGGACGCCGTCGCGAAGACCGGCGTCTCCCAGCCTCCTATCTGCGGCGGCGACACGTCCGCGTCGGGAGCGCCGGAGTCGCTGTTCGCTCCCTACGAAGCTCCGATCCCCGCGATCGTCCTGGTCGGGATCGCGTTGGTGTTCTTCGCGCTCCTCGCGGTCGTCGTCCTCTTCCTCGTCCGCCGGGCAGCACCACGCCCCGCCGGGTCCGGCGGTGAACCGCCGACCTCGGAGTGAGCGGTCAACCGACCGGTCGCCGGCGTCCGCAGCCGGCGGCGACCCGAGTCGGCGCCGCCGTGCTGTGCGCGGCGGCTCTCGCCGGTGCGCTCATGGATGCCGGATTCCCCGGCCTGAGTCTGTGGCCGGCGACTCTCCTCGGCGTCGCGCTGCTGCTGGCGCTGCTGCGCGGCCGGACGGTACGGGTCGGCGCTCTGCTCGGCGCTGTCACGGGGACGGTGTTCTACCTCACCCACGTCTCATGGACTTCGGAGTACCTCGGCCCTGTCCCATGGCTGGCCCTGTCGCTTCTCGAGGCGGCGTTCTTCGCGGCCGGCGCAGCGACGATCACCCTGATGTGGTCTTCGATCGAGCGGTTCTGGCCGACCCTCGTGGGGCGACTGCTCCTGCTGCCGGCGGGCGTCGCGGGCGTATGGGTGGCGAGGGAGGTCATTGCCGGGTCCTGGCCGTACGGCGGCTTCGCGTGGGGCCGCCTGGCCTACTCGCAGTCCGAGAGCCCGCTCGCTCCGCTGATCGCCTGGGTCGGCGTGTCCGGATTCAGTTTCGTGCTGGTCGCGTGCCTCACCTTCCTGCTGCAGCTGCGACAGTTCCTGCCCGACCGGCCCGCTGAGCTCGGAGCGACAGCGACGGCGATCGCGCTCGTATGGGTGGCGGTGCCGGTGTGGGAAGCGGCGCCGACCGGGCAGCTGCGGGTCACCGCTGTGCAGGGCGCGGGACCCGCCGGCTACTTCGACCGGCGAGGACCCGGCGAGCTGCTGTCCGCGCAGATCGACGGGACCCCGCGGGAGGCGGGGGTCGCTGATGTCGTGCTGTGGCCGGAGAACAGCATGGACGAAGACCCGCTCGCCGACCCGGCGACAGCGCGCCGGCTCTCCGAGCTCGCCGAGACCCTCGACGCGCCCCTGGTCGTCGGCGCGATCACCCGTCGCGATGACCGCTACTACAACAGCTCCCTGGTGTGGACTCCGGAGGGTCCCGACGGTCTCTACGACAAGAAGCATCCTGTGCCGTTCGGGGAGTACGTTCCCGATCGCGCCTTCTGGTCACTCTTTGCACCGGATCTGATCGGTCTCGTGCAGCGCGACTACGAGATCGGTGCCCTCTCCCCGGCCGTCGCCGTCGCAGGCACCATCGCCGGGGTGTCGCTGTGCTTCGACATCGTCGATGACCGTCTCTTCGACGAGATGATCGCTGGAGGCGCGCAGGTCATCTTCGCGCAGACCAACAACGCCGATTTCGGGCGCACCGACGAGTCCGCGCAGCAGCTTGCGATCGCCCGCGTCCGAGCGATCGAGACCGGACGAGCGATCGTGAACGTCTCGACCGTCGGGCAGAGCCAGACGATCCTCCCCGACGGGTCCACCGGAGCCCGGATCCCCGCGTTCACGCCCGGCGCGTTCACCGACACGGTGCCTCTGAGCGCTGCCGTCACCCCGGCGATGTCTCTGCGCACCCTCATCGGAGGTGCCATCGCACTCAGCGCGCTTGCACCACTGCTGACCGGGGCTCTCCTGACTCTCACGCGCCTGCGTCAGCGCGGGGAGGGTGTCTGAGGGTCGCTTCCTCGCCGGTTCAACTCCTGCAGGTAGGCGTTGTAGGCGTCCAGGTCAGGGGTGCCGTGCTCATCCCCGGCGCGGTCCGCGGCGCGAGCTGCCCGGGTGTCGTCCCGTTGCCACCGCACCAGGAGTAGCAGCACGATCAGCAGGCTCGGCAGCTCGCCGTACGACCAGGCGAGAGCGCCGGCGATCTGCTGATCCGCGATCGGGTCCACTCCCCACGACGCGGGAGCCTGGAACGCACCCACGTACGCGGTCGCGGACATCATCACGATGACGCCGAAGAACGCATGCAACGGCATCTCCGCGAACAGGTCGAACATCCGCCCCAGATGGGTCTGCCGCACCGGCAGCGGATCCGCTGACAGCAGCGGAACGGCGAACACCACTCCCGCCGCCAGGAACAGCACCTCCACCGCGAGGTGACCGGCCGCGCTGTCCAGCAGGAGATCGTCGAGGTCGCTGAAGTAGAGGCCGTAGAACAGCAGCAGGAACAGCGGGATCGTGAACCCCGGATGAAGAAGCACCCGCACGGCGCGCGAGCGCAGCAGACCCAACGCGGTCACGAGCACCATTTGTCCCGGCCATCGGTGCGGTGTCGCCCGCAGCAGAAGCGTGCCGGGTGAGCCGAGGACGAGAAGCGGCGGGATGGCCATCATCAGCGTCAGCTGCTGGAACATGAAGACCGAGAACATCTCCCGTCCGTAGTCCTCGAGCCCGCTGGCCATCGTCGCCACGAGCAGTCCGTATCCTGCGAGGAAGCTCCCCGCGCGCCACCGCCGCCGCGTCAGCCGGAGCCGCGCGACCCCGAGGGCGTAGACGCCGGCCAGCAGGATGCTGAGAAGCCCCCAGAACCAGAATGCGCTCGCGGACACCGTGAGGAAGGTGTCCATCGAGGGGGGCGCGTCGGGGAGGCGCGAGAGGATCGGCGGGATCGTCATCAGCGTGCCCTTCTCTGTCGGTCGATCGCGAAGGCGGGCCCGCCCCGACGGGACGAGGCGGACCCGCAGGTCAGCTGCGCCGTCGCATCCGGCCGATCACGAAGACCGTGACCGCCGTGGCGACCGCGATCGCTGCGGCTCCGATGGACAACCCAGCGAGCAGCCCGGTCGCGTCGAACCCGTCCCCGGAGGAGGCGGCGGGTGCTGCGTCGGTCGTGGTGTCGCTCTCGCCGTCGCTTCCGCAGCGGGGTGCCGTGTCCGTTCCCTCGGCGGCGGGGGTTGCCGCGTCGTGTGAGTAGTCGAAGGTGTAGCTGTCGGAGGTGGGGTGACCGTCGGAGGACACCACCTGCCACAGGACCTCGTACTCTCCCGCCGCTCCCAGAGCCGCCGGCACTGAGACCGAGGATCCGTCGAAGGCGACGCACCCCTCGGAGTAGTAGCGGCCGTCCGGGCCGATGACCTGGATCGCGAACGCGGTGTTCGTGCCTCCCAGATCCAGCAGCGTGTCGTTGAAGGTCAAGGAGACGCTCGTCACCTCCGCGGCCGATGCGTCCGGCGCGGGGCTGCTTTCGAGCACCGAGTCGTGGGCGGCCGCGGGGGTCGCCGCGGCCACGCCGAGCAGCAGCATCGCGGCCGTCGCGGTCGCGGCCCGTCCCGCGAGACGACGGGTCATCCGCGCGCCCGCTTCCGGCCGAACAGTGCGATCGCGCCCAGCGCGGCGCCTACGACTCCGAGCAGCAGGGCCGTGATACTCAGCCCGAGAGCCACGCTCGCTTCCACGCCCGGCGTCGCGGTGGTCGCCGCGGCGGCGTCCGTTTCGGCAGGATCGGTAGCGGCCGATCCTGCGTGGTGGTCCTCAGCCGGCTCGTCCTGGACGTAGAGCACCGGAGCGGACTTGAGTGAGGCGTCGGCTTCGACTTCTTCCGCGGTCGAGACCCAGTCGACGCTCGTCCCGTCGCTGTATGACTGCACGGCCGGTAGCAGCAGGCTCCCCGTTTCCGGGATCGGACCCAGCGATACGGTCCACTGCATGAACTGACCGGGCTGGATCTCGCTGCCCGCTTCGGCGGTGAAGACGATGCTGGTCGGCGCTTCGGTGATCTCGTTTCCGCCGACGGACACCGGCTCCGGCAGTGTGCTTTCCACGACGGACGTGCTCCACCCCGGGGTGGGCAGGTAGCGCACTGACACGATCGGGGTGTCGGTCGGCAGTGACACGGTGACCGCTGTGGTCACGGCGGTCTCGGATTCGTTGACGGCCTTGAAGATGAAGTTCTCCGATGCGCCCGGGTCGGCCGTGTTCGGGGTGATGCTGACGTGCGCGGACGCCGTGAGCGGCGCCGCCAGCGCCAGGGCGATGCCGGCGGTGATCGCGGTCACCGCGGTGAGGGTGGTTCGTGTCGACAAGACGAGTGCTTTCCGTGATGCGGGCGCGCCGAAGCGTCCCGAGAAGGGTGAGAAGAAGGTGCGGCGGTGGCTGCGCTTAGGCAGCAGCGACCGGCGGACCCCGATGTCGCATCACGGACAAGGACACCAGCCGCGGGCGTGTGCGCGCGGACGAGCTGAATGCCGGTAGTTCACGGCGGGGTGTCGGCTCGCTCGGGTCGGTCAGGAGCGCCCGGACCGTCTCGAATCGGCGCCGGGCCAGGATGCTCCAGAACGCCCGCTCACCCTGGCGAAGCGCGAAGATCGTCACGATCGCGGCGAGCAGGTGCGCTCCCCACATGACGGTGTCGTGGTCCGGGTGGGCGACCGAGGTCGCGAGATCCAGGACGGGCACGCTCGCGTCCTGGTGGTGCCCCGCCGAGACCGTGCCCGACCGGGGAGCAGGGATGGTGTCCGGGTTGCCCAGCATCATCGCCGCGTGGAACGCGAACTGGCTGGAGAGAACCGAGACGCTCAGCCGGGCCAGCGACAGCCGGCGGCCGGCGAGAGCGACACAGACCGGGACCGCGAACGCCAGCGCGAGGAGCACCCCGACACGGCTCGGAGCGGACCCGTCGGCGACGGAGTGAGAGAACAGGGCGACGAACGTCGCGACGAGGGCAGCGATGAGGCCGCGGACGGTCCGCGATGTGCGCGTCGTCATCACATCACCCGTCCGCTGGAGCGGCAGGACCGCCGAGTCGCGCCCTGCCACTACCGCCACAGGGTACTGGCCTCACCCGAAGGTCTCTTGCCGCCTCGACGGTCCCGGTCATGACCTCGAACTCAGAGCTCGGCTGGTCGCGTCCTGGTCTGCCTTCGCGGACACGAGCGGGGTGCCGCGGCGGGCGGCTCGGACTCCGTTCGCGATGATGACGACCTCTGCGAGCTCGTGCACCAGGACCACTCCGGCCAGGCCCAGGACCCCGAAGAGCGCGAGGGGGAACAGGACGATGATCACGCCGAGCGCGAGGACCAGGTTCGCCGTCATGATCCGCCGTCCCCGGCGGGCGTGCAGGAGCGCGGCGGGGATCAGGCGTAGATCGGTGCCGGTGAAAGCGACGTCCGCGGACTCGATCGCGGCGGCGGAGCCGGTCGCGCCCATCGCGATCCCGACGTCCGCGCTCGCGAGCGCAGGAGCGTCGTTGATGCCGTCCCCGATCATCGCCACTCGCCGGTGCCGGCGGAACTGCTCGATCGCGGCCGCCTTGTCGGCGGGCTTCTGCTCCGCACGCACCTCCGAGATCCCCGCTTGAGCGGCGAGGGCACTCGCGGTGCGGGTGTTGTCACCGGTGAGCATGAGCGCGCCGATGTGGTGGCGCTTGAGCTCCGCGATCGTCTCGGCCGCCTCGGGCTTGAGCTCGTCCCGGATCCCGATCACCCCGAGAATACTGCCGGCGCGTTCCACGACGACGGCCGTCATTCCCGCGGCCTCCATCGTTTCCCTCTGCCCGGTCAGCGCGCCGGGAATCCAGCGGGGGCTGCCGATCCGGACCGGGGTCCCCGCAAGGGTGCCGGTGATGCCGTCGCCGGGATGCTCGGTGACGTCCTCGATCGGCGCCGGTGCCGGTGATGCGGCGAGGATCGCCGCGGCGAGCGGGTGGGTGCTGCGCGCTTCCAGGGCGGCGGCGACCTCGAGCACGGCCTCGCGGGCGACGCCGGGGGCGGTCGCGACGTCGGTGACACTCGGGCGGCCCGCGGTCAGGGTGCCGGTCTTATCGAACGCGACGACCTGCACCGTACCGAGGCGCTCGAACGCCTCCCCGGACTTGATGATCAGCCCGAAGCGGCTGCCTGCGCCGATCGCGGAGATGACCGTCACCGGCACCGCGATCGCCAGAGCGCACGGGGACGCCGCGACCAGGACCACGAGGGCCCGCTCGGTCCACGTGCTCGGGTCTCCGATGAGGACCCCGAACAGGGCGATTCCGGCGGCGAGCAGGAGCACGGCCGGGACGAGGGGCTTGGCGATGCGATCCGCGAGCCGGGCGCGATCGCCCTTGCGGGCGTGGGCCTGCTCGACCAGGTGCACGATCGTGGTCAGGGAGTTATCCGTCCCCGCGGCCGTGGCCTCCAGCTGCAAGGCTCCGCCGCCGTCGATAGCCCCGGCGGGCACCGCGTCACCGGGACCGACCTCGACGGGGATCGACTCGCCCGTGATCGCGGACGTGTCCACGCTGCTGCGCCCGGAGACGACCACTCCGTCTGTCGCGACTCGGTCGCCGGGGCGGACGACCAGGATGTCGAGCTCCCGCAACTCGCGGGCGGGAATCGTGACCTCGCCGTGCAGACGCGACACGATCGCGGTGTCCGGAATCAGATCCAGGAGCGCGCGCAGGCCGCCGCGGGCCTTGTCCATCGCGCGGTCCTCGAGCGCTTCCGCGATCGAGAACAGGAACGCCAGCGCCGCCGCTTCCCCGACATGCCCCAGGAGGACCGCGCCGACCGCCGCGATCGTCATCAGCAGACCCACGCCGAGCTTCCCGCGCAGCAGCCGCCGCACGGCGCCGGGAACGAACGTCGACGCTCCCGCGACCAGGCTCGCGCCGAGCACGATCGTTCCCACGAGCTCAAATCCCGTCCACTCCAGGACGTACCCGATGAGCAGCAGCACACCGGCCGCGACCGGGATCAGAACGTTCAGGTCCCGCCACCACGGCACCGTCTCCTCCGGCTCACCGCCATGGTCGTGCTCGTCGTCGTGACCGTGACCGGCAGTCTCATGCTCGTGATGCCCGGTCTGCTCGGTCGGACGCGCACCGAGAGTCAGGGCGACCGGCGCATCATCGACGGCGCAGCAGGCGTCCTCGGTGCGACGAGGACGCATCACCAGAGGGCGGCGCGGGGTGGTCGGCTCGTCGCCACCACAGCACTCCGCGCTCACTCGGACACCCCGCAGCACAGCGGAACATCGCAGTTCTCGTCCGCGCACTCGACGCCGTCCTCGACCGCCAAGACGACATCCAGCATCGCCAGCAACGCCTTCGAGAGATGCGGATCCGCGATCTCGTACCGAGTACTCCGACCCTCCGGGATCGCCGCGACAATCCCACACCCGCGCAGGCACGTCAGATGATTCGACACGTTCGAGCGCGTCAGCCCTAAAGACTCGGCCAGCTCGCCCGGATGACCCGGCTGCTCGATGAGAGAGAGCAGAATCCGAGAACGGGTCGGATCCGCCATCGCGCGACCCAGCCGGTTCATGACGTCCACACGCGAAGCAATAGTCAGCATCTGCTGACCATACAGCAAGCGCTGTCATGTGAGCGGTCCGCTCCGGGGGCCGAGATGAGGGCAGCGGTTGCGGCCGACATAGGATCGCCGGATGAGCCGACCGAACAAACGCCGGCGCCGTCCAAAGAACGCGACCGCTCCTCGCCCGAGCACCCCTCAGAACTCTTCGCGGACCCAAACCTCCCGGTACCCCGATCGCAGCAGGGCCAAGATGGCTCTCGCGCCGGGGATCATCCTCGCGATCGTCCTGCTCGCGGGCCTCGCGTTGGTCGGCACCGACGAGTACGTCTTCGTGCTCTACACCGTCGCCATTCTCGCCGCTGTGATGTCGTGGTTCGCGATCCAAGCTCGCGCATGGTGGTGGCTGATCGGGCTGATCCCGATGGTGGCCCTGTGGAACCCGGTCCTTCCGTTCGCGTTCCCCGAGGTCATCTGGTCCTCGCTGCACCTGATCGGAATTGGGATCGCCGTCGCCGCAGGGCTGATCATCCGCGTCCCCGTCCAGGACTGAGCTCCGAGGGAGTTACGCCTGCCGGTTCTGATATTCCCCCCAGGGGTAACATGTTGCTAGTGTCATTGTGTGGCGGAGACCGAAGAGCGCGATGCAGATGGGCTGATGCGTCAGCTCGTCGCGTCCGTATCGGCGATCCCGGATCCGGTCGAGCGCGCGAGTCAATGTGTGCGCGTGGGAGAAGAGGTTCGGGGACTTCACTCGCAGCTTGCTGCCGTGCGGCGGCGGGCGATCTACGAGGCGACACTCAAGCCGGGAGCGACGGGACGTAGTGTCGCGGCCGAGCTGGGAGTAAGCGCGAAGACCGTCTCGCAGGCATCGGCGGAGTATCGCCGTACAGATCTGGAGATGCTGCGTGATCTTGTTCTCGCAGCCAAGGCCGGAAGCGCCGGGGACGCCGACGTCGACCACGCGGAGGCGATGCTCGCTAGTACGTCCGCTGTCGGGGTTCTTGCCCATGTCATCGCCAAGCTGTCCAGCCGCTGGTATCAGGCGGCCGATTTCGATTCGGACGACGACCACTGGTGGCAGATCCACGATGGCTTCGAACGCGCTCGATACCTCAGCGAGTTGGCGGGCCTGGAGAGGTCCCGGCCCACTGTCACGGACGAGGCGGAGCAGGACGAACCGCACACTCCTGTGGTGCTGCGATGGCCGTGCAGGCTTCTCAACACGATGCCCGGCATCAGAGCATCGGCAACGATTGACGAGCGCCGAGGGCGCCCGGTCTGGACCCTCTGGTGGAGCATCAAGTCAGCCGACAGCCACGTCGACATCTTCTCCGCCGGCCCCTCAGGTGACGGATGGCTAGTCACGGAATGGCTCGTCTGGCTCGTCCGGGACTACCGCATCGCCGGCAGGGCGATCGCCTCGACAGTGACCGCTCCTCCTCCGATGATCAACGAGCCGGGCAACATGCTGACATTCACGATCGAGGCGCCCCTCGACGGCGAGGACGCCGTCGATCCGCACGAATTCGGACGGTCGATCGTCACGCTGTGGGGCGGAGCGGGCAGTGGACGCGACAGGACCGGCTACTTCGACATCGACTGGCCTCCCGAGGACGAGGCGTGAGCGCCGCCTCCGTCTTCGTCGACGAATCGAAAGCGAAGGACTACCTGCTGATCGCGGCGGCGATCGTCCCCCGCCACATCGCGGAGTCTCGGCGGGCGGTCCGCACTCTGCTTCTTCCCGGGCAGCCTCGCCTCCACATGAAGCAGGAGAACGAGTCGCGAAAGCGACTCCTGCTCGACACGTTCGCCACCCTCGACACCACAGTGACGATCTTCCGAGCTCCGCGCGACCTCGGCAGCGAGGTCGTTCGTCGTCGTCGCTGCCTGGAAGAACTCGTCGGCACCATCGGCCCGGCCGGAGGCCGTCTCTGCCTCGAGCGCGACGAGACGCTGGTCGCCCGCGATAAGCAGTGCATGATCGAGGCAACTCGCCGCACCGGAAGTGTCGGCACGCTCGAGTACTGGCATGAATCCGCAGCCAGCGAGCCGCTACTCGCGATCCCGGACGCCGTGGGGTGGGCATGGGCTCGTGGCGGCGACTGGCGGCGTCGCGCGCAATCGATGATCAGCGACGTGATCGACATCACGCCCTGAATGCGCGAAACCCGAGCGCCGCGTCCATTCCGGACGGGTCTCGGGTTCACTTCCCGAGACTCAACGTCCCGGGCAGCCGAAAGTCTACAACTCGTCGCTCCCACGAGCTATAGACAGTCCTGCGCTGCTCTTCGGGGTGCTGCTGGTGCAGCTGACGCCATCCATCAACTACTGCATCGTCCTCGCCGGCCCTGCGGGCGGCGCGTCCGACTGGTTACCTGCCGCGGCGCCACTGCTGATGCTCGCTCAGATCTTGCTACTGATCGTCGTGTCGCTCACTGCAGCCGGCTCTTGTGCAGGCTCCGGGCCGACGATACCGGGCGGGCTGGGTCATCGAGTCCATCATGCTCGGCCTCATGGTGCCACTGATGATGGGCACCCTCTGCATCGTCGTCGCCTCACAAGCAGGCGCCGTCACCGCGACCCGGCCGGACCTAGGGTGGGCGGATGAGGCGTCGTTCTGTTGCACTCACACTCCTGCTGGTTGTTGTGGGCACCATGACCGCATGCGCGCCGGACCCCGTCGATCGCGCGCAGCTCACCCAGTGGCGCTCGGACCGTCAGGCCGACATCGATGCAGGTGGTCCCTTTCTCGCCGTGCTGTCGTCCGATTCGAGTGCTGGACAGGAGGGCGATCGGCTGGAGGCCGCCTTCGACCAGCCACAGCTGCTCGGCGCCATTACCTTCGAATGCTTCGGGGACGGCACAGTCGAACTGCATCTCGACTCCGACTCCGCAACCGGCACGGCCACGTCGGGCAAGACCACGATCCAAACAGTCAGCTGCGGCGAAGGTCCGCTTGACATCGACCCCGCCTCCCTCGGCACCGCTCCGATCGACCTCGTCGGCGTGGCTACAACTGACGCCAACCGTGACACGACATGGTTCCTGACGCTGCGTCGGGCGCAGAGCACGCCCTGACGGCTCACCGCTAGCGTCCGCCTCCGCGGAGCCAGCTGATCTTTCCCGTGAATGGGATAGGTCACCGGTCCAGATCCCTGTAGGTAGCTGCCGTGCGCCCGTCTACTGTCGCTTCATGAGCGAGCGGACAAAGCGCACGGTTCGATGGGGTTGGGTCAACGTCGCCTTGTTCGCCGTCGCGGCGGTGTTCTTGTTGCTGATCTCCGTTCAGACGGGCAGCTGCACCGATTACGTCGACGGGACTGCAGTTTGCACGATCACCCCGCCAGCGAACCGCCAATGGGCGGTGCTAGTGATCGGCGGCGGGGTTCTCGTTTTTGCGCTCTTCAAAGCGTTCCGTCGCCGCTGAGGTACCGCAGTTCGCTTCGTCTGATCGATCCGGTGACGGTCACCGAGTGGGTACCCGAAGACCGGCAGCACGCCGGTACTGCGACTCAGGGACCGTCTGACCCGGTGACACTCGACTTACCGGACGTAGCCCCGTGTCCCCAGCGGTTCCACGCAAGGATGTAGATCGCGAGTCCGGTGACGAGCCCCGCGATCACCCACAGCACGACGAGGTAGTCGATCCAGGAACCGACCGGTGGCGCGCCCGGGAGGAAGTTCCGTAGCGGGATGACCGCGAAGAGCATCGCACCGATCCAGCTCGTGAGGGTGGCTTCCACCTTTCGGCGGCCGGTGTAGGCGCTGATGGCGACGAACAGGACCAGCACCGGAGTGGCCGCCATCAATCCGAGCAGCACGATCCCGAAGGCGACCGTGCTTGCCGAGCGGGTCGCGGTGATCTCCACGGAGGGCAGCGGTCGAATGCCGTCAGCCGCGGGCACGGTGTTCGCGGGGTGGTCGATCGTCACGGTGTGCAGCTGCCATCCCGGCACGGCATCGTCGAGGCAGACTCGGGTGGGGAGAGCGGTGTGCTCGTGGCCATCCTGATGGTCGTCCTCTCCGGTGAAGGCGAAGGTCGTGAGGTCGGCCCGGTAGCTGTCAAAGGGCCATTCCTCGACGATTCCCTCGGCGTAGTCCGATTGCGTCGAGCTCTCGAGTACCTCGCCCGTCGGGTACCTCAGGACGCTCGGTCCGTCGACCGGGAAGGTCACCAGGCTGATCGTCTCGGTGGCGGTGTATCCGTCGGCGGAGGTCAGGCTCGCGGAAGGCACCAGGGTCATCTGAAACTCGAGCCTCTGGCGGGCCGCGTTCACTGCCGCCGGCTGCAGCTTCACGGTGACGGGGTCGTTGCCCGCGATGACCGTCTCGCACCCGTCGGTCGATTCCCGAATGCCGCCTGCGTACGTCAGCACGACAGTCGCGTACAGGAGTGCCGCCGCGACGACGGCGACCACGACCGGCCATCGACGACGCACAGGACGAGGGCGTGCGTCGATCATTCGCCGAGCCTAACGAGTCGGCTGACTGCGCAGATCGGCACACCTCGGAGAATGTCGCCTGTCGTCTTCGCTGAGACCACTGGCAGAAGCAGGGGGTCCGTTAACGATCGTTCACGAGACGGTCGAGCAACGCAGCGCCCAGATCGGCGCGCCGTGTTCCATGGCCCGTGTCCGAGAGCTATGACCTGTGACCTACGTTCGCAGTACAGTCGGCGCATGGCTTCCATCGGATACGCGCGCGTCTCGACCCGAGAACAGAACCCGGACGCGCAGACCGACGCGCTCACGGCCGCCGGCTGCAAGAAGGTGTTCGTGGAGCACGCCTCCGGAGTGCTCGCGAAGCGTCCCGCGCTCGAGGACGCTCTCGACTACCTCCGCGAGGGTGACTCCCTCGTCGTGACCAAGCTCGACCGCCTCGGCCGGTCCGTGCGGAATTTGAAAGAGGTGGCCGACGGCCTCCAGCAGCGCGGCGTCGGACTGAAGGCTCTCTCCCAGGGTATCGACACCACCACTCCGGGCGGCCGGCTGTTCTTCCACATGCTCGCCGCGATCGCGGAGTTCGAGCATGACCTCATCGTGGAGCGCACCCACGACGGCCTCGCCGCCGCTCGAGCTCGCGGACGCAAGGGTGGCGGGCGCTTCAAGATGACGCCGACGAAGGCGAAGCAGGCGCGCGCGATGTACGACGAGAAGACCTACACGGTTCAGCAGATCGCCGACACATTCGGCGTGTCCCGCGGCACCATCTACCGCCACCTCACCGAAGACCACTGAGAGCCGCCGCGACGAGCGTCGCGGATCACAGACCCAAGCGGACGCCGCCCTCCGGCCGGCGACGGTACTGAGCGCTGCGCGCATTTTTGCCTGGAAGCCTTTGGCAGCGTACGGGCCTGCGGCGTCCGCGCAAGCCGCTGCGCGGCCGGCTCCTCCGAGGTTCTCGGCACGCGGTCGCTGCGCTCCCTCCCATCGCGCCGACAACCTCTCCTCCTCCGCCCTCCGGGTTGCGCTCCCGCCTCCGACCCTGCTCGGCACTACGTGCCTTCCAGGCAAAAAACGCTGGGAGAGAGGGAAAAACAGACGAGCCAGACCACCCCCGCTGGCTTGACAAATCTGATTGAGAATCCCGGCAAAGAAACGAGGGGGAAGGGCAGGACAAGAGCGCCGCCCAGACCTGAGAGCACTTACGACGAGAGGACTCACCATGAACGACTCCACGACCACCGAACCGCAGGCACCGACCCTCACCGACGCGCTGGCCGAGTTCGTGACCGTGTTCTCACGCGAAGACCTGGCCGGTGATCTGGCCGTGCGGCTGACCTGTGTCGAGGTCGACGCGCTGGCCGGACTTCTGCGAGCATTCGGACGGGACGAGGCCGCGGACCTGTGGATCGCAGAGCACGCGATCGATGACGACGAAGGCGATGCCCACCACACCACGGAAGGAGAGTGAGACTCATGGCGCTGACTGTCTACTCGAAGCCGTCGTGCGTGCAGTGCACCATGACCTACCGGGTGCTCGAGAAGAAGGGCATCGAGTACACCGTCGTGGATATCACCACTAACCCCGCCGCGCTCGCGTACGTCACGGAGGAGCTGGGCTACTCCGCCGCCCCCGTGGTCGTCGCAAGCGATCAGGACCACTGGTCGGGGTTTCGTCCCGACCTCATCGAGAAGCACGCGGCATGACCGGCCCCGACGCCGAGAGTGACGAGTACCGGGCGGGGTATCTCGCTGGGCAGGCCGATCGGCAGGGAGAGATTGACGCGCTCGACTTCCTGGCCGATCGGCTCTACCGCGCCGCCTACGGCGACGAGCGACGCCTTCCGGCCTACGCTTCGACGCGCGCCGAGCTCGAACAGCGCCGAGCGCTGTCAGAGCCGCCAGTCGAGGTCACCCGGCGCGACGCTCTGGCGTCTTGGGGAATCGAGCCGGTCTCCTCTGACATACCCGCGGCTGACGCCGCGAAAGAGATCCCGTCGACGTCGACGGGACGAACGAACTACACGAGCAGGAGACGGCAAATGAGCACCAGGACCATCACGGGCAACCTCGCCGCCGACCCCGAGGCCGTGCAGGCGGGTCGCGTGCAGATCGTGAAGCTGCGCGTCATCGAGAACACCGGCGAGTACCGCGCGGGGGAGTGGACTCCGCACGAGGCGCCGACGATGCACTTCGTGGAAGCGAAGTTCGAGCTGGGCGAGCACGTACTCGCCTCTCTCCACCGAGGAGACGCCGTGATCGTCGTCGGCTACGAGCGCACCGTCGCTTGGGGCGAAGGAGAGAGCCGCCGCACCGGCCGTGTCCTCGAAGCTGACGCCGTCGGCCCCAACCTCACCCGCGCGACTGCCGTCCTCACGACCGCCGAGCGGCGGGCGCAACGCCGCAGCACCGACTCTGCCGACGATAAGTCGGATCGCTGACCCCCTCGTCGACTTCCCACTCCGCCCCGTGGAGCTCCACCGCCCGCGAGGAACCCCCACACTGCTCAGGACAGGCATGACCGACCAACTCCCGCGCGAGGCCCCGATCGTCCCGCGCTCCACTCCCTGCGCCTCTTGCCCCTATCGCGTCAACGTGCCCTCCGGAATCTGGGACGCCGGCGAGTACGCGAAGCTCCCTCGCTACGACGCCGACGTCCCCGACCTGTGGAGTTGCCCGCTCGGTGGCGGTGTTCTGTGATCGCTCCGTGTCGCTAGGTCAGTTGCCGATGACGAGGACGCTGGCGGCGGCTTCGATGACGTCGTCGGTGATCGTCTCGAGCTCGTTGATCTTGAGGACGCGACTGATCTGGGGGAACAGGCGCTCGAGGAGGCGGAAGTTGCCTCGGGTGATGCGTTCGATGGCGGCGATAGCTTGGGCGTCGGTGAAGTCGTCGGGGTTGAGGGTGCGGCCGAGATGTTTGCAGTGTCGATCGAGGACGAAGAGGAGTTCGTCGCGGCCGAGCGCGCGGTAGCGGTGGGAGAAGCCGAGTCGGCTGTATAGCTGGGGGTAGTGGCGGAAGCGCTGGTCGATGCCGGGCATGCCGATCAGGATCATCGCGAGGTGGGTGCGGTCGTGTTCGTCGCGGAGCAACTCGAGCGCGGTCGGGGTGAGCCGTTCGGCTTCGTCGAGGATGAGCAGCTCGACCCGCCGGGATGCGTCGCCGGTGTGCACGCCGGTGACGTTCCCGATCGTGCGGAGGTGCTCGTCGATGCAGATGCCGACGTCGATCTGCCACTTACCGATCTCCCGCATGAGGTCCTTGGGACGAGGTAGCACTTCGGGTGTGTAGAAGACGGTGCGCGAGCGGTTGGCGAGAGCGTTGTGTTTCGCGTCGTCGTCGCCGCGCGGGCCCCATGCGGTGACGTAGGGCTCGAGAACGTCCCGGTTCGCGTAGCGGCGGGCGGAGTTGGTCTTCCCGACTCCGGCGTCGCCGTGGCAGATGCCGATGGTGCGCTCCTTCTTGACGGCGTTCGCGAACTCGGCGAACCGGCGGTGTTCCTTCGTGACGATGAAGCTCTGGGTCATCACTCCTCCTCGTAGGTGCGGAGTCGTTTCTTGCGCGGGGTGGGATCCGCGAGGTGGGGTTCTTCGCGGTGGGCGACGGTGGGAATGCGGTCGTTGATCGCGCGGCGGAGTTCGTGGCGGCGGGCGCGGCGGGCGGCTTCGATGTCGCGGAGGCTGAGGCGGATGTTGGGGTGGGCTTCGTCGACGGCGACGCAGAGGAACGTGTCTCGGTCGTAGACGCGGATCTCGGAGACGTCGCGGGGGTCGTAGCGGATGGTGACGGTGTATCCGACGAACGGGGCGAGGGTGGGCGCGAGGTAGCGCTGACCCTGGAAGTGGATTCCGTCTCGCTGCACGGTCCGGTGCGTGGGCACGGTGAGCAGCAGGCCGTCGAGCTCGTCGAGGGTGTCGGGCATGCGGGGCATCCACCCGTCCGCGACCCACGCGTCGCGCGGGGAGACACCGAGCTCCTGGTGGGTGCGCTGGTTGTAGGTGGCGATGAAGGCGCCGATCGCCCGGTCCACGCCCGGGAGATCGAGCACGGGCTGCGGGCTTCGGTTCCCGGGGCCGAGGTGGCCGGGGAGGGTCGGGAGGACTTCGGTGTTGATGGTGCCGAAGAAGCGCTCGATCTTGCCGCGCCCCTGGGGTCGGCCGACGGTCGAGAAGATGAGCCGGAGGTGCAGCTCGACGGCGGTGCGCTCGAGGTGGTGGCTGGTGAAGTCGGAGCCGTGATCGACGTGCAGCACGTCGGGGATTCCGCACATCGCCCACGCGGGGTCGGTCTTGCGCCAGATCGCCTGGCGCAGCGCGAGGGCGGTGTTCAGTGATGAGGGTGCTCCGGTGAAGAGCATGTAGCCGCAGATCGCGCGGGAGTGATCATCCATGACGGTCGTCAGCCAAGGGCGGTCGGGCTTGCCGTTCGCTCCGACGATGAGGATGTCGAGTTCGGTGTGGTCGGCCTGCCAGATCTGGTTCGGCCGTTCCGCGCGACGGCGGAACACCAGCTCGTGGCGGTCGCGATAGGAAGCAGGACCCTCCAACGCGAGAGTGACGAGCGCGGGGTCGAGGGCCTGCACGATCTCGCGGACGGTCGCGTAGCTAGGCGTTGGCCGGCCGTCGCGCAGGCACTCCTTGACGGTGAGGCGATGCAACGTCGCGATCGACGGTCGAGGCCGGGTCAGGGCGAGCCGCTCGATGGCGGCGACGGTCGCCGGATCCGTGCGCCGACCGCCCTTGTCCGTCCTCGCAGTGTCGTCGAGCCCGGCGAGCCCGTCCCTCTTATAGAGCTGATGCCAGCGCTGCAGCGTCCGCGTGCCGATGCCGCTCTCGCGGGCGATGGCCGCGAGGGGGACCTGATCTTCGACGTGAAGTCGAAGGATCCGCCACCGCTCGAGGCCGTCCATCAGTCGCTACATCGCTGCGCTCTCGCGGGCCGCGTGAGCCTGCTGGTGGCGGTAGAGCGTCGCGCGACTCCACCCGACGAGACGAGCAGCGTCCTCAGCGGTGCGGCCACGGGCGCGCGCGTCCGCGGCGATCGCGAGCTTGTCCGCGATCACGACCGGATCCGACAGAGGCCGGCCGAACCGGGTGCCGTTCGCGCGGGCGGCGGCGATGCCGGCGTTGACTCGCTCGACGATGAGTTCCCGCTCGTACTCCGCGAGCGTGGCGAGCATGTTCAACATCAGCCGACCCGTTGACGTCGACGGATCGATGCCGTCCGAAATCGACCGCACCTGCACCCCGCGCTCGCGCAGCAGGTTCACCGTGTTCAGCACGTCGATCAGGGAGCGGCCGAGGCGGTCGACTCGCCAGACGACGACGGTGTCGCCGTCCTCGGCGTACTCGAGGAGCTTTTTCATCCCGGTCCGCTCGATCGCGGTCTTGCTCCCCGAGGTGACGTCCGCGAAGACGTCGCGCTTGTGCACGCCGACGGCGACGAGCGCGTCGAGCTGCAGCTGCGCGTCCTGACTCGACGTACTCACACGCGTATAACCCAGAAGCCTCACGACCTCATTCTGACTCGGAAACACCCTCCGCGTCCCGTCCTGAGACGAAACGTGTCAAGACATCTTTCCGAGACAGCCGACGTCCCGAGAATCCGGATCCGTTGACCGTGGTGCGACCGCCGGAAGGCACGTCTCAAAAAGCTACAGCTTTCCAAGACGGCCGACCGCACGCTGAAACGTGATGGTGCGAAGCACCCTGATGCCTTCCTTTGAGTTGCATGGCCGGCCTCACACTTCACCCGCGACGTCATACTTCAGCCGCGACGCGACCATTCAGTTGTGCTCCTGACGACGCGTCGGGCTCGGCGGGATGATGTGGCGAGGGCCGGTTGCACGCGCACTCTGCGTCGACCTGGGTCGCCTGAGGTCAGCCGACGTCAAGACGCCTTGCGGCATGAGGGAGGGCGTGGCGCCGGGTGTACGGGCCACGCCCTCGGGTGGCGATCACTCAGCCTGGCGGATGCTCGATGATCACCTTTCGCGCGGGAGCGGGAATCCTGGAGGGGTGTGCATCAGAGGATGTTCTCTAGTCGGTGAAGGACACGGAGCGGGTGAGGTGGAGCCACTTCTCGTCTGATTCTGCTTGCGCCTTTTCCGTCGCGCCGACGTGACTGATGGCGTCTTCGCCGACGAGCAGGCGTACTGGGGGATTGTCCAGGGTCAGGATGGTCTGGATGAGGTCGGCGACTCGTGCCGGGTCGGACGGTTCCGTGCCCCCGGAAGCGCGAAGTCCCTTCGCCATCGCGCCGACGGTGTCCTGGTAAGGGGCGCTGATCTCGGGGATGGTCATCGATGAGCCGGCCCAATCGGTGCGCATGCCACCTGGTTCCAGAACCGTGACCTTGATGCCCAGAGGGGCGACCTCCTGGGCGAAGCCCGACGAGAAGCCGCTGACTGCCCATTTGGCGCTCTGGTAGGCCGTCAGGCCTGGGCCGAAGATACGTCCGCCGATCGAGGAGATCTGGAAGATGTGACCCGATCCCTGCTCCCGCATGATAGGGGTGACCGCCTTGGACAGGTAGACCACGCCGTAGAAGTTCGTGTCGATCTGACGACGGAAGTCGTCGAGTTCGACGTCTTCCACGGAGCTCACGTCGCCGTATCCGGCGTTGTTCACCAGGACGTCGACCCGCCCGAACTCTTCGACGGCTCGGTCGACGACGGCGTGTGCGGCTGCGGCGTCCGTGACGTCGAGCTGCAGTGGCAGCACGGCATCGCCGAACTGCTCGACGAGGTCGTCGAGTTGCTTTGGGTCTCGCGCGGTGGCGACAACCCGATCGCCTGCGGCAAGGGCGTTCTCCGCGATCGCGCGGCCGAGGCCTCGCGAACTGCCCGTAATGATCCATACCTGTGACACGGCGTTCCTTTCAATTGAACGTTCATTCATTGGCTAGTAGGTGCACAATAGCTCATCTAGGCTGTGAGCTGGCATCAGAACGATTCGTGACGACGAAGGGGATCATCGTGTCCAGCCGCGACCCCCAGGGCAAGAAACGCGACCTCCTGGACGCAGCGTTAAAGGTGTTCGCTGCGAGGGGCCTTGCGGGAGCGCGCGTCGATCAGATCGCGCACACGGCAGGGTGCAGTGCCGGGCTCCTCTATACCTACTTCGGCTCGAAGGAAGCTCTCTTCGATGCCGTCATGGACGACATCACCGTCCAAGCGATGGACAGCACACCGATCGACCCGTCCGATCTTCCCGGGTACGCGGTCCGCGCCTACGAAAGCGCCGCCAGCAACCCTGATGTCGGACGGTTCGCCTCGTGGCACCAGCTCGAAAGCCCGCCCCACGGGGCGGCCCGCGAGGCGCTCGCAACGGCAACGCAGTCCAAGATCGCACTGCTCCAGCAAGCCCAGGACGACGGACGCCTGTCGACCCGACTACCGGCCGCCGGGCTGCTGATCGCGATCCAAGCGATCGCCCGCATGTGGCTCACCCTGCCCGAAGACGTCGTGACCACAGCCGATCCCACCGGATCGGTCACCACTCGGGCGGATTGCGTTCGGCGAGCTGTCGAAGAGTTGGTGAAATGAGCATCCATCGTCACTTACTGACGAAACAGGCTCGTTGATCATCGGCCTGGCCGCCCAGAAGTTCGTAGCTCACATCGTCGACCTTCGCCGCTTACGGTCACAACAGGCCAGGCCTGTGCTCCGACGCTTGGAGACAGCCTCCTAAAGATCCCTGCCGTGCAACCGCCCTCGAGGCGGCTCAACGAGAGAAAAAGACTCCGAGCACTTGGGCTTGTGGCACGGACCGGCAAACGAGCGACACATAGCGATCACAGAACGCCGCCACATAGCAAAAAGAACCGCACAAAGGGGGAGAAGTGACCCTACCGCTACGCGCGTCATCGGGTCTCACTGGTGTTGCGTTGGGGTATACCCCAGTTGGACGAAGCTGCGGTGTCAGCGTCTCACGAGTGCATAGGGGTCGAGTGCACCTTCCCCCATGAGGTTCCCCCTCCTGACTCAACGGCGAGAGTGTCCGAACGGGCCCTCCCTGAAGTGCTCCGCTGGCTTTTCGTCCGGCCGGGTCGGGGTGATCGTCACTCTGGTTGCGGAGCTGTCAAGGATCGAAGCGGTTACGGCTTGTTGTGCTCGCTCGTTGGAGGCAGCTGATGGTCGTGACGTGGTGCGGAGAGCGTTGTGAGGTGGTGGCTCGTTCGGTAACTGGCGGCGCCGAAGACGAGGACGCCGCCGAGGGACCACCAGGCGTGGGCGAAGAGCACGTCGATGAGGTAGGTGACGGTGAGTAGAACGGCGCAACATACGTAGAGGCGCGCGAACCCTCGAGTGGGGGCGAGAAGGTCCATCCCGTAATTCTGGGCCGCTCATGCTGAGCAGCGGCCCAACCGCTGACCTATCCAACAAGTGCGTGTTTATGCATGCGACTTGACGATTTCACGTGTGCCTTATGAGTGGGCGAGTGTGCTCGGGTGCGCGCTGGCCGAGGAAGTTGGACGCTTGTTACGCAGGTTGCCAGAGTCGTGGCGCCGCAATTCGCAGATTGCATATGGCCGTTCTTTCAGCGCAGGGACTTCGCTGGGGGACCATCGTCCAGGCGCAGCTCGCGCCCCCAGGTCTCACGACCTTCGCGGTCGAGAAGATCTTCGCCCGTCAATGCTCCGGTCGCGATCGACGTCGTTGGGGAGAGCGAGCTTGTAGGGATGGCGTCAGGCAGCAGCGAGATCGTGGCGATGCCCATCACCTTGCACATCATTGACGACGATGCAGCCGCCCACGCGATCACGGAGGGGCTCGAGGACCTCCGCGCCCGCACTACCAGCAACAGCGACACCGTCGCGCGCCCTGTCGTCGAACAAGGACTGCCGTCGGACCTGTACTTCAAGGACTTCTAACCGAGGAGGCGCCGCCGTACCCCAATCGGCTCGACGTGCCAGATAGAGGATCGCGTCGACGCCGGGTCTAGGAGAGGACGTGGGTGCGCATGTTCTCGGCGACGGTAGTGAAGGTGTCAAATCGCGACCATGATAAAGTGTAGTTCGTAAATGGTTGAGGAAACACTTTCTTAGGCGCACAAAACGATGAGTAGAAGGTTTCTGTGCGGCGCGTTCCGCGGTCTTGCAGCCCCCCCTTTTGGTGGGCATCGCTGTGGTGACAGGGTCATGCGCCGAACTTGAAAACGCGGAGAGTGGTTTTGTGCGCTACTTTCGCGTCGGCCGGTATGGATGACGCCGGGGTTGGTTGGCTCAATGTTGGGGGTTTGTCGTGGGTTTGTTCTCGGATGGTTCTGGTGGTGGGGTGACGCGTCGCAGCGTTGCTCAGGCGGGCGCGTGGAGTGTTCCCGTGGTGGCGGTGGCCGTATCGGCTCCTTTCGCGTCGGCGTCGACCGCGCCAGTGAACACGTTGATGGTCATGTCGAACGGGAGTTCGGTGGAGCGGTGTTCCGAGGTGTCGGGTCTATCGGTCTCGGCTTCTGACGCGGCAGGGCCCGTGGAGGGTGCGGCGGTGACGGTGGAGCTGGCGAACGGCCTGACGTGGAGTGATGGGTCCACGAGCCCGCGGGTTGTCGTCACCGATGCTCAGGGGTTCGCTGCGATTGTTGGGGTTCGAGCTCCGACGGCTGGTGGCACGTATCTTGTTCGGGGGAGTTGGTCGGGACAGACTGCCTCTGCTGAGGTGCAGGTGACGTCAGATGCGGCGGCGGGTCAGGCGACAGCGATCACGGACGGTGTTGTCGTCACGACGTTCCCGAGTGTTCCTGCCGGGTCACGGTCGATCGGTGAGAACTATTACCTGAGCGGCGGTGATCTGTACTTCGAGGACGCGCAGATCGATTCCGGTGTGACGTCCGCTGCGGGGTACCGCCGGGGCGCGAGTGCCGGCGCGGCGGTCTACTACGTCAAGGGCGATCAGTCGTTCTACCGCGAAGGATCAGGTGCACCGCAGACGCTCCTGAGTTCCGGGGCTGCAGGGGGAGTGGTCGTGGGCGGCCGGTTCCTCCTCGTGGACGGGTCGTTGTTCTTCGGCGCTGATCTGCTGGGGACCGGTGTGACGAGCGCGTCCGGCTTCCCGGGGTTCGTGCCGCGGGAGTTCGTTGACTTCATCGACGGCGACGGCGCCCACACGGTAGGTCCCGAAGAGAACCCTGTCTACCGCGCCGACTACCCGGCCGTCCCTCGAACTGCGACGGCTCTCGCTGCCGGCTACTTCCTCGATGGAGGTGATCTCTGGTACAACAACACTTTTGTGTCCTCGGGCGTGTCCTCCGCCGTTGCCCACAACTCGGCTGACGGAGGCGCGGACGCAGTCACCTACGTCAAGAACGGCATCGCGTCGTATGAGGAACGCCTGTATCAGGTGCAGACCGTGAACCTTACCTATCCGGGTGTGCCCAGTGGTGCGACGGCACTCGCTGCCCGGTATTGGCTTGACGGATCGACGCTTTACTTCCGCGAGAACGTCGTCCTCACCGACGTCGCCTCTGCTGACGGTTTCGTTTCCGGCGGAACTCCTGGAGAACTCGCCAGCGTCTTCCGCATCACTGACAGCTGCACTTTCTAAGCGAACTGCTGACTCCACGAGGGGCGCGGTGGAGCCAATAGTGTCCCCGACCCGCGTATGCAAATGCAGGTCGGGGACGGGCGACGTGAAGCGACGCGCTCCTCGTTGGTCGTGGCGGGAAAACCGTACTAAGCCTGCTTACTGAATGCGCCTATTGCCGCGTCCTGTCAGACTCAGCGTACTCTGAGGCTTCGAGTCGGTCTGGGTTGTACCAAACGCTATACAGATCTCACTCAACCACGAAGGGGAAGTCACGACCGACGTCAATTCGGGAGCGACACGTCGACAGATCGTGAAGGGTACGGCCAGGGCCATGCCGGTTGTCGCGGTCGCGACGCCATCCGTCGCCGCGTCCACCGGTAGGACGATCACCTTCTCTGCGTCCGAGTATGCGAACCCATCCGGCCTGGGCTACATCGCCCTAACTGGCACCGTCTCCGCGAGCTTGACGGGCGCCTACTCGACGTTGCTGTCTCTGACCTACAGCGATGGCTTCGCCGGACCCAACTCCGTCCCCATTGTCGAAGACGGCACCTTTGTGGTGTCCGGTGCAACATGCCCCTCCACCGTCACCGCCTGACCTTGGACCGCTGATAGACGCCGCGGTGAACGTAGCTGTTGCGCGCCGGGCAGTATCGGCCTCGGGGCGATACAGGGTGTCGGACATGCGCCCACCCGCAGCACGTCCTGCTTGACGAAGTGGATGGTCAGGCTTTGGATACTGAGGTTTGTGCCCATGCGTGCACGCACGACGGAGGAAGCCACCGGGATTGGTTCCGGCGGCTCGCTCAGTCGTGCGCTCCTCAGAGATGTCAGCCGATCGGAGTCGGGTTCACTGGGTCCGGCGGCACCGGCAACGAGTCGTTGATGCGATTCTGTGCCTGGCACTGGCTGGTGCAGTTCGTCGCTCCCTGCGAGAGCTCGATCGCGTCCTCGCCGAGCACGCCTCCCAAGCGGCCACCGGGGATGACGGACCACTTCGTGACCGTGCCGCTCTGGAAGGTCTTCGTCGCGACCTGCGGGCTGTCCTTGCCGAGCAGCATCTGGTGGTAGCCGGTCGGACTTTGCTGCGCGCTCACCGCGTCCACGCCGTTGCCGAAGTTGATCTTGCCCGTGTAGCTGTTCACGAAATAGAACAGATCCGGTCCGAGGGTGTGCACGAGCTCGACGGGTGCAGCAAACTCGGGCTCCATCTGGAAGATGCCGCCCTGGGCGCCGTCCTTGGCCTGGATCTTGAATTTGCCGCCGGCAGTACGGAGGATGACAACGAGCGTGTCGTCCTTCACCTGCAGCGATTCGAGTCGCGAGCCAGCGAGCTGCGCCGCCGTCAGCGTCGGGACCTTCGAGGCGAAGACGACGGTCGGTGCGGTCACCATTCGCTGCGTGTCCGGCGCTCCGGTGAGCGTGTAGTCGTAGACGCCCAGCGTGGACGGACGGATGTCGAAGCGGTTGTTCACCCCGCGCACGGCGATCACGCCCGAGACCGAGACGTTGTCGAGTTTCGCGTCGCGGCCCTGGGCAGGGTTGTAAGTGGTGCCGTTGACGGTCACGGCGTAGTCGCCGCCGACCGAGGAGGTCTTCGCGTGGGCCGGCGAGGCAGCGAGGCCGGTGAGGAGCAGCGCGGCCGCGGCGATAGCCACGGTACGGGCGGTTTTGCGGAGGGGGGACATCAGTGGCCTTCCTGAAGGACCGGCGGGTCGCCGGTGCGCGGGAGATGAGTCCACTCTGTCGTCGCACGACAATGCCGTCGATCAGACCTTGGTACTAGTACCCCGCGAAGTGGTCCCGCACCCAGAGCGCCGCGCTGGTGCGGTCGCGCACGCCGATCCGGGTGAAAGCGTGACCGACATGAACCTTGACCGTGCGCTCGGCGATTCCAAGCTCCCGCGCGATCTCCTTGTTCGAGCGACCGGAGGCGATCAACCGCAAGACCTGTCCCTCCCGGGTACTGAGCCCCGCCCCCGACGAGCCGTCCCTCGCCGGGAGGAGGGCCCTCGCGGCACGTGGATCCAGCGGAACCTCGCCTGCCGCCGCCGAGCGCACAGCCGCCAGAACCGCCACCGGGTCGGCGTCCTTCAACTGGTACCCGACCGCTCCCGCCCGCAGCGCGGCCAGCACCCGACCGCGGTCGTCGAATGAGGTGAGCACGACCACGCGCGCCGACGGAACCAACGCCCGAAGGCGGGCCGTGGCCTCGACTCCGTCGATACCGGGCATCGAGAGGTCCATTAGCACCACCTCGGGAGCGAGGGTCATCGCGAGTACGAGCGCCTCTTCCCCGCCTGCGGCCTCCCCGACCACCACCAGGTCCTCCGTCGCGCCGACGAGTCCGGCGAGCCCAGCCCGCACCAGAGGATGGTCGTCGACGATCAGCACGCGGATCACGCCGGCCCCTCCAGTCGCCAATGTGCTCCCGCTCCCGGCGCCGTGCGCAAGCTCAGCTCGGCGCCGTTCTCACGGGCCAGGTCACGGAGGATCTGCAATCCGAAGTGCCCATGCTTCGGATCGGTGAGCACGGCGTCCGCGTCAAACCCCACACCGTCATCGACGATATCTAACACGACGGAGCGGCCCATCCGGCTGCGCGAACGGCGAAGGCGGACCCGAACGGTTTCGGCCTGCGCGTGCTTTACGACGTTCGCCAGCGCCTCGTGCGTGACGTGGAATACGAGACGCTCGCCCGCCGGGTCGAGACCCGAGCGGCTCGGAACGTCCACCTCGACCGGCACCCCGCGCGCCCGCGTAGTCGTCGCCAGATCCTCGAGTGCCGCCGAGAGTCCCGACTGCGCGAGGCTCGGGGGGTAGATGTCGACCAGGAGCGATCGCAGGCCACCGAGGCCGGCGTGCACTGTTCCCGCGACCGTGCGCAGCTCAGCCGCGAGCTCCGCGTCGCCGTCCGCGTCAGCCCGCTTAGCGCGCGCGTGCACGGCGAAGGACGCGGCGGCGAGATCCTGCACGGCACCGTCGTGCACGGTCGCGGCGATCCGGCGGCGCTCGTCAGCCGAAGCGTCGAGGGCCCGCTGCAGCAGCGCCTCTCGGTGGCGTCGGGAGCGCTCGATCAGCGTCAGTAGCCTACGCAGCACCGGGAGCAACAGTAGGACCAGGACCACGAGGCTGCCCAGCGAGATCGCCGCGAAGCTGCGCCACAGCTCACCGCTGCGATCCACAACCTCGTCGTAGCGGAAGTAGCTCTCGAACAGGAGCGTCTCGCCCGACGGAGTCCGTACCGACCGGTAAGCCTCGAGCAGACGCCCGCTTCCGCGCTCGTAGACGTTCTCAGGTTCCTGCAGATCCGACACTTCCGCCTGAACCGTCGAGACCTCGAAACCCTCGAGGTCCTCGGCGTCGCGAACGAAGACGCGTCCCACGAGCCGCGGCTCGTCCGAATAAAGAATCCGCCCGCTCGCATCCCAGACTTTAACCCGAACGAGGGACGCGTCGAGCACGTGCTCTCGTACCGCGCGATCGAGTAGCACCAGGGCATCCCGGTCCCCCGCGAGAACACCATCGGTAATCGCCGGCTGAACAATGACCTCCGCCAGCAGATCCGCCGTATCGGCCGAGTCCGAGACCGCCTCCGACTCGGCGAGCGATCGCGCGGCCTGTACATCGACCAATCCGACGGCGGCGATCAGCACGATCGCAAGGGCCAGCACACCGGTAAACAACCGCCGTGGGTGCACAGGTTGCTCAACGAGCCGCTCACTGGCTGCGGCCACCACGATCCAGGGGACATCCATCCATTGGGAGGCTAGCAATGACGCCTGCTGTGACGAACCGGTGCTGGAAACATCACGCAGGTAGGCGCTGAAGCAGCTTCCACGAATATCGCGAGCAGCCTCGTCATCCTTCCCGAAGAAGACCGACGCGAGAAGGCTTTTCTATCGCTGCTGCACAGTCCATCTTGCGTCGCGGAGCGGGACACCACCGGCCCCCACGCTCGGACGGCCTGTGTCAGCGTTAGATTCTCCGCGCGTCGGCGGGATGACCGCTGAAGGGGAGTAGCTCCCGTCAAGCCGCAAAGTTCGAGGCGCGGCGACACGTCGACATATTGGTGATCGTTCACCCGGCGTGACACCCGCCTCTGCGCAGGAGAGCGAGACCTTGGACATCCCGCCATGCCGCCGCGCGGCCTTCGCTTTCATCCTTACCGCACGGTCAGGCTGGAACTTTAGCCCGATGAGGACGACGGCGTAGTCATCGGGGAGAGCCAGCTCGGTCATGTACTGAGCCTACGATCCGCAGCGCGCAACGCTGCGGCAGGGGCAGTAGGCGCACGGTGAGGCCCGCCGGGTGAGCGGGTCGTCAGTGTGCTCGTCGGTCACGACTGTCCCGACAAATCGGTGCCGCATCCGGTGCTGGCCGGGGCGGTGGTGAGGAGGTTGTCGGTGTGGAGAAGGATTTTCATTCAGATTTGTCAAGCCAGCGGGGGGTGGCCTGGCTCGGTCGTTCTTCCTTCTCTGCCAGCGTTTTTTACCTGGAAGGCACGTAGTGCCGAGCAGGGTCGGAGGCGGGAGCGCAACCCGGAAGGCGACGGCGGAGAGGTCGTCGGCGCGATGTGAGGGAGCGCAGCGACCGCGTGCCGAGAACGTCGGAGGAGCCGGCCGCGCAGCGGCTTGCGCGGACGCCGCAGGTCCGTACGCTGCCAAAGGCTTCCAGGCAAAAATGCGCGCAGCGCTCAGTACCGTCGCCGGCCGGAGGGCGGCGTCCGCTTGGGTCTGTGATCCGCGACGCTCGTCGCGGCGGCTCTCAGTGGTCTTCGGTGAGGTGGCGGTAGATGGTGCCGCGGGACACGCCGAATGTGTCGGCGATCTGCTGAACCGTGTTGGTCTTCTCGTCGTACATCGCGCGCGCCTGCTTCGCCTTCGTCGGCGTCATCTTGAAGCGCCCGCCGCCCTTGCGTCCGCGAGCTCGAGCGGCGGCGAGGCCGTCGTGGGTGCGCTCCACGATGAGGTCGTGCTCGAACTCCGCGATCGCGGCGAGCATGTGGAAGAACAGCCGGCCGCCCGGAGTGGTGGTGTCGATACCCTGGGAGAGAGCCTTCAGTCCGACGCCGCGCTGCTGGAGGCCGTCGGCTACCTCTTTCAGGTTCCGCACGGACCGGCCGAGGCGGTCGAGTTTGGTCACGACGAGGGAGTCGCCCTCGCGGAGGTAGTCGAGAGCGTCCTCGAGCGCGGGGCGCTTCGCGAGCACTCCGGAGGCGTGCTCCACGAACACCTTTTCGCAGCCGGCGGCCGTGAGCGCGTCGGTCTGAGCGTCCGGGTTCTGTTCTCGGGTCGAGACGCGCGCGTATCCGATGGAAGCCATGCGCCGACTGTACTGCGAACGTAGGTCACAGGTCATAGCTCTCGGACACGGGCCGTGCAACACAGCGCGCCGATTAAGGCGCCGGACTGCTCGACCGTCTCGTGAACGACCGTCTGCGGACGAATGATGTGACCCGATTTACTCCCCAGGTTGGGGGTCACATGGTCGGCCTGGCCTAGGCGGTGGTATTCGTCAGCGAGAGGGGGGCATGCGCTCGTGGCCATGTTGGCGTCTGTATTGGCGTGCTCACCACCGATGGCCCGCTCTCATGGTGGAACAGTTTCCCCGCGGGTCGGCTCTGGACCTGATCCATCGCGCCGATCAGAGTTGCTAGGCGAGCGCTGAACGTGCTGCATGGATGGCGGTGCGGCGGGCTAGCTGTTCGTCGCCGGTGATGCGTGGGTACGTCAGTAGTAGAACTGCGAGGGCGCTCAAGGCGCCGATCACCGCCAGGACGCGTTGCTCCCGTGCGCTGTCCTGGCTGACGGTGTCGTCGAACATGGCGAATATCGTCTCCTCCACAGGACCGAGGCGTCTCTGGGTGTCCGTGCCGTGAAGGTTGGTCAGAGACGCGAGGGCCAGAGCGATGAAGCCGGGGTGCGCCGTTCCGACGTCCCACAGTGCTTCCAGAGCTGCAGTGTCGCGCTTGGTCCCTGGCGCGAGGGAGGCCACCGTCGAAGAGGTCGAGTGAGCTAGTGCGATGCACCGTTCCACCGCGGCCACCACGAGTCGTTCCTTGTTCCCGAAGCGGGCGAAGATGGCCGCCTTGGAGTAGCCGGCGGCGTCGGCGACAGCTTGCGCAGAAGTCAGCTTCGGGCCGTGCCTTGCAATGAGGCCAGCGGTGATGTCCAAGATCTCGTCGTCGATCTGACTGCTGCTCAATCGGTGAAGGGACATCCTCACACCGTAGCGGTGTTGACCATATTGGTCTACTATTGACCGCAGCGGTCACCTACGCGAGAGGTCGGCGGTGTAGACCCCTCACCGACCGCGCGAAAGCTCACCAGCTTGCCCAAAGCGCGACCGCTACCACCCCTTAGATGAGAGCCGACCATCGTCATGACAGCCAGATCCCAGAAGGTCTCCACCTCAACGCTTAGGGCCTTCCGGTCCCGCAAGCGGCTGATCGCCATGGCCGTGGTGATCGTCGTGCTGCTCGGTTGGGGCGTCTACAAGGTGAGTAGTATCCGCGATTTGCCGAGCGCGATGGTCGCCGACGACAGCTGCCGAGCCGATCCCGCCACCGTCGCCCAGATGAGCGATCTCATTCCGGGGGCGGAATCGATCCGTTGTGAGTCGTGGGATGTCGGCACCGGTGTCACCGGCTACTCCTGGCAGGCGCCGAATCCTCGCGGTGTCGTGCTCTTCCAACACGGCTGGGGCGACTACGCCCAGCGTTGGGTTCAGCAGGCCGACCAGCTCATTCCGCACCTGCTGGCCGAGGGGTTCAGCGTCTACGCCTTCGACATGTGGGGCAATGGCCGCTCGCCCGGGCAGCGGGGCCTGGTCGACGTCGAACAGGCCGTCACCGACCACCTCGCCGCACGCCAGAAGCTGCGCTCCCAACCCTTGCCGGTGTTCTTGATGGGCCACTCCTTGGGCGGATTGGTCACCGCTACCAGCATGGCTCGAGACCAGGACGATCTGGCCGGAGTGGTCCTGCTTGCCCCGGCGGTCAAGTACGACATCAACACCGCTATTCGAGTCTTGGTGCGCGTGGGCGCCTTCGTTATTCCTACCCTGCCCGCACCTCTGGGTGAGCCGAAGGCCGTGAGCGGCGACGCGACCTTCTTGCAGAAGTTTTCTGAGGACCCGCTGGCGACGACGGAGGGGGTGAGTTGGTTGACCGCGGCCGGCGGCGCCACGGTCTCGCGAGCGAACGTCGCCCTCTACCCGAGCGTGGGCGTGCCGGTGCTGGCCGTTCACGGCAGCGCCGATGGGAGCACCGACCCCAGCGGCAGTAGCGACCTCGTCGACGCTCTCGCCTCGACGGACAAGACCTTCGTCTCCATCGAAGGCGGCAGGCATGCTCTGCTAGATGACACCAGCGCCGATGAGACGCTGGGCCTCGTTCTGGACTGGCTGCGTACCCGGGTTACAGCACGGCAGGAGTAGAGGAGGCGCCACGAAGGGGCGCAGTAGTACTGCGCAGTCACAACGGCAGAGGCGGACAGGGGTCGGGTATGAAGAAGGGTCTGTCGAAGGTGCTGCGGTTGGTGTGGAGTCAGGACCTCGGGCTACAGCGTCTTACATCGGCAGCGCGCGCTACTGGAGCATGGCTCAGCGTGGTCGCCGTCTTGCTGATACTGGTTCTCGTACTGGATCTCCCAGGTACTTTTGTCACGCCCGGGCTAGTTGCGGTGTCGGTGGCCACGATGAGCTTGGGGATGGACTTGGCGCCTCGGCGACGTCTCGTGCCATTGCTGTTGATGGCCGTGACCGGCTCAGCAGGTTTGTCGCTCGGCACTCTGGTGCTGGGCAGGCCGGTACTGACGGCTCTGACCTTCTTCGGGCTCGCGGTCGTCACCTTGGTGGCCACCATTGCTGGAGCGGCGGGTACCTTGCTTGCCCTGGTGGCCATCGCCTCCTTCTACGCCTCCACCCTCGTCCACCCCACCCTGCAGACCCTCCCCCTCTACCTGGCGTCCACGGTCATCGGTTCGATCGTGGGTGCACTGGTCTTGGCCGTGCTACTGCGGGAGAACCCCGTGCGCGAGGCCAACCGGATGCTGAAGAGCCTGCGCGCGACCAGCATCTTGCTGCTCGAGGCGGTCCCGCAGGGCCAGCTACGCGTTGCCCGAATGGCCGGCGTCCTAAACCGCTCGGTCAGCACCTGCCGTCGGCGGATCGATGCAGATCCCCAGTCCTGGCCCGCCGGACTACGCCCAGGTGCCGGCGCTGCCCTGGCGCAGTGGGAGGTGGACATTGATCGAGCCACCACCAACGCGCTGGAAGGGGCCGGTACCGAAGCGATCCAGGAGCTGGCCGTAAGCCCTCTACTTCACCCTGGTCCCCTCAGAGGGGGGCACACCGAGAGTCCGGCGCGCGGCGCGATACCCGATGGCCAGGACGCGACGCCCGATCGCACCACTGAGGAGGAGCCGCCCACAGCACGAGGCGGGCGCAGTCTCCTGTCCACCGCGGTACAGCTCCTGACTGCGTGTGCGTTAGCGCTGGTCGTCTCCCAACTGATCGACCCGGTCCACTGGTTCTGGTGCGTACTCGCCGCACTGGTCATGCTCTTCGGAACCACATCCGCCTCCGACGCCCTCGGCAAAGGGTCGAGGCGCGTCCTCGGCACTGCGGCCGGACTCCCGATCGGCCTGCTGCTGGCGGCTGCCACACACCAGAACCTGGCTCTGACGATCATGGTGGTGCTGCTGGCGCAGTTCGCCCAGCAGTACCTCGCCAGCTTCGCCTACGGGTGGAGCATCTTCTTCCTCACCGTTCTGCTCTCGGTCCTGTTCGGGCAGACCAGCTCCGACCTCGCGGGGACCCTGCAAGCGCGGCTGCTGCTGACCGTGGTGGGCGCCGGCATCGGCGCAGTCGTCGCCCTGACCATCCTGCCCACCCGAACCGGTGCCCTCCTGGTCCGTCGCGGCGACGACGCACTCGCGGCGCTGGAGGTCATGATCCAGCAGATGGCAGCCGGGGTTCCAACCGACGTCGTCGACCGTGGCGCCCGCGAAGTTGACACACGCTTCGACGCGCTGCGCGCCGAAGCCAGGGCCTCACGCCGCGGCTGGCCCCTGGCCCGCGGCCACCGCATCATCGCCGACCAGATCGCCGCTGGCGACCTCCTGGCCCGAGAAGTACGCCGCACCGCCCAGATCTACACACCCACTGAGGTCGATGCGGGCAGGCTCGCACTCGTGTTCGAGACCACCCTCGCCCGCACCCGCGGGCTGCGCGCCACCCTCTCCGGCACACCTCACCATGACCTCCCACCCGGACCGCCGCTCGAACCGACAGCACCCACACTTCACGGCCAGCCGGGGCTGGGAGACGCGATGCGCCGCATCGACCACGAACTCGTCGCAGTTCAAGCAGCCATCACAGCCAGCTAGAACTTGCACCGCTGTAGCCGCCAGTACCCGAGAACCACCGGTCGTCCGGGGACGCCCTCCGAACCCGACGCAGAGACGCCACGTAGCGTCGCGAAAACACCGCCAAAAAGCGCTGCAACCTACACCCCGACCAGCCGACCGCGGTGTTCCTCTGCCACCTCGACGAGGGATGCGCCTGCGCAGGGTGGCTCGGCCACGCGAACCCCGCGAACCTACTCGCCGTGCGCCTCGGTGTCCTCCGTCACCGCCTCGACCCGGCCTGCCTCACCTACACGAGCGACGTGCCGCTGTTCCCCAGCGGCGAGGCCGCCGCTGAACACGGCCGACGCGACATCACCCACCCCAGCTCCCAAGCGACCGCAGCGATCGACAAGCTCGAGCGCCTCCGACACCTCACCAGCACAGATCACGATTCAGCGATCCAGTAACCCCTGACGCCACGAGCTGACGCCGCGACGCGGCGCCTCCTCTGCCGCTCCTTCGAGGTGGCGAGAGGCGCGAAAAGAGCCTCGAGAAACTGCAGAGACCAGCGGGTCGACTCGGACTCGGCGTCCGCGAAGCTGCGGAAGGCCACCGCCCCCGAGGGCCGGCGCCGCCATCCGTGAGGGGTGACCCCTTCACACTCCCCGGTCTTCCCGTTCCGGGGCGCGAGCTGCACTCGCGCAGCGGCGACGGAGCGCCGCGGGTCGGAGGCCGCTGCGCGGCCCGGTTCCCCCGTTTTCTTCACCTCTCCGCGGTCTCAACCTATTTCGCTCCACCGGCTCCGTGCCACCGATTCCGGACGCGCCCTGCGGGCTTATTTCGCCCGGAATCGGCGTCACTGCGCCGCCTCCACTCAAACGGTTTTCCCCGCCGGAGAGGCAAAAAAAAACGATCAGCCAGAGGGAGACACACCATGAGCCAGCAGCGCGGCACCCGTACCGAGGTCATCACCACGACCCCCCCACAGCCCCGGCGTCGACGGCATCAGCCGGACCGCGCGAGAGGTCGTCATCGTCGGCGCCGGTGGCCGTTACCCCGTGACGGAGCAGACCCCGGCCGTGCACCTGGTCACCCGCGAGGGCGGCGCGTCGCTGGGCGGGATGACGCTGCATCACTTCGAGCCCGCCGAGCCGCTGCCCGCGGGCCGGGTCGGCTACATGGCTTCCGGTGCCTTCGTCGTCGTGCCGGTCGCGGTCGCCCGGGCGCTCGACCTGTTCCCCGCCGCGTACGCGCTGCACGACCGCAGCGAGACGCCCGCCGACTACCGCGCGAACGACTGAACCCCCGAACCGAGAAGGAGAACCGACATGCTCACCATCACCCACACCCCCGAAGCCGGAACCCTCATCGAGGGGACCAGCCGCGGCGACGGCACCGCCGAGATCCTGAAGGCGTCCGGCTGGCGCTGGGGCCGCTCCATCGGCGCCTGGTACGTCCCGCAGTCCCGCGACCGCCTCCCAAAGTGGTCGACCATCAACCGCGCGGCGGCCGCGCTGCTCGCGGGAGGGCACGAGGTCACCGTCGACGCCGACGACAGCTTCCGGCCCGCCGCCGAGGTCGAGGGCGCGAAGATCGAGCGCCAGGCCGCCCGCGTCGACGCGCTCGACGCCAAGGCTGACCGCCGCGCCGCGCAGGCGGACGACGCGGACGAGGCCGCGCGCCGCGCCCTGCGCCGCCTGCCTGAGGGCGGCGAGCCGATCAAGATCGGCCACCACTCCGAGAACCGCCACCGGAACGCGATCGCCAAGGCCGACGCCGCCTTCGGCCGCACCGTCGAGGCCGACCGCGAGGCCACCCGCGCCCGCGCCCACGTCGCGGCCCGGACGACCGAGGCCCGCTACCTCCCGCGAGCGGTCGCCCGCCGCATCGACCGGCTCGACACCGACGTCAGGCTCCTCACCCGCCGGATCGAGGGCGGCTCGCACAACTTCGGCGGCGGCCACATCGAGACGACCGCCCCCGCCACCGGCGCGCGGCTTGACCGGCTGCGCACCGAGCGGGCGCAGCTCGAGAACGAGCGCGACTACTGGAGCGCCGTCCGCGAGGCGCAGGCCGCCGCCGGTGTGACCGTGATCCACAGCCGCGACACCATCGCGAAGGGCGACGCGATCGAGCACAAGTTCGGATGGAGCACCGTCACCCGCGTGAACCCTAAGACAGTGACCGTCGACCTCGACTGGAACGGCGGGACCCGGCCCTACTTCGTCGCCTACTCCGACATACAGGGGCACCGCACGGCGGCCGACGTCGCAGCCGCCGAGGAGGCGGCCGCCGCGAGCTAGGCGGCACGGGCCGGCCCTGCCGGCCCGTGAGGGGCGTTCCCCTCACACTCCCCAGCATCCCCGTTCCGGGGCGCGAGCTCCGCCCGCGCAGCGGCGACGGAGCGCCGCGAATGGGAGGCCGCGAGTCGGCCCGTTCCACCTGTTTTCTTCACCTCTCCGCGGTCTCAACCTATTTCGTTCCACCGGCTCCGTGCCACCGATCCCGGACGCGCCCTTCGGGCTTATTTCGCCCGGAACTGGCGTCACTGCGCCGCCTCCACTCAAACGGTTCTTCCCGCCGGAGAGGCAAAGAAAAACGATCAGCCAGGAGTCAGGAGCACACACATGAACACCCTCGAAGCGATCCTCCGTAACCAGATGGTCACCTACCTCGTCAGCAAGAACATCCTCTGCCCGCGCACCGGGGCGGTTTTGGACTCCCGGACCTGCGTCGTCTTCAACGACGTCGACGGGGACCCTGCGGCCGTCGTCTCGCCCGAGGGCTGGCAGCAGATTGCGAAGGACCCCGCCACCCTCGACCGCCTCGCTGAGCGCGGCCTCACCGTCGACATCAACACCGCGCTGGCCGCGACCCGCTGAGAGGAACCGACCATGTACCGCACCGACACCGACATCGGCCTCGCGACCCCCGAGCAGGTCGCCCTCGTCATTGCCGACAAGCGCACCCACTGGGACCAGAACGCCGACGACAGCGACGACGTGATGCTCGCCGCCGTCCGCAACGCCTACGCCCTGCCCAGCGCGCAGCCCGTCGAGGACGACGGCTCCGCCCTCGCCGCCGCGCTGATCGCGTTCCTCACCCCGGACGCTGCCCGCGTCGCACCGGTCGTCGACGCCGACACCGGCCGCGCGACGCTCGAGCAGATCGCCCTCATCGTCGCGTTCGAGCGCAACTACTTCGAGGAGAACAAGAGCGCGAGTGTCGAACGGCTCCTCGCGGGAGTCCGCAACACGCTCACCCTCCCCGGAGTGTGGGTGCCCGGCGGATTCCCCGTCCAGGAGGACGGCACCGATCACGCCGATGCGCTGATCGCGTTCCTCACCCCCTCTCCGGCCGCGGACGGGATGCTCGCCACGATCGAGAGCCTGCACCAGCAGGTGTGGGCCGCGGCCCCGGTGCTCAGGGTCGAGACCGTCACAGGTGACGGCGAGACCTACCAGTCGCTGCGATGCCCGGTCTGCGCCCGACTCGTCAGCGACGGGGGAGAGCTTCGAGCCGTGGACGTCTCGACCCGGTGGAGCAGAGCGGAGCCGGACATGGAGAACCGTCAGATGGACGTGAGCGCCGGGGATCACGACTACGGCAGCACCCTCTACTACCTCCACTGGACCGGCGAGGTGCACGCCGTCGTCCCACCCGAGGGCTGGTCCGAGAGCTGGCTCTGACCCAGCGGGGGTGCGGCCGGCCTCCGGGCCGGCCGCGAGGGGCGACCCCCCCTCGCGCTCCCCGCATCCCGTTCCGGGGCGCGAGCTCGCTCGCGCAGCGGCGACGGAGCGCCGCGGCGAGGAAGCCGCTATCGCGGCCGGATTGCTGTTTTCCTTACCTTGTTGCTCGGGCGGTTTCGGTGCAGTCGTAGTGTGTCGATCGTCCGAGGACGGCAGGTATGGCTCTGTGGTTTTCGCCGCTGAGACGGCTCGTGAAGAATGGCCGCCCGCCGTCCACCCGATGGTTCGACCGCTAATTGAGAGAAGCGAACAGATCGCTGCGTAAGGAAACGTCGGCGTGACCATCACCACCACCTGAAAGTTGGGAAGGGAGCGGCCATGCCGCAGATCTGGGCTGGAATCGACGCGGGGAAGGGACACCATCACTGCGTCGTTATCGACGCCGACGGCGTCAAGCTCTACTCCGCCCGTGTAGCCAACGACGAGGCGGCGCTACTCGAGCTGATCGCTGCCGTCACGGACCTCGCGGCCGGCGCGGAATGCCTATGGGCGATCGATCTCAGTAGTGGGGGAGCGGCACTGATCCTCGGCCTCCTCGCCGCTCACAGCCTGCCAGTCGTCTACATCCCCGGCCACGCCGTGCATCATGCGGCGAAGGCGTACCGGGGTGATGGGAAGACCGACGCGAAGGACGCGGCGATCATCGCCGACCAGGCGCGGATGCGCCGAGACCTGCAACTGCTGAGCGTCGCAGATGAAAGCCGGATTGAGCTGCGCGCGCTGACCGCGCACCGGAAGGACCTCGTCTGCGACCGGACCCGGGCCATCAACCGGCTTCGCGGGCACCTGCTCGAGTACTTCCCCGCGCTCGAGCGAGCCTTCAACTACTCCGCCAGCCGCGCCTCGCTCCTCTTGCTCACCGGCTACGCGACGCCGGATGCGATTCGGAAGATGGGGGAGTCGCGCCTGGCCCGGTGGCTTCGTGCGCAAGGCTGCCGGATCGCGGTCGCGATCGCGGCCACCGCAGTGGCCGCTGCGAAGAGCCAGCAGAGCGTGCTCCCGGGCCAGGCGATCGCGGCGGAACTCGCCCGCCGACTCGCACTCGATGTCATCGCTCTCGAAAGCCGTATCGCGGAGATTGACCAGCTCATCGCCGCCCGGGTCGATTCCAGCCGTGCCGCCGAGCTTTTGCGCTCGATACCGGGCTTCGGTCCGCTGCTCGCGGCCGAGTTCCTCGCATCGACCGGCGCTGACCTCAGCGTCTACGTCAGCGCCGACCGGCTCGCCGGCGTTGCCGGCCTCGCTCCGGCGCCGCGTGACTCGGGCCGGATCAGCAGCAATCACCACCGGCCACGCCGGTACGACCGACGGCTGCTGCGCGCCTGTTACCTCGCGGCGATGGTCAGCGTGCAGCAGAAAACCGAGTCGCGAGTCTTCTACGACCGTAAACGTGGCGAGGGGAAGTCGCACAAGCAGGCCATCCTCGCCCTCGCGCGGCGTCGCCTCGACGTCATTTGGGCGATGTTCCGAGACGATCGCATTTACACACCTTCCGCCTCCTACGGGGCCAATTTTGAGGAGACGGAAACAGTGCAGACCGCCCCACAGATCCCCCAAACGACGACCCCGGCACAGCCTCTTCTCGTAGCGTGAGAGCTTGCGTGACGGAGGTGACGTGCTGACCCTTCGCGTGGCTCCCATCCCTTCGCGCGACATGGTTCCGCGGACGCTCCGCTAGCGGCACGGAACGCCATGTCGTCGGGTTTCGTTCATCGCGGTCAACACCTACCGCCGTAGTGCCGCCATGAGGTGCGGCCGATGGTGCCGGTCGGCAGTTCTGCATTCAGGAGTCACTGAAACGGCGCTAGCCCGTCGCACCTTGGAGGGCGATGGAGACAAGGACCGATGCGATCACGAACGCGATGAAAGTAACCACCATGCCGACCAGAGGGATCGATCTGCTGCGACGCCGAGTCTTCGAGCGGCGGATGAGCCCGACGGTAGTGAGCACGACGAACACTGCAACTACTCCGGGGATCATCCACGTCGTGGCGTTCAAGAGCGTGAGGTCGCATCCATCGAGGTTTCCGCTGCACGCAGCGATTCCTGTCTGTTCCACGAGGAGCAGGAAGAAGAAGACGGCACCTAAAGCCGCAAGCACGAGGAGCAGAAGGACCGACTCGACAACATCCTCGAGACCCGGCTTGCGACGGTCTTGCTGCGGGCGGGATGAGAGCGCGTCGTACGAATCCGGATCAAGAGGCATGACGCGAGTCTTCCAGGGAGGGCGCGTCGTGCGTCCCGATGATGCTCGTCGAACCGCAACCAATCTTGATGGCCGTTCTGATGTTGCGGGTGGCAGTGAACGCCACCCTACTCACAAGCATTGCGCCATTGACCTCGTCAGCGACGCCGGATAGGAAGCTGCGACCGACGCCATCCGCGGTGCCGTACAAGGAGGAGGATTTCGCCGTCCCGTTATGCGGGTCGGTGGTCGCGGGCGGCACAATGGTGGTCGCGTTCCCGGGACGCTTGGACGGCGCGGACCCGGTCGATCGCGCGGCGCCGCGCCATCTGCCGAAGCAGGTGCTCAACAGGACGATCGGGGTCCAGCCGCGGTGCGCTTCGCCACAGTTCGAGGTACACGTCCTGCGCGACTTCCTGCGCCTGAGCCCGATCACGCAGGACCCCCGTCGCGATACGCAGGACCCCCTGAACGGTGGACTCGTAGAACGCCTCGAACGCTTTCGCATCCCCTCGAGCGATTCGAAGGACCAGAGCATTGAGCACGCCCGTATCGGCTTCGGTCACCGGTGACGCATCCACGGACAGAGCATGCCAGAACCGGCAGCATTTTCCTGTGAGCAGGCCTACCGATTAGGTCGCGCGTACGCGGCGGCCACAACCGCGCGGTCGGGGTCTCGGCGCAGCAGGTTCACCAGGACACCCGCCAGGGTCTGCTCGCCCGCCACGAACCACCGCTCCACCGCCGACCCCTCGCGGGCCATCGCGTGAGCTCGAAGGGCGCGAGCGGTCGGCTCCTCGGCAACCGCATCGGCACGCTCGATGACGAACTGCACCGACGCCAGACCGGCCCTCGCCGCATCAACGGCCGGTCTCACCGTCAGCGAGAACCTCGCCCGGGGGTCGTTCCACAGCAGCCAGTCCGTGTGAAACCCGAAGCTGTCAGAAGACGCCGCCGATCCGCGCGACCCCACCCAGGCAGGATCACTGCCGTGACGCCGGAAGCCCGCCTTCTCCACTCGACGCAGCAACGCCTGAGCTCGGAGGACAGCAGCGTCCTGCGACCCTCGGAAAACGACCATCACACGCAACGGAGATCCCGACGCCCACAAATCCCACCCAGCGTCATCAGGGAACACCCACCGGCCGCCTTGCACCGCCCGCATCCAACCCGCGCTCTCCACTCCCGCCGCCAACGACTCGACACCACTCAACAGGTGACCCCGAGCCGCGGCGTGCAGTGCCAGAGTCACCGACTCCACCGCACCTCCCACCGTTGGTCCCATCCCCACCCTCGCCGTCCGCCTCCGCGGCACCGCCACGGACCTCTCCCCAAGCCCCAACCCCGCCATCCAACACCCGATCTCGCTTCCCCGCCCGGCCGATCTCTCCACCTCGCGACCAGAACGACAAGACGCGCGAGATTCCACTCATCTGCGACGACGCCCCAACGAGGTGCGAAGGGGCGCCCCGTTGACGCAGCCGTCAGCCGATAGTCGGGCGGGCGCTGATGGTCGCCAATCGCGAACGAGGATGAGGGCCCCGCCCCCGAACGCGAAGACGCTCGCTATGAGGCCGACCGTTGCCGGGAAATCGTGGTGGTGAATCGTCTGCGGGCCGATGTCATCGCCGACGGCATCGTAGGTGCAGTTGACCCCCAAGGGTAGGAACGTCGGCCCACCGGTGATGCGGACGGGCTCGGGAAAGGGGCCGCCCATTTCGCGAAACGGTCCTCGCGAGCACTGAACGTTCACCGGATCGATCCCGTCGAAGGTCTACCGGGCGACGATCGAGGCGAGACCGAGAGGGACCGACACGAGCACGAGCACCCAGCCGGGCAGTCGTCTCCGAAGCGGCCGCATGTCCACAGGCTAGAGACAGCGAGCGTTCCGTAAGAGGATGGTTGTCCGGGCGCCGCGATCATCCGACGTCGAACTCGCCTAGGAGGGTCGTTCCGTCCGAGTCATAGACGGGGATGGTGTGGGTGATGCCCTTGTTCTGCTCCTGCCATTCGAGGGCGTCCTCGGGTGTGGTGAAGGAGCGCTGAGCGGTGGTGCCGTCGGCGTCCTCGAGGTCGCCGCGATGCACGTAGCCCTGCGCGCCGTTGTTCGCGACGACGGCGATGAGGTCCGGATCACCGTTCTCGTTGATGACGCCGTAGCTCTGGCCGGCGGAGTTCTCCGCCCAGGCGGTCGTCTCGGACGTGGCGTACGCAACGATAGCCCGCCATCCACTGCCTGCGGAGGCAGTGACAGTGAACTCCCCATCGGGGGCGTCGGTGAGGGGAGTGAAGAAGGAGTCGAAGCCCGGCACCTCCTCTGGTCGGAGGAAGTCGTTGGCGGAGCAGGTGAGACTCGATCCTCCGGTGAGCGTGAAGGTGCCCGGGGTGAGGCAGTTCAGCGAGACGGTCAGCCCTGTCGCGCCGTCAGGGGCGGGTCCGAGCTGGAGGGTCGCGGTGCCGGTGTAGGTCCCGGCTGCGGACACGCTGACCGGCGTGACGACCGCGGCGCCAGGCAGAGGGAGTAGGCCGGTGGCGGCGGCTGTGGCGGTACCGGCGAACAGCGCGACCGCGCCGATCCCGCCGCCCAGCAGCCACCGGTGTCGGCGGGAGCGGGACGGGGTCTCGACGTGCTCGATCAGCGCGCGCCGGAAGGCGGTAGCGAATTCGTCGCTCATCTGCGGGGCGGTCATGACGGATCTCCTAGCGTCGACTGGACGTAGAGGCTGAGGGTCGGGTGCCCGAGCTGATCGCGCAGCGCCGCGCGGGCGCGATGCAGCCTGGTCCGGGTGGCGCCGGCGGTAAGCCCGAGGAGGGGCGCGGCGTCGGCGGGGCTGTAGCCCTCGATCATCACGAGCGTCACCAGACGCAGGTCCGCCGGCGAGAGGCGTCCGAGCGCTTCAGCGAGCCGCCGGTCATCGATCACGTCATACAGCACGGCATCTTCCGCGGAGGACTGATGCTCGCCGCGGGGCAGAGAGGCCAGAAGGGCCCGGTACCGGTTGCGCCCGCGGCTGAGGTTGCGTGCCGTGTTGGCGACGGTCACGAGCAGCCAGGGGAGGACGGATCCGGCGACGAGCTCGACGCTGCGGCGCCGGCGCCACAGCTCGAGGAACGTGACCGCTACCGCGTCCTCCGCGTCGGTCGCGTCGACGAGGAGTCGATACGCGTGCCGGAACGCTCGAGCACGGTGCTCATCGAAGATCGATGCGAACGCTTCACCGTCGCCCGAGGACGCACGCGCCCAGGCGGCGGCTTCGTCCGTTCTGATCATCCCCACACCTACTAGTGTCCGCAGGTCCTCGCAGCGTTACACCGATCACGACCGGAGGCGCGACCCGTATGGGGATGGTCTACCGAGGTGCCGGGGTCGATACTGAGGGGTACTGAGGAGCGCTGGTGGGTGAATGCCACAGCGTCAAGTCCGCAGTGTCCTGTAGGCGCGGGCCAGCGATGCGCTGATGACGATCGGATCAACCATGCAACGCAAGCAGGCAGTCCTCGTTCTGGCCTCGTTGGTGCTTCTTGGAGCGACCGTCACCGGCGCGGGTATCGCACTGGCTGCACCCCATGCGGTGCCCAGTGCGACGCCCAGCATGGTCACCCTTCCGAGCGACGTTGAGGCGATGGTCGTTCCTGGCACGCTGCACAGCGTGGAATCATCCGCATCGGCTGAAACGCGGTCGCTCGAGCCCGGTGCTCCCACTGCCGAAGGGGCGCCGGTGGAATCGGCTGATGCCGCGATCGCTCTCGCGCTCCGCGACGAAGCCTCCATCAAAGTCGCCACGAGCACCGATGCCGTCAGGACCACGCCGGAGGAGGCGTACGGCAGCGAAGGATTGCTCGCTGGCTTCTCTCCGCCGTCGGACGGCCCCTCCTCCGACGATCTCTGGCTCGTCGGTGTCACCGGCGAGATTCGCAACAGCTTCGGCGCCATCGCGGTTCCGCTCGACTGGATGATTTTCGTCATCGATGCAAAGACAGGTGCTCTCGTCGGCCGGTGGGGCAACACCGGTACCTTGCCGGACATCTTCGACTGACGCCGTTACTAAGGCTCGGCGAGCAAGCGGTAATAGCGCAGGCTGACCGTCCCGAAAGGGGATCGCCCAGTGCGACACTTTCCGCGTGAGGGACCGCTGATCGGCCTTTTTCCCTTGCCCGACTTCGTGCGGTATCGAGCAGGTGGTCCTACGGTGAACCATGGGGATTTCGAGCCGTGTCCGGGCCGGCTCTCGCTGCGCCGGGTGGTTGGTGTGCGTCACCGCTGCCGCCATTGCGCTGACAAGTTGTTCGAGCGCGGGGACCGTGGCGGCCACCGTGCCAAGTGGGTCTCCCACGATGACCTCTTCATCAGCGGAGGCCACCACACCCGCGCCCTCCTCCGACGTCGCTGCTGTGCAGGCTGGTTCTCAGCCGATACCGACGATCGCCAGTGACGTGCCGATGATGGGCCTCGATGAGGTGACGTCGATGTTGCGGGAGCAGGAGGCGACGCCGTATCCGGTCTACGCGGTGCGTGCGAGCTACGCGCAGCTCACCTCTTACTCCCCGGCTTTCGATAGGGACACCCGAATCGCACCGGACGCACCGATGTGGGCGCTGACGTTTCATGAGACGTTCGTCAGCGGGGCAGGCGCTCTGTCGGGTACTCGAAGCAAGACCTGGGATGTCTACACGGTTGTTCAGGACGGGGTTACAGGCGACTTCGTCACCTCGGGGATGGGCGTCGACCTGGAAGCACTCGGTGTACCTGGCGACCTCATCGTGAAAAGCGACCAGTAGCAGCGGACTCACCGCCCGCAGCGTTCCGTAAGGGGATCCCCATAAGGGACGGCCACCACCGATTCGATCGCTGGTGATACTCCGTAACGCAGAGTATGGTTCGGGCGTGGAAGAGATACGAGAACCGCGGGTGTGGATCATGACGGTCCTCGCCGCTGGACGAGCGCACGGCTACGGCATCGTGTCGGCGGTGCGCGAGCTCTCCGACGGTGCGATGACGATGAAGATCCCGACCCTCTACGCCGCCCTGGAGCGTCTTGAGCGTCAAGGGCTCGTCGCCGCGGACGGCGACGAAGAGGTCAACGGGCGCCGGCGCCGGTACTTCCGGCTGACCGACGCCGGCGCCGTCCGCCTCGCGGTAGACGCCGAGCGTTTGGCGCAGCTCGAGCGCGCCGCATCCAGTGCTGCTCACCACCTCGGCCGGATTGCGCCAGCATGAGCCGCTCCTCCCTCGACGACTACCGGCGGGCTCTGCGCTGGTACCCGGCGTCATGGCGGCGGAGCCGAGAAGACGCCGTTATCGGCGCATACCTCGACCGCGATGAGGCGACCGGAACGATCGGCCCCTCCCGCAGGGACCGGCTCGACTTGGCTTGCGCGGGAGCTACCGAGACCGTTCTCGGTCCACTCCGTCCGTCGAGGCTGGTGACCACAGCCATCGGCGTGATCCTGCTCCTCGCTGCGGCCTGGCTGGGATCGGTGACCCTCGAGGTGGGTGGACGGATGGTGACCGTCGTCACCGGCGGGTTCGTGGACCTGGTGGGGCGCTCGTACGAGGGCCCGGCGGTAATCACCGCTGGACTCGTCGCCCTCGCGTGGCTACTCATGGCGATCGCCGCCCTCCACCGAGGTCGTCGGTGGTCCTCGCTTGTCATCGCTGTCGGTGGCGCAGCATCCGCATGGACGACCGATCAGCTGGCCTGGTCAGTTCTCGCTGCACCCGTCGACGGGCGAACGCCGGTGACGTTTATCCTCCTCAGTGCCGTCGCTCTGGCGGCTCCACTCGCGGCAGTGATTGCCGCGGTGCACGCCGTGATCCTTGAGCCGGCCGCGCAGTGGGTCATCGGCGCCGCCACCACAGCTCCCATCGCCGGTGCCTGGATCCTCGTGTCGCTCGGGCAGCCGACGAGTGTCGCCGAAGCCCTCGTCCACATCGGCAGCGCACTTGCATTGCCGGTGTCCCTCGCGATCACCGGCGGGAGTATCGCCTTCCACGGTGTCGGCATTCAGGAACACGTACGGACCGATGCTTCGAACCGAAGAACCTCACTTCTGCCGTCTGCCTGAAAGCGTCCGGAGGACCATGGTCATCCGGACGCGTGGTCAGCCGTTTGCGGACGTGGCGAGTGCTGCGGCGACGTCGGTCTACGGTCTGTCGAGTTCCGCGAGTCGACGGGCATAGCGGGCCAGCTCGTTCCGCATCTGCTCGATCGACCTCGGCGTGAAGCGCCTCACCTGTATGTCGAGAATTGCATTGGCAACCACGTCGTTGACCTCGAATGCCGCGGCGACGGCGGCTCTCTCGTCGTCGCGACCTCCCGAGACGTTCGCGCACACCCGAAACAGCTTTTCGGGGTTCTCGATAGCTCTGATGTAGGCGTTGAGGATCTCGATACTTGTCACAAGGCTCTGACGTTCGGTGTCGTCGTCCATGCGGTCACCGTACCGGTCCCGGACGCTTGATCGGCCGGAGAGATCGTTCCGCGACCGTCGCAATCCGTTCGTCACGGTGACAAGCTGAGGCCGGACGTGGAGGGAACCAGTGATCACCGACGCTGAGCTTCGTCAGACGCTAAGCCCTGTCTTCGAGGAGATGCTCAGCGAGCGCGAACTCTCCTCGCTACGCCTCTCCTTCACACGCCTGTTCATCGATGGCACAGAGCGTTCCGTCCGCGACGGCGAGCGTCTGGATGATGGCGACGTGCGTGTCCACTGGGAGATCCTCGGTGAAGCCGGATCGGCCCGCGGGTTGCAGCGCGGCGTCGATCTTGCTGAGTTCGCACTCGCGGTCCAGAGCGATCTCCAGGACTTCATCGCGGAAAGTTCGTTCGGGTGGGGTCAGCTCAGAGGGCCTCGGTCTCTCCTCTGACCTGCTCGCGTGAGCAGGTGGGGTCCCGCAGCGGGTGGGGCAGCGAACGCGAGTGAATGGGCGACGGGTGCTCGACGTCGACGTTGGGTAGCTTCGGGACATGGATGACCCCGCCGAGCCGTCCGCGCGTGGGTGGCGAATCGACCTCGACGAGCCGCCGAGGCTTCTGCGCAGCGAAGCGGAAGCGGCTCTCGTGCGCGCGTCGGAGGCGAGTGCGATTCTTCGCAGTCAGCCCTCGGGATCCGGTAGGTGGGAGAGAGTCGTTTCTGATGCGCGCACCGCGGCTTTTCTCGGTGCCAACGAGCATGATCTCGCCGTCGTGATGGGGTTCACGCTCGAGGCTGTTCGGTCGATGCTTCGCGAAGCTTGAACGTCGGCCCGGGGCCGTCCCGTATGGGATCGCCAAGCGGGCGGTTTTCCTCGCCATGGCGGTGCTTGATCGTGGTGGCGGTCCTAGGGTGAGCCATGAGTGATTCGAGGGTCGGTCGACCGTTTCTCCGTGGCGTCGGATGGGTGGCCGGGGTTGCCACTGTTCTCACAGTGTTGACCGGCTGCTCTGGCGCTGGGGTGACTCAGGCGGGGACAAGGGTCACTCCTGCTCAGATCCCTTCTTCCGCTCCGACTCAGGCCGCTGAGCAGCCCTCGTCAACGATCGGCGCCGATGTGCTGATGATCGACGTGCAGCAGCGGACGAATAATGCGCTAGACCTGGCCAACGGCGCTGGAAGCCTCCTCTCGACACTCAGCGCTGAGGAGAAGAAGGCGTACCCGATCTACGCGGTGCGAGCGACGTATGGGGAGCTGTCCTCCTACGCCCCGGGACTCGGCGGCGATGCTCGAATCCCCCTGGACGCGCCGATGTGGGCCCTGAGTGTGCACGCCCCTGTCGTGAACGACGCGCCTTTCGGAGTCGAGGCCAAGAAGTGGGACGTCTATACCGTCGTTTACGACGGGATCACTGGCGACGCGGTGGTCTCATCAACGGGCATCGACCTCGAGGCACTCGGGGCAGCAGGCAACCTGATCACTGCGGACTAGAGCGGACAGGCGAAGGCTGCTGGTCGTCCAGTACGGGGAGGGCCGGCCGGTCACTCTGATGCTTCGACGCTGCACCAGTACTGCAGTTCCGCGCCGTCGCGGTAGAAGTAGTTGAGGCCAGTGAAGCCGTGCCCGCCTCCGAGGTCGTTGCGCAGAGCGTCCGCGTTCGCGTACTGGTACAGCGCTCGCAGCAGCCGGTTCCCACGCAGGTCGGAGACGTTGACGCTGACGAAGTGACCTTCCGGAGCATCCCCGGAGTACTCGACTTTTAGTTGCAGGTTGGGGTAACTCAGCGAAGGGCCTTCGAGTAAGTACATGCCGTCGCACCGCTCGATCACGATCCGATCAGCGAAGGCGTCGTCGTTGCTGCCGGCGCGAGGACGGTAGGACGTGAAGCAGGTGATCGATGCGGGCAGGTCAAGCGTTGAGGCGGGATTGATGATGCCTGCCTGTCGATGGTGTCGAACCGGAGCGTCCACGACTGGAGCCTACGCACCATCGGCAAGTTGCAGCGTCCCGTATGGGGAGCGATCCGCGGGACGCTTTCAGCGGACCGCTCGGAGGGGCTACTGCTCGTCCTTCCGGGCTGCTCGGCCGACGAAGTGCACGGACCGTCGAGCGTCGACGAGTTCGCGCTTCTCGAAGTGGCGAACGACGAAGGCTCCTGCGACGAACGAGTAGCCGATGCCCTCCGCGATCCGGGTGACGACCGGGATGGTGCTGAGGATCTGTTCGAAGGTGGGTGATCCGTTGGCTTGGTAGGGGGCGATCCAGAACGGCACGATCGTGCCGAAGATGACGCCCAGGAGAATCCCGGCGACACCGATCCAGAACATGGAAGTGGACGAAAGTGCTCTGAGCATGGGATCCCCGGAATGTTCGGTGGGCGAGTCGAGAGGCGCCGCTGTCGGACGGGTCGTCCTCGCGAACGGCTGATCGGTCTGGTTACAAGCGCAGGTTGAGCGCAGCGAGGATGGTGACGAGGCCGGCTGCGACGACGACAACCGTCAGTGCAACGCGTCCCGCCGTACGGCGGAGAAGGCCGGTCATAGTGGCGGCGTCCGCCACGCGAGTCGCGATCACGAGGTCAGGAACGCCGGCCGGCGGTTGCGGCGGCGTCGTGGAGTCGTCTTCGCTTGCGGGGACGCTCACGGTCTGCTGAGCCGGCTCGATCCGATCGGGCAGCTTCTTGAAGCGGCCATCATTCGGTTCACCCACAGCTACCTCCCCAGCGGTCGCGGCATTGCGACCCTCCTTTGTGACTGTAGCTGTGCGACTCCGTTGCGTCAGCGTGAGCGCGTAGTGGCCTGGAGCTGGAGACTGCTGCGGCGCACGTCTCCTCTCCACTTCTCGAGAGTCCATCAATCGGGTCCAGTAGCGGAACCTGCTGCTTCCCGAGCGCGCTGCTCGCTGCCATAGATTCCAACGACGTCGGGGGCGTCTGCCCAGAGAGCGGTCCTGAGGAGGAGGTAGTGCTCACCGTCACTGCTGTTCTTCACGCCTCGGATCCTCGCCGGCTCCGACGTCGTTCGGTCACCGTGGCGCGAGGTGTCAGAGTGCTGGCGCGCGTCACGTATGGGGATGGTCCAGCGCGTCAGATCCGACGTTCACATAGAGACGGGGCCCTGGGTACTCATCGTCTCATTTACTCATTTGAGTTCCGACCAGCATCGGTCCGTAAGGGAGCGATCAGCGGGGTCGAACCTCAGGCCCGCGGTCGTCGGTGACGCCTGTAGCTGAGAACAATGATCGCAACCAGTGACGCGACCGTGCCGGCCAGTCCGACGATCCACATCGCGTTAAGGAGGAGCAGTGCCAATTTGTTGCCGGAGAAGCTGTAGACGTTCGCGATCACGAGCGCCGCTGTTGCGATGATCACCGCAACTACTAGTACGTGGATCCACGTTCGATACGTCATCAGGCTCACGATATTCGTTGTCGACGGTGGATCTCGCTCTCCGTGCTTGGTCGAAGCCCGGGCCGTACTCGGGAACGTCGCCCGGGCCATCTCGCGATCGGACCTCAACCAGCGCGACGACGCGAGCTGAGGACCAGGGCGATGGCGGCCGCCGCGCTGACAACGCAGATTCCGAGACCGAGCAGCATGGTGTTCCATGCGGCGCCCAGCTCAGGTGTTCGGACCGTGTTCTCCGTGGGCAGCGAATCCACCAGGACGGCGGATTGAATAGCGCCCTGCGCCAGCACGACGAGGCCAGAGAGAATCGCGGCGCCCAAGATGACCAGAGTGGTGACGAAGATGGCCTTCGAGCTCGAAGATGCACCGCTTCGCGGGCGACAACGAGAGGACATTCCTCGAGTGTGATGCGTTCGCCACAGCAGGCGCATCATCCAGCTGAGGGAGTCGTCGGCGCGCAGCCGACCTGTCCCGTATCGCGATGGGTTACCGGTCGGGCAGGTGATCATCCGGATTGATGTCCGCTCGCTGTAGAGGTCCGTCGTAGACGCTGCCGGTGCTCCACATGGCGATGACGGCCCACCCGAGGTCGGCGTGTGCGATCGTGCCCTCCGGGATGGTGCGCGAGAAGAGGGCGTAGTCGATCCCGTCGACAGGGAGTATCGAGACGGTCCATCCGTCTCGGTCTTGGGCGAGAGCGAGCGAACGAGCTTCGACTTCCTCGATCACGGCGACCCCATCGCGCTTTCGGGAGTGTGTGGGGAGCGTGCCGAGGAGGAGACAGCCGGCGGCGAGGGAGGCGATCGTCACAGGGTCGGTCACCATCCCGTGTACGTGACCGCGGGGTCCGACGCGAGTCCCGGGGCGCACCATGGTGCGAACCGAGCAGTGCGCGACGTCCGATCCGCGATCGATCGCGATCGTCGTGTCTTCATCGGTGCCGGCGCCATGAGTCGTGGTCCACAGCTCGCGGCCTGACAGGGGGATGAGCGTCTGCATGTGCTCATCCAAGCCTGTGTCCGTGGTCGTGCCAAGGAGTCGTCGCTCATTCACGCTGCCTTACTCCGGGTGATGTCCGTTAGGGGGTCGTTATCCGGACACTCGCGCAGCGCCGGCCGACGTCGCGACGTCGACCAGGTGCAGAGCGCGACGTCGACGGCCAAGCGTCGATCGACATCCGCGCAATCGCGCGGCGCGGCCCGCTCGTTCAGAGGAGTGCGGACACTGAAAATCTGCTATTCCTCGCGGTCGCCTACACAACTCTTCGCGCCACCGCGGCCATCGTGCAGACGACCGTGGGCATTCAGATATTCAAGGTCCCTTGCACAAGCGACGCGAGCGCCGCTGAACCGTTCCGTATGGGGATGGTCGAGCGGGCGTCGGCGGGTTCCAGCACGGCGAAGGCCCGCCCCTGGAGTTCCTGGGGCGGGCCTTCGTGGTCGCGTCGGTGTGCCGCGCGGGTGTCAGACGCCGCGGCTGGCCCAGACGGCGACGCCGAGTCCGTCGTACTCGACGAGGTTGCCGTCGTTCTGCATGACGAGGCGGTAGGGCTCGCCGGTCTCACTCGGCTTCGGCATGTTGGACCAGTAGCCCTGGCCCTCGCCGGAGCCGGGGGCGTAGACGACGAGGTAGCCGATGTCCAGGCCGACGATGCTGCCGGGGATCGAGGTGCCGGTGGACCAGTCGGCGCCGCGGGCGCCGTAGACGACGAAGTTGCCGTCGCGCTGCATCACGGCCCGCCAGGCGCCGTTCGCCGAGGTCAGCTGCTCGTTGCTCAGCAGGAGGTAGTTGTTCTGCAGTGTGTCGCGGCGGAGCTGTCCGGTGCTGCTCCAGATCGCGCCACGATCGCCGGCCTGGACGGTGAGGTTCCCGTTACCGCCGAGGAACAGCGTGGCGCCCGGGTTGCCCGCGGTTCCGGAGGACCACTTCACCGAGCCGTCGGCGCCGTAGATCACGGCGTTGCCGTCGGTCTGCATCACGAGGCGGTTGCCGGCGCCGCTGGTGCCGGTGAACCACAGCGGGGTGCTGCCCGTGTAGACGACGAAGTTGCCGTCGGCCTGCATGATCGCGCGGCTCGGCCCGGCGGTCAGCTGCTGGCCGGCGGCGAGGGTCTGCCCGGACTCGAGCGTGAGGACGTCGGGGGCGGCGATGCGGCCATTGATGCTGCTCGCCCAGGCGGGGGTGCCGGTGGCGCGGTAGACGACGAGGTTGTCGTCGTCCTGGACCCGGAGGGTGGAGCCGGGGTCGTTCGTGCCGGTGAACCAGACGGGACGGCCGGTGGCGTCGTAGATGACGACGTTGCCGTCGGCCTGCATGATCAGGCGTTCCCCGAGGCCCTGGGTGCCGGAGCTCCAGGTCGCGACGCCACCGCCGTAGACGACGGCGTTGCCGTCGGTCTGCAGGACGAAGCGGACGACGCCGTTCGGGGAGACGATCGACTGCCCCTTGGCGAGCTGCTGCCCGCTGCCGAGGACCGATCCGTCGGCGGCGGTGACGGCTGCGGCGGCGATCGACAGCGGCGCGGTCGCGGCGAAGGCCGGAGCCGCGCCGGCGAAGAGGCTCCCGGTCAGCGCCAGCGCTGCGAGTCCGGAGACGAGGGGACGGGAGAGGGAAGGCGTCATCGCTGTGCTCTTTCGGATGGTGGCGGATGGTGAGACACGGCTGATCGAGTGTCGGTTCCTCGCCGGTCTCGGTCCTGAGAAGAAGGACGAAGAAGCGTGGTTCAAGGGCCCGCAGCGCATCTGGCTGATGTCTACCAGCGCCGAGCTATGTTGCGCATCCGTCGTGCGGCTACCGCCGATCTCGGTTACATCACGCTCGTGAAGGAGTGCCCCTCGAACCACGTCTTGAAGTCAGCGAAGACAAGATGTGCGAACTGTTTCAAGCAGCCGCTGCCGCGATCCCACCGATCGAGACCGACACCATCCACCTAGCGGTACCCGTCGTCACAGAACCAAATTCCAACTGTTCACGACACCTAGAATGAATGACACGTTACGTGACTACTTCACCCGGCGCGCCATCCTGCCAGCTCGATGTCACGTATTCGGCCGTATAAGTGACAGGGGTCCGTGATGCTCGTCGGGTACATGCGCGTCTCGAAGACCGATGGAACGCAGACGACAAATCCGCAGCGCGATGCGCTGCTCGCGGCCGGCGTCGATGACGCGCGGCTGTACTTCGACCTCGCGTCCGGCCGCAAGGATGATCGGCCGGGTCTGCTGTCGTGCCTGAAGGCATTGCGCGAGGGCGACACGCTCGTGGTGTGGAAGCTCGACCGGCTCGGACGCGACCTTCACCACCTCGTGAACACGGTCCATGACCTCACCGCGCGCGGTATCGGGCTGAAAGTGCTCACGGGTCAGGGGGCGGCGATCGACACGACCACCGCGGCCGGCAAGCTCGTCTTCGGGATCTTCGCGGCCCTCGCCGAGTTCGAGCGCGAGCTCATCTCCGAACGAACGATGGCGAGCCTCGCGTCCGCTCGAGCACGCGGTCGGGTCGGCGGGCGCCCGTTCACGATGACGCCCGCCAAGGTGCGGCTCGCCATGGCTTCGATGGGCAAGCCGGAAACGAACATCGGCGCCCTCTGCAAAGAACTCGGTATCTTCCGCCAGACGCTCTACCGCCACGTCTCGCCCACCGGTGAGGTGCGACCAGACGGCCTCCGCGTCCTCGGGCGCAAGAGCACCTAGCCGCAGCTGGCCGACGTCGGCGTACGCTCCGAAGGACGGCTCCGATAGTTGTGCAGACGACCTTGAAGATCTGTGCAGAGGACCTCGAGAACTGACAGCGTCGCGCGCGAGCGCGGGCGGCAGTGTCCCGTTAGACCCGCCCGATGAAATGCCCGGTGACGGGGCGGCTATCGGGACACTGGAGTGGTGGATCAGAAGGCGATGCTGCGCACCCGAGCCGAGGCGCTCGACGACCTCGAGCAGCAGCTGCGTTCCGAGGTCGACGTCGCGGGGGAGCGGATCGTGCGGACGGAGAACGGCTTTCGGCTGCGGGAGACGGAGACCTTCACGGTCGAGGTGTGGAAGATGCTGTTCAACTGGCGCCTCGTGGTGATGCCGCCGCGCCAGCAGGTCGAGACGACTCACGGGTACTGCTACTTCGGCACCGGCCTGGAGAGCTTGGCTCGCGCGGTCGCCGCCGGCCTCCAATGGGAAGATCCGATGCACACAGCTCCGGAGGGGTTCGACAAGCAGGCGTTCTGACGCCGGTCTAGATCTCGGTCACGGCGAGTTCGTCGGGCTGGGGGAGTGCCAGCGCTCGGTAGAGGGTCGTGCGGTCGACGCCGGGCTTGCGAGCCACCGCTGCCTTCGGGACGCCGGCGGCGATGTCCGCTCGAGCTGCAGTGACCTGTTCGGCGTCGAGTCGGCGTTGCCGGCCCGTGTACTTCCCCGCGGCCTTCGCGATGCGAATGCCCTCGGCTTGCCGCTCCCGGATGAGGGAGCGCTCGAACTCGGCGAATGCGCCGAGCAGGTGCAGCATCAGCTGACCGAGCGCATCGTCGCCGCCGGGTCCGTAGGTCTGCTGTTCCTTGATGAACTCGACGGAGGCGCCCTTCGCGACGATCTCGTCGACGACGTCGCGAAGATCTCGCAACGAGCGCGCGAGGCGATCCATCGACGCGACTCGGACGAGGTCGCCGTCTCGGACGTAGCGGATGCAGTCGGCGAGAGCGGGCCGGTCGGTGCGGGTAGCGCCCGAGACCTTCTCTTCGAAGATCCGGTCAACGGCGCCGATCGCCTCGATCTGTCGATCAAGGTTCTGGTCAGTAGTGCTGACTCGGACGTAGCCGACAGTTTGCGTTCGTTGCGTCACTTCTAGACCCTGACACAGATGTGTAGTGAAAGGGGGAGAAGTGACCCTACCTCTACGCGCGTCGTCGGGTCTCACTGGTGTTGCGTTGGGGTGTACCCAGCCGGATGATGTCTGGGGTCGAGGAGTCCGGGAGCGGTCGTGCGTCTCGCCGTGGGTAACGCCTTCGATCGGTGTGCCGCGCTGACTGCTGCCGGCCCGTGGTGCTGACGGTGGCGGGTCGGCCCGGCGGGGTGTGGTGGTGGTTGCACGTGGTGGCTGTTCTGCCCACCCCCTCCCGAAAAATTGTGGGCACGGGGGAGGGTGGGGTGATGCGAACGATCCATTACGCGAGTGCCACGTTCAGGGTCGGTGATGCTCTCGCCGATGCGTTGTTCGAGTACGCGCAGGAATTGGTGCGGTGGGGGAGATCTGACAGCGTCGTCCTGGTCGCAGACGGTGAGAGCGGGCAGCGAACAAGAGTCGGTTTGATTCTCGGGCCGGCTAGCGTTCTCGCGATTACCGATGCCGAGGGGCCCGCGGAGGGCCTGCACGACGGCACTCTCGTCGCCAGTCTTGAGGACCGTCGACGGTCGCTCACCAGCACGCCGGAGATTCTGCAGGGTTTAGACCTGTTCGATGATCTGCTGTGGCTTGACATCCCTGACGATCCGACTTTCTCGTTGTGATGTCAGCAGTTGGGGTGGCGGCGTGGCCGGTTAGAGGGTGATGAGTCCTTCGACGACGGCGCGGGCAATGTCGCTGATGCGCGCCTGCCGTGAGCGAGCGCGTTGACGCAAGATCTCCCATGCCTGTTCCATGTTGATGCCGCGGGTGTGCGCGATGACGCCCTTGGCCTGTTCGATGATGATGCGCGACGTCAGCGCGTGTTGAAGCTGATCGCGTGTGAGGGACGCTTCTCGGACGGCGCGTTCTTGGACGAGACCGATTGTGGCGACGTCGGCGATGGTTTGGACCGCGGGAACATCCGCGGGAGCGAGTTCGCCGGGCTTGTCGCTGAAGAGGTTGAGCGACCCGATCGTCGATTGCCGCAGTCGCAGGGGGACGGCGTGGACTGAGTTGTAGCCGGATCCGGCGGCGGCTTCAGCGAATTTCGGCCACCGCCGGCTGATCTCGGCGAGGGATCCCGCGGTGACGACGGTCCCGGACTGGTAGGCGTCGATGCAGGGACCGTCTCCGGCGGAGAGTTGCAGGACCTCGATGAGGTGCAACCGTTCGTTGGTGGAGGCCATGACGACGAGTTCGCCGTGCTCGTCGGCGAGGACGAGGCCCACGTCCACGGCGTCGAAGATCGTCGCGCACCGGTCGACGAGGTCGTGGAGGAAGTCGACGACGTCGAAATCATCGACGAGGGTGTCGGCGACGACGCGGAGCGTTTCCAGGAGCATCTGCTCACGGGAGGAGGCAGCCATACGGTGATCCTACTTTCGGGTCAGTCAAAGTCGAGGTCAGGGGTGAAATCGAGAGTCCGCGCGATGATCCGCGCGGCCACGTCCCGGACGGTCAGGCCGGCGGAGAAGGCGTAGGCGCGGATCAGCAGAAGCGCATCAGCTGCGGAGGTTTTGGTCTGAGCGAGGACCATGCCGGTCGCCTGATGCACTTCTCGGCGTGAGAGGACCGGATCGCGGGGGAACTCGCCTCGGTCCGCTTCCTCGAGTGCTCGCGCGACGATCGTCTTCGCCAACACGGATGCGAGCCCGGTCGCTAGACGCAGCCCGTCCACGTCCAGGTGCAACTGTTGGCTGCCGAACAGGGAGACGGCGCCGATGCTTGACGTGCCGACCAGCAGCGGCAGGGAGACGACCGTTTCCACGGCCTCGGAGGCCGCGACCGGAGTGAACATTGGCCACGTCTCACCGCTCTCCGCGTTTGAGAGGTGCAGGTAGGCCGGGCGGTAGTTGCGGTAGGCGTGCCATGCTGGGCCCTCACCGAGATCGATCTGCGCGTCGTCAAGACGCGCCGCGCGTGTGCTGCTGGCGACGAGCGTCTCGATATCGAACGGGGCACCCAGCAGCGACGCGGCAGCATCCTCGACGGGAAGCAACGTCATGAAGGACGCGAGTAGCGTCGCAAGATCCTCCGGATCCTCACGGTGTACCGCGTCGGTGGGATCGGCGTCGTCGACGCTCATACGGTGGGCCGGCCCGTGAGGGCGAGCCGCGGGATCGCCGATCCCGCCGCCGCCCCCAGCAGCCGCGACCCGTCAGCACATCGACGGGTGAGCGATTTCCGACGACGACGGCCCAGCGGGGACAGCCGCTGGTATCCGGTCAGGCGGTGGATGAGGGTTCCCGGTTGCGTTCGTCGGAAAGAGCCAAGCCGGCGCTGCTATTAGCGGAGGTCATCAGCTGCTCGATCCATTCCCGGTTCAGGGCAGGCACCCGCCCGCCGAAGTACTCGAAATGGATCGGAATCCCGACCCCGATCCACACCGATTGCCGCCCGGATCCACTCGGGCTGCCCGACATCCAGCCGAGGAAGAAGCACTCGTGTCGGCGCAGCTTCACCGCGGTCACCGTCTGCACATGATGGAGGAGACGATCGTCGAGCTCGAAGCTGCGGTCGTTGTAATGCAGAAAGCCCATGCGGAAGCCCCTCGTCGAAGTGGTCGCCGGGTGCAGGGGCGGAAGATGTGTCGAGTCTCGCAGGCTAGCGCTCCCAGCGATAGAGCCATCGCGGTCACCCGCGACGGCACCGGAGAGGAGGCGAAGTTCTGCGGTGGGCGACGCGAGATTCGTGTCTTCTGCGATCGCCTCATCTACGCCTGGGTGAAGGCGGGCATGATCGACACGCTCAGCGCGGCGACCACGGCGGCGCCGGAGAGCAGCCAGGTGAAGACGCTCGATCGGCTGAGCGCACCGAGAGCGAGAAGCCCCGCTGCGAGGGTGTATCCCGCGAGGATCGGTACCGCCAGAGCTTCGATCGGGAAGGAGGCCTCGCGAAGAGCAGCTATGCGCGATAAGACGACGAGCAGGATCGGCGTCAGCACGAACGCCACCGATCCGAGGCAGCCGAAGATCCCACTGTGCAACGCGAACCGGTACCCCGACCCCGGCTCAACGGCCTGATACGACTCTCGTCGGCGGGTCACCTCACGACCGCCGAAACCCGGTGACCGGCAGGGCCGCGACAGGTATCGAGGGAACAGCAGTGGAGAACGCGCATGAAGGGACCAATCGTCGAAGCGGGTTCGCCGACGATTCAGGGGCGCGTAGCCCAAGCGTGACAGACCCGCGCAGGCGAAGGAAGACTTGACCCGAACCCCTTGCTCTTCGCGGTCAAGGGAGCGCGCCGTATTCGCTGATGCTCGTTCTTAGAGTCGCGAAGTTGGTCGATGGGACAGAGTTCGCTGGTGTGACGAACGAACTCGTCCCACCGGTCGGGTTCATCGCTGAACCCGAAGCCATTGTCGCCGCGGTAGGTGCTATCCGCCCGCACCCACACATCCTCAAGGAACACGTGTAACGCTCCGGGTGAGTCGCAAGCCACCCAGTGCTCGACCCGAAGCGCTCGCGGAGCGATCGTCAGACGGCGACCAGGACTCTCACACCCGACGTGGCATCAGGCAGCCCGTTGGGCAGTTTCCAGGAGTAGCGGACGTCGCGGCGCTCCATCCCCGGCTCGGTCGTTTCAGTACCGTCCCGCCCGTTCACCGTCTCGCCCATCTCTTCTCCAGCCCGGTACCCCTCGGTCTCGCCGATCATGCAGACCAACGTTTGGGAGTAGGGGACGAGGGCCTCATGTACGACACTGCTAGGCGCGCCAAGTCAGCGACCTGACATAAGGTCTGCTTTCCAGACAAATCCTCAGGTTCTTGGGGATGAGTGGTGGTGGGCGATGTGCGCTCGTAATAGTGCCGGGGAGTGAAGCGTGGGAGCGGGGCGCTTCCGAGACGGCTCGGCGTTCGCGCTGATCCCCTGCTCCTCGTCAGGCACGCCCGCGCTCGGTTAGACAACCTGGTATGGATGGGTGCTGCGTCCGACGGTGTCGTTGGTAGTGAATTGGGTGTAGCCCAAATTGACTTGCCGCGGCCGGGCGGCCGCCCGATCGGCGCTAGTGCAAGCGGACTACGCTCACGCCATGAAGACGCCTTCAGGGACGCCTCGGCGGTTTCCGCAAGCAATCTACGTACCGTGGGTCAGCGACGAGCTCCGCGTGGCTCGAGTAGCCCGCGTCCAAACTCTTGCTCACCGTCTCGCCCTGCAGACCGGGCACCACATCACCGGTTACGCCGCCACGAAGAGCCACCTACCGGCTGGCTGGGGGCGCCAACCGTTTGTGACTCGACGCACCAACGTTGTTCCTGTCGCTAGCGGTATCAGCATCTACTTCTGGCCTACGATCAGCGACCTGGCAACGTTCCCGCCCCGTCGGGTGGCGCATGCTTTCGTGATCGAGTCCGCCAGCGAGGATCTCAGCGGATGGGCCCGCCACCATCGAGCCGTGCATTTCGACACCAAGCAGCTGCTCGCCCCCACCCTCACCCTCGATGCCCTCGCCCTTTATGACCGCATCGACTGGAACGGCAACAACGGCTGGCGTGACCATGTCGGCAAACGCGACGCTCTCCGCGACCTCGACATGCTTCGTGCTACCGGCGAACTGGACCCCGCCGACCTCGCCGGCTACCTCATCGGCCGCCAGCCAGCCGACGCGATCCGCAGACTTCAAGCACTCCTTATGCCGTCGCTGCACCCCACCCACGAGACAGCTCCATCTCGCTAATGTGCGGGTTGGGGGTGTGATGCTGCGGCGGCCTACGGACTGACCTAAACGTCAGCGATCTGCATCGTCACGTCCGGACCCCGGGCCGGTCAGGCAGCTGGGAAGGTCCGTACCGTTGCCTCGCGCTGAGGGGGCTCGGGGAGAAGGCTGAGACCGCGGCCGCTGTTGGCCTCGTTCATCAGCTGCTGCACCCAGTCGCGGTTGAGGGCCGGAGCGCGGCTGCCGTGGAAGGAGAACTGCACCGGAATTGAGGGGTTCAACCATAACGTCTGCCGCCCGGATCCCAATGCGGGGTTGGCGGGAAGGACGAACGCGAACGACTCGTCACGGCGGAACTTGCTCGTGATCACGACCTGCACGTGAGCGAGTAGCCGGTCCTCGATCTCGTGCTCGGTCGGCGGTGTGCCGTAGAGGAGCTTGCCCATGAGTGGCGTCCTATCGAGTCGAGGGTGGGGGAGTGCTCACGTGCACCCGGGACAGTGGACGTCGCGACATGATGCCCCGGCGCAAGTCACATTGGATGGACCGGGAGCCGATCACCTGACACTGTAAGCGACGCGACCACGTCAAGGGGTGCGCGGCCGAGCGCCGAGGCGTCTACGGTGACGGTGCGGTTGAGAAGTGGGGACTTCGATGACGCCGCGAGCGACAGACCGGTAAGTGGTACCGGTGTCGCGCTGCTCTCGGCCGCAACGCGCGGCGCGGCCGAGAGCAGCACTCACGACCTCAGCTCCCCGACGCTTGTGGGATGAGGGATGGCGTCATGTCCACGAGCGGGCCCGCGAACCGCCGACGGAGAAGCTGTCAGAGGCGGACTGGCCGATCTGCCCCTGACCTATTGCCCGACACCAGCGACGGTGGGTGTCTGTTGGTGCTTCAGTATCGGTGGGGGTGGAAGGAGTGGTCAGTCGGCGTCACCGCCGGAAGCGGTGTCGCTGTCGTCGTCCGCCTCTACCGAGCTTTCCGCGTCGGTTCCGGAGCCATCCGGAAGTGCGGCGGTGACTTCTGGCGTGGTTGCGTCGTCTTCTTCGGGGTTGAAGTGGGATCCGTTGGGGTCGTGGCCGACGGCGATGCCGTCGGGGGTGTTGGGGATGGTGCCGTCGGTGCCGAGGTTGTCGGTGGTGTCGCTCATGGGAGTTCCTTTGGGTGTTAGGGGGTGCCGGTGGTGATGGCGTTAAGGGCTTCGTCGCGAGTGGGGTAGTTGCCGATCCGGAGCTCCTGGGCGTCGTATGCGGTGAAGGTGTCGCCGTCCTGGGCTATCTGTCCCAGGACCAGGTTCCCGGTCTCGGTTGTCACCGCCCAGCTGGTCTCGGTGGTGGCGGTGAGGCTCACCGGTGCTGCGCCGCGAGTTTCCTGGGCAGTGTCGGAGGTGTCGTTGGATTCAGTCATGAGCTGCTTTCGGTGATGAGTGAATTGAGTGCAGTGGGGTGTCGTTCAGCGGTAGACGGCCCACGTCGAGTGGTCGAGAAAGCGCACTTCACCGTCCGCTTCGACGGTCCACCCTTCCGGTGTGGTTCCTAGGTAGCGGCCGTGCAGGATCTCCGGGAAGGACCGGTCCTGCGCTCGGATCCAGCGCACGAACTTCGCCGCATGACCGATCTTGAGTAGCGTCTGTCCCTCCGAAGCGCTCACGAGTTCCGCCTCCCGCGGCGAGTGATCGTCCCGTTCATGCCGCCGGCGGCGGCCCTGGTCGCTGATCTGATGCTGGTTTCGCTGGCGTCGTCTGCGGTGCAGAGCCGGTCATCGCCCATGAGTGTCAAACTCGTCATCGAGTTGCGCGATCGGATCGGAAGAGAGCACGTCGACCACTTCTTGTCCCAGGGCCGCAGTGACCTCTTGATCCTCGACCACCGGTTCTGTGGTGACGGTGACGCGTTCGACGGGGACGACGGTCTTCACGATCGCGATCTGTTCTTCGTGCAGAACCATAACGAGCGGCTCCGTCTCGATCGTGCTCGCGCCAGCGGGGATCAGGCTGCCCTCGGGGAGAGGCTCTCTGGTGATTCGGAGCTCCTCGCGGCGCACGTCGACGGTGACGGTGCGCTGCTCGGTGACGATGACGCGCTCGATGCGCACGCGCTCGGTCGCGAGTCGCTGAGTGGAGACGGTGAGGCGTTCCTCGTGCCGGATGACGGTGACGGCGGGATTGAGCGGTGTCGTGCTCATGCGAGGTGCAGGGTGGTCGGACGAACGGGCATCAGATCTCCGATGTGAAGGGGGGGCGATTGGCGGGGGTGGAGACGCGGCTGGCCCCGCTCCGGAGGGAGCGAGGCCAGCCGTATCGGTGAGGGTGATCAGTTGGAGCGGCGAGTGCTGGTGGTCGACGGTGCGGCCTGCTTGGCCTTGTCGGCGGCTTGCTTGGCCTGGTCCTTCACGGACGGGGCGTTCGCTGCCTCCTGCTGGATCTTCGGCGCCTCGTCGGCAGCCTTGGTGAGGATCGCCTCCCAGCGCTCCTGCATGGGCTTGATCAGGCCGCCGCCGGCGCCGACGATGATGACGCCCGCGATGATCGCGAGGACCGCGATGAGGATCGGCGTGGTGACGGTCGTGGCGACCTCGATCTGGTTCAGGGCCGCGGTGGCGCCGAGGAACAGAATGAAGATCGCGAAGATGTTGCCGAGGATCTTGCCGTAGGAGAGACCGCCGAGGGTGTTCTGGATGAGGCCCTTGGCGCCGGCGGCGATGGCGGCGGCGATCACGATGATGATGATCGCGACGATGATCTTGGGTAGGAAGCCGATGATGCCCTGGAGCAGGTCGCTGACGGGGTTGGGGCCGAAGACCCCGAAGGCGAACTGGAGAACGAAGAGCACGAGCGTGTAGTAGATGATCTTCGAGACGATGTCGGAGGCGTCGAGCTTGGAGTTGGCGAGGGCCTTCTTGATGCCGCCGCGCTCGACGGCGCGGTCGAAGCCGACCTTGGTGAGCAGGCGCGAGAGGCCCTTCTCGATGAGCTTGGCGACGATCAGGCCGACGATGAGGATGAGCAGGAACAGCAGCGCGAGCGGGACGAACGCGATGACCGCGGCCAGTCCGTTCTGCAGAGCGGCGGGGAAGTCCATGGGGTGCCTTTCAGGCGCAGGTCCAAGGGGACGGGTCAGGGAGGTGCGAAGGGTCGTGCGGTAGTGCGGGGTGGCGGTGGCCGCCCGGATCGTGCCAGGCGGCCACCGCTGGTGTTGCTTAGGAGCGGTTGTCGCGGTCGACGATGGTCTCGTCGGTGGTGGTGCGGGTGGTGGTGGGGTCGAGGACCTCGATCTCCTCGTGGGAGACGTCCTCGGTCACCGTCTGCTGCTCGGTGACGGTCTCCGTGCCAAGCGACACGCGCTCGACCGGGACGGTCTCCTTCGCGGTGACGACTCGCTCCTCGGTGAGGACCACTTCGTGCTCCTCCTCGCTGAGCTCGGGGCCGGAGAGGGCGTCGCCGACGTTGGCGTCGGTGATCGGTTCGCGGGTGATGGTGACCTCGTCGTGGCTGACGGGGACGGTCTTGGTGACCTGCTCGGTGACGATGTGCTTGCGCAGGCGAGCCCGGCCGGCCTCGACCTTCTCGGTGCCGACGCGCAGCTGCTCCTCGGAGCGGGTCATCGCGTTGTCGGTCGTGGGGCCCGAGGTGTCGTAGCCCTCAGTACCGGCAGTGTTGCCGGCGCGGTCGCTGCGGTCGACATCCTGGTCGTAGAGGGGCGCCTCGGTGGGGGCGGCGTAGCTGTCACCCTGACCGTAGTACGAGTAGAGGGTGCGCTCCTCGTCGGCGTTCAGCGCGCCGTCGTCGTCGACGCGCGGGGCGTCCTTGACGAAGGACTTCTCGTAGGGCAGGCGCAGGACGCCGCCCTCGTAGGTCGCGTCCTGGAGGGGCGCGAACGACTCGGAGGAGCCGAACAGTCCGGTGCGGATGGTGACCCAGGTGGGGGTCTGGGAGTCGTCGGCGACGTAGATCTGGCCGACGGTGCCGATCTTGGCGTCGTCGCTGCCACGCACGTCGGCGCCGATGATGTCGTTGATGAGGGTGCTGTCAATCATGAGGTGCTCTCTTTCATCCGGCTTGTGGCCGGCTTCGGATGGGTGATCGGTAGGAGAAGTAACGAAGTCAGTAGTGAGGCCGGGGGAGGAGGCCGCGAGCGTCGGTGAGGAAGCGCAGGATGGTGCGCCGCTCATCCGCCTCGAGAGACGCGGCGACTTCTCGGAGTGGCGTGCTCAACGGGTCGATCAGGCGCGGATCGCCATGGTCCACGGCGAGATGAATGGATACCTGGCGCCTGTCGGTGGCGGAGCGTTCGCGCCGGATCAAGCCGGCCTTGGTGAGCCGGTCGAGGACGTGCGTGACGGCGGCCGTGCTGATGCCAAGGTAGCGGGCGAGCCCCGTCGGCGTCGCATGCTGCTCGACCTGTCCGAGCTCCTCGACGTAAACGACGGCCGCCCGTTCCAGCCCGCGAAGTCCGGCGTCTCGGCTTTGTTGCCGGGAGGCGATGGTCTCCGCAATGCGCAGCTCCTCAACTGCTCGCACGAGTTCGTCCACGCTCGTGGGCTGATCTGCATCGTGCATGTTCCGCCCCTTTCGTCGTGAACCGGTCTCAAATTATTGTTAGGTGAAATAGCTATCAAAGGGTTGCGCCATGGGATGGCCAACCACTAATTGGCAGTTGTTGATCTGTGGCGTCTCGCCGACGAAGGCGAGACGCCGCGGCTGCCTAGCGGCGGTTTGAGGCGGCGACCGTCGTGCGGTCGCGGCGGCGGAGGACGCTGCGCACGCCGAGAGTTCCGCCGAAGGCAGCGATGATCGCGCCGAGCAGCAGTCCGACGAAGGCGTACCAAGACGCGGCCTGCGCAGTTTCGGCCGCATCGTCAGCAACCTGCTGAGCGTTGTCGAGGGCCTCGCCAGCCTGATCCTGGGCGTCCTGAACCTGGTCCTCGCTGACCGCGCCTTCGGCGTCATCAGCGACCTGGTTCAGGTCCGTTCCGGATGCGGCCTGCGAGGCGGAGGACACGACGCCGCCGACGATGCCGCCAGCTGCACCGAGGACACCGGCGCCCAAGCCCACGACGAGGGCGAGCGCGACGACGAGGGAGGTGGCCCAGGTGAGGAAGCCGTGGAGAAGTCCGCTGCGCAGCGCGAGCGCGCCCGCCACGAAGCCGCCCGCGATGAGGGCGAGGGCGAGGGCGATGATGCTCCAGATGCCCGCGCCGATGCCGGAGCCGCCGAGGCCAATACCGGCGGTGACGAGGGAGAGCAGGATGGTGACGGCGAGGAAGGTGATGACGCCGGCGATCACCGAGCCCCACGAGATGTTCGAGTCGCGGCCGCCACGGTCGGTGCCGATGAGGGATTCCTTCGCGGTGTCGTTCTCGGTAGTGACGGCGCGAGCTGTGGCGGAGCCGTTCGTGTTGTGGTTGGCCATGATTGCCTCTCATCGGGGACGACGCACGCGATGACGTGACAGCCGCAGAAGTTGCTTACGACGTAAGCTACCGAAAAAAGATTACGCCGTAAGTTCCCGTACGCTAGAGATTCCTCTCATGGTTGCTTTCGCGTAACAGCGCTGGTAGCGCGTTTGAGCGGGTTGAGGTGGAAGGGCGTCGATCATGGTGGAATCGAGCAAAGCGACGAAGGCGCGGTTGACCGGGCCGCGGCTCAGTCGCGAGCTGATCGTGGCGACCGCTCTCGAGCAGATCGATCGTCTTGGCGCGGCGGGGCTGTCGATGAGGACGCTGGCGCAGGAGCTCGGTGTGGAGGCCATGTCGCTGTATCGCTACGTGCATGGCAAGGAGGATCTGCTCGAGGGCGTCATCGCGACGCTGATGTCCGGTCTCACCGCGCAGCTCGCCGAGGCAAAGGGGCAGCACTGGCAGGAGTTTCTGCAGACCGTCGCCCACGAGGTACGCCGAATCGCGACCGATCACCCGCGCGCGTTCCCTCTCGTAGCGACTCGCCATCCCGCTGCGCCCTGGCTCCGGCCGCCGTTGCGCAGCGTCGAAGTTGTCAACACGTTCCTCAGTGCGTTGACCACAGTCGGATTCTCTGATGAGCAGGCTGTCGGCGCTTACCGCGCGTTCAGCAGCTTCCTGCTCGGTCAGCTGCTCCTGCAGTCAGCGGTACACGGAGCCGAGACCGGTCCCGCGGAAGAACCCCTTGATGAAGGTGACGCCGTCATCCCAGAGGGAGACGGCAACGTCTCCCTCGACAGCGCCCCGGAGGTCCGGCGGCTGCGCGCTCTGCTCAGCGAGGACCGCAGCGACGAGGAATTCGAGGTCTCCCTTGAGGCGCTCCTGGACCGCTTCGACCGCGAACTCTCGCAGTAGCTCCTCGTTCGCAGAAAGTAACTGTGTCTGCCCGCCTGCGCACGCCGACTGTCAAACCTTAGGTGTTGGTGGAGCCGTGCCTGCTGCTGAGCTGCGAGGCGTGACGTACTCGCCGCCGGTTGAGGCCCCTGTGAGGCCACTGACGCCGCGGCCGCACACAGAGGACCAAGCGGGGACCAGTTCAAACATCGGCCGCGATTAGAGCGTCGAAGTGAGCTGGTTCCCCGCCTGGCGGGGAGTTGCTCGGTTACTCGTTGCCGACGCGGTCGTCGGCCGCGTTCTGCGCGCCGTCGATCTTCTCATCGAACTTGCCGCCGGTGGCGGAGCCGGCCGCAGCGCCCGCTTTCTCGAGGCCCTTGTCGGTGAGCTCTTCGCCCTTGTCGCTGTTGGCCGCGTTCTTCGCCTTGTCGGCGAGGCCTCCCAGATCAACCATGAGCTGTCCTCTTTCCTTGTGTCGGTACCACCGGACGGCAGTTGCCTCGAGTCTCCACCGCAGGGCTCGTTCGTGAGAGGGGTTGCGGCAGCGCCGGGCTCACCTGGCCGCGTGTTGTCAGGCGGTGGCAGCCATCTGTTCATTGCGGTCGGCTGAGGGGGTAGCGCACGAACGTGGGCAGAGGACGCGCGCCCACGGGATTAGTGTCGCTGCTGCTAGGCGGTCTGTCGTCCGCGAGCGTCAACGTCAGGTCGCCGGGTGGCCTTAGACCGACCGATCACGATCGCATTGTCGATCGCGTAGGAGTGGAGAAACGTAGGTGTTTGGTCGCCGTCGTCATGGTCGGCTGGCAGCAGCATGGGCTGCACATCGTCGGCGTACAAGCTCTGAGTAGCGCCTTTGAGTGCCGACCTCACGGCGGCACCGGTTAGCGTGTCGAGGTCGTTGAAGGCTATGAGGCGGCACCGTTCATGTTTCTTCCTGACTGAGGCTGGATGTGACCTCGGCTAGGAATTTCTGTAGGTGTTGGGTGAGGAAATCGGCGAGGCCGGGGTCGATGGCGCCGGGTTCGCGGAGCGCGGCGAGTAGATCGTGGACGGCGTCGTTTGTTTCGTCTGGAGGTTTTGGGGTCGAGTCGGCGGGCATGGGCTTCCAGGGTGGGTCAGGGGAGCAGGCTGTCGACGGTTTCGGGTTGCCGACTTCACTGCAGGGGGTGTGCCACTGTAGAGCGCGCTCATGGGAACTGGCGACCCCCCCGCTCGCACGCCTTGACCACGAGCGGTAGGCGACTACCACGCAGGCACCAGTGGCGCATCTGTTACATGAGGGACTGCAGGGTGGTTTAGGGTCGCGTCATGTACGAGAAAGCGCCTGTGCGAGCGCTATCGATGCCTAGCTTGCGGGAGACGGCGGCGGAGTTGGTGGGCCCGGTCTACACCTTCGCTCCGCAACCTCGAGTGGAAGCGTTCGCGGCATCTCCCGGTCGCGCATCGGGACGGGTCGTGAAGATGTGTCTGTCGTACTCCTACTTCCGCTTCCCCGAGCGTCAAGAGGATCCTCGCAACTTCGTAATGCTCACGCCTGCGCAGAAGACAGCCATCGCCCGCGCCGAAGAATCTTCCCTGCCGCAGGAGTTGCGTGATCAGATCCGTCGAGCTCGTTTCCCAACTCTTTTCGAGGCCGTCCGGACCTCGCTTCCGATTCCAGCCGAACGTGCTCACCCGCTGGAGTCCCGCCTGGAAGCGCACATCGTCGATGTTCTGCGAGCCATGTTCCCGGGACAGCCTCGACCTGAGCGCTCCCGTGGTCCGCGCTCAGCACCGCTGGTGAACTACGACGTGTACCGCGGTGTCCCGCTCCTCATTGACGGTGAAGTGTGCAGGGCGTACCGCGTCGACATCGCCCCGCACGTCGTCGCCGTCGGCGCCCGCATCGACGACCGATACTTCACCGCCGTAGTCCCAACAGGGCTCTACCCCAATATCACTCTCGCCTTCGCCACCCTCTAAGTAAGAGAGCCTCACCACCCCGTCGGGACGGCTTTCCCGCCCGTCAGGCTGGCCGCGCTGTGAGCTGCGAGCAAAGGCGGGAAACGGGGTGGTCAGGGGTATGCGAGCCGACTCATACCGTCGGCGCACACAGTGTCGCCGCGACGGCACCTGGTGATGACCTCAAGAGGGAGACGGCGAAGCCCGCGATGGCTAGACCAAAGTTGCGTGCCGCCGCGTCGACCCCGCCGGCACCCGCCGGGTCGGGGTGAGGAGTTGGATCGGTGGTTAGCGGTTGGCGCCGGAGAGGGTGCCGATGGTTTGTGTGTTGGGGTCGATGATGAGGCAGGAGACGAGGCGGTCACCGTTGCTCTGCCAGGACTCTTGGGTGGGGGAGAAGTAGGAGTAGTCGAGAGTGGATTCTTCGTAGGTCAGCCCGACGAAGTCGGGGAACGCGGCGAGGCATCCCTCGCTCGCGGCCGTATCGACCTGGTCGGCGCCGGGGAAGGTGTCGCCGGGGATGGGGAACTCAGCGAACACTTCGAAGTCGTGCGGGGCGGCGCAGTCGATGATCTCGACGGTGGAGACCTCGTCGACGCCGGAATCGTTCAGGCAGTCGCCGACCTGGACGGAGAAGACGTCGACGGATTCCGGGTCCTGCGCGGCTGGCGTGGTCTCATCCGCGAAGGGGCTGCTCGTGACGGTCGGCGGCATCACGACCGGACCCGCCTGCTCGGCTTGCTGGGCTGCGGTGACACCGAAAACGACGAGAAGGATGCCTGCGACGATTGCCACAACGATCAGTGCGGAGCCGACCGCGATACCGGCAATGGCGAGCCCGCGTCCCTTCTCCTTCGTGCGTCTGATCTGCGCGAGGGCGACCGCGCCGGCAATGATTCCACCGATCGGGACGAGGAACCCGAGGACGAGGGCCACGATCGCCACGACATTCTTGCGCCCGGCGTAGTCGACCGGCGGCGGCACGACCGAAGCGCCTCCTGACCGGGCAGGCAAGGCGATGCCGGTCGTCGCGTCACTCGACGAAGGGTCCGCGGGGAAGCCCTCGAGTACGCCCTGCTCCGCCAGGCGCGTGCCGAGGCGGTGCACGGCGTCTTGGACAACGTCGTTCGCTTTCGCGGCACCGATCGCTCCGCCCTTCAAGAACCCGCCGAGCGAGGATCGGCGCACCTGAGCGATAGTTCCGGTGGCGGTAGCGGCGAGGTCGATGTCGAAGCGGACGTGCATGTCCTCGCCGGCGAGAGACCCGGCAACGAGTGTGGTTCCCAGGCTTCCCCGCGACACGTCCAGCCCGCCCGCCGACGACACGGCGGCGAACCCTTGTTCACCGAGGGCGGCCGCGATCAGTGCTCGTGCCTGCTCGAGTGGGACGGTGAGCCGCAACTCCGTCGGTGACACCATCGGAAACTCCTCATGCCTCGGTATGAACGCAGGCTAGCAACGCTCCACCGTGGCTAGGGCCGAGCGCCCGGGTTACGCGGTAGTGATGGGTCCACCAGCGGGAGGGGCTATCTCTCGCGTGGAGGCCGTCCTAGCCTGATCGTGCTGCGTTGAGTTGGACCTCGGGTTTGGTTCGGACTCCGCTGCCGCGGCCCTGCCGCTCGCCCCCGGGCGGAGAGGGATCGCCGGTAGCCTCTGGTGGGCCTTTTCCGTTTCGCGGCCCGCCGGGGGCTACTCGCGGAACCGCCGGCCGTCGCCTCGCCGGAACATCGATTCGGGTGGATAGCGATCTCGTGCGTGTGACCTGACTCGACGAGGGTCGCCGGCATTGTGAGGGCCACACTGGCATGTCCGGATGCGGTGCGCAGAGGCGCTACGGCCCTTCAGATCGGGCGGACGGACTTCCGAGTCGCTGTGCGCGAACTCGATGCGCTGTATGGGTTGACCGGTTCGTGCGCTGGTGCGTGACTGGAGCGTGGTGTCGCGGGCGGTGGTGGATGGGGTGGTCGAGCTTGCTGTCGCGGCGACTGAGGGGTCGCTGCTGCAGGATGTGGAGTCGCTCTCGGAAGGGCTTCAGGCCTCAGGGTTTGTTCGCGGGTTGCAGGGCGGCCGGTGGCGGTGGGCGTCTGATGCTGCGTGGGAAGTCTGGTCGGTAGGTGCCGATCCCGCGCTATCGCTCTTTTTCTTCGGGCGTGCGGAGGACGTGTATCCAGCGGCTCAGGATGTGGTCCGTCGTTTGAGCGCGAGGGGCTTGCGTCGCCAGGGGGTCGACCCCCGGTGGATGACATGGCCTCAACACGATCGGTCGACATCTCCGAGGTTGGGGTATCACAGTGACTGGATCTTATGGAACGGGCGGCACGCCGCGCTGTCCATGAACGTGCGGCCGGTCGATCTTGCTGACCCTCATCCGCTACCTGCCAACTTGCATCTGCGAATAGAACGGGCAGACGATTCGACAGCGTCCACGGCGCGGGCGATAGCCGACGCGGGACAGGTGGCTCGAGCGGGAACCAATCTTGCTCGCTGGTACCTGGCCGGCGATGCGCGCCTGTCTTCGGTCCTGCTCAACCTGCTACAGAGGGATTCTGATCCCGCGGTCGCTGCGGCCGCCCGCGCTGAGGCTCGGCGTCGCCAGCAGCATCGTCGCTAGTGTCCGCGTGCCGTGCCGGTGGTGAGCCGGTGGGAGAGAGCGAGGTAGTCCTGTAGCTGAGCTTCTGAGCGGCTGGAGGTGAGCTCGTCGACGGTAGCGGGAAGAAAGACTTTGTCGGTAGAGCGCAGCAGAATCCCGGAGCGGGCGAGACCGACGGCGGTGTTCTTATCGAGCAGCCACACGTTCACGCCGGTCGCTTGGACGCTCTCTCGTACCTCCCGTCGGCGCCGGCCGGCAAGACGGATGACGTCGGTTCGCACGCTGACACAGCTCATAGTGATCTCGTCGTGGCCGATGCTGCGCATGACGGCGTCAGAGAGCGGCCTGGCCGCTTGCTCCATCAGTTGCCTGGCCAGCTCGATCGCAGTCACGATTTCCCCTGTAGTTAGAAGACCTCGCCACGCGCGACCTGCCCGATCCTCCGGCGGACCGCGACGAGAGACTCGACATCTAACCTCCCCCCCCCCGCGATTGCCCTCGGACGCGACGAATGGCTCTTGTCCCGACGCTGGCTACCCGGTCGGGCACGTGACCTCGCGGGCGGCCGGTTTCTCGGCTTTCCGAGATCGGGGCCGTAGCGGGTGGATGATCAGCCGATCAGCTGGATGACGACTCGTCCGAAGTCGACGGCGACGCCGTTGGGGTCGAGGTTGTCGGCGACCTGGATGACGAGGAAGCCGTAGGGGTTGTCGCCGCCGGTGCGGGCGTTGTAGAGCCCGTCGATTGCGTAGGTGCCGGTCGCGGGGTCGATGGGGATGAGGAGTCCCGCGTCGCGTCGAAGGTCCGATGCTTCGTTTGCGCCGGTCAACTCGATCCGCACCATGGTGGGCATCGGGCCGTTCGAGACTGTAACGACGCCCGTCACGACCGGAAATTCGACACGATCACCGTTGCGCGTCCCGCGATAGGCGTCCTGCGCAGCTGTGATGGTGCCGGTCTCGGTCGACGCGGAGGCTCCTGGGGCGGCGATCGCGACGGCGATGACGGGTGCGCTCCACGCGGCGGCTACCACCAGCGCCCGGCGGGTCGGGTCGGTAGCGGAGGAGCGTGCAGTGGTCATGGGACACCTTTTCCGGATGGTGAACGGTCCGGCGGCGGCCCGTTCGGTGGCTAATCCTTAGAGACTAGATGGCGCACGCCTTCCCAGGCCCTGCACTCAGCCCGGTAAGACCCCCGCAAACGGGTGTCCGTGAATTGATTCAGGCTACTCAGTGTGAAGAACCAGTGCGCTGAGCATGTGGCGACGCCGCACCTGCTGCTCGGACGAGCCGATTGCTGCCGTTGCTCGGAAAGCTACTGATTCATTGGCAGTCGGAAAGTCCTCAGGGGTGATCCGAGAGAATCAAGGCATGAGACGACGCGACCCTTCGCTGGCACCCCGAGAGTTCGCTCGCAGTCGGAAGATATTGGCCGACAGCCCAGCGAACGAGATCTTGCCTGTCAAGTCCTCCAACTCGCGAATGGTGGTGGTTGCGGACGAGTTCTGGGTCCAGGACGCCGAGTTAGAAGGATGTGACGTTGATGGCTGCTCTGCTGTTGCAGTACCGGAGGCTTACGAGCCTTTGACGCTGCACGACGGCGCCCCGTTGAGGTTCCGGCTTTGCGAGGAGCATGTGCTGGTGTTCCTTCGATCGTAACCGTGTCATCGGTTCTGGTTGGGTGGTGACGCTCGTCGCAGCACGTCATGCGCGCATGTTTCCTGCGCTGCTCGTCGTCAGCAGTTGGAGAAGGAGCAGGCACCAACATCGACCCGTTCCGCCGCGCCACGGGCAGCGAATACACCACCTCCACTACCCGCTCGGACACTTTCCACTTCGGCGTCTTCCCCTCCGGAAGCACCCTCACCTATACCCAGCACGACGGCCGGCAGGGCTGGCACTTCATCTCCCTCACCGACCTCCGCTTCGCCGCCAACGACTGCTAACCCTCCAAGCGAAACCACGCCGTCGCATCGCAGGTCGAGACGAAAACCCGTGAGATGGCCTCGGGTTGCCTGGCTCCGCGCGTATTTGCCCTGCGGGGATGACGCGGGAGCGTGCTCTCGAGATCGCAATCCAGGCTCTGGAGCGTCCTAGGTGGGAGCCCGTGGACTTCCCTGTTGACGCGCGGGGACCCGCTGCACGTTCGTTGGAGCCGTAAGTGTCATGCCGGGACTGTTTAACGAGCGGGGATCCCCAGGTTCGTGTCGTCCGGACCTGGTTTCCTGACGGGGAGGATGCCCATCTTCACAGTCCCTGGCCGCTGCTGAGTTCACATCTGCGCGGTCAGGGACTCACCGCGCTTCCCGCATCTCACGACATCCACTGATGTCCTTCGCCCAGACGTCAGGAGAGCAAGTCGCGCTCGGTCTGTGCGCTTGCGGGTGTGGGGGTGAAGGTGGCTCCTGTGCGCAGGAGTTCTGTCCCTCGGGGGAGGTGGAGGTAGGGCACGATCGTGGGGTCGCAGTTCGCGACGAGGTTGAGCGAGTGCACGAACAGGTTGCTCCAATCCTGGAGGTACTCCTCGGAATCGTCTCCGGAGAAGAACTGCCAGCCCGTGTCAGCGTCCGCGATGCTCGCTCGTCGCGGCGCTGCTGGACATCACTGTTGATGCCGATTCCGCGCGCGTCCGGCGTGGTAATTCCCTTGTTTGTTCATTGTTACATCTGATGCTGACAGCGGTTCTCGGCGTTCGGCGGGGGAGGGTCGGCGGTGCCGTCTCGTGAGGGGCCGGCCCCTCACCCTCCCCGGTGTTCCGCTCGAGGCGCGGGGTGCGCTTCGCGCACATCGCCTGCGGCGACTGGGAGCCGCTACGCGGCACTGCTTCAAGGTTCTTGTTCCTTTCCACGGTACAAACCTATTTCGCTCCACCGGCTACGTGCCACCGATATCGGACGCGCCCTGCGGGCTTATTTCGCCCGATATCGGCGTCACTCCGTCGCCTGCACTCAAACGGTTCTTCCCGCCGGAGAGGCACAAAAAAACGATCAGACAAGGGAGCGCCACATCATGCAGTCCACGCCGATGACCGCCGATACCGAACTCGACGCCACCACCACGCAGGAGACGCCGGGGAGCCGCGCGGAGGAACTGCTCGCCACGATCGAGGAGCTGCACCAGCAGGTGTGGGCAGCGGCCCCCGAGCTGCTGATCGAGACGGTGACCGACGACGGCGAGACGTACGAAGCGCTCCGGTGCCCCGTCTGCCAGACGCTCGTGACCGACTCCGGGGAACTCCGCGCGGTGGACGTCTCGACCCGGTGGAGCAGCGCGGAGCCGGACATGGAGAACCGCCAGATGGACGTCACCGCCGGGGATCACGACTACGGCAGCACGCTCTACTACCTCCACTGGACCGGCGAGGCGCACGCTGTCGTCCCGCCCTCCGGGTGGTCCGAGGACTGGCGCCTGTGACCCATACCGGCCGCGCGTGCTGACTTCTAGGCAGATTCGCCAGTCACTACGTCGCGGTCGGTCGCGGGGGAGGGCCGGCGTCGCCGTCCCGTGAGGGGCCGGCCCCTCACCCTCCCCGGTGGGGGGCGGGGTGTGCTTCGCGCACATCGCCTGCGGCGACCGGGAGCCGCTGCGCGGCACTGCTTTGAGGTTTTTTGTTCCTCTCCGCGGTACAAACCTATTTCGTTCCAGCGGCTCCGTGCCACCTATTCCGAACGCGGTCGCTGCGCTCCCTTATTTCGTTCGGAATAGGCGTCACTCCGCCGCCTCCACTCAAACGGTTCATCCCGCCGGAGAGGCACAAAAATACGATCAGACAAGACGAAAGCCCCGTAGTTTCACTAGAACCACGGGACCCGTCGCGTCGATCCTCGCACAGGGAGAACCGCCATGACCAGCACGACCACCACCCGCAAGACCGCCGCCAAGAAGCGCGCACCCCGGACCACCCCCGAGGAGCGCCGCGAGCAGGCCGCCGCGCTGCACGAGAGCATCACCGAGCAGGTCGAGGCGTTGCGCGACTCGGACCAGTGGCGCCGGTTCCTCTCGTTCGCGTCCTCGTTCCACCGCTACAGCCTGGGCAATCTCCTGCTGATCCTCGCTCAGCGCCCCGACGCCTCCGCCGTCGCCGGATTCCGCGCGTGGCAGGCCAAGGGCCGCCAGGTGCGCAAGGGAGAGAAGGCGATCAAGATTTTTGGCTTCGCTCAGCGGAACATCGCCGCCGACGAGGAGGCGGAGGAGGGCACGACGACCAGCACCGATGAGAAGGGGCAGAAGGTCCAGACGTACTACCCGCTCGTGTCCGTGTTCGCGATCGAGCAGACCGACCTGGCGGAGGGCGCCGAGGATCCCCGCGACATCGCGCAGAAGCTCACCGGGGCCGAGGATCACGGCGTCATCGTGGCCCTGACGGGCGCTCTCGAGGCCGAAGGTTGGACGGTCGAGCGCGGCACCCTTCCCGAGGGAACGCACGGCTACGCCCGCCCCGAGGACTGCACCGTCGTCGTCTGCGACACCCTCGCGCCGGAGCAGGCTGCGAAGACCCTGATCCACGAGACGGCACACGTGCTGATGGGTCACGTTGACGACCTGGAGGAGTACGCGCAGCACCGCGGAGTGATGGAGGTCGAAGCCGAGTCCGTCGCCTTCGTCACTGCTGGCCTGGCCGGGTTCGACACGAGCGCGTACAGCGTCGGCTACGTCGCATCGTGGAGCAACTGCGACGCCGACGTGATCCGCGGAACCGCGGCGCGGGTGCTCACGACCGCGCACCGCATCGCCGCGATCCTCGACGCCGACGACGACCAGAGCGAGGATGGCGAGGGCTGAGTGGCGGCGGGCCGGCCTGCGGGCCAGCCCGTGAGGGGCGACCCCCTCACACTCCCCGATCCTTCCCGTTCCGGGGGCGCGAGCTCCGCCCGCGCAGCGGCGACGGAGCACCGCCAGGGGGAGGCCGCTCCGCGGCCCGTTTCCCCGTTTTCTTCACCTCTCCGCGGTCTCAACCTATTTCGCTCCACCGGCTCCGTGCCACCGATATCGGACGCGCCCTGCGGGCTTATTTCGCCCGATATCGGCGTCACTGCGCCGCCTCCACTCAAACGGTTTTTCCCGCCGGAGAGGCAAAGAAAAACGATCAGCCAGAGGGAGACACGCCATGAGCCAGCAGCGCGGCACCCGTACCGAGGTCATCAAGAGAGAGTACTACGGACCAGGGACGGAGGGCATCAGCCGCACGGCCCGTCAGGTGGTCATCGTCGGCGCCGGTGGTAGCGACCCGGTGACCGACCAGGCCCCGGCCGTGCACCTGATCACCCGCAGCGGAGCGGTCGCCGGGGTGACGCTGCAGCACTTCGAGCCCGTGGAGCCCGTGGGGGAGGGCCGGATCGGCTACATGGCTTCCGGCGCCTACGTCGTCGTGCCGGTCGCGGTCGCCCGGGCGCTCGACCTGTTCCCGGCCGCGTACGCGCTGCACGACCGCAGCGAGATGCCCGCCGACTACCGCGCCAACGACTGACCCCCCCCCCGAACCGAGAAGGAGATCCGACATGCTCACCATCACCCACACCCCCGAAGCCGGAACGATCATCGAGGGCACCAGTCGCGGGGACGGCACCGCCGAGATCCTGAAGGCGTCCGGCTGGCGCTGGGGCCGCTCCATCAGTGCCTGGTACGTCCCGCAGTCCCGGGACCGCCTGCCGAAGTGGTGGACCATCAATCGCGCCGCGACCGCCCTGAGCGACGCGGGACACGAGGTCACGATCGAGGCCGAAGAGACGTTCCGCACGACCGCGGAGGCGGAGGCGGCGACCATCGAGCGCCAGGCCGCCCGGGTCGACGCGCTCGACGCGAAGGCCGACCGCCGCAGCGCGGACGCCGACACCGCCGACGCGGCCGCGCGGCGCGCATTCGACCGGCTCCCGGAGGGTGGCGAGCCGATCAAGATCGGCCACCACTCCGAGACGCGGCACCGTAACGCGATCGAGAAGGCTCACAACGCGATGGGCCGCAGCGTCGAGGCCGACCGCGAGGCGACTCGCGCCCGCGTCCGCGCCGACGTCGCCGCCCACACCACCGAATCCCGCTACGCGCCCGCGATGGTCGCCCGCCGGATCGACCGGCTCGACACCGACATTCGCGGATGCACGCGGAAGATTGAGGGCAGCTCGCACAACTTCGGCGGCGGCTACATCGAGACGACCGCCCCCGCGACCGGCGCATACCGGGAGCGGCTGCTCACCCAGCGGGCGCAGCTCGAGGACCAGCGCGACTACTGGTCGGACGTCCGCGAGGCGCAGGCCGCCGCCGGACAGGTCACGATCCACAGCCGCGACACGATCGCCAAGGGCGACGCGATCAAGCACAAGTTCGGGTGGAGCCTCGTGACCCGCGTGAACCCCAAGACCGTGACCGTCGCCCTGGACTGGAACGCCGGAACGCGCGCTTACTCCGTCGCCTACGCCGACGTGCAGGGCCACCGCACGGCCGCGGAACTCGACGCGGCCCGCGAGGCAGTCGCGGAGACGGCCGCGGCGAGCTGAGGGGGCGAGGGCCGGCCTTCGGGCCGGCCCGTGAGGGGCGACCCCCTCACACTCCCCGGCATCCCCGTTCCGGGGGCGCGAGCTCCGCCCGCGCAGCGGTGACGGAGCACCGCCGAGGGGAAGCCGCTACGCGGCCCGTTCCACCCGTTTTCTTCACCTCTCCGCGGTCTCAACCTATTTCGCTCCACCGGCTCCGTGCCACCCATCCCAGACGCGGTCGCTGCGCTCCCTTATTTCGCCCGGAATGGGCGTCACTACGCCGCCTCCACTCAAACGGTTCTTCCCGCCGGAGAGGCAAAGAAAAACGATCAGCCAGAGGGAGCACCCACACCATGCAGACCGCCACCGACACCGGCCGCGCCACGGCCGAACAGCTCGCACTCATCCTCGACACCCGCCGCGCGGAGTCCGACGACGACGCGACCGCCACGGACGCCGAGATCCTCGCCCACATCCGCAACACGCTCACCCTTCCCGGCGAAGGAGCCCCGGGCGGATTCCCCGTCACCGACGACGGCACCGCCTACGCCGCCGCGCTGATCGCGTTCCTCACCGCCGCCGAGAAGCAGGACACCGGCGCGGCCCTGGCCGCTTTCCTCACCCCGACCCCGAAGACGCTGGACGAGCGTGCGGCGCGCATCGAGTCGAACCGGCGCGCGGATGAGGGGTGGCAGGCGCTCTCCCCGGCGGAGCAGGCCGCGCAGATCGCGGCCGTCGAGCGGGCGGAGAACCCCGGCGGGCCGTGCGACTGCGCCAACTGCTCCGAGCCCGCCGACCGGTAGCCGCGCGGTGCGGGCCGGCCTTCCGGGCCGGCCCGTGAGGGGCGACCCCCTCACACTCCCCCAGGAGAGCGCGAACTCAGTGAGAGCGGATTGCGGAAGACGAGGCACCTTCCACGTTGTCGGCCGGCGCGGCGGGCTGAGGAGCTTTCGGGTGAAAACCTGTGGCGCGGCCACACCCGGCATCGCCGCCCGGCTACCGCTCGGGCTCACGCTCGGCGTCAAGTTCCGCCCGCGAGACGCGATCGTGCTTGGTCAGTGGTCGACTCGGACGGGTCCACACGCCTGCGCGAAGGAGGGCAGAGAGGACGGCCGCGCGGATGACGAAGAACAGCACCGCCATGACGAACGCGAAGGGGATCAACGCGAGGACGAAAGCGGCGAACCAGTATGCGTTCACGAAGCGTGAGGCTACCGGGTTAGAGGTCAGACCGTCAGGGACGACTCCCTGACAATGCGGTCAGTCCCGTTCCACGGGCGCGCGCGCTACCTACACGGGTGACGACGTGATCTCAATCTTTCGATGCCCACACGTCGGTTACGCCGGCCTGCAGGCGCATCTCGCCGAGCTTCAGCTGCTTGCGGAGACGAAGCCGGGTGTAGGGAACCAGAACCACCAACGCGATGCCTTCCCGATGTTCCGACTCGACTCGGATCGCGTCACCGCTCCCGCTGATCGTGACCGCGCTGACGTACGCAACCGCCCTCAACGACTCCCGATTCTCTCTGCTCGCACGCCGGAGCTCGTCGAGGTCTGCCTGAGACGAGTTGCTCCCACGCCCTGACTCCGGCTCCACCATGCTCAGAGTGCTGCGCCCGTCGGTGTCGATCGAGGCCGAGAATGGCCCTAGCTCACCGCGCTTTCCGAGAGCTTCGACTGCACGGGTCATCGTCAGATCGAGCAGGCCATCGAGATCCTCTTGCGCTTCGGCTGACGCCGTCTCACGCCACATCATCATGTGCACACAGTGCCACACAGCCGCCCGTCGAGCGCAGTACGGAAGCTCTGGCACGCCAACAGGACTTCGTGGCGCCGGCCACCTCGTATCGGGGTAGAGGGGCGGAGCGCTCTGCGAGCGCAGCGGTGACGGAGCACCGCCGGCAGGAGCCGCTACGCGGCCGGATTACCCGTTTTCTTCACCTCTCCGCGGTTTCAATCTATCTCGCTCCGTCGGCTACGTGCCGTCTCTCTCGGACGCGCCCTCCGGGCTTATTTCGTCCGAGAGAGCCGTCACTCCGCCGACTCCGCTCAATTGATTTCATCCCGCCGGAGAGGCAAAGAAAAACGATCAGTAAGACGACAAAAGCCCCGTAGTTTCACTAGAACCACGGGACCCGTCGCCTCAATGATCGCACATTGATTGAGGAGAAACCATCGTGAACACCACCGCAACCGGGACCATCGAGCACCTCGACCCGACCGCCCTCGTGATCGAGCAGAACGTCCGCACCAGCGCCCCGCTGACGAAGGAGTTCCTCGACTCCATCCGTCAGAGCGGGATCCTGTCGCCTGTCCTCGGACGCCGCGACGAGCACGGCAACGTGATCGTCCGCGCGGGGCAGCGCCGGACCCTCGCGAGCCGTGAAATCGGCCTCGCGACGATCCCCGTCTACGTCGTGGAGGGCGACGACAAGACCGCCGAGCGGATCGTGCAGCAGATCATCGAGAACGACCAGCGCGCCGAACTCACTACCGCCGACCGCACCGCCGCGTGGGCGCAGCTGTCGTTCGAGGGCCTGTCGGCCGCGACCATCGCCAAGCGCACCGGCAGCAAGGCCGCGACCGTGAAAGCCGGACTCGCGATCGAGGAGTCCGCGGTCGCGCGGACCGCGCTGCACGAGCACGAGCTGACCCTGGACCAGGCCGCGGTCATCCTCGAATTCGAGGACGACGAGGACGCCCGCGCCGACCTGATCACCGTCGCCACCACCAACCCCGGCCAGTTCGCCCACACCGCGGAGCGCTACCGCAAGGCGCGCGCCCGCCGCGTCGCCGTCCTCGTGGAGGAAGCCAACCAGGAGGCCGCGGGATTCGTAATCCTCACCCGCGAGCAGGTCGACGGCGAGGGCAGCCCGTGGGCCGTCATCGACCCGCTGCGCACGGAGGACGGCAAGCGCGTCACCGCCGAGCACATCGCGACCATCGAGCCGCGCGGCGTCCTCGTGAGCACCATCTACGACGGCAACACCCACGTCTCCTACGCGATCCAGGACCCCGCGGCCCACGGATTCAGCTACGCCTACAACGCGCCCGCCGAGCCCGAAACGGAGGAGCAGAAGGCAGAGAAGTCCGCTGAGCGCCGCATCCTCCTCGCGAACAACCGCGCCTGGATCGCCGCGGAGACGGTGCGCCGCGACTGGATCGCGACGCTCCTGTCTCGCAAGACCCTCCCGAAGGACGCGGAGCGCGTCATCGCCCTGGGGCTGACCGCGCACCGCTCCTCGGTGTCGGGCGGGATGAGCAACGGCAACGCGCTCGCGCACACCCTCCTCGGCGTCACTCAGCCCTCCGGCTACCACGCCGACGCGCTGGCCCCGCTGGTCGAGGCGAACCCCGCGAAGGCGCGAGTGGTCGCGCTGGCCATCGTCCTCGCAGGGCAGGAGGCGAACACGAGCAAGGAGTCCTGGCGCCGCGGCGACGCCCGCGCCGCCGCTCACTTCCGCCAGCTCGCCGCCTGGGGCTACGCGCTCTCCCCGGTCGAGCAGGCCGTCACCGGCGACACCGCCCCGGCTGAGGCTGCCGGGCTGAGCTAGCCGCCGTCGAGTGGACCGGCCCAGTGCGGGCCGGTCCACGAGGGGGGACGCCTCCGCCCTCGACCCCCACGTAAGCCGGCGCCGGCCGAACCGGATCCGCCGGCACTCGGGAGCTCGCACGATCAGAATTGCTCGAGCGGACGCTGCGCGGCCGCGTACTCCGCCGCGGCGCGGCGGGTGCCGGCGTGCAGAGCACGCCCCCATTCCCCGCTGCGCTCCGATCGCTGCGCGCTCGTTCTTCTGCCGAAGCACCTGCGGCATCTTACGGGCGCTACGTGGAGCGCAAGTCGGCTGCGCCGACCGCTCCCTCCGAGATTTTCCGCACGCGGGAGCTTCGCTCCCTCCCATCGCGCGGAAATTCTCTCCCCCCGCGCCCTGCGGGTTGCCGCACCACTTCACGCCCTGATCGGCGACACGTCGCCGCTTCGGCAGAAAAACGAGAGGGGAAAACCCATGACCACCACACCCACCACCCCGGCCCCCGTCGACGTCGACGTGTGGGGACACACCTCGGCGCTGCGCGCCGCCGAGGAAGCCGTCAACGCTGCCGCCGCATCCGGGGAGATCCGCGACCGGCACGCCGCCGTCCGGGCGCTGCTCACCGCGGCCGCCCGCCACGCCTGGCCCACCGCCACCTGCCTCGTCTTCAAGCGCGAAGCCGAAGGCACGTTCTCCGGATTCTGGGCGCTCTACCGCGTCACCGACGCCGGACACCGGGTGCTGCGCGAGTGGGAGAACGAACCCGACGAGATGAGCGACGAGTCCGAGGAGGAGCGCGTCGCGCTCGACCTCATCACCAACCGCCCCGAACCCCAGGCTTACGCCGACACCTTCGGCCCGCTCAGCGACGGCGCCGCGATCGGCTACCACTTCTACATGCTCTGATCATGAGCGTGGGCCGACCCGCAACGGGCCGGCCCACGGGGGGGGGGGGGGCCTCGACCCCCCCCGACTCATCTACTTCTTTGAGTCAATGAGTGAATGAGTAGAAGAAGCAATGAAGCAGGGTCAGGCTCCGGAGCGAGAGCGCGGCTTGCGCTTCTTGCCCGCCCGGATGTTGCGGTTCTCGATCACGCCGACGACGGCGAGGCCGGTCGCGACAGTGACGAGGAGGACCCAGCCGAGGACGTTGAACCACTGCCCCGTGAACGCCGCGTACGTCTGCTCGCCGGCGATGGCGAAGAGCATCAGCGACAGCCCGAACCAGACCATGCCGTTGGAAACCAGTGCGGCGCGCGCGAGCTTGGTGCGAGGCTTGGCCATGAGGCCACCCTGGCACCGACACCTGAACGTGTCTACGAGGTCTCGATACCCCGGTCTCTCCGAACTGTCACGCGTGTTCGGAGCTAGGCGAAGTGGGTTGATGCGCGACCATTTACGGGATAGGGCGGTTCTGAGAAAATGAATGATCAGTACATTAAGCTTGTCGGTGGACTAGCTTTCATTATCTTTGGGATAGGAGCAATCTGGAAGAGAGACGCGTACGCTCGTTGGAACGCTAAATCTATTCGCGCCCTGTGGGGGACGGCGGCGGAGCCTGTAGCTAAATCGTCAAAACCAGGGACACTTGTTTTTGTTGCAATTGTATTCCTAGTTATGGGATTTGTGTTTGTGGTTACTTCTATCGCTTCACTAGCTAGTTAGTAGCAAAGCGTACTGAACTGAGCGGGTAACCATCATCTGCCCGCCACTGCGCCGGGAACCGGCGCATCGCGCTCTCCGTCAGCATCGCCCGCGTCACCGTTCCAGTACCCAGCCGGTCCCACGCCAGCCGGGTGATCGGCAGGTTCCGGCAGAAGATGTCGTGGAACCACGCCCGCGGGAGGTAGCCGTCCGTGTACAGGTCGTGGAAGTACGTCGCGATCGCCTCTTTCATCAGCAGATCCGCACACGCCTGCGCCTCCGTCGGCGGCAGGCGGAAGAAGCGCACCGCGGCCACCACCCGTACCGTCCACAGCTACACGCTACCCAGGGTGCAGGCGAGGAAGAAGAACGAGAGGAACCATTGCCAGCCCTCGACGGCCGCTGCGAAGCTCGCCACCGTCAGCAAGGCCGGGAGAACCAAGCTCGCCAGCGCGTACGGGATCGCGGAGAGCTGCGATCGGCGCTCCGCTGCGCGAAGCGCCGCACCGGCATGGCCAGCCTCGCCCAGCTCGCCCGCGAGCGTCGGGCATCGGGTCGTCACCGTGAACGACTCCGGGACCGGCGTGCCGCGCAGGTGCCGTTCGTCCAGCGCCCGATGCAGCGCGGCATCGCGCAGCTCGTTGTCATCGGCGCCGGTGAGGAATCCCTCCGGCACCGAGTACTGGTGCGCGACGAACGTCAGCAGCTCCGTCGACGGGTCGACCCGCTCATCACCATCCCCGAAAGCGGCCGCGGCGGGGGAATAGCGGACCATCTTCCCGCCGCGCGAGAACACCGACCGCGCGACCGCCGAGCGCACGCGCTCGCGATCGCTGCCATCCTCCGCCGCGGCGATCAGCCCGCCGAGCCGACCCCACGGACCGCGATACAGGGCCGTCATCTGCCGTGCGGCACTCACCGGCACCCCTCCCGCTCGACGCTCACTGGAGCGTCCACGGTAGCGCCGCGCTAGTGCGCGGCGTCGTACGCCTCGACCACCTCCGCCGAGATGCGGCCGCGAGGCGAGACCTCGTGGCCGTTCTCAGCAGCCCACTCCCGAATCGCCTTCAACCGCTCCGGGTCGCTCTTCCCACGAGCAGGAGACGCCGAGCCGGCGTTGCCGTCCCGGCGCACACGGCGGCCGGCGGCGACGTACTTCCCGAACACGTCACGCAACGCGGCGGCGTTCTCCGCCGACAGGTCGATCTCGTAGTTCGCGCCATCGATCGAGAAGGAGACGGTTCCACCGTCACCCTCGATCGCAGAGCCGTCCAGGTCATCGATGAGAGTCAGCTTCTGCGCCATCAGGGTTTCTCCAAGCAGAGGGAAAGAACGATCACTCTGTTCTAGCAGGTGATCGCTCACAGTCTGCGGAACCAGCTTGCGCGGCGACCTCGCCGGCCGTGCGCTCTACGAAGACGCACTCGGGCGTGTCCTCGTTGACAACGCGGCTAACGAACCACGATCTCAGCGAATGCACGACTCGGCACGTCTATTCGAATTTCACCTTTTGCTCCGCCATCGCATAAGGCTTGAGCGGTATAAGAGCCGGGAGGCACTGGTCTGAACCATGTGAAGCGACCGTCGTCGTCGGTATTTATCGCCATCTCCTCGCCGGTGACGCCCCAAACACTGCATCTTTTTATAGGGTCGCCGTTAGTGTCAATAACGATGCCGTGGATAGAATATTGCGGTAGTGGCGTCCGAGGGGTCAAGGACAAATAAATCCCACTGAAAGCGACCAGTGCGAGGATTCCGGCACTGACTGAGACGAGAATGCGCTTATCTCGCATGGTGCATACTGCGTACGGTCTTCCCGGCGGTGCTGTTGGCTCCGCCGTAACGTCTTCGCTGCATCGTTCCCCCGATCGCACGCAGGCTCCTGCTGAGTTCAGCATCTAGGCGGAGGCGAGCGCTGGCTAGTCCTCGATGAGTCGGTCGCACTAGGAACCGCGTGCCATTAGGAGCTGCCAAGAATCGCGCTTCACCGCCGGGCCCGATGAAAGGCTGACCCGCGAAGGCGTCTCTCCGACACGGTTTTGAAGGGCGTACGCACCTCACCTGGCCCGCCGCCAACGGCAAGGCAGAAAATCGCCTCGCCCCCCAACTCATCTACTCATAGGAGTTGATGAGTAAGCGAGGGGGCGAAGGGGCATGAGCTCCGCGCCGAGAGCGCTTCGGCCGTTGGTCACTCGCGCTCGCTCTCCGCGGCGACCGGTCGTGCCTTCCCCGCTGGCTGCGGAGGCGTCCACACCATCGCAGCGACCGAAGCGATGCCGAAGGTGCCGGCCATGCCGGCGAACACAGTAAGCAGCCAGCCGGGTCCCATGACGACCTCCTCGCCGGACTCCCGGATGAACGTGCACTCCAAGCCCAGAGGGAACAGCGTGATCCGTGCACGCACGGCCCACTCGTAGTCGACGCCGTTCGATGGTGGCTTCTGCCGATCGACCAGGCACGTGTACTCCCCGTCGCGCGCCGCTAAGAGCGTGGCGGGGACAGGGAGCGCGAACAGAACGGTCAGCAGAAGAAGCCAGATCACGAGGGCCGCGCGGGCTCGTGCGGTCATCGGCGTCGCAGTCGCGTCCGGTATTTCTTCCCGGCGCGGATGTTCCGGTTCTCGAGCACACCAACGACCGCCAAGCCCGCCGCCACGGTCACGATCAGTGCCCATCCGAGCGCGTTGAACCACTTGCCTGTGAACGCCGCATACGTCTGCTCGCCGGCGACCGCGAGGAGTGTCAGCGACACGCCGAACCAGATCGTGCCGTTCGAGATGAGCGCTGCGCGAGCGAGCTTGGTGCGGGGCTTCGCCATGCGCTCACCATTCCACCGGGGATCGTGGTTGTCCATGTGACGCTCCTACGCTGAGAGGGCGCAGTCCGGTTGGTCGCAGGGAGGCCGCTGGTCAGCAGCTCGGGACGTGCTGTGCGCGCGCCAAATGGCGTCCATGTCGTATCTCGTCATCGCCGCTCGCATCTTGGAGACCGCTTCGCCCGAGTACTGCGGGTGCTTCACCGACCCGAAGACGAAGACGTGGTGGTAGGGCTCACCTGAGTCCAGGCCCAGGTGCGCGCGCAGTGCGGCAGTGCGTGCTGTCGAGAGCCTGAGCTTGTCGGCCAGCTCCTGTCGGGAGATCGAGTAACGCTTCTGCAGATTGACCTCACGGATCGCCGCAGCGTCCTCGTCGTTGGTGTACGTCATCGGCATCCCGCCGTGCTTGACCATCCGGACCTCGACCTCAAGGCCGGCTCCGCGGACCTCTGCTCCGACCGCTCCAAGCTTCGGGAACACCTGCTCGCGGGTCTTTCCCTCCCGAATTCCCTTCTCGACCCGCTTCACATCCGACTGACTCACTTTCGCGTCGGGGTCGACGTGCGACTCCATCGCGAGAAGCGCGCGCAGTCGCGCTCGCGCAGCGGAACGAGCTCGCCGGCCTGGACGCAGGAGCTCCGCGATCTTCTCGTACTCCCGGTCGACCAGGGTCACGAAGTCCTGCGGAGGCTCGACCGAGATAGGCAACACCCGAAGCGGCAGATGATCGGCGAGCCTGTCCCCGAATGCACGGTGGAGCAGGTCATCGAACAGCGTGACCGCTGCCCTCGTGTGCAGGAACAGCAGCCCCTCCGACACCTCCGTAAACCAGTGCTGCTCGTCATCGCGGAGCGCATCGATCGTTCGGAGAGTGCCCGCCTCATCCTCCGTGACCATCAGGCTCGCCAGCTGCTGGCTCTGCCGGACCGCTGCCTCGAACCCGATGGACCGTCCGAGCTCGATGTCGAAGACCCGGACGCCGCCCTGAGTCAGGGCGGCCTTCAGCAGCATCTCGAACGAGTGCTGCAACCGCAGCAGAATCTCCGTCACGCGACCATCGTCCTGGGGACTGTTGAAGGCCACCATCGCCGCCTTCATCGAGGAAAGCGCCTTGGTCTTCAGAGCACGAGCGTCTTGCTTGAGAATCACGCTCTCAGCTTCGTGCCTACCGAGCAGGGGATCAATCAGAAACGAGTCGCGCAGACCTGCTGCGTGCGGCTAGTCGGCGTTGCCGCGAGTCGTTGCGGGCGAGACGGTACGGAATTTGTTGAGACGAAACCGGCGCTGCGGACGTTACCGAGTGAGAGTGTTCAGACAGGGGGACTGATGATGGCATCCACTCAGGACGATGAGGTGCTCGCGCGCGTTGAGGGGCGCCTCGACGCGCAGATCACCAGAGCGACGAAAGTCGCGCGGCGGCGGCGCACTCTGGGTGTTCTCGTGGGGATCGGGGCCGTCGCTGCGGGCGTTGGGGCCGGTATCAACACGTTCGAAGTCGCCACACCGACGACGGTTCGCGAAGCTGCCGCCTGCTACACGACGGCCGACATCAATGAGCCCGACCTCGCTGTCTCCAGCATTATTGGAGGGCTGCCCGAGGACACGGCTGAACGTGTCGCGATGGCGACGGCGTTGTGTTGGACTGACGAGGCCGTCAGCGCCGTCTGCGTCCGCTCTGACGGCCTCGCCGCCGTGTTCCCGACGGCACGCGACGAGCCGGACGCCGAGTGGTGCGCCCGTCTGGGCCTCGACGCTCTCGAGTCCCGATGACCGGCGAGAGCGCCGCCGCGGACGACGTCGCTCTGCTGAGCGAGCTCGCGGGAGGCTCCCGCGACGCGTTCGGCGTGCTCTACCGCCGGCACGCGCTGGCCGTCTACCGCTACGCCGTTGCGCGCCTGCGGAGCGAGGAGGACGCGGAAGACGTGCTGCAAAGCGTCTTCTTCGCTCTCTGGAGGAAGCGCGCGAGCACGCACTTCGTCGGAACGTCAGCCCTGCCGTGGCTACTCGTTGCGACACGGCTGGAGTGCAACAACGTGCTGCGCGCCGCCATCCGCCTCGTCGCCCGAGAGCAACCCGTCGCCTACGCCGACTACAACTTTTCCCCGGAGCGCTTGGTCGAGGCACGTGCCGTCCTCGAGGACGTCACACGGGCTGTCTCGCGGCTGCCGGAGATCGACCAGCAGATCTTCCGCCTTTGCTTGGTCGAGGACATGACCTACGCCGACGCGGCCGCGCAGCTCGACGTGCAGGTGGGATCGATCCGCAACCGGCTGTCCCGGCTGCGCCGGCTCCTAGGTAACCGTGTCGAAGTTGGCTGAGGGTGTGTCTCGGTCGGACCTCAACCAGCGCGACGCCGCCATCTGACGATCAGGGCTGGCTAAGCGGGCCGCACGTCACTGCTGACGTTTCCCGGCTTTCGAACGGGCTGTCCAGTGGTGGGGGAGGTCCTCGGACGGAGGAGGGTCCGCAACGACGGTCAGTCCGCGGAGGTAGCGGTCGCCGGTTTTGACCAGTGTGATGGTTCGAGGTTTGTAGCCCAGCGGCTCGGGGTGCCAGACGGCGTTCGAGTCGACTTCCCAGAGGTAGAACCATTTCCGGGTGAGCTCGTTCGGGACGCCCACCCAGAGCGGGCCCCGCGGCTTCTTGCGTTCGATGGAGAGCAGGACGCCCGGTTGGAGGAAGGTCGCCAGCATGCCCGAGGTGCTGTCCAGATCGATCGCCGGCGTGCCTGTCGGCGGCCGCGGGGGCCACTCGGGCCGTGTTCGAGAGAAGCGGTGCTCCCAGGTGTCGTAGGGACGCGCGCGACTGATGTCGGTCAGGAGGATCGCGGCATAGCCGTCGAAGAAGCCCCCGGTCGTCATCGGTGTGACAAGCGTCCATTTGCGACCGACTCCGACGACGAACCCTTCAATCGTCTCGTCCCTCTTCGAGCCGCGCCAGATCCGGACGGCCTCGTTCTCCGCCCAAGCTGAGAGCAGCACTTCACGGATCTTCTTCTGCTTCGACACCGGTCTAGTCTCGCGAACCCGAGGGCCTGGCGCGCGTTCCGTATGGGGATCCTGCTCCGGTCGTTCTGACGTCCTCGTGAAGATGCGATGCAGTCGATGAGTCAGGCAACCCGCGTTCTGGGTATGCCTGCGTCAGCCGAAGATGTCTGGCAGCGTGCCGGTGTTGCCCCAGGTGTTCGCCACCAACCCAGTCCTGGCGTCGATGACGAAGATCATCCAGTCGAGCGAGAGCGCCACGCGGCCGTAGCTGTTGGTGATGTCACCTGTGACGCCGACCAGCCAGAGCTCATCTGTGGAGACGCCATTCGGCGTTGGAGGGAGGCTGCTTTCGGCTAGCAGTCCCTCGGGGCCGTACGCCTCTTCCGACGTGGTCTTGATGGCGCGGGTGCTCGTGTCGACCTTGATGGAGGTCTGGTCGCTGAGGGCGATGGCGATCGCAGCATCGGCCGACTCGACGGCGGTCCCTTCAACGGCGGCGGTTGCACTGGTCTCTGGCTCCGGGATGTCAGCGGCGGCTTCGCCGCCCCAGATTGCCTCGAACTCACCGTTCGGCATTGGATCGCCGATGGAGCTGCGCTGTTCGGTCGACGCAGTTGGTGCCGTTGATGCGCTGGTCACTTCAGCCGCAGCCCGTGGCTGAGCTTGAGCGGTGGACATGAGAGCCCCTGCGGCGATGACGCTCGCGAGGAGAGTCGTCGCTCCGAGTGCCAGCTCGGTTCGCTTCATGCCGTCCCCATCCTGAGGGCGCTAGCGGTCCGGACCTACGCCAATCAGCGCCTTCCCCACGTGCCCCTCGAGAAGACTCCCACGATCCGATTGCTGCGGTCTCTGAGATTCGACTCAGATGTGAGCGTGAGGAGGCAAGCGAAGGGATTCGGGTGCCGTCCCGTATGGGGATCGCTAAGTGGGTCACTTTCGATGGAGGGGAACCTTCGTGGCGGTCCCGGACACTTCAGGTATGAGCATCCCCGCAAGCGACGCCGATGAGTGGCGCGCGGCCCGATCTGGAGATGGCGAGGCCTTTGCGCGCGTCTTCGACCGGCACCAGTCCCGCGTCTTCCGCCACAGCCTCGCGCTGGTGCCGAGTATCGATGACGCGCAGGACGTGGTGGGGATCACGTTCCTCGAGGCGTGGCGGAAGCGCGCGAGCGTGCGCTTCGTGAGTGGGTCACTGCTGCCGTGGCTGCTGGTGACCGCGACGCACTCCTCACGGAACGTCTCCCGGTCGGCCCGCCGCTACCGCGCCCTCCTCGAGCGGGTTCCCCGTTCGGAATCACTCGCCGGCCCGGAGGAGCTGCTCGACGAGGGCCCCGCCGTCGCTGCGCTCCGAGACCTTGCACCGCACCATCGCGACGTGATCACCCTGTGCGTGATCGAGGGTTTGAGCGAGGCCGAGGCGGGGGAGGCGCTCGGCGTGCCCCTGGGGACGGTCAAGTCGCGCCTGCACCGCGCCAAAAAGGCTCTCGCTTCCCGCCTCCTGGCACCCTCCCTCCTGACCGGCACGACAGAAACGAGTGGACGACGATGACATCTCCCCGACACGACCAGACCACAGCTCTTCGCCGCCTCCTCGTCGAGACGGTCGAGCAGAGCACCGCACCGCGGCCGGCCCGAGCGCGAGGAGCGCTCCTCACCGGACTCGTCGCCGTCCCCCTCGCCGCAGCCCTCGTGATCGGTGTCGTCGTTCTCGGGCCGGGCGCCGACAGCGCGGAAGCGGCCGAGGTGCTGCGGACCGCAGCTGACACGACCATCACCATCGAGGACCCGGCCGTCGGCCCCGGCCAGTACCTCAAGATCACGACAGAGGCGGCCTACCTCGCCTACGAGGTCGACGCCGACGGTGACTACACCGCCTACCTCTCACCGAGTACTACCGAGGTGTTCATTCCCGCCGACGACGACACCGACTGGGTGCAGCGGGTCACCGCCAAGCCGGCCACGGCGTTCTACGGCGAGGTGTCGCGCGCGGCCGCCGAGCGCGATTGGGCCTTGACCGTGCAGAGCGGAGTCGTGCAGATCACGAAGGATCCCGAGGGAGACTTTGTGCACGCCGCTGAGCTCGGAGGCGAGGTCACCGAGGAGTCGCTGCCGACCGATCCCGGGGAGGCGCTGGCCGCGCTGCGCCGCCTCCCGTGGGGCGATGGGACCGACGCGGGTGCGATGTCGGGCGCGGCGGAGCTACTCCGGTCAGGCACGCTGACCGGTGCCGAGCGCTCTACCCTCTACCGCGCTCTGGCGATGATCCCGGGGATCCGTATCGCGGACGGGAGCGCCGTCCTCGACGGACGGACCGGCATTGCCTTCAGCCTTGATACCGACATGGACGTCCCCGAGATCGTCATCGACCCCGCGACAGGACTCTTCATCGGGGAGCGGACTCTAACCTCTTCCGATCAGGGCGCGATCCCGGCGGGGACCGAGCAGCAGTACACCGCCGTCACGACCCTCGTCGTCGACAGCGCACCCTGAGCCGCACGGCATCTGGGATCCGCAAGGTGCTGATCTTCGCCCGTCGGCAGGCGTCCCGTATGGGGATGGTTGGCCGGGCGCTTCCCTCGCGCGCATGTGCTTCCTGTCGTGTGCTCGTGAGGTGCGGGTGGCTCTAGCGCTTGAGCACCTCGCGCCGGATCATCCGCAGTGCGCCGACCGTGAGGCCCGGCGTGGTGACGGCGGCGATGCTCTGGTGGTACCGGGTGTCGGTGAGCTGGTCGAGGAGCATGCGGGCGAGGTCCTCGCGGGCGCAGAGGCGGCCCTGGATCTCGTCTCGGGCCACCTGGTAGCCGCGGCCGGGTTCGTCGGTCAGTCCGGGTGGTCGCACGATCGTCCAGTCCAGGTCGGTCGCGGACACGATCGCCTCCATGCGGACCATGTCGTCGTAGACGGTGCGGCCGAGGGTGCGTCGCATCAGCGTGAGCGCTGCCTTCCGGGCCGGCCCCTGCTGCTGGTGCGACGGGTGCACTCCGGCCGAGGTCACGACGATCAGCCGTCCTCTCCTGCGCCCGGTCATCGCGGCGACTACCAGAGCTGCGCTCGCGGAGTAGACCTCGACCGGCTTCCTGGTGAAGGAGGCGCCGATGACGCTGATGACGGCATCGGCTCCGGCGACGGCGTGCTGGATGACGGTCGCGTCGGTGGCGTCTCCGGCGATTACCTCGAGGCGGGCATGCTGGATCGGGAAGGCCTCCGGGTGCCGGGTGAGTGCGGAGACGCGGTGCCCTCGTGCGAGCGCCTGACGCACGACCTGACGGCCCGTCGGTCCGTTCGCTCCGAGGACCAGTAGGCGCTCGAGCGCAGGGGACGGTGAGGGCGCCGCGTCCTCGGTCACAGCTGCACGGTGTCGTTGTCGATCGGGTCGCGGTCCGGGTCGCGGGTCACGGCCGCCCGCACGGTCTGAGCGATGTACGCGACGGTGCTGGAGGGGCCCTCCCAGTACTCGGCGGTGTCCGCTGAGACTTTGATGAGCGCGAGTCCGGTGGTCTCCAGGCCGTCGGGGAACCACGCCTGAAGCGGCTTCGCCCACAGCTGCTCGGCCTTCTGCCGGTCGTGGACGATCTCGGCGCGACCCGCGAGGGAGGTCCAGGAGTGGGCGCCGGTGTCGGAGAAGGACACGTTCACCTCCGGGTGGGCGGCGATCTGCTCGGCCTTGGCGGAGTCGTCGTAGGCGAAGAACCACAGGTCGCCGTCGAACTCGGTCTCCTGCAGCGCCATGGGACGGCTGACGTGGCGGCCGTCCTCGGTCATGGTGGTGAGCATGGCCACCTTCGCGTGCTTCACCAGGTCGGCGATGTGGTGCTGGTCGGCGGATGCGGTGTCGGTCATGATGGTCTCCTCATCGAGTAACAGAAATCTGTATCTCAACGGTACAGCGGTGGTAGCCCGGATGGAAGGATGAGTGGATGGGACCTCGAGCGGTATCCGAGGGTGGGAACGACCTCGACGATGTCCTGACCTGGAACGTGGTGCGCGTGGCCCGGTTCGTGGGCAACCGCCTCGCGGACAGGCTGTCCGGACACCGCCTCAATCCCATCCAGTTCGGCGTGCTCGCCTTCCTGGAGCAGGAGGACGAGATGACGTCGGCCGAGATCGCGCGCGCCGTGCTGCTCCGACCGCAGAGCGTCGCTCCGCTCCTCGACGGTCTCGAGGAGCGTGGCCTGATCAGCCGGAGTGGGACGCGCGCCCGGGGTCATCGCAACCCCGTCAGGATGACCACCGAGGGCCAACACGTCCTCGAGGAGGCGTGGGAGATCGCTCTGGCCGCCAATGACCTCAGCGACGCCGCGCTCACAGGCGCCGAGAGCGCCGAGTTGAACCGGCTACTGCTGAAGATCGCCCAATCGTCCTGACATCCATCCGGCGACGGGTGTGGCCAGGGGCGCAGTGACGGCCACCGGTCCTAGCTCGGCCGCCGCTCAGGAGTGTTCTGTTTGGGGATCGTCCTCCGGGTGGTAGAACCACCTACTGCGATCCGGGCATCCGACAGAGCCTCCAGCGCGCTTCGGCCCCTAGGTCCATCGTTATTCCCAGTCGTAGAGGGGAGCGCTGGTCGCGTATTCGCGGAGCCTTGCGATCTTTCCGTCGCGGACGGTCGCGAGCGTCGATCCGTCGAAGGCGTGGTCCGCTCCGTCCCAGTGGCACTCGAATAGCCACTCGACCGCGATGCGGTCGCCGGCTGTGAATTCGTTGGTGATGGTCCACCCGAGTACGCGTCCGCCGGCCGCCAGCCAGGACTCGGCCCAGCGGAGGACCGTCGGAGCGCCTCGGTACACAGGGCCGTAGCTCTCGATGACGACGACGTCGGGGGTGACCGTCGCGACGATCGCGGCAGGGTCGTTCTGCTTCCAGGCGTCGATGTAGTCGGAAAGGGCGCTCATGACCTCGACGCTATCGAGCGAGGGGCGATGGTGAGCGGTGAACCATCCCGTTTGAGGATGGTCAACCGGACGAGCTCGGAGCAGGTTGTGATGGCGGGGGTTGGCCGGACGTGTCGCGTGGTGTGGGAGCAGGATGAAGGCCAGCAGTGCGGTGAGCGCGTAGGTGCCGGCTTGGATTTCGAGCAGGGGCAGTGTGCCGAGCGGTTCCTGCAGGAGCCCCGCGGCCGTGATCCCGATCGCCTGACCGATCGCCTGGCCGAGGCCGAGTGCGGCGAAGGCGCTTCCCCGGTGTGCACCGTGCGTGGCCTGTTGCAGGAGGCTGGTCAGTCCCGCGCCCATGAAGACCGCGGGAACCCCGATCGTGGCGAAGAGCATCGCGTAGAGCGGTACGGCGTGGGTGACGAAGGACGCGTTCCAGCAGAGCACGGTGATGACCGTGAACGTGCTCGCGCCGATGAGCGCGAGCCGTAAGGCGTCGATCTTGGCCCCGAGGACGCCGAGTGCGAGCCCGGCGCCGATTGCTCCGATCGCCTGCACGCCGCGGAGGAGGCCGACGTCGGCTGCGTTCCCGCGGATCACGTCGGTCACGAAGAAGACGAACAGGACGAGGAAGAGTCCTTGGGCGACCGACGCGACGGTGTTCACCAGGATGAGGTGCCGCGTTGGCTGGTCGGCGAGGGCGTGGAGGACGCCACTGGGCTTCGGCGTGCCGGGGTGCTTGCTGGGATACCCCCCAGGATTGGTTCGGCGTTCGCGGGGCAGGCTGAGGACGAGGGCAGCCGCGACGACGTAGGAGGCCACGTCCATGAGAGCGATGGCGCTCAACGAGCCGACCGCGAGGAGTACACCGCCGAGCGGGCCGCCGACGATCCGCCCGAGGTCGTTGTTCAGCCCGACGAGCGCGTTCGCCGAGTTCGCGCGCTCGAGTCCGACGAGCGTCGGCAGGAGCGCGTTCTTCGCCGGCAGGAAGAAGGCGCCGAACGATGCCTGCGCCACGATGACCCCGTAGATGACCGGCAGGTCCGACGCGGTGTGCACGAGGAGCAACGGCAGCAGCGTCAGCGCCTGTCCGACCATCGCCACGACCATCACGAGACGGTGCGACAGCCGGTCCGTGATCCGTGCAACGACCGGGGCGAGTAGCACCGGTGGGGCGAGCTCGAGGAGGAATGCGATCGACGTCCCGACGGCGGAACCGGTGAGTTGGAGGACGACCAGCGGCAGAGCGATGAACATCAACCAGTCGCCGGTGTCCGACACAAGCCCGGCGAGCCAGAGCCGCCGGAAGGCGGGTACGGCCATCGCTGAGGCCCTGAACCCGGGACGGGTGGTCGTGGTCGTCACCGGTCCGGTCCGAATTCGAACCGCGGGAACGCACTGAGCGACAGGTGCACGTGTTCGGCTTCGGCGGGTGCGTCGTTCCGGGTCGCCTGGATGTACGGGCGGACGACTGCGTCAATCTGTTGAACGACCTGGGCCAGCTCGGCCGGCGAGAGAACGAGGCCATAGGAGGCGTGCAGGTCCACTGCCCGCCACTCCGGCGGTGCCGCGTCGCGGCCGCGGAGGTACTCGCGGAGCAAGTGGTGGTCGAGCTCGACCGAAGCAGCCAGCATCCGGTCGAGGCCAGCTAGGTCGGCCGGGTCGACGTCGTCCGTGGTGAACCCGGTGATGTTCGTGCGCCAAGGTCGAGACCGGCCATCGCCCGAGGGATCCGGCTCGACCAACCCATGGGAAGCCAACACGCGGAGGTGGTAGCTGCAGTTCGACGGAGTGTCCCCAACCGCGCGGGCACACTGCGAGGCCGTCGCTGGCCCCGAAGAGGCGAGGTATCCGAGGACGTCGAGACGCACCGGGTGAGATAACGCGTCGAGGACCCCGGGGTCAGCAAGGTTCGGACGATGTTCCTGCACGGCGACTCCCTTGATCTGAAACGGTCTTTCAGATCGTAGGGCGCTGCGGAACGATCTGCAAATGTCTTTCAGATCGCCGGACACTGCGCCAGCTCGGTGGAGTCCCGTTAGCCGATCCCCTACCGGACGCCCGCTAGACCATCGATCACCGGGTCGTCACGCGGTGCGGCCGAGCATCGCAGCGGACGTTACGGCGCAGTTCTGCGGGCGACGCGCTCGATCGTGTCTTCAGAGCATGGCGGCCTACCGAGGCGACTGTTTTAGAGGACTTGTCCGTCACCTATGGCTTTGGGGCCTTCAACGATAGTGAAGGCAGCTCCGGCGCTGAGGGAGCTGTAGTCGATGTCGTACAGAAGCTGAAGGGTCACTTCGCTCGTCTCGCCGGGATCGACTTCAGTAGCCTCGCTGCTGCGCACGATCACGCCGAGATGCGTTCCGTCGCCGCCGACGACGACGACATGAGGTCGATACCTTCCGTCGAGAACGATGGGCGCCTTTCGGCCGCCGTCGCTGGTTGGACGGAGACGGATCCTCGCGCGAACCGTTCTCGCGTCTGATTGCGGTTGTGTCACCGGCTGACCACTCTGCCTACTGTTCGATGCATGGACTGATCATCGCAGCCGCGCCTCGCGTCCCGGATAGGGATCGCTCTCCGCGTGTAGCGGGAGCCTAGCGCCCGCAGCGCGAGGCTCCTCTGACCCGGCCCGGCTCGAACGGGCTGCCACCCTCACCGTGCTGCGGGCAGGACACCCCCTTACTGGATTAGGGGTGCCTTGGTCGGGCGCATTCGACGGTAGCGCGGCGCGAGCCTCGGAGGGCTAGTGCGTCGATGCTTCGGGCGTCCGATGAGGGGTCGTCGTCTGGCCGCCGAAGACGGCGTCTCGGCGTGTGTCGTTCCTTGCGGTCGCCTGCACGAATCGTCGGGCCACCGCGCCACTCGTGCAGACGACCGTGAGCATTGAGATGTTCAAGGTCCCCTGCACACGCGACGCGGGCGCCGCGGAACCGTTCCGTAAGCGGATCGTTGACCGGACGGTGCAGCTAGCGGTGGTCCTAACGGGTCGGGGTCTGGACGTTTGGGTGAGATTTGGAGACGCTCGTCGGGGTGACGGGTGCCCACTCAGTGTCTAGCGGATGTAGGTGCCCGGGATACCGAGCTCTTCGATGTCGCCTGGGCCGGATGCCATGAAGGCGCCCGTCGGTCCGTCGAAGACGGCGGTGTAGACGTCCCAAACAACGGGCGAAGCGCCTGGGAGGCTTCCGTAGTTCTGCATGCGTCCGTGCACGCTGAGAACCCACATGGGCCGGTCAGCGGCAATCCGCGCGTCCTCTCCGAGACGTGGCGAGTACTTAGTCACATCGCCATACGCGAGGCTCGCGGCATAGACAGGAGCATCAGCTTCCACTCCGTCGCCATCGAGACCATTCGCGGCGCTTGCCCGAGCAAGAAGCGACTCCACGGGGACGAGCGGCTCGGACGCGTCGTACGGCTGAAGCGCAGGAAGGTTCTCGACGCGGTCGGCGTCAGCGGCGGTAGCGATTGTCTCCGCCGGAATCTGCGCCGACGGCGACATCGAGGAGACAGGGTCGACGCGTGCTTCGCTTGTTCCAGCGCATCCTGTGACCAGAAGAACTACCGCCACCCCGGCGCCGAGCGTCGCACGTCCGCGATGGAACATCATGATCGAACAATAGGCGATCGCCTCTCAGCTGAGCAGGGTTTCTCGCTCACATGCGTCGGACCGATCGGGACGGGCGCCACAGCGCACCGGTGAACGATCGCTCACTGGGCGGCCGAGCCGACGCGCGTGCTCCTCCTGGCCGCGCTCTGCCTAGCGGCCGAGCGCAGGGCCACACCGGCGGCTCCAGTTCGGCGGGCACGGTAACTAGGGGTAGCCGAAGTAACGTTCCTGCCAGTCCGGCGGGTTGGCGGGCGAAGGCCCGTCGTATCGCGCCCATAGCAATTCTTCGGGCGCGACCGTGAAATCGAGGGCGTCGAGAGCGGAGGCTATCGCAGCGACGTCCTCTGATTCGACCAGCGCATCAAACTCCTCCCGCGAGTACGCGCCCGGTGCCTCGAGGGCGATGAAGCAGAGGTCCCCGTGCTGGCTGATGGCAATGACGAGGTTCGCCGTCGTGCGCGTGGCTGCACCGCCCACTGTCACCTGAGTGAACGTTGCGGAGTCCTGCCAACCCCAAGGATCGTCTACCGACACCGCGCCGGGAAAGCTCTTCTCGAGGAGCGCTGCAAACCCGTCCACCTTCGCGGCCAGTCGTGGTCCGTCGAAATCGGTCGGCTGCTCGAGAGCCGCAGGGTCATCCATCTCGCGCAACCGACGCTCAAGCGCCACGCCTTCCAGCCACATGCTCGAAGTGTCCTCCATGCCGACCGGTTCCGAGCCGTTCGCGAGTCGAGGTGACGCAGCGACGTCGACCGCCCTCCGCGCCCGGCGGACGCCCGGTCATGTGCGCGCGGTCCCAAGCGGTACACGCGACGCCGTTGGCTACTCCGTTAGAGGATCCTCAAGCAACTGGATCCCGCCTCGCGTCACCCTGTCGATGGGCTCACGTCGAACAGGAACACTGAGTTGAAGCGGAACTCTGTCACCGGGCTGTTCTCCCACGCTTGCCCGGCGTAGCTCAGCAGTCGGCGGAAGGTCGCTCGTTCCAGCGGCTCGTCGGCGAGGATGAACCCGGCATGCTCGATGACGGTCAAGTAGGAGAAGGCCTGGAACCAGGACAGGTCGCGGATGTACTCGTGAAAGGCCGGCCAGTTCTCCACTGTGGTCGGGAACGAGAAGTGACGGCCGTATACGTCCCAGAGTTCGTCCGCCGTCCGCATCGCCCGCGCGTCGAGGCGGACGAGACCGCCGTCGTCCTCTGCCGAGTCGATCGCGGTATCGAGGTCGGAGCTTGACCCGAGGGCATCGAACACCCAGGGCCGCCCTGTGAATGCTGGCACGACACGGATGATCCTCTTCTGCCGGGAGCGCCGCATGCCGGACAACTGCAACCGGCATATGCCGTCCCGTATAACCATCGTTCAGTGCTTCGGTTTCTACAGGGCACGGCCGGCCTGCCCGATAGACGGAGGACTCCGCCCTGGCTTGCGTCAGGAGGCGTCGCTGTCGCTGGTCGAGGTGTTGATCGAGTCGAGAGTGACAACCATGACCGGCTGCATCGACCGCGCTTGAACTGCTCGCGCGTCTTCCACTGCGCTGCGGACAAGCGTGAAGTGGACAGACCCTGATGCGAAGTCGGCTTCCGGATCGACAGAGATTGGCGACGACTGAAGCGACAGGACGGCTTGAACAGCACGGCCCGAGGAGAGTCGAACCATTCGGGGGAGCAGGCCGTCGATCAGGAACAGTCCTCGTGCGACCACCTGCTCCCGCCACGACGCGTCGGTAGCCGGAGGGTTCGCGCGCAAGTGGATGCTGTTCACCCACCACTCCACTCCCCAAGCATCGGACGGCGGCGCCGTCCGGTGGCGAGAGACGGCGTGAGCCCGAAGGACAACCGAGTCACCTGAACGAGTGAATCCACTTTCGACGAGCGGTCGGAGCGCGGGATCGTCGTCGACCGCCGTGACCGTCCACGGCACGCTCAATCGCATGTCGTCGTTCAACCAGCGCTCCACGGCTCAACTCTGGCATGCAGTGACGTTGCACATCGTCCCGTGAGAGGCAGGTTCACCGATCGCTCCGCTGCGATTCTCGGAACCTGTTCCGGTTGTCAGTTGCTGTCGGGTGGTGAACCGGGAAGTCCTGGCGCCGGTAGCCAGTCCGAAAATCTCGCTTGCAGGTCTTCCTGCTGTCGCTTGTCCTTGAGGAAGACGTCGGCACCTCCGTCGTAGGGGGCGAAGAGCCAGCTCGCGGTGGCGTCGGTGGCGGCGACGTGCGCCTCCTCGTTCGAGACGGCGCGGAACAGTGGCTCGAGTTCTTCGGGTCGGTGTGGCCCGAAGCTGATCCTCAGAGCTGGGAGATCGTAGAGGTCCTCGTCGTGCACGGAGCTTCTCCAGTGGACGGCATCGGGAAGAAGAGCTTCGATCCACGGAGTCCGGGCGAGGTTGTCTCGATCCCATTCCTGCGCGATGACGAGCAGAGGGGCTGCAGAATCGCCCGCGACCTCGGCCAGCAAGGTGACGTAGCGATCGAGAACCGTCTGCATCTCCTCCAGGCTCTCGGGATACTGCTTCGACTTCGGCAGGGTGTGAAATCTGCTCCACCGGTCGGCCCCGGAGCCGAGCGAGCGCATGTGCCATCCGATCGGCGCCACGTCATCGCCCCACTCGGCTCGCCAGCGTTTGTCGAAGGCCCTGACTTGTGAGTTCACGCGGTGATCGTCGCACGATTCTGTCGGGGAGAGCCGGCGTACCGGCCGTCCCGTATGGGGATCGTTGACCGGTCAGCCATCGGTCTTCTGAGGTATCGGACGAGCGGTCGGGTGGATCGATGGGGTGGGGTCGTATGGCGGAATCGTGTCCCGAGGGAAGTCGAGGGAGGCCAACCCTAGGAGGGTGATCATCGCCACAAGAGCGCAGGCACCAGTGATGAGCGCCGCGAGCGGTAGCCGCTCAAGGGTGCGCATGGCACGAGGTTATGGCACGAGGTGAGCGGCTTAGGCCGTTCCGGGCGCATCCCGTATGGGGATCGTGCACCGGTTGGGGGCGTCCGGTAGGGGGTCCTTGACCGGTCGCCAGCGGTGGAGAGGCTTGGCAGCGCCATTATGGGGGTCGTGGTGTTCCGTTTGACCCGTCCGATGAACAGTCCGGTGAGGGGGCGTCAAACGAGACGCGGCAGGACGGTGTGGTCTGACCGTACAAGCTTGTTGTCCGTCGTTCGGATGACGCCGCGTCACGCGCTGGTCGCTACGGTCAGACGTCGGTGTCGAGGAAGAGAGTTGTGGTGGGCGGGTTCCGGGTGCGGGCGATTGCGTTGGTTCTCGGGTTGGCCGGTGCGGCTTTCCTGGTGGTGGCGTTGTTCCTGTGGGCGGTGTCGCAGCTTCCGACGCTCTCTTCCGGGCTCGTGCCGCTTGGTTCTGCGCTTGTCGTCGTCCCGGGTGTCATCGGGACCATCGCTTGCGTGGCGGCTTTCCTTCTCCTTGCTCTCTCACGAGGAAGACGTTCGGTGTCTGCGGGTATCGCTGGCGCTGCGCCGTCCTCGGCGCCGGTGAGTTCGTCCGTTGCGTCCTCGACGGGCACGGCCGAGAGCGTCGCCTCGTGAGCGCCGGAACGATCCTCTTAGTGGACCGCGTGCGGAGCCTCACCGACGCGATCCTCGATCGTGCCCGTGAGACCAATCCCGACGTCGGGCTCACGATCCTCGTCGGGGGAGAAGCGGCCGATCTGCTCAGGAGTGACGAGGAGATGTCGGAGACCTGCGCCGGCACTACGCGCCTATACCGGGGCGTTGCCGTGGCGGTGGTGTCGACTCTGCCGTCATGGCTCGTGATGGCGGTCCCCGTCATTTCGGCTCTCGCACCTGATGTGATGAACCCGGCGAGCTTCTATGGCGACCTGCGCAGCAACACCTTCACAAACGTCCTTCCGTCGCGGCTCTAACGCGAGCACACGGCGCGCTGTTGCGTCTCGTATCGTTAGCGTTACGAGACGTCTCATCCTCGGTGATCGACACGCTCAGTCTGGCGCGGCATCGTGCAGGCGCTCAGTTCTTGCGACTACGTCGCGTAACCGCAGCCGGCACGGCCGGCGCGAAGCATCGGTTGTGAGACACGGGGTGTTGTGACGCTGTTGCTCGGGTACCTGTCTCTGGGTCATCGGGTGTCAGTGGTTGTCCTGGCGCCGATCGTCGGTGCTGCGATTGCGGGTGCCAGTGCAAAGCTGCTGAAGCGCCGCTGGCGGCATACCGGACGTGGGGGCGACGACGTATAGCCCTCATTGGGGGGCAGCGACTACCGTCGGGCGCTTCGGGAAGCAGAGATGATCCTCTGAGTGCAGCCGGTACCTCCGGCGTCCGCCACATGATCGAGGGGCCACCATGACCGACCCAAACGGAACCACACCTCCCGGAGTCTCACGTCGAGCCGTCAACGTCGCCGCTTGGACGGTCCCCGTCGTCGCGGTGGCCCTCGCCAGTCCTGCCTCGGCGGCATCGAGCGTCGACGTGGGTGCCTTCACCGTGACCGGATCGTGCGGCACCCCTGGGATCCTCGGCCCCGGCTTCCGCGTGGTCGCGGGCAGCGGCGATCTTCCGGTTGGCACGACGATCCTGATCAACGGCACCGGCGTCCGCGACATCGGTGTCTTCAAAGCGACTCCCGCGATCGCGTTCATCTCCGTCTTGAGCGGCACCGCGCGCCAGGCCACGCTGACGAGCGCACTGCCCGCCGGCACGACCCTGGCACTGCGCACCAATCTCTCGACGAGCACCCAGTTCACGCTGAACGCCGTCGCGAGCCTCCCCGACGGCTACGCCGGCACCGGTTCGAAGGCCAGCGGCACCGCCCAGAACACGTTCGTGGGTTGCTCCGAGAGCTGACCGGACGCGCTAGCGGACACACGTCCACACGTCGTCGGCGTAGCTCGGCCACGTTCGGCTTTTCCCTCGGGAACGCACCGCTGGGATGGTCGCCGCCCGATTGCAAGGTTTAGAGCGATTTATCCAGATCGCATAAACCGCTCTAAACCTTGCAATTCCTTCGCTCATGGACACTCACGCCGAACCTCCCCAGCGAGGCGCGGTGACAGATCGTGTCTCGGAACATCGGTTCCAGGGCGTGGTGCTGCCTAACGGTCCGCGGCGGTCGAGACGGTGGTGCGGAGGTAGGCGTACACGGTCTCCCGGCTGATGCTGTACTCCTTCGCCAGCACCGTCTTCGGCACACCGGCACTGGCACGCTCACGCAGCTCGGCGATCTGGGCGGGGGAGAGGGAGCGAGCGCGGCCGCGGTAGGCGCCGCGCTGCTTGGCCAGGGCGATGCCCTCGCGTTGGCGTTCCCGTATAAGTTCGCGTTCGAACTCTGCGAACGCTCCCATCATGTTCAGCAGCAGGTTCGCCATCGCACTGTCCTCACCGGTGAAGGTGAGCTGCTCCTTCACGAACTCGACCCGGACCTTCTTGTCCGTCAGCCGACGCACGAGCCGGCGCAGGTCCTCGAGGTTTCTCGCGAGCCGATCCATCGAGTGCACGAGCACCGTGTCTCCGTCGCGGACGAACCCGATCATCGCTTCGAGCTGTGGACGGTTCGCGTCCTTGCCGGAGGCTTTGTCCTCGAACACCCGATCCAGCGTCACCCCCTCGAGCTGACGGAGCGTGCTCTGATCCAGCGTGCTCACCCGTACGTACCCGACCCTCTGACCCGACATGCCGCCTCCGACCCCTACTTGTCCAGTTGAAGTCGAAGAGACACAAAGGCGAGTGTCAGACAAGGTGAGAAGCGACCCTAGTCGGACGTGGTTTGACGGACCTGTCTGACGTCTAGTTGGGGTGTACCTCACCTTGACAGATTCGTGCGTTGATGCGAAACAGGAGATGAATGGCGAATGAGCTTCCCGCTTCGGCCAGTTGTCCCAACCCAGCGGAGTCTGCGATCTCACATCGCAGGCGAAGGCGCTGCGGTAGCGGTCTCTACGGTGTAAACATCGAGCAGTGTGGGTGCTTCTTGTGGGTCAACTGCCTGAAGTTCTACGGCCTGATCGAGGTAGGCAGTTGGGCCCAGTTCACCCGCGCCGTTGCCCCAAACGAACAGGCGCATGCCGTGAATGCTTAGGTTAACCCTAACTGCGTGCGTCAAAGGTGCCACTATTGTTCTGCCGCTCGCTAGCTCGCTTTCAAAGGTGTGAACTACTTCGCCGTAGCGGTAGCCCACTTCTAGAAGTCCTTCTCGCATAAGGCCATCCAGTGCGTCCGAGAATCGCTCAACCTTCGGCTCACTGTTCGGTCCGACCATACCCAGCGAAGCAAGCATCTCCAACAGCGGCAAAATAACTTCGAGTTGGTGTACATCATTGGCTCTGGAATAGCGCTGGTCAATGACTAATGGACGAGCGCTGGCGTAAATCACGTAGTGCATGGCGAGCTGGTCTGACGATAGGCGTGATACGACAGTGGACCATGCCACACCGGCATCACCCTCTCCAGTTGCACTACGAGAGGACGCGAGGACGCCACTCAGGTACTCCGCCACCACCTCACCGTCGGCGTACTGCGCACTCTCGAAGACCTGGGATGCGACGCGAGGATTCGCGATGCCCGGGTTCTTCCCGGACTCCTCCTTTTTCCTGGCTCGTTTTTCGGTCTTCGCCAGGAGGCGCTGCATGTTTCTCTCGCGAAGCTGTTCGGCCCAGTTCGCTCCGAGAATGTCCGCGCTCGGACCGAGAAGGCGAGTGATGAGCCCGCCCGCAACCTTGGTCCCTTCGTCAGAAGCGCTTCTCGCAACGTGGGCGGCGGCTCCAATTGCGGCGGTACTGATGGGATCGACCATGTCCAGATCCTAGTGCGACCTGTAGAGATGCGTGCTCGCCGCGGCCAATGTAGCGACGAGCGCGGATCCAGCGAACGAACCACATCATCTAACCGGCCAACGGCTCCGTGTTGCGCGACATGTGCTCATCATCCCGGACGCCTGCCCGCGCAACGTGCAGTCGTCAGTAGTGAAGCTGCGTGCTCCACCGGTCTCGACCGCGACCGGTCCACTGGGTGTAGTACAAGCCGCGCTTGTTCAAGAACGGCCGTAATCCAGGCCCGCCGGCTGGTCAGCGCTGGCGCGAACGAAGAAGTTCTCGGGACCGAAAAGCGGAAGTCCAGTCTCGGCCAAAGTGGTGCCGGTCCCGTCAAGGATCGTGAGGCGCCACTGGTCCCCGACGTACTTGACCGTCGCCGTCTTGGCGGAGCTGAAGTCGATCATCCGCGGAGCATAACCACCGCACGTTACGCCTGATGCCGTTTCCCTTGCGAGCGGCTCCTTCCCCTGGGAAGCGGCCCGACGTCGCATCCCCCGACGCGGGGCCAGGCCGCTACTCCCGGCTCGGGGGCCGAGCCGCATCCGAGCTGGGAGCACTGGGGCCGGAGCGAACGGCACTCCGTACACGTTTGACCGTAGGCGCCGCCTGCGCCCGCGGGAGGAGGGTTGACGGCCCTGAGCAGTAGTCGGCGGATGGTGCTCTCGGCCGCGCTGTGTGACGCGGCCGAGAGCAGAGCGACACCGACGACCCCGCGTCGGTCTGCCGCGCGCGGCGTCAAGGTCCCCACTTCTCAACCGCACCGCCACTTTAGACACGAAATGCCGAGACGGTGAGCGTGAGGGGAGCGAGTCGAGCAACTCCTGTCAGCGCCGCTCGGCATCCTGACCGTTGGTCGCGCTTCGCCTGCGCAGCTCGCTGACGACCGACTTTGAGGCTGCCAAAAGGGCGCGCTCGTCCTGCGCGTCGGCATCGACCGGGACGACGACGAACGCGCTGTTGGCGTTCACCGTCATCCGAACTTCCATGACCTGCCCGTCCACGCGCAGCGCGGGAATAGCGACCGACTCCAAGTGTCCGCCGGCGGCGATCGAACCGACGAAGGCGAGGAGGGCCGCGCACACGTCGTCGGTCGTGGTGAACGTCGCGGAAGCATGCCTCATCTGCTGCATTCACCGATTTTCGCAGGCCGCATCCATCCCCGATGAACAGCGTCCGAAGCGCGTCGAGACCGAAAAGCCAAACCGCTCACGCTGCGTCCTGCCGGGCAGTTCCTGACTGCCTTCAACCTCGCCTGCAACCTGATCGACTGACGACAGGCCGCCAGCGGAATGCCAACGGCCTGCCCCCGCCGGCGGGGTCCGGGCTGGCCCTGCTGACACTAGACCTCCCACCTGTCGTCATCGCCTACGCGATGTACCGCTCCGGTGAGCGTCCGGCAGGAGCAGGCTGATCGGAATGCTTTTTGAGGTGAGCATTCTCTGAGGCCATCCATCCGATAAGCGGCGCGATGCCGGAGGCGGGTGGCCGTCAGGAGTGCCCCGGAGGGGCATCCCGAAGGGACGCGCAGCGCTCTTGATGGTCGGCCGGCGCAGGCAAGAGTGAAGCGTCGGATGGACGGCCGAACCGCAGCCTGTGCGCACGTCGCGGGAAGGGAGAAGCCCCCGCGAGCATGACTGCTCGAGCGGGGGCTTCCTACGCGACGAGGGCGGTCGTCGTGCGCGATCAACCTACTCGTTCGGCCACGACGCCAGAGCGTCGTGGGGGACGATCGTCGGCACTCCGTCGACGGTCTGGATCGTCGTGCCGGGCTCTCCGAGTCCGGCGGCGTGCGCGATCGCCGCGAGGACCAGTCGCGTGTGTTCGAGGTCGAGGCCGGCGACGTCCTCTCGGAGGTCGACAGGGACGCCCTGACCAAGCGACGATGCGATCCGCGCGACACGCTGTTCGCCTCCGCTGAGCGCTCCGATTTCGTAGCCGAGGCGGTCGAAGTCGATCGCGCTCGTCTGCCAGGCGTTGTCGGTCTTGACCCACGGAGCGCCTGCGTACACGAGGCCCGATCGGATCAGCAGTTCGACGGCGGCCGCGAGCGGGTTCGACCCCTCCGCCCAGGCGCGGACCTGACCGTGGAGCGCGGCGGAGTCGGCGTCGGTCATGCAGCGTTCTCGATCGACGCGGAGCTGTCACTCTCGGTCGACTCGGCGGTAGCTCCCTCCGCCGCGGTCGTGCGACGAGAGCGGGTGACGCGAGCGCGAGTCTGCTCGGGTCGCGGCACTCCTGCTGCGCGGAGTTCCTTCTCCGACCATCCGGCGGCGAGGGCGTCCGCCCATGCCTTGCTGTGCCGGTTCTGTGCGTCGCTGAGAGCGGCGCGTGCGGTGTCGGTGTCGTTGGCTGCGGAGACGATCGTGCGGACCGCCTCGACGCGCTTCTCGACGCTCTGTTCGAGCAGTCGGCGGGCGGCGTCGGCGGCGTCGTCAGGATTCCTCGTGTGGTCGCTCATGCGGAAAGGTTAGCCGCCGCCACCGTCATCCGGAAGGCGCGGATTTGACGTCTCAGCTTCGGCTTTGCCAGCCGAGGCGCTCGGGTGTCCTTCGACACCGATTTGCGCTTGAGCTGCGCTCTGATTGAGGAGCAGTTTCTGGAGCAAGCTATAGGTTTACCCCTGGTAACCCGCTCGCGCCTCTTCCGCTGCGCGGCCGGTGCGACGCATACTGGTCGTATGGTCCCCGCCTGGGGGCGGGTTCGCTGCGCTGGGCCTGGAAGGACGGTGGGATCGTGTCGGAGACGTCACGTGAGGGCCGGCTGTTCGGTCGGCGTCGTCGAGCGAACGTGCCGGGGGAGCAGCGTCGTACGAAGAAGTACGAGGTGGCGGTGTCTCCGTCGGAGGACGCGCATCTGCGCGCTCGGGCGGAAGTTCTGGACGTGACGGTGCCGCGTCTGTTGTTCGAGTCCGCGATGAACGCGCAGGTGCGTACGGACACGGAGTGGAAGCTGGTGGGTGCTGAGTTGTTCCGCGTGTCGCGGCTGTTGAAGTCGGTCTCGGACAACATGAATCAGCTCGCGCGATTCGCGAACGCCGAGGGCCGGTTTCCGGCTGAGGCTGAGGACGTGTACGCCGAATACCGGCGTTTGGTGCCCAAGCTTGAGGCGACGATTGATCGGCTGGCAGGGCAGTGAGAACGAACATCACGCGCGGCGCGCAGATGTCCGGGCTGATGTCCTACCTCGCCGGTGCAGGCAAGGCGAACGAGCACATGGAGCAGCACCTGGTCGCGGGGGACGCGGCGATCATGGCGATGCACGGGGATGCGGTGTTGGATCGTGCAGCGGCGGTCGAGATCGCGAAGACCCTGGACCGTCCGCGCCGATTCTTCGGCACCGAAGTCACGCGGCTCGCGGTGCAGAAGGACGACAACGGCGTCGCCCTCCGCGACGCGGCCGGCGCGGTCATGAAGGAGCGCGTGCAGGCGGATGTCTGGCACTGCTCGCTGTCCCTGTCCGCGGAGGAGGGTCAGCTGACGGATGAGAAGTGGGGACAGATCGCCACCGACTTTGTGCAGCGGATGGGGTTCGCGGGGGAGGACCTCGCGAAGGCGAATTGCCGGTGGGTGGCGGTGCGTCACGGGCTGTCGAAGAACGGCAACGATCACGTCCACATCGCGGTATCGCTCGTGCGCGAGGACGGCACGAAAGCGGACGTGCACCACGACTTCGCCCGCTCGCAGACGATCAGCCAGGAGCTCGAACGCGACTACGGGTTGCAGCTCTCTACTCAGCCCGAGCGGGAGTACGGCGAGCGTGGCGTGAAGCCCGGAGCGCGCGAGTCCGCGCAGCGCCGCGGCCAGGTCGAACCGGACATGCACCGTCTCGAGCGGGCAGTGCGGGCATCGGCTGTCGCGTCGGTGGATGAGGGCGAGTTCGTGCGGCGGATGCGCCAGGCCGGCGTGCTCATCCGCCCGCGTTTCGCGGCGAGCCGTGATGACGTCGTCGCCGGGTACTCGGTGGCGCTGCGCCCCGAGAAGGGGCAGCCGGTCGTCTGGCATGGCGGCGGCAAGCTTGCGCGCGACCTGACGTTGCCGGAGCTGCGAAAGGGATGGCCAGACCTGCCGGAGACGGCCACCGCTGCGGTTCAGGAGTGGCGGGCGACGTCGAAGAATCCGTGGCGATACGAGCCCGCAAAGCCGGGCCGCGAGATGCGTGAACCGTCGCCGGAGCTATGGTCGCAGTACGCCCGCGAGCTGGGGGCGTTGCGGGAGAAGCTGGGCAGTGTCTCCTTCGAGGATCGCGACACGTGGGCGCGCGTTGCCAGGGAGACTTCGGGTGCGTTTGCGGCCTGGTCGCGTCGGGTCGAGCCGACACCGGGACCGCTCGCGGAAGCGTCGCGATCGCTGGCCCGCTCCGCTCATCTGCGCGCGTACGAGACGAAGGCGCGGCCGGTGTCATGGTCGTCCGCCGCGGGCAACGCGATGGTGCTGATGCACGTCGCGCAGACCGGCAAACCGACCGTCGCGTTGGCGCTCGTGCTGCGCGAGCTCGAGAAGCTCTCTCGCGCCGTCCACGACATGCACCGTGCCGCAGGCGACGCCCACCGAGCGCAGGACGTTCGCGTGATGATGCAGCAGCGGCTGCAGTTGGTGTCGCAGCAGATGCCCGCGCTCCCCGACACGGGCGGGGTGAAGCCGATGCAGCCGACGCTCACCGTGGAGCAGCAGCAGGTGCAGGCGCGGATGGCCGCAGAGCGCGGCTGGGCTGAGGGCACACCGCTGCCGAGACCGCTGGAGAAGCGCGCTGCCGACTGGGCGCGCGACGCGCCAGCGCCGCAGCGTGGTCGTGACGATGACCGCGGCCGCTAAAACCATCACCACCGAACGAGGGGATCGACCATGAGCGAGAACGACGCAGACGGCGGTGTTGAGGAATCGACCAACGCCGCCCTCCGGACCGCGCTGACCGTGGCCATACAGCTCGCGGAGAAGTTCTCCCGGCTGCGCGAGCAGATGCTGCGCGACGCAGAGCGACGAGACGCAGCCACCGCACGCGAGATGTCCGCACGGTTCGACGCGCAGCGCGGCGCAGCGGTTGCGGAGCTCGCCGTGGTCGATCGCCCCCAGTGGTGGGAGAACGCGACCGTCTCGGACATCGCCCGCGTCGCGGAGACGGCCCAGATGTGGCGAGGGTTCAATGACCGTGCTGCGGCCGCCGCCGACACGATTGGCCGTGAGGTCCAGAATCGCTACGGCGTCGACGTCAGCGCTCTCGTGGCTCAGGAGCGGGCGAAGGCAGTTGAGGAGCGCGCTGAGGCGTCACAGCTGGTCACGGAAGCTGACAGGCTCGATGGCCGTGCTCAAGACTCTCCCGTAGCCGGCGAGACGGCGACCGATGTCGTCGTGCAGCTCGAAGCTCAGGCTCTCGCGTACGACGCGGCTGCCGGCCGCGGTGGCGAGGATGGCAAGACTCCGGATGAGCTGCGCGACCTCGCGGGCGATGCGCGCGCTCAGGCGCAGCTTCACCGAGACGCTGCGATCGATCTGCCCGCGTCCGCGCAGTCAGGCGAAGCGACTGCGGCTCGCGCCGACGCCGGCAACACCTACGACAGCGCTGAGCGGCGCGAGGCGTTCGCGGCGAGCCTGACCGACAAGGGCATCAGCGCGGAGGACGTCAAGGCGCGCCTGCGCGCCGACGTCGACCAGGCTCGACCCCCCGCCGAAGTGCTCAACTCACCCAAGCGCACCGCTCGAGTGAAGTCCCCGACAACACCTGCCGTCAGCCAGCAGCGTCAACGCGGTGACCGCAGCCGCTAAGTAGTCGTCAGTAGCGCAGCTCTAGTCCCTTCGGAGAGCCTGGCCAACAAGTCGGTTTGACGCGTCTGACACCCTCAGTCAGCGGGGAAGAAGCCGTATCGGCCGATAGCCAGATCCTTTGAGAACTGCACGTCCACTGTTGCTTCCTGCAAGTCCCCAGGAGGGTCGGTGTTTTCCATCACGATGATTTGCGAATTTTGCGTCTCCGACAGGTCGCGGTAAAAGCGTTCGGCGAATGCGCTGTCCAACCCAACAGTTGTATTATCCGGGGCTCGGTAGGTGATCAGCGGCGAGTCGAGTACCACGAATCCTGGGTGTGGATTGGCTCGGGTGATGCAGTAGTCCTGGAGCCCGATGGTGAAGGCGGCGTGCAAGATCGACCGCACGCCTTTCCCATGGGCGCTGCGGTACTGGTCGCCGGCGCGGATGTCGTGAACGGCACGGTCGTACTCGACGCGTCCCGGCTCCGGATAGCCCCACGCGTCCAGCCGCTTCCTAATGAGGTCGGAGAACTCCAATGCGCTTCGGACACCGATGGAGGTTGCGGCCGCTGCTGTCTCGGCGGCGGTCTCTGTCTCAACAGCGATCCGCACCCTCTCCAGTTCGGCAAGCTGCCTCCGCAGACCGAGCGTCGCTTCTACTGCCGACCGGGAGTCCATCAGCTGACTAAGTTCGTTCCGCGATGGTACCAGCGAGCTCTCCGCCTCGATCAGTTGACGGTTCAGCTCATCGAGCTGCCCAGCGATGAGTTGTTCATTGACTCGGGCGCGCCGCTCCTCTTCATCGAGGTCAGAGAAAGTCTCGTCGAGATCGGCGCGCAACCGGGCCACTCGGTCGATCTCTGCCTGCGCGGCAACCATCAGCGTCGTGGCGTCATCCTTCGGGTTCTCGGGATGCTGATGCTCGGGCGCGGCACCGCAGAGCGGGCAGTGCTCCTCGGAGAAGAAGCTCAAGAGAGTACCGCCCTCGAGGACGAGAGCTAGGCGCTGCAGGTCGGAGTCGTACTGGTCGCGTAAAAGACCAAATCGCGCTCGCAAAGTGGCAATTTGGTCCAAGCGGAGAGCGACAGCGCGGGCACGCACCTGGCTGCGGGTCACAGTGCCGACGAGTTCGCGTCGGCGGCGGGTGACGTCTTGAAGCGAAGATGATGTGTCCTCGATAGAGCCAGTAAGCCGCGCAACTTGGTCGTTGAGGTCGTCATAGGACGGGGCGTCCCCGAGACGGCGTTCGAGATCTCCGACTAGTTGGTCGAGCACCTCAAGCTTCGCGTTCCGTAGCCGGCGCAAGTCACGAGGCTGCGGCGTCTCGGTCAGGTTCGAGTCGTCGTCACCGGTGAGCAGGAGCTTGAGGACGGAGATTTCACGGGTTTTGCTCTGTGGCCGACCGCTGTACGTAGGGGGAACTTCTGCCTGCATCGAGGTTTCATCGATGACGGTGATATGCGCGAGATCCCGAAAGCTCAGGGTGGTCGTGGCGTTGTGGACGTTCGTCCTCAACTTCGCGCCGGCGAGGCCGAGGGAGGACAGTAGCCAAGTCGAGAGGTTGTCCTCAGTCGCCGCGTTGTGAGTACCGCTGAGCACGCGCGGCTGGACGTCCTGGGGCACGTCGGTGTGAAGTCCCTCGTATACGGAGAAGGAACCACCGACCACGGAACGGGTCAGGGTGAACTGAACGCCGTCGAGCAGGATCCCGAGCAGCACCGTGTGATAGCCCTCGCGCTCGGGAATGTCCTTCAAGGTCTTGCTACCCAGCATGAAGTCGATCGCATCGACAATGAATGACTTTCCCGTGTCAGATGGCCCCCGCACAATAGTGAGGCCCGGGCCGAACGCGATTCCTGCAGATGACGTTGAGTTGACGAAGGCGAGGTGCTGCAGCGCGATCATGTGAGGTCTGCTTCCTCGGGCCACAGCTCCACAATCTTCCCGATCTGCGCTTCTAGGTCGAAGTTGTCGTCATCGAGAAGACGCTCCGACAGCCACCTGGCACGGGACCTGACGGCGTGCGCGTAGTTGCTCTCAAGCAGCGCGGCTACGCTGTGCGCCTGCTCGCTCGAAGTGAAAAATATCCCGGTTGGGGCGAGTTCGATGTGCACCAGACCTTTATGCGCTAACAACTCTAGTCCTTGCCGGACAGCGGCTCGTCTGGCTCCAACGTCGGCCGAACGCAACGGAAAGGCCGGGTGTAACGATGCCGGACCGGAGAAGTCGTAGGAGTGAATGGTCATGTGATCCAGGACTAGTACGTCGTCCACAGTCCAGGAGCGGGCGTCGACCTCGTCGAGGATGATCAGCAGACGCAGCCCGATTTCTAGGGGCCCGTTCAGTACTTCTGTCATTGCTCGGTCCAGTCCAGCCGGTCGTCGTTAGCGAGCTGGTGGCAGACGCCCTTTAAATCATCCTGGCTCGCTTTAGCGATTAGGGCGTGACTCTGGAGATTCAGCTGACCCGCCACGGTCAGTACGCGGGTAAGCCGCTCCCATCCGCTTGGATGGCTGGCCTCGGCTTCATCTATCACACCGCTGTAGATCGCATCCTGGAACCGCTCGAACGTGCCCGTGGGGACGCTGTCGCGTGCGTATGCTTTCAGCGCCTCCGCCTCGAAGAACCGGACGCGTTGACGTCTGAAGTGTCGGCCGGTGCGTTCGTCTCTATGCACCTGATCGGCGTCCAGGTGCGGCCAGCGTTCTCGATAGACGGCGGTGAGCTTCCCGACGTAATGGGCCTCGTGCGCCTCGATGGTATCGGGGAGCTCTCCAGCGCCCGCTCGAGGCGGGAGCTCCATGCCAAATCGGAACGCGTGATAGGGAGTCGTCCTGTGTCCGTCGATGACCCTGGATAGGGGTACCGCGTGGAATCGGGTGAAGGAATCCTGCTGAGCAAGCGTCAATGCGGCAGTGCGCTCAGCCTCGGGTACGTCGCTCGCTGCGGTGGCGAAGTCCTCGAGAAACTTTGTCTTCAGCTTTGTAGGGGAGCTGAATAAACGGTCCAGGCTGCTGCCGAAGCCGCGGGGCGCCACAAAGTAGTAGTGCGCCGGAAGCGTGTACTCAGCGGCAGCTGCGTAGCGAAAAATCTTCACTATCTCTTCGCGAACGTCAGTCCATCGCAATGGGCGGTTGTAGTGCTTGCATTGGTAGCAGTCCCACGGCCCGTCGAAACCATTTTGGGTGGCGAAGGCGGCAATATCAGCGCCCTTATCGCCCGAGCCGCCAATTCGCTTTATGGTGTGATAGGTCTCGCCAAACGAGGTCACCCACTCCCGGACGAACTCCTCCCAATCGTCGGCGCTGTAGAAGTACAGTTGCTGGACGGCGGAGAGGGCACTTGCGGAGAAGTGCACGCCGGTATCAGTCGGTGCGGCTGACGGAGTGGCGATGTCATCCAGGTCGACCACGGTGTCCCTTCAGGGTGAGATTGGCGTGCCACCTTAGCTTCGGCCGGCGCGAGCAAATCCTAAATGCTGCGAAGGGGCGGTCCATGGATCAGTGACGGCGGTTGGTGAGAATCCTCGCAAAAAACTGAGAATGTCTCTGACAATCGCCACATTCTCGGCTGGCGACGGACGGGCGATGGCTGCTCGGGCCGGGGGCGAGGCTGTTCGCGACAGCACTGAGCGCCGCTTTCGCTACGCTAGCGGCCTCGGCGGGGCAGGTAGCTTGTCAGCACGCTTCGAGACTTGCGGAAGAATCGACCTTATGTCGTCCGATGCCGTCAGTGTTCCTGCCGACTACGCGGTTGTGCTGATTCGGCTCAAGGAGCAAGTTCGCGCGGCGCAGTACACGGCGCAGCGAACGGTCAACACGCAACTGATCGAGCTGTACTGGAGCCTCGGGCGCGAGATCCTCCGTCAGCAGGACGAGCACGGGTGGGGCAGCGGCGTGGTTGGTCGTCTCGCCGATGACCTGCGTGCTGAGTTCCCGACGATGACGGGGTTGTCGCGCCGGAACCTGCTGTACATGCGGTCCTTCGCGGCCGGATGGGCGGACCTCGTGAATGTGCCACAGCCTGTGGCACATTTGCCGTGGGGCCACATCCGGATCCTCATCGACAAGCTCGATGAGCCGGAGAAGCGGGACTGGTACGCGGCATCCGCCGTCGAGTTCGGATGGTCCCGAGACGTGCTGCTGAGCCAGATCAAGAACCGCACCTTGGAGCGCATCGGGGCGGCTCCGTCCAACTTCCTCGACCGGCTTCCCGCCGGAGACTCCGAGCTGGCGCAGCAGATCTCGAGAGACCCCTACGTCTTCGACTTCCTCGACCTGACTGCGGGTGCCGCGGAGCGGGACTTCGAGCAGGCTCTCACGGATCGGATCACGCAGACTCTCGCAGAGCTCGGTGCCGGCTTCGCCTTCGTCGGTCGACAGGTGCACTTCGAGGTCGACGGCTCGGACTTCTACATCGATCTGCTCTTCTTCCACGTCCGTCAGCTCCGGTACGTCGTGATCGAACTGAAGAAGGGCGCGTTCGAGCCGGCCTTCACCGGGCAGCTCGGGTTCTACATCGCACTCGTCGACGACCAGCTCCGCGACGACGCACTGCACCGGCCGACGGTCGGGATCCTCATCTGCGGCGACAAGAGCGACCGAATCGTCCGTTACGCCCTAGGACGTGTCGACTCACCTATGGCCGTCGCGACCTACACCTACGAATCCCTGCCACCGGAGGAGCAGCGTGCGCTCCCGGATGCTCAGCAGTTGATCGACGCCATCACGGCCGACGATGGCGAGGACGACGCCCGCCGGCTGAAGAGCGGATAGCCAGCGTCCGAGCCAGCATCGTCGCGGCGAGCAGGCTGGCTGACTCCGCTAACCTCCCGCGGTTGCAGCAGAAGACGGCCGATACGGCGTCTAGATCAGCTCGCTCGTAGTCAGAGAGCGGGCGAAGGCAGCAGAGGAGCGCAGCGAGGCATCGCAGCTCATCATGGAAGCTCACAGCCTCGATGGCCGCGTGCGCACGCTTCCATCTCAGGCGAGATAGCGACCGGTGTCGTCGCGCAGCTCGAGGAGCAGGCACTTACGTGCGACGCGGCCGCCAGCAGTGGTGGCGAAAACGGTGAGACCCCGGACGAGCTCCGAGTTCTCGCCAGCGACATGGGCACTCAGAAGGGGCTCTACCGCGACGCTGCGACCGCTGCGCTTGCGTCTGCGCAGTCAGATGAAGCGACTGCGGTTCGTGCCGACGCAGGCAAAACCTACGACGGCTCGAAGCGCCGCGAGGCTTTCGCAGCGAGTTTGGAGGACAAGGACATCAGTGCGGAAGACGTCAAGGCGCGCTTGCGCGCCGACGTCGACCAGGCCCGACCCGCCGACGAAGTGCTCCACTCGCCTAGCCACACCGCCCGGGAGAAGTCCTCGTTGACGTTCACAACCAGTTGGCAACGTCAACGTGGCTGGGGCGTTGCGCCGGCCAGCTCCTATAGTTCGAAGAGTGACTGACACGCATGATGTGATTGAAGGGGCCGCAAGCCCTCAAGACGGACCGTTTGAAACGCTCATCGAGCGTGCTGCGGCCGCGAAAATCGCTACCGAGGTCCGATCCTTCGAGAACCTGGGCCAGGGCCGGTCTAGGTTGTACGCCCTGCTACATCTGCCGAACGGACGTCATACACGGCAAGTAGTCGTGTTTCCCCGAGACGTTGAAACATTTTTATCTATCGAGTTTGAAAGATTCATAATTCTCGGGGACTACGTAGCCTTCGTCGACACAATTTCAGGAGATATCGAGGCGCAGGTGGCGGGCGGTGGGCCGGGAGGACGATTTCACCAGCGTACCATTCAACAATTGCCCGGAGTTGAGATCGTTCCTGATAGCGATGCCGAAGTGGACGAAGAGGCACTTGACGAGGAAGACACTCCCTTGCGCGGCTCGCCCCCAAAGAACTGGCGCCTCGTAGTCAAGCGAGAAGGGATTTCATTAGAGGTGTCACCCGCTTCAGCTGAATTTGTCGCTCTTCTCGAGCAAGGTGTCACTATTAAGCTGCGCGGTATCTCGACCTCCACTCACGAGGAGGCAGTGAAGGCGCTTGAACGCTACAGCGCCGCCATGCTTTTCGAGCTGGACCTCGTATATGGGCTTCCGGTTCGGCTGGGTAAGAGACGAAGCGCAAACCGACGGCGTCGGCGCCACCAACCCGATTTTTCGCCTAAGTTTCCGCGCAACGAGTACGCTGGACAAGCACTTGAACTTTACCAATATGGGCGCACGGCGGCTGGCTTACCGCTCCTAGAGTACCTTGCCTATTATCAATCGCTCGAATATTTCTTTCCGTTCTTCGCTAGAGAACAGACAGTGAACTCAGTTCGAACGCAGCTACTACACCCGAAGTTTAATGCGCATGACGATGGGGCATTAAGCCGCCTAATAAATCTTGCCGCTCCCGCGGCAAGAAATGGCATGGCAGAACGAGAACAACTCCGTGCGACAATCCGCGCTTGCATCGCCGAAGCTGACTTGCATGAATTTATCGATTCTTTACCTGAATATGTGGATCACTTTTGTACCAAAAATCAGAGCATCAAGGGCGTGGGAACCATTCAGCTGAAGAGTAATCCAGTTGATCTGCGGGACCAAGTGGCGGACCGTATCTACGCAATTAGGTGTCGGATCGTGCATTCGAAGCAAGACGGCGGAGGCACTAGTGAAGAGGTTCTTCTTCCATCAAGCTCGGAAGCGGAGTCGCTGCAGGCGGACATCGAACTCTTAAGGTTGGTCGCACAGCAAGCGCTCGTCGCCCGCGCTGCTCGCGTGTAGCGGCGATTATGCTTCTTCGACGGGTCGCCGGCTCGGTGCGGGCTGAACCAGTTGGAACCCAGCTCGCCAATATCCGATAACCGTGATTATGTCAGTTTTAGATCGAGCGCGCGTGATGCCTCATCGGAGGTCAGCGCTCCTAGCGCGTCTGGTTGCAGGATCCGAGTTCAGAGTGCCGTCAGAACGCCTGCTTGTCGTACCCCACTGGAGCTGTGTTCATCGGGTCTGTCCATTGCAGGTGGCGGCGACCGCGCGGGCCAAGCTCTCGAGGCCGGTGCCGAAGTGGCAGTACCCGTGAGTCGTCTCGACCTGCTGGTGCGGCGGCATCACCACGAGACGCCAGTTGAACAGCATCTTCCACACCTCGACCGTGAAGGTCTCCGTCTCCTGCAGCCGAAAGCCGTTCTCCGTCCGCACGATCCGCTCCCCCCGACGTCGACCTCTGAGCGCAGCTGCTGCTCGAGGTCGTCGAGCGCCTCGGCTCGGGTGCGCAGCATCGCCTTCTGGTCCACCACTCCAGTGTCCCGATAGCCGCCCCGTCACCGGGCATTTCATCGGGCGGGTCTAACGGGACACTGCCGCCCGCGCCCGCGCGCGACGCATCCCGCTCGCCGAGGTGACGCGGTGGACGACCCCTCAACGGACGCCAAGCCGACCCGGTGACCTACCTGTCGCTCGTCAAGCACGACGGACGCCTGGTCTCGGTCGGGATGCTGGAGCCGATCCACGAGGGGGGCATCGACTTCTCGACGATCTCGCTCCAGCGCATCTCGATCGCCGGCTCGATGATCGGCAGCATCGCCGAGACCCAGGACGTCCTCGACTTCTGCGCCGAGCACGGCATCAGCGCCGAAGTCGAGGTCATCCCGATCGACCGCATCAACGAGGCGTTCGACGCGATCGTGGCCAAGGACATCGAGTTCCGCTACGTCATCGACATCAGCACGCTCGACCACCCCGAGTGAGGCGCTGACGGCCCCTCTCCTGCGAGGGGCCGTGCCGCGCCGGCGAGCAGCGGATGCAGGGGAGGGCGGAGGCATGTTCTCGGTCGCGGCTAGCAGCAACCGGGCGCCGCGTCGAGGGCCCCGACGCCCGACCCGTGCCGGGGTCACGATGGGAGGGCGCCCACAGGAGTAAGCACAGAGGAACACGCCTAGAGGAGCGCGCCCCACCATCGCAGAGGAGGTTCCGCCATGACGGACCGCACCGCCTACCTGAGCTACGGACCCGAGGTCGAGCAGCAGCAGCCGCACGAGGACGAGGACGTCCAGGCGCTCCGCGAGACGTTCGCGAAGATCCGGATCATGGCGTTCGAGAAGACCCGTCACGCCGTCCGCGACGCGCACGCGAAGAGCCACGGGATCCTCGCGGGCACTCTCCGCGTGCATGACGGCCTGCCGGTCGAGCTCGCGCAGGGGCTCTTCGCGCGGCCCGCGGAGCACCCCGTCATCGTCCGGTTCTCGACGGCTCCCGGCGACATCGTCTCCGACGGCATCGGCTCGGCCTTCGGCATGGCGATCAAGGTGCTGGAGGTGGACGGCGAGAAGGTCCTGCCCGGCGACCCGCAGCCGCGCACGCAGGACTTCCTGCTGGTGAACCATCCGACGATCTCCTCCGGCGACGTGCACACGTACCGGCGCGACCAAGCGGTGCTGCTGCAGACGTCGAAGGCGCCCGAGGGTGTCCAGGTCGCGGCGACGACGGTGCTGCGCGGAGCGGCGGACGTGCTGCGCAGCGTCGGCATCGACCGCACCGGCGGCCCCGCCGGGCAGGCGAAGCCGCACGTGCACCTGCTCGGCGAGACCTACTGGTCGCAGGGCGCGCTGCGCCACGGCGACCACGTCGCCAAGGTGTCTGCGGCTCCGGTCTCGGAGAACCTCACGGCGCTGACCGGCGAGCACGTGTCGATCCGGGAGCCCTCCGCCTACCGCGACCTCACCTCGGCCTTCTTCGCCGAGGGCCGCGGAGTGTGGGAGCTGCGCGTGCAGCTGGCGACCGACCTGGAGACCACGCCCGTCGAGGACGCGTCCGTGCGCTGGCCGGAGGACGTCACGCCGTACCGGACGGTGGCGACGCTCACCCTCGAGCCGCAGGACTCCTTCTCGCCGGCCCGCCGCGTCTACGGCGACGACGAGCTGTCGTTCAACCCCTGGCACTGCCTCGTCGAGCACCGGCCGCTCGGCTCCATCCAGCGCGTGCGGCGCCCGGTCTACGACGACTCGACGTCCTACCGCTCCGAGACGAACGCCCGCCCCCTGAACGAGCCGGACTCGATCGAGCGGCTGCCGAACTGACCGGCCTGGTGCTCCGTCCGGCTGGGCCGTCCTCACTCCCTGTCGAGAGGAGTAAGGACGACCCGGTCGCGACGTCCGCCGACCGATGTCAGCGTGCCGGTCGCCTCGCGTCCCAGTCCGTGAGGTTGTACACGGTGACCAGGGCGGCGCCGGTGGCGAGCCAGTAGATCCGGCTGCGCTTGTCGCGGGCGGCTCCGGCGAGCAGAGGCGCGAGGACGAACAGCGGTGCACTGCTTTTCTCGATGGCTCCGTGCAGGGCGAACGGTACGACCTTCTTCGCCGCGTACGGCTGAGTGGTCAGGGCGTTCAACGTGCCCTGGATCACGCCGAAGGCAGCGAAGACACCCGTCACGGCGGGCGGGAGCTTCAGGGCTCCCGGCAGGCTGAGGTTCCCGGCCGCGAAGCCGTAGTCGATGAGGCTGTGCAGCCTCGGCGTGAGGGGTCTGTTCCGCTTCGAGCGCTTCGATCGACGGGACATGAATCGGTCCTTTCCGAGGTGGTGGGAAGGGGCGTGTCAGTGGGCGGGGTGCAGGACGACCTTGGTCCAGCCGTCGACGCGCTTGTCGAACTGGTCGAAGCCGCGGACCGCGTCGTCCAGCGGCAGTTCGTGCGAGACGATGTCGCCCGGAGTGGCGCGGCCGTGGATGATCAGGTCGCGCAGGTGCCGGTTGTACGCCTTCACCGGGCACTGCCCCGTGCCGATGCTGATGCCCTTCGTGAACGCGGTGCCGAAGTCGAAGGCGATGCGCCCCTCCTTCGCCTCCTCGGTCGCGGCGTCGGGGTCCGACGGGTTGTACACGCCGACCACGCCGATCGCGCCCGTCGCGCGGACGACCTGCACGAGGTTGTCCATGACCAGCGAGGGGTGCTCGTTCCCGGCGGAGTCGTGCGCCTGGTAGCCGACGGCCTCCACCCCGGAGTCGACGCCGAAGCCGTCGGTGCCGTCCATGATCGCCTCGACGACGTCCACGTCCGCCGCGTTCACCGCGGTCGCGCCGTACTTCTCGGCCAGCGCGAGCCGGTCGGCCTGGTGGTCGACGACGAAGACCTGCGATGCCCCGCGCAGGAACGCGCTGTGCGCCGCCATCAGCCCCACCGGGCCGGCGCCGAAGATCGCGACGCTCTTGCCCGGGGTCACCTTCGCCAGCTCCGTGCCGTGGTAGCCGGTCGGGAAGATGTCGGAGAGCATCGTGTAGTCGAGCTCGTGCTCAGTGCCGGCCGGCAGCTCGAGCAGGTTGAAGTCCGCCCACGGCACCCGCAGCAGCTCGGCCTGCCCGCCCCAGTACGGCCCCATCGCCGGATAGCCGTAGCCCGCGCCCGGCTGGCCCGACGGGTTCGCCCGCAGGCAGGCCGACGTGAAGCCGTCGTTGCAGTTGCGGCAGGTCCCGCAGGCGAGGTTGAACGGAACCGACACCCGGTCGCCGACCTTGATCCGGTTCACTCCGGGGCCGACCTCCTCGACGATCCCCATGTTCTCGTGGCCGAAGACCATGCCCGACTCGAACTCGACCCGGCCCTCGTAGGGGTGCAGATCGGACCCGCAGATGTTCGCCGAGGTGATGCGGATGATCGCATCCAGCGGCTCCTGGATGGTGGGATCCGGCACGGTCTCCACCGCGACGTCGAACGGTCCCTTGTACACGACAGCCTTCACGGCGTCCTCCTTCGTGGCTCACCGCCCCAAGTCGAAGCGGCTCCTGGAACCCATCCAAGATCCGCTCTCCCAAGGGGGCAAGGGACCTGACCCCTGACGGAGGGGGATGGCGGATTCGCGAACCATCGGATACCGGCGTCGTAGACGGCTCCTCAGACGGGCGGGGTCCGGTCGAGCTCGGCCTCGGCCAGGATGACCAGGCCGCGGTCGCTTTGCGAGGTCTCGAGCATCGCGAGGACCCAGGCCTTGTTGATGGTGGGTGGGCGGCTGCCAGTGAACTGGAACTGCAGCGGGATCGAGGGGGCGATCCACAGCGACGTGCGACCGGAGCCGTGATCGACGGAGATCGGCCAGGACAGCAGGAAGCTCTCCTGGCGGCGCAGCTTCGTGGTGAGCGCGAGCTTCACGTGCGCGAGGGTGCGGTCGTCCATGTCGTACACGGTGCCCGGGCCGTAGATCAGTTGTCCCACGGGTGAAGCCTCCCACAGCCGTTAGACGACAACCGTCGGCGGGTCAACCGTGTCCATGGAGTCCCCTTCACTTCGTACCGTCGAGGATGCCGGATCGCACGTCGGCGACGAAGGGGGACCACATGCTGCAGATCACGGTGCAGGAGCGGACCTATCTGCTCACGGCAGGATCGACGATGACCGAGACGAAGCAGGCTGTCCTGGACGCGATGCGAACGGCGCCCTCGTTCCTCTCGTTGCGCACCGTCCTGGGTGGTCAGATCGAGGTGCTGGTCACGGCGACAAGCACGGTCGTGCTCGAGCAGCACGACGAGGCCCCACTGCCCACCATCCCGCGCGCGCCCGTCGGCGAGACCGACTACGACGACCCGTACGGCATGGACTACGTCTGAGCTCGAATCGACGACAGGAGTCCTGGTCGTATCCGCGCAAAGTGGATAGAAATCTTCGTGGCGCTCTGCGTCGTCGATACCGTCACCCTTAGGTCGCAGATTCGGGTCGGTTCCAGTCCTAGGACCGCCGAGCGACTGCAGCGCCCCATCCAGGGCGCTGATGGTCGTGCCTTCTAAAGGGGTTCTTTATGCCTGTCGTTTCGGTCCTTCCTCGTCGTGCGACATTCGTGGTCCCCCGTTCGGATTGGGTCACGGTCGGGTCCGCGCTCTGGGTCGCCGTGTCCTCCGGACTGCACCAGGGCCGTATCGAGATCCACGGCGCCGCCTTCACAGCCCTCGATGACGCCGGTGCGCTCATCGGCGCCTTCGGCTCTCTCCGTGAGGCGATGACCGCCGTCGAGGGCCACGTCACCAGCGCCGACGTCGCTGCCTGACCGAACGCATCACGCGCTCCCTCCACCAGTCCCCACTCCTCCCTCTCGAGACAGGATCACGATCATGGGCACTCTCCTCTACGGCACTCCCCCGACCGAGCACGACATCGAGGACCGTCTCCTCGCGCACCTGCAGGTCGTCATCATCAACAAGTTCCGCCGCGGGGAATCCTTCGCCTTCACCCTCACCGTGCCGGCCTCGCACGGCAGCGGCCGCCAGACGCTCTGGCTCAGCCCGAGCATCCCGGTGCAGTTCTCCTTCTACGGCAGCCGCGTCCCTGCACTGAACCCGACCTGGGTGCAGGAGCTGATGAACGAGGCCAACAGCGGTCGCGGGCTGAGCGTGATGCCCGAGCCGCAGCACCGCCAGGCCCCCCGGACGACCGTCGCCGCCTGATCCAGGCCGCAGGCGCCCGCGCAAGGGGAGTGCGCGCGGACGCCGATGAGCGTTAGCTGGCTCCATCGCCTCATACGAGGATCAAGGAACATCTCGCACCCGCGTCGGACAGGATGACGCGGCGCACCGGAACGAGAAGGGAGACGAAGATGCTGGACTTCTTCGAGTTCGACTCGTCCGAGGACCGCGGATACCCGGACGACATCGTGCCTCTCTTCGCCTGCTCCACGTCCCACGTCGACGGCGGCGGAAGCGTCGCCATCACACGCGACGCGGTGTATCTCCGGGAGGGCGGCGATCTGACCCGCATCGATGCCGTCGACATCCGCTCCTGGCAGTCGGCGTCGCGCGGGCCGCTGTTCGCGCTGACCGTCGAGTGCGACGAAGCACACGTCACGCACCTCGTCGCTCACCTGCGCTCCGCGACGGTGCAGGCCATGTCGAAGGCCGTCGGGCCCGAAGGCGTCCAGCTCCGCGCCGCGTAGTTCATCCGCTTAACGAAACGACGGGGCCCTCGGTGCGCGCACACCGTCACTCCGTGGGAATCTATGGACGATGAACACGGATCACGGTCGGGTCGCACGGTCGGAAGTGACCGGCCACGACTTCGACGAAGCGCGCACCCTCCTCGAGGGCGAGTACCACGGGTACGGATTCAGCGTCGAACCCACCGAGGCCAACTTTACGTTCCGCTACTCACAGATCGGCGACGACGAACTCACCCTCCGCGGCAACCTCTTCACCGGATCGATCCGCGGCGCGATCCACACCCAGGGCGAGTACATCGTCTCGTGGATCACCGCCGGCACCGGCGCGCTCGACCTCACCGGCGACGCCGTCCGCCTCGAGCTCGGGCAACCGGCTGTCTTCGCCAACGGCCGTCCGGCCGAGTTCGACTTCGCCGATCACCGCCAGAACCTGATGCACTTCGACAGCGCCTTCCTCGAGCGCGTCGCCGCCGAGCATGAGGGCGCCACCGGCGCGCTGCTCTTCGACACCCGCGCCCAACCGACCGGCGACGCATTGCAGAAGTGGGCGAGGACCGTCGCCGGCGTCGCGCGCGTCATCTACAACGACGACAGCCCCGCCCTGCTGCGCAGCGAGGCCAAGCGCACCGCCGCCGTCTCCCTCCTCGACACCTTCCCCCACATCCCCCTCGCCGTCTCGACCCCGATCGCCAGGCCCTCCGGCGCCACCCTTCGCGCCGCGATCGAGCACCTGCACGCCCACGCCCACCTCCCCATCGCCATCGAAGAGGTCGCGACCGCCGCCGGCGTCAGCGTCCGTGGTCTTCAAGCTCTCTTCCGACGCGAACTCGACGTCACCCCGCTCGACTACCTTCGCCGCATCCGCTTCGACCGCGTCCACGCCGAGCTCCGCACCCTCGAACCCGGCACCAGCACCGTCGGCGAGATCGCCGGCCGCTGGGGCTTCACCCACCTCGGCCGCTTCTCTGCCAACTACGCACGCCGCTTCGGCGAATACCCCAGGAACACCCTCAACACCGACTGATGCCAGCGCCGCGCGCGCGCCGACTCCTCACTGACGAAATCGGTGACCGGTAGACCATCCCCTAACGGGACGTGCGCAGGTGGTCTTGTGCTCATGGATCCAGATCATTTAGGCGACGAGGGACGAGAGGAAGACGACCTGCGTCAGCTGGTCTCTGTGGGTTTGTCCCGATCGGGCGGCGTGTCGGCCGTGAGGGGTCGGCCCGCGCGCTCCTCGAGGAGTGCGGCGGCGAGGAGCTCGCCGTCCACGTCGCCGAAGGAGGCGAGGGCCTCCCTGTGCAGGCGGGTGACGAGCGCGATTGTCTCGTGCGGCGTCCCGGCTTCCTCGGCGAGGCGCAGCACCGTCTCCAGCTCCTCGACCACGCGGCCGAGCGGGAAGTCGGGCATGCGGTCGCCGGTGAGGAGCGCCGGTGCGTGCCGCTCGAGGAAGGCGCTCGCGCCGGGACTCTCCAGCAGCGCGGCGCGTAGGGCGGGCGGCTCCCAGCCCAGCGCTCGGCCCAGCAGGAGCACCTCGGTGACGGCGATCACCTGGCCGAACCAGAGGGTGTTGGCGACCAGTTTCGCGACGTGCGCGAGCGCGGGATCCGACTGCGCGACGGGCGTCGCAGCGTCGTGCCCCAGCACCGCGAGCACGTCCGCCACCTCGTGCACCGCGGCGGCGTCGCCGGCGAGGTAGAAGCCGAGCGTCCCCGCGGCGGCGTCCGCCGGCCCGCCCCGCAGTGGAGCCGCGACCGCGCCGATCCCCCGCCGCGCCGCTTCCGCCACCAGGGTCGCGACGCTCCGCGGGTCGTTGCTGGTGAAGTCGAGCCAGACGCCGCCCGGAGCCAGCCGGCCGAGCGCGCCGCCCGCGCCGAGCAGGGCCTCCCGGCACTCGATCGGCCCCGGCAGCACGGTGATCAGCGTGTCCGAGCGGGCGGCCAAGGCGGCACCGTCCGGCGCCGTCGGCAGCCGGTCGGCCCGCGCCCGCTGCAGCGCCTCCTCGTCGGCGTCGGACACCGTCACGTCGAAGCCGTGCCCCTGTAGCCGCTGCGCGACGGGCGCTCCCATCCGGCCGTACCCGAGGATGCCGATGCGTCTGATCATGGTCTCAGCATGCTCCCGCGGTACGACGGAGAGGAGAACGAAGGCCCTGCCGAGGATTTCGGGGGCCGTTTGGATTGCGGCGTACAAGCGGAGCATGGTGCCGACGATTCGCGTCTTCCGGCGCATACGGCGTAGGGCGCTCGCTTTTGCCTCGCCGGAGTTTTAAGAGGATGACGCTCGGAACTTCGGCGTGTGTCACACTCCCTAGATGGGCGCAGTTTCCTGTGTCGGAAAGGCCATCATGGGCCGCTTGCACTACGACTCCTCCCTCGAAGCAGACTTCGATGACCGAGTCCTCGCCCACCTCCAGATCGTCATCGGCTCGAAGCTGGCCCGCAACGAGTCCTTCTACTTCTCCTGGAAGGACTCCCAGAGCATCGGAGACGGACGCACCAGCATTTGGATGCACCCGGCGATCCCGCTGCGGTTCAAGTACCACGGCGGCCGCCCTCCGGCGATCAACCCGAGCTGGATCCGTCAGCTCCTCGCCGACTCCCACACCGCCGCGGGCCTGCGCATCAGCGACGAACCCGATCACACTCCCCACCGCGACGACACGGCCTGAAAGCACAGTGACCCCATGAGAAAGCTCTATTACTCCAGCGGATCCATGCTCGTCGCCGACGTCACCTGCAAGGCGGTCCTCCGCTACGCGCGAGCTCTCGCGGACGTCGGTAAATCGGATGTCGTCTCTGTTCCCGTCGTCACCGACGGCGGCAGCAATGCCTACGCTCACCTGCTCATCGGGCCCGCCAGCCAGCTGTTCTCCACCCCCGTCGAGAACAGCCACGGCGACGAACCCGTCGATGAGGACGCCATCGCCCACATCGAACGAGAAACGCAGCGCATGCAGCCGGCCCGCCCCTCCTGGGATGACGAGATGACCGACATCACCGACGTCGACTTCCTGACCTACCCAGAACCCAGCTGACCTGCACCCGCGATCGTCGCCGCAGAAGAACGACTACACCGCCGGCTGCGAGGGCGTCGTGCTGGCATCTCATAATCGAGATTATGTCAGTTTGCCGGTGGCTCGCTATTTCGGCAAGGCGGGCTTCCCGCAGCAGTCGACGAATGAACGGTCGGCTGCCTCGATGCCCGTCCGTTAGGACGGACGGGTTCGCGGAGTCTTGACCACCGCCGTCGGCAACGTGGATGCACAGCGTCATGGCGCCTTCCGTCCTTGAGCCGCAGCTTCAGTTGCAGAGGGTACGACTCCCAGGAGCGCATCGAGGTTGCGGACACAATCGCCCGTGAGCAGAGAGGAACTGCGTCGTAGGATGGCGCGCATGACAACCGACAGCGTCGCGTCGGGTCTGCCCCGGATCGTTGCGCACAAGGTTCTGAACAACAACGTTGTTATCTCGATCGATCGATCGGGACGTGAACGCGTTCTCATGGGTCGCGGGCTCGGTTTCCAGGTAAAGGTCGACGACATCGTCGATCAGTCTCGGGTCGAGAAGACCTTCGTGCTGGAGAAAGGTAGCGGTGGGCAGCATGCCCGCCAGCTGCTCGCCGACGTCTCCTACCGGGTCGTCGAGGCGACGAACGCGGCGATCGACGAGGGCGAGCGGATGCTCGGGCGCGATCTTGGGCCCCGATTCGCCGTGGCTCTGCTCGACCACGTGCAGTTCGTTCTCGAGCGCCTGGAGCAGGGCGTGCGGATCCCGGCCGCGGCCATGCCGGAACTGCGCGTCCTCCATCCCGGCGAGTTCACCGCGGCTCAGCGGATGACCGAGTCGATCAGCGCGCGGCTCCAGACGGCGCTGCCTCCTGAGGAGGCGGTGTTCATCACGATGCACCTGCTGAACGCCACGCGCGACGAGCCCAACGGCACCGCGGCTCTGCTCTTCCGACGAGTGCAGCACGTCGTCGCCACCGTCGAGGCAGGGCTCGGGGTCGAGTTAGATCGATCGAGCCCGGAGTTCGCCCGCTTCATCCTGCATGTGCAGTTCCTCCTGCAGCGACTCGTGTCGAAGGCGATGCTCCGCGGTGCCGACACGTCCTTCTTCGAGTTCGCGAAGCACAGCTATTCCGCGTCGTACGAGATCGCGACGAAGGTGAAGTTCTATGTCTCGGCCGCGACCGGCTCCGACCTCACCGATGAGGAGATGCTCTACGTCATCGTTCATGTGGAGCGCCTTGCGAGCCGGTTCCGAGCCGATGACGGCTCCGGTCCCGTGCTATAATGGCGTCCGCGAGACCCCAGGTCTCGCTGAAGCCACGGATTGTTACTGCGCTCGCAGGCAAAACCTGAACTCCACTCGCCGGTCACCGGCAGCGGGTTCAGGTTTTTTTATGCCCGAACGCCGGACGTCCACTGACCAGGAGCCGCAGAGCTGCGGCGGAGAGGGAGAGACCGATGGACTACTCCACAACAGCGACCGGGGTGCTCGACGGTGTCGGCGGTGAGGCGAACGTCGCCTCGCTGGCGCACTGCGCGACGCGGCTGCGCTTCGTCATCCGGGACGAGTCGAAGATCGACGCAGCCGCGATCAAGGCCCTGCCCGGTGTCATCACCACCGCCAACGCTGCCGGCCAGTTCCAGGTCGTCATCGGCAACGACGTTCCCGAGGTCTACGCGGAGATCGGCAAGATCTCGTCACTAGCCGGCGGAGGCGCGGCCGGTGAACGGACCCGCGCGCCCGGGGAGCCGAAGCCCAACGTCTTCAACCGCTTCATCGCGATGATCTCCGCGATCTTCACTCCGCTGCTGTGGCCCCTCGCCGGCACGGGCCTGCTCAAGGCAGCCCTCGCCGCGGCGGTCACGTTCGCGTGGATCGATCCGACGACGAGCACTTACACGATCCTGAACGCGCTCGCCGACTCGTTCATCAACTTCCTGCCGCTTGCCCTGGCGATCACGGCGGCGAGCTACTTCGGCGCCGCCCAATTCACCTCCCTGGCCATTGCGGGCGCTCTGGTGTACCCGTCGATCGTCGCGCTAAACGGCACAGAGGACATCACCTTCTTCGGCATCCCGGTCACGATGGTGAGCTACGTGTCGAGCGTCATCCCGATCATCATCATCACCTGGATGCAGAGCCGCGCGGAGCGCGTCCTGTACGCCAGGCTTCCCGCCGCGATCCGCCGATTCGTCACCCCGATGCTGATGGTGCTCGTCCTCGTGCCGCTCACGCTCATCGTGATCGGTCCGCTCTCGAGCCTGATCAGCAATGCTCTCGCCGGCGGCATCGGCTGGATCTTCGACGTCGTCCCGTGGCTCGGCGGCGCGCTGATGGGCGGGTTCTGGCAGGTCTTCGTGATCTTCGGCCTGCACTGGGGCTTCATCCCGCTCTTCGCGCTCGAGTACCAGAACACGGGCCTGATCTTCCTGCTCGCGCCGGTCTTCGCTGCGGTGCTCGCTCAGGCCTCGGCCGTGGCCGGAGTCTGGGCTCGGACGCGCAACCGCGATCTGCGCTCCCTCGCCGCCCCCGCCACCCTCTCGGGCTTCCTCGCCGGCGTGACCGAGCCCGCCATTTACGGCGTCAACCTGCCCCTCAAGCGCCCCTTCGCTTTCGGCATCGTCGGCGGCGTCATCGGAGGCGCACTGATCTCGGCGGGCGGCGGTGCGGCGAACGCATTCGCTCTCGCGTCAGGCCTCTCGATTCCCACCCTTCTCGGAACGGGGAACACGTTCCTGGTGATCGTCGGACTCGTCATCGCGGCCGTCCTGCCGTTCCTCCTCACCCTGATCCTGGGATTCAAGGAGCCCGACGCGAAGGAGGCACCGGGTGAGGTCAGCCGCGATCTCGCGGTCCTGAGCCCGCTCAGCGGGACCGTCGTGCCCCTGGCGCAGGTGGCGGACCCGGTGTTCGCCGGAGGCGTCCTCGGACACGGGGCGGCGATCCTCCCGACCGCAGGCACCGTCTACGCCCCCTTCGACGGCGTGATCGCCGCCGCCTTCCCGAGCGGCCACGCCATCGGGCTGCGGCACGCCGGCGGTGCCGAGCTGCTGATCCACATCGGGCTGGACACCGTCAAGCTCGACGGCCTGCACTTCTCGATGCGGGTCGAGACCGGCCAGCAGGTGGCAGCCGGCGACCTCCTCCTTGAGTTCGACGCTGCGGCGATCGCCGCTGCCGGCTACGACCTCACCACTCCGATCGTGATCACCAACGCGGACGCCTTCCCAGAGGTGGGCGAGATCGCCCTCGGGCCGATCGCCCATGGAGACCCTCTCTTCACGGCCATCGCCGACGAGGCGACCGTCACCCTGGCATAGGCACCACGACATCCGATCGGTGCGGGGCGCGATGACGCCGCGCCTCGCACCGATCCGCACCGACGAACAACTGACTGAGGACCACGAATGACCGACACGACGACCCCCTTCCCGACCGGCTTCCTCTGGGGCGGGGCGACAGCCGCGAACCAGGTCGAGGGGGGACACGACGCAGGCGGGAAGGGCCCTTCGGTCCAGGACGTCCTACCCCGCGGGCTCTCGGGTCCGCGCAGCGCAGAGCCGACGAGCGACAACCTCAAACTCGTCGCCGCCGACTTCTACCACCGGTACGAGGAGGACATCGCCCTCTTCGCCGAAATGGGATTCACCGTTTACCGGTTCTCGATCGCCTGGAGCCGGATCTTCCCGCGAGGTGACGAGACAGAACCCGACGAGGAGGGCCTCGCCTTCTACGACCGCGTTCTCGACGAACTGGAACGTCACGGGATCGCGGCCATGGTCACGATCTCCCACTACGAGACACCGCTCTTCCTCGCCGAGAACCACAACGGCTGGGTCAGCCGCGAGCTGATCGGGTTCTACGAGAACTACGTCCGGGCGCTCTTCGACCGGTTCGGCTCCCGGGTGAAGTACTGGCTGACCTTCAACGAGATCAACTCCCTCGTGCACGCGCCGTTCATGAGCGGCGGCATCTCCACTCCCGCCGACGAGCTCACCGAGACGCAGCTCTACCAGGCGATGCATCACGAGCTGGTCGCGAGCGCGCTCGCGACCAGGATCGCCCGCGAGACGATCCCGGATGTGCAGATGGGCTGCATGGTGCTGGCGATGCCCGTTTACCCCCTCACCCCCTCCCCCACCGACAACCTCGCCGTGATGAAGGCCGACCACACCAATCTCGTCTTCGGCGATGTGCACACGCGAGGTCGCTACCCCGGCTACTTCCTTCGCGAACTGCGCGAGAAGGGCATCGAGCTCAACATCTCCGCCGAGGACCGCGAGATCCTGACGAACACCGTCGATTTCGTCTCGTTCAGCTACTACATGAGCGTCTGCGAGTCAGGCGACCCTGATGCTCGGGTCACCGGTCCCGGCAACATCATGGGCGGAGTGCCGAATCCGACGCTCGAGGCCAGCGAGTGGGGCTGGCAGATCGACCCGGGTGGACTGCGCATCGTCATGAACCAGTTCTGGGACCGGTGGCAGAAGCCGCTGTTCATCGTCGAGAACGGCATCGGCGGCAGGGACGAGCTGGTCGAGGTCGACGGCTGCACGACCGTCCTGGATGACTACCGCATCCGCTACCTCAACGACCACCTCGTGCAAGCCGCCGAGGCGGTCGCCGACGGTGTCGAGCTGATGGGCTACACCTCGTGGGGATGCATTGACATCGTGAGCGCGAGCACCGCTCAGATGAGCAAGAGATACGGCTTCATCTACGTGGACCGCAACGACGACGGCTCCGGCACCCTTGCGCGGTACCGCAAGAAGTCCTTCGACTGGTATGCGGAGGTCATCCGCACCAACGGCGCGCACCTCATCCGGTGAGGCGGGCGTTCCTCCGGCGGGCTCAGAGGAGGCCGTGACGGCGGAACGCGTTCCACACGCCGTCCTCGTGAACGGCCGTCGTCACCTCATCCGCCCGCGCCTGAATCTCCGGCGTCGCGTTCCCCATCGCGATGGCGAGTCCGGCTACGGCGAACATCTCGACGTCGTTCGCGCTGTCGCCGATCGCCACTGCGTCGGCGACGTCCCGGCCGAGCAACCCGACCAGCTCGAGGATCGCGGCGCCCTTGTCGACCCCCGCCGAACTCACCTCGCCGCCCGCTTCGCCGAGGTAAGGGATCGTCCCCGTAATCACATTGAATCGATCGCCGAGTCCGTCGCGCACCGCGGCGAACGTGCTCCGGTCCTCACCGAAGAACGTCGCCTTCGCTATCCCGCCACGCGGAGCGGGGCCGCGGTACGCCATCCGCTCGGCGATCGCGGCGTCCGCCCCGTCGACAGCGCCCAGATCGAGGCCCATCCGACCGAAAACAGGCGCGATGCGCGCCGCCAGCCCCGCGCTCGGGTGGACCGCGTCGAAGGCCTGCAGGTTGTACTCGATGCCGTGCGAGTCGAAGAATGCGACGATCTCGTCGACGGCGTCGGGCGCGAGAGTGTGCTCGGCGACCAGAGCACCCTCGAACTCGATGAAACCGCCTGCCGCCGAGATGGCGCCGTCGAATCCGATCTCCGCGATCGCGATCGGTATCTCGGCTCGGGATCGTCCCGTCGCGAGGAGGACGAGATGGCCGTTACGGCGTGCGCCCTGCACGGCGTCGACCACCGAGGGGGCGACGACCTGATCGTGATCGATCAGGGTGCCGTCGACGTCGAGGAAGACGGTGCGGGAGGAGGTCACCGGACGGGACTCTACCGGAGCCCGAGCGCCTCGTCTCCTTCGTCCCGCCTCAGAGCGGATCGACGCCGACGGTCAATCCACCGCAGACTTAGAGCGTCTGGCCGGTCACGAAGCCGGCGGCGGCGTCGAGGAAGAACCCCGCCGCGTGCGCCACGTCCTCCGGCTATCCGAGACGGCCGACAGGCACTCCCTCGACGTAGGCCAGTCCGCCGAGCCAGCCGAACAGGCTCGTGCCCCAAAGCCACGCAATCTGGTAGAGGGCGGTGCTCTGCGGGCGAGCGACGCGCGCCGAGCGGCCGGAGAGCCCGCTCGCGAGGGGGTGCGCGGTGAAGCACCCGATCGTGAAGTGAACGAGCCCTCCTACCACGAGGGCGAGGAGATCCGACGCCATCAGCGGAAGCGACACGAGCATCGCGGCACTTCCGGCGATCAGCGCACGGGTGGTGCCGATCCTCTCGGCGAGGGCAGCCGAGCGCTGCGCGGCGAGGGAGCCAGCGAGGTAGACGAGGAACAGCGCACTCGACACCGAGGCCGGCAGCCCGAAGGGAGGCGCTCCCTTCGGGATTGCGGACCGGCGTGAATCGGCGCCCTTCCTCTCGCGCTATCGCTGACAGCAGCGTCCAACTTCGGACGGCTAGCCTCGAGTAGGCGCTATCGCTGCTCGCGCAGTTGGAAGGAATCTCATGTCGCAGGTGTGGATCATCACCGGCAGTTCGCGTGGACTCGGTAGGGCGATCGCCGAGGATGCACTCGCGAACGGGCACCAGGTCGTCGCGACGGCGCGCCGCCCTGAGCAGCTGGATGAGCTGGTTGCGCAGTACGGCGATGCGGTGTTGCCGCTCGAGTTGGACGTCACCGACGCGGATGGGGCTCGCTCGGTCGTCGACCGCGCTGTCGAGACGTTCGGTCGCGTCGATGTCGTCATCAACAACGCCGGCTACGGGGATGTCGCTTCGGTGGAGGATGTGGAGCTGGACGATTTTCGTCGTCAGATCGATACGAACTTCTACGGCGTCGTTTATCTTTCTAAAGCTGTCATCCCGATCATGCGGGAGCAGGGTTCCGGGCACATCGTTCAGATCTCCTCGATCGGCGGACGGGTCTCAGGTCCGGGGATGACCGCGTACCAGAGCGCCAAGTGGGCGGTCAGCGGTTTCTCGTCTGGGCTTGCGCAGGAACTCGCACCCCTTGGAATCAAGGTGACCGTGCTGGAGCCGGGAGGGATGCGGACGGACTGGGCAGGATCATCCATGACGATCCCCGCGATCAGCGAGCCCTATCGTGCGACGGTCGGAGCGATGGCGCGGGGTGTTCGAGGCTCGCAGGGCAGCGAGCCCTCAGATCCTGCGAAGGTCGCTGGGCTGGTGCGCACGGTTCTCGCTCTGGACGAGCCGCCCGTTCGTCTCCTGGTCGGACAGGACGCGATCGCCTACGTGGCAGCCGTCGAAAAAGCCCAAGCCGAATCGGACGAGAAGTGGCAGGAGCTCACCCGATCCGTTTCGTTCGACAGCTGAGAGCGTGAAGCGTTGAGCGCAAGGCGTCATGTCGGTGGTCGAGTCTCTCCCATCGCTACGAGCGCTCACTCGGAACGGATCACGGAGCCGGAGATCTATGGCGCGGCGAACTGCATCACAAGTCGGATGCGCACAACCGTTCTCCTCTCCGGAAGCACGAGAAGGCCGGCCAAGGCTTCGGCCGGCCCTCCGGCCATTTGACAGTTGGGCTTCTTCGCTCAGCGACACGAGAGAGCGGGAAAGCCGGCCTGTGTGGTCGACGTCACAGATCGTCCATCTATGGCGGCCGTGCCCTTGACGCTCACGCTTCCCGCCGGAACGGCGGGAAGTCGTGTTGTGAACGCCTGCGACACGGCCTTGCCGGCCTGCACCTGTACAGGGTCCTTGCTGCCGTACGGGGTCTGCACGTGGAGGGTGACCGGCACAGCCTCTCCGTTTCTGGTGACCACGGTGAGTACGACCTTCCCGGCGATGCAGCGCCCTGAGGCGGTGACCGTGAGGTTGGGACGTGTTGTACTCGAATCCGCAGGGGTCACCGTGAGTACGACTGTCTTGGCCGATTCGACGTTTCCTGCCGCATCCGTGGCGCGGTAGAGGAGAGGATGCTCGCCCGCGGCAGTGAAAGAGACATCAGAACCGGCCGTCCACGTCGCGCCGGCGTCGCCGGAGTACTCGGTGGAGGTGATGCCTGAGGTGGTATCGATCGCGGTGAAGTGTGCGGTGATCTTCCGTCCCACCGTTGTGGAACCTGACGCAGGATCAGTCGTCACCGACGACAGCGGGGCTGTCCGGTCGAGTTTGATCTCCAGCTCGCCTTCCGAACCCGTGACCGGAGTTCCACGGCGCACTGCGCGATAGTTCAGCGTTGTCACTCCGTCCGTCGTGACCGACAGCGCAGGATCGGCCGGCGCCCAGGCTCCTGCGTCGCCGAGTCGGTACTGCACCGTGGCATCGTCCGAGTCGGTCGTGAATTGCACAGACACTGGTGACCGGTGCCACCCTGCTGTGTTGGCGCCTGATTCACTCGTCACTGACGGAATCACCGCGACGGGCAGGTCGGTCGGTGTCCCCAGAGTGAAGTCGATCGTGATGGCCTGCCCTTCGGCGAAGGTGAGTGTCAGAGGGGCGCCGGTGTTGCGGACGGTTCGACCGTCGATGACGGCTGAGGACCACTGTTGACCGCTGGACACAGCGATGGTCTGCGCGGTCGCGGAGCGCACCGTCACGCTGGCCTTCGCCTTGGGGATGTTCCACGACATGGCGGGGATCTCGGCTTGGGTGCGGGCGAGTGATCCTGTCACGCTGCCCGCCGGCATGCCGGCCGGCAGCGCAGGCAGCACTTGGATGCTTCCCGTGTCCGAATAGATGAGCGATTCCAAAAGCAGAGTCGGGACGGTGTGCAGGATGTCGGCGACGTAGGCGGAGTCTCCTGTCACATTGTGGTTCGTGGTGAAACTCGAGTAGTAGGCCCGTTGCGAGAGTAGCGCCAGCAGGGCTTCTGTGGTTCCTTGCTGGTTCTTGAGCCGTGCGTCGACGAGTCCCATGTGCAGCCAGCCGTGCCCGGAGCTCTTGTCACCCGCGGTCGCCTTCCGCAGGCTGAGCGCGGTCGCCAGCCCCTCGGCGATCTCCGGTGAGGTCTGGCTGTCGTGAGCGGGCCAGGCGAAGTACGCCTGGCTGATGTGACGATGCGCGTGCTGCTCGGTGTATCGGTCGAGGGACCATTCCTTCAGGGCGCCGGTTGCGTCGTAGCGCACCGGTGGGAGGCGATCGGAGAGTTCCTGCCAGGTTCGGATGTTCGGGCTGTCTGCGCCGTTGACGTGCTTCTCCGCGGCGATGGCCATCCGCAGGCCGTCTTGAGCGGCGGCGATGTCCATCGAGCAGTTCATCGCGACCGGCGTCGAGCGGTTCGCCGGGGTGTTCTCCGGCGAGAAGCAGGGTAGGAGCAGGTAGTGCTCCCCTGCGGCCAACGCGGTCTTCTCGGATTGGAACCGTGCGGTCCCTGACGCGTCCTCGAAGTATCGCGGATCGACGAGTTGCTCCCAGAAGTTCGCCTGCTTGGTCAGCAGAGGCAGCAGCAGGTCCGATACCAGTCGGATCCGGCCGCTGTTCTGGATGGCGGCGAGCCGGTCCGCGGGCAGGTCGGCGGCGACGGGGCTGAGGATCGAGGCCAATGCGCTCACCTCGATGTCCCCGGGAAGCGTCACGGTCTCGTCCCCGTGCGTCTGCCAGTACTCGTAGACCGGTTGCAGAACCCAGCTCGCGCCGGCGTTCCAGTACTGGAACGGGTAACTCCCGCCGTTCTCGGAGTAGTGGTACAGCGCTGAGCTGTCCGAATCCGTGCGAGGCGGAGCCATGATGGCGTCCTGCATTCCGTACACATCGGCCGCGTTGTCCTCCCAGTCCGGGACGGTGCGGAGCAGGAAGTTGAGGTAGCCGGACATTTCGCTGTCAAGCGCGAGCGTGTTCGCTCCGGCCATCTGCAGATTGAGGTTGGCATCCAGCGTCCAGTCACCCTGCCAGGCGGGGTTCCACGCGGGAGTCCACATCCCGCCGAGACGCGGGACGCTGAAGCCGCTGGAACTGATCACGCCATAGCGCCCGGCATTGAACGACCTCTCCACCATCGCGGCGTTCAGCGTGTTCGCCGAGCGTTGCTGCGCGCTGATCAGCGCTTCGTTCGACTTGGAGGAGTCCGCGTCGGAACCGTCGAGGTCGAGGGCCACCGCGTTGAACTCCCGCCCGTGCTCGAGCGCGTGCGGTGCGAGCAGGTTCGCGTAGCTCAACGACCCGCCGTCCTGATAGTGCGGTTGTTCGATCACCGCACGGATTCCGGCGACGAGCTCATCTACGACCGGGTAGGAACTTTGCCCGGCAAAGCGATCCCACTCCCCCATGTCGACGTCACGAGCGGACCGCGTGACGAGGAAGACCTCTTCAGCGCCTCGGATAGCGATCCCGTACTTCGTGGAGCCCGGGACGGCCCGCGGCCCCCCCGCCACGCCCGTTTCAACGCGCTCCTTCGACCCGCCACGAGTGACGACGTAGGTCACGCCCGCGAAGCCGCCGTTGCGCAGCTCGCTGTTGCTGTAGGACGGGTAGTGCGCGACCTGTCCGATGTAGCTCCCGTCCGGTGCCGCAATTTGACGGAACCGAAGATTCCGATCGATTTCCCCCGCCTCCACAGCCATATCGTCGAGGGGGGTGATGTCGAGGTCGAGGTCGATCCGCGCGCCGGTGGAGGAGCGGTTCAGATGCGTGACGACCACGTCGTCGGTCCGCGACGTGAAGGTCCGGCGCTCCCAGGCCCCCTTCTCGTCGACGTAGTTCACGCCGACCTCACCGGTTTCGTAATCCGTCCATCGTGAGTTGCCGTAGACGGGGCCGGCATCGTCGACTCGGAGGTTCAGTTCGTGACCGGGATGGAACCCGTAGTCCCACTGCATCTGGTATGACGGGTCGATCTGTGTGACCCCTCCATCGATCAGGGATCGCCGATTGCCCTCCAGGTAGCCGGAGATGTCGGGGGTCCGCCGGAGGTTGTCGTTGGGGAGGTTGAAGGTGATGTTCTGGAAGAGAACGGTGTCGTTCGTCGGGTTCCCCGCTATGAGCGCACCGTTCAAGCCGTTGCCGGTGATCATGCTGCTGCGGCCCCAATCGCGACCTTCCGCCCGGGACGGATACGTCGTCGACACGACCTTGGTATTACTACTTGCCGGCGGGGCCACTTCGCGATACGTCCGCACGACGACCTCGCTCAGTGTTCCGGAGAAGTACGGGTCGCCGTTCCAGACGGGCTTGCCGAGATATCCGAGGACGTCCCCAGTCGGAGTGAAAGCGGGCGCGGTGACACTGGTCGTCCGCGTTCCGCGGAGCTGACCGTCGATGGCCATCGCCATCGTCGCGTCGGATCGAAGGACGGCGGTCGCCGTGGTGAAACCACCCTCACTGGTCGGGAGCGCGTCATCGAACTTGTAGTACGCGCCGTCGTGCTTGGCTTCCCACATGAACTCCGACCCGACCCGTGGATGAAAGCGCAGGTAATCGTGGTCGCTCGTGGTGCCGAGAGAGAACAACGGTTCGTTGTCGACAGATCCTGCGGTGTATCGCAGTTCGATGATGACGGATTCCTCGGAGCCGATGAAATCGGGCAACTCCACGTGTCCGCCTTCGTTGAAGGTCAATGTCTGGTCCGTGCCGCTGACTCCGAAGTCGTCGTCGGAGACGCCGACTAGGCGGGCATGAAGCCCCCGGCCCGACCGATCTGTGAGTCGATCGCCATCGTGACTCATGTCGTAATGAACGAGCACTCCGTCTTCCCCTACTGGAGCGACGCTCGCAACGATCGTATCCCGTGGGAAGGCCACCGCCTGACTCGTGGAGGAGGCCATCACACCAGCAAGAACAACAGCTGTCATCATGAGCGCTTTTCGTCGCTGGGTGATGACGCATGCCAATGCTCGGTGAAGTGCATTCCGGTTGTGCACGTACTGACTCCTTCGTCAGGTCGATCATGACGGGATGATGCGGACTTCTGTTGCGTCGCTGCTAGCGCCATCTCCGATGTTGCAGGTTCATCGCAGAGCGAGCAGTTGTCTTATTGCCCTGCTGCTTCCGGACTCCCCCACCGGAGTTCGGCAGCTATCGGTGTCATGGAAGGCGGGTTACAGCTGCGGTGGGGAGGGAGCGGTCGTCTGCCCTCCCCGACTTGCTAACCGCAGGACCGCGCGCTGTGGGCGATGAGCACTGTCCTCGTGACGCTGCTCCCGTCCACAGTCGCGGAGACCACGGCTGTGCTCGTCCCGGCGGTGATCGATGACTGCCTGGTGGTCCATGCCTGCGAGACCGACTTCCCCGGCGCGATGCCACTCGAGGTCTTCGTCCCGAATGAGTTGGACACAGTGACCGAGATTGGCACGGTGTCCTCGTTCTTCACGACGGTGGTGAGCACGACCTTGCCCGAGATGCAACGTGACGACGAGGTGCCGCTGACCGCGAGGGTCCGCTGCGCCTGCGCGTCGATCGTGATGATCGCTGCCGTGCCGGCCGTGGCCGCTCCGACGGTGCCCTGGAGCGTGACGCGGACCTGACCGGGGCGTGTCGCGGTGAGGACACCGTCCCGCGTGATGGTCGCCCCGGCGGTGTTGATGCCGGAGGGTTGGAGCGAGTAGGTCAGCGTGGGAAGGCCGCCCCGGGAGGTGATGACGTCCGGGACGAGCTTCACGCCCGACCTGGCGCGCTCGACCGCGAAGCTCTGCTGGGGCAGTTCGAACCTCGTGAACGACTCCGCCGCGGTGCGGTCTACCGTGACGGCGCGGAACGTGGTGGCGAGCCCGGCCGCGGTCCCCGAATCGTTGTACGCGGTGAGGAACAGCTTCGGGTCGGTGAACACCTTCCTCAGAGGCGAGCCGAGACGGGTGAACGTCGCGCCGTCGCTGGAGTAGAGCGCGGTGAACGTGTCGCCGCTCTTGATCAGCCGCAGCGCGACGGCGTTCGCGGGGAACGGGGTCGACGCGAGAGGCGTGGGCGTGCCGTTGTTCTCGACAGCCCACTGCAGCTGCTGGATGCTCGCCGCGCCGCTGTCGTAGGAGCGCGTGAGCTTAAGGTAGTCGCCGTCCGTGTCGTAGACGCCCACCACCGCTTGCTGGTAGTCGGCGGAGGGAGTGGCGACCGACAGGTCGACGGTCGTCGTCCAGTCGCCGGCGGCCCGGTGCATCAGCACGTTGGAGGCGTTCTGCAGCGGACCCCAGAGGCCGGTCGGGGTGGAGGTGATGACCGTTCCGCTCGCTCCGAAGGCGATCTTCGAAGCGTCCTCGCGGAGGATGGACCAGCCCGTGTCGACCAGGCTCTGACGCGTCGCACCCCGGAAGTCGGTGCTCGTCAGGGCGGTGGTGTCAGTGAGCTCGGCGATCGCGAGGTTGGAGAACGTCGTCGTGCGGCTGGTGCCCGCACCATAGGCGGCGAGCTGCAGGGAGGGCCGGACGGTCTCCAGACGGACCGGTCCCGTCGAGGCGGGAGTCCAGGACGCTCCATCGGTCGAAGACCAGGCCGTGTAGCTACTGCCGATCTTCTGCAGACGCAGGTACTGGGTAGTGCCGCCCGAGGGAAGCGGGGTGACGGTGCGCTGGCTGCGCACGCCGTCCTGCTCGACGGAGAACTCGAGCGAGCGTCCGGTGTCGTGCTGGTAGGCGAGGAGGACGAAGTTGTCGTCGTCGTCGTACACGCCGAGCACCGACTTCTCGTGGTCCGTCTGCGGAGCCTGACCGAGGTCGAGCTTCACCGAGGACGTCCAGTCGCCGGCGGCGTCGTGCACCAGGAGGTTCTTCGCGGTTCCCGCCTCGGGACCTGCGCCTCCGGGCTGGCCCTGCCACTGCTCGCCCGCCTGCGCCGTGATGGCGACAGAGGTGCCGTTCGCGGCGACCTTCGTGAGGTCGGGTCGGACAGCGCGCCACCCGTTGCTGAGCGTCGTGCCGGAGAGAGCGGGCAGAGACACGTCCTTGGTGAGTGTCGCTGCGGGCGTCGGTGCGGCGGACACCTGGAGCCGGTCGAAGGTGAGCGTGCGGCTCGCCGCACCCGTCATGCCGTTGATGGCGCCGAGCATGAGCTTCGCGTCAGAGCCCTCGAGGGCGGTCACTCCCCGCAAGCGTTGGAAGGTCTCTCCGTTCAGGGACCAGGAGGTGACGTAGCTCGTGCTGGATTTGGAGATCCGCAGCCACACGGGCTGGGTCGGGCTCGCCGAGAACTGCTCCTGCGAGGCGGTCTGCACAGCCACGCCGTTCTTCTCGACGAGGGTGTTGACCCTGGTTTGACCGTCCCGTTGCAGGCCGATCTTCAGGTAGTTGTCGTCGTCGACGCGGACCCCGAGGAAGCCCTGCTGGTAGTTCTGATCCAGCGCGCCTCCCGACGTCGCCTTCACGGTCGCCGTCCAGTCGCCCGGGGCGTCGCGGAGGAACAGGTTCTTCGGCGCCGCCGGCGAGGCCTGGAAGAGGTCTCCTGACGCGCTGTCGATCTGCAGCCCGGCAGTGGTGGAACGCCACCCGGCCGTGTCCTCGTTCAGGATCGTCCACCCGGAGGCGGACAGAGCCGACGCGGACGTACTCGCGAACGACGTCGTGGCCAGCGTCACTCGGAAGCGCACCGTGTAGACGCGGACACTGCCGGAGCTGTCGGTGACGGTGATCGTCGCCTCGGGCTTCTGCGCGGTGGCCTGCTGCACGGCGACCGTCGAGCCGGTCGCCGCCTGCGCCTGCACGGACGGGAACGCGGTGCGGTTCGGCACGGTCGTGGTGTAGTCCGTGCGTAGCGGATCGAAGCCCTCGAGAGCCGTCCCGCCGACGGTGACGCCGGTGAGGGTCGGCGCAGGCCGTTCGACGACCACGGGGAACGTGTCCGACTTGCTCGTGCCGTCGATGGTCACCGTCACGGTGATCGTGGCGGTTCCGGCCTTTGTTCCCGGAGTGACCTTGCCGGCAGGGCTCACCTGGGCGATCGCCGGATCGGACGAGGTGTAGACCGGGGTGTAGCTGCCCGGGGCGTAGAACGACTGATCGTTCGCAACTGCCGAGATCCCCGCGTCGATGACAGGGTGGGCCTCCGCGGTGTCGAGCTGCACACCGGTGGGGATCGTCGTCACCTGCTGGAGGGACTTCACCCGATTCCCGGAGACCGTGAAGGGGACGGGACGCGAGCGGGCGTCGGCGACGTCGGAGCCGACCCACGCAGTCCACGTGCCCTGGTCGATGACCTCGGCGCCCTTCGCCGCGTCCCACGACCACAGGTCCGCAAGAGGAGCCGACAAGGTCACCGTCCGCTTCTCCCCGGGAGCGAGAGCGACCTTGTCGAACGCGGCGAGCCTGATGTTCGGACGGGTCACGCCGTCAGCGCCAGGCGTTGTGACATACAGCTGCGGCACTGTGGATCCGGCGACGGAGGACGTGTTGGTCACGTCCACGTCCACGGACAGCGTCTGCTGCGGAGAGAGCGTGCTACTCGCGATTCGCGGAGCGGAGTAGGAGAACGAGGAGTAGGTGAGCCCGTAGCCGAACGGATAGGCGACATCACCGGTGAAATACTGGTAGGTGCGGCCTCGGGTGCCGTCGTGCGGCGCGATCTCGTAGTCCTTGATGCCGGGGAGCTGGCTCTGATCGCCGTACCAGGTGAAGGTGAGCTTGCCGGAGGGGCTGGTCCCCTCCGCGCCCCACAGGACGCGGGCGAGGGAAGTGCCCTGAGTCTGACCGTTGTAGGTCGACCACAGCAGACCCTCGACGCTCTTCGCGAACGTCGAGACGTCCGCCTGGGCGACCGACTGGACGTAGGTGACGACGCGGGGATTCAGCTGAGCGACCCGCTGCACGAGCGCGGACTGGTTGCGCGGCAGAGTGAGATCAGCGCGGTCGCGGAACTCGCCGCTGTCTGGGTTCGCGGAGCCGCCGACCCCGGAGTCCTGATCTCCGGCTTTCGTGCCGACCGCCACGATCACCGTGGATGCGGCCGCGATCTGCGCTTCCTCTGTCTGAGTGAGGGTTCCTTGGTCGTTGTTGCCGACGTGGGTGACCGTTCCACCGATGCCACGAACCGTGTCGCTGACGCCCTGGAGGATCGTGTCGTCCGGGGTGGGCGAGGTCGGCGAGTAGTCCCCCACGTATTGGTGATCCGCGATGTCTCCAACCACGACGACGTTCTTCGACACCGATGCGTCGAGCGGGAGGATCGGCTTCTGCGCACCGGTCGGGGTTGCGTTCTCGAGGAGGACGAGCGCCTCCTCCGCGACGTCTGCGGCGACGGCGGCGTGCTCGGCGGTCGCAACGGTGTTCGCCATTGAGTACCGCGCAACTGGCCACGGGTTCTTGTCGGCCGAGTCGAACTCGCCGGTCCGGAAGCGGGCGGTGAACGCGCGGACGAGGGAGATGTCGAGGTCGTCTTCGACGATCAGGCCCTGCTCGAGCGCGGGGCGTAAGAAGTTCGAGTACTGGCCGCCCTGGCAGTCGAGGTCGGTGCCGGCAAGGAGGGAGAAAGCGGTCGCCTCGGTCTCGTTCACCGGGCGGTCATAGCCCTCGGGGATCCACTTGTGGTTCTTCCACACGTCGTCGATCGCCCAGCAGTCCGAGGTGATGAAGCCATCGAAACCCCAGCTGCGACGGAGGAGATCGGAGATCAGCTCCGTGTTCGCCACGGAGGGGACGCCGTTCACACGGTTGTACGCGGTCATGAGAGACCCGAGGTCGTGCTTCTCGGCGAGCGACTGGAACGCAGGGAGATAGAACTCCCGCAGAGTCTTCTCGCTCATGTTCGACGAGTCGGAGTGCCGGTCGTTCTCATGGTTGTTCGCGGCGTAGTGCTTCGCCGTCGCAACAGCCTGGTAGTAGGTCGGGTCATCACCCTGCAGGCCGTCGACGAACGCTCCAGCGATCTCGGCCGTATGGAAGGGATCCTCACCGTAGCTCTCGTCGGCACGCCCCCATCTCGGGTCGCGCGCCATGTTGATCGTGGGTGACCAGTAGGTCAGACCGATGTCGGTCCTGTCCGAGTTCCAGTAGGCGCGGGCCTCGTCGGACATCACCTCGGTCGCCTGCTGGATCAGGTCCTTGTTCCACGTCGCACCGATACCGAGCCCGGTCGGGAAAGTGGTGGCTTCTCCGACGCGCGCAACACCGTGCAGCGCTTCGTTCCAGTAGTGGTACTCGCGGACGCCCAAGCGCGGTATCGCCGCAGCCGGGGTGCCTCCGTAGCGCGTGGACGCCGCGTTGAACTGTCGGAGCTTCTCCTCGAGCGTCATCCGCGAGACGAGGTCGGCAGCACGCTCCGCGAAAGAGAACCGACCCGAATCGTCCAAGTACGGTGCTGTCGGCGCAAGGGCCGCTTGAGCGGGCGGAGCGAGAAGTGTCGCGAGGAGAGTCGTGGCGATGACGACCGCTGTAGCGGCGAGCCGGCGCCCGCGGATCAAGCGCTGGTGAACAGTGTGCACGGCGGTGTGCATCCTTTCGCAACATTGCGACGATATGAGCAGCGCCGAGACGACGGCGCCCCGCTCAGCCACCGTGGCGAAGCGGATCCCCCGATTGTTCACGGTAACAGGACGGATTGCAAGCGCGGCCTTCTGACGCTCATGAAGCCGCCGTCACCGCCGAACACCCGTTGAGGGCCCGGCGGTGACGGCGGCGATATGGGCTCAGGCGATCGCGGCGCGGAGCGCGGCGGCGGCCGTGCCGCCGGCGCGCTGCACGGACTCGATGGTGGCGGTGCTCACGCCGCCCGCGACCGAGAACGAGACGCCCGAGGCCTCGCCGTCGCGCAGCAGCGTCTCGAAGGTGAAGCCCTCCTCCGCCTGCTCGTCGAGACCGGCGTGCATCTCGACGAACTCGGCGCCGAGCGCGACGACCTCGCGGGCGCGCGCGGCCTTGTGAGGTCAACGACCACGCCTTTGCCGTGCTTCTTGCCGGCGGTGATCGCGCCGGCGATGGTGCTGTCGCCGGCGACGCCGAGGACGGTCACCAGGTCGGCGCCGGCCTTGAAGGCCATGT